>CAVRQC010000041.1:0-536448 GCA_963723205.1 uncultured Ignavibacteriales bacterium
ATAATTTTAGAATTTCTTTTGCAGTCTTGATTTTTTGGTACTTTTTTATCAAGAAAAAAGTACAGTGAAACATTTTAGTAATTTATTTGTCCCTACTTTTCGAAGAACTTTTGGTCCCTTTCTTTCAAAAGAAAGAACAAAGATTTATTTTTATTTTAAGTACCAATCAACTCTCCATCCGATTGTTGAGTCAGGAACCTTATACAAAGAATCTTTGATAAAACTAAGTTCCTTTCCATTAAAAACTTCAAAATTGAAATGTAATCCGGTTGTATCACTTAGGTTGTCTGTTTTGAAAAACAAATTCAAATACTTTTCAATTGTCTCGGTAGGAAAAGTTCTTTCATCATAAGTGACTATTACTGAATCGAGATAGTTATAAAGCGTAGTATCTTTATAATTATAAATCAGAGAATCTTTTAAGTGGATTATTAAAGTGTCGTGTGGGATTAAAACAATTGAGTCTTTAAGAATATATCTTGTTGAATCGATCCAATTAATTGAGTCAGTAGGAATTGATATAAAAACCGTATCAGGTTTTTTATTTTTAATTGAAGTATAATCATCATATAATGAGTCATAAGCATTGGAAAGAGAATCTAAAGAAAACCTTAAGCTAACATTTTCATTCTTAAGCTTATTATTTTCTTCTTTAGCTGCCGAATTGGCAGCCCCCTGGAAAATATCCGAAATACTATTACAACCTATTTCGAAAAAATAAATTCCTAAAATGAAGGTGATTATAAAATAACTTTTGTAAGATATAATTTTATTTTTAAATTGAATCACTCAATTACACCTTCTTAATTGTTAATTAATAATTGTTAATTTTTCGCTTGCGTTTCTGTCTGTAAACAATCGAATGAATCGTTGATTCCGATCTTAAATATTTCATTGCCAGGTACTCAATCGCATCCATTGGTTTCATTTTAGTCCTGAGGATAATAAATTCTTTTTTTATCCTGATATTTCTTAATCTCGTATGATTAATTAATCCAATCCGGCTTAATTTAATAAAAGGACATTTATGAATAATATTTTCTAAAAGCTCATCACCTTCTGTCATCTGACCTCCGATTTTCTGAACTCTGACTACTGAATTTATCCGGCATCCGGTATCGAGTATCTTCTCAATACTCTATACTCCCTACTCAATACTCCATTTACCTTATTCCCCAGATTCCCAGCCTTCTTCTTCTTGCCGTTCGTTTTAGATTTTGAAATATGTAATAATACTTCATTCCTTTATGATAGTAACGAATCCTTGCAAGTCCTGCTTTCAACAATTCAGCTTGAACAAATAATGAATCTTTATCATTGATATCGGTTAACCAGGCATACGCTAATAACCTCCCAAAAATGCCGTATAATTTCTATCGAATGTTAGCTTAATATTTTTTCCGTCGATTAACCTTTTCAGGAAGTGAGTTGCTGAATCTGCAAACAAAGTGTCTTCAATACTTTTTTTATGTAGTTCCGGAGTATTGACACCAAGCAGCCTAACATGAGTGGAATCTGATAGTACAAAAGTATCCCCGTCAATAACTCTGACAACTTTAACTTTAACTTGCCTGTCCGAAGCCAAAGTCGGTTTTATGAATAAAATGCTATTACTATCTTCACTTTGGCGAAGGCAGGCCTGGTAATAATAATGCTCTATAGGTATTGTAAAGGCTTGGGCCGTTATTACACCTGAAGATAGAAAAATAATTACGATGAACAATTCCGCCAAAAGCGGATGAGCCTTAGGCTCAAAATTCTTTTTCATAGAAATCCATCCCTTTGGGATAAGAATTTTTGTTTGCAAAGATAGTTTTGGTTAAAAGATAATGGAAGGACTTTTTATGACTGAATTAAATATTGTGTCTTGTTTGTCCTATCGGACCTAAAAGATATGTCGTTGAAGAAGCAGTGGAATTAATATAATAAATTATATTAAGTCATAACTTATAATAAGCTTTCCCTACTCAAGAGAAAGATTGGCAAAAATTCCTTGTAGATTCAGAACCGGTATCAGTAATAAAAAAATAATTTTTTCATCCTTATCTCAAATTTATTTTTAACCATCGTTGACATTGTTCACAAATCGATGGAATCCATGCGTTAACTGCTACTTATTTTTTTAATCTATAAAAATATTGATGAATACTATTTTAAAAGATCATTTTTTTTACCAGTATATATTCTTTATTTGATTTTATTGAATGAGATTTCAATTTATAAAAATATATCCCGCTTGGTAAATCTTTGGGCTGCCATTTCACCTCATATCGCCCTGCTGTTTGATATTTATTCACTAATGTATTTATCTCTTCCCCAAGCATATTAAATATTTGTAACTTAACAAATGAACTGTTCGGAAGTTCGTAACTGATGGCAGTTTCTGGGTTGAAAGGATTTGGGAAATTTTGATACAGCTTTATTTTTTGAGGAATCATATCTGACTTATTATTTTCAATTCCGGTACTGCTTCTCACATTAATAATTACACGGCGATAAGTATAAAGATTAGGACTGCCGGAATCATGCACTTCCAGAATAATATGTATTTCTGCACTGTCCGCAACTGACGGAACATGTACCGTAGGAGTGTCAGTTGTACTATTATCAATTGTCAAAGTTCTAAAATAGGTACTTGGATCTCTGTAATAAAACCAATTGTAGTAAATAGAATTATTATCAGGATCAAAAGAACCCGCTGCACTAAGGTTAACAGTTGAGCCCGGAACAGCAGTCACTTCTAAAACCCGTTTTGTCGAATCGCCATTTACTATGGCAGTAGGATAATGATTAGCATCGGCATAATTGCTCGTTACTGACCATTTCATCCGTACCTGAAAATCATTATTATATGCGGGTGACCAACGGCTTATATCACTAGCGCCGGCTGACGTATTACCATACATGTAGTATGGATCGTATTGAGCTTCCACATCACCAACAGCCGACATACCTCGAATACCGGCTATTTTATCCCGCTCAAAACGACCGCCCCAGCTGCCTTGCCAGACCTCATCAGGATTGTGAAGACCATTCGGGAAAACGTACAAAAATGAAGGTGAATCTCCTTCAGTAGCATATTTTCTATCAGGGTATACGGCACCCAGGGGACCCTGGTTCTGTATATTATCTTTCAACCAGCTGTCAGTGGGCTGCCAGCCATAAACTCCCGTAGCCCGAATATAAATAAGTTCCGGGAAGGTCTTAGTTATCCATGCTCCTGCATCATCCTGACCAAGAATGTCATATACACGAATCTTGCTTATAAACTTTTTTAAACTATCTGCGGAACGAGAATTCTTCACTTTCCAGAGCGCCTGGGCTAAGGTGTTGGCTCCCCCCCAATCGCATATCCATACAGGCCGCGGATCGTCTTTGTCAACTGCTGATATTATTAGATTAGAACCCGGACTGTCTTTACCTGAGCCGACATCAATCATACCATAACCCGGTTGACCCAATTTTGAAACAGACTGCAGGTATTCAATTGAAGGGAAATCCGGATCGTGTACTTTAAGATTAGATACAACCTGTCCGTAAGCATTTAAAATATCATTCAACATGTTTATGTTTGACTGATACTTCTTCCAGCAACTGGTAATCACAATCAATCCTTCAACATCGAATTCATCGCTCTGTACCAGAAAGTGGACCATAGATTGTTGATCGTCAGGGTCAGCACCAAGGTCAGTCATATTTATAATTCGTGGTTTTTGTTGTGTTACCTGCGTAAAAGCTTTAGGACACAGTACAAATAATATCATTATTGAGATGAGAATTTTCTTCATTTTCTAGTAATTCCTAAAAATTTGTATGGTGGTCTATCATCCGCCATTGACGAACAATGAACTACCCCGCCACAAACGGACTACGAGGTATTAAAATTATTTTTTAACTCAGCGGTCGAGCATTAAATCTGACCTACACAATAAAATACTAGCTCACATTAACTTAATGAATTAAGCAGCTTTATACCCACTTATAAACTTCAGAATTCTTCAATAACCGGTTTACCTTCCAGCCATGCAATCATATTTGTTACGAGATAATTCCAATTTTGAAATCCCTTATTTAATATCGGCTCGCCGGTATCGGGTTCGTAATATTCATGAAGTGCACCGTTTTCTTCAAAATCTTTTCCAAAAAGTTTTATTGTTTTCTCTGCCAATGTTTTGGCTTCTTTATTATAGCCGTATTTCAAAAGACCCCTAAAAACCATATAATTTGAGATTCCCCAGATCGGACCTCTCCAGTTCGACGGATTAGCGCTTGCCTGAACATTATACATCTTTTCCATTTTTGAAAGTGTCCGCACACCGTATGGCGAATTAAATGTCTTTGGATTCAGAAAATGCTCTTTTACTATCCGCTCTGCTTGTTCGGGTGTTGCAATGCCTGCCCACATTGCCATGAATCCTGACCATACTTCTATTCTTTGAATCAAACAATCATAATCACGCGGGTAGCCGGCATGAATTATAAATATCTTCCCTAAGGAACTATCGGGTTTATTAGTTACAGGGCGTAAATTAAGATCAACACTATAGAAAAATCCATCACGTTCATCCCAGCAATATTTTTGAATTGCAGTTTTTAATTCTTCTGCTGCTGCCGAATATTCTTTTCCTATTTCCGGAAGATTTAACCTTCCGGCAAGATAAACCATTGCTTTCAGTTCTTTGTACATTAGACAATTAAGATATATTGATCCCGAGCTTTTCGGGGGTCTATAAAACGTACAAGGATCATTATCTACTCCGATTGCAACATCTGTCTGCCAGTAATAAAGTCCGGTAGCCTTATTTTTGTAATGAGCTCTGTAATTGTTAACAAATGCCTGCAGGTTATAAAAACTTTCTCTAAGCCATTCCGCATTTCCGCCATTTAACCGGGTAATAAATGCCGCATGCTGTGCCAATACGGGTTTATGCATGTTGACATTGTAAATGTCTTTAGGTTTGATTTTTTTCGGATCGGTATCTTCCCAGATTACGATCGGTATATAACCGTCCCAATTGCCATAATATAAAAAATTAAGGACACATCCCTGTTCATAAGGCAGAGCTTCCTTTTTATCTTTTTCGGAACCAACATCGGATAAGATCTGCCTCAAAGCAATATCACTCAGCCACGAATCCCAATCCCATAAAACATTATCATATTGATTGCTGCCTGGGGTTAGAAATGGATAGAACAATGCGCCTGCCGCTTTCCTGTACATACCTTTATAATCTTTATATACGTGTGATTTTATAATCTGTATATAATGTGAAATAGAATCAATTTGCCGACTGTAAATATTTGTATAAAGAAATAGGGATATAAAAAGGCAAATGGTAATTTTATTTTTCATAGTCATATAATTTTTGATTATCGATAATTACTTAAATTTCTATAAAATTTAAAAAATAGTCCAGCACTCAGCCGAAGCCTTTTTAATTTTTTGTAATGTTACTACCACTTTTCCATTTGTCAGTACATAAAATGCTTTATCGGTTTTCTGATTTCTACCGGAATTTATTTCCCCACAATATTTACTTTTACATTATCCAAATAAAAAACAGCAGTCTGCAATTTATCATCTGCGTTCTTCAAATCCAGTCCTCCTTTGCCCCGGTAACGGTATTTACCCGTACGGAAAGATATTCTTGAAAATGATTTAACAGGCACTGCAAAATTTCCACCCTTGCCCTTTCCCAAATCAATTACTGTAGAATCAATAGTTAGGACAAACCGCTTATTGATTTTCATATCAAACTTCATCCATTTGTCCGGTATATATTTTTGAATTTTTGTTGTCATCCAACCATCGAGAGTGTAAATATATCCATCGTCTGCTAGCCAAAATCTCACCGGACGTTTACCATTATCAATTAATATCTCGATTTCCAATCTTCCATGATCATTCTGACACGGCATTAAATCAAATGAGATTTCAAGGTTTGCGGATTCAGGAAACACCCTGACTGCACGGGCATAATCATAAGGATCGGAATCTGTTAATTTCAGGCAATTATTTCCTTCGGAAATTTTTTTCAAACTAATTTTTGCCCAAAGCGGATTATATATATTCCAGGTATTTAAGTCATTAATTGAGATAGCAGCATTAAAATTATCATCAATATTTTTGCTATAAGTACTTTTAACAGGAACCGGAATTTGGCTTACCCAGATATCTTCCTTGTTAACACTGTAAGCGACCCACATAAAATTTCCGGGAGGATTGCCGTTGCCTTCTATAATTCCACGAACATATTGCGGCCCCATATTTTTTGTAAGCCAGCCGTAATATCTTTGATCGGGTAGTTCACCATGAACAATTGCCATATCGTGATAATTAATTCCATCATCGCTTACAATTATTCCCAACGGATTTCTCCACGGATTATTCAGACAATAAACCAGTGCATACTTACCGTCTTTTGTCTGCTGGCCGAAATATTTGGCATTGTTCCACATAATGTTTTGCATTTTCTGCTGTTTCTGCCAGGTATTACCTTCATCCTTACTAATTGATGCTAATCCTTCTTTCCACATTCCTACAACATCATCGTTTTTTAAATGATAATAATCAAATGCCTGGCCGGAAACAGGGAAATTTTTATTGTAAAGATGCTCTTCATCCCACCATTGCTGAGTCATCAACCGATTGTTAAGCAGTGAATCACATGCAGCAACAAATCCGCTATCGGTTGAATTAGTATAGAACAGATAAGGAATATTATTTTTATTCCATCCGGCTGATGCATTAAAACTTATAAAATAGATTGATCCTAACGTCCCATCACTTTTAACCTCTCTTACAGCTCTACCAATCCCCTTACCATTTAGCGGATTGGGATTTATACCATAATATGAAAGTATCAATAATTTCCCATTAGGTGCAATATAAAATCCCATTCTTTGATGTGCTATTGTTTGGGTACTGTCTTTTAATGTTAAAGCCGGAAATACAACCCGCGGTATAGACCAATTTGCACCGTCAGCTGAAGTGCATAACAGAGTATGACATGGGGCTTGGCTCTCCCTGACGGGTCCGCTTAAATACTCTAAGTAAAATTTTCCATTCCAAAACGCTAGCATCGGAGCATGATTGTAAGTATAACCAAAACTATCCGCTAACTCCGGATGTGTTCTGTTTGCACGAAGCACCTGATAATTATGAACACCGACAACAGGGATTAATCCACCGTCTGCTGAAATATCAGGCTTTTCGTTACCTGAATAATTCAGTACTGCGTTTTTGTTCTGTGAAATTACCAGCGCACTAAAAATTATAATTAATGCGGTAATTATTAAAATGCTTTTCATTTTCAATTCCAAGTCTATTTGAAGAAGTACGGGTATTCGCAAATTTACGAGAACAAAAAAAAGAGTATTAGCAATTTCAATTTTTAATCTTTAAAACATTTTTCTTCACATTATCTCCAAACTGAATTATATCTTCCGTAGATAATTCACTTCCTTGAATTTCAATATTATTAGTTTTATAACCGTCTAATTTCATAAAGACCGGTAGATCTTTCTTAAAATGAATTTTGCTAATCATAACATTTTTCGCTTGATTGATATTAAAAACCGGGTTCCCGGATGTATAGATTTTGGCATTATTAATCTTTACTCCATCAACATCAAACATAGAAATCCCTTTTTCAGCAGTTATAATCAAATTTTTCAATTCAATATTTTGCAGAGGCATTTCAGGTAATCCCTGTAGAACCACTGCATCCTTTGCACCTTTACAATATATATTATCAAGATAAAGATTTCTAAAACTTGGGGTGGTTTCATCCGCACCTGTTTCTTTTTGATTTTTCGAATGTTCTTCCGCTGATTTTTCTTCTGTAAGAGCCTTTCCTCCGTAATAAAGATTAAAGTTTATTGCAGATGTAGCAATATCTTTCATATAAATATTACTAATAAAAATATTTTCAACTACTCCGCCTCTGCCGCGTGTGCTTTTAAATCTCAATCCAACATCAGTTCCAATAAAATCGCAATTATTGACTTTGATATTTTTAACACCTCCCGACATTTCACTGCCTATCGTAAATCCGCCATGTCCGTGGTAAACTATACAATCGGTTACTATTAAATTTTCGGTAGGAATACCTCTTTTTCTTCCAAATTCATCCTTGCCTGATTTAATACAGATAGCGTCATCACCTACATCAAAACTGCTGTTGTACAAAATCACATCCCTGCATGATTCTATATCAATTCCATCTCCATTTTGTGAATACCAGGGATTACGAACGTTTACTTCGCGCACAATTAAATTACTGCACATTAAAGGATGGATATTCCAGGCAGGTGAATTCTGAAAAGTAACACCGTCAAGCAGAATATTTTTACAACTTACAAGACTAATCATAACAGGCCTCAAAAAATCGCGGACAGCCATATAATCTTTTTTAGTAAGTTTACCTTTTCGGCTTAATCTTTCCAATTCAGAAGCCCCGTTCATAGCTTGCTCCGAAGGCCACCAGGTATTACCAGTTTTGTCAACCACTCCACCTGAAGTAACTAGATCCAGCCATTGCGAGGAAGTCAACTTAGATTTTTTCACAGGCCGCCATGCCTCTCCGGCTCCGTCAATCACTCCTTCACCGGTAATTGCAATATTATTAAGATTTCGACCATAAATTGGAGAAATACATCTATATTGTCCCTGACCTTCGTATGTAGTTTCTACTAAAGGATAATCATCAAAATCCTTTGTGAACTGTATAAGTGCCCCTCTTTCAAGGTGGAGATTTATGTTACTTTTCAGTATGATAGGACCTGTAATCCAAATTCCAGCAGGGACTATTATTGTTCCTCCCCCGGTATTAAAACAAGAATCAATAACTTCCCTGAATATTTTTGTATTGTCGGTTATACCATCCCCTGCTGCGCCAAAATCAATTATATTAAATTCATTTTCAGGGAATGAAGGTACACTTAATTCCGGAAAATCGAAAGGAAGATCACTGCTATACTTCTTAATCACTTCTTTTATTTGTCCTGATTGAGCAAACAAATGAGAAACAAAAACAACTATGATGAAATTGAGAAATATGAAGATAAAATATTTATTTTTCATAATGATATTTTATTTGTTTAATCTATAAAACTAAATTAGTAAAAATTTAAATTTACCTGCCTTATATTTTATACCGATATTAAAGTACGGGTATTCAATTCTGTTTTATCATACTCCCGGATCATTTCAATATAGTCTTCGCTAACGGGCACATCATTTATCATACAATAATAATCATAAACAGCACCCAGTGGTTTTGACTTCATAATTTCAAGAAGCGCCAGTCTTTCAAAATAATTTCCCGATTCTTCATACTCTTTTATTTTATTTATGGGTTCAAGAAGTGCAAATAAAAATGCAAGTTGAGTAGCCCGCGCACCTATTACATAAGCTCCAATTCTATTTATACTGCCGTCAAAAAAATCCAAACCGATATTTACTCGTTCCAAAACATTTGCACGAATTATTTCCTGTGCTATAAGTTGGAGCTCATCATTAAAGATTACAACATGATCACTGTCCCATCTAACACCGCGGCTCACATGAAGAAGTAATTCATCTACAAATTGCAAAACAGAAGAAATTTTATCACCTATTTGTTCTGTCGGATGAAAATGACCGGTATCTAGACAAAGAAGTTTCTTATTCTTAACCGCATAACCCATATAAAATTCGTATGAACCAACTACCATTGCTTCCGAGCCGATGCCGAATAATTTACTTTCAATCGAATCTTTTAGATACTGTTTAGGATATTCAATTTCAAAAATTTCATCCAGGGATTTCTTTAATAACATACGGTGAGTATTCCGGTCAACCGGAATATCTTTTGAACCGTCAGGTATCCAAATATTATTTATGCTGGGAGTACCAAGTTGCCTGCCCATCTCTGCGGCAATCATTCTTGAGCGTTTAACATGTTCGATCCAGAATTTGCGGTAGGTTTCATTTTTGCTCGAAATAGTAAATCCTTCATCAGCATAAGGATGCGAAAAACAAGTCGGATTAAAATCCAGCCCGATACCGAGCTTTTTAGCCCAGTCAATCCAGCTCTGAAAATGTTTCACTTCGATCTGATCGCGATCAACCTTGCCACCCAGGAAATCACCGTATATAGCATGTAGATTAAGTCGCTGCTTTCCCGGTAACATACTCATAACTTTTTCAATATCGGTTCTTACTTGTTGAATTGTTCTGGCTTTTCCATGATAGTTCCCTGTAACTTGAATACCTCCTCCCTCCAACTCAGCATCCGGAGTTTCAAAACCTCCGACATCATCCGTCTGCCAGCAATGCAAACTTATTTTGATCTGATCTAATTTTCGCACCGCTTCATCTGTATCAACACCTAAAGCAGCGTATTCACTTTTAGCGTATTGATATGCTTCTTCAATGTTTTTATTGTTTTTCATAATCTTGACGATTTTTGTTAATAATTATTTAGCTTATTGATAAATATTCTAATCCATGTTTTCATACTGTACGCAATATTCAATTCCTTTTTTAATCGGCATTTCGTAAGTATCATTTCCAATTGAAATAACTGTCAATTGTTCGCAAACCGGTTTTTTTTCGCTTTTTATTCTTAATGTGCCTTTTCCCCAATCCGATTTCACTTTAATTAATGATTTGCTGCAGTCAATAGAAATTTCTCCGTGAGGAGTAGGTACTTTTCCATTCATCTCTTCCAATCCGCCAAGAACTGGTTCAACCGTATAAGTTTCATAGCCCGGACTTAAAGGTTTTACGCCGAGGTAATATTTCCCAAGTAAATAAATCGGACTTGCGCCCCAGGCATGACAAAGACTTTTACCGAAAGGTCTGCCATACATTGCATATTGCTGCTCTCCGGTTTCATTCGGATCATATTTTTCCCAGAAGGTAGTCGCACCGGCATTTAGCATTCCGCCCCAATAGTCTTTAATTTCTTTTGTTACTTGTTGTTGCTCTCCCAAGACGCAAAGCGCTTCGAGCTCATAAAAACGCATATACGGCGTGGTAATTTTTTGCACCTTATCGTTAAGAAGTACATTGTTTTTTACCGACAACATTTTTGAACTATCAATGTAGCCGAATAATACAGCGAACATATTTGTATATCTCGTAACGCTTTCGGATTTAAGTCTATTAATCCTATTGTTGACAAAGCAGCCTTTCTCATTATTCCAAAAAGCGGGGATCAGTTTCGCGTGAAGATCTTCCGCGATTTGTTTGTACCTTTCCCTTCCTTCTGTATCGTTCATTATTTCCGAGCAGAGCGATATGATTTCGAGCGAGCGGCAGAATAATAACTGTTCAAAACTTACTTCGCCTTTTTTATCGATCGGTGCCCAATCAACGTAAACCCAATCTCCGCTCAACCCAACCATCATACCTTCCGGATTTCGTCTGCCGAGGCAAAATTCCATCAAGCTTACCATCCGCGGGTAAAAATCCCGGATAAAAGTTTCATCGCCGGTGTACATATAATAATCATAAATACCGATGAACCAGTAAAAAGTGTAATCCATAATTGTATTGATATGACTTGTTACAGGATCTTTGCCCCTAAGAGCGGCTAAAGTACGGCTTACTTCTCTGCTGTCGAAGAATAAATAGTAATTGATTAAATAACTTTGATAAGCATCGCCGGACCAAACCCATCTGTCGCGCTTAATTCCGTCTATAAAAAACTCACGCGTGTTCAGTTGAAAAGTATATTTAGCAACCTCCCAAATCTTGTTTATCTGTTCATCCGAACAACGGAAATATCCCCGTTCCTTTTCCGGCATATATTCATACAGCATTGAAACGGAATTTATATTTACATCTTTATCGCAAATTATATTTACATATCTAAACGCTTTTGAGTCCGGGAGTGTATAATCGGTTTGTGCTGATTCATCGAAACAGAGCTTATCCAAAGTTTCGCAATGTTGCTGTGAAAGAGCCTCTTCTCTCGATTCACCGTAATATACATTAACGTTTCCGCTGCCTCGTAATCCGTGTAGTTTTAAATAACCGAAAGTCTCTTTGCCGAAATCGACCAATAACGAATTAACATGATGTTCAATGGTATCGGCAGGTTTTGGTTTAGTTGATAGTTTAAATGTCGAAGGACGGTCATCAGGTTTATTAAAATTCCAGCTTGCCGCTTTCAAGTAAATTGTGGCGAATAAATCCGAAGCTTTGCCGGATTCATCAATCCATTCTTTATCTTCATACGTTACATCCCAGCTTGAATCCGAAATAATAGTTTTTCCTTTTACATAGATGGATGGAACGTATTGCTGGTTGAACACTTTGATATTCAGCAAATGCTTGCCGGCATCAATCTTAACTTTATCAGGAGCGCCTTGCAGCATTTTTCCATCAAGCTTTACATTATACTTTCCTTCAACTGTTATTTTAATTTCTTCGGGTTCAGTTAACACAATTTTTTTTGAGAACTCAACAAGATTAAAATGACTGTCAGCTTTCCAGAACGGAGGGAAAAAAGTACCGCGCTCCGTACGGCGGTTCTGCATTTCGTTGGCAAGCCAGATATCGTAATCTCCGGGATACCAAATCCATGTAGCTTGTTGTGCAAAATTTTTTTTTGAACTCATAACCCTCTTTCCATTTCAATTTGTTCGAGTGTTTTGCCTGAAGTATCGGGCATGAAAAAGAATCCAACACCGCCGCTGATGACAAGAAAAAGTACAAGTAATGCCGCAACAGGACCAATGCCCGCATCTGCAAGCATCGGGACAAAGAAACTCCAAATGCCGAGTACAGTTCTGGCAACTCCGAAAGTCACACCCTGAGCGGTACCGCGCAACATAGTCGGAAATAGTTCTTGACTGAATACTTTATAAAATGCTTCACCTGCAAGCGATGCGCCTGCTGCAAACAATACAATGTTCGCAATTATAACTGGAATGTTAAAAGGTAAAACAAGAAACAATCCGTAAGAAACTATTTGCATTACTGCCCCTGTGCCCCAAATTATTTTGCGTGTTGAATAACTTTTGTCTGAATAGCGCATAAATACGGTAAAAGTAATCAGTATCATAACAAGAAAAGCGAGACTTGGAATAGCCGTACTTGCTGCTTGACTTCCTGCTCCGAGCGTTTTAATAATATATGGATTGAAGATACCGGCGGTACCGGCAGCAAGATTCCAGAAGAGGTAAATTGTTGCCGTCCAGATTAGGGCCCGCAGGTTCATACCCGAGAAGAGCTTCCGGATTTGAGTACGACTGGTTTGAGCCGCAGCCTTCCAACGGGCAGACTCGGTAAGTCCTCTTCGCAAAGCCCAGGTCACAATTGCAACAACAAATAAATGTAAAAAAACAATACGGATACCGAGCATACCTAATGACGCCATTGCCGCTGCTAACCACAAGACGATAACTGGTCCAAGTGCCCACGCCACCTGTGTAAGTCCAAGTAGTTTACCACGTGCTTTTGCTGGTGCAATCTCTCCAATTAATGCAAGCGAAGTCGGGACATCAGCTCCCACAGCAACCCCAACAACGAACGTACCGATAAACAACATTGCTGGATTTATCGCCAGTGTGATACAGAGAATACCTGCAGCATAAACAAGAAGGTCATACTGGTAAATTCTCTTTCGTCCGAGTTTATCACCCAGCCGCCCGCCGATAAATGAACCAAGTGCGCAGCCGATCGCATTTGGACCAATTGCAGCAAGCGCTCCAACAGCAAAATTGCTTAGATTTAAATAAGATTGGAACAGCGCTAGTCCAGCACCAAGAGCGACGATTGAACCGGCATCAAGATAAGACGCCATACCCGCAAGCACAGACCATTTCCATTGCTGCCTGGTAATTACATCCTCGTTTGTTTGTTGGACAGTATCTTCATCCAATTTTTCAGTAACTGAATTTTTCATAGAAGTTTCTCAAGTTTTATTTTGTTTCTTTAATTAAAGACTCTTTTATCTATATGTAAAATGCTATTTTTAAAGTTCATGAAACAATGATTCTTTCATGGTATCACTCTTACGGTTTATTTATTTTCAATCTTAGAGGGCACTTGCAGTACTTTTACAAGTTCCTTAAAAAACTTTGCAGCCATCTTAGCATTGCCCTTATCATTCGGATGATATTTATCGTATGACACCCCGGGATATTTTTCACCCCACATATCGCCGCCTTCATACGGCGGATCGGCATTCGGATCAGGAGGGTTATCCGAATAATCCAGCCCGGCACCATTCTCCATATCTACCGATATTATTTTTATTTTATCGCCCGTTCTGGCTTCTACCATTTTTGCTACATCTTTATTGAATTGAGTTGTGGCTGTATCTCCGCCTTTAAATCTGTTGATAATTAAACAAAGAAGAACAGTGATCGGATGATTATTTTCAACTGAAAACTTATCTATCATATCAAGCATACTTTTTACTTGCCCTGGTTTACTGCTCCAGTCACTGCCGTTCGTTCCAACGTGAACAAGAAGAATATCCGGTTTATATACCGGCAACGCTGCTTTTACCTTGTCTGCGATATAAGGAATTTTCCTGGCGGGATACGCTTCACAATTCCAGTCATACCAATCTTTATCACTTTTGGGTTTTTGTCCATGGTTCTGCGAACCAACAAAATCGACATTATAACCCGATTTGATCAGCAGTTCATAGAGATCTTTTCTATAACCCGTTCTTTCAGATAAAGCCGGATACTTATAGTGTTCGCCGGCTGTTATGGAATTACCAACAGGCATTATTTTAGTTGTATCGCTTGCCTGAGAATTCGATACTATGAAGAAAAAGAATAAAGTTATTACTAAATATTTTTTCATTATAATTACAGTCAATTTTATTTAAGACTCACAGGTATCCAAACAGACATCTCGTAAGTTCCTCTGTTACCCCATGCAAAATAAGGTATGAGGCGTACTGATATATTCTCCAACTTTGATTGTGCATTTAAAGTGTAATATAAATCCGATGAATGTTCTGTTTTACTTTTAAGAAAAGCCTTTCCTTCCAGTACGATCATTTTTACACCGTCTATTTCAGCTTTCACAGGTCTTAGTTTTATATCCGCTGGAAGAATTACATTAAAGATATTCTTTCCTTTCATATCAACCGATTCCAAACAATAAACAATGGGTCCTCTTTTTACAGCAACCTGGTTGCGATCCGTCTCAACAAGCCTATTAGCAGCCATTAATTTTATTTCCATCGGCAATATCAATTCAATCACATCACCTTTTTTCCATTCTCTGTTTATTACTGCATATCTATCGGGTTTTGTATCAACATTAAGAATTTGATTATTAATTTTAATAAGGTTTCCCTGATCCGCCCATCCGGGAATGCGCAAACTTATATCGAAAGGATTGTTCGGTACTTCGTCAAGAATTATTTTGACTGTGTCATTCCAGGGATAATCGGTTTCCTGCCTCAAAATTAATTTTGAACCATCCGGCAGATTTGTATTTAAGGTATTGCTTCCGTACAGATTGACAGCAATTCCTGTTTTAGTCAATACATAAGCATAATTATTAGATTCTGTTATGGTCCGAATTATATTGGGCGGACAACAATTTGACAAAGCAATGTACGGCACACGCGGCCCTTCCCAGCGCAATTTGTAAGGTAAGATATGATCCACACGAAGGGGATTTGTATATCTAAATTTGGTGCCGTCCAAGCTAGTTCCTGAAAGAGCACTATTGTACAGTGTCAACTCTAGAATATCTGCATACTTGGAATTATCTGTTGCAAGAAGCATCCGGTAATTCCATAGTATATTTCCAACTTCGGCGCAAGTTTCGTTGTATGCTGTGATATTTGGAAGCTGATACGCCATTCCATAAGCTTGATGTATTTGTTGAATTTCATTTGGATTATAGGAAGTTCCGTTTGGTGAAACACCATCGTACAATGCTCCCGTTCCGCCTGTTATATATAGTTTTTTATGAACCACATCCTTCCATATGCTCTTAAGAGCCGTCATTAGCGAGTCTTCGCCTGTTTCCATATAGAGATCAGCAACCCCTGCATAAAGGTAGTTGGCGCGTACAGCATGCCCCACCGCTTCCCTTTGTAAACGAAATGGTATCCGGTCTTGATTTTGGTCCGTGCCGTTTTTAGAATATCCTCTTAAATCAATCATTTTTTCAGCCAGATCCAGGTATTTTTTATTACCTGTTGTCCGGTACATTTCAACAAGACCCATGTAATGTGAAGGACAAATGGCGGTACGTGCTTGTTCAGCAGTTACTTTTTTATAGTAGGCTACAAGAAAGTCGGCTGCTTTTTTAGCAATATCTAGAAAGTTTGTCTGTCCTGTTACGCGGTAGTGCAAACAGGCGGCCGTCATGAGGTGTCCCAGATTATAGTCCTCGAAATTCATTTGATTTTCAAATTCCTTAACCGAGGGATTATTTAGATGCATGATAGTTGTTAATGTATTGATATAACCGTCGTTTCTTTGCGCCTTTGCAATGACTTTAATAATCCGTTCTAATTCATCGTACAAACGTTTATCCTTTGTAAGTGCGTAAACCGATATTACACCTTCCAGTGTTTTGTAAAAATCACCATCGTGAAAAGGTGGTCCTTCATATTTACCCTGTTTAATACCCGCCGCTATTTCGAAGTTACAATATCCATGGCATAGAGTATCGTTTTCATATATGTGCAGCATATTCATCGCCATGGTATCTTTGCTGACATCAAACCAGCGTCCCCAGAAACCGCCGATCCATCGGACCGCATCCACATTTACTGGAACAAGCCTAGCATAAGGACTTTTTGAAGTATTTACGAGCGCTTTTTCTTGAGCTCTTATACTAATTGTCAGGACAATTAATGAAAGTATTAGTGGAATTATTTTTTTCATAATATACTCTATTACCGGTGTTTGTTCTTCTCTTTATTATATAATTCTACCTGAATTATTTATGTTAAATACTTTTTTCTTTTCTCGGATAATTTAAATCACTTCTCTATTTGTTTTTTTAATTCCATTAATTGGTCTATAAAAACTTTTGGTATTCTTCCTGTTTTGTCCGGCGGTACATTCAAAAGAAGATTTCCATTTAGTTTACGTACCTGTTTCCATATTGCAATTAATTCTTTGAGTGATTTTGGTTTTGCTTTCTCAGACCAGAACCATTTATCAGCTATTGAAACACAATGTTCATACCCAAGCTCGTACTTTTTTCCCTCAAATATTTGTTGGTTCCGAAAAGGAAGCTTAATGGGAGTTTTCTCCGAATTTAATATGTCCGTCGGCCAGGTGACATCCTTGGCACTACTAATATTATAATCTCCGGAAATATCGCGGCTCTCCTGCCCATAATTAAACATTACTATACATTTCGGATTAATTTTCTTGACTAGTTTATAAAGGGTATCTCTCTGATCATTCGTCAGATGTCTTGGAATATCAAGCCATTGTGTTGCAATGTCCGGATACCTTGTGTGAAGTTCAGTCAATTGGTCCTTCACTAGTTGGGAGTATTCTTTAGAAACATAGGGTAGATGGGGAGTCCATACGATATTCGTGTCGCTGTGCCGTGTGTCCATTAAACAATAGTAAATTCCCGGCGTGATTCCGTATTTTTTACAGGCCGCAATAAATTCGGCAACAACATCGGTTTTAACAGGACTGACTGCTACATCATAATCATATTCTTTCCCTTTCCATTTAACTTTGCTGTCCCATAAACAGAAACCGGAAGAATGCTTTGCGGTAAGTATGGCATATTTCATTCCGGCATCTTTAGCTACTCGAATCCATTGATCGACATCCAGTTCGGTCGGGTTATATACAGATACGGGAGTAGTGCTGCCAGGGGTCTGTTCCAGACCGTCAAATGTGGATAAATTATAATGAATAAACATACCGAATTTCATTTTGCACCATTTCTGTACCTCTTTTTTTGTCATTGTCGATTGACCGGTTTGATACTTACTACTATAAATTTGAGGCATCTTAGAAATGCCGGCAGGTTCGCCTCTTACTGTTTGCCCATACACAACAAAAGCATAGGCAAATAATAATAATACTATTATCTTTAAACTTTTCATCATTTTCATAGGAGTAATTTTTATATTCATTTACACCTTCCTTATTCTCCAATAATTACCAAGCAGCGATCCTGAAATATTCATCCACGCGCTGAAGACTGCTGCTGCAAGTCCCATTGTTGCAAGTTTTCCCATAACTCCGGCAAGCCCTAATGCCATTCCGCCGTTTTTCAGCGCTACTTCAAATGCAACAGTTCTACAGGAATCTTCGTCAAGCCTAAGCCCCCTGCTAATCCAGTACCCCAAAATATATCCAAGTGAATTTTGCAAAACCGCAACCATCAACATAAGCAATCCGATTGCTAAAATATTTTCCCGGCTCGCGGCTGTAGTTACAAGTGTAAAGTATACAATTCCAACCATCGAAAACATTGGCATAAACCGGCTGATCTTTGTGTATGAAAGTGTGGCATGGTAATAAAGTTTACCGACTATAACGGCTCCGCATATAAAATTTAGAACTTCGACTACCTTCATTATAGTATCGGAGAGATTCATACTTAGAAAATTCCAAAAGCCAAAGACCTGGGCAATCAACCACAGAATTGAAATAATAAAAATGATGTCAATTCTTTTTATCCATGCCTTTGAATCGGATTTAAAAACTTCGATAAGCATTGCTGCACCAATTGGAACAATCACAATTTCTATAATTTCCAGACACATATTAAGAAAATCTATATGGACATAAGAACCCGCCAATACTTTCATCCAAAAGGGCGTTATAATCGGAGCTAATAGGGTACTGACTGCAGTCATAGCTACCGAGAGTGTAAGATTCGCCCGCGCAAGGTAAGTCATTACATTTGAGGCAAGCCCGCTTGAACATGCGCCGATTAAAATAACACCTGCGGATATTTCAGGTTTAAAATGAAAGACATGAATTAATAGGTAACCGGCTAACGGCATAATTGTAAACAGGCACAGTACTCCAACCAGAACTCCTTTTCCTATGGATTTTATATTTATGAAATCTTTGAAACTCATTTGGGTTCCCATCCCGAACATAACCAGCTGCACGATAAAAAGGATTACCCATTTATTTCGCAGGTCTAAATTCCCCCATTTCAAAAATGCTGATGGATAAATCAAACCGCAGACAATCGCAACAATTATCCATGCCGTATATTGATAGCTTTTTAGAGATTTTCGTGAAGCCATACCTGTTGCCAAGGTAATAACTGTTACTACTCCCAATGGTTTTAATAAATTTTCAAGACCGGCAACAAAAGTAATAAAAAGCAGCACAATAGAAATTAAGCCCAACCAAAATGTAAATTGCTGGATTCTGTCTATTTTCATAAAATTTCCGTTAGGTGCTGTACTGCTAGATCAGGACTTGCTAATATCGGTACTTTTTTATCCTCATCGGAGAGCTGGTTGACCACACGCGCCATAGATGCCTGTGCGAGTAAAATTACATCCACTTGTTGGGACAATTCTTTTAGCGCCGAAGCGACAGTTTTATCGTGCAGTTCAGGATTTCCATTCATTAAAGCATCAAAAGCACCTTCACATAATCTGGAGGTTAGTTCAATTTCCTTTCCTACCAAAGCTGCTCTTCTGCGCACCAAATCGCTGGTGGGTTCAAGTGTTGTTGATAACGTAGCTGCCACACCTATTTTTCTTCCCATTTGGACAGCTTTATCCGCCATAGGTTGGTCAACCCGCAGGACAGGCACATCAACCAGTGCTGCGGCAATTTCTACTGCCGGACCAATAGACGAACATGTTACTAAAATAAAATCTGCGCCGGCTTCTTCGGCTGAAGCCACATAATTGATAACCCGCCGGGAAGTTTCCGGGGTTAATACTCCCCGTTCGATTGTATTTTTGATCAAACTGTCATCCGAAATATTGAAAGTTTTTATATCCTTACCGGCAAGATATTTATCTGTTAAGGTCTGAAATACGGGCACTAATGTTGCCGATGTGTGTATCAATCCTAATTTTTTTGTCATATCATTTTTCCTTTCTGTAATATTCCAAAATATGTTTCATCACCAACCTGACCACCTTTCAGATTGACTTCAATCCCATCAATAGGTGATCCCGGTGCGAAAGCCCTGCACAAAGGAGCCCCGGGGAAGAACGGCGCTATCATCTCAACAGCCTCAATACCCAATTCCCTTGCCGCGAAGCTTGAAGTGTCGCCTCCGGCAATAACTAATCGTTGAACCAGAAATTTTTTTAAAGCCCGTCTAGCCGATTGACCAAGTACCTTCCCAAAAGTTTTGGCTGTTTGAGTTCTTTTTGTTTGATCATCCCAGCCTTTTTTATCGAGAATTGATTTTATTTTTTTAATTCGCGGATCTTCGGGGCCTTTTGAAGTATGTAGAATAACGCTTTTACCTTTTTCTAGACAAGAAACTATTTCTTTATAATATTCCGAAATAAAAAATTCCAGTTCTTCAATTTCCATTAATTGTGAATCTACTTCTATCTCTTCAAAACCATTCTTTACCGCCCACTCAATTTGGGAAGCTGTAACGGGAGAAACACTTCCTGAAAGTACCAACATGGGTTTGCACTCGGATAATTGTTCCCACTGGTTCCGGGGAACAAAGATTTTCTGTTTTTCCCAGAAATCACCCAACGCTTTTTCAATCCCTGATGAACCAACCGAAAAGAGAGGATGATTTTTACCTGCTTTTTTGTCCAAGACCTCCCCGATGGCTGCCATCTGGTATTCATACATGGCATCAAAAAAGATAATTGTTTTACCTGCTACGATTTCAGTATTAAGTTTTGCTATAATTTCGCCAATGGGCTTGGTTAAATCTATCAGATCGATTAATCCTATTGGTTCGCTGGTTTGCTGCGACAGGTGCAGCCGTAAATCGCTTTCCAATGCAGGTGTTACCGGATGCGAACTCATCGACGGGTGCCGGTCGAGCCTGTAAATAATTCCCTTGCTGCCGATCCCCATACGGGCATACAAATTGCCGAATGCCGAATAACGCCCGAGGTTAGGTGCTGCTGACAGAACTGGGGTAAAGTCATTATAAAATATCCGCGAGCCCGTTTGAATAGCCGTACCTATATTCCCAATCTCCGGCGAAGAATCGAAAGTAGAGCAGACTTTATAATGGACATGTCTTGGATTCAATTCATTTAAAACCGAAAATGCCAGGCTGAGAGTTTTGGACATTTCATCAGGAACCATGGCTCTGGTCATTCCAGCCACTCCTATTGCATCAAAATTTCCAAAACGTTCTATTTTGTCAGGTGTTGGATTATCCAGAAATAATATCGTTCTGAGTCCGGCCCGGCTAAGGAATTCCAGAGCATCTGTTGAGCCAGTGAAATCGTCACCATAGAAAGCCATGTATATTTTTTTATCTTTTGCCATTAATTTCATTTACCGAATTTTTCCACCGACTCCCCAAATTCTTTATACATTTTTGCTGTCTCTTCGAGCTTGTATCCTTTAACAGAACTTTCCCATGCTTGATGCATTGCTTTTACGCCGCCGGCAGGACCTGAAGGATGTGCCATGATTCCCCCCCCTGCCATATAAAGAAGATCTGTTGTTCTTGTTCTTGCATAGGTTTCAAATGCCTGTCCTCCCCACTGACCGGACGAGACTACGGGCAAAACCGAATCATTTTTTAAAAAGGAGTAAGGCACGATTTTATCGATCTTACAACAGAATCGTCCGACTCCCAGAACTTGTTTTTAATTCCGTTAACATGCATCTGGTCAACACCAGCCAGCCGCCATATTTTATTGTATGCCGGGAAATTGATTCCAAGCAAAGGGTGACGGTTCAGCATTCCCCAACCATTTCTATGCCCGTGAATAGATAATTCACCCCAGCCGCAAATCTGTTTAACACCTGTCCATCCAACACTATTGATACTTACCATCGCACAATTACCGCCTGCTTTAAAAACAGTCTCATAATTTGTTTTCAAAGTATCATTATCCCCGGTGATATTAAAAGCATACATAACCTTCTTACCGGTTTTGTCAGCAAAATCATTTATGACCCGCATAATTTTTTCAACACGTACCGGGAAAGGCGAATTAGCGGTCGACGTCATCAACTCATCGTCTTTAATAAAATCAATTCCAGCCTCTGCTAAAATTTTTACTAAATCCGCTGTGTACTCTGGTGTAAGTCCAACGCTTGGTTTTATTATTGTCCCAATTATCGGACGTTCGGGACCAATCCCTGCCAGTTTTTTGGTCCCTTCCATACCGAATACAGGTCCGGTAAAGCGTTCCCCATAAGAATCAGGCAATTCGATATCATCCAGTTTCAGTCCGGTAAATTGCCGCAATTCATACAAATTACCCTGTATGGTAGATATTAAAGCCGGGAAATTATAACCAAAATTTTCAATCGACCACGAAATAGTAACTTTTGCTCTTTGAAACGTTTTGTCCCTCATGAATTCACCGGGCAGGCTTGGCTCCGGAACTTTATCCAGGTTTTCTATGTTCTCTACACGTGCAGCAAAGCGGATTTTTAACTCATCTGTTTCACCAGGAACCGCTACAAACGTACCGCTTGATTGTTCTCCTGCCAATATGGCTGCTGCTTTTTCTACTTCATGAGGAGTTTCAATGAGATATGTTGCTTTTACCCGTTCCATTTATTCGCTTGGATTATTTTTTTATTTTCGTAAAATTACAACTCAAAAGCAAAAGTAATAGTAATGGTAATATAAATGACAAGAAAAAGATTATTTTTAGTTACGTTTAATTTTATTTATTTACGAAAATTTACGAAACCACATTGTTAAAAACAACAAAGATGATGAATCCGACAAAATTTTTAAACCGGATATCCCCCTTTTCCGGCAGAATGAATATTTTTAAAAGAATCGGTTAAACAGCATTCCAATTATTGGAGTGTTTTATTTTACAATTAAATAATGAATTCTTTCAATTTAAGAGATTTTTTCTTAAAAATTGTTAATCAACATCTGTTTCGGTAAATCGTAAATGCTAGTCGTAACTATTTTATTCGTGTAATCCTCATCGCCATATACGGTTTGCCCGGAAATTTTATCGAGCGTTTTTCCTTATCAATGAATTTATACCTATTCAGTTTTTCAATTTCAAAAACTGAATTAACAGGTGAAATGGTCATGTTCCAGGTATCGATTAAATCAACTTTGAACTTCATTCCATCTTCAAGCCCTTCCCTTGGCAGTACAAAATCCCAGTTTTTAATCTTCTCTTTTCCAAAATAGTATAAATAGTATTTTCCCGCTTCACCAGCGACATTTCTTACATAGAAATGATCTATGGGTTCAAGTCCGCCTTGTGGACCGGTTTCAACAATTTTTTTCAAAAAAGCAATCCTTGATGGACTTTCGCCATGTAATACCCCGCCATCAGAAATCCAGTTTATTCCAGATGAATCAACAAATGCTTCTCCATGTGTAGCGTATGTTCCTCCGATAATAGCCATCCAAAATCGGAAAGTCATTTCTTTACCGGTCAGCTGCCCCCACCGGCTTGCAATATTGCCTTCATAGTTAATCTCATCGAATATAACCGGTTTACGATAAATATCACGGAATATAGCTGCAGCACCGAACGCACGTACAGCATTGTAATATTGCATGCTGACATGCGTCACCCAGGGCTTCCAATAGGGATATAGTATATCAGCATTGTGGATTGACAACATGTGATGATAAGGATCTATATTGGCTACAATTTTAAAAAGCTTGTCCCAGTCATCCTCCGTAATGTGGTGCATAAAACTATTTTCATTTGCCATACTCCACCATACATTTCTGTAGGCAGCCAGTCTAGCAACAACGTAGCGGATAAAACGTTCATTGGTTGCCATATCCATTCTGTTAAAGCCCCATTTTGGTCCGTCATAGGGCCGGAAGAGAATCACGTCGGCTTGAATACCGAGAACCTCGATCTGTTTCAGGCATTTTTCGAAATGATGAAAGTATTCAACATTAAATCTGGAAAAATCAAAATTATCTATGGATGTTCCTTCAAACGGGAAATTATTTATTTTTAGCGGGCCGGAGAGATATTTTTCTTTATACGGGGGAACTAGTAAAAACCGGACTTTGTTGAACGGAGCTTTTTTTAATGTTTCAAGTGTTTCCTGTCTCGTTTTTTCCGGTTGGAAAACCCATTCGTAAATAGTAGTGCCGAACGGAAAATACGGCGTTCCATCCCTGTATTCAAATTGATACTGGTCTCGCACCTGTACAGGTCCATGAACGCCCGGTGATGCGGGTGTGCAAATAAAACTGCCTTCCTTGCCGTTCAATTCCTTCCGGTTGCTTTTTGTTTTATATGTCCAAACACCTATTTTATCCGGCATAAACCGGATTTTAAATATCCCGTTGCCATCGTAAAATCCGTCGGGCTTAAAACTTTCCTCACCGTTTGTAAAAACCGCGCTCAGCTCAATATCAACAAACGGATTACCGGTACTTGGGGCTTTTAGTTCTACCGTGTACATTCCCCATTTTTCTACTGAATCTGCTTTTTGTTGGGCAAAAGTCAGGACAGGAACCAGTAATAATAGGAATATTATTTTTTTCATACTTCTCTCAAATAATTTTTATTAACAATTTTATTTAACGTTAAAACCTTGCGCTTCATAGAAACTGCAAAAACTAATCAAAAACTTTTTTACTCCCGTTTGCATCAACATGATATATTGAAAGCTTACTTGATTTTTCTACAATTACTTTTTTCCCGTTGCAAGTTATCACACCGCCAACCTCTTTGCCGGGTACAACAGGCATAACAAGCACATAAACATCCTTTCCACTACCAGGTACAACCGTAACGTAAGCGCCTTTCAATTGAGTAACCGGGGAAGGTAAATCCAATTTTTTAATTTCGGCAGAAAGTTTATCCATATCATCACCGACTTTAAATGATACTTTTGCATTTAAATCAACCTTCTTGCCATCTATTGCTAATCGTGGTACTTCGCCAATAAAATAAACCGGGAAATTTTTCTTTTGCAATTCTCTTATTGTTGCCAAACATTTATTTGAAACTTTTTTTGAATACAGCAGAAGCACGGCTTTATATTTTTGATTACGAACCTGGAAAACCCCGTCTTTAATTTTCCCTTCTGCGAAAAGCCAGTCGGAAATAGCATCAACCTGAATACCGAGTGCAGGCATAATTCCAACCAAGCACCTTATCTCATGCATCATTTTACCCGTGGTAGGTTGAAGCGATGTTAAAAATGTTGAGATGGGAAATACGACTGCTACGTCGGCAACGGGAAGTTTATATTTTGTTATGTTAACAACTTTCTCGGTTCTTTTGTTTAATTCAGGAAGAATGTGCCATGAAGAGTGATTCGGGAAACCCGGGCCAAATCCCCGCGATGCGCCCATTACTCCGGTATAACCGTAACAATGCTGAATCCAAGTATTAGAAAATAACGGCATTAAATCGTTCCAATAAATAGGAACTTTATTAGTGTAGTGTGTCCCCCATCTATTATAATGTGCAACACCGTCTTGAGAGAATTTTGCAAGCGAGGATGCCAAAATCATAAAAGCTGTTTGTTCATACTTGCCTGCCAGGTCAGTCTTAAAATAGGTTTCAAATGCACCGTCGTCGGAATACCCCCCGTCAACTGAAACAAGTCCCCGCCAGTAATCCCCGCAGCCTGCATACTTGTCATCAGGAATTGTATGCCAGGTTTGGTGGATACCCATACGAAGAGGTCCAAAAAGTTTTTCGCCGTACTTCCAAAAACTTCGTTCTGTACCGAACACGTAATCCATCAGCAGTTCAAAATAATCCTTACGGACCTTCAATTGAGTGTTGTCATCCAAATTAAGAATAAGCGAGTATAGGTTGTCTTTAAGGCTGTAACCGTATTTATTTTTAAAGTCATTATAAACTCTATCACTTATAACGAACTGCCCGAACTGAAAATAATAGCCGGGTTCGTCCCACCAGAAACCGTTAAAGTGTATATTACGTTTTTGATAATCTTCAAGAAGATGGAGCATAACTTTTTCATGTTCGGGTGAATCGAATGCATACATGTTGGTTATAAATTTGGGGAATGCAACAACATACCAGTCACCCTCCGGTAAATCAGTTTTGCCGAGAACTTCCACGTAATGAAAACTTCTATTCACAAAGAAATGAGCGCCGGCAGTTATATCCCTGATTGATGATTTGACAACCTTCCCGTTCGATCGCTGATAAGCAAATACCTTTTCAATCTTAAGAGGGTTTAACCAGAGAGAAACTTCATACAGCAAATGTATATCCCTTCGTACAGGATATTCATATTTCAACAAATACCTATTGTTTTTAACTTTATATTCATTTAGCATTAAGCGCTCAGGGTTGGTACCTTTAACATTAGTGTTGGGAAAGAAATTTTTATTCGTCATGAGCATTTCGGCACCATACCCTGTTTCCTTAACAGCTTCATGCGCACCCACACGCGGATCGGCTCCCCAGTTAAATTCGATACCTTCTTTCATACACGCATCGCTCGCAGTCTTAACTGCGTTGAACATTTCTTCATCAAATAACTGATAATGCGTTGCACGCGGCATTGCATAGACTCCTTTGAAACTGTGGGCTTTAATATCCTTTAACTGCTTTACAAGTAAAGCCGGATTTTCAATCACGCTGTCCTGCCACGTCCAAAAAATCGTGGGAATTATTTTCTTGCCTGGATGTACTTTGCCCTGCGCAAAAACGAGTTGATTTAATAATATGACGATGAATAAAAATATTGTTTTAACAAATTTCATCTAGACCTCCGAATCTGTAAAAATTACAGATTATTTCTTTATTTGATGAGCAGCCTCTTATTCACATTCACAAAATTTCTGGTACTTAATTTATAGAAAAACATACTGCTGGCTAATCCGCTTCCATCAAACCGGACAGAGTAATTACCGGCATTTTGATTTACAATGGTTGAAATTTACCGTATACTTCTCTTCCAAGAATGTCATATACTTTTATTAATATTTATGCTAAAAAAAGTTCTTTCTTCATGTTTTTATTTTTTAATGTCATTTATAACAGTTCATAATTAAGGAAGCATCCAGTCAGCTCGACGAGCAAAGTCCGCTTGAACCTCGGCGCGCCATTTATAGACACTCTCTGGTCCCGGGCCATCAAACCAATGATTTTTAGCAGGATCCGGTTGGATAAATTGTCCGCCCCAACTCTCCAGGTTAGGTTTATTGGGATCATTTAAACCGCGTATTGCGCTGACAAGATACAAGAATGAAGGAGTATCCCCTTCTCTTACTCCCGCTTTATTCGGATCCATTGTCGTAATGGCTGGGTACATCAGGCCCAATAATCCATGTCCACGGTGAATGTTTTCGTAGACCCAGTTAATATCAGCAAGCGACGAGTCCGAACCAGGTGCGTATGACATCATGCCTCGATAGATATTATCTGCAACGATGATGAACAGGTCAGGAAAATTATCGAGTAGCCATTGCAAAGTATTGTCCTGCCTTCCAATTGAATAAATGCGTAACTTACTTAGAAAACGTTTAAGCTCATCGGGCGTGCGTGTATTTTTCACTTTCCAGATTGCTTGAGCGACTTCATACGGACCACCCCAAATACATACAAATAACGGACGATTATCCGGTTTGTCTACTATCCTGATAATCGCGTCGGAAGCCTCAGTATTCATGCCTTTACCAAGTTTTTTTACACCGTTTTTACCGTACGTCCCATCACGGCCTTGCCAGGTAACCCAACGCAATTGATCGGCGGTTGGATACTTTTCATCATGCTTTCGCAGGTTTTCATCTACCTGGTCGTAAATATTTAGCATATCCAAAATATTTTGTTTTCTCGCAATATAGGCCTTGGTTCCTGCTGTAGCGATCAGTCCTTCAACATCAAACTCATTTGTGTAAAGAAGAAAGCGAACCATCGATTGTACATCATCCGGATCACTTCGTTTCTCGAGTGGGCCATAGCTCGCTTTAACAGGGATAACGTCAAGCGGCGGAAAGTCTGACATGATAATGATACGCGGTTTTATGTTATCTTTATCTGAGCCCGTTTTAATTCCATTTCCATCACTTGCCTTGCAGCTCAAAGAAAATAAAGTAAGTGATACTATCACAGTAAAAATTAATCTCTTCATTTTTTGCATGATGATTTTCCTTTTTTATTTGATTAAGTTCATTTTTTAATTTTGGAAATTCATCCATTTTAAGCCTTGATTTATAAAATTATATCTGCCTTATTTTTAACACTTATTGTCTGACTATTATTAAATACATTTAAAGAGAATTCATATAGACTTCAATGTTATCATATTTTGAATCCAAATCTCGCCCTGTTGCTTTTGTCTTGTTCAGATCAAGTCCATGATTGATTTCCCATTCGTCAGGAATACCATTTTCATTTTTGTCATCTGGAGACTTCACTTTGGGATACTTTGCAAAACCGCCTTCGGGCCAGTCGTCTGGAGTTCCAGGGATAAATCCCGTACTATCTTTGACCGTTTGCGCCACATAGGATGTGATGGTATCCTTGACCGGTTTGGTCGCTCCACCTGTTTCGATTACCAACTTATAAGCTTCTTCTGCTGATTGGGTAACCATAGGAATCGAAGGAATAGGCGCACTGATAACCGATACATCCGATTTGCCGAAAACGCTTTTAAAATCATCCGGCAACTTGTTATCTCTGCCATACCATTGTGCGTATTTCGTGTTTTCGCTCCAGGCATACGATGCGTTACCCTTTGAATCTGACCCTTTTTTAATCGTATTGCCAACATAATTCAGGCGCAAATAATCGTTATCAGATCCATAACCCGTACCCACAAAATTATAGATGACATTGTTCCTGAAATCGTAGGTGAGCATGTCTATACGCGGATTGCGTACCCGACCATGTGCTAAAAGGTTATGATGCGATGAAACCCAGCCCCAGCCAACTCCCACGGTGATCATGGAATGATTACCTTTCTCATGGGTTGAAGCTGTCGGTGCCCCGTAAATATACGACCACTGGATTGTAGTAGCTTCCCTCATATGTTGACCATACGTGTTGAAAACCTGGTCATTTGCATAAGCAATGTCGCAATGGTCGGCAATAACGTTCATCGCGTTCAAGTCCAGCGCATGGGTTTGTTCACCAAGTAACCTTTTGAGGTTTCCGGGTCCCTTAATATCACCCACACGAATGCGGAGGTACCTGAGAATCACATCGTGCGTTTCAACTTTAATTCCAAAATTCCTGATTTGAATACCTTCGCCGGGAGCCGTTTGACCAGCAATGGTAATGTAGGGATTCTTAATATCAAGCGGTGCTTTTAACCTGATGGTTCCTGAAACAGCAAAGACGATGTAGCGTGGTTCCTTTGCTTCAACGGCCTCACGCAAGGTGCCATGAATCAATTTTTCAGGTGGTAGTGCTGGAAAGCCTGGTAATATTGGACGTCCTTCATCTGGATGTTCATTCCCCAAAGCATCAATATAAGGAACCCATTTCCCCTTACCGAGTGTTTTGGCATGTTCACTTGCCTGTCCTAATTTGCCTTCAGGCCGACCGGGGCGGCCATTCAACAAGTAATCATCCAAAGAAGTTACCACGAAGACTTTACCACCTCGTCCACCCCTCGAATAACGACCAGCGCCCTCAGCTCCGGGGAAAGCAAGCGTTTGACTGCCTGCAAATTTCTCAACCGGTCCCCAAGGCCTCAATTCAATTTCGACATACGGAGTTCCATTGGTTGAGCCGGTTAAATTGGTAACTATCATGAGTATGTTATTGGGCAGCAAATAACGCGATGCGAGGTAAAAATCACCTGGCAACCGTCTTGCGCCATACGGAGCCAATAGATCGATGATGCTATCCAATTTTTGTAAAAACGGAGGAATCACTTTCGGATCAAGAAACGGAAACTGTGGTGTTAGTTCTTTTTCCCTTGCAAGTGCCTCTACGCGTCCATGTTGCACATCAAATAATAGCGGACGACCAACGTGGAGTTTCATGACGGGGTATTCCCGATCAAAAGCATAGTATTCGGATTCATAGGCAACTTGATCGAATATCTTCTCACCTGGCCATCCGTTTTCCTCACGACGATCTCTAAACAAAAGAGGGTATTCATCGTCTCCCTGTGCTAATTTGGGCATCCGGTTGAATACCTTTCTTGCAAGCGCCTCCGGCTGCATTTCCCATGGACTTTCTGTCGTTAAAAGTTTTCCTAGAAAAGGGAATTCCTTTAACATAGTCTGCGCCTCAGGAGTACCTCTTAGCGGAATAGCAGCATTAGCTGAAGATGTTCCTATAAAAAAAATAAAAAATAGGGTAGGGATACACTTCCAAAATATAATATTCTTGACTTTTGAGTAAATCAATGCGCGATTAATGTAATTCATAAACATATGACACAAAGTTGGTTTATTATATAAAATAATTATCAATCCTGTATATTTCACAAAGGGTTTTCCGCTTCTAATAAAAATCTTTTTAAGTTGACTCTGATTTCTTTTACAATGAATCAAGTACCAATACCCAGTCATTGCCATCAGCGGGTTTTCCAGGTGGATCAAATTCGTGCGTACCTTTATTTTCAAAGTCACCAATTTTAATTGTCGTTCCATCCTTCGGTTTATACCATGAAGCTTTTATTTTATCTCCCGATATTTTGCCCATTTGTACATGAATATTTCTCCCCGTATAGGTATATATAAAGGCATAATTATTCCCCCGGGTTGCAGCGAGGTAATCATATTTAGAACCGTTTTCACCAGCTATCAACGAAGGGTCGGGGACCCGCTCCAAATAAGGGTGCGATAACATCAGTTTTTTCAGGTGATGCATTTGTCCCGAACCGGGCAAATGAATACCCTCTGTCCAATACTCTCTGGGACCAAAGGAAGGGCGTTTATCAGTAGGTTTATAAAACTGCATTACGGAATTTGCGCCATAGGTAAAACCAAACGCCCCGGCAAACACCGACCAGTAAGCATACCTGTGGACATCATTAGCTCTCCAGTAAGGCTGCGTGGTATCGTGCAAACCTTGTGGGATACCTTCGTAGGAAGGTTCTCCGTCTATGGTTGGCTTAACAGGTTTAAGAGCGTAATCATGATTAACATATTTATAGTTGTCCTGACCAAATCCCCATTTAGTATCATCCTGGTCATAACGACGGTGGCCGGATTGGAACATATTAAAATCCAGCCATTTTGCATTTTGAAACCAAAGTGAAGAGGTTGTTCTTCCAAACGGATGAAATGTAATTAAATGATTTGCATCTATCTTATTAATTGTCGAACCAATTGCATTCCATATATCTAATGAATCGCTGCCGCTTACATCACCTCCGACTAACCAAATGATATTAGGTTTGTTTTTGTACCGGTTGGCAAGCCATCCGGCATATTTTACCGCTTCTTCTTTGGTAATATTCCCTGCTAGTACATTGCCTCCCCAAACAGGCACCATTCCGATATAAATTCCTTTTCCGGCTGCTTTATCAACAACATAATCAACATTGTCCCAAAAATCATATTCGGTTGAGTCTCCAAAGTCACTTCCTTTAGTAACCATTGGAGTGGCTACATTTTGGTTAAAAAGAGCCGAATCACCATATACATTTACTGCATCCAACGAATGCAGCACCATAACTTGAATGACATTGAAGCCTTTTTGGGCACGGTCGGTCAGATATTGATCCACCTCTTCCCTATTCAGTTTTGAGAAGAGCAGCCATCCTGTGTCCCCCAGCCAGAAAAAAGGTTTGCCGTTTTCATCAACTAAAAACCGTTTGTTCTCTGAAACCTTTAAAGCTTTCATGCTTTTGGCTTCGGCTTGTGCTCTTCCTGTAGATGACAAAAATGCCATGACTAGTACAAAAAGAATTACAGTTGTTATTAAGTTTTTCATTTTACAATTCCGTTATCAGTTAATTGTTACAAATATTTCAAATTATCATTTACCGCTATTGTTTGCAGCCTTTAACCAAATAAATAGATTTGTATTGATATTTAAAGTAAATACGTTAATCAATTACAGTTAATTCTATCGATTGCAAATCTGCAGAATTTTTACCAACGTAAATTGTGAATTTACCCGGTTCAACAACTTCTTCCATTTTTTGATTTAAAAGTTTTAATTTCTCCGGAGTAATTTTAAACTCTACAATTTTGGATTCACCTTTCTTTAAAAATATTTTTCGAAAACCTTTTAGTTCCAATACCGGACGCGCAACAGAAGCAATATTGTCGTGAATGTACATCTGAACAATTTCTTTACCGTCAAAACCTCCTGTGTTTGTAACTTTAACACTAACTGTTGTACTGTCATCTTTACTTATTTCATTTTTATATAATTTCAAATCAGAATATTCAAAATTTGTATAGCTCAATCCAAATCCAAATGGAAATAGTGGACCTTTTTTCTCTAAAATATACTTGTTATGCAATGCTGAATTAACTTTATTATAATAACATGGTAAATCTCCAACCGAACGGGGAAATGAAATAGGTAATTTACCTGACGGATTTATTTTCCCAAACAAAACATCGGCAACGGCATTGCCGGTTTGTTCGCCTTCATACCAGCCTTCCAAAATCGCGGGAACTTCTTTTTTCACTTTTACAATGCTAAGGGGTCTTCCGTTCATTAAATACACTACAGTAGGCTTATTGAGTTTCATAATGGAGTCGACCAGTAATTGCTGCCTTCCAAAAAGATTAAGATCGTCACGGTCGCCTATTCTGGAACCAGTACTTTCCCGGCTTGTACGGGGAGTACCTCCAATAACCAGAACCACATAATCAGAATTTTCAGCAACTTTTACAGCTTCATTTATTAGTTTCAAATCTGATGCTTCTGAATTCAATTCAGCTTCAGGTTCTCTCCAATATCCGCTTCCTTTATGTATTTTACATCCCTCGGCATAATTCACTTTGACTTTTCCGCCGACATAATTTTTAATGCCGTCATATACGGTCACACCATTTCCATAACTAGACCTTGTAGTATATCCGCCATAATATGCATGCTTTGCATTAGGTCCGATAACTGCAATGGATTTTATCTTGTTCAGATTAATCGGAAGTGTTTTATTTTCATTCTTAAGTAAAATAATGGATTCCTGTGCAGCCTTTAGAGCAAGAGATATATGTTCATCACTATGATTAACTTTTTTAGCATAAACAGAATCGGCATAAGCATTGTCAAATAATCCCAACCTGAATTTTAGCCTCAAAATGTTCTTTACCGCTCTGTTAATATATTTAACATCCAAGTTTCCGTTATCCACCATCTGCTTCAGGTTTTTAAATGTTTTGGTTTTTGGTAATTCCTCATCTACCCCGGCTTCTATGCTCATTTTGGCAGCTTCGTCAAAATTTTTAGCGACAAAATGAAAATCTGCTAACTGTTCAATACCACTGTAATCGGATACTACAATACCTTTATAACCCCAAGTGTTTCTTAATAATTTTGTCAACAGCCAATGATTGGCATGGCACGGGATACCGTCAAAGACATTATAGGCAGCCATAACAGAAGCGACACCGGCTTTTTCAACAGCAGCTCTAAACGGCAATAAATCGGATTCCAGCATCGCCCTTTTACTCATATAATTCAGTGCGAGATTTAAGCCACCCAACGGCTGACCGGAGGCGCCGAAATGTTTTACTGTTGCACCAATATGGTCTTTGCCGATAAGATAATTCTTTCCTTGAAATCCGTTTATTGAAGCAATAGCGAACTGCGAAGTCAGATATGGGTCTTCTCCGAAAGTCGCTCCTGTTCGTCCGTATCTCGGATCTTTCGCTAAATCAATATCCGGTGTTAATGCTAAATTAGCACCTCTGCTCCTGGTTTCTTGCGCAATAGCCGAAGTAACTTTTTCTTCCAATGAAACGTTCCATGAGCTTGCCATTGCTATTGCCTGTGGGAAAACCGTTGCTCCTGTAAGCATAAGACCGTGTAAACATTCTTCGTGTATAATCGCCGGGATGCCTAGTCTGGTTTTTTTAATTAGATACTTTTGAAGCTTATTTATCTCTTCAACGGTTTGAGCGGGCATTAAGTCTTCACCTGTACGGCTAAGCTGCCCGATTCCGTTTTTAATTTCATCAATTGTCTTTCGGGATAAATTTTCCTGTTTGTCAAATTGAATTTTTCCGATGTTTTCCATCTGGGCAATTTTCTCTTGAAGTGTCATACGACTGAGCAGATCCTCTACTCTGACATCAATATTCGCCTTTGGGTTTTCATAGACATCCATCTTTCCGTTTTTATTAGCATCTACATATTGGGAAAAAAGATTTACTTGTAGTAAACAAAAGATTATTAGAGTGATTATTGTTTTCATGGATGAGTCCAATTTTTTTTACTTATTTATTTGTTGATAGTTTCCCGTTTATATAAACATTATTTAAGTGAATACCTTCAACATTATTCAGGTAATTTCCTTTTTTAACTCCGTTAAATTTGCAATCAATTATATTGATGTTTTTCACAATTGAATTTTTTAATCCATCCAGATAGAGAGCGTACTCACTTTTATTACTTATAACGTGATCGACATATATATCTTTTACAACGGGATTGTAATTATATCCTTTTGCCTCATTACCACCATAATGTAGATTCACTTTTACTATAGCTTCTTTTACTTGTCCAACTTTAACATTTCGCATATAAATATTTTTGACAACTCCTCCTCGTTTTGCATTTGATTTAATACGCAGAGCTCTGTCAAGATTCGGACTGTCCATTTCACAATCTTCAGCATAAATATCCCACGCGCCACCGGTAATTTCACTTCCGATTACAACACCGCCGTGTCCGTCTTTCATTTTGCAATTTTGGATTACAAAATTTGTACTTGGTACATTCGCTATTCGACCATCGTTATTTCTTCCTGATTTAATTGCAATACAATCATCGCCATCGCTAAAAACACAATTTTTTATATGAACATAGGAACAAGACTCCGGATCGCAGCCGTCATTATTAGGACCGAGACTATTTGTTATTATTCCGTCAATAGTAATGTTCGTGCTGAGTGTCGGATGTAAAAGCCAGAACGGAGCATCTTTTAGTGTTACCCCCTGAATTAGAATATTTTTACATTTATAAAATTCAACCATTGTAGGTCTTAAATAATGGCCTTCACCAAAAATTCTTTTATTCAATGGAACTTTTTCATCATTCATTTTTGCAAGTGCTGCTCTGTTTCCTTTATCCCGCATACTCGGCATTCCTTCTTTCCATCCGAATCTTTTTGAGCCTGTCCACCACCACCAGTATTCGTTGCTTGCCTGCCCGTCGAGCAGACCTTTGCCGGTTACGGCGATATTTTCCTGTCCATAAGCATAAATAAGAGGAGAATAATTCATGCACTCAATCCCTTCGTACCGGGTATGAACCAGCGGTAAATAATCTTTTGGATTTGTACTGAACTTTACCACAGCTCTTTCCGAGATATGCAAATTGACATTGCTTTTTAGATGAATTGCCCCTGTCAGAAATGTCCCTTCCGGTACTTCAACTATGCCGCCCCCGGCTTTACTGCACGCATCTATGGCTTTTTCGAATGCTTTTGTGCAGAGGGATTTCCCGTCAGCAGAAGCGCCATAATTAACTACGTTAAATTTTCTATCCGGAAATTTGGGAGCCACAATTTTCTTTAGAATTTCAGGAACATGATCCCAGCCGTGCTCTTCTGATTTCACAACACCGGAAACTTTATTTTTTCTTTCGGCAAAAACTTTGAGAGAAGAAAAGGAAGGAAAACTTAAAAATATTATAAGTAAATAAATTGCAAAGCTTCTTGTTAAAATATTTTTTATAGAAGTCATGTTTTTCCCTTCATAAATTTTCTGTTACAGAATAACTCTATTGATAAAGTTAGTCCCTGTTGTCTGAGAGCACCATGACACCCTCAACCGGTAATCTAACTGTGCTGACAAGTGCATCCTTGCCCAATACATCACACATTGGTCGGGGCAGTTTGAAAGACACCGGTGCCTGGTTATGATTCAGAAGTATGAATACATCACCGCGGTCGCCGGTTCTTCGACAGACCTCTACTCCCTGTGGAACCGGACCCATTGCCGGTTTTACTCCAGCCTCATCCAGCCACGAATGCACAGCGTTACACATGAGTTGCTCATCCAGTAATCCCCCGACATAAGTTATAATCCCCTTTCCAACTTTACTTTGGATAACAGCAGGTTGATCATCGAGCCATCCGTTACTCTTTCCATAATGCATTAATACCTTTGTGTCTTTACTCTTGGTGGACATCTGTTCAGCCCAGATCGATACGTTCCCTTTTCCCCAAACTCCTGAAATAGGTACTTTATTAATCAGGGCATAGTATTGCTCTACGCGCCCGCCCAGGGCATCCTCAATAGGACCTGGCTGCCTGTTTTCATATAATGCGTTCCATTGATCCCTCATACCGGAGCGTGGACCCAGTACAAGATGTCCGCCGGCTTTCACATAGTCAAGCAGATGCACCCCCAGTTTTTTCGGTAAAATGTTCAACCATGGTGCTACTACCAGACGGTATGAATCAAGCGGTTCGGTTGGAGCAATAATAGCCACCGATTGTGCACTATCTCTTAAAGGTTTATAGAAATCGAGAAGAACAGAAATAGGATCATATTCACGAGTGTGCCGCTGAGTCGAAAAGGTTAGTGCCCAGCGACTGTCATAGTCGTGCAGAATAGCAACTTCCGATGAAGGTGATGTACCCTGAAGTACTCCCGATGCCTTAGCAAACTCCTTACCTATTTGCTGTACCTCTCCGAAGATTGGGACTGGATCACCGTCTGGACCAACTATGCTTCCATGCATCGTCTCCTGACCATTCAATGTGTTTTGCCACTCCCAGAAAAGGACAGCGTCGGCACCGTGACCGATTGCCTGCCAGGCCATGCGGCGAGTTTCCCCGGGATCCAGGCAGTTATTGACCGGCGCCCAGCTGACAAAACCCGGCGCCATTTCCATAACCCAAAAATTCTGCTTCTTCCAGCCCCATACCAGATCGTGAGTCGCACCGTTACGATAAGGATCCAGATGACCCATCCCGACATAGTTATCCCAGCTTATCATATCAAAGTCCTGTGAAAACAGATGACGATCGAAACGGTCTGCCCATCCCAGACCACCCAGGTTGGTGGTAATAAACTGCCGCGGCTCGATATATTTACGCAGGACCTTAATCTGAACTGCCGCGAACACCCGAAACTGATGAGTAACGAAGCGTTTGTAATCCAGTAATAAACCGGGATTGCGGTAGCCGCGTCCCATAGGGATCTGGTCCCAGCGGGTGTATGTCTCGCTCCAATGTGCCGTAGTCCAATGGCGGTTTAATTCATCCAGAGTCCCGTATTTTTTATGCAGCCACTCCTGGAAGAGTTTCTGCGAGTGCTTATCGAAGGAGTCGTCCGTAAACTCGTTTCCAACCTGCCATCCTATAACGTTAGGATTCTTGCCGTAACGCCTTGCCATCTGCTCGACAATGCTCTTGCAGAATTGCATATAGCGGGGGCTGCTATATGACCATTGACGTCGAATGCCGTGTTCCATCCGATTTCCCTTCTCATCGATGCGTAGTGTTTCGGGATACTTCTGTGTTAGCCAGGCCGGCGGAGCATCGGTCGGGGTGCCGAGCACTGTTACAATGGAATGTCTGGCTGCCGCTTCAATTGCGCGGTCCATCCATCCAAAATTATAATTTCCTTCCGTCGGCTCCATGGTGCTCCAGGCAAACTCGCCGATGCGCACTACCCGCACACCAGCTTTTTCCATAAGAGTAAGGTCTTTTTCCCATTTTGCCTCAGGCCATTGCTCAGGATACCAAGCCGCCCCCATTAAAATTGCAGGTAAATTACTCACCACATTCTTTTCAGGAATTTGCAAGTTCGTTTGTGCAGACAATGAAAAACTAACCAGAGCCAGGATGATCGCGATTAAAGACATGTCTTTGGAAAACAAATAGCGGCTTAAGATCGTAATTAAACCCCGGTCATGTGCAAACTTTTTAAATGGATGCATTATTAAAACTCCTAAGTAGTTGTATCGATTCTTAAGGTTTCGCATCAATAATGACGCGTTTATAGCGCGTCAGTTTTGGTTTTCCGTTGTCGGTTACGGCAATAATTATGTGCATAGTACCGTAACGAAGTACACGATGTGTCGGCACAATAAACCATGCATTCACATTATTCGAGTTTACTATTTTTAACGGTTGCCCCGTTCTTGCATTTCCGGTAGCAAATGTTCCGGGTTCTTTATAGTAAAACCAAGAATACGAAAGAGAATCTCCGTCCGGATCGGTTGAGCCTTCGGCGCTAAGCCTGACGGTATCTCCTGCTGCAGCGGTAATCCGATCGGGCATATTTAACTTGGGAACGGGAGGATGATTTGCCTCGGAATATGGTTTAATAGTCCAATCCATTCTTGCTGCAAATTCGTTCTGGTAAGCGGAACGCCAGCGCCATATTGTTGCTTTGTTACTGGTATGCCATTTTCCGTCCACGCCCATTACTTCATCATCCGCATTACTCCAGAAAGGCCTAGTTTCCGGTTCCAAAAACCACTTATGATACCGGGGAGTATAGAACTCATAACGTCCGCCCCAGCTTCCCCAATCCGGATGTTCCGGGCTTCCAAGTCCATTGTTAATTAAATACAGAAACGTGGGGGTATCGCCTTCCATCAAATATTTCATATGCGGATACTCAGCGCCAAGCGGTCCTTTGCTTCTGATATTTTTATCCTCCCACTTGTTTGTAACGAGATTAAAATCAGCTCCGGTAAATCTTCCATGGAAATTATCGCCGCTTATGCCCACCCAGGTGGAATAATGATAACCATCTCCCGAATGAAATCCCGGGCTGCATATATAAAAAAGATCAGGAAAAGTTTTGTGAATCCATGGGCCGCTATCATCCTGGTCAGAGATAGTATAAACGCGAAGTTTGGAAACAAATTTTGCAAGTTGTTCAGGGGTACGATTTTTTTTAACTTCCCATAACGCCTGCGCAAGAACATTCGGTCCGCCCCATACGAGCACCCAGACAGGGCGGGGATCCTTTTCATCTACTGTTTTAATTATCAAATTAGAAGCCGGTGAATCCTTCCCTTCTCCAACTGCATTCATTCCGTATTCCGGCAATCCTTTACGAATAACCGAAAGGAGGTAATCTGCTGATGGGAAACCAGGTTCATGCTTTAATAGATTATCTCTAACCTTTCCGTATGCTTCAACAATTTCTTTTATACGCCATGCGGCGGTCTTGTTTTTTTGATGAACCGAAGTTGTGGTGATTAGACCTTCTACATCGAACTGGTTACTGTAAACTAAAAAACGCACCATTGACATTGCATCATCGGGTTCATTTTCAATATCGGTTAATACAATGACTCTTGGTTTTTCAGTAGCGGAAAGATTCCTACAAATTCCAAAAGTAAATAAGGTTAATAAGATTATAACGATAGAATTTTTCATATATAGACCTTTAATTTCATATAACATTTTTTTAGACGTTCAACTGTGTAATAATCTTTCTTTAAGATAATTTGAGAAAAAATTTCAAATAAAATCAGTATCCAGAAAAAGAAGTCTTCATATTTCAGTTATTCCTAATATTTAAATTTCATCTATCTTCAAAATGTTAATGCTCATGGCAGCATCCAATTTGCGCGGCGTTCGAAATCCGCCTGGACTTGCCGACGCCAGCGGAAGACGGTCTCCGGGCCGGCCGGATCATCAAACCAGTGATTCTTAGTAGAATCCGGACGAACAAATTGCCCGCCCCAACTTGGCTGATTCGGCTTTTCGGAATTATTCAGTCCCTGCACTGCACTGACCAGATACAGAAACGATGGCGAATCCCCTTCCTTCTGTCCCGGGTACGTCGGATCGTACCCGCTCTTCGGATACACAGCGCCTAATGGGCCGTGTCCTTTGCGAATGTGTTTATCAATCCATGTCAGGTTCGCAAGCGTTGTATCGGATCCGGAAGCGCTCCAAAACATACCTTCGTAATTTTTCTCCGATAGAATCACGAACAAGTTCGGGAAATTATCGAGCAGCCACTGCGCTGTAACATCCTGCTTACCGATCATGTAAATGCGAATCTTGCTAAGAAATGCTTTCAGATCGGATGCGCTGCGCGTAGCCCGGACTTTCCAGATAGCTTGCGCTAATTCCCGCGAACCGCCCCAGAAACAAAACCATACCGGACGGGGATTGGGTTTGTCCACAATTTTAATGATCGCGTTTGAGGCCTCGTTATCCATTCCTTTGCCGATAATCTCGTTGACCGGCCTATCCGGCTTACCGAAGCTTGATGAGCCCCAGGTATGATCCCGCCCCTGCCAGGTAACCGAACGCAAATAGTCAGGAGTTGGATACCGGGCATCATGTTTCTTAAGATTCACATATACCGAATCGTATTTGTTGAGTATGTCCAGAATGTTTTGTTTCCTCGCTATACCGGCAAAGGTGCCCGCTGAAGCAATCAGTCCCTCAACGTCGAAGTTATTTGTGTATAGCAGAAAGCGGACCATCGACTGCACATCATCAGGGTCGCTGCGCTTATCAGCCGGGCCATAGCCCGCTCCTCCCGGGATGACATCCAGAGGCGGAAAGTCTGAAGAAATAACTACGCGCAGTTTTCTTCCCGTCGAATCCGGACTCGGCTTGTCGCTATGCGCAAAACTTCTGTAAATCAAACCGGCGATACTATATGCACCTAGATCATTAGGATGGACACCATCAGCAAAATAATTACTATCTTGAAGAAAAGGAGTATTTGCATCGATAACTTTCAATCCTTTTCCCTTCGCGATTTCTTTAATGATAGGAATTTCTAATTGAATAATTTCATTTCTAATACCATAAGGATTTTTCCAGACGGGCGGCGGTAATACCAGAAATATTTTGGCATTTTTATTAGATTTACTAAGTGTGTCTATAAGCGCCTTATAATCCGATGTAAATTCACTACCGTAAGAGTCCCAATTCTGTGGTTTGGTATCATTTGTGCCAAGCATAATGGTTATAATATTAGCATTAGATTTAAGCGTTTCAGAAAAAGCAGTTTGTTTCCAGTAGGGCACATCGCCTTTTTTTAAGACTGTAGCACCGCTTTTGCCGCAATTTTGAACGATATAATTTGAACCGAGCAATTTTTGGAGTATCGGTACATAAGGGGGATTGCCATTCCATCCTTCAGTTATACTGTTTCCTACGCAGGTTACTTTAATCTGAGCAGAAAGAGAAACCGTTGCTAAAGATAAGACGAGAACAAGCATCGATATTTTTATAAAAAATTTTGTCATAGGACTTTTCTTAATTTCTTTTTAATATTTGAATATTGAAAGATTGAGTTCCGAAATTCCCAATCTTGTTTTCACTTTGTCAGAAGAATCTTTTATATACTGTCCTTTCTATATTGACAATTCTTAGCAATATAAAACCCATGCATTTTTATTTAAAGTTATACCGCTTATTTTGGCATTATTGTCACGAAGACTCTTTTATATCTTGATAACGGAGGAATACCTTTATCTGTAACTCTTAAAATAAATTGAGCAGTTTCTTTTTTATCAACTTCAGGAGCTGTCACGTTGACATTATGACCGTTCTCTGCTCCATTAACTTTTATTAATTTTTTATAAGTACCAGCCTCCGGATAATTAAACCACAGGTAACTGAGATTATCTCCGTCAGGATCGGTAGCAGTAGCATCTAAACCAAATCCCTCTCCTGATTTTACGGTTATATTTTCCGAGACCAATAATTTAACAACCGGCGGATGATTGGCTTGCTTATATGATTTTGTGCACCAGCTCATTCTGGCAGCAAAATCATTTTGAAAGTCTTTTCGCCAGCGAAACAATGTTGCTTTATTACTGGTAAATGTAACAGTGTCTAATTTAACTGCCCGTCCGTATTCATTGAAAACATACGGAGTATATTTGTCTACGGCATTTGTCCAGATTTTCCGGGTCTCAGGTTCAATTGGAACACCCGAACCGGCGCTTCCTTTCTTACCTTCATCAAAGTCGGGCTTATATAATTCATATCGACCGCCCCAGCCGCCCCAATTAGGATGTTCCGGATAACTCAATCCATTCGGGATTAGATTCAGCCACGACGGCGTATCCCCTTCCATTCCCCAGGAAACATCAGGGTACACAGCTCCGAGAGGACCATGTCCCTGTTGAATATTCTTTGACAGCCAATGATTACTGATCGTCTCATTATTAAGGCCATTCACTACAGTATTTATAGCAGCCCATGTTGCGTCTCCGCCGTTTCCGTAATAATCACCCGGACTAACGATGTAAAACAAGTCGGGAAAATTATTTCTAATCCAAATCCCGCTGTCGTCCTGGTCGGATATCGTATAAACTCTGAGTTTTGAAATTAACTTTTTTATGTCAGTTCCTGTCTTTGTCTTTTTAATTTCAAATAATGCTTGAGCAAGTGTATTGACGCCTCCCCAGGCGCATATCCATAACGGGCGTTCATCTTTTTCTTCGAGTACTTTTATAATCAGTTTAGAACCCGGTGAATCTTTCCCTTCGCCAACTCCCTCCATTCCATATTTTATTATGCCTTTCTTTACTTTATTTAAAAGTGATTCGGCGCTGGGAAAACCGGCTTCATGCATAAGAAGGTTAGGCTGTACTTTACCGTAAGCGTTAACTATACTTTTTATATATTCAGGATGGTCTATTGTTTTCTGCCAGCAAGATGTTGTGGCAATTAATCCTTCTATATCAATTTTATTTGAGTACAAAAGTAAACGAACCATTGATTCCGAATCGTCAGGGTCGGCACCGATATCCGTTAATATGATTACCCGGTACTTTTGGTAAGCAGTAAGGTTGCTAAATTTTCCCAAGACTATTAGTATGGTAAAAATAATTACTAAGTACTTTTTCATTATTCTTCTTTATAATTTATTTAATGCTTTTTTTTTAGGTATTTACGTTTAGTAAATACTTCCTTACTTCAGCAAAACAAATTTTTTGCTTTCCTCATAAGCTCCCGATTTCATTTGGTATATATAAATTCCGCTGGCCAACGCACTACCATCAAACGTAACCGTATAAGTACCCGTAGCCATATCTTTATCGATTAAGGTTGCTACATGTTGTCCAAGTATATTGAAGACCGAAATCTTAACGTGACCACTTTGCGGTATCTGGAATTTAATATTTGTATTTGGATTAAATGGATTTGGATAATTGTTACTAAGCATAAATTTTTCAGGTTTTGGTGATGATTGTTTTTCAACAGAAGTTGCTGAAGTAATTTTAAAAATAATTCGTGTGTAGGATTCTAAATTTGGTGAACCATCATCCGTAACCGTAAGTATTATATGTAATTCTTTTCCTACTTCATTTGGGACTATGAAACTTGCACTATCTTCAGAAATTGAATTACTGATTGATAGACGTGGACTTGCATTATCTGCATCATAATATTCCCACCATTTAAAGGTTAAAGCATTCCCATCGGGATCCGTCGTCCCGCTTGCATTCAATAAAACTTTACTACCTGCAGCAACTTCCCGGTTTAGGTCTCCAACAATATTCACCTTAGGTCTATGATTAGAATGACTATAATCATTAATACACCAGTTTGCCCTGGTGGCAAAATCATTCTGCATTCCTTTAGCCCAGCGATATATGGGCTTGTATAAATCACCATCATCGCTAGCTCCCCACCATTGTGATGTTTGGTCTTTTAAATAAAAACGTCCGCCCCAACCACCGTATGTGGGATCTTCCATCTGTCGCAAACCAACCGGGATGAGATGAATAAAAGAAGGTGAATCGCCTTCTCCCATGAAAGTAGTTATACTGTAACGATGAGAACACAAAGGGCCATGATTCATCGTGATGTTATCCTCCACCCAGGCATCTTCAAAATAGGAATGATAAGGCTGAGGATCTAAGGTAGACCATTGATATCCTATTGCTCTATACTGTGTATGACTATACAAAACCTGAATATTCGGCCAATTAGGTTTGATATAATCGTAATAAGTGTTGTCCTGATCTAAAATGATATATATTATTGCTTTTTTAGAAACCTCATTCATTTTATCCGGATATTTATCCTGGATTGTCTTCAGTGCGCGGGCAATAGTATTTGTACCGCCCCATACTGTCAGCCAGATAGGGCCTGGTTTAGTTGAATCAAGGAGTACATCTACTATATGATTTGAACCCGGGGTTTCCTTATTCATTTCGCCTACGCTGTCAATATTCCCGACGAAGACTTTACTCATAAGATAATCCGGTGTGGGGTAAGCAGAATCATTCTTAACCAGATTGTCATAGACCTGTGAATAAAGATTTATATCTTCCTGGATCCAGTTAGTATCTGACCAGTTATGATCTACCCAATGAAATTTGGAACTTGAATATATTATTCCCTCAACATCCCATTCGTCCGTATAAAGCAGGAAACGAATCATGGAATTCTGATCATCACGTTCACCATCGGTAGTAGCAATAACCCTTGGTTTTTCCTTACCTGTATAAACAGTGACGGTTTTAGTAGTATCATTTGTTTTTGTATCATTATCGGTAACCATAAGAGCAACGGAATATATACCGGCAGTATCAAACATATGAGTAACATTTATACCGATACCTGTTTTTCCATCACCGAAATCCCATTGATACTTCTCTATTTTTCCATTAGCATCCCATGAACCTGAGGCATCAAAGTTTATATATTGACCTGCTATCGGATACAGCGGGCTGATTTTAAAATCAGCAATTGGTTTCCCCGGATATACAGTTATCTTCTGTTTCTTCTGCATAGAATTACCTACATTGTCCACAACAGTAAGTACAACAGTATAATCACCAGGCGATTTGTATATATGACTGATTGTCACACCTGAATCGGATGCACCATCCCCAAAGTTCCAGAAGTAACTTACGATGTTTCCATCAGAATCAAAGGAGCCGGAGGCATCGAAGTGAATTGTGTCCTCGGTCGAAACAGTGTCTGGCAAATAACTAAAAAGAGGTACCGGCTTTCCAGAAGACATTACATTTCTAACTTCTGCCTCGGTTAAAACCCTCGAATAGAAACCAACATCATCAAGGGCGCCGTTATAAGCATCAACAGCTCCGTTGGGCGATGTTCCCATATGAATTTCTGCGTTATATTTTGTACCGTAGATATATGGCCTGGTATCTTTTAATTCACCGTTGATGAAGAAATTGGCGTTTTTACCGTCAGTGGTTATTGCGACAAAAGTCCATTCTCCTTTCGGAATTCTCACATCACTGTCCGCATTGCTATTTGGCTGCCGGACTGATAATACACTTCCAGTTTGAGCATGCTGATTAATTCCCCACACCATTCCGTCTGAAGACCAGGTATCGCGTTTGTTAATAATATCCTGCCAGCTTCCGGTGGAGCCGTCCCAATAAGCCCAGAAAGTGATTGTCATTTGACCTTTCGTTCCGAGCTGAACCGGTGAAAAAGTCCCCAAATCTACACGGCACCATTCACTGGACTTTCCACCGAAAAATAGTGCACCATTTGGCGCACCGTCATATCCTTCTATAAACTTATTAGCGGAATCTGCAATATTTCCGGCGGCAAAAAATCCATTCGATAATCCCTTCTCATCTTTCAGATTACCGTCAAGTTTATAATAAGCAATCAGGGCATCATCCTGAGCCATAACAATTACAGATGAAAAACAGAATATTACCAGCACAACTTTCACAATGCTCTTTAGAAAACCCAAGATTAATTTCCTTATATTTTTTATCTCAAATAATTTTTCATTAACTCAGTATCACGGTAATTTGGAATACCCGGCTTGGTAAACTAATGCGGCGGTTATTCTCAAAACAATTATTCAATGGTAACCACTACACGCTTATACCTTGTAGGCTGCGGAGTACCTGTGTCCGTTACTTCGCAAATAATAAGTATGATTTCTCCCTTACCGGCATATTCAGGTACTGTGCATGAAGCATCTTGTTGACCTGTATTTTGAATTTCAATATTTTCATTATAAATTTCGGCGTCCCTTTATTGCCACTATGTGCAATCCAGTTTATAACCATACGGATTTTTAGAATTCCTCAATTACCGGTTTACCCTGCAGCCAGGCTATCATGTTTATTACTAAGTAATTCCAGTTTTGAAATCCTTTATTTAATATCGGCTCGCCGTTATCTGGTTCGTAATATTCATGCAAAGCACCGTTTTTTTCGAAATCTTTGCCGAACAATTTGATTGTTTTCTCAGCCAGTTCTTTGGCTTCTTTATCAAATCCATATTTTACCAAACCTTTGAAAACCATGTAATTGGATATTCCCCAAATTGGACCTCTCCAATTCGAAGGATTGGCGCTTGCTTGTACATTGTAAATTTTTTCCATTTTTGAAAGTGTTCGTACTCCGTAAGGCGAGTTAAATGTTTTCGGATTTAGATAATGTTCTTTTACCATTCGCTCTGTTTGTGCCGGTGTTGCAATACCTGCACACATTGCCATGAATCCGGACCATACTTCAATTCTCTGTATCAAACAATCGTAATCACGCGGGTAGCCGGCATGAATAATAAAAACCTTCCCCAAAGAACTATCAGGCTTGTTTGTTATGGGTCGTAAATTAAGATCAACGCTGTAGAAAAATCCGTCACGTTCATCCCAGCAATATTTTTGAATTGCAGTTTTTAGTTCTTCTGCAGCTTCCGAATACTCATTCCCTCTTTCCGGAAGATTTAAACTTCCGGCAAGATAAACCATTGCCTGCAGTTCTTTGTACATTAAGCAATTAAGGTATATTGATCCCGAACTTTTCGGAGGTCTGAAAAACGTACACGGATCATTATCTACACCTATTACAACATCTGTCTGCCAATAATAAAGTCCTGTAGCTTTATTTTTGTGATGAGCTCTGTAATTGTTAACAAATGCCTGAAGATTCAAAAAACTTTCTCTCAGCCATTCAGCATTCCCGCCATTGAGTTTAGTTATAAATGCAGCATGTTGTGCCAATACAGGTTTATGCATGTTAACATCATATATGTCTTTGGGTTTAATTTTTTGAGGATCTGTATCTTCCCAAATTACTATCGGTATATAACCGTCCCAATTGCCGTAATGCAAAAAGTTAAGAACGCATCCTTCCTCATAAGGTAAAGCTTCTTTTTTATCTTTTTCGGATCCAACATCGGATAATATCTGCCGTAAAGCAACGTCACTCAGCCATGAATCCCAATCCCATAAAACATTATCATACTGATTGCTCCTCGGTGTTAGGAACGGGTATACCAATGCGCCTGCCGCTTTTCTGAACATAAATTTATAATCTTTATATACATGCGATTTTATTACAGATATATAATGCACAGTAGAATCGACCTGCTTGCTGTAAATATTCGAACATATGAACAACGAGAGTAATGACCATGTAATAATTTTGTTTTTCATATTCAAAATTATTTTTATTAATAATTATTTTTCTGATTTGTTGGTTCCGGAAGTACTTTTATAAGTTCTTTGTAAAACTTCCTAGCCATTTTGGTATTCCCTTTATCATTCGGATGATATTTATCATATGACACCCCGGGATATTTTTCACCCCACATATCGCCGCCTTCATACGGCGGATCAGCATTCGGATCAGGCGGGTTATCTGAATAATCCAACCCGGCGTCATTCTCCATATCTACCAATATTATTTTTATTTTATCTCCTGTCCTGATACCGACCGAATCGGCGACATCAATATTAAATTTACTTGTTGGGGAAGAATCTTCGTATATAAACCGTTTGATAATTTTGCAAAGAAATACTGTCATTGGATGATCGTTATCAACCGAATATTTATTGATAGAATCAAGCATTTCCATAACCTGGTCTGGTTTCTGGTCCCAGTCTTTACCGTTTGTTCCTAAATGAACAAGCAGAATATCCGGTTGATACACAATTAATGCAGTATCAAGCTTGTTTGCGATATCAGGAATTTTCCAGCCGGGATACGCTTCGCAATTCCAGTCATACCACTCTTTATCACTTTCGGGCCTTTGTCCATGGTTCTGCGAACCAACAAAATCAACATTGTATCCGCTGTTAATCAGCATTTCATACAGGGCCTTTCGATAACCTGTTTGTTCTGCTAATGCCGGATACTTATAATGTTCACCAGCTGTAATAGAATTACCAACGGGCATTATTTTAATTGTATCATCCACACAAGAGAATGATATAACTAAGAGAAATAATAAGACAGATAATATAATTACTTTCATTTCAATGATTCAAAAGTTGTAATTTACGGGACAACTTTTATTATTACCCTTTGGTAGCGTGTTAATTCAGGGCTTCCATTATCTTTTACTTCGCAAATAATGTGAATGCTTTGTCCATTTTTAGCATCAGCTGGAATAGTAAATGAAGCCTCTTGGGCTGTTGAATTTTCAATGGTTACACTTCCCGTGTAAGTTTCAGCTTCAGTATATTGCCACCAAAAGTAGCTCAATTCATCACCATCTGGATCAGACGTTCCTTTGGCGCTAAGTTGAATTTTACTGCCGGGTTTTGCTTTTATGTTCAAATCGTTCTTTAGTTTAACAACCGGCGGGTGGTTACATTCCGAATATGGTTTTACACACCAATCTGCCCTTGCGGCAAAATCGTTCTGAAAAGCATCAGTCCAACGTACTATCGGTTTGAAATATCTAACCATCAGATCTTTGTGCTTAGGGTATTCATGTTTCATGTATTGTCGTCCCCAGGCTGTATTTGTATACCATCTTCCTTCAGGATACCGGAGAGTTGAATCAGGTAAAGGATCAAGCCAGGTGTTTGCTCTAACTTTCTTGTATCGACCGCCCCAACTCCCCCAGTCCGGATGATCCAAGTTGCCGTCTCTCAATCCGTTAATAATGGCATAAATGAATGATGGAGAATCGCCTTCCGACCTGAAATCACCTTCAGATTTAATATCCCCATCTTTAAATCCCTCCTTATCACTGCCACCTTTATATGCTTGGTACAGTGAACAAAGCGGACCATGACCTTCCAGAATATGTGATTTCATCCAGTCGGCTTTAAAGTATTTTTGTTTATCTGCCGGTAATATTTTATCCCATTGATAAGCGATTGCCCAAAATTGATCGCAAATTATTGTGAGGATATTATATTTTTCCCAATTTGGCCGGATATATGATTGATAGGTATCATCCTGTTCCCAGATAAAAAAGAAACGCATTTTTTTTGCTACATAAGCCATCTTGTCCGGGTATTTTTCCTGAATGGTTTTTAAAGCTCTGGATAATGTATTCATACCGCCCCATGCCTGAAACCAAATTGGCCGGTTGTCGGATTCATCCAGAAGTAATTTTACAATATGCTGAGATCCGGGGGTACTTTTTTCCATCTCACCTTCCGCATCAACGTTACCGAGAAACGAATGTGCGCGAAGATATTCCGGCTTTGGATAATTATTATCATTTTTAATCAGATTTGGATAAACTTCCGAATAAGCTTTAAGATATTTTTCAAGCCAGTCATCCCCTGCCCAATTATGTCCGTGAGCATGATATTGCGAGCTCGTTGTAATGATACCTTCGATATCAAAATCATTCGCATATAATAAAAACCTAACCATAGAACATTCATCATCAACTTCGGCATCTGTTAATACTACTACTCGTGGTTTGGGATCATCATTTTGAGCGTTTACTTTTCCTATAAAAAGTAATGGTAGGAGGCAAAGAAGAATATGTTTTTTCATAATATTTTCTTCCAATATTTTTATTTAATTCTATTAATATATTTTTCTAACATAGTATATCCATCCGAAGCTACAATATTTTTATCATTAAGATTATTTGATTAAGGCCATGCTTTTATTCCCATTTATCTAGTATTCCATCATGATCAGCATATTTTATGGCAGATGTATTTCAAGTAATGGCAGCCACTATATTTATAGCCATATATTTGAGTCTATTTACTTTAATGCTATAAATTCTTCATGTTGATCTATAATAAATGTTATCCCTAGCCCGTTTCATTTGATACAGTAATTCGAGTATGCTTAAGTAATTAACTGATGGGAAAAAACAACTTGTCAAAGAATGATCAGTTTACTTAATTCTTTCATACTTTTTTCTTTTATTTAAGGGAAACGATTTTTCATCGTTTCCCTTATTATAATTTGTTCTAAATTAATTATTTATTTTTAACCACTTATCTCTTCATGTGGTCATACGTTACTATTTCATCATAATCATTTTTTTAGTTTCTATATTGTTTCCTGCAGTTATCCTGTAAATGTACGCACCACTTGAAACTTTAGCACCGAAATCATTATCGCCGTTCCATTGAACAGAATAAGTACCGGCTGCTTTCTCACCGCTTACAAGAGTTTTAACCTCCTGCCCAAGCATGTTATATATCTTAATTGTTACAATTGCAGCCTGAGGTATTGCATACTGTATTTCTGTTGTTGGATTAAACGGATTGGGATAATTCTGTGATACACTGAATGATTTTGGAATTTGAGTATCTTCCACTGAAGTTACAGAGGATGTTGTTCCGGTAACTACCGGGTTCTTTATTCCTACTGTACCTCCGTTCTTTCCCCATACGTATAAACGAACTGTTAATGTTTCACCATCTTTAACGGTCATATTCGGAGAATAACTAATGTATTCTCTTCCCATCGGGGTAGTAATTGAAGTATTAGCTGATAGTAATGAGATAGGATTATCTGCTGTTGCATCAATTGTAGAATGAACACTATCTGCTAACGTCGCAGTACCCAAAGCGCTCGAGTCTGTAGCAAAAGCATTTAAGGAATAATAAGCAGCTATCTTTGCACTCCCGGTTTTATATCCGAGTGCACCGAATGAGATACCGTCTATTGTAAGCTTCTGTCCCGATGCCGGGGAAACTGTAAACTGCAGATAAAAATTACCATTAAATACGTCAGTCATTTGAGAATTTTTAGGGACTTTTAGCCAGCCGTCTCCATCCCAAGAAAAACTATTGTTAGGACCTTGATTATACCCCGCTATATTGTAAGGACAATGAGTTGTATCAAAATCAGAAGCACTAATATTTCCTACAGTTGAAGATGTTAAATCTGAAATCAAAGGCCATGCTGCCTCGGCATTACCGGCTGATGTAGTAAATGTGATTTCATTACCATAACTTGTACCACTAATATTAGTCGCGTAAGCACGCACATAGTATTTTGTGTTTGGCTGCAAGCCTGTCATGTAGCTAGGTTCATATTCTACAGCAGGTGTAACCTTATACGATGCTGCTGCACTGTCGGAAATGGTTGGATTTCCGGTAGCATTATAAACTACTCCTCGCCCGGTCATTGTTACATCTCCGGTTTTAACAATACTGCCGCACACCGCTGTTGTGCGAGTTATACTTACAACGCTTGAGGTTGAAATTGAAGCTGAAACTGATAATGCAGAAACCCAATTAATTCCAGCTTTAATAAATTTAAAAGCATCGCTCGTAAGTGAAATATAGGATAATTCATGAAGACCAATGACTTCCACTCTGTTTTTTATAGTATCACCAACTGCATTTATAGTACCTTTTTCTATTCCATATATAACGCGCATTGAATCAATTGATGTCATATTCGCAATCGGTACGATAGGAATTTGGGGGACAGAGCCGATGATTAATCCAGAATCACATAATGTAACAGTGTAACCATTGGAGAATCCCGTAGCCAGTGGGCTATTTGTTTGGTCCACAATTTTAACCGGCTCTGGGTTATAGTTGTTAACAACCTGGTCTGTCTGCCAATGCATTGCACTTGGCTTTACAGCCCACCCTTCAAATATTACCAACGGAATAGGAACGGATGGAAAAATACCTTTACCAAAATCACCTGAACTTGGGGATTCGGAAGCTACTGCGAAATCATAGTTAGCATAATCCGATGAAGATAAAGTCTGCAAATCGGAGCTGGCTGCTGGTCTAACATCATATCCCCACGCTTTCAGCGTATCATTTATTACTTGATCTCCCGCTGACAGAGAAGATGGCGAGGAATCGCCCCCAACAATGAACATACATTTTTTCCGGTCAACTGCACTCACTGAAATATTTGCTGTTGCCTTATAGTCACCGTCTTGCGTAGCCACGGTAATTACCGCTGCGCCTTCGCTAACACCTGTAACCAAACCTGAAGAGCTTACCGTAGCAACAGAAGAATCGCTAGTACTCCAGGTTACCGTCTTATTTTCTGCATTGGACGGTTGTACTACAGCAGTAAGTTGGGTTGTATCACCAACACCAATGACAGTACTCGATGGGCTGACCGTAACACCGGTAACCGTAACATGGACTACCGTTACGGTACTTTGAGCTGTAAATCCTCCATCCTCGGTAGTAACTGTAATAGTAGCTGTGCCTTCGGCAACACCGGTAACAAGGCCTGTTGAACTTACTTTGGCAATAGATGTATCGCTTGAGCTCCAGCTTACGTTTTGGTTGATTGCACCGTAAGGTTCAATTCTGGTATTTATTTGTAAAGTACTGGCAATGCCTAAAGTATCTGCGGCAGGTGATAAACTTACACCTGTAACCGCTCCGCCTTCGCCATCTAATTTGAACAGGAATACTTCAAGATTTGTATATCCTCCTTCGCCGATGCCATTTCTATCTGAAGGATCATTCTTATTTAATCCGTTGTTATCTTCCCATTCATCCGACATACCATCATGGTCGCTGTCTGTATATGGTGTTCCGGTAGCTAAAGTGGGAAATCCTCCAACATCTGACGGATCAGTGATAATACCATTGTTGCCATAGGTATAAGTACCATTACGTGCATCTTTTACTATGCGTACATCTACTGAATCGCGGTTTGGGAATGAACAGCCTGCATGTGCTAGAACCGTATCATATGCATCTTCAGCAGTTTGCTGGTTAATAGGCATAGCGTTCCATGGAGCACTCATTTTTATGTAACTGCTGCCGTTGACTCCCTTCCAGTTGTCGGCAGTAACATCGGGATAACCGTTCACGTAATTATCGGACACATACCAACTGCCCTTGTCGTTATCTGCACGCTGCGAAGGATATACGATCAGGCTCTTCGGTCCTGTTGCAGGCCCCGACTTATAATAATTAGCTATTATATTTATAGTGCTGAATGAAAATTGAGTTTCCGCACCTGGTTGCACCGCTTCACCCCCATAAGCACCTTGATAACCCCAGTTATAAAGTACGTTGTTTCTGTAATCATTATATCCAACACCTGAAGCCCAGCGTGGATTTCGGCTATCGTTATTTGCAATCAGGTTATGATGCCAGGTGCCGTAGTTATTTCCCCAAATGCCTCCGAATCTATGCCCTATGCCTACGCCATCTACAAACTTTTCGCACGCTTCCGAGATAAGACACCATTGAACGGTTGTGCTATCATTATGGTACAAGGACATCGTTTCATCAGTGCTCCAACTGGCAGTAACGTGATCGAAGATAATATTCTTTTGAAACCTGCCGCCTATTGCATCACTTTCACCCATTGAAGGATCCCATCTTACACGAATATATCGGATGATTATATTATCGGCACTGGTAGAAAGATTTCCTCTAATACATATACCATCGCCGGGTGCTGTCTGTCCTGCAATAGTAATATTGCCATTGGTTATATTGAAACTGCCCGTTATAGTGCCTGCAACTTTGAATACAACAGTTCTTGGGCCTGAAGCACTTATCGCTGCGCCGAGACTTCCCGTACCAGTAGGGTTAAGAGTTGTGACTTCGTAAACCGTACCCCCGCGTCCGCCGGTAGTATATTTTCCATAGCCTTCGGCACTTGGAAATGCAAGTTGCTGAGACCATGATGTTGTATAAACCATGAAAAACATAAGTATTACTACAATGTATTTCATCTTCATTTTGAGCTCCTTTTTATTTTTTTTATTAACAATGTTGAATTACGCTTAAATATTTTAATTATTTTTTCGGCCATTCACTTTTCAATAGAAAATGAAGCGCGCTGTTTATAGAATTAGGCTTTGGTTTCAGTACTTTAATCTTATTGTTATTAAGTAAGCGTATCATTTCAGCGCCGGCATAAAATACGGGACCATAGCCATGCGTTGCATAAATGCTTGTACCTCGATAGTAGTAATACGTATTGTCACTGGCAAATGTTGTACCTTCGCATGTTCCATCCACAGCTCCGTTTGTAAGAACACGTGTTTTTATTGCGTTCCATCCCATAACAGCAACCGGACCGTACACATGGTTGATCCATCCTTCATTAATTCCTTTTGCAATACAATAGGTAAACATGGCAGTGCATGATGTTTCAAGATAAGTATCGTTTCTGTCAAGCAAATTATGCCAGAAACCGGTACCGTCCTGTAAATGCGCAAGACTGCGGACCATTGAACGATACAAGTCCAGTATCTTGTCCCGACCTCTATAATTTTCAGGCAATACACCAAGCAATTCGGCCATGGACATTAAAGCCCAGCCGTTTGCACGTCCCCAGTAAAAGCGTGGATCATAATTGCCGGATGTTACATTCCAGCCGTGATCAAATAGTCCTACTGAAGGAACATAGAGTCTTTCAGCCATTTGCAGAACCTGCCTGACGGCATCATCGAAATATTTATGGTCTCCGGTAAGCACACCCATGTTGGCAAGGAATGGGACACTCATATATAAGTCATCTGCCCAAACAGATTTGTACTGCGGGCGATGGCGTGCCAGGGTACCGTCTTCCAAACGGAATTGTTTGGTGGAAATATAATCTGCAATCGTATCTATCAACGGCAAATAATCATTATTTTTATTCTTCAGATAGGTTTTAATCATAGCCGCCCCAATAGAGCCGCAGTCGTCCAGCGCCTTAAAATCAGGGGTTCTGCCCCAACCGCCCCGCGCTTCTTTGCCAAATATCTCTTTATTCTTATTAAAATAAGGCAAGGTCTTTACAACCAGATTAAAAAAACTGGTATTATTGGCAAAGAACGACGGATCGTCTAATACATGATCAATATATGCAAACGCTGAAAGAACAACGCCGTTTGTATAATCCCATGAACCGGCAAATCCGCTTGAGACACGTGCATTCATATCCGGTTTAGAAAAGTCTGTTATCTCCTTTCCGGTTTTTGAATCGATAATTTTTAAATCGCATGTAGATTCATAATAGTGCAGCACACTGTAAAGTACATCTTTAATACCGTTGACCGTTGGATATTCATAAGGGACAGGATATTTCGGAATTCGCTCCGGCGCATTTTCCTGCGCAAGCATTGTACCGGAAAGTAAAATAAAAAGAAGTAACAACATCCAACAAATTCTACTAAAAAGCTTTTCAAATGCCGCCGCACATAAGACGTGGTAACTTTGAATCTCTAATTTTTTTAATTTTTTCATTTTGTTTTTATTTCTTATTAAAAATTTTCTTAATTCAAATAAAATCTGATACAGCATAAGCTAAGTGGAATACTATTTCTCTGTTAGCCAGTCCCAGCGTTTTACCCAATCCATTAACGCGTCTGTTCTCCATTTAAGTACTGTTTTTGCACCTTGCCAGATACCATCGAATAGAGAAGGATTCGACTTATCCGTATACCAATTCAGACCTAATTTATAATCATTAGAACGGGATTTACCCGGCCAAATGTCGTCTACAACAAATTTTCCGCTTTGCTTCTGAAACCCGGGAATATCGGAAGATAGCTGATAGGTTAATGTTTCGGCTTTCTTCGGTGCATATCTTACTGCATAATTTCCTTGTCCAAGATAGAACCCGTCCCATTTTTGTTCGCCAATCCCGGCATACACATTCATTGTGAAACAAGCTGAATCAGGCGGGATATTTATTTTAGGACCTTTAAAATGGAATTCTAAAATTGAATACACCGGAACCGTATCGGAAATTGTAGTATTCCGATGGAAAATAATTCTTGGGCTATGGTTAATTTTCATAAAACTGCCGCCCCAGCTATCTGTCAAAGGATTGTTGGGATCTCCGCTCATCATATATAATAATGAAGGAGTATCTCCCATTTTAATATTTCCATTGTAGTAATTCTGAAAAGCTTTACCTAAATACCCCGCTCCCCTGATATAACGTTTATAATACTTATCATTTTTTAAACTATCGGGTGCGTCGTTATCAGAAAAGAATCCTCGATAAGAAGAATTTACTTCAATGAACCAGAGATCGGGATAATTTTTAGCTATGTATGCATAACTGTTGGCGCTCCATTTTTTGTTAGGTCCTCCAATCCAGTAAACCTTTATCTTCTTTTGGATATCGGGAGAGTCGTGCAGCGCTTGAGCAAGATCATCCAGACCACCCCAAACCAGCACCCAGAGAGGTTGATCGCTTTTTTTCTCTGCACATTTAATAATCCAGTTGGAACCTGCAGTGGCAGAAGTATAACCGGCGTAAGGAGCTCCGCCCTGTTTTCCTTGTTTGCAAATCGAACGTAAATAATCAGGCGAAGGATAGTCTCTCGAATGTTGCTTTAAGCTTTGGATAATCTTTTTCGTAAAGATCAATCATATTTAAAATGATCTGCTTTGCTTCCATGCCCGTAAGAAGGAGAAGATATAAGCCCCTCGGTTTCAAACATATTACTGTACATCAAAAAATGTATCATCGATTGATTATCATCCGGATCCGTTCCGCCGATATCGGAACTGATAAGAATACGTGGCTCGACATGTACATGTTGCTGAGCCTTCAAAATAACTGAACATAAGAAGATAGAAAGAAATAAAATCGTTTTATTCATAATCATTCAACTGTGTTTATAAATATTCCACTTAAGATAAGTTTCAACAGATTCACTTAATATATCACTCACATTTCCGCGTACCATTGCAACATGATGTTCAAAACCATTTTTTGTTATATATTTCAAAAGTTTCTGAAGTTCATTTACCTTTGGTAACAGCAATGCCTCCATCCATTCCGTAAGGATCATCTGTAAATTCACCCTCGCCGACATAAGATTTGATAATACCGTTTGCATCATCTGTCGATAACCGGAAGTAAGTCATATGTCCGGATTTAACTTTACCCTTTTATTGCCCCGAAACAATTTTCCTGACCGAGTACTGTTCCTAAAACATCAAGATTGGAAATTTCAATTTCATTTCCGAAAAAACTTTTGGGATAATTGCTGCAGTGAGTACATACACACATATCCCTGTTATCACCGAAATTATTATTCCAGTCAAGTATTGCAGGCGGTGTACCGGATGCAAGGGCAAGCATATACATTGAGATAACCCCGGCAATATCCACTTCACAGGCACACGGTACCATTTTTTCACCAAGCATGCTCATTGATAGACAAGTAGCGCAGCCATAATTATTTTGTACCGACGACCAGCACTGAACACCTGCAGCATCAATTTCGTTTGCTGCAATCCATTTTTCAATTGCCACTCCCAATTTTGCCTGAAGATTAACTTTAGTATCCTTTATATATGAAGGTATTTTTCCATATTCTTTGATTTCCCCCAATTTTACTTTTAATTCTGATGCTTGATCATCGATTCTTTCAGCTTCACCTATTATTTCCGATAAATCAACCGGGACTACAGTTATGCCCGAAGCCTGCAATAACTTTTCACTCGCGCGCATTGTTTGAAATGCTGCCGGCCGCGCACCGATGGCACCTATACGTGCGTGTTTCAATCCGCCCACAACCCGGCAAACCGATGCAAACCTTTCAATATCATTTTTAAAAGTTTCACTATCCACTTTACATGTGTGATAAGTTGTATCTGTAAAAGGAATTCTATATTGATAAAAGTTATTGCATACTGATATTTTTCCGCAGAATGCATCACGCCGGCTTTTAACATCCACTTTGTTGTTATCATCATCTTCGGCGTGAACTAGAATAGGAACCTTTAATTCAGCATATTTAATAGTATTCACCACCCCGAGTTCATCTCCAAAATTAGGCAGCGTAATAATTATACCATCTATTTTATCACGGTTTTGGCTAAATAAATCCGCACATTTACGAGCATCCTGAATAGTCTCAACCGCTCCTGTGGCAGTAGCTTCGGCTGGAAGAATAATTACTTCGTAACCCAGTTTCTTCAATACATCAAGAATTTTCTTTCTTCCTTCTTTCGCCAACTCGAAGTTGAATATATTACGAGTCGCAACGATTATTCCAAATGTTAATTTTTGTTTGTAAGCCATGTTATTTCACTTATGATTTGTTTTTCAAATTGTTTTTCATTATGATAATATTTTGAATTAACCGATAAATAATAAATTAATTAATCTCAAAATCTTATGCTTCAAAGAAGCCGTAAGGGTTATTCAAAAACCTTTCTGCTTCCCCTTGAATCAACATGATATATAGACAGCTTGCTTGATTTTTCTACAACCACTTTCTTCCCGTTACAAGTTATCTGGCCGCTAACCTCTTTGCCTGGTTCTACTGGCATGACAAGCACATAAACATCTTTACCACTTCCCGGTACAACAGTAACGTAAGCGTCTTTCAATTGAGTAACCGGAGAAGGCAAATCCAGTTTTTTAATTTCGGCAGAAAGTTTATCCATATCATCTCCGATGCTAAACGATACTTTTGCTTTCAAATCAACTTTCTCACCATCAACCGTTAACTGCGGTAACTCATCAATAAAATAAATCGGGAAATTTTTCTTTTGTAATTCTCTTATTGCTGCCAAAGTTTCTTTTGAAACTATTTTCGAACACGGCAGAAGCACAGCTTTATATTTTTGATCACGAACCTGGAAAACTCCGTCTTTAATTTTTCCTTCCGCGAACAGCCAGTCGGAAATTGCATCGACCTGAATACCAAGTGCAGGCATAATCCCAACTAACCGCCTTATCTCATCCATCATTTTACCCGTTGTGGGTTGAAGCGATGTTAAAAATGTTGAGATGGGAAAAACAATTGCTACTTCAGCAACAGGAAGCTTGTATTTTGTTATGTTGACAACTTGCTCGGTTCTTTTGTTTAATTCCGGAAGAATGCTCCACGAAGAATGATCCGGGAAGCCCGGGCCAAAACCCCGAGAGGCGCCCAATACCCCTGTATAACCGTAACAATGCTGAAGCCAGGTATTTGAAAACAACGGCATTAAATCGTTCCAATAAACTGGGACTTCATTCGTATAGTTTACCCCCCATCTATTATAATGTGCAACACCGTCTTGAGAAAATTTTGCAAGTGATGATGCCAAAATCATAAAAGCTGTTTGCTCATACTTACCTGCTAGGTCAGTCTTAAAATAGTTTTCAAATGCACCGTCATCGGAATAACCTCCGTCAACTGCAACGAGTCCGCGCCAGTAGTCGCCGCAGCCCGCATACATATCATCGGGGATTGTGTGCCAAGTCTGATGAATTCCCATACGAAGCGGTCCAAAAAGTTTTTCCCCGTACTTCCAAAAACGTTGTTCGCTGCCGAATACATAATCCATCAGTAATTCAAAATAATCCTTGCGGACTTTCAGTTGACTGTTGTCATCCAAATCAAGAATGAGCGAATACAAATTTTCTTTGAGGTCGTAACCGTATTTATTTTTGAAATCATTATAAATCCTGTCGCTGATTGCGAACTGCCCGAATTGAAAATAATAGCCGGGTTCGTCCCACCAAAAACCGTTAAAATGGATATCACGTTTTTTGTATTCATCAAGAAGACCTGACATAATTTTTTCATGTTCGGGTGAATCGAAGGCGTACATGTTGGTCATGAATTTTGGGAAAGCAAAAACATACCAGTCACCTTTTGGTAAATTGGTCTTACCAAAAACTTCCACGTAATAAAAGCTTCTATTCAGAAAAAAATGAGCATCGGCAGTTATATCTCTAATTGATGATCTAACAACATTGCCGTTCTCCCGCTGGTAAGCATATACCTTTTCAACCGAAAGAGGATTTAACCAAAGAGAAACTTCAGACAACAAATGTATATCCCTGCGTGAAGGGTATTCATATTTCAACGAGTACCTGTTGTTTTCTACTTTGCATTCATTCAATAGTAACCGATCGGGTTGGGGACCATCAACAATTATGTTGGGATTGAATTTTTTGTTCACTATAATCATCTCAGCGCCGTAGCCGGTTTGCTTAACTGTTTCGTGTGCAGCCATGCGCGGATCGGCGCCCCAGTTAAATTCCATACCTTCATTTATACATGCGTCGCTCGCAACTTTGACAGCGTTGATCATTTCGTTGTCAAATAATTGATAGTGCGTGGCGCGAGGCATTGCATACACTCCTTCGAAACCGTGGGCTTTAATATCCTTTAGCTGTTCCAAAAGCAGGTTGGGATTATCAATTACGCTGTCCTGCCATGTCCAAAAAATCGTGGGTATTATTTTCTTGCCGGGATGTTCTTTGCCCTGCGCAAAAACGAGTTGGTTTAATGATATGGCGATGAATAAAAATATTGTTTTAACAAATTTCGACTCAACATTCAAAATATATTTTAATTTTATTACTGTTGTTCTTAAATCCGAGTTCGGCATTTTTGTAGTACCGACTCCTATCCTGGAGCTAATTACAAAAAGTTTTGCTTTTAAAAACCGTTTGAGAATTTTTAGATTATTCATAAATATGTGTAAACTGGAATTAGTCATTGAAATTTCCATTAATCTTTTTTCTGAAGTCTATCAATAATTACAGCGAGCAAAATTACCAAACCTTTAATAACCTGCTGCCAGAAAGGAGAAACATTTAAAAGCACTAACCCGTTATTTAATACGCCTATAATCGATGCGCCAATTACCGTACCCATTATAGAGCCTTTCCCGCCGTTCAGTGATGTACCGCCTATAACAACAGCAGCAATAGAATCAAGTTCATAACCCATTCCTGCATTCGGCTGTGCGGAATCAAGGCGAGCAGTAACTAATAAACCAGCCACACCTGAAAGAACGCCTGCAATTACATATACAAATACTTTTACCCGGTTAACCTTTACACCCGAAAGCAGTGCAGCTCTTTCATTGCCGCCGATTGCATAAATGTATCTTCCGGTTCGCGTTTTTTTCATAAAGAACACTGAAACGCCAATAACCAAAATAGAAATCCATACAGGCATCGGGACGCCGGCAAACCAGCCGGTTCCTATAAAATTGAAATTATCTCCTAATTGAGTAATTGGGAATCCCTTTGTGTACAGCATAGTTAAACCGCGGGCAATTGTAAGCATAGCCAGAGTTGCAACAAAAGGAGGTACTTTGAATTTCGTAATCATAAATCCATTGAACCATCCTATAATTCCTCCGGCAATCAAAGCAACAATTATAACCCCCAATATTGTAAACCCGATAAACAGGTTCATACCTTCTATTTCAATGCCTTGTTTAATTAGTCCAGCAGCAATAGCTCCCGTAAAGGCAAGGATAGATCCAACCGAAAGATCAATACCTCCGGTTAGGATAACCATTGTCATTCCAACAGATATACACAGGTTAACCGAAATCTGCCTGGCGACATTAAACAAGTTATCACTAGTAGCAAAGTTGTCGGAAAAAATTGTCATTGCAATTGCCATAATCATTAAAGCAATGAGAGGTTGAAGTATTGATAAGTTGATTTTATTTTTTTTCATTATTCAGATAATTATATAAATGATTTTTTCCATGACTGATGCTAATTTGCAGGCAAAGCTGCAGTTAAAATTTTTTCATCCGAAAAATCTTTTCGTTCAAATTCTCCTGTCAATCTACCTTCGCATATGGTTATTATTCTGTCGGAAATTGCCATGATCTCCGGTAATTCCGATGAGACAACAACTATTGCCATCCCTTGAGCAGCTAACTCGTCAATTAATTTATAGATTTCATTTTTTGCATTAACATCTATACCGCGAGTTGGTTCATCGAGCTGTAGGATTTTGGGATTGGTTACAAGCCACTTTGACAGAACAACTTTTTGCTGATTTCCGCCGCTGAGTTTTGCTGCTGCTTGTTTTGCAGAATAGGATTTAATATTTAACTTATTACGATAATCATCGGCCTGGTCAACTTCCATTTTAGAATTAAGCATTCCGTTTTTAAGTACATTGCCCATTGAAGCAAGACTAATATTTTCTGCAATATCCATATCAAGGACCAAACCGTCAGATTTTCTGTCTTCCGGAATTAATGCTAATCCTGAATTTATTGCGATGGTGGGATTAGTAATTTTCACATTTTGACCGTCAATAAGAATGCTTCCGGAAGAATTCAAAGAATGTAAACCGAATACAGTTTCAAGCAATTCGGTACGCCCTGCACCCATTAAACCGAAAATACCGAGCACCTCAGAGCTCCTTACTTCAAAGGAGATATCCTTAAGTATATATTTTTCCGCATTGCCTTTTTGTTTAAGAGATAATTTCTCCGCCTTTAACTTTACCGGACCTTTTGCATGTTCTTTCTTAACAAAAAATTCTTTAATATCTCGTCCAACCATTAGCTTAATGATTTCATCTACTTTTATATTTTTAACAGCAGATTCGCTTACTGAACGCCCGTCCCGAAATACAGTTACATAATCAGCTAATTTTGTTAACTCATCCATTTTATGGGTGATATAAACAATGGCAACACCCTGGGATGTTAGAGATCTTATTAGTTTAAATAGAATATTGGTTTCACTTTCGGAAAGTGCAGAGGTAGGTTCATCCATAATAAGCACACGAACATCAAAAGATAATGCCTTTGCAATCTCAACAATTTGCTGCTGCCCGACTCGAAGCATAGAGACTTTGGTTTTTACATCTTTAGTAAATTCCAACTTCTCAAGCAAAGCTTTGGCATCTTTTCTCATCTTTTTAATATCTATGTAATTTGCATTGTTGAGAGGTTCACGTCCAAGGAAAATATTTTCTGCAATAGATAGGTAGAGGATTAATTGAAGTTCCTGGTGTATTATTGAGATTCCAGCATTTCGTGCATCGGTAGTGTTTTTGAAACTTACTTTTTCCCCATTCAGTATAAGCTCTCCTTCGTAGTCAGTATAAACACCGGACATAATATTCATAAGTGTAGATTTGCCGGCACCGTTTTCACCTACAATAGCGTTAACTCTTCCGGCATATATTCTCAAATTAACATTATCGAGTGCAAGAACTCCGGGGAATCTTTTAGAAATTCCCAGAGCTTCCATTATGACGGTATCGTTAGAACTATTGTTCATCTAACAATCTCAAGTTTCAGCGGCACTATTTCCAATTCCTTCTGAATATTTTCCCGGTTTATTTCGACGGCACCTATAAATTTTACGTCTGTTCCGGGAGGCAAAGAATCAATTTTATCGTCTATCACTTCTTTTAAAATTGCCTTATTCAGTTCAGAAGCTACTTCATTAAACTCCATAGTATTATTAAAATCGTTAACATTAAAATAGCCGACAGCATCCCTCGCGGTATTTCCAAAAATATATTTTAAGACTAAGTTATATTTGTAATTGGCATTAGGTAAAACAACCGGAATTTTCTCAGCGCCCTGTGTTATTGTTTTGGCAACTCCTTTCACAAGAAAACTATAATCCGAGGAAATTCCTACAGAATTACCATACTGTTTTATTAAATAATTGGGATTGGCGGTAAGTAAAGAATCGAACGTATTTAAATTGAGTGCTGTTTTGAGAATTTCATTTAATTTGCTCTTCCAAAAAAAATCCACTGCTTCTTTTGGATTGAATTTCTTTTTCATCTCCTGTTGCTTTTTCAAATCGAGCTTTTCAAAATAGACGGAATTATACAATGCAAAAGCTGCTAAAAGAACAATTATAAAAGCAGTAAAATATTTCTTCATTTTCTATCCATACTAATCCTTCTATGAAAGGAGCATTTAAATAAGTATTTTTTAGAATCTGTGGCTTCTACTTATTTATAAATAACAAATCTTATTTAGCTTTTCCGAAAGCGACATAATTTTGAACATTTTCTTTTGTAACAAGTTCGACAGCAACCGGTACTTTTTGAGGAAAATCGCGTTTACCTTTTATGTATTTGTCTGCATATTCGGCAGCAGTTTTAGCCATAATTCTGGGGAACTGCATTCCTGTTGCTTCAATCTTGCCTTCCTTTATTGCTTGTACTACATCGGCAGCACCATCAAATCCAAAAATTAAAATTTTATCTTTTTTTCCTGCAGCAAGTACAGCTTGATAAGCACCCATAGCCATTGCATCGTTTCCGCAAAATACAGCATTAATATCCGGATGTACTTGAAGTATTGATTCCAATACTTCCATCGCTTTGTTTCTGTCAAAATCTGCGCTTTGCTGTGCAACCATTTTTAATCCCGGATAATTATCAACAACACTGTGGAATCCTTTTGAACGGTTCCAGGTATTATTGTCCCCGACTAATCCAAGCAATTCTACATATTTACCTTTACCTTTTAATACTTTAACAAAATATTGCCCTACTAAAACAGCCCCTGAATAATTATCAGAAAGAATCTGGGAAGTGGCAAGATTGTTTGCATCAATTTCACGGTCCATACAGAAAACCGGAATGCCTGCTTCTTTGGCAGCTTTTACATTTGATATGGAACCTTTTGCATCAGTGGGATTAAATAAAATTGCCTTATAACCTGAAGAAATTATATCATCGAAATTTGAGTTTTCTTTTGAAGCATCATTTTGCGAATCAAAAATTACTGCTTTATATCCGAGTTCTTCAGCTCGTTGTTTGGCCGTATTGCCAAGAATTACGAACCAGGGATTATTAAGTGTGGAAATTACGACGGCAATTTTATCTTTTTCATTTGATTTATTACTTTTACAAGAAGTAAAAAAGGATAACATTGCAATTGTTGCAATAAAAATTATTGATTTTTTCATTCTTTTAATCTCTATTATTTTAAATAAACATTTAATTAGAAAGAGAAAGCTTCACAGCTTTTTTCCATCCGTTATAAAATTTATCAACTTTTGATACAGGCATCTCCGGTAAAATATAATCGTTACCAGCGCGGATAGCTGCAACTTCTTTAAAATCTTCCCAGCGCTTTAATGCAAAACCATTCATCAATACAGCACCAAGTGCAGACGCTTCTTCAATCTTACTCCGATTTATTTTCGTTTGTAAAACATCGGCCTGAAATTGCATAAGAAAATTGTTCCTCGTCGGTCCGCCGTCGACTCGAAGTTCCTGAAGCTTCGCTCCTGATTCATTAATTAATACGATCAAATCTTTTACTTGATACGCAATCGATTCCAGGGCAGCCCTAACAATATGGACTTTCTTTGTTCCGCGGTTCATTCCGCAAATCAGGGCTCTTGCATTGTTATCCCACCAAGGTGCACCCAGTCCTGTAAATGCGGGGACAAGATAAACACCGTCAGTATCTTCAATAGAATCAGCAAGTGCTTCTGTTTCTTCCGCAGAGTTAATAAGTTGAAGTTCATCTTGCAGCCATTTAATTGTAGCGCCTGTATAATGAATATTTCCTTCGAACACGTAAAAAATTTTTCCTTTTGCAGCAAAACCTATCGAAGTAACAAGTCCCTTTGGAGCAGTAAGCGGTTTTTCTCCGATGTTCATCATTATCGAAGAACCGGTTCCGTATGTCGCTTTACCCATCCCTTGTGAAAAACACATTTGTCCGGCTAAAGCACCATGAGAATCACCTATTACTCCGGCAATCGGAACCTCGGGAATCAATCCATTTAAATTAGTAGTCCCGAATTGTCCATCGCAGGGTAAAACTTCCGGCATCATTACTTTTGGTATATTAAAAAGTTCTAGTAATTCTGGATCCCAATTCAAGGAATGAATATTGAATAGAAGAGTTCTCGATGCATTTGTATAATCGGTTGCGTGCACTTTCCCTGAAGTAAAATTCCAAATAAGCCAGCTATCAATTGTGCCTAACAAAAGGTGTCCCTCGTTTGCAGATTGAGCTGCTCCCTCTACATTTTTAAGTATCCATTTTACTCCGCTTGCTGAGAAATATGGATTGATGTTTAATCCCGTTTTCTCAAAAATAAATTTCTCATACCCCCGTGATATTAATTCATCGCAAATTTCTGCCCCACGATTACACTGCCATACAATAGCGTTGTATACAGGTTTACCGGTTTTTTTATCCCAGACAACTACTGTTTCGCGTTGATTAGTGATTGCAATTGATGAGACATCGGAAGTATTAATTTTATTTTTCTTTAATAACAATTCAACTGCATTGTAAGTATTATGAAGTATTTCCTCCGGGTCATGTTCAACCCAACCAGGTTTAGGATAAAATTGCTTATGCTCAACCGATGTACGGGCAATTAAATCTGCATTTGAATCAAACAGTATTGCTTTTGTTGCCAGAAGTACTTTGATCTATGGCTAAAATATATTTCACTAGCATTAAACCGATTTTTATGAATCTGACTTTGAATAATTATTTTTTAGACAATCTTGCCTAAACGTCAAATAAAGTTTAGCTGTCTAATGAATTATAGAGAATAAACAACTTGTTGAATAAATATATTTATAGCTAAGATTTCTTGCTAATTATTTTTTACAAACTTCAAAGCTTCTTTATAAATTCCTTCGCTATCTAAACCATAATATTTAAATATTTCTGTGGAAGTTCCGTGTGGGGCAGTTTCATCAGGAATACCAAGGATACGCATGGGAATGGGATAATTCAGCGCAACAATTTCCGCAACGGTTCCTCCAAGTCCTCCAAAAATACTGTGCTCTTCGACGGTAATTATCTTACCTGTTTCACGAGCAGCTTTTATTACAGCATCCTTGTCAAATGGTTTAAGTGTGTGCATATCAATAACGCGTGCATTTATTCCTTCATCACGTAATTTTTTGCCTGCTTCTAAACAATGATATACGGTTTCTCCTGTACCAATTATTGTAAGATCGCTGCCGTCAAGAAGAACATTAGCTTTTCCTATTTTAAAAGGTACATTGTCTTTTTCATAAACATTAGGAACAGCATTTCGTCCAAGCCTAATAAAAACCGGGTAAGGATAGTTTATCAATTCATGAACAAGTTTTTCTGTTTGATAAATATCGCAGGGTAAAATAATATGCATACGGGGAAATGTTCTTAGTACAGCAATATCATGCAGACTGTGATGAGAAAATCCGAGGGCACCATAGCTTACTCCGCCGCTGACACCTAATATTTTTACCGGGTTTTCAGAATATGCTACATCGACCTTTACTTGCTCCAAACTTCTGGCCACATAAAAACACGCCGGTCCGCATACAAAAGCTTTTTTCCCGGCAGAAGTTAAACCCGCTCCCACGCCTATAGCATTTTGTTCGGCAATTCCTAATTCCACAAACTGTGCAGGAAGTTCGTTGGCAAATGCATCTAAAGTAACCGAGCCGCGGGCATCTGTTGTTACCGCAATAATATCTCTATCTTTTTTTGCTAATTCTAAGAGAGTATTAGTAAACATTTTGCGGCAAGGAACAGAATTATTATTTGCTGAGTTCATATTTTTTTTCTGTTAAACTGTTTATTCTGTTATCTATTTCTATAATTGCTTCATGATATTGCTCTTCACTTGGAACGCCGTGATGCCATTTAGGATTCTTCTCCATAAATGATATACCCTCGCCCTTTGTAGTATGGGCAATTATCAGTTTAGGTTTATTATTGTTATAATTCAAATTGTCACATATATTCACCAAATCTTCAATTATGTTTCCGTTTGCATTATAAACTTCCCATCCAAAAGCTTCCCACCTTTTGTCAATTGGTTCTAAAGTCATTACTTCCTCAGTTCTACCACTTATTTGCAATTCATTTCTATCTAAAATCGCTATTAAGTTATCAAGCTTATAATGATTTGCAGCCATAACAGCTTCGTATATTGAGCCTTCAGCTTGTTCACCGTCTCCCATTAATACGAATGTACGGTAGGATTTTTTATCCATTTTGGCTGCCATGGCTACCCCCACACCAAAAGATAATCCATGTCCTAAGGCACCACTATTTACTTCTATACCTGGAATTTTGTTAACAGGGTGTCCGGCTAACTTTGAGTTGAATTTTCCATATGTGTTCAAAATACTGTCATCGAAAAATCCGGCAGCAGATAAAGTCGAATATAATGCTTCAACACTATGTCCCTTACTGAGAATGAATCGGTCGCGATCTTCCATTTTCGGATTTTTGGGATCAATATTCATAATATAGAAATAAAGTGCTGTTTCAATATTTATCGATGATAGCGATCCCCCGGTATGTCCACCTTTTGCTGAATATATTATTTCCACAACTCTTTTGCGTATTTTCTCAGCTTGCAGCGTTAATTTATCTATTTCGATTTGTTGGGTATTCTTCATAATATTATTATCGTTTAATGGAAAATATAAAAAAATATTCGAAAATCAAAATAACATAAAAACAAAATATTCGAAAGCATACGAATCGTTTCGAAACATTAAAATTCTCATATTACACTATTTGAATTTATTCTTAATTGTATTTAACATATTGTTATTATTATATTTATTTCAATCAATCAACATATAAATAACTGCTTTTTGAGAATAGCAATTTATGGTGGAATTTTATTCTGAATTGAAATATTATTCCGAAAGACAAGGTGAGAAGGTAATTTTATTTCTTTCGGAATGGGCTTGTTCTTTTCGATGAGATTCTTAATTGTTAATTCAAATGCTTGTCTGCTAAATTCTCCAGTGGGTTGTTCAATATATACTAAAGGCTGCACAGGCAGCTGCTCTATTGAATTATACCCTGGTACTATTAGATCAATGTCCTCTGGAATTTTCATTCCGACAGCATTAGCAGCTTTAAGAACACCCATCATTATTTGATAATTAGCACAAAAGATACATTCTGGAATTTTTTTCGATTCATAGAGTTTTATAAAAGAATTATAACCAGGTTTAATTTCACTACTACAATTTAGAACAATATTCTCATCAATATCAATATCAAGCCGTTTGAGAGCTGATTTAAACCCTTCCGATCCATTGAAATCATCATTATGCCCAGATATATAAACAATCTTTTTATAACCAGAATTTAGTGCATAAGTGGTAGCTGTAAAAGCTCTTTCAAAATCATCTACAGTGACTTTGTTAAATTCATATTCATCAATAACATTATTCATAAATGTTAGTGCAACACCAAGTTTTTTAACTTGATGAAAAATAGATATATCTTTTGTCCCTTTTGTTACTGAAATAATAATTCCATCAACACGCATAGATAATAATGACTCAATTAGTTTTTTTTCATAATTAGCATTTCCTTGCGATATTTTTAAGATAATTTCGTAATCATTTTCATAAGCAATTTGATACATCGTTTCAACTACATGTGTAAAAAAAGTATCTGCAATATTTGGTAAAATCACTCCAATTACTTTTGATTGGTTTGAGGCAATATTTCTAAAGAAATAATTAGGAATGTATCCCAATTCATGCGCAAGTTTTTTAATCCTTATAGAGGTTTCTTCCGATATATCCGGATTTCCTTTTAAAGCTTTCGAAACCGTAACAGCAGATACTTTCATACGCTTTGCAATATCTTCCATCGTTATATATGAGCTGTATTTCATCGTAAATACTTTATTTATTCAATTAGAATTACCTATTTCATTAAAATAATTTTAATCGATTTATAAAATGATTCGGCATTCATTTGTACCAAGTATATGCCGGATGCAAGATCACTTCCGTTAAATTTCACATTGTATATTCCTGCTTGGTTTATAAGCATTTACTAAAGTAGAAATTTCTTTACCAAGAATATTAAACACCTTGATTGTCACAAACCCTGACTCTGGTAGTTCGTATTTAATTGTTGTTGAAGGATTAAATGGATTAGGATAATTTTGATTCAATTCAAAAACCTTGGGAAAATTGTCTTCTCCTTTTGGTCCTTCAATTCCAGTTGTATTAACTGAATCCACTGTTACTATCACTCGCTCGTAACGGGTTAGTTCAGGCGAACCATTATCTTTCACTTCACATATTATATGAATGGTTTCACCGATGACTGCATTTCAGGTACTATAAACGAAGCATCTTGATTAAGGGAATCTTCAATTACAATATTTCCTTTATAAGTTTCAGCTTCCTTATATTGCCACCATTTATATGCAAGTGAATTACCATCCGGATCATAGGTCCCATTTGCGCTAAGTTGAATTTTACTACCTGGTTTTGCTTTTATGTTCAAATCGTTCTTTAGTTTAACAACCGGCGGGTGATTACATTCAGAATACGGTTTTACACACCAATCTGCCCTTGCGGCAAAATCGTTTTGCAAAACATCAATCCAACGCGCTATTGGGTTAAAATATATATTCATTAGATTCTGTTCTGACGGGTATGTATTTTTCATATACTGACGACCCCAGCCAGTACTTGTGTACCACCGTCCTGACGGATAGGTGTAGTTGGCCACCGGAACAGGATCAAGCCAGGTATTAGCGCGAACATTTATAAAGCGACCACCCCAGCTGCCCTGGTTGGGATTATTAGGATTATGAAGTCCGGTTGGAATAAGATATATAAACGAAGGTGAATCCCCTTCCGATCTGAAATCTCCTTGATTAAATCCCGATTTTTCTCCGGCTTTATATGCCTGATAGAGCGAACAGAGTTGACCATGGCCGTCCAGAATGTTCGGCGTCATCCAGGAACTTCTTAAATATGCTTGTTTATCAGCCGGCATAATTTTACTCCAGTCGTAAGCAAAACTCCAAAATTGATCGCATATTATAGTGAGTATGTTGTACTGTCCCCAATTTGGTCGAATATATGTCTGGTAGGTGTTATCCTGCTCCCAAGTAAAGTAAAATTTGAGTTTACTTGCTACATAGTCCATTTTACTTGGATAATCATCTTGAATTGTTTTCAAAGCCCTGGCTAAGGTATTTTCACCTCCCCAAGACGCAAACCAAATTGGATTGTTATTTGTTGAATCCAAAAGTAGGTTAACAATAAATTGTGAACCTGCTGTGACCTTAGTCATCTCACCTTCCGAATCAATATTACCGAGGAACGAATGTGCTCGAAGATACACAGGGGTCGGATAGGTACTGTCATTTTTGATAAGATTAGGATATACACTTTCGTATCCATTCAGATAAGGATCTATCCAATTATTACCGGCCCAATTATGGTTAACGGCATGATATTGTGAACTCGTTGTGACGATACCTTCAACATTAAAATCATTTGAATAGAGCAAAAATCTTATGATAGAACATTCATCATCGATCTCCGCATCTGTCAACACTACTACACGAGGTTTAGTTGACGCTTTAATTTCTGGTATGCTACAAATTGCAATAACCAATACAACAAATATCCATAGACGTTTATTCATGAAAAATCCTTACTTCAATAATTGAATTACTTATTTTTGGTATATGCATACACTACCTTGCCTCTTGCAAGCGAAATTAACCTAATAAGATTAAATGTTACTGGATAAATTAAATATGCCAACTAATTCGAAATCAATAGAACTACTCTGCTAATGAATTTCATATATTCAAAGAAAAAGTGGCTGGTTCAAGTATAACTTACTTCATAAATAATATGAATAGTTTCGCCTTTATTCACAACACTCAGCCGGCAAATTGACAGGTCTTATTCATCAGCATCTTGGATTTTCTATCATCTGGTCATATATTCCACGTTTCCTATATTGCCAACCGATGACATAAAGGATTAGAAATGAACACTTCATCGAAGAGAAGTTTGCATGAAAAAGGATGAATATTAGACTCATCAGGATCATAATCAGTAAGTTCTTCAAGCTAAACTTGATCTGAAGATGTTAATTTCTGTTAATGAAGCCACTATAGAAAAAGAGTACGTTCGAGAATTACCCTCTTCATACAACAGAACCTCTCTTACTAGAAGTAATATCCAGATAATTGGTACTAACCTATAAAAAGATACCCATGATTACCTTGATAGATATCTAGTCTCTATAATTTGTTAAAGAACGTAAATCATTCCAAATATTCGGTTGAATATTATATTTGACTTTGAAATTGTTGATCTATTATATTCTTAATTTGATGACCTAAATAATATTTCTCTAGTTACTATTTTATCAAAATTAGTAGTCAGCCGATAAAATTAACTTATTATCGACTGACTATTATTTTTTATCCTTTTCTATAAATCAAATGATACTATTTCATTAAAATCATTTTCTTCATCATGTTAACGTTATTACCTGATAACTTGTATATATAAATACCGCTCGAAAGTCTGGAAGCATCGAAGGTCGCTCTATGAATTCCCGGATTTAATTGACCATCTACCAATGTTGCAATTGCCTGACCTAGTATATTGTATACTTTCAATGTGTAATTGCCAGCTTTCGGAATTGAGAACTGTATTTTTGTTGTAGGGTTGAACGGGTTTGGATAGTTTTGAGATAAATTGAACTTTGAAGGTATGCTATTACCAACTTCTTCAACAGCTGTAGAAGAAGTGTAACTGTTGTATAGAGCAGTAACTTCATCTGTAGTAAGCACACGTGAATAGAAGCTGACCTCATCAAGTTTTCCGTTATAAGAATCTCCATGACCATTTGGTGAACATCCCATTATTATCATCGCATTATACCCGACTGCAGGAGTGTATAGTCCTTGATCATACTGTACACCATTTTTATAGAATGTTGCAATGCTATTGTTAGCATCCATTGTTATTGTGAAAAAAGCCCATTGTCCTTCGGGTATACTATCAGTACTACCGTATTCTCTGTCGCCGCTTCCTCCACGCCAAAGTCCTAAGTGATAGTTCCATCTTCCATGTTGTCCAATGGAAAAGACCATACCACTATCACTCCATTGATCACGCTTATCTATAATGTCCTCATAAGCATGGTCAGGAACTCCGTTCCAATTAGCCCAAAAAGAAACCGTTAATTCCCCTTGTACTCCCATCTGGGAAGGTGAAAAACGTCCACAATCTACCCTATACCAACCAGGATCTGTGCCTGGGAAATTTAGTGCTCCATTTGGAGTACCGTCATATCCATCTACATATTGAACTTGACCACCTACTGAATCAACAGCGTTATAACTTCCCGTTTCATCGTTCAAATTTCCGTCAAACTTGTAATGAGCTACTGGAGTTGGAGTATTGGGAGTAGAAGTGTAACTGGCGTATAGATCACTAACTTCTTGTGCAGTCGCCACACGTGAATAGAAGCTGACCTCATCAAGTTTTCCGTTATAAGAATCTCCATGACCATTTGGTGAACATCCCATTATTATCATCGCATTATACCCGACTGCAGGAGTGTATAATCCTTGATCATACTGTACACCATTTTTATAGAATGTTGCAATGCTACTGTTAGCATCCATTGTTATTGTGAAAAAAGCCCATTGTCCTTCGGGTATACTATCAAGACTACCGTATTCTCTGTCTCCGGTTCCTCCACGCCAAAGTCCTAAGTGATAGTTCCATCTTCCATGTTGTCCAATTGAAAAGACCATACCACTATCACTCCATTGATCACGCTTATCTATAATGTCCTCATAAGCATGGTCAGGAACTCCGTTCCAATTAGCCCAAAAAGCAACTGTTAATTCCCCTTGTACTCCCAGCTGGGAAGGTGAAAAACGTCCACAATCTACCCTGTACCAACCAGGATCTGTGCCTGGGAAATTTAGTGCTCCATTTGGAGTACCGTCATATCCATCTACATATTGAACTTGACCCCCTACTGAATCAACAGCGTTATAACTTCCCGTTTCATCGTTCAAATTTCCGTCAAACTTGTAATGAGCTACTAAAGATGCACTTAGATCTTGAGAATAGCTGATGGAAAATGAGAACAATAAAAGCACTGCTGCGCAATAGATATTAAATAATCTCATGAGCTTACTCCTTTTTATTGAATTAAATTATTGTTAATTAAGTACACTATTTGTAAAGAATTTTATCATTTGAAGCCCTCACTCTGTAATAGAAAAATCTGTTCGAAGATAATAACTTCTTACTGGTTACCTATAAATATTTTTGTCTACTTTCTTTGACATAATTCATTATTAATATCAATTATTTTATCTCATATTATTTCAAGATTCATCATATTATTAATGAATTTACTTTCGAAAATATATTTCTCCATAGGAACAATAAATAAAATTTTATAGTGTGTAGCATTACACACTATTCAATAATCAAAAACCTACTCTTAATGCAAAACGATTTACACCGTCAAAATATTTTGTATGGGAGTAAGAATAATCAACATCAATTCTTGTTCCTGCTAAAGAAGTTCCCAATCCAATTCCACCCGACCAGCTTAGAACATCATGATTAGTTTGATATCCTGCTCTCAGGGAAACTAAGTTCATAAAAGTATACTCAATACCAGTATTTACCCTATCTGTGTAATCGTTAGGATGAATAAATTCAGAGGATATCATAATAGCATGATCCTTTGAAATATCCTTGTTGATTAAATCCATTATATTCATACCAAGCCCAACTGAGAAAGCAAGCGGAAGCGGGGATTCAAAACTATGATATCTAACGGGTGTTGAAAAATTCCTTATCGACATCCCAAGCCTCAACGACTCAATACCGGGAAAATATTTTACGCCCATATCAAATGCTAATTTACTTGCATTATTGTCGGAAGTACCATCATAAGACTGACCAAGCTGCTGCCCGACATATTTAACAGTACCTCCTATAGCGAATTTTGTACTTACAGCTTTAACATATGTTAATCCGAATGAATAAGCTCCGACATTTTGTATATTGCCTGTAGGCGTATAACCTAAGGGGTTGGAACCGGCATCAGCACTGGGAACTAAAGCTGCACCGCGGATTGTACCATAATCGACTATAACAAAACTGAGCCCTATGGCTCCATAATTACCAGCGTTCCATGCAGCTGCACCAGCAAGATATTTTATATCCGCAATCCATTGAGTTGATGAAACAAAAAATTCGAAATCGGTGCTCATTTCCGTTAAGCCGGCCGGATTCGAAAAGATACTTTCAACACCCTGGCTTAAAGCAGTAGAGGCATTGCCCATTGCGGAAGCTTTGGAAGATACCGGTATCTGAAGAAAATTAAAGCTTGTCTGCCCCGTTTTCTTCAAATCTACTCCATCTTGACCTACCCCATTTAAATCAGTCTGGGCAAATAAGCTTAAAGCAGATATCGATATGATAGTTACAATATATATTATGATTTGCTTCATTTAATTAATCTCCTATTATTTTTTAACGAGCAACTACCAGTTTTTGATATGCTATATTACCGTCCGGTGTTTGGAACACAACAATATAAACACCGCTTGCAATGGGCTGCCTGTTTTCATTTATCATAAGCCACTGATCACTGCCTGATTTTGTTATGGGATCGTTGTGTTCGATTGTTTTAATCAAATTTCCAGACTCGGAAAATATTCTTATTGTAACCGTACTTGGTAAGTTGAAGAATAATATTCCTCTGTCATCTGTAAAACCGTATCCTTTCAAATTAGGATCATTAAAGTTATACGGATTAGGCGCCATCCATATTGAATCAAGATTATTTTGGGGACGCCTTTTAGGCAGTGCCGGAGTATTCTGCGGATACCAGATTCTGCTGCTCCAGATTGTTTTACCTCTATCGGCAGGATATGCATTCTGATCATTCTCATCAATCTTAACACCGGCTTGTATATAATAATAGTAATTTGCACCAAAAAGAATGTTATTAGCATCTGTATACGTATGAGTTGCAGCCTTATCAGATGCCGGAATGGCTGCTACTTGTTGATAATAGGTTGTATCGAGAGTTGATACCTTTCTCATTATTCTGTACCCCTGGAAACCGCTCATTGCTTCGGCATTCGGATCCGACCATGTTAATTCAATACCTTCACCGGTACCGAGAACTGTATATGATGTAGGGGGTGGAGGAGTAACCGGCACATTATAACCGGATTTGAAATTCCAGATTGCGCGTTTTACAGATAAGATAACAGAATCAATCCCGGTGCTAAACCATTTATCTTTATATTTATCCTGTTGAGTAGTACCGGCTGGAAAAGCAAAATTATCCGGGAAATCACCGTTGGGTTTATTTGGCATAGGATCCGTAAGAGTACCTGCCAGCCATTGTTTTCCAATTTCCAATGCTTTTTCTCTACTCAATCCTGCATAACCCATAACCTTCACTACCCTTACTTGCTGACCGGGCTGTAAATCATAGGGACCGTAGCTTAAACACAAGGATTCCCACTGATCTGCATTCGCCGATATTCCGGGCTGACCACCAGCGTTTACCAAACCCATATCGTCAAGATTCTTCCTAAAGTGGCCGGGTCTGATATCCGGTCCGGTTTGGTCCTCAGCGCTCAGCAAATCACCGGAAATAAAATCATATGCAGTTTTAGAATCGGGATCATTTAATGGAAAGATTGGAAAATTCAATACCTGATTATTTCCAATAGTGGCAACACTTGGCTGGCTCAAATCGTCAACATCATTTTGATCATGGTTATCAACCATTGTTCCGCTGGGAATATAAGGTTGCTTTGAAGCCCATAAAGTAGCAGTGAATGCAAAATCGTTTCGTAACAAACGCCCGTCTTCCTGGGTTAATGGTTGTCCCATCTGATCACCCGGTTTATTTGGATCATCTCCATCATATTCATACATTACTCTAACTGAATCTGAAGTTTTCGATCCTATGTAATGCCACCACCTGCTGTTTCCTTTACCATCAACAGAAGCAATACTTGGATTTCGACCGTCAGCCCTAAGATTATAGGCAGTCTGATCCTGTATAGAAACGTACATTCCCGTAACAGGTTTATCGCTTTTGTTTGTAAATGTCATATCAACAAGAACATAATTATCATGAAATTGTTGACTCCATCCGAGAATTTTTCTTTGAATCTCGATACCATTGGCATAATCATTAGTTACAGTCATTGATTGATCGCTGGTCCCGATACATTTTGATGGATCAACGATTCCAAGGTCTTCGATAATCGGACCAATATCTTTATTTTCAACAGTATAAACCGGGTTATTATATCTCACATAGTCTTCAAGTGGTGAAATAACTTTACCGTTAGGCAGATAATTATTGGTAGGTGTAAATACAGCAGTATTAATAACTTTTCCGTTCGGGTCAGTCCAGTTAGTTTGTGTAATAGCTATAAAACCACCAAAATTTGTTTCAGCACCTTGAAGACGGGCTCCATAAGCGGCATAGTCGGCAAATAATCCAAGGTTGCCATTAGTCCAATTGAAATTTGTTTTTGAACCTTGTTCACTTACGCCGCCCCAATATCTGTTTATCGCAAAATTTTTGATAACATCTTGAGCCATCAATTGGGAGCCGGCAGCTAAAAGCAAGGTAATCAAAATTACCATTCGGATTATGAAAATCCGCTTGGTTCTAATTCTTTTGTTCATCACTTCTCCAATTTTTTTGTTTTCAATGTTTGACAGAACTGAATTAGAAGTCTAACCTAATTCCCATCCAAATTTGTCTGGGATTCCCATATGTAAAGATATCGTTATCAGGGTTGTTTATATATGGTTTATCAGCAGATCGAAACTCGCCAACTTTATCTTCGCCCGTTACAACATCACCTTTTTTATGAGAAATTCCTGACACAGGATTAGTTACATCTTGCGTATATACATAACCCGAATACAAATAGTAACCATTCTTTTCATCCCGTATATCATTATAATAAGAATCGGCGTATCCTGGTAAATGTAATGACTCAAAATAGTTAATTCGATCAGCATTACTGCTAAATGCTCCATTATTGTATAAAAACACTTTTCTATTGAATAAGTTGTTAATATCAATATATAAAGTTGCTTTCGTTAAACTGAGATCAAATGTTTTGCTGATCTTCATGTTAAACATCCAGTAATCCGGCCATCTATATTCTTTTACAACGCCTGCAACATTTCGAGGATTAGAAATGTCAGTAGTAGTAATTAGGGAGCCTAACTGCCATATAGGTAGAAAACTGAAATTCCAACCACCGCCAAAGTAACCCCAACTATCAGGGGTTCTCAAATTAATATTCGCATTAATTGAAGGAACCGGTTTCGATCTTGATGGATTGTCATTAAAAAAAGCAGTTTCAGCTTCATTGGTGGCAGGATTTTGCGAGATAAGTCTTCTGCCTGTATTTCCTGAAGATGTATATGTGTATTGAAGATCTGCCCATCCGGTTAGCCAATCACCAACATTTTTCTTAATCGTAACCTCGACACCTTCAACATCTCTATATCTGTCATCGGTTCTAAATGGATAATTGAGAGTGCTGCTATTATCCTGAATAGTAATTTCGCGGCTTTCGCCTGAAATATCTTTATAATATCCGGCAACGTGTATCAAATATTGATCTAATAAATTATAGTCAACTCCTAATTCATACTGAATTGTTTTAATTGGCGGCATATTGGGATTTCCAAGGTTATATAATCCGTTTTTATCCCATCTGCTGTTATAGAAATACAATTCACTAAATGCAGGCATTTGTCTATAATGTCCATAGTTAAAATAGAATTTGGCTCTATCTGAAATCGGGAATGAGACACCAAATCTTGGGCTAAAAACCGTCCAGGATTTTGTGGGCTGCAATAAAGGTTCTTGGCCTTCTGCTATTAGCTCTTGATTTACCTGATTCCAGCGATCCCACATAACCGAACCGCCATTTTGAATTATTTGGAGCCAATTTTCCGGGGGTCTTCGACTGTCAAAAGCAGCAGTGCTGTATGGATCGCCTGTCGGCCAGAGTAAGTTGCCGTTGCTGTAATGATCCATACGAATACCTATATTGGCAATAAAATCTGCAAATGTAATTTGATCATTAACATATGCGCCGTACGAACGCGGGAACACCCTGAAATTATACTCATACGCACTCAAATAATCCTGGGATGGCCAATATGCATACCTTCTGTTGTTAAGATCAACATAATTGTATTCCAAACCGGCTTTGACAAAATGCACTTTTGAAAGCTGGCTTCCGAAATTCAATTTCATCCTTAGTTGCTGCGTTAGGGAATTATCATAAATAGGGCCGCCCTTACTATCGAATCTTTCACTTAAACCCGGAACAGTTATAAACTGATCAAAAGTCCATCCGTTTAAATCAAAACTAGATGCATTTACCGGAAGAATATGCCTGTTATATGGCATTTCATTAACAGGGATAGGGCCTAACATAGCAAGAACGTTATTACTTCTAGTTGTACTTAAACTCGGATCAATATAATCTTTGGTTCCTTGATAACTAATAGAAAATTCATAGAATGTTGTTGAGCTTAAAACATGTGTAATATTGGCACCGAATAAATAATTTCTTTGTTCATAGGGCAGAAGCTGTGTTGGATACCACCAATAATCAGAACCGAAAGAGTATACTAACGGAATATCATTTTCACCCACCATTGCACCTTTGTCAACACCATTACCGGTATTTCCCGTTCCGATATCACTGCCCAATGACGGCAATTCGTCGTCTGCGCCTCTTGCCGGATCCATGCCTTTTTCATAAAAATATGATCCAGTAAGTTTTAATGTAATCGCTTTTGTAATGTTGGCTTTGATCGCCAGCAAGGTATTGGTACGAAGATCATAATCTAAATCCAACGGCTGAATATAGGAAGTACGGTTAGTTATGTTTGACAGGTAAAAGGTAGCATCGCCAAGAGCATGCCCTATCAAAGGCACAGGGCCGCCGAATCCGCCGTCGAAATTAAAATCGGCATATTGCCCTTCTTTATTTTGATGATTTGCAAAGGCATTTTTCAACGATTGATCCGTAACTTCCGAACCAAGACGTTGTTTCTCCGCATCACTCAATTGATCCGAATTTTTTAATTCTTCAATTTTTGAATTTAACTTATTCCAATCTGGATTAACCATATGCATCCATGCATCGAAAAGGTACATATCTACTGCTGTAACTGTTTGACCTGGTTTCAAACTCGACTTCCAACCACTTGGTAATAGAGCGGGATTAGATAGAAAAATATCTCCTCTGAACGAACTATTGTTATAAAATTGCTGCTTGTCGTAATTGGTTATATAACCCTGCTTAATTGCTGCATCAACACCAATAAAAGCAATATCCGGATCAAGGTGCGACCTCAGTAAATTATTGTAAGGATCGTAAAGTGATTTGCCGAATCTCTTCATCTGTGCAGGACTTCTGGTAAAAGAAAATGATCCATGATAACCATCGTTGGTCCCCACTTTCGTTGTAACGTCAATAATACCCGAACGGAAATCGCCATATTCGGCAGACATACCGCCGGCTTTTAATGAAACCTGTTCAATGGCAGAAGTAGGTAGAAAAGATTCAGCTTTACCTATTCGTTGGTTAATGAAAGTTAAACCATTTACAACGGTACCTGTTTCACTCGCTAACCCCCCCCGAATATTTAGGTATGTACTGCTAGTAATTGCAGCCTGAGTGGAAAGAAAATCCTGCAATGTTCTAACGCCGGCTGCTTCAGTAATTTGCTTATTGCTTAGAACAACCTGGCTGCTCGATACATCTTTATGCAGAATGTCCCGTTGAGCTGTTACTACAACTTCCTGACCTTCAATGGTTGTTTGTTCAAGTTCATAATTTACTGTTGTTATTTGATCTGATTGGACAATAACATTTGTTTTTAATACTGTAGTTGCACCAACCATAGATGCTTTTACTGAATATTGACCTACAGGAACGTTTACAATCGTATAGTCTCCGTCAATATCTGTCGCTGCACCTAAATAGGTGCCTTCAATAATAACATTTACACCTATTAGAGGTTCACCTGTTTTATTGTCTTTTACATGACCTACTATTTTACCTTGAGCGAGTACTACTTCGAAAGAACATACAAGTATGAAAATTACAATCATGCAGGACAAAAAGTTTTTATTTAACCTTAGACTCATTTTAACTCCTCTATTTATATATTTATTTCAATTAAAATAGACTAGAGGTAAGAACACAGAATTGAATAGTGTTATTAGAAGAAGTAACTTTTTAACCATATTAGCTCCTATCTTTTTTTGGTAAAATGATTTTCAGCAAGAAAAAAAATGTATTCCATCTAATTCGATTATCAATTTATTTCGTTTACTTACTTTTATTGTTTTTAATTATTTACTTTTATTAATAATTACTAACCGCAATTAGAAACTAATAAAACCAATTAATAAAAGCAAATTATTTTTTTCTTTTTGTTGACAGGTCGAAACTTTTTTCAGATATAATGAGTATTGCAGAAAAATGGAACGACTCAAATAATAAATATAAGAAATCAAAAAAAAACTAAGTGAAAGGATAGGCTACAAATATTTTTCGTATTTCATTTAATATAAAATAATTTAATTTCTGAAATAATTTATAATAAGTTTTATATCAATCAAAGCTTAAACTTGATGCTCATAGATAGGTATCAAAGAGAATTTCGACAATGAGCTGGGAATCCGGTTCCTCATTCATCTCACTTTCTGTTTTCACATTGCCGAATCAATTACGCAATTATAGATAATCCAATGCAAGATAGGCTTCATGTTTGCTCAAATTGGGGCATTGTTTAGGTCTTCATGCACTTTCAATATGATATTCTTTAATTAAAATTTTATATCTATTTACTTAATACGCGCCATTTTTCTAAATTCTGTATATCCACCCACGGATATTTTGTAAAAATAAATACCACTCGACAAACCAGATGCATTAAATGAAACAGAATGTTTACCAGCACCCTGATTTTTCATAATCAATGTGTTTATCTCTTTCCCAAGCATATCATAAATTTTCAATTCTACATATTCACTCTTTGTAATTAGTATTCAATAATTGTACTTGGATTAAACGGATTCGGATAATTCTGATCAAGCACGAAATCCTTCGGTAATTGATCTGTATCAGAATTTCGTTTATCTTTCACACCCATTGCATTATTGGTCCTCAGTATCAAAACCCAATCAGTCAAGGTATCAGGCGGCGAGAAATTGCTGGCTGTCCCTCCGGTAACCGAAGGCGCGGCCTGCTCCTTACCTGTTATTGCATCGATCCAAAGGTTGTTGGTATATTCGCCCGCTGCCAGATTAAGAGTAAAGTTTTTGCCACCAGTTGAGAAAACAAGGTACTGACTCCCCGGTTCTGCCAGGCACCATACACTATGGTTATCGTGTCCCGAAAGCAGGCTATCCTGCGGAGTCATACGGTAATAAAAGACCTTATTGGTAATGATATCGGTTAAAAGATCGATTGCTTTGGCTGCTTCCCTGTAGGGATTGTATTCACCATCAGAGAAGGGCATTCCATCCAAGCCATGAAGTACTAAATCTTCTTCTCCTTCATGCCCGCACCAGGTGAAAGACGCAGCGGCTGTAGCACAAGCCCAGGCGGCTTGACGAACCTCGTCCTGGGTCACGGAATGACCGGTTACATCTTTAATATGCTGAAACCAAAAGCGACGCCAGAGTGCGTTTCCCTCCACCATATAAACCGGCTTACCGGGTACATAACCCAGAAGGCAGGCTTCGTGGTGGGTCTAAGCTTTTGCCCAGTATTGCGGCTCCCTGTTATCTGAGTGAATCCTATGGTTCTCAACGCCCACAAATGTGTATTCGGGACGACTGAATTCGTTATACTTAGGTTTTTCATCTTCATAGGTGCGCAGGTGGTTGAACACATCATATTTTTTAACGAGCCGCATACAACCCAATTCCTCATTCTCGGTGTTACCTTCTACCTCCCATGTATAATTCCAACCTGCAATATTGGCGAATGGTCCCAGTCTCGCCACCACGTAACGCACATAAAAATCTTTTTCAGTATTGCTTAGTTTGGTCCAGTCTGGCCCGCCATTCCTGCCTCCATTAAAACCAAGGAACATAAACAAAGTAATGTTTTTATCGTTTAACCAGAAAACATTTCGTTACATCATTTGCTAAACATCGAATCGCATGGTACTTGATGCTTTACCGTTTTGATAGAGTGTAATATCTGTTAATGATGGTTCAGGTCCATCTTTGTAGTACTGACCAAAACAACAAAGTGAAAGCAGCCAGTTTACCTGAAAATGATTATAGCCATTATCTATTAAAGTCTGATAAACATTAGTTGAAAGCCAGTCGAGAGGCTGTGCAAAGGATCCATGCCCACTTTCGTAATACGATTTTAACAAAATCGGTTTGGTTCCGTTGAATGCAAACCAACGCGGATTGTCCTTATAAGCTTGGAGAACGCCTTTGCCGGCTCCTTCGGCAACACAATTAAATGCTCCGCTTCCGCCGTTCGTAGAATCAGACCAACTGTATTTATAGGCCCACTCACCAAGTTCATTCGGCATAAATCGTAATTTCCAGACATTGCCGTTTTGATAATCACCACCACCGGCTCCGTCGCCGTCAAAGAAACCTGGAAATTCAAAACTTTTCCCCGAAGTCGATGTATATGTTGCTGTTAAATCAACACCTATAAATTTGTTTTCGTATGATTTATCATTCGTTACCGAGAGTTCAAAAACCTTGTAGAGCGGAACCGTGGTCGACTGAGCGAATAAAATCCCGAATAAAACTATGCTAAAGATTGTCGCTTTTAATGTCCAATTATATAAGCTTGATGACATCATGACTACTCCAGTTTATCACATTATTTTATAAGCAGCATTTTATTTGTTAGAATTTTTCCGGAGGCATAAAGTCTATAAAAATAAATACCCGAAATTAAGTTCGGTGGAATAAATTCGACATTGTAATTTTTTACGTTTTTATTCTCATCTAAAAGAGTTGCAACCTTTCTTACCAAAACATCAAATACTTCCAAGAGTACATTTGTTTCTTTCGGAATTGAAAATTCAATTCTTGTTGCCGGATTAAACGGATTCGGATAGTTCTGTAACAATTAGAACCTTGAGGGGGTGGTGCCGGACTGGTCTTCTACACGAGTAGTTTTCGGTACAACTTCGCAGGTGAGCCCGTAAATGTGAGCTCCCTGACCATCCTCCTCGTTATCCCAAAAGGCAAACTTTATGGTTGCATCACTGTCATCGGAAACAAAGGTATAATCAAGATAATGAGCGCCCCCAGTATCGATATCGATTCGGATAGAATCAGAGAAAACTCCATTTGATCCACAGTCACCGGAAACAGTAATGGGTCTTGGTATCACCGGATCCTCCGGATTCCATGCCAGGTAGTAATAACGGACAGAATATGTAGTATCCGGTGTCAAACCCTTTAACGTTATAAGGATTCCTTGACCTACTTCTTGCGCTTTTGAAAAGAATATCATATCCGTCAGCAATGCAAGGGAATTACCATCACATTGAGAATCTGCAGGGTAGAATGTGCCATCATTAGCTTGGAGATTTACTGCCGGGTACCTTGTGTCGCTAACTATAAAACCATAACCTTGAAGATAAGTATTTTCGATTACATCATAAGTTGATTTAACATTATTAATAAAAGGGAAAAAATCGACTCCATTTATGGAAGCAATATCACCCGAACCGAAATCTATGGTGTGTGAATATGTTTTATTCGCATCGATGCCAATCGCAGCATCCGTACCGGTAGCAGGCAGATCCACGACAGTCATGGTTGATTGTGCAAACAGCAAACCATTCACAATGAACAGCACTGCTGCAATAAGTAACAACATTTTCATAGTCATTCCTCCTTAAAATATTTGATTAGGTTTAGTAATATTCGTGATGAGTCACGAATGAGTTTATATCTGGTCCACATAAATTTTAACCGATAAACATCCCTCCTTTCAACATAATGTTACTGGGCTATTTTTTTTATTTAATCAATAACATTTTTTTAGATATTACCTTGCCTGAGTATTCGAGTTGATAGATATATACACCGCTGCTCAAATTCTTTGCTGCAAAATTGACTTCATATGTTCCTGCCGATTTTTTTTCATTGATCAATTCGGCGATTTTTCTTCCCATAATATCATACACATTGATCCGAACTTTCATCTTGTATGGAACACTAAATCTGATATTGGTAGATGGATTAAACGGATTTGGATAATTCTGCTCAAGATTAAATTCAGTGGGTACTATTCGTTCGGATTCCTTAACATCGGCTGGATGACTGATTATACTGTTAAGATATATCTCAAGATTTGTATAACCATCAGGACCAACAGTGTTGCGGTCTGACGCATCAGTAGAATCAAGTCCGTTTCCTAGCTCCCAATCATTCGGCATACCATCATGGTCAAAATCCGGCAGAGCGGGGAGAGAGTTTAGCACCGGCCATCCGCCAACATTAGTTGGGCTAGAAATAAAACCTTTGCTATAGGTTGCAGTACCATTACGGACTTCACCAATAATGCGTATATCTATCGCATCGCGGTTAGGAAATGAGCAGCCGGCATCGTTAAGAACAGCCTGATATGCATCTTCTGCCGATTGCTGGTTAATTGGCATAAATTCTGAGGCCGAATCAAGTTTAACAAGTGATCTTTTATTCAATTGCCAGATCTCTTGGTCATTGTTGAACGAAATAGGTACAACACCTTTCCAATTATCGGTTGTAACCGAATCATTGCCATACATATAATTGTCGGCAACATACCATTTGCCATAATCGCTGTCACCACCTTCACCTGGGCGTGACCATGGGGCACAAACTTTTATAGCATCCTTCGCCAGAGTTCCAGGTCCCGGCTTAAGATAATTGGCTACTACATTTGTCCAGCAACCGGTGAAACTAGAATTACCAGGTTGATGTTTTTCACCACCGTATATACTATTGGATTGCCAATTGTAGATCACATTATTTCTGAGATCGTTGTATCCGGAACCTGAAGCGATACGGGGATTACGCTGGACATTATGTGCAATCAAATTATGATGGTAGGTACTGTGGTTATTTCCCCAAATACCTCCAAACGCATGACCGCCGCCCATAGCTTCGGTAATCATAGACCATTGAATCGTTACGTTATTACCATGGTAGATAGACATTACCTCATCAGTGCTCCAACTTGCTGACACATGATCAACAATGATATTATCATTATACCTTCCACCCATTGCATCACCACTCTTGTCTGTTCTTACGCGGATATAGCGGATAATTAAGTTACTGGCATTAATCTTAAGTTCACCCTTAAGTGTAATACCATCTCCTGGCGCTGTTTGCCCGGCAATGGTAAGATCGCCATTTTTAATATTTAAATCCGCATCTATTGTACCCGAAACCCGGAATACTATTGTTCTTTTTCCTGAGGCTGAAATCGCAGCAGCAAGGCTGCCTGTACCGGAAGCATTAAGGTTCGTTACTTCGATTACCTTACCGCCGCGTCCTCCAGTGGCATATTTTCCATATCCCTCAGCAGTTGGGAACGCTAACTGCTGACAAAAACTCTGTTCCCCAAAGCCTGAAAAAATAAAAAGCAATAAGATAAGAAATGGTATATCTGGACGAATCCCAATAGATTTTTTGTATAGAATTTTTTCCATTATGTTTTTCCTAGTTTAAATGAACAATTTAAATTTCTGCCTTACTCATGTAAATGAATTCCTACCTTTCGATAATTTGATACTACTTGAGCAACATCATCTTCCGTGACAATATTCTATTCGAATAAGTGAGTTGATAGATATAAACACCGCTGCTCAAATTCTTTGCAACAAAATTGACTTCATATGTTCCTGCCGATTTTTTTTCATTGATCAATTCGGCGATTTTTCTTCCCATAATATCATACACATTGATCCGAACTTTCATCTTGTATGGAACACTAAATCTGATATTGGTAGATGGATTAAACGGATTGGGATAGTTATCGCAAAGTGAAAAAAGAGAAGGGATTTCGATCATCCTTACCTCGACTGAAGTCACGGTCTTGATACTGCGGGAAAGCACACTGGCGATAGTATCTGCACCGACAGCATTTGGATGGACACCATCAGCAAAGCTACTACAGGATGACAGTAAGGGAGTATTTACATCGATAGTGGTCAATCCCTTTTCTTTTGCTACTTCTTTGATTATGGAAATCACTAGTTTAAGAATTGAGTTTCGTATGCCGTAATTATCTATACAAACGGAAGGTGGTATTACCGGAAATATTTGGGCATTTTTATTTGCCGATTTTAGCGTGTCGATCAGTGCAGCATAATCCGACTTAAATTCACTACCATAACTGTCCCAATTCTTTGATTTGGTATCATTCGTACCGAGCATAATAGTAATAACATCAGCATTAGATTTAATCGTTTGCGAAAAAACGCTTTGCGTCCAGTAGGGGACATCGCCCTTTTTCAGGGCCGTAGCCCCGCTTCTGCCTTCATTTAGAACGATATAATTTGTACCAAGCAATTTTTGAAGCGGCGGTACATAAGAGGGGTTACCATGCCATCCTTCAGTAATACTGTTTCCTACACAGGCAACTTTAATCTGAGCAAAAAGAGAACCCGCTGCAAATGATAAAATGAAAATAAACATCATTATTTTTATAAATATTTTTGCCAAGTTATCTCCTATCAGGATAATTAAAGTTAAGACAAACTGCATTTACATTAAGCTGATGTGTTAAAATATAGTTGGACATTTTTAATAAACTCATTATATATTAATGAAAAAAAATGAGTTACATCCTGTCTTAATTGTTTTAATCATTTGAGTAAAAATATTTTTTTACCCGCGAGAAGCCGCCGATGTTAAGACTATAAATGATTCCACCGCGCTTAACGGTAGCAAACCGACCGCTTCATTCGTGCCTATCTTGCCAGATAGGCACGCTTGTTCTCAATAGGTAATTGTTCTTTGAATCTTTTTTATTTCTCCAATATAAGCTTAATTGTTTGAGTGAATGATGCAGTCTGAAGCTTTGCAAAATAGACTCCGCTTACAAGTTTGCTTCCATCAAAATTTTCATTGTACAATCCCGCTGATTTGTTTCCATCCACTGAGTTGCCACTTCTTTTCCCAACAAATCGTAAACTTTTAATGTTGTGTATCCGCTTTTTGCTAACTGGAAACTGATCATTGTAGATGGATTAAATGGATTGGGATAATTTTGCTTTAAAGCAAAAGTTAAAGGTTTGGATTTCCATTATCTTTTACACCAATAACTCCCGTAACTTTAATCACTGTGGGATTGGTCCCTGTCACCTCTATTGTCCCGCCCTGATCGTTTGTAATCAGTCCAGTACTAATCAAGTCTTGAAGTGAGGTTGGTGTGGTGCCTACCATGCCCATAATGGAGAGATCGCCATAGAGCGACAATTCACCTTTGTCGCGGATGATGATTTGATTCACTGAAGGATCAGCGTTCATGAACTGGAGATACATGTCAAGAATACCTTGCAAAACTTCCACGCGTCCGTTGTTTTCGATGATGAGTTCACCACGCGGCATGGTACCCGGAGCATCCGAGGTGCCGATTATAAAAGCTGCGGCGGCGGTGGTTTTGAGTGAGGGATCCACTTGCACATAACCTGAGTCGCTGACAATAAATTTACATGTATCGGCCGCAGCATCTGTCACACTTCCGTTCGCCGATAGGCGAAAATTCCCGGCCATGATCAGGCTCGGTCCACTCGGCTTAAGTTCGTTGGAGCGTCCCTTAATTATGAGCTTACCGCCGTTGCGTAAGGCGTTGTTTTCCCTATTCATCACAAGGTACGCACCATTCTCCAGGGTAAGGATATTGTTATTCAAAACAAACCACCAGCCGCCATACGAATTGCCGTCAGGCGATGGATACGTCGTACTCAATACCGGTTGTGTGTTATGTAAGAAAACTTCATATCCGCCGGTCCCACCGGCAGAAGTTCCAATGCGTACTATATCATAGGTAAGGCCGTCTGCACTGGATCCGCCAAGTGCCGGTGCCGCTGAACCGGTTGATGTAACCCAGTTTGCCACATTACTCACATCGGAGCTGGTACCACCACTCCACCAAACTTGTGACCTCTGGGCAAGTACCGTGGCAGTCATACTAAACAGCACCGCTACCATTAGTAAAATCACTTTCTTAAACATGGTTATTTCTCCTTCAAGAAATATTTTTTTAATAAATGCATTAGTAAAATCAAATTATTTTATCAGTCGAAATATTAGTTAGAATTAAATGACATAGCTACAACCTTAGAGACTATACTTAGGGACTATGAATTTTGATAACAATGAACATATTTTTCTCTCCTCAATAATTCTGTTAATTGGCTATATGATGAGTCGAAATGATTTTATATCTAGTCCACTTATATTTAAACCGATAAAAAATCATCGCACAAACTAAATTCAAACCGGACCTTCTCGATATGATTTGCGATAAGGATATTGATGGCATCATGTTTATTCCATTTTATCACATTATTTAATTAATAACATTTTTTTAGATATTACCTGCCTCGAGTATTCCAGTTGATAGATATATATACCGCTGCTCAGATTCTTTGCATCAAAATTGATTTCATATGTTCCCGCTGATTTTTGTCCATTGATCAATTCAGCGACTTTTCTTCCCATAATATCATATACATTGAGCCGAACTTTCGTCTGGTATGGAAGACTAAAATTAATTTTGGTACTTGGATTAAATGGATTAGGATAATTCTGAAAAAGCCGATAGTCCAAATTTCTTCCTTCATTTTCTTCTACTGAAGTAGTAGAAACGGTTACCGAATCACTTTTAGAATAATCTGAAGATGAAGTATCGTAAACAGCTTTAGCCCGGTAATAATACTTGCCGGATTCTGTTAACGTTGAATCAGTGAATGATTCTATTCCCTTTGATAATTCTGCAATCTGAGTAAAGTTGTCTTCACCTTCTTTTTTTCTTTCAATGATAAAAGAGTTCGCATTAAAACTTCTATCTTTCCATGTTAAAACGACTTTATTTTGATTGGATAATTTCGCAGAAAAATTTAAAGGGGGCACAACCAAGCCAGCTCGTTCAACTTCTAAGCTTGCAAGTACGAACGGTCCTGTTGCTTTGCCGTCGTTATTGTCTATGGAGGTTTCATTTACATAATAATTATAGGTACCGTCTCTACCGAATCCTAAGCCTGCCGTTAGACACGTTTGATTGAGATTAATTGTGCTGTCACCGTTAATTGAAATAAATTCATCTAATATTCCGGCATATCCTTTTTTAACAACTTCCCAATAACTACTATCGATATAACCTTTTCGAATTGATTTAGCCAGGACATAAACAAACATACATGAGCAGGATGATTCCAAATAATTACCTGTACTATCACCCTGATCCAATACCTGCCACCATTCACCTGAAGCAGGGTCCTGAACTTTTTTTAACGCTTCTGCCAATCGTTGAATAATTGCGATTGCAGTATCTCTTTTGGAATAATCCTTAGGCAGATAATCCAGAATATCTACAACAGCCATTGCGTACCATCCGTCAGCTCTTCCCCAGAATGAGGGGGAACATCCTGTAACGGGATCTGCCCACGATTGAGTATGAAGTTCATCCCATCCGTGATAAAGTAAACCAGTTTGAGGGTCCCTTGCATGCTTTTCCATAACAGTTATTTGTGTAAGCACATCATCAAAATCTGCGGGTTCGTTAAACAGTAAACCATATTCGGCAAAAATGGGTTTGCCATATAAACACCGTCCAGCCACATTTGATGAGGATATCTGCCTGAACTATTATTCCTGTGCCAAAAACCGCCGTCGTATGTTTTGGGCTGAATTCTCAGTTGGGTTCTTAGTGTATCTATAGCTTTTTGATATTTGGTTTCATTATAGTCTTCTTTGTGCATGAGCAGAAGAATTCTGCCTTCGCAAATATCATCAAGAGAATGATCTGAAATGTCATAACCCTTCAATTGACCATTCGATTGGAATCCTGCATCTAAAGAATTTTTGATGTATTGAAAATATTTATTGTCGTTTGTTGTTCTCCATAATTCCTCAACACCTTTTAAAAACGTTCCATCAACATACCCCCAACCATTTGAATAATGATTTGGTCTTCTTTTCATTTCAGATTCTGCCATCCGCACTGACCATGGAGTTGCAGAATAACTTTGTTCAGTAAGTTGAAGATCCGGTTCAATAGATGCTCGTATTTCACGAGAACCAGCCTTAAGAGTTAATAGCTGAAAAACGCTAAAGAATAGGAGAGATAAATGTTTTATTGTTTTCAAAAAAAACTCCTAAAATGGTATCGTATAACTTTTTATTTTATTTAATCAATAACACTTTTTAGATATTACCTGCCTTGAGTATTCAAGTTGGTATATATACACCGCTAACCAGCTCGCTTCCATCAAAAGTTACAGTGTGCGTTCCTCTACTCATATATTTATCAATCAATTTCTCCAATCGTTGTCCAAGTAAATTGAAAACTAAAATCCTCACGTGTTCTTTTTTCATGGTTTTATTATTTAAAGTCATTTATAACAGTTCATAATTAAGGAAGCATCCAGTTAGCTCGACGAGCAAAGTCCGCTTGCACCTCGGCACGCCATTTATAGACACTCTCGGGACCCGGGCCATCATACCAATGATTTTTGGCAGGGTCCAGTTGAATAAATTGCCCGCCCCAACTCTCTTGGTCAGGTCTATTGGGATCGTTTAAACCTCGTACCGCGCTGACAAGATACAAGAACGACGGGGTATCCCCTTCTCTTACACCCGCTTTATTCGGGTCCATTGTTGTACTTTCCGGATACATAAGGCCCAATAATCCATGTCCACGGTGAATGTTTTCGTAGACCCAGTTAATATCAGTGAGCGACGAGTCCGAACCAGGCGCATAAGACATCATGCCTCTAAAGGTATTATCTGCGACGATGATGAACAGGTCAGGGAAATTATCGAGCATCCATTGCAAAGTATTGTCCTGCCTTCCAATCGAATAAATGCGCAACTTACTCAGAAAACGTTCAAGCTCATCAGGAGTACGCGTATTCTTCACCTTCCAGATCGCTTGAGCCACTTCATACGGACCGCCCCAAACACAAACAAAGACCGGTCGATCATCAGGTTTGTCTACTATCCTGATAATCGCGTCGGAAGCCTCGGTATCCATGTCTTTTCCTAGGTTTTTTACACCGTTTTTACCGTACGTTCCATCACGGCCTTGCCATGTAACCCAACGTAATTGGTCGGCAGTTGGATACCTTGGATCATGCTTTCTCAAGTTCTCATCAACCTGATCGTAAATATTTAGAATATCCAGAATATTTTGCTTTCTCGCTATATAAGCCTTGGTGCCTGCTGTAGCAATCAGCCCCTCGATATCGAAATCGTTTGAGTAAAGAAGAAATCGAACCATCGATTGTACATCATCCGGATCACTTCGCTTTTCGGGTGGACCATAGCTCGCTTTAACCGGGATAACGTCAAGCGGTGGAAAGTCTGACATGATAATCACACGAGGTTTCAAGGTATCTTTATCTGAGCCCGTTTTAATTCCATTTACTTCGCTTGCCTTGCAACTCAAAGAAAATAAAGTAAGCGATGCTACCACAGTAAAAATATATTTTTTCATTTTTTGCATTTTATAAGATTATTTCTGTTTATTATTTAACACTTATTTTCTGTCTCTTTTTTGATAAGTTTATATGGAATTCATATAGACTTCAATGTTATCATATTTTGAATCCAAATCGTGCCCCGTTGCTTTTGTCTTGTTCAGGTCAAGTCCATGATTGATTTCCCATTTGTCAGGAATACCATTTTCATTTTTGTCGACCGGAGCCTTTATTTTGGGATACGTTGCAAACCCGCCATTGGGTCGGTCGAAACATTCGATACCGTACTAATTGCGTCGTACCAGAACCACCCAGTCCTTGTCCGGATTATTCGGAGCAGTTCCCAACGACTGCGCTCCAGATCCTTCAATAGTTGTGATCGATCCATCCTGCAATCCTCCACCATTTCGTGGATCGTACCATTTAACTGAGTATTTCGCGACAGTCTCTTCTAAGTCCAGGTATTCTCCAAGAGGCTCGCCCAGATCCAGTTGACGCTCTCCCCCTTTTTTCAATAAGATCACATAGGTATCATGTTGCTTTGCAAAACAAAAATCACCGACCTGCGAGGGGAAATACGAAGATATCAACTCGTTTTGCGAGGACATTTCTGTTACGGGCAGATTATTTTCTTTGAAAAAGTCAATGCATATCTTGCCCATATCCCAGAACAAATCCCTGCTACGATAATCCTGGCAGGTGAGATCTGAATTTGGGTGTTTATAACCAAAGTACCATTCAGTACCCCAACCTCCGGCCAACATATTTCCCCAAAGTCCGTTGGTCCTGGCATAAAAATGTTCAGAATCTTCGTCATCTGTGATCAGCGCATGACTGGCATCACCGGGCTCATCGCAAGCCACAGCCCAGACTTTCCCTGCTGCTTTGGATTCATCGATTACTCGTTTGGTTTGCGAGTTAACCCTTCTAAAATCAGATTTATTGGTCTGAAGGGATGCGCCTGTCAATTTAGACTGATCGCCGTACATGGAATCAAACCAATCACCATTATGAATCACCATATGGTGATGATAAGGATCGGTATCATAAATATATTGTGAAACAGACTGGCGTTCGGATGGAAATAACGGCATGGATTTTCTTCCATCAAAATTCTTCGACCAATCGCCAACTTCCTCACCAAGGTTCCAGTTCAATGCAAGATGGTGCCCAAACCGGGCGATCAGCTCACGATAATATAACCTTGTATTTCCACCAAGACCACCAAAGTCCAATAAGCCCTGATTTTCTGACTCCAAAGTTTTAAAGTGAAGAAACAGGCCAAGTATTTGAGCATGATCAAAAACCATTTCCCATTGGTCCAGTTTTGAACAATCAAACCGGTCCCAGGTGTCATAGTCAATATAAGGAAACACGTTTTGATCATCACCTTCAATATTGTTCGTTAAAAACGAAACAGAATTAAGCCCTTTGGATGCCAGATAATTTAAAGCTCCAATAATTTCTTTCCCTCGGCCATCTGACCATTGAACGTCCCCTTCTTTCCAATCTTTCAAATGAGGACCCCAGGTTTTCACTAAATCATCTTTATGGCCATCCGTTTTAAAATCACCGTCAAATCCATAATAGGATAGAAAATTCTCTGGTGCGTCCGTTCCGCATTTATAAAAGTACTCGCCTGTTTCTGCGAATCTTAAGTATCTCTCACCCACATATTCGAGTCTGCCATGAGCCCTGAAGTCCCTTCCCGATTTGTCGGATTTATCAATTTTAAAATTGCCCTTCATACCATCTATAAATCCTCCTGTTGGGACTCTTTCATCAGTTCGTGGCCTGACTGCCACCCATTTTCCTTTTTAAAATCGACCGAATAACTCCAATCACCAATTTCATCCGGGGAGAATTTAACTCTCCATTTGTTACCAGAAGTGGCAGAAGTCATGCCAGCTTTCCCATCAGCTGCAAAGTAACCGGGGATGACATACGATTTCCCCGATTTTTCATGCTTAAAAGTGACGTTCAGGCGATAGTTAAAGAAGGGATTATATTCATCGGTTTCCGAACATTCAGGACCGTCGAAAGTCAGTGTAGCTGTATGCCATTTTTTAAGTTCACCAGAAACTGTAACATTCTTTATCCCCGAATCTCCGGACGTTTGGGCTATTGCATTTCCAATAAAAATTGGAATTAGAAAAATTAAAAAAAGCCGTTTTTTCATAATTTTATTATTTAAAGTGAATTTAAATAGACTTCAATGTTTTCATATTTAGGATCCAAATCGTGCCCCGTTGCTTTTGTCTTGTTCAGGTCAAGTCCATGATTGATTTCCCATTTGTCAGGAATACCATTTTCATTTTTGTCAACTGGAGCCTTCGCTTTTGGGTACTTTGCAAAACCGCCTTCCGGCCAGTCGGCTGGAGTTCCAGGGATAAACCCGGTGCCATCTTTGACCGTCTGTGCCACATAGGATGTGATGGTGTCCCTGACCGGTTTGGTTGCTCCACCTTCTTCAACGACCAACTTATAAGCTTCTTCAGCAGGTTGGGTAACCACAGGGATCGAAGGGATAGGCGCACTGATCACCGCTACGTCCGATTTGCCGAAAACGCTTTTAAAATCATCCGGCAACTTGTTATCTCTGCCATACCATTGCGCGTATTTAGTTTCTTCACTCCAAGCATACAACGGGTTACCATTTGAATCTGGCCCTTTTTTAAGCGTATTGCCAACATAGTTGAGACGCAGATAATCATTGGATGATCCATAGCCCGTGCCCACAAAATTGTAGATGACATTGTTCCTGAAATCGTAGGTAAGCATATCTATGCGCGGATTGCGTACTCGTCCATGTGCCAGAAGGTTATGATGCGATGAAACCCAGCCCCATCCAACTCCCACAGAGATCATGGAATGATTCCCTTTCTCATGGGTTGAAGCTGTCGGTGCCCCGTAAATATAGGACCACTGGATGGTAGTAGCTTCCCGCATATGTTGACCATACGTGTTGAAAACCTGGTCGCAGGCATAAGCAATGTCGCAATGGTCGGCAATAATGTTCATCGCGTCCAAATCCAGTGCATGGGTTTGTTCGCCAAGTAACCTTTTGAGGTTTCCGGGTCCCTTAATATCACCCACACGTATGCGGATGTACCTGAGAATCACATCGTGGGTTTCAACTTTAATTCCAAAATTCCTGATTTGAATACCTTCGCCGGGAGCCGTTTGGCCAGCAATGGTAATGTATGGATTCTTAATATCAATCGGTGCTTTTAACCTGATGGTTCCTGAAACGGCAAAGACGATGTAACGCGGACCGTCTGCCTCGACTGCTTCGCGCAGGGTGCCGTGAATCAGTTTTTCAGGTGGCAGTGCCGGAAAACCTGGTAATATTGGGCGTCCTTCATCCGGATGCTCATTCCCCAAAGCATCAACATAAGGGACCCATTTCCCTTCACCGAGTGTTTTGGCATGTTCACTTGCCTGTCCCAATTTGCCTTCCGGCCGACCGGGACGGCCATTCAACAAGTAATCATCCAAAGAAGTTACCACGAAGACTTTACCGCCTCGTCCACCTCTTGAATAACGACCAGCGCCTTCAGCTCCGGGGAAAGCCAGCGTTTGGCTGCCTTCAAATTTCTCAACTGGTCCCCAAGGCCTCAATTCAATTTCGACATACGGGGTTCCATTTGTTGAGCCTGTTAAATTGGTCACTGTCATCAGGACATCATTGGGCAGCAAATAACGCGAAGCGAGGTAAAAATCACTTGGCAACCGTCTTGCGCCATACGGGGTCAATAGGTCGACGATACTATCCAATTTTTGCAAAAACAGGGGTATCACTTTCGGATCGAGAAACGGAAACGTCGGTGTGAGTTCTTTTTCCATTGCAAGCGCCTCTACGCGTCCATGCTGTACACCAAACAAGAGCGGACGACCGACGTGGAGCTTCATGACGGGGTATACCCGATCAAAAGTATAGTATTCGGATTCATAGGCAACTTGATCGAATATTTTCTCACCGGGCCACCCGTTTTCCTCTCGACGATCGCTAAACAAAAGGGGGTATGCTTCATCACCTTGTGCTAAGTTGGGCATCCGGTCAAACACTTTTTTTGCAAGAACCTCAGGTTCAATTTCCCAGGGATTATCTATTGTTAAGAGTTTTCCCAGGAAAGGAAATTCCTGTAGTAAAGTTTTTGCCTCAGCAGTACCTTTCATCGGATTAGCAGCTTGTGCTGAAGATGTTCCTATTAAAAAAACAAAAAACAGGGCAGTGATACACTTCCAAAATATGTTATTCTTGACTTTGGAGTAAATCAATGTGCGTTTAATGTAATTCATAAGTAAGATTATTTTAGTTTATAACTAATTAAATCAATACATTCTATTAGCGCCTGTCTTTCATAAAAACCTCCCTCCGGGGTTTCCAAATGCTAGTTACCACCCTAGCCTCGGAGGTTTGACACTATTTCAACAATAACATTTTTCTTGTAAGATTAACTTTGTTGCCCGATAACCTATAAATATAAATTCCTGATGCAAGATTGCTTGCATCGAAATTAACGTTGTATCTTCCGGCAGATTTATTACCATCAATTAATGAAGCTACTTCTTGTCCCAGTGAATTGTAAACTTTCAAAGAGTAATAACTCGATTCTGGTATATCAAATTGAATATTTGTTGTAGGATTAAATGGATTCGGATAAGCCTCATACAATTTATATACTGAAGGTATAGTGCCAGATTGTTCTTCAACAGAAGTTGTTGAAGGAGTGTCATATCTGATATAACCATTACAATCCAGTTTTTCACTATATTGACCGCCGCACGCTGTATTTATTTTTTGATCCTCTGACTGATAGGTTACGCCATCTCTTATTACATAGTCAACTTGTACACCACTTTGACTACCGTTATCATTAACATATTCGACTAATACACTCTTGCCTGAATCGACAGCGCTTGCTATATAATCTTGGTAACTAGTTGTAAGGGTCCAGATTTTTATTATAGAACCGCCAACACGAAGATTTATTATTTCTTCACCGCTGGTTCCTTTTGCCCTCACAACAATATTATCTTTCACAGGAAGTTCAGTGAAAGTAGCTGTTATTGATTTATCCGCATCCATCGTAAGTGAGAGAGGATTATTTGTTCCACTGGCATCTCCGCTCCAGCCGTCAAACTTCCATCCATCTGCTTCGGTAGCGGTTATAGAAACAACATCTCCCTCTAGATATGACCCGCTGCTTGGGCCTATACTTCCCTCGCCAACTACCGAAGTTGTCAGTTTATATATTGGAATATATATGACTTTTATATCAGAAGTCGCCGTCAATCCGCCATCTTCTGTGGTAGCTGTAATAGTAGCCGAGCCTTCCGCAATACCGGTAACAAGACCTGATAAATCTACTGTGGCAATTGATGTATTGCTTGAACTCCAGCTAACATTTTTATTGTATGTATTGTAAGGTTGTATGCTGGCTCTTAATTGCACAGTAGCGGTAATTCCTATGGTATCTGCTGCCGGTGATACGTTTATACCTGTGACTGGTCCGCCGTTAACTAAACTATTTAAAAATATCTCAAGATTTGTATAACCTCCAGCTCCTATAGTATTTCTATCCGAAGGATCATTCTTATTCAGACCATTATTATCTTCCCAGTCATCAGACATCCCATCGTGGTCGCTGTCTGTAAAAGGTGTCCCCGTAGCTAAAATGGGCCAGCCGCCAACATCGCTGGGAAAAGTGATAATACCATTGTTACCATATGTAGCAGTGCCAGTACGGACTTCTTCAATAATGCGTGCATCTACTGAATCACGGTTTGGCAATGAACAACCGGCGCCGTCAAGAACAGATTGGTAGGCGTCTTCCGCGGCTTCCTCGTAAATAGCCATTGCATTCCACGGCTTATCAAGCTTAAATGCAGGTCCTGTCTTTGTTACTCCCAGCCAGTTGTCAGCTGTAACGTTGGGATATCCATCAACATAATTATCGGAAACCCACCATTGACCGGCATCAAAGTCCCCATTGCGTGTTGATGGATCAATAATACGGTTCTTTGGTCCTGTTGCAGGTCCTGCCTTGTAATAATTGGCCACTATATTTACGGTGGAGAATGAAAATCTAGGGTCGTCAGGTTGTTGTGCCTCGCCTCCATAAGAGCCGCCATACCCCCAATTGTAAAGAACATTGTTCCTATAATCGTTATATCCGCAACCTGCAGCCCAACGTGGATTACGGCTGTCGTTATTTGCTATCAGGTTATGATGCCAGGTGCCGGGGTTGTTTCCCCAAATCCCACCAAACCTATGACCTATGCCTACGCCATTTTCAAACTTTTCGCACGCTTCCGAGATTATGCACCATTGAACGGTTGTGTTCTCATTATGGTAAAGTGTCATCGTCTCGTCTGTACTCCAACTGGCTGAAATGTGATCGAAGATAATATTCTTGTGAAACCTGCCGCCTATCGCATCATTTGCACCATTGGCAGGGTCGAACCTTACACGAATATACCTAATGATTATGTTGTCGGCACTGGTGGAAAGATTTCCTCTAATACATATACCATCGCCGGGCGCCGTCTGCCCAGCAATAGTAATATTGCCATTGGATATATTGAAATTGCCCCTTATGGTACCTGCAACTTTGAATACAACAGTTCTTGGGCCTGAAGCACTTATCGCTGCACCAATACTGCCTGTACCATTAGGGTTAAGGGTTGTGACTTCGTAAACCGCGCCACCGCGCCCGCCTGTAGTATATTTCCCATATCCTTCTGCTGTTGGGAAAGCTAACTGTTGAGACCATGAATTTGTAAAAAACACGAAAATTATTATTATTGTTGAAAAATACTTCAATTTGAAATCCTCCATTTTCTGATTATTTAATCAGTCCCTTCATTTCGGGTTCATATTCTATAACAAGAATATTCCCAGAGCCTCCTCTTCCATGCTGAACATTAATTTGACACTATTTCAACAATAACATTTTTCTTATAAGATTAACATTGCTTCCGGATAACCGGTAAATATAGATTCCTGAAGCAAGATTGCTTGCATCGAAATTAACGTTGTAACTTCCGGCAGATTTATTGCCGTCAACTAATGAGGCAACTTCTTGTCCAAGCGAATTGTAAACCTTCAAAGAGCAATAACCCGATTCAGGTAAATCATATTGAATAGTTGTCGTCGGATTAAAAGGATTCGGATAGTTTTGCGACAATGTAAAATTATCCGGCAGATCAGAAGAAATATCCTTTATCCCTGTCAGACCCACCGCTACATTAACATAATCAAGGTTGGGTCCTCCGTTACTGGAACTGACAGTTAACTTAATAGTATTATTTCCTGAATTTAAGCTGGTTGTAACTGCTTGTGTTGTCCAATCACCCCAGGTGCCCGTTGGCGCGAAGTCCAGGTTGCCTATCCAGGTACCATTAACACTAAGAGCACACTGACGGTTAACAGCAGAGCCGTTTGCATACCGGAAGATTAACGAAGCACTGCCGCCGCTGCCGCCATCTATGTTGTTCCATTCAATCCAGGCGCCACTATCTCCAAAATCAACATAACCTGAGCCTGTATATCCCCCAAAGCTCGTCAGAACACTATTACCTGGTCCACCTTGTGATGTGTAGTTTTCTGCTTGATATATTACTGCCGGTATTGCCGTTACAGAACATTTAGCTGTAAACCCACCTTCCTCGGTAGTAACTGTAATAGTGGCTGTACCTTTAGAAACACCGGTAACAAGGCCTGTTGAATCTACTTTGGCAATAGATGTATCGCTTGAGCTCCATTTTACAGTTTTATTGGCTGCATTTGAGGGTTCTACTGCTGCTGTTAGCTGTTGGGTAGCGCCAACATTTACTGAAGTGGATTTTGGAGAAACATTAACACCGGTAACCTTAACATAGACCACCGTTACGGTACTTTGAGCCGTAATTCCTCCATCCTCGGTGGTAACTGTAATAGTAGCTGTACCTTCGGCAACACCGGTAACAAGGCCTGTTGAGCTTACTTTGGCAATAGATGTATCGCTTGAGCTCCAGCTTACGTTTTGGTTACCTGCACCGTAAGGTTCAATTTTGGCATTTAATTGTAAAGTACTGGCAATGCCTAAAGTATCTGTTGCAGGTGATAAACTTACACCTGTAACCGCTCCGCCTTCGCCATCTAATTGGTACAGGAATACTTCAAGATTTGTATATCCTCCTTCGCCTATACCATTTCTGTCTGAAGGATCATTGGGATTCAATCCATGGGCTGTTTCCCATTCATCCGACATACCGTCATGGTCGCTGTCTGTATACGGTGTCCCTGTAGCTAAAATGGGCCATCCTCCAACATCGCTAGGATATGTAATAATACCTTTGTTGCCATAGGTATAAGTACCATTACGAGCATCTTTTATTATGCGTGCATCTACTGAATCGCGGTTTGGGAATGAACAGCCTGCATAGTTAAGTACAGATAAATAAGCCTGTTCTGCAGTTTGCTGGTTAATAGGCATAGCGTCCCATGGAGCACTCATTTTTATGTAATTGCTGCCAGTGACTCCCAACCAGTTGTTGGCGGTAACGCTGGGATAACCGTTCACGTAATTATCGGAAACATACCAACTGCCCTTGTCGGTAGCTGTACGTGCTGAAGGATTTGCGATCAGGCTCTTCGATTGTGTTGCCGGTCCTGCCTTATAATAATTAGCTATTATATTTATGGTGCTGAATGTATATCGAGAATCGCCGGGCTGTGCTGCCTCACCCCCATAACAACCTTGATAACCCCAGTTATAAAGTACGTTGTTTCTGTAATCGTTATATCCAACACCTGAAGCCCAGCGTGGATTGCGGCTATCGTTATTTGCAATCAGGTTATGATGCCAGGTGCCGGGGTTGTTTCCCCAAATGCCTCCAAATCTATGACCTATGCCTACGCCATTTTCAAACTTTTCGCACGCTTCCGAGATAATGCACCATTGAACGGTTGTGTTCTCATTATGGTAAAGTGACATCGTCTCGTCGGTACTCCAGCTGGCTGAAACGTGATCGAAGATAATATTCTTTTGAAACCTGCCGCCTATCGCGTCATTTGCACCATCGGCAGGGTCAAACCTTACGCGAATATACCTAATGATTATGTTGCTGGCACTGGTGGAAAGATTTCCTCTAATACATATGCCATCGCCAGGTGCTGTCTGTCCTGCAATAGTAATATTGCCATTGGTTATATTGAAACTGCCCCTTATAGTACCTGCAACTTTGAATACAACAGTTCTTGCGCCTGAAGTACTTATCGCTGCACCAAGACTGCCTGTACCAGTAGGGTTAAGAGTTGTGACTTCGTAAACCGCGCCGCCGCGGCCGCCCGTGGTATATTTTCCATACCCTTCTGCTGTTGGGAAAGCTAATTGCTGGGAATAGCTTTGACTTGATATTATAAATAATAGTAGAGTACCCCACAAAAAAATCTTAGTTTTGAAGAGTAAGTCTATAGTAGCTTTGTTAAATTTATTCATGTTTTTTCTCATCTATGCTATGTTATTTAATGTGACTGTTAACTATCAATTTTTAAGAAATCTTCTCTAAAAACCGTACATCTGGTTAAAATTATTTCATCAACAACATTTTTTTCGTAAGATTAACATTGTTGCCTGATAACCTATAAATATAGATTCCTGATGCAAGATTACTTGCATCAAAATTAACACTGTACTTTCCGGTAGATTTATTACCGTCAGCTAATGAGGTAACTTCTTGTCCAAGCGAATTGTAAACTTTCAATGAATAATAACCCGATGCTGGTATATCAAATTGAATAGTTGTTGTAGGATTAAATGGATTAGGATAATTCTGAAAAAGCCGATATTCCAAATTTCTTCCTTCATTTTCTTCTACTGAAGTAGTAGAAACGGTTACCGAATCACTTTTTGAATAATCTGAAGATGAAGTATCGGAAACAGCTTTAGCCCTGTAATAATACTTGCTAGATTCTGTTAATGTTGAATCAGTGAATGATTCTATTCCCTTTGATAATTCTGTAAGCTGAGTAAAGTTGTCTTCACCTTCTTTTTTTCTCTCAATGATAAAAGAGTTCGCATTAAAACTTCTATCTTTCCATGTTAAAACGACTTTATTTTGATTGGATAATTTTGCAGAAAAATTTAAAGGGGGTACAACCAGCCCGGCTTGTTCAACTTCTAAACTTGCAAGGATGAACGGTCCAGTTGCTTTGCCGTCGTTATTGTCTATGGAGGTTTCATTTACATAATAATTGTAGGTACCGTCTCTACCGAATCCTAAGCCTGCCGTTAGGCACGTTTGATTGAGATTAATTGTGCTGTCACCGTTAGTTGAAATAAATTCATCTAATATTCCGGCATATCCTTTTTTAACAACTTCCCAATAACTACTATCGATATAACCTTTTCTAATTGATTTAGCTAGGACATAAACAAACATACATGAGCAGGATGATTCCAAATAGTTACCTGTACTATCACCCTTATCCAATACCTGCCACCATTCACCTGAAGCAGGGTCCTGAACTTTTTTTAACGCTTCTGCCAATCGTTGAATAATTGCGATTGCAGCATCTCTTTTTGAATAATCCTTAGGTAGATAATCCAGAATATCTACTACTGCCATTGCGTACCATCCATCTGCTCTTCCCCAAAATGAGGGGGAACATCCTGTAACGGGATCTGCCCACGATTGAGTATGAAGTTCATCCCATCCGTGATAAAGTAAACCAGTTTGAGGGTCTCTTGCGTGCTTTTCCATAACGGTTATTTGTGTGAGCACACTGTCAAAATCTGCGGGTTCGTTAAACAGCAAACCATATTCGGCGAAAAAAGGATTTGCCATATAAACGCCGTCCAGCCACATTTGATGAGGATATCTGCCTGAACTATTATTCCTGTGCCAAAAACCGCCGTCGTATGTTTTGGGCTGAATTCGCAATTGAGTCCTTAGTGTATCTATAGCTTTTTGATATTTGGTTTCATTATAGCCTTCTTTGTTCATAAGCAGAAGAATCCGGCCTTCACAAATATCATCAAGAGAATGATCTGAAATGTTGTACCCCTTTAATGAACCATCTGAATTGAAACCTGCATCTAAAGAATTTTTAATGTATTGAAAATATTTATCATCGTTTGTTGTTCTCCATAATTCATCAACGCTATGCAGAAAAGTTCCATCAACATACCCCCAACCATTTGAATAATGATTTGGTCTTCTTTTCATTTCGGATTCAACCATTCTAACAGACCAGGGAGTTGCAGAATAACTTGTCGTTGTATGATAGGATTTAGTTTGAATAAAACTTTTGTTTTTTGCTTTATCTTTTACCTGGCATATTATTATAAGCAAAACGATTAAGTTTATTAAAAGAATTTTTTCATTTTTCATAAATGGTGCAGGCCGCCTATTATTAAGTGAAATGAATAAACATAAATAAATTTATAAATATCCGGCACGGTCAGAAACGACCGTGCCGTTTTTTTATAGTAGTAATTTGATTACTTGAGCAACATCATTTTCTTCACTAGTGAGAAGTCATTGACTTTAATTCTGTAAAAATATATACCTGAAGCAAAATTAGCTGCATTGAAAGTTACCTTATAAATTCCGGTTTTCATATTCTCATCAACTAAAGTTGCTACACGTTGTCCAAGAATGTTGTAAACCGATACTTGAACGTGTCCTTCCTTCGGAATCTGGTATTGAATAATGGTAGATGGATTAAATGGATTCGGGTAATTCTGCTCCAAAGCATATCTATCAGGAATTGCTGTTTCCCCGGAAGCAACTGAAACCGGAGTACCAAGCTTATAGGCATCATATATAGATTTAACTGCAGCAGGGGACAAAGCATAGTTATACATCTTTAAATCATCAAGTTGACCATCTAATTTGTTTGTTGTTGACCCAGGGAAATTACCAATTGTCAACATACTATCGCTAGATATATTCATGTCAGTATTATCCTTCATTGAGCCGGCAAGTTCTCCGTCTATATATATTTTCAGAGAATCTTCCTTGCGGTCTCTAACGCCAACCAAATGTACCCATTGATTAGGTGGCCAGCTGGTAATATCAAAATTATTTAATTTCAGATTTGTAATATCAACCCCTAACTGGGTTTTTGTAACATCATCATCAACTGCAAGACGAACTTCACCCTGTTTGAACTCCATACCATACCAATATTTAAGTTGACCTTTCTGTAAAAGCCACTGTTCATTCTGATTAGCTACCGGGTCGGCTTTTACCAGCATTGAAATAGAAAAGCTCTCAGTTGAATCAAAATCAACATTACTATTACTAGGTACTTTTATGTATACCGAGTCAGGTCCTTTGGCAAAGTCAATTGCGTTGCCAACTTGACCAGCAACCCGCATAGAATCTGTACCGTTTACAAGTGTACCATTGGATGCGCCTAATGTATCTTTTACAGTTGTACCGCTGGTTTCATCAAACTTCCAGTATGCAGCAACCGAAGACTTTAATTTGTACTCATCAAACATCGCCTTAACTGCATTTGAATTTAGCGCATAGTTAAAGATTTTTATATCATCAAGCTGACCATCCAATTTGTTTCCTCCTAAAGGATAATTACCAATTACCAGTGGTAAAGAATCAGAAATAGCACCTTTAGTTTTATTTGTCATTTCACCGATAAGATTGCCATTCAGATACAGCCTGAGTACACCTGCGGTCATGTCCCGAACACCAACTAGTTGTGCCCATTGATTTGACGGCCATATAGATTTAATATCGACACCTAGCTGGGTTTTACCTTGACCTATAGCATCCTCATTATCATCAACTGCTAGACGAACTTGACCCTGCTTGAACTCCATACCATACCATTTTACAAGTAAATTTTTATGGATAAGCCACTGTTCATTCTGATTACCTACCGGGTCAGCTTTTACCAGCATTGATATTGTAAAGCTCTCGGTAGAGTCAAAGTTAACAACACTATTATTTGGTACTGATATACGAGTAGTATCAGCCGGTGCTTTGGCAAAGTCAATTGCATTACCATCCCAGCCTTGAACCCACATAGAATCTGCTCCACCTAAAAGCGTACCATTGGAAGCGCCTAATTCATCTTTTACAGTTGTACCGCTTGTTGCATCAAGCTTCCAATGTGCAATCATTGCATCCTTTTGAATTCCATACGACTTAAACAAGTCCTGAACTGCATTCGCATCAAGAGCATAATTATAAATTCTTATATCATCAAGCTGTCCATCCAATTTGTTTCCTCCTAAAGGATAATTACCAATTGCCAATGGTAAAGTATCACATATGGGACCTGTTGTTTTATCTGCCATTGTACCAATAAGAGTTCCATCCAGATATAATGCAAGCGTTGTATCGGCTTTGTTGCGAACACCAACCAGATGGGCCCATCTGTTTGACGGCCATATAGATGTGATATCTACACCCAACTGGGTTTTGTTAACATCATCATCAACTGCAATACGAACTTGACCCTGCTTGAACTCCATACCATACCAATATTTAAGTAGATCTTTATGAATTAGCCACTGTTCAGCCTGATTACCTACCGGATCGACTTTTACCAGCATTGATATTGTAAAGCTCGCGGTAGAATCAAAATGAACAGCACTGTTATCATCTACTAATATACGAGTGGTATCAGCTGGTGCTTTGGCAAAGTCAATTGCATTACCATCCCAGCCTTTAACCCACATAGAATCTGCTCCACCTAAAAGCGTACCATTGGAATTGCCTAATTCGTCTGCAACAGCTGAACCGCTTGTTTCATCGAGCTTCCACTGAGCCGCCAACCCGAGAACGGGTATTTTAAGTACTTCTGTACCAACTTGTATTGCGTCGACCGCAAGCCAGCCCCAGCCGCCTTCAAAAGCATCGACTACATCGAAGAAGACATCCATACCGGCAAATGCGGAAAGATCAAGTGAATCCACTCCAAAACTACCATGGTGTGCCATACCCACGCTGCCCAGGAACGAACTATCTGAAGCCAAAAGAACAGCAATACCGGAAGAACCGGTCTTATATCCCGCAGAGTTAGTTCCATTAAACCCAGCAGCAGATGAGTCAAATTCGGGCGCATTGCCTGGGCCCCCGCCCCACGACGTGGCGCTCAACCACATGTTCGATCCGAGATGTACAACGGGCGAGGAAGCAATCTGGTCATTGGTATCAGCATGAACATGATCTCCGTGCATGTTCAGAAGGAATGTATTAAGGCTGCCGGTGGTCTCAACACCAATCCGTGGCTTGCCAAGACTATAATCCATCACGCCATCCGTATTGATACGCGCATTATCTGGATCGGCTCCTGGTTTTAGCCCATTAAACATCTTGGGGGATCCGACTACCCAGGCCACACCAGCCTCCGGTAGGTTATTTAGGTTACCGGGTTCCCATCCACCTGTTAATGCTTCATCACCGGCAATAGTATTATCTTCGGCAGCAGGAGTTGCGGGATATAAACTGTGCAAGTTGAAGTTATCGGTTTTGTTTCCGTCATTAAAGTCCCATCTAACTAGCACTGACTGTGCCATAACTGTTGCAAATGAAAAGCAGAATGTTATCAACACAACTGCAGTCATTTTAAAAATTTTCATAAGCGAACCTCCTTAATTATTTAAGTTATTGTTTGGGTACGCATGTACCTCAGTTGAATAGAATGCAAGAATAGAAGTAAAAAAAGAAGGAAATGAAAGATGCTCTTATCAATATTTCTCAATTTAAAAAGCATCTTGCAATCCCCGAACAATAGAATTCCGGCTAAAACGTTATAATAAAAATTTTTCATACCCTCTCTTCAAAATAATATGAAGAAAACTATTTTTTTTCCGTTTTTAATCGATCCCAATGCTTAGATTATAATTTTATTTCATCAACAACATTTTTCTTGTAAGATTAAAATTGTTGCCGGATAACCTGTAAACATACATCCCTGATGTAAGATTGCTTGCATCGAATTTAACACTATATCTTCCGGCGGACTTATTACCCTTAAGCAATGTAGCAACTTCTTGTCCCAGTAGATTGTAAACCTTCAACGAATAATAACCCGAATTCTGTATATCAAAGTGAATAGTTGTAGTAGGATTAAATGGATTCGGGTAGTTTTGAGATAATTCAAACTGAGCCGGTACGGTTGATTGATTTTCCTTTACTCCTGTTACAGTTGCATTAGTAATTTGAATCTCATCGACTGCAAGCCAGCCCCAGGAACCTTCAAAGGCATCGACCACTTCAATAATGACCGTTTGACCGGCATAAGCAGAAAGATCGAGTTTATTTTCTCCATAAACACCAAGGTTTGATGTATGTATGCTGGTAAGGAATGAACTATCTGCGGCAGAAAGCACTGCAATACCGCAAGAACCATCCGTATATCCATCTTTCCGATCTGACTCAGCTACAGGTGCAAAGGTAAGGGTTCCACCCCCTCCGAGGGACCAGACAGTCAGCTCGGCACCACTAGATAACTCCACGGGAGGAGATGTTGCAATCTGGTCATTTCCCGCAGCATGGAGATGATCGCCCCATTGATTCAGATTATAGGTATTAAGATAACTGGTCTGACCACGACTGTTCGTGTATGTAGGAGAGCCTCCGGCAAAAACACCAAATGGATCGTTGCAGCTGCCATATTCAAGCTGGGAGTCAGCATTGAGGTGACATAGACTTCCATTATTTGGATCCATAACTGCAGGCTTTTGCCCGTCAAACTGGTTGGGCGGACCAATCGACCAGGCTGTACCGGCGAATGGCAAACCTAAATCTCCACCTACACCTGTTATTGATTCATCACCAGCCGTAGTGGTATCTTCAGGAGCGGGCGTTGCAGGAATTACACTCCATAATGTAAATCCATCGTCGTTGCCGTTCTCAAAGTCCCAGCTAACGTTCTGTGCTTTAACAATTACAGATGAAAAGCATAATGTTGCAATCAGAATTGCAACCATACTTTTAAAAATATTCATAAGCAAACCTCCTTAATTATTAATTAAATTTGTAAAAAACTCTTTGGAGAGCCATGCATGTTGAACGAACTGAATAATTAAAAGAAATAAGATAATTGATCATTAGAACAAAAATTGATTTTTCGTTTAATTTATTTTATTTACGATAACTCATGAATTAGTGTTAATAAAAGCAATAATAAAAGTAAAAAAAAAGAAAATGAAAGATGCTCTTATCAATATTTCTCAATTTAAAAAGCATCTTGCAATCCCGAACAATAGAATTCCGGCTAAAACATTATAATAAAAATTTTTCATACCCTCTCTTCAAAACAAAATGAAGAAAATTATTATTTTCCCTGTTGTTTATCGGTCTGAATGCTTAGATCATAATCTTATTTCATTAACAACATTTTTCTTGTAAGATTAACATTACTGCCGGATAACTGGTAAATATAGATTCCAGATGTAAGGTTGCTTGCATTAAATTTAACATTATATCTTCCGGCTGATTTATAATTGTTAAGCAACACGGCAACTTCTTGTCCAAGTAAATTGAAAACCTTCAAAGAATAATAACCCGATTCCGGCAGATCAAGCTGAATGTTAGTCGTCGGATTAAACGGATTCGGATAGTTCTGTAACAATTCGTACCTTGAGGGGGTGGTGCCGGGTTGGTTTTCTACACCAGTAGTTTTCGGTACAACTTCGCAGGTGAGCCCGTAAATGTGAGCTCCCTGACCATCACCCTCGTTATCCCAAAAGGCAAACTTGAGGGTTGCATCACTGTCATCGGAAACAAAGGTATAATCAAGATAATGAGCTCCCCCAGTATCGATATTGATTAGGATAGAATCAGAGAAAACTCCATTTGATCCACCGTCACCGGAAACGGTAATGGGCCTTGGTATCACCGGATCCTCCGGATTCCATGCACGGTAGTAATAACGGACAGAATATGTAGTATCCGGTGTCAGACCCTTTAGCGTTATAAGGATACCTTGACCTACTTCTTGTGCCTTTGACATGTAAATCATATCCGTCAGCAAATCAATGGAACTACCGTCACATTGAGAACTGGGAATATTGCCTGAGCCATCATTGGCTTCGATGTTTACAGATGGGTTTCTTGTGTCATCAACTATAAAACCATAACCTTGAAGAGAGGTATACTCCTTTACAGCACTAGCTGATTTTAAATTATCAACAAAGGGTAAAAAATCAACACCATTGATGGTAGCTATACCATCCTTACCAAAATCTATGGTGTGTGTATATGTTTTATTCGCATCGATGCCAATCGCAGCATCCGTACCTGTGGCAGGCAGATCCACGACAGTCATGCTCGAGGCTTTTTGAGCCATAACCGAATAATTTATACTGAGCAGAATTACCGCAATTAGCAAATGCATTTTCTTGAACATAGCTTTTCTGGTAAAAAAGTAATCAATATTCATCTTGACCTCTTGAATAAATGATTAATGAGTTATTTAAAGACATTTAAACTCGTTTTTTAATGTTGTATAAATTTTATGTAAGTCGAAAGTTTCTTTTTTTACGATATCTGCCATCATTTCATCAACAACATTTTTCTTTTAAAATTAACATTGCTTCAGGATAACCCGTAAATATTCATTCCTGATGCAAGGTTGCTTACATCGAGTTTAACAAATAACCAGGGCTGTTAATATTTATTAACAGCCCCAAGGTAAGGAGGCAAAGAAATTACTTCATCAATAACATTTTTCTTGTAAGATTAACTTTGCTGCCCGATAACCGGTAAATATATATTCCTGATGCAAGTTTGCTCGCATCGAAATTAACACTATATATTCCGGCGGACTTATTACCATTAAGCAATGTGGCTACTTTTTGCCCTAACAGATTATATACTGTCAAAGAATAGTTGCCCGATTCTGGCAAATCAAATTGAATAGTTGTAGTCGGATTAAACGGATTGGGATAATTTTGTTTCAACTCAAAATTTTGGGGAAGCGAAGGATTTTTTTCAACTCCCGTAGCTGAACCAGAAACCCAATTAATTCCAGCTTTAATAAATTTAAAAGCATCCTCCGTAAGCGATGTGTATGAAACAGCATTAATACCAATAACGGCAACCCTGTTCAGGATAGTATCACCAACCGCATTTATGGTACCTGCTTCTATCCCGTATATAACCTGCATTGAATCATTTGAACTTAGAGTCGCAATCGGAATGATAGGTATTTGAGGAACAGAGCCAACAAGCAGTCCATCGCTACCACATAATGTAACTGTAGAACCTTCGCTGAATCCCGCAGCCAGTACGCTGCCGGTGTTGTCCACAATTTTTATCAGCTCCGGAGCAAAGTTGTTAACATTTCTGACTGTCTGCCAGTCCATTGCACCTGGCTTTACTAACCAGCCTTCTAAGCTTGCCGTTGGAAGAGGAATGCTATAAAATGTACCACCAGATGGAGATGTAGCAGAAGCAGACAAATCGCCTGAACCTATGGATTCAGAAATAAATGCGAAATCATAATTGGCATAATCTTCCGGAAATAAATATTTTAAATCGGAGGGAGCTTGAGGTGTAACTTCATATCCCCATTCTACCAGTTTATCATTGATTATCTGATCTTGCGTTGACAGTGAAGTGCTAGCAACAATATACAAACATTTTTTCTGGGCAAATGCACTCACACTAAATAGAAATAGAACTAAAAATAATTTTATAAGTAATTTACTTTTCATAACTATTCGTCCTATAGATGTTATTGAATGTTAAATTAATGACTTTGAAGCAGTCAAACTTTTATCTTCCAAATTTGATAACTAAAATTATTACTTTCCTTATTTCTCGTTTATCTAAATCTTTAGCCAGCCAGTATTAGTTTATTACCGTCAAGCAATCCAGCAACTTCTTGCTCCAAGAGATTATAGACCTATAAAGAATAATAACTCGACTTCAGTAAATTAAATTGAATAGTTGTCGGGTTGAAGATATTTGGATAATCTAAAAAATTAAAATTGTAGATAATTACAGTAAAGATCCATTTCGTTTTGTTTCGTTTTCTTTTTTTTTACTTTTAATTTTTATTGATTATAACTAAATACGATGAGAAACTAATAAAACCAAACGATAAAAGCAAATTATTTTTTCTTTTTATTTTTTTTTCTATTAATTGTTTTCATTTATAATACAAATATTCTTTCGAATATTCACTTTATTAAATATAAATAGAAATAAAACAATATTTTTTTGGATAGGATCAGAAATCTTAGAAAGGGATATACAATTATTCGGAAATGATAATCCAATTTGGAAATGGGAATATTAGTGGTAAGTAGGTACTAATTTTAGAAACCTTATATCAAGGGTGCAAAAATTTCACGTCATATGTTTTTAACCATTCGATATCCTCGGATTTTATTTTTGAGTCTGTTAAAAGGTAGTCAATCAAAGACAGGGGCCCTAAACTAGCGAAAGAACTTTTTCCTAATTTGGTGGAATCAGCCACTAAATAAACTTCATTCGATGATTCAATCATTGCTCTTTTTACTACAATATCACTGATTCCCGGGTAAGTTAAACCGGCTTTTAATGTAATACCCGCAGTAGCTAGAAATAACTTGTCAACATGAAGGTTTTGAAAATAATCTGCTGCCTTTTGACCTGTTAATGAAAGTGTTGGCGCCTTAAATTCACCTCCAGTTACGTTGACGTTTATTCCTGATTGAGCACCTAGTATAAGAGCTATATTAAGTGCATTTGTAATAACGGTCAGGTTATTAAATCCTGTTATAAGTTTTGCTATTTCGGTAGTAGTAGAGCCTGAATCAAGTATTATTGTATCGCCATCATGAATATATTCCATGGCCTTTTGAGCAATTGCGGCTTTATCATTAAGGTTTTCTTGGTTCAATAATTCAAAATTACGAACACTCATATCCATATTTTTTAGATAAGCTCCTCCATGTTCACGATTTATAAATCCTTTCTTTTCCAACCACTCAAGATCATGACGAATTGTAACCTCAGTTACCTTAAATATTTTGCTAAGATCCAAAACCTTTGCATGTCCGTCTTCCCGGATTAATTCAAGTATTTTTTCACGCCTTTGATTTGATAACATGCTTATTTTTCCGATTTAAATTGATAAATATTTCTTTAACCTCACAAACTGCTTAATTCATCATTTAATAAACTATTAAAGATTAGTTATAATAAACAACACATACAAATTTATTGATTTGTTAATTAATATCAATTTCTTTTCAATATTTTTGATATTTTTTTATTAATAGAAGAAGCCGGTATTAACCGTAAAGAATTAATTACTGAAGTTACTGAATTCATACAAAATTTTGTTGGTATAATGAAATTTATGCAAAATAGTAACAACAAAGCAATATGGAAAGAAGAACAGTAAGCAATATAAAAACAAATAAAAGGAAGATAACAGAACAATTCAAAGAAACAGAAAAATTAAATTAAGAAAAAAAACATGTCTGTGAAGAGTAGGATTTGAATGTGGAAAAATTGAGCAATTAAAAACTAATCACTTCAAACGAAATAAATAATATAGAAAAACGACAAATCAAACTCATATAAAATCAATTAAGTATTTTACGCCGACTTTTAATGAGGAATAAATAAGAAAGGTACAGTGAAAAGAATTAACATCTCTAAATAACTAGAACATTTGTAAATTTGATTCTCATTTAGCTATAATAAATTTCACTTCATATGTTTTCAACCACTCGACATCATCGGATTTTATTTTTGAGTCCGTTATAAGGTAGTCTATTAGAGATAGTGGACCTAAACTGGCAAATGAACTTTTTCCTAATTTGGTAGAATCAGCTACTAAATAAACTTCATTCGATGATTCAATCATTGCTCTCTTTACTACAATATCACTTATTCCCGGGTAAGTCAGACCGGATTTTAATGTAATGCCTGCTGTAGCTAGGAATAACTTGTCAACATGAAGGTTTTGAAAATAATCTGCTGCCTTTTGACCTGTTAATGAAAGTGTCGGGGCCTTGAATTCACCTCCGGTAACATTTACGTTTATTCCTGATTGAGCCCCCAGTATAAGAGCTATATTAAGCGCATTTGTAATGACAGTCAGATTGTTAAATCCTGTTATGATCTTGGCAATTTCAGAAGTGGTAGAACCTGAATCAAGAATTATTGTATCACCATCGTGGATATATTCCAATGCCTTTTGGGCAATTACAACTTTCTCATTAAGGTTTTCCTGGTTCAATAATTTAAAATTGCGGACACTCATATCCATATTTTTGAGATAAGCTCCACCATGTTCGCGATTTATAAAGCCTTTCTTCTCTAAGGCTTCAAGATCATGCCGGACTGTAACCTCAGATACTTTGAATATTCTGCTAAGGTCCATTACCTTTGCATGTCCGTCTTCCCTGATCAGTTCCAGTATTTTTTCTCGCCTTTGATTTGATAACATTTTATTGTTTCCCGTTTGAATTGTATTTAATATTAAATTCCCTGAATTATAAAGAATAAAATTCAATTGTTTAATAATAACCTTAAATTTATAACAATTTGTTATGTAATTCAAAATAAATTTATCATTTCTTAACGTTGGATCCAATAATATGATAACCAATCGAAAAACTAATATCTTACTATTTTGATATACCCAATTGTTGTACAATAATATAATAATCTAACAATTAAATAGAAAATATGAGTCTTGAATAAATTTTAATTTATTATATTTTTTTTTATACATTTGCATTATCTCTAACAAATTCTGTTGCTACAATGCACATTGAACTTAACCAAGAAAACGCGGAAAAGATTAGGAGACTATCCTATATCCTGGATTTACCTTCGGCAAAAATCGTTAATATTCTTCTTAACGAAATGAATTATGAAATCTGGAATGAAGAATTAATATTGAAAGTAAAAAAGGATAAAATCGAAATGCTTCGTAACAATATTAAGTTAATGAAAGAAGCTTCTTAGAAAATACAAAATGATATATACTTAGTTCAAACATTCAATCAACCTGTCCGGCTAAGTTCTAATCTATTGGAACGAAGACGGATCAACCATTCCTAATTTCCTTCAATTGTCATAATGTCATATTTTTCTAGTATCCTTTCCACTGTGTACTTATATTGAACTATAACTCCGTCCTACTTCCAAGATAAAACCGGGTAATCACCTCCCTACCAAAACTCAAAATATTATCCCAAAACTATTGAAATTTACCTGTTAGGGATGTCATAATGGCATATGCTTTTCTTTCGGAATTTTAAAAAGCTTTTTTATCCTGGTTAACTTCAAATCCTGGTCAAATCCATAACTATCCTTTCTAATCTTGTTTATCCAGTGAAGCCAATTCATTGACGAAACCGGATTCTCAGAAAAAACTACAGTGACAATAAACTATTCATTCCTTATTGTTGCACCCGAATGAACGTTCATTTTCTTTTTTTCATTCACAAAACATAAGGAGCCCGACAATGGCTAGACTTAGTGGTTCAGTTTTAGGTAATCTTAGCGGTAAGCTGGGTAATCTTGCAGCCCGTACTAAAAATGGTGAGACAATCCTCTCTGCTCGTCCCTCCAGCTTTAATGCATCTCAGAATCCAACTGTTGTTGCAATAAGACAGAAATTTTCTGTTTCTGTTCAAATTGCAAAGGTAGTCAACGGTATTGATGATCTGCAGACGATTTGGAATAAAGTCCGCCTTCCCGGCAATTCTATTTACAACACTATTGTGCAGAAAAACTTCCCGTATTCTGATGTACAAAGACCAACCGCACAGAATATAATCACCCCCGGTGGTTTTAATCTGCCCGTTACATTTTCTGCAGTTACTGCTGATAATGTTTCTGTTGATTTAGCTGCACTTAGTGCCCAGACAAATTTCACGGAGAATGATAAGGACCTTTCCATATCAATATTCCTGGTTGCAAATGATCCGGTTAATGCTGATGACGATTATTATAAGATCATCCCGTTAAATTTTACCAGGGCAGATTATGTCCCTGCAGAAACTGTTGAAGTTGTTATTGATTTAAATCAGTTTCAGCAAAACGAAATAGCCCGCTACAATCAGAAACTGCTTTTAATGGGTGCAGTCACAAAAGATGCTGAAGGTAAGGTAATCCAATACTCTGCTACGTATGGCATTGAACTGTAGAAACTTCTCCTGCTTCTCCGGGTTATTCCGGGGAAGCATTTTCATATAACACTTAGGGCCAATTATGAAATTGCTGGATTTTTTCAAAGATAACAAAGGTAAGCTTAGTACAGCCAGATTAATACTGGTTGTAATATTGCTATGGTTTATAAGTGACTGGCTGGTGGAAGTAATGCTCAATGGATTATATGACTTAACATGGCAGAAGCTTACCCTTATTTGCTCAGGACTCGGATTAAAATCTATTCAAAAATTCAAAGAGACTTGATATGAAAAAATTAAAATGGTTAATAATCTCTTCAGCAATTGTTTTTATCACATTTTCACTTCCTTATTTCTTTCATAAAGATGAATCTACTGTTTCACAAAAGAAGGAATTCAAAAAAGGAATAGAAACAATTGATTATAAAAAAGGAAAAGACAGCTTAGTAATTAATAACCTTCAATATCACAAAAACGATTCCATAAAGAAAAACAAAAATGAAAAGATGTTTACCCTGGTAGATTCGAATAAAGATTATGATATCACTTTTAGCATCAAACCGACTGATAATCCTGACAGCATTGACTATGAATATTTCTTAAATATAAAATCCAAAGAATTAACACGAATCGATACCTTACTCAAATTTAGAACCGACACATTAACAATTGAAAAGACCGAAATAAAATTCCGGAATAGTCCTTTTTACAATACATTCTGGTTTGGAGCTGCAGTAACAAGTTTCTTTGTTCTCTTAATATCGCTTTTATTAAAATAAGGTTTTACCATGAGTCAAGAAGAAAAAGTAAAATACACAATTGATATAGTAAAATTTGCCATCTATTTGATTACTTTGATAATAGGTATAGTAGTAGCCTATAATTCCTTAGATAAAAGATTATCAGTAATCGAAACTCAAATGCAGTATAAGGTAGACACCAGTATTTTACTCGAGAAATTAGATATGGTAAAGATAGAAATTAATAATAAGATTGAAACAGAAATCCGGAAAATTAAACCTCAAATTAAATAAGGCACAATCCTTAATATTTCTCTCAAAAAATAATTGCTCGCTCAAACGGAACTTATCTCGCTCGCAAATATTTTTTTAATCTTTTCAGTAAAACATAATATGATTACATGATCAACAAGCAAAAAAACTTTGCTTAATTTTTATGAAATCTGTTGAGTAAGCAAAGCTTTTTAATTCCTAACTCAGTCACACTTTTTCGCTGAATTGGTTAGCTGTCATATTTTTTCTTGCTCTTAGAGCTCGCTTGTGCTTATAAGGAAAATTAAGCACCGCTCGCTATTTCCATAACTTTCAAAAATATATGCCAGCTTTCTATGTATCTTGATAGCAAATGACAAAAAGATGTGCCTTCGTCTGTACCTCATTAAACACATTCCACGTTTCTCTTTGCTTGACTTAAACCTACGGATTGAAAAAAACATTAAACGAAGAAAAAGAAAAGGAAGAAAAAAACGAGCATGATACAGTGCAGGGGCTTGGGGTCTAGGGACAAAAAAAACCAGCCAAATTTTTTTTAACTACTACTCTAATCGGTTTCCCTGTTTTTATTGTTCCGGCAGTTTTTTTCGCCCTGCCCCCTGCACCTGCTGCACTGTAAATATTATAGCGTTTTTTTCTTTTCCTTTTCTTTTTCCCGTTTTCGTTTCGTTTTTCCGTTTTTTCAGTCCGTTGTTGTTTTTCAGGGTTACTACATCTTTTTCATGGAGGTCAGTATGTCTCATTCATTCGAAAAAACTGCGCTTATGGCTATACACAAACGCCTGGTAGAAAAGGGATTCTACTATGATGCATTTTTAATTATGGCTTACCTGCGGGGTATCAATACAATCTACACTGAAACCTGCGTCAGGTTTTGGTTTGCTAACCATCGCAAAATCAGAAGGTTCAATGCTCAAAACTACTCTAATTAAAAAGTCCAGGAATTCAAAAGGTTATTGGCGCTTTATTGCTGTCATTTATACCCCAGGGATTACCTATTATGTAAATAACTTCTCTTTTAGCGGCGGCTTACTTACTTCATATCGTTTTAAATCGTTCTCACAAGCTGATCAATTCTTTAATTCAAAAACTAAAAAAGGGAGATCTGATAATGAACCTTTTATTATTCCAGTATAAATACTTGGGCAGTATTGCACTTAAATGCGGTGCTTCTCATTTCGGATTCCGCTCTGTAGGGCATTTCTCTCCCCTGCAGCAGCTGGTTATTATTTTTAAATCCAGAGATAAACGCTGGAATTTTCTCGGCTGGTTAGATGGTGCATTAGAAACAAGCCAGTATTATCACAGGGAAGTCCACCACAAAGGGGAACGTTTATTTTTAGTTTTCATCAATACCCATCTATTTATCAAATCAAATACAAATAAAATCTATTTCAGCAATTTCCGCCAGCTCTGCCGAACGAATGAACTTACAATGTATAAATCAAATTATACTCATCCGCATTCTAAAATCACGGGGGAAAAATGAAGGTTTATGAATCAAGCCATCCTACAAAGCGGGACTATACAAAAGTCCCGCAGATAAAAATAAAAAATCAGAAACTTGAAGAATGCGGTTTTACTACAGGTACTGAATTCAAAGTAATCTACACCAAAGATAAAATCTTATTAAAAGTCATAAAAGAAAGGAGTTCTTATGTCAGATGAAAAAAAAGAGAAGATAAGTAAAATCATTAAGCAGCTGGCAGACCTTCCCGCTGAAAAGCGGGAGGTGCTTTCCTCCAGGTTAGGGATTGTTAATCCGGAAGGCCATCAACTAACCCCCAGAAACCAATGTTTAATCTACTTCCAGAATATAGATAACGTTTCAATTTCTGTTGTAGCCGGCTATAAGCAATGGCAGAAATATCAAAGACAGGTTAAAAAAGGTTCACACGGTTTTTTAATTGCGGTACCGTCAGGTTTACCAACCTCAAAGGTTGGACAAACAAAGCAGGAGGAGGAAGAACCGGGAGAGGTTTATTTCTTTTATAAAACCGTATTCGATATCTCGCAAACAGAAGAATTACCTTCTTTCAATTAGGAGGATAATCAATGAATAACACATTCAATATTGATGAGGCTGTCTGCAGTTTGTCCGCTTACAGCCTTGAGGAAGTTCAGAAAGTCTTAGGTCTTAGTGATGATGATGTAGTTAATCTGCTGCTTGATGACTGTGAAGCTTGGCATCAGAAGATCCTCAGTTGGTATGCTAAATACTTACACGATACTATCAAGGATGAAGCAGAGAAAAGATATGAAGACAGATAAAATTTATAGATGCAATAAAGATGTTGTCTTAGCTGGTAGAATTTTTATTTCAACCGGCGAAGACGTTTCAATTATCGGGGAGCTGAAAGACAGCTTTCAAACTCCCTGTTATCTCATCATCCATAAAGGCAGAACATTCACCACTCACAAATCATTTTTTCTTAAACATTTTTATTTCTTAAAAAATATAGAAAGGGTAGAACAATGATGAAATTATCTGATTTCGCAACTGATTTAGTAGCAAAAAACCATTTTATCAAAGGAAGTTTTGGAGGCTTTCAAGGCTCAGGTAAAAGCCGGACTTCCAGTGATTTTATTATCGGTGTATACAAAGAACTCAAATTAACTAAACCTATCCTGATAATTGATAATGAAAAAGGGAGCAGGTTCTTAATTAAACTTTTCCAAAAAGCCGGTATTAAAGCAATTGCTAAGGATACAAAAAGGCTTGCTGATGTAATCCAGGCTTTTGATTTTCTTTCAAAGAAAGAAATTGATTTCCTTTTTATCGATTCACTCACAAAGATATATTATCAATATGTTAAAGATTATAAAATAAAGAACAGGAAAGAAAGGATGTTCTTAAATGACTGGGGAGCATTGCTCCCGGCATGGCAGGAAGAATTCTCGGATAAATTTGTAGAGGTTGAAGGTAATATAGTTTTCACCGGCCGCGGAGGTTTTGAATATGATAAAGAAGATGATGAACTGGATGACCAGGGAAAGGTCATTCACAAAGGACAATTTGTTAAAAGTGGGATTAAGATGAAAATTGCAGGAGAAACCCCATATGAAACAGATCTTAATGTCTGGATGCAGCTGGAGAAAGAACTTGATAAAGAAGGTAGACCGGTTCAGAAGAATGTAGGATATATCTTAAAGGATAGAAGTGACACAATAAACGGAAAGAGATTTGAATTTCCTTCTTTCCGAAATTTCAAACCGGTAATTAATTTTATTTTAGGTTTACCAATTGGAGAAGTTTCAGGAGAAACTTTCAATGATAATTTAACACCGGGAACCGATGCAGAATACTTTGAAAGAAAATTGAGACAGCAGATTGAAAATGAAAATATTTCAGGCGTATTTGATAAGTATGGATTAGGAGATGCAAGATCCAAAGCAGATAAACAAATCAAAGCTACCATAATAGAAAAGATATTTGGTACAAAAAGTCAAACTGAAATCTCAAAGATGGATTTCAGTACACTTAAAGTAAAACGCCTTCAGCTTGAAGATATGTTTATCCGATTATCCGCAGCACAGCCGGAAAATGTAATTGACTGGGTTATGTCATATAAAATGAAAGTTGCTGCATAAAATTTCTGTGCTGCTGGGCAGAAAAGGTCCAGCAGTTTAAAAAAAACAGTTGAAGCTAATACAATAAACGTTTAAGTTAATACCAACAATAAAAACCGTTCAATGTTAAATATAATTTATCAAATCAGTAATGATAATTTTAAAGTAAAATCGTTTACGGTTTTCGATTCAATGCTTTTAAATTCATTACTCAACATCCTGTTGTATCTCAAAGTAGGTACAAAAGTAGGTACATGTAGGTACAAAATCATCGGGATTCCCCAAAACGGTCAAAATAAAAAAGCCCGATTTTGAATTAAAACCGAGCTTTTTAAGAGCTGGCGGACGGATTTGAACCGCCGACCGGCTGATTACAAATCAGCTGCTCTACCAGCTGAGCTACGCCAGCATTGTTTTATTTGAGGTTCAAAACTAATACTATTTTTTATCCTTTTCAAGCTGTTTTTATCTTTCTTTTTCCTTTTCATAAAAATCATTCTGCAGCGAATAGACTTTAAATTGAACCATTTTCTGCCTGATTTTTTTTATCAATTCAAAGTTAAGGTTTTCAAATTGAAAAGTTTCTCCCGTGTTTAGTATTTTACCGGTCTTATAGGAAATGAAGCCTGCTACAGTATTGTATTCTTCCGATTCAGGAAGTTCAATATTGAAAATCTCATTAAAATCATCAATGCTAATTGCACCCAGAATATTATACTTCCCGTCAGGCATTTTTATATATTCAGAAGGCTGAATATTAGTATTGGAAAATTCTCCTACGATTTCTTCAAGAATATCTTCCATTGAAATAATCCCTTCGGTACCACCATATTCATCTGTTACAATTGCCAAACGTTCACCTCTGTTCTGCATCTCTTTTAATATTTGTGAAATCAATTTTTTTTCAGGTACAAAATATATGGGTCTTATCAATGCCCTTAAATCCACAGTTCTGTTTTCAATAAAATATTTATTTATATCTTTGGTATGCAGAACACCCAGTATATTATCTATTGAGTTTTCAAAAACGGGTATCAAAGAATGCCTGGTTGTTAATATTTCTTCTTTTATTTTGGAAATATCTTCGGTTAACTCAATAGCTACCATATCAGTTCTTGGGACCATTACTTCGAAGGCACGGAGATCATTGAACTCAAAAACATTTTCAATTATTTCTTTTTCTGTTTCATCTATAGCACCTGTCTTTACCCCTTCCGATATAATTATCCTGATTTCGTCTTCAGATAATCTTGTCTGTGAAAAACTGGTCTTTTCATTAAAGACTGAAAGAATAGAATTTGAAATTTTGGAAATTAAAATAACAGGGTATTTAAATAAACTCGTCAGAATGATCAGACCTTTAACACTGATTTTTGCAAGACCTTCGGAATATTTAAAACCTATGGCTTTGGGAATCAAGGTAACAAATATTAGCGTCAACAAAGAAAATATTCCCGCAATTATTAATCCGGAAACAAGAAATATATGATCCGATACAAAATTTATATTAATACTTATAATTATAGATTTTATTAAGTTAAAAAATAAATGAAATCCTATAAGTGAAGACAAAAATAAACAAAATGTGGTTATTAACTGAATAGTACCAAAGAAAGATTCAGAATTCTTTTGTATCAGTTCAAAATCAACAGCAGATTTATCTTTCTTTTCTTTCAGTTCTTCAATTTTATTTGCACCAAACGAGGCAATAGCTACTTCAGCAGCTGAAAGATAACTGGCAATAATTATAAGTATTATTAAGAAAATAATTTCGAAAGTAACTAAATCCATCTAGAGTTAAAAAGGTTTGTAAATCTGACAAATAAACTAAGATAAATATTTCAAAGTAATATAACAATTTTATCTAATATATAAATTCCTTAAATGATCTGGGTAATACCCAAGCACCTGCTATTCAATTATTTTGAAATCGTTTACCCAAATCACTTCACAAGCTCCTCCCCCTGTATCATTACGGGTTAACGAACTTTTCCATTTCCATCCATTCTCTCCCTTAATGAAAACTAGATAACCGCTTAATTCAATTATATTTCCTTTCACAACATTATCTAATTTATCTTCTATTTGTTCGTTTGCGGGAATAATATGCATATTGGCACTTTCGGTTTCTATTGCGCGGCGCGGTATAGGAAAATGTTTTGTACTCCAATGATACCAGCGATTACCCTGGCTAATATCGATTTTATCCAGATTTGCCTGGTTAGACATTTCATCCCAGCCCAATGCCAAATCTACAGGTGCGAGATCAGATTCTCTATCCATATGATACCATTCAAGACTTAATACCCGGGCTTTTAAATGAAAATCTGCAAGCGGTGTTATTTTATAATCGTCCTTTTCCCATGGCTTTCCATTAACAATATTTTTTTGGTAAGGAGCTTCCTTTACAAGAATTCCGGCAGGATATTTAATTTCTTTTTCCGGCCAAACCAGCCAACCGACTAAAAATCCAATTAAAATAAGAAAAGAAATTCTGGTTATAACTTTTTTTGCCATATTATGAACCTCTACTTTTTATCCTGATTAATAATCAATTGGATCGGGTTTTCTTTCCTTCGATTCTAAAGGTAATTTTTCTCTCTTCCAAATCTTTAATAACTTTGTCATAACATTTATCATTAGCGCCAATAAATTCTGGTGGAGAAATTCCTTTCCGTGAATATTGATTTTCCATCAAAAGTCTTGCCACTGAAGAACATGTATATCCGGTTATTCTGGCCATAGAGGTGATTTTGGTATATTCATCAAATTGATCAAATAAATGGTATGTATATTCCTTTCTTCTATTATTTTCCTCACCTCTTATTATTATTTGTAAAACAGTAAATTCTTTATCTTCTTCATTAAGATGCCACAAAGGAAACAATAATTTTGCAGAAATGTCGATTGGTCTTACTTTTTTACCATTTATATTGACATAGTCTTCACTAAAAAAACCGCTTTGTCTAAGAACTTTTATATATTCAATATGTCCCGGGTACCGCAAAGTTTTTTCTTTCATATCCGGAATTTTCATAGTAGTTATCAAAGTTCTTAAACCATCTGTATTAAAAGATTCGAGAGTACCAACATTATCAATATCAACAGGTTCAACGTCCGACAATGCCTCTTTAATAATTACTTTATTATTTTGAATAATTCTTGCAGGACGTGTATATTCTTCAATAACATCCACAGGAGAGAATGGTGCTTTATACTGAAATGGTAATTTTCTTTCAAAGGGCAGCCCGCCGACTAAGCATTCAAAATATTCAATTTTCATCTTTAAGTTATGATGCCCGAGAATAATGTTGCTTAATCCCGGAGCAACTCCGCAATCAACAACAGCAGTAACTTTTTTCTGTTTAGCAAGTTTATCAAGCGCAAAAGGATCTTCTGCAAAGAAAGAAATATCAACTACATTCTTACCGGCTTCAATAATGTTCTGAAGAGTCTTATATCCCATAAAACCGGGAACAGCACATATAACAAGATCATAAGGTTTAACTATTCTTTTAAGTATAGTCTTGTTTGCAATATCTTCCTGAATTGTTTTTACAGTATATTTTTTTGCCAGTTTTGAAAGTTTGTTTTTATCAATATCAACTACTGTTATGTTATATTCGGAAGATAGATCAAATGCTATTGCACTTCCGATCATCCCGGCCCCGAGAATTATTATTTTCTTCATTATTTTTTAGATAAAATTATTATTCTACTAAAATAAATCTTAATATCAGAATCTCTTAGCTCTTTTATATTGATCAGGCCATTGAATATCTGTCTTCAGCTTTTCTGCAGCATAAAGCGGCCAATAGGGATTTCTAAGCATTTCTCTTGCAAGAACAACTAAATCTGCTTGTCTTGTTCGTATTATATTTTCGGCTTGTTCCGGAGATGTAATTAATCCTACACCTGCTGTTAAGATATCAACTTTTTTTCTAATTTCTTCTGAGAAAGGAACTTGATATCCCGGTCCCAATGGGATATCTGCATTAGCTACATTTCCTCCACTTGAACAATCAATTAAATCTACACCTACATCTTTAAGCCATTCAGCCAATTTAACAGATTGCAAGATGTCCCATCCGTTCTCTGTCCAATCTGTTGCAGAAATGCGAACGAAGAGAGGCATTTCATCAGGTATCACATTCCTTACATTACGTGCAATTTCAACAGCTAAACGGCACCTGTTTTCAAGACTTCCACCATAATCGTCCTTTCTAAAATTAGAAAGAGGTGAGAAAAATTCATGGACCAAATAACCATGCGCAAAATGTAATTCAATTAACTGGAAGCCAGATTCAATACTTCTTTCAGCAGCTAATTTAAATTGTTCAATTACATCTTGAATATCCTGCTTGCTCATTTCTTTCGGCAATGGATAGTTAGCGGCAAAAGGTGTTGAACTTGGAGCTATAGTCTGCCATCCACCATCCTGTTCACTAACAGCACCATTTCCTTTCCATGGAGCATAGGTTGATGCTTTCCGTCCAGCATGAGCCAATTGGATTGCCGGGACAGAATTCTGTGATTTGATAAACGCAGTTATTTTTTTATATGATTCTGCATGCTTATCATTCCAGATCCCTGCATCGTCAGGTGATATTCTACCTTTGGGGGAAACAGCCATAGCTTCTGTAATCACTAAAGCAGCACCTCCAACTGCACGGCTTCCAAGATGAACAAAATGCCAGTCTGTAGGGAAGCCTTCTTTACTGGAGTATTGACACATTGGAGATACTACAATTCTATTCCTTAATTTAATTCCCCTTATTTCAATTGGTGAAAACAATCTGCTCATTTTATGAATTCAAGTTTGTAAAGGTTAAGAAAAAATTTTTACAATTAAAATTAATTATAATAAATTTTAAATTCTAAACATGAAGGTTTTCCGTGAAAGATACAGAATTTCTTATAAAGTAAATAATTCTATTGCCGGATTTGGTATGATATTACTGTAAGATAAAAAAATGGGCGGTCACTTAATTGTGACTGCCCACTATTGATTTTAAAAGATCAAATATTGCAATTATTTCAGCAATACCATCTTTTTGTTCATTTTATATCCTCCAGCTTCAAGGCTATATAAATATACGCCTGAAGCTAAATTAACAGCATTAAACTGATAAGTATATGTACCGGCATTCATATAGTTATTAATAAGAGTAGCTACCCTTTGTCCAAGAATATTATAAATAATCAACTTAACATTGGAAGCTTTAGCTAGAGAGAAGTTGATATTTGTAGTTGGATTGAAAGGATTCGGGTAATTCTGAGATAAGGAATAATTGTTTGGCAGACTTTTATGATCAACAATTCCTGTAACTATAGAATCTTTAATCAGCTGGACATAATCGAGATTAAAGTTACCGCCACTAATTGTAAATTGATGAGCTCCGCCTGTTAATTGGAATTTATCAGTTAAATAGCTTAGACCGGTTGAATCGGTATTCCCTCTCAAGGTAGCAGACAACAAATCTGTTGCTCCTTCTTTAACCGTTATTGCTTGATCTCCGCTATAGTTCTGATAAAATAGATTTAATCTGTAATTTTGATCATTTGGAGCATTCAAATTAAATGTTACGTCTCCGTTTGCACCCATAGATACATATTTAAAACCGGATGCAACCCATTTGACTCCTTCAGCACCGGCTGTAACTAAATCAGTCTCAGCATCAGGAGCTTTTAATTTTAGGGTATCAGTTCCGCCGTGCACAACGATGTCTACTTCAGCGAATCGAACTTCACCCCATCCACCTGATACAACTCCGATTGTATGCTGGCTTCCAGCTTCAAAAGTAAACAGATCATTCGCAGGATCACCAAAAGCACCACCGCCGTTACCTGAAAGTTCTACAGAATCAGCTACAACTGGCATCCAAATCCATGCATCATTCGGTTGACCAGCAGCAGGTCCAAGTAAAGGATCACAAACAAACTGACCCCAGCCATGAGCTCTATCAACAAATTGAGTACCATCAATTGCAAGGTCCGGACCACTTTGTCCACGACCGGTTTCATGAATTAACCATTTTGTATCATATTGACCGGCGTCGGGTGCTGTAAATGTCCATAAAATGTGACCGCTGCCTGTATAATCGTAATAGGTTAATCCTTGAACTGCATTAACAGCAGCGTCCCCTCCAATGGTAGCATCTTCTGCTTCACCGCTTTCAATAGGAATCTGCACAACTTGTGCTCCGGCAAAAGCATCAATTTGTTTAATATATTGTGCTTTATTAGTAACCCAATCTGCATGTTTATTAGGGAACCAGTTAAGGTCACCAAGCGGTAATCCATCAGAACCAGCTGTCATTAGATTAGCATCTGAATATGTAAAATTTTGGGCTAAAGGCCACTGCGGTGCTGTCCAAAGTGTATCACCACCGGTACTAACTTGTAAATCTTGCATCCATCCGGGAGCTGGTGTAATTCCGGCACGAATATCATTTATGAATTCAATCATTGTGGAGTAATTACTTGTATCAAAAGTGGTAAATTGAGGCATTGAAGAAAGCCACATTGTATCTTTAATAGCCATTTGACCGCCGTTTTCAGGGCTGTATGTTGTAAAGAAAGAATCAGCAGTTGCATTTGTGAAAGGTTGAATCCTTACAGTATCATCCCAAGCAGATTTAAAGGTTTGAGCCAGAAAAGCTGCATTATTTGCAAAAACAATTCTTCTGCCTAAATCCGGACCGTATTTAGAAGGTATGGTCCCCATCGGAAAGATACCTGTATAATAATCTGTTCTGTTTGGATTTCCCGCCGGATTAAAGTCAACCCAGCCTTCACCATCGAAGAAAGGATTGATGAAAAGATTATTAGCAATATGAGCAGTTTGCCACCATGTACCCTGGAAAGCTTGACGACCGACATTTATCAGTGTGTTATGGATGAAACGAAAATATTTGGCAGATCCGCCTTCAACTTGAACAACAAAGCTACCAACATTATCAAAAGTACAGTTTTCAAATACAAGGGTATCTACATCAGCCCATATAGAAACTGCACGACCTGTCCATTGCTGAGTAATAGGTTTTTCGACCAAATTTATCCATTTACAATTTGTAAAATAAATATCATTGTTCTTGCTTGTCCAGGCAGTAATTGCAAAATTGGAACGTTCAAAAATTACACTGTCAAATACGCAATGCAGATTATCTCCATCAAATTCCATTGGTTGATAATATGTTTGAACGCCATTTTGATCCGAACCAATGATATATATATTTTTCATATAAACATCACCATAACCGGATAAGATATGTCCATCGACCGTACCATCATCTCTTGCTACCATTTGGAGCGTTGGGGGGTTACCATATACATCATTCGGATCAGGTGTCTGTCCTACAAATCTTAAAGCATAGCCTTGATTCTGAAAGTGTTCGGTGTTCCAATAAACACCTCCCTTTAATAGAATATAAACACGATCGGGATCAGCTCGGCTACCATCAGTTGCAGTATCACCCATTACAGCATCATATAGAGCATTAACCTTAACATTCCCAGTTCCGTCATCCCATTGAACCGTATAGTTATGGCCGGATATCTGAGCTTTTATTTGCGGCGTCCAGATAAATATTAATGCCGCAACGAACATTGTTATTGTAAAAATGTACTTTAGTTTCATACTAATCCTCCTATTGATTGTTAGTACATTATTTGAGTTAATTATATTTATGTTACATACCATAAATAACATTTTTAAAAGAATTTGTTCCCTGAATTAATTATAAGTTCAAATGCGCTCCAAGATCCATAGTAAAGCCATAATATTCGAAATACTGCGGATTACTCAAAGTACTTCCCGTATATCTTTTATCAGGTCGGGCATTTATATTATTTAAATGAACAAAGATTTGAATCATTGGAGTAATTTTCTGTTGAACAGAAAAATCCCATCGCTCATACGCCCCGGTATAAGAACTAAATACCGTTGAAGGATAGGAACCAGAATATCCTATACCTGTTAATTTATCTGCTTGATACAAATAAGATATTCTTGCAGAAAAACCTCCCAGGTCATAGCCTAATGTAACATTTGCAATATTAGCCGGCTGATCCGGCATACGGGTTTTAACTTGCCTTGAAACATATTCGTATGAAAAACTTTGTCTTGGAGGTCTGCCGGATATAATTGTCATGATGCTGTCATATTGTAAATACATTTCAGAATAGATGTGTGAATAATTTATATTAAATACCAGGCCTTGTAAAAATGAAGGTAGGTACCAAAAATGTGTCTGCCACTCCAATTCGATTCCATAATATTTTGAAGGATTTGGATTGTTCATATAAGTATTTATTTGTGGTGTTCCTTGCGAATACCATGATGAAGGCACATTAAGCTCGGGGGGAGGTGTTAACCCTGGCTGCAATTTGTAATTAGCATAGAAGATTAAATCTTTAATATTTTTATAAAAGCCATTCACAGAAAAAAGACCAATATCGTTATTAAATACAGATACAGAGACATCATAATTTGTTGATCTTGCGGTTCTAAGTTGAGTATTGACTGCATTGATTGTTGATTGATCGGAGGAAACGTTTGAGATTGGAGCATATTGAATAAAATCGGGATGTGCTAATGCTTCGGTTCGTGCAAGTTTAACCTGAAGCCAATCCAAAGGTTGAGTAATCAGGTTAATCATCGGTAGCCAGAATGAATTGTTTCGTTCAGTGCTGAGGAGTTTAAAGTCAAGCGGGGCTGATTCCTGGTTGCTTACTGTATTCTGCCTATAGCTCTGACCATTATATACCGTATGCTCTCCCTCCCAACGTATTCCCGGAATTAAGGTAAGATATTTAGTGAAATGAAATTCACCCATAACATAAGCTGCCTGATAATTTTCAATACCACTATAATCCTGACCTAGAGACCCGATGGAATAGGTTAACCAGGTATTATTATTAGCAGTGGTTTTCAATGCATCGGTAATCTGATTCATTTTATTTTGATTTAAAATAAAAGTTGTCGGGAAATCCCCATCAAGGAAATTTGAACGTGAGTAGTTTATTAGAAATGGAGTAATAGGCAATCCGCCTTCTTGTCTAACGATAGAATCAACTCCCCATCCAGGGTATGCATTATTAATAACTGAAAGTATTTTATTAGGTGAACCCTGGTTACCATAATTTAATCCATTTTCACCTTGCTGGTTTTCATTGTTTGAACGGTTTAACCAACGGAATTTTGCTCCTGATTTTAAAAAACCATCTATCTGCTGACTTATTTTAAATGGTATTTGAACATTAAATTGTGCAGATGAATTATTTTCAACTATTCTAGTACTATAAATATAAACATTGGCTAATTGAGTTTCATTTGTATCTACAGTTGCCAATGAAGGAAACATGGTTAATGGTGTTGTAGGAGTAATAGCATTTTTAGAGAAAGCCCCTGCTTCTTGGTCAAATTGCCAAATACGCCGATTTGGAGTATTATTGTTGGTACCCGATTTTGACACGGTAGCATCATAGTGTATCCATTCAAAATCCTGATGCACTCCAAGCGCACTTGTATAAATCTTGGTTATACCTCCGGTCTGTTCCAGCTGATAAAAATGACGGTTAGTGTTGTAGGCTGCAAGGGGTGTCCACATATCATCTATATGATATAGGCCGCTCCAATTCAATTGATTGAAAAACCCATTGACTGTAATTTTACCATTAGGTATTACATAATCAAGTAAAAGACTTGCACCGGTTCTTTTCCTATTTACTTTTTCCTCCCTTAAAAGCAGTTCCTGGTTAACCAATTGACTAACTCCGATACTTCCGCCAACACCAGTCCAATTAGCCTGTAATTTATCAGCACTGCGATCATAATTATCTGTATTTAAATTAAATATTACTCCCAGCCGATCGTTAAAAAAGCGATTGCTTAAACTTCCGTTAAAATTATAATTTCCAGAATATTTCTGTAATGAATTATAACCACCCTGTGCTGTAACATTAAGTTCTAATTTACTTGGAGCTTCCCGTAATCTTAAATCAACTGTTCCGCCAAGAACATCTGCATCCATATCAGGAGTGATTACTTTCTTCAGGACAATTCCATCAAGCATATTTGAAGAAATTAAAGAGAGATCTACACTTCGATCTGTTGAGCCAGTACCCGGAACATTAACACCATTAACGGTGATAAGACTATATTTGGGATTAAGTCCCCGAATTTCTATTTTATTAGCTTCGCCACCTGACCTCTGAATAGATACACCCGGTAAACGTCCTATTGATTCGGCAGCATTTACATCAGGCAATTCTCGAATCCTTGCTTTAGATACAACATTTTCAATTGTATTAGATTGAAGCTGCTGGTTAATCGCTGAAAGCTGGCCTTCGGCTTGAGCAGTTACAGTAACAGTTTGTCCTTCAATTGCCTGAGGTTTAAGATAAAAATCCTGCTCTAATGTTCTATTTTCGGAAAAATCAATTTCATCAGTTAAAGTATTATAGCCGATATATGAAATAATTATTGTTTGTTTACCGACAGGGATATTTCGAATTATATATTTACCATCAACATCGGAAGCAGCCCCTAAACTTGTTCCTTTAATTATAATATTAGCACCGGTCAGAGGTTCTTTTGAATCTTTATCATAAATCATTCCTCTTACAGTGCCGCTTTGGCCAAAAATGGAAACTGAGAAGAAACTTAAAAAGAAAAGCAGGAAAAAAGAACTTATAATACCCCAATTACAGTAAAAATTTTTATACATATTCCTCCTCCTCAGGATATCATTAAAATGAATTTAGTTCTTATTTAATAAGGACTAAATAATAGATTTCGTTAAATTTATATAAAAAAATTTTGACAAGATAGTATTTTTAGAATATTGAGTTTTAATATTTTTAACCTGCATAGCAATTCGGCTTTACAATTCAATAATAATGCCATTTTGATAAATATATAAATACTTCTAAACTCTAAAACTAATGGAATATCCAGACAACAATTGTTATTATTTTAATAAAAAATTATTTTAATAATAAAAACAGTAAATGTTCAGATCTGTATATTATTTTATTAAGAATATATTTCAATTATTTACAATTTTGACTCATTCTTATATTTTTACTCACTTCAATTTAAGATAATTAGGTTATTATTTATTATGTAATAATTCAGGAAATTTAATGAACTCGCATAACTTAATTAATTAAGAATTATACTAAAAATTCATTATTGATAATCTTTTTTTTCAAAATAATCACTATTCGTTACCTTTTAGTCTTCTGATACAATTTATTAATCCTCTTGTAGTATGATAATCTGCTTTCCAGATTGTACTCTTAGGAGAAGTTTTATTGCCAGGAACTTCATCTATCCCTCCCCAGTAAAAACCGCCATATTTTTTATCTATAAGATAATCTTTAATATAATTCCATTGTTCACAAAATTTTTTATAGTAACCCATTTTATCATTTGGATAAATTTCAGACATCATTAAGCAGGAATTTAAAGCTTCAATTTGAGACCACCATTCTTTAGTTTTCTTCACAATAGATATTTTGTTTTCTCCCTTAAAATAATAACCGCCATCGAATATTCCTCCTACCTTAACATCCCATCCGTTTTTAAGTGTATGATCAACCATTTTTTTTGAGATTTTTAACGTAGCAGCATCATCTTTAATTCCCAGAGCTTTTGCTGCTTCCAGCATAAGATAACCGGTTTCAATATCATGCCCGAAAGAAACATGATCAAGTTCATAGTGCTTTTTTCTTGCTTCAGAACTTGAATCCCTGTAAGAAATAGGTGACAAATCACGATTAAAAAATAAGTTCAAATAACCTTTATTTGTAACAAGTTTATCTCTTATAATATGAAGTAAAGAGGCAAGTCTCTCTTTAAGCTTATTATTTGGCCAAACTGAATATAATTCTGTAAATGCCTCCAGAATATGTATAGAACTATTCTGATCTTTGGGAGGAACCCCATGATAACCTTCCTTAAAAGGAGTACCATTTCTTGATAGGTATTGAAAATACCCGCCGTATTTGGGATCGTAGCTGTGTTTATCAAGCCAATTAAATGTTTCTTCTGCAAGCTTTAATGCTGCTGTGTCTTTAGATACTTCATAATATGCAGCTAGACCGTAAATAACAAAAGCATTGCCGTAAGCATTTTTTATAACTTGTTTTTCATTGGGAAGATTGAAACCACTCTGATTAATTACTTTTCCTTCCCTGTCAACCAGATCGTAAAAGCCGCCATATTTTTTATCCCACATTACATTTTTTAAGAATTTAAAACCATGTGCTGAAATTTTTGGTAAATAATCATACTTTTTATAAAATAAAGCAGCATTTGAAGCGGACCAAACGTGCCTTGCCTGCGTTACAATCATTTTGTTCTGCTTCCCCCGGAGCTGCCACTGATAGTTTATATCGCTATAAAACCCACCATCCGCTGAATCAATGCATAATGGATACCATAATGTAAAGCTCTGTTGAAGTACATTTTCCATTTCTTTCAATATCATATTCTTATTAGTTTCCGGTTTATAGTTTGAATTCTTTTCTTGAGCATTTGTTAATTGCAATCCCAATAGAATAAAAAGGATTATTTTCCCCAAAAAGGCTGTTTTAATTTTTATTGATATATCCAACTCTTATCACCGTTTGTTTAGTTTAGAAAAAATTATTGATTAATGCTATAATAGAAAATTTTAATCCAATAAAAAATAATATTTATATGTTCAGATAAAATTGTTTGATACCTGCACCTTCAAAAAGTATTATTAAAGTTTAATACCATTTTTACCCATTTAAACTTAAATTACATATATAAATTAGTATTATTTTATAATATCCGAAATAAACACGATATTTGACTTTAATAAGCAGTGAATTTATATTGTGATCTTAACAATAATTTCAAAAGGAGCATAATATGCAGCAGCCAAACAATTTTTTAAAGTATGTTCCTATTTTTTCAGAACTGGATGACGATACATTAGAAAAAATATCAAAATTGGGGATAAAAAAATCATTTAAGAAAGATTCGGTTGTTTTATTTGAACATGAAACTGGAACTGCACTTTTTGTTATTGTTGAAGGTAAAGTAAAGGTATCCCGCGTTAGCGATGACGGTAAAGAAGTCATTTTAACCATTCTTGGGGAATCTGATTTCTTTGGCGAGATGGCAATTTTAGACGGTCTTTCCAGGTCGGCAAATGTTACAGCCATGGAAGACTCAGAGTTATTTATTATCCAGAGAAGTGAATTCCTCGAGTTACTTAATGTTCACCCTGAAGTTTCAGTTGCTCTTCTGCAGGAATTAACACAACGATTAAGGTCTGCAGATATGAAGATCAAATCTCTTTCATTAAAAGATGCGGAGGGAAAAGTCGCAACCGTTATTCTGCAGTTAGCTGATGATGTCGGGAAAATAAAACAAGGTACTGTTGAAATAGAGAAACTTCCTTTCCAGCATGATCTTGCAAATATGGCTGGTACATCAAGAGAAACAATTTCGAGGACACTACACACTTTTGCTAAAAAAGGATTGGTTGAACTTGATGGTTCAAAACTTCGTATAATGAACTATGAAAAATTTAAAGAATTATTTAGCTAATCATATTTAATGAAAGGGAAAGTAGATTTACATATTCATACAAACCATTCTGATGGTTTCTACTCTCCTGAAGAAATTATTCTGAAGGCAAAAGATAAAGAATTTGATGCCATTAGTATTACAGATCATGATAATCTCTCCGGTATTAATGATGCAATAAAAAAGGGAAATGAAATCGGGATTGAAGTTATACCAGGATTGGAAATCAGTTCGGATATTAAAGACAGAGAAATTCATATTTTAGGGTATTTTATTCAAACCGATAGCCAGGAGCTTGAAAGATACCTTAATTTTTTTAGGGTTGAAAGATTAAAAAGAGCAACACGAATAGTAAATAAACTCAATCTACTCGGATTGTCATTATCTATTGATGATGTTATGGAAGTTGCGAAAAATTCCGCTGTCGGTAGACCGCACATCGCCCAAGCTATGCTTAATAGAGGATTAATTTCCACCTATTATGAAGCTTTTAATAAATATATCGGAAACGGCGGACCAGCTTTTGAAAAGAAAGTTCATATTTCTCCGCAAAGCGCTTTCAAAATTATTAGTGATGCAGGCGGATTGTCCTTTATAGCTCATCCGGGATATATGGAAGAATCTCTGCTTAAAGAATTAATTGATGAAGGTGTCGATGGTATTGAAGTTATCCATTCGTCCCATTCACAGCACCAGGTAAGATTTTACAGGGGAATTGTGAATGAATATTTCCTTTTAGAATGCGGCGGTTCCGATTTTCATGGGGGAAAAAGAGACGATGAAAAGAATTTCGGAAAATTTTATACTAAATATTCTGTTATAGAGGCAATGCGAAAACGATTAATGAAAAATTCAGCTTAATAATTAAAATTAGTATTTTATCTGCATATAATATTTTATCAAACTAAAATTTACTTTAAATGAATATTATTGAAGGAGATATCTCTTCTAAAGGTTATAAGTTTGCAATAATTGTTAGCAAGTTTAATGAATTTATTGGAAATAAATTGCTGGAAGGTGCAGTTGATTGCCTTAAAAAGCATAACTATACTGAAAATGATTTTGACTTAATAAAAGTGCCCGGAGCCTTTGAAATTCCTATAATTGCCGGCAAGATTGCATCTCAAAAAAAATATAATGCTATTATTGCATTAGGAGCCGTTATAAAAGGAGCAACTCCGCATTTTGATTACATTTCCAATGCTGTTAGCACAGGATGTGCTGAAGTCTCTTTGGAGTATAATCTTCCTGTTGTTTTCGGTGTTCTAACTACTAATACAGTTGAACAAGCCCTTGAACGTTCTAATTCAAAGCTCGGAAATAAGGGGTGGGATGCCGCGTTAACGGCAATTGAAATGGCAGATTTGAATCATAAACTTTCTTAATTTTCCTGTCGTTTAATTAAGGAAGAAGACACTCTTTTTTATATTCGTTGGATATATCCTTTTATACTTTCACATTTTAAAAAAAATAGTAAATTACATAGTCGGTTAACAGATCTTATTAAAAATAGGTGGGTGAATAAGAATTTTTACTTTTTTCAGAATTGATTAATAAACAAACTTTAAGCACATGAAAAAAATTACTGTAATCTTATTTGCATTCCTGTTTACTTCATCAATCTTTCCCCAGTCACTCGGAGGGTGGCAGACATATACAGAGATGAAGGACGTTGAAGCTATACAGGCTACTGATAATGGTTTCTGGGCTGCTTCCACCGGTGGTGCTTTTTTTTATAATAAAGACGACCACTCTTTCAAGACTCTGAGAAAATCAAATGGTCTTAACGGAACTCAACTAACTTCAACAACAATAGACAAAAATGGAAATGTTTGGTTTGGAAGCCAGTATGGTGTTCTTGATATTTATAATCCCAAGAGCAATTCAATTCAATCATTGCTCGATATATACAATTCAAACAAAAATCCTAAGCAAATTAATGAGCTTGTTACAATAGGTGACACAATAATTGCATCAACGGACTTTGGAATTACATTAATTGATCCTGAAAAATTAATACTATATGACACTTACTTCCGTTTTGGGACATTCCCGTCAAATATAAAAGTTAACAGTACTTTGAAATCAGGAAAAATTTATGTGGCAACAGATTATGGTGTAGCAATTCAAAAAGATGGAGCAGTCAATCTTTCTGCGCCCGAATCGTGGTCTGTTTACCAGACTACAGACGGACTTCCTTCAAACAAGGTTAAAAAAATTGTCAAGTATAATGGTTCTGTTATTGCTGCCACCGATAGCGGTTTATCCTATTTCGATGGTGCAAAATGGAACTCATTTATTCCGCAATTTAACAACTTAAAAATTTCCGATATTATAGCAGCAAATGACACTTTATTTATTGTAAACGATAATACTGTTTATTCATTTTATAATGGAAATGTTAAAAATTATTTTTCCTCATCCGATTCATTAATTAAAATTTCATATTCAAATAGCTTGGGATTATTAATCGGAAGTGCAACAACCGGAGTAATTGTTGGAAAAAATAATAATACATTATTTCCAAATGGTCCCGAGGCAAATCAATTCTTAGGAATTGATATAGATAATAGCGGAAACCTATGGTGTGCCAGTGGAACAGACGTTAGCGGTGTTGGTTTTTATAAATATAATGGTCATACATGGACAAATTATAATACAGCCAATACTCCGCAAATTCAAACCAATAAATTTTTTACAGTTAAAACCTTTGATGATAATATCCTGTTTGGAAACTGGGGTAACGGATTTTTATCAATTCAAAATAATAATTATAAAATCTACAATGTTAATAACACCGAAATGAAGGGTATTCAATCAGATCCCACTTACCTGGTAGTAACAGATTTTGCTAAAGATTCAAAAGGAAACTTATGGATTTTAAATTATGGTGCTTCAAATGGTAAAGCCCTTGCAATGGTTACCCCCGACAGTACATGGTACTACTTTTCCATTCCTGTTTTCTATGGACAATATATTGAGCAGAATATGGGTATGGCAATTGATCAATATGATACAAAGTGGTTTTATTCTCAGGATAATAATAGTAAACCGGGACTCTATTATTTTAACGAAAACGGAACTTATTCAGATCCTAAAGATGATATCTCAGGTTATATTAATAAATCAAATGGCTTGAACGATAACACGGTTAAATCAATTTTAGTCGATAAAAGAGGAGATATTTGGATTGGTACCGGGTTAGGTGTGAATATAATTAGTAATAACGGATCTGTTCTATCAAGCAAACCTGCTTTAAGCATTACATCAGTTTATACACTAAGACAGCAGACAATTAATTGCATGGCTGTAGATCCTATAAATCAAAAATGGATCGGTACGAACCAGGGTTTATTCCTTGTCAATTCTGACGGTACTTCCTTAATTGCCTCTTATGATTCAAAGAACAGTCCTCTTCCATCGGATATTATCAGAAGTATTACTATTGATGATAACAACGGAACTGTTTATGTAGCTACTGATGCCGCTATTACATCTTTCAAGACAGCTGCTATTAAACCGCAAGACAGCTTTACAAATCTATTTGTCTATCCCAGCCCGTTTATTCTGAATGGCAGAAATAATCAGGTTACTATTTCCGGTCTGGTAGTTGATTCTGATATAAAAATATTAACAATTACAGGAAAACTGGTTTCGGAATTTTCTTCACCCGGTGGAAATGTTGCTTTCTGGGATGGTAAAGATATGAATGGAAATTATGTCAGCAGTGGAATCTATCTTATAATTGCATTTGATAAGGAAGGAAACAATGCTGTTGCCGGCAAGATTGCGGTGATAAGAAAGTAAACAGACAGATATTTTTTAATGATAAACCTTGCCAATATTTCACTTCAATTTAATGGAAACTATTTATTTGAGAATGTAAGCTTTAAAATCAATTCAGGGGATAAAATTTCACTGGTCGGTGCCAATGGTACAGGGAAATCATCACTTCTGAAGATTATAACCGGAGATATTCAGCCTGAGTCGGGAAAAGTATTAAAACAAAAAAATATCAGCATCGGCTACCTTCCGCAGGAAAATGTAACCCATAAGAATAAATCGCTTCTTGAAGAAGCTTTATCAGCATTGAGCAACCTGGTAAAGTTAAGAGAAAAAGAAAAGGAAATTACAAACAGATTGGGTCAGATTAATTCCTGAAGATGAAAAAATTGATTTAGTAAATCAGCTGGGAGAAGTTCATCATAAATTGGAGGAGATGGATTCTTATACTGCAGAATCGAAAGATAAAAAAAATACTTTTGGGACTTGGTTTTATTGAAGAAGATTTTAACAGATCTACAAATGAATTTTCCGGCGGGTGGCAGATGAGAATTGCACTTGCTAAAATTCTGATTTCACAAAATGATCTTCTTTTAATGGATGAACCAACTAATCATCTCGATATAGATTCTCTTGAATGGCTGATAAGTTACCTGAAGAGCTACCAGGGAGCTTTATTGAGTTGTATCCCACGATAAACATTTTATTAATGAAATTACCAATAAAACCCTGGAAATTTACTTAAATAAGTTCTATAAGTTTAATGGCGATTATGATGCTTATTTAAAATATAAAGAAGAAAGAGATAAGCTTGCTGAGACCCAATTCGTGCAGCAGCAAAAAAAAATTAAAGAGACAGAAAAATTTATTGAAAGATTCCGGTATAAAGCAACAAAAGCAAAACAGGTGCAAAGCAGGATAAAACAGCTTGAAAAAATTGAACTTATTGAACTACCCGAAAATAAATCGGATATAAATATCAGGTTTCCCGATCCGCCGGTTAGTGGAAAAATTAATATTGAACTTGATTCAATTTCAAAATCTTACGGCCAAAAAAAAATTTTTGAAGGATTAAGTTTTAATGTAAACCGTGGAGAAAAAATTGCATTTGTTGGAACAAATGGAGCCGGAAAAACTACCCTGGCCAAAATAATAGCAGGTGAAATAGATTTTGATTCCGGGAAAAGAATTATCAGGACATAATACTATTATTAGTTATTATGCACAGGATGTTGCTGATGAACTTAATCCATCACTGGACATTCTCGAGACACTGGAAAACATGTCAGAAGAAAAAACTATCGGCCAGCTGCGAACTTTATTGGGAGCTTTCCTTTTTTCAGGTGACGACGTTTTCAAAAAAATAGGAGTTCTTTCGGGAGGTGAAAAAAGCCGGGTTGCTTTAGCAAAAATCCTATTAACGAAATCTAATTTTATTATTCTTGATGAACCGACAAATCATCTTGATATTTCTTCCAAAGATGTTCTCCTGAAAGCCTTAAAAAATTTTCCAGGCTCTTTAATTCTTGTTTCACATGATATAGATTTCTTAAAACCCCTGGTAAATAAAGTTGTTGAGGTTAAAAAAGGTAAAATAAAGGAATACCCAGGCGGAATTGAATACTACCTGCAGAAAGAGAGAAGAATTCATTGAACAGGAAAATGAATCTATTAAAAAAAACAGGAAAAGAAAATTTATCAAGGAAAGATCAAAAAAGAATTGAGGCTGAATTAAGACAGAAAAGATATAATGCAACTAAAGATATGGCAAATAAAATAAAAATTTTGGAAAAAAAAATTGAAGAGCTGGAGAAGAAAGAAGAGCAGTTAAAGGAACTTCTTTCCAATCCGGATATTTACAATGACCATGGAAAAGCTAAAGAGGAAACCAATTGATTATAATAATATTCAACTGGAGCTTGAAAAATCTCTAAATGATTGGGAAAAACTTTCCAACAGTATAATGAAATAGAGCAGGAGTTTCAAAATAATAATTAATATTTCACGAAAAGAAATTAAACCTTTATCCCCAAAAACTCCTCAGCTAAAGCCAGACCGCCGTAAATTGCAGCATCATCACCAAGTTCCGAAGCAACAATTTTCAAACCTTTCGCACTTTCTTTTAATACATGCTCATCAAATGCTTTTTTAATATGCGGAATCATAAACTTACTGAGCGCTTCAATCAATCCCCCGCCAAGAACAATCATATCAAGGTTTAATAAATTAGCAATACTGGCCAACACTATTCCGATAGTTTCACATTCATCAGAAATATGTTTAATTACAACCGGATCATTTTTTTTAACTGCAGTAGCAAGTGCTTTACTTTTTATTTTTTCCCCCGGTTTTACAAGCTTATTTAAAATACTTTTTTTGTCATGCTTCATGCTTGCTTCAATCTTTTTGGCAATGGCAGTTCTGCTGGCAATTGCTTCAAAACATCCTCTATTTCCACATCCGCAAAGAGGTCCATTTTTTTGTACAACAACATGCCCGATTTCACCGGCAACATAATTAGAACCTCTGTAAATTTTATTGTCAAAAAAGAATGCACCGCCTATACCTGTACCGATAAAAACAGAGAGCATATTTTTAGATTTTTTACCAATTCCATAATTTTTTACTCCCAATCCGCCCAAATTAACATCATTCTCTAACAATACAGGAAAATTTATTTCTTTTTGCAGCTTTTCTTTCAAGTTATAATTTTTAATTCCCAAATTCGGAGCTAAGCCTACCATACCGGTATAAGGATTTAGTGATCCGGGTATTCCAATGCATACTGCCTTAACATTTTCTTTTTTAAAATTATTACTTTTTACCAGTTCTTTAACTATTGAAGAAAGACTTTCAACATATTCTTTATTAGTAGAATTGGATTTTGTAGGTTTTTTCAGTTTGGCAAAAATTCCATCTTCCGAATTCAAAGCTGAAGCAAGAATCTTTGTTCCTCCCATATCTACACTTATTATAAAATCTTTACCCAGAACTGCCTCCATTTAAATTTATTTAACAAAATCTTAATATAAAAAATTAGAAATATTTTAATACTTTTCAAAACTCAATTATTTTGACTTTATTTTAAATTGTTTATATCGCACATAATCTATAATTTTAATTAATGGAAAAAATAAAACCGTTAAAAAGATTCGGTCAGAACTATATAAATGATCAGAATATACTTAAAAATATTGTTAAAGAAATTGCTCCTAAGATAAATGATAATTTATTGGAAATCGGTCCGGGTTTAGGTTCATTAACAGAAAAATTATTAAATTATATTCCAAATTTAGCTGCAGTTGAAATTGATAAAAGAGTTATTGAAAACCTTTCAAACAAATTTCCGCAAGTAAATTTAATAAATGATGATTTCTTAAATCTTGACTTACAAAAGTTAATTGCTAATTCACAAAACAAACTTAGAATTATCGGGAATATTCCGTATAATCTTACTTCATCAATTATCTTTAAAATGATAGAAAATAATTCAATTATTTCAGATTCAGTTATTATGGTTCAAACAGAAGTGGCCAAAAGGATGGTTGCACAGAGGGGTACAAAAGATTATGGAATTCTTTCAATTCTACTAAATTATTTTTCAGAAATTAAACATTGTTTTAGAGTTTCGCCTAATGTTTTTTATCCGAAACCGAAAGTATTTTCTTCTGTTATACATATATACTTCAAAGAATTAAACGAATCTAAAGAAGAACAGAGGCTTTTTATTAAAATTGTTAAAGCAGCTTTCGGAAACAGAAGAAAAACATTAAGGAATTCATTTGAAAACAGCCTGTCATCTGTTGGTCTAAAAGATATTGATTTTGAATCTTCGGGTATAAATCTCTCTTTACGTGCCGAGCAGCTAACCATAGATGATTTTAAAAAATTATCTGAATATGTTTTCAAACTACAAATCTAAAGTAATGTTCTCTTATATATCTTTTTTGGAATGCATACAATAAAATCTTTCTTACGTAAACTTAAAGCTTTTGATCTGGTAGTAGTTATTTTCTTCATCTTCCTGATTTTTATGAATTTGATTTTTTACAAAAGAGTTGATCACTGGTTGTTTTTTGTATTCATTAATTCATTTATAATTTTATTTGCATTTGCATTAGGTTATTTTGAAGATAAATATAATAACCGGTTCTGGCGAATAATTCATTATTGGTATATAGCACCATTAATACTCTTTACCTTTAAAGAACTCTACTATATGATCCATCCTATCAGGGTGCAGGATTATGATTATCTTTTTATAAAAATTGATCATTGGATTTTTGGAATAAATCCCACCCAATGGCTGCAGCAATTTACTAATCCTGTATTAACCGAAATTCTGCAAATTGTATACGGCCTTTTTTATTTTCTACCAATTATTCTTGCTTTGGCACTATTAAGAAATAAAAGGTACATGGCAGTTGATTTTGCAGCATTTTCCATCGTTTATGGTTTTTTCCTTTCTTACCTTGGATATTTTGCACTACCCGGAGTTGGACCCCGTTTTACACTTCACAATTTCAGCCAGATAAATGTTGATCTACCGGGGATCTGGTTAACAAATTATTTAAGGGACCTGGTTAACATGGGTGAATCAATACCCCCCGGGACACTAAATCCTGCAGCAATTGTTCAAAGAGATGTTTTCCCGAGCGGTCATACCATGATTACATTGATTGTAATTTATCTTGCTATTAAACTGAAGAGCCGCTCAAGATATTTCCTTGTTCCGGTTGGAATTTTACTAATTTTTGCTACAGTGTATTTATGGTACCATTATGTTATAGATCTAATAGGTGGATTATTATTTATGATATTCTCTTTATGGTCAGGTAAGCACATTTTTAACTGGTGGCAGAGAAAGGTTGGCGGGAAAGAATTTGAATACGGAAAATATTGAGGTTGTTTTTAATAAATCGTATTAAGCATAATTACTAAAATCGTTGCTATATTGTTTTTTGCAGAATATGTAAAAGTTTTTTTAATAATAATTAACCAATTTTTGATTTTCACTATAACAGCATAGAATTTTATGACCGATAAGAATCTTGAAAAAAGGACTCAGGTAAAAAGAATATTTGAATCAATTGCTTTCAGGTATGATCTTCTGAACCATTTGTTAAGCTTTGGAACAGATTATTATTGGAGAAAAAAAGCCATAAAATTAACAAAGTTTACACCTGATTCTATTCTGCTTGATGTAGCATGCGGAACAGGCGATTTTGCTATTGAGGCTAAAAAATCAGGTATTAAAAATATTTTAGGTGCAGATTTTTCAATAAATATGCTGAAGCTTTTTAATAAAAAAAGTAATTGGATTATTGGAAGGAGTATTCAGATGGTAGCTGAAAATATACCTCTGAAAAATAGTTCGGTTACAAATATAACTGTGGCGTTCGGAGTAAGAAATTTTTATGATATCCAAAAAGGATTTGATTCCTTTTATAATGTTCTAAAAGGTAATGGAAAAGTAACTATACTGGAGTTCCGGATCCCATCAAATTTTATTTTTAAAAGATTATATAAATTTTACTTTAAGAAAATTCTCCCTGTTATAGGGGGAATAATTTCCGGTGACAGGGATGCATATAATTATCTTCCAAAGTCAGTTGAAGAGTTTGATGAAAAAATTGACCTTGAAAAACTTCTAATGAATTCCGGTTTCAAAAAGGTAGAGAAGTTCGATTTAACATTCGGAATAGCACAAACTATAATTGCCACCAAATAAGCAGCAGAACTTATTGAGATTATATGAAATGACGAAATACCGGAGTAATGGAATTATAATTCCATAACTTCGAAAGCATTAATAAAGAAACGATTTATTTTATATTATAATCGACAAGATTCTCAGAACCGGTGCTGGTTGAGTCAGAAAAATTAATTTCACCCCTTGTAAAAACATCCAGCAAAAGTGCATTACCCTGCCATTGTACAGCACCAACATTTGCTACAAACCACCCATAAGCTGTTACGGTTTGCTTTGCTTGAGTAAGCGGATTTATAAGTGAAAAACTATATTGTATTTTTACAGCTGGTCTTGTTACAGATCCTGACTGCAGATTAAGTGTAATATTCTCTTTACCTAGGTAGGCAGCCTCAACATCCACAACTGTGAGTGCTACAACTCCCTGCTCAAGGTTAACTTTAAACACCGGCCACGTTTCTCCGTCTTTTAACGATGAAGTGAGAAGCAGCATTTCTTGATCAATTTTAAGATAAGGCAGGTAGGCTAAAAATTCAGGCGGAAGATTTTCGGAGAATCCTGTAGTATCTAAGAAGTAATAAGAACTGCCATCATTTTTCCTGAAAAAAGAGGTATAAACAGTTGCAGAACCTTCAGAGGCTACAGAATCAATTTGTTTGATATCATAGATAATACCATTACCTGCCGGTCCGGATAAGCTTTGATATCTTGTATATCTTATCCCGGTTGTCGGCAGTCCGGATGAAGCGGTTCTTTCAAAATTGTACTTATAATTATTGCCAATAGTAGCCGGGAAATAATTGCTGTTATCAACATTGGTATTATCGGGATTAACTGAACTATCACTTTTTTTGCAAGAGCTGATAACAAATGATATTATTATTAAAATAAAGAATGAAAATATTATTGATTTCATAATTTTTTCCTAAAGTTTAAGTACATTCTTCAAATTGTTAAATGCTTTTGAACGGTGGCTAATTTTATTTTTTTCCTCTAGCAGCAGTTCCCCCATAGTTTGTTCATATCCCTCAGGGACAAAAAATGGATCATAACCAAAGCCATTATTACCTCTCGGTTCTTTAATAATAATTCCTTCTATTTCACCATCGGTAATAGTAAAATTTTCACCGTCAAAATAAACCGCACAGCATATATATTTTGCATGATGCGGTTCTTTGAATTTCTCCAATTCTCTTAAAAGTTTTCTATTATTGTCGTCGTCATCTGCACCTAGTCCAGCATATCTTGCGGAATAAACTCCAGGTGCCCCAAATAACTGTTCAACAGATAATCCCGAATCGTCTCCAATTGCCGGGACTTTATATTTGTTATATACCTCTGCTGCTTTAATTTTAGCATTTTCTTCAAATGTAGTACCGGTTTCATCAATTTCCGAAAGATCGTTTAGATCAAGCAAAGAAACCAGTTCAATATTTGCTCCGTCAATAATTTTTTTAACTTCTCTTATTTTCCCCTGGTTTTGGGATGCGAAAATAATTTTTCTTTTCATTTAAATATAACCTCACTAAGTGCATAAAAAATTGCCATTGAACTCGAAAAAACAGCAGTAATTGCAAACTTCCATTTTTTAGGGACTTTATTAATTATGATATAATTAACAGGCAATGTAAAAAAGAAACTATAGAGAAATGAATTGAGTCCGATTCTTAGCAAATCCCAATTTATCTGGTTAAAATTTCCTTTAAATAAATCAAGGATTAATAAATGCCTGGCAATCCAAAGAGGATTAAAATATAATGTAAATAACAGCGTACTCAAAATTTTCGTATACAGATCATCTTTACAAAACTTTTTGCTAAGCCATCTTAAATAATTTGGAATTTCAAAAGCATAAACCAGGCCGCCCAGAAATAGAATTCCCAGTAACCTTCCGATAGAAAAATCGTTTATTATAAGGGCAGCAATCGTATCTCCGACAGCATAGATTAGAGCTCCCTGTAAAATGCTTCTTTTATTTATTAACGGATTACTGATAAAACTAAGGAGAAAGTTTAAAAATGTTAATAGATAAGTCTTTCAAGAGTTAAATACCCATGTTACTAAGAGTATGAAAAATAATATTTAAAGATTCCGAAAGTTCTGGGTGTTTTGTTTCAAAATTCATGGTTGCATCTTTTAAGCTTTCAACCAAACCTTCCTTTTCTTCACTTGATATCTCTTCAGAATTTTCAAGGAAATTTGAAACATCATCCATCAGCTTTTTAAGGTTATCTTTAAGGCTGTCATCCAGATTTTGTTTATTTTCTAATTTTTCATTAAATCTTTTTAATTCCTGACGCAGTTCTTCCTTATCCATATATACTCCTAAAAACTAAATTTCTTGTATGTAATTTAATAATCAATAAATGAACCTCAAAGATAAGAATTTTGATTATCTTAAAATATCACCGGGAAAATCATGTGCCAATTATAATTTGATGCTGTTATATTAATATTTAATGTTATAATTTGATAGTGGGACAAATGAGGGAATTTATACCGTAAGCTTTAATTTTGGGAGAGCAGACTCAAAATCTTGACCGGGATAACTCAGCATTTTTTATTGTGATAAACATTAAAAGCAAGTAATCAAATAAGTTATATTTTTCTATACAAAATTTTTTTCACTTTCATATGTAGAAATAGTATTCGATAAAGTTAATTCATAAATTTTACTGGTTTTTATTCTTAATTCTTAAATATAATCAACATTTTTAATTAAACCTGTATTTTTTTTTATTTGTCAAATTATTCAATCTACTGCTAAATTGCATATTTTTGAATTTGAAGGAGATTTTTGTTAGAAGATATATTAGTTCAATAAAAAAATTGTTGGCATGCACTATGGCAATTATTCTCCAAATGCCAATCTGATAGAGGCAAAAAAATGTGGAAAATTAATACAAATTCCATTTATACAATAATGGCAATTTTGATGTTAACTTTACTTTTTTCAACAAAAGAAACCAACGCACAATATTTTGGTAAGAATAAAGTTAACTATTCATATTTCAATTTTAAAGAACTGCATACAAAACATTTTGATATTTATTATTATCCTGAAGAATTTGCAGGAGTCAAATATGCAGGCAGAATGGCAGAACGCTGGTACGCACGGCATCAAGTTGTTTTAGATGATACATTAAATGGCAGACAGCCACTTATTCTTTATGCTAGTTTCCCTCAATTCTCAGAAACGAATGTTACCCAGGGCATGATTGGACAGGGTACTGGAGGATTTACGGAACCTTTATTAAGAAGAATTGCAATGCCTTTTGCCGGCCCTCTCAGGGAAACCAATCATGTTATTGGACACGAGCTCGTTCATGCTTTCCAATATGATATAACAGGACGAAATGGCAAAAAAAGTGGGAATCCAAATATGCCTGCTTTAGAACGGCTTCCATTATGGTTTGTAGAGGGTATGGCGGAATATCTCTCTTTAGGTCCCGACGACCCTTTTACTGCAATGTGGATGCGGGAAGCAGCTCTTGAAAAATTACCTGATGTTTCCGATCTTGAAAATTCAAATAAATATTTTCCTTACAGGTATGGACAGGCTCTGTTGTCTTTTATATCAGGTAAATGGGGAGATCAAATATTAGGTAAACTTTTAAGAAGAGCGGGCCGATTAGGAGATATTGACAAAGCAATTGACAGTGTTCTCCAAGTCTCAACTGATTCACTTTCAACTTTATGGCATGAAGCTATTCACAATCAATATGATTCACTTTACAATGTTACTTCAAGACCAATTGCTTATGGAAAAGTTCTAATTAAAGCAAAAGGAGAAGAAACCGCACTTAATGTATCACCTGTATTAAGCCCGGATGGTAAAAATTTAGTATTCTTCTCATCAAGAAATCTTTTTTCCATTGATATTTTTTTAGCAGATGCTGAAACTGGCAAAATTAAAAGAACAATTCTAAGTACCGCATTAAATACTCATCTTCAGAACCTGGAATTTATAAATTCTGCAGGTTCATGGGATTCACAAGGAAAAAGATTCTTGTTTTCTGCCGTAGATAATGATCGTCCCGTATTATCTGTTTTAAACATAAAAACCGGGGAAATTGAACATCTATTCCATTTCCCTCACATAGATGAAATCTTTGATCCTGCATGGTCACCTGATAACAAATATATTGTATTTTCTGGCTTAAGTCATGGTTTATCAAATTTATTCCTTTTTGATATTGCTGCAGATAGTCTTACTAATATTACAAATGATGCTTATGCTGAACTTCAGCCATCCTGGTCACCGGACGGTAAAAAAATTACTTTTGTTACCGACAGGTTCAGCTCTGATCTTTCAAACCTGCACTTTGGTAATTACAGACTAGCAATAATGAACATTCAGACAAAAAAAATTGATTCTCTTTACTGTTTTGATACCGGCAAAAATATAAATCCGCAATGGTCTCCTGACGGTAAAAGTATTTATTTTATTTCCAATCAGAATGGTATTAATAATTTATATAGTGTTGACATAGCAGAGGACAAAATTACTCAGGTAACCAATTTATATGGCGGAATCAGCGGTATTACTGCCCTTAGTCCTGCAATATCAGTTGCAAAGAATATCAATAAATTAGTTTATAGTGTTTATGAAAAGGGGAACTATAATATTTATACTCTCGACTCTACAGCGGTTCTTTCTGCAAAAAGTTCCATCACTGAATTCCCGAAGTATAAACCGGGAATTCTTCCACCGCAAGACAGAGGTGATAATAATCTCGTCTTAAATGATCTTAAAAACCCTGAAATAGGTCTTCCATCTGATTCAACTTTTACATATTCAGGTTACGATGCCTCATTGTCTTTGATAGGTGCTGCCCAAACCAGTGTCGGTGTTGGTGCAGATATTTTCGGAACATATGTTGGCGGCGGTGTTTCTCTTTACTGGAGTGATATGCTGGGAAATCATAACCTTGTAACAGGACTTCAAGTCCAGACACTGGGTTCATTTAAGTTTACCGATATTTCAGCTATTGTTGGTTATTTTAATACGGCACACAGGTGGAATTATGGCGGTGTTATTCAGCAAATACCTTATAACTATTATTACTACACATCTGGTTACGGTACTGCTCCAAATGGTGAATCAGCCTATGTTGAACAGCAGGTTTTATTTCGCCAAACCAATAGGGGTATTTCAGGAGTGCTTTCCTATCCCTTTAGCCAAAATATGAGAGTGGAATTTACAGGCGGATATAGCAATATTACTTTTCTAAATGAAGTTCAATCAACTTATTTTACAAATTCGGGTATATATAATGATACGAAAGAGCAATCTCTTGGCTCGGCTTTAAATCTTGGTTCAGGTGGTGCTGCCTTAGTTTTTGATAACAGCTTATATGGTGCGACAGCTCCACTTATTGGTCAACGATACCGTCTTGAAGTTGATCCGACTTTTGGTTCTCTAAACTTTTTTGAAGTGTTAGCCGATTACAGACATTACATAATGCCAATAAGACCATTTACTTTAGCAGGCAGAATTATTCATTACGGCAGATATGGCAAAGATGCTCAAGATTATCGTTTAAATCCTTTGTATTTAGGTTACCCTGGACTTGTAAGAGGATATGATTATAATTCTATCAGTTCCAGTGAATATAATTCCAATCCTTCTTATTATTCCGAATTATATAATAGGTTAACCGGAAGTAAAATACTGATTGCCAATTTCGAACTCAGATTTCCTTTATTAGGTGTTTTGGGAATTGGCCCTGGCTATTATGGATATTTACCGTTAGATTTTGGAGCTTTTTACGATGCAGGTTTTGCCTGGTCAAGAGGAGAGAAAATTTCAATTTTCGGCGGCAACCAGAAAGCGGTCAGCAGCTACGGACTTGTTCTCAGAATGAATCTATTCGGTTATGCTGTTGGTGAGCTGGATTATGTGCATCCAGTGGACCGACCGGCTCAAAAATGGGTATGGCAGTTTAATTTTGTTCAAGGGTTCTAAAAAAGAATCCTTATTCAAAAATTTAGATTAGAATTCTTTTGATATTTTCAAATGAATCTTTTATTCTTCCTGTAAGTCAATCATTTGTTTGGCGAACTTTGGTCCTTTAGCACCATCTTTATGTTTAAAAAAGATAAATGCTGTTTCCCATTTTTGTTTTTTGATTTTATCATACCAGTTTTTTTTACCTCTTTCTTCGAATAATCCTTTTTCTTAAATTTCCTTTTGAAGCAGTACTGGTAATATTAATTTCCGGATCTTTATCGGTTTCTGAAAAACATAGTGGAAAGTCTTTTCATTTAAACAGGAATATACATCATCTTTAAACCATTCTTCATATCTGAATTCAAATGTAGCAGCAATATTTTTCGGTAATAAATCAGTAAAATTTTGAAGGAGTTCAAGATTTTTTCTAAAATAGGGTGGAAATTGAAACAGGACCATCCCGAGTTTATTTCCTAAAGAAATTATTATATCAAGAAAATACCTGGTATCTTCATCGACATCATTCAAATTTTTCATATGTGTTATTCTTTGAGGTGCTTTAATAGAAAACCCGAAATCTTTAGGCACCTGTTTTTCCATCTTTCTAAAACAGATCTTTGAGGGATTCGGTAGAAAGTATTAATTTCAACTGTTGATAATTGATCGGAATAAAAATTCAGCATTTTATCAGGTTTAATATCTTCAGGATAAAAACTCCCCTTCCATTCCTTATAACTATAACCGCTGGTGCCTAAATATAATTTCATATCATTTCCTTTTTATTGAGTACTTAAATATTTCATTTGTCAAAACAGATTTGCTTTGGCAGAAATCTCACTCTTAGCCGATAAAATTGAAAATTATTAATAAAAAAGAAATGGCAAGATAAATTAAAACACAAATATCATATTAAGGTCATTAATGCTATCCTAAATTTTTTCTGAACCTGAGAGAACTTAAAGCTAATATTAGAATTCCAATACCTAATAATGCAGCCGTTTGGGGAATTAATTGAAAGAAACCATCTCCCTTTAAGATTACACCTCTTAAAATAGTTATATAATACCTTAAAGGAATTAAATAAGTTATGGGCTGTATCCAGCCAGGCATATTTTCAATCGGAAATGCAAAGCCGGATAAAAAATTCATTGGTAATAGAATTCCAAACATAGCTACCATCATAGCCTGTTGTTGTGTTTTGGATATAGTAGAAATAAACAATCCTAAACCAAGTGAAGAAAGGACATAAATGAACGATGCAAAAATTAAATAAAAGAAATCACCCCTGATTCCTATTCCAAACCAGAAAACCATTACACCCATAACCAAGAAAACATCTACAAAACCTACTATTACAAAAGGAATTGTTTTACCTATGATAAGCTGCGATGGTTTAATTGGAGTAACTATAATTTGTTCCAGTGTGCCAATTTCTCTCTCTTTAACAATACCCATTGCCATAAGTGTTGTAGTAATTATAGTAAGGATTAATCCCATTATTCCCGGAAGCATAAAATATCTTGTTTTAAGATCAGGATTGTACCAAACTCGTAATTCAGGCACTACAGAACCGGATAATGCAGTTTTCACACCCAACTTATTTTGAATTTGCAGCAGAATATTTTGAGAATAATTTGAGACAATTCCGGTTACATAACCAAATGCAATACCGGCTTTATTACCATCGGAACCATCAAACAATGCCTGAACTTTGACCTGCTCATTTCTTTCCAACTTTTTTTCAAAATCATTTGGAATTACTAATGCCCAGAGATCATCTCCTTTATTAATTAAATCTTTAATCTGGTTATAATTATCAGCATAATTATTTACCGAGAAATATCCTGAACTTTGAAACTTTTCAATAAAATCACGACTTGTGACTGTTTTGTCCTGATCATATACAATTGTATTAATATTATTAATATCAAGATTAGCTGCATATCCTAATAGTATTAATTGAAGAACCGGGGAAATAAATATAATACCAAATAATCTCGGATCTCTTTTTAATTGCAAAAATTCTTTAATAATTATGTTGATGATAATCTTCATATTTAGACCTATTGCAAACTTCGAAGGTTTTCAGTTATGCTGTTTTATTTTTCCTGTTTATTAATGTTGCTAATGTTAAAAAGAATAATGAAAATATTACTAAATAAATTAATTGCTCCCAAAAAGCTTCTAATCCAACTCCCTTAAGCAGTATATCTCTCAAAATTATTATAAAAAATTTAACCGGGGTTATGTTAGTTAAAACCTGAATTACCGGGGGCATGCTCTCTATAGGAAATACAAATCCTGAAAGAAGGAATGAAGGAAGAAGAGAAACCAAGGCCGATATTTGAAAAGCAACCTGTTGGGAATCCGAAATTGATGAAATTAAAATACCCAGGTTAAGGCATGCAAAAAGAAATATAAATGTTGAAATAAATAATAAGATGACACTCCCTTTTATAGTAACATCAAATAAAAGATATCCGGCAAACAAGATGAAGGAAGCAATAAGCAGTGCAATTATTGCATACGGGATTGTCTTCCCTACTAAAAGTTCCAATGAAGAAAGAGGTGAAACATTTATTTGTTCAATCGTTCCTCTTTCCTTTTCTCTAACAATGGACATCGCAATTGAAATTACCGCAGTCATTATCAATATCATTGAAATTAAACCAGGAATTAAATAGAGAGTAGAATTTAAATCCGGGTTAAACCAAAATCTCGGTTCCAGGTTAATCGGGAGATAAGCCTTTCTTCCTCTTACTGCCAATTCTTCCTGAGTAATTTTATATGAGAAAGTTGAGGTAGCCGCATTCATGTAATTAGATATGACCGAGGCTGTATTTGCATCAATCCCGGCAACCAGAATTTGAATTTTAGCTTTCTTACCTGAATAAATTTTACTTGAAAAATCATGCGGAAATACTAAAACAACCTGCGCTTTTCCTTCATCTAAAACTTCCCTAATCCGGCTTTCTGAATTGATATTCCCGACAATATCAAAATAATTCGAACTGGTTAACCGGTCAACAAAATCTCTTGTAGTCTCAGTTTTATCAAGATCATAAACAACCATCTTGATATGATGCACATCGAAATTTATTGCATATCCAAAAATAACAAGAAGCACAAAAGGAAAGACAAAAAGGACATACAACATCCTTGTATCCCTTTTTAATTGTCTTATCTCTTTTTTTGAAATTGCAAGAATTCTTCTAATCATATTTTTTATCTCTTATCTAAGTCATTCAACCAAAGGCAGATCCGTCCTCGCCGGAAATCTTAAGCTTACTCTATGGCCAGATTAAGAGTAAGAATAAGATTAAAATTATGAAACAGCTACCCGTACTTATTTCTTTTCAAGCAGATGTATAAATACATCTTCAAGTGTCGGGACTATCTTATCTATTCTTTTTACTGAAATAGAATTTTTATTTAGTTCATTTTTTATTTGTTCTTTACCATTATAATTCTCATTAACAATTATGTGAATTTGATTTCCAAAGATTGAAGTTTCGTCAACAAAATTTTCTTTTTCAAGAATTTCCATTGCACTTACAACTTTATCACATTCAATTTCAAGTATAGTATTCTTCAAATAATTTGTTTTTAATTCTTTTGAAGTTCCCCCTGCAATTAATTTTCCCGTATTAATTAACATTATATTATTACAAAATTCAGCTTCTTCGAGATAATGGGTAGTAACAAGTACGGTTGTATTTTGAGCAGCCAATTCATTAATCAAATCCCAAAACCTTCTCCTGGAAATGGGATCAACGCCGCTCGTCGGTTCATCCAGAAATATAATACCCGGCTGATGAATTACTGCCGTACCTAGTGCGAGTCGTTGTTTAATTCCACCTGGAAGTGAACCTGTCAGTTTCTTTTCATCTCCTTCTAGGTTTGCAATATTTAAGACCCAGTTTTTTCTTTTTTTAAATTCATCACCATAAAGTCCGTAAACTCCTCCGAAAAAGTTAATATTTTCTTCAACTGTTAGATCGTTATATAAAGAAAAGCGCTGGGACATATAACCTATGTTCTTCTTTACTTTATCAGGCTGATTTTTCACACTAAACCCACCAACTAAAGCATCCCCGGAAGTTGGTTCAAGAATACCGCACAACATTCTTATTGCTGTAGATTTACCTGCACCGTTTGCACCAAGGAATCCAAATATTTCTCCTTTTTTCACATTAAAAGAAATATGATCTACAGCAGTAAAACTGCCGAATTTTTTTGTTAATTGATTTACTTCAATACTATTCATTTTAATACAAAGAAGACAGAAGTCAGGAGACTGAATACAGAATTGCCTTAGAATAAGCATCTAAGAGTTTACTAACTTCTTCTGCTAAATTTGTTAAGTTTAAATTATCAGCTGTATATTTTAAATCTTTTGACAAGATAAGATAATACTTACATTCTTGTAATGATCCTTCTGAGATATTTAGAAATATAACTTTATCATTTTTCCCCCTTTTTCTAAATCCTTCAGCAATATTGGCAGGTATTGAAACAGACGCTCTTCTAAATTGTTGGGTTAAACCATAAGTTTGATCCCTGGGAAAATTTTTGGTTAATCTGTAAAATTCTAATACAAATTGATGAGCTTTTTGCCAAACAATTAAATCAGAAAACTTTTCAGATTTTTTCATTACCTCTCCAATTAATTTTTACAAAATAAATTATGTTACTAATTCTGACTACTAGCTTCTGACTACTGACTTATTCTTAATAGATTCTCTTTCCGATTGCTTTCATTAATTTTACTTTAGCAAGCTGATAATCAACCAGTGCAGTAGTTAAATTTGTTTTTGCCAGCAGCAAAGAAACTTCTGCATCAATTAAATCGGTACTGGTAGCAATTTGCTGATTATATTTATCCTGAGTGCTTCTATAGTTTTCTTCACTTTGTTCAACAGATTGCCGGCTTACATTTATTTTATCCATCGCCCGCTTGTATTTTAAGAATGTTTGATATACTTCCAATTCTACCGCATCTTCTAGCTGTGAAAGTGAAGTCTCAACCTGGGTTTTCTGTTCCTCAGCTTGTGTTGATTTGGATGAAGTATAACCCCAGTTCCACAAGTCCCATTGCAAAGTAACTCCAATATCCCATGTATCTTTAAACTTATTTTCAGCCGGGATAATTCTCTGGTTTGGTTTACTGTAATAATAATCTCCTACCAGATAAATAGAAGGATACCATCCACCTTTTGCAGCGGTAATTCCATTATCACTGGCTTTAATCCGGTACTCCAATGATTTAAGATCATTCCGGTTTTCCTTTGATTGTTCAATTAAATTGGAAAGATTATAGTTTGTAAACGAAGTATCTATATCACCGGCATTAATTTCCGTATTTGCTTCAAGTGGTAATCCAAGCAGCTTATTCAAATTGGAACGGGCAATATCAATATTATTCTCTGATTCAATTAATTGCAGCTGCGTGTTTGAATATTGAACTTCAAGCTTTAACAGATCATTCCTGGTTGCCAAACCGCTTTTCATAAAATTTTTAGTGTCATTAACATGATTTTGAGTAAGCCTTAAATTTTCCTCAATTACATTTTTAATCTGCATTGCTTTATAATAATTCCAGAACACATTCTGAATATTATAGGCAACATCATTTAAGTTTTTCTTATACTCATAGCTGCTAGATTCGTAATTATTTTCTGCAGCGCTTTTAAATGACCAAAGTCTGAAACCTGTAAATAACGGCTGCTGTAAAGTCAATTTAAAATTATAATTATTCAGAATTACAGGAGATATCTGGATCGGATGCGGAAATATAGGAAGCGATACTTCAAAAGGCGGAATGTTACTTAATCTCAGGTAAGATGCCTGAAATCTTAACAAAGGTAAAAGCTGTGAATTAGATTCGGTTATTTTAGCTTCCGCATTTGATATTTTTGATTTGGAAATTTTAAGTTCTTTGCTGTTATCAATTCCGAGCTGTAAACATTGATCTAATGTTAATATACTTTTCGCTGAATCAACAAACATCTCAGAACTTTGAGCTGATATATCAGGCAAAAATAAAATATTTACAAGGAATATAATTGTGACAATTCGTTTCATAAGATTTTACCTTAAACTTTTTTCTTTTATTTTATTTTTTGTTTTACTCATTTTCGGAAACTAAAGAAATAAAAACATTCTCAAGAGAAGCAGAAATTAGCCTATGACTGGTTATTTCAATTTGATTTTCATTTAAAATTTTTTCAATAATTTCATACTCAGTTTCATAATTATTAACCATAACATCGATTCTATCACCGAACAGCTGGACTTCAAACTTTGTTTGATTCTTTATAAGGCTATAAGCTTTCCTGATATGACTGCATATAATTTCAATAACTTGTTTATCAATTGAAGATTTTACTTTTTGGGGAGTATCAAGACTAATAATTTCACCGTTATTCATTAAAGCAACCCTATTGCACCTTTCAGCTTCATCAAGATAAGGTGTTGTCATAAATATCGTTATTCCTTCCTTTAGCAAACCCGAAAGGATTTTCCAGAAATCCCGTCTAGAAACCGGATCAACTCCTGTAGTTGGTTCATCTAAAAAAATAATCTTGGGTTTATGTATTAAGCTGCATGCAAGTGCCAGTTTCTGTTTCATTCCACCGGAAAGATTGTCAGCCAGTCTTGTTCTAAAAGGTGTTAAACGTGTAAATTCCAGTAATTCGTTACGCCTGTCTTCATATTTCTTAACTCCATGAATATCAGCAAAAAACTCAATATTTTCATCAACTGTTAAATCTCCGTACAGGCTAAATTTCTGAGAAAGATAACCAATCTGATTTTGAATTTTCTTTCTATTCTTTGTAATATTTTGATCAAGTACATTTGCCGAACCTGAATTAGGATTCACCAATCCACATAAAATTCTGATGGTAGTAGTCTTCCCTGCTCCGTCAGGACCTACAAGTCCAAACATTTCTCCTTTGTAAATCTCGAATGATATACCTTTAACAGCTTCTATATCACCGTATGATTTATTAAGGTTTTCTATTTTAATTACCTTTTCCACGAAATCTCTTTTTTCAACACGAAATGGAACACAGATTTTTATGATGTTTATTATTTTTTAAGATCATAGCAGATCTTAATTAATCATAATGATCAGCGTTCTATTAAAAATAAATTACAAATGAATAACCGCATCAGCAGGCATACCGGGCTTTAATTCAAAATCAGGATTTTTTATCTCAATCTTAACCGCATAAACTAATTTTGTTCTTTCATCTTTTGTTTGAATATTTTTGGGTGTGAATTCTGCTTCAGGAGAAATATAGATGACTTTTCCTTTGTAATCCTTGTTTTTATAAGTATCGTTTGACACATCAGCTTTTTGTCCTAATTTAACCCGTCCAAGATTTTCTTCAGATACATAAATAACCAGCTTAACTGTTCTTAATTCCGAAACTTTGAACAACGAGGACAACATAGAAACTGTCTCTCCTTTTTCAACATATTTTTGAACAATAAAACCAGTTATAGGAGAAACAACATAGGAATCACTAATATTCTTTTTCAACAAATCAACAGCAGCTTTCTGCCTGTTTAAATTTGCCTGCGCCTGCTTAATTTCCTCGGGACGTGCAAAATTTTTCATCTTCTTTAAATTTTCCTGTGCGGAATTATACTGAGCTTGAGTTAATTCATATCTCGCTTGTGTATCATCAAATTGTTTTTTTGTAATTGTATTTGAAGCATACAACTGTTTCATCCTGTTGAAATCCCGCTCTGCAAGATCCATATTAATCTTTGATTGTTTCAATACATCTTCAGCTTGCTGAATATCCTCGGAACGTGCACCTTCCTGAAGTAATTTCAACTGAGCACCAGCACCATTTTCGGCCGCAGTTGCCTGCTTTAATTGTATTTCAAGGTTGTCATGGTCAATTATCATAACCGTATCACCTTCATTTACCTTTGCTCCTTCATCATACTTAATTGCAACAACCTGCCCCGTTACTCTTGAACTTATAACAGCATTAGTAGCTTCAATATTTCCCGAAGCTGAAATTGTATTTTTATCGTTTCCGTTACTGCAGCCTGCAGTAAAGATAACAGCTAATGCAAATATTATTATTAAAAATGTTTTCATATAGTCATCCTATATTTTACCCATTATGCTGGGAATTGATTTATAAAATAATTCGGTACCTTTTTTAGTAAGAATTCCTTTCAATAAAATTTCAAAGGTAACGGGCAATACTTCATGAAGTGATAATTTATTTTGAGATAGAAAAGTTGGATTAATTATCCCTCTAATTGAAGCAATAAAAATTGTAATGATTATTTCGTTGGGTTTATCATCTATATAACCTTCAGTTTTTCCTTGTTCAATTATTCTGGATAGGATTACAAGCAATTTTTTAGAGCGGAATTTGTCAATTTTATTCCAAAGAGCCGGCATATGTTCTTTAGTATCAATCATCCATTTTTCACTAGCCCTTAGAATTGATTTACTCATAAAATCCAGTAAAGATAATATTTTCAGAACAGCATTTTGATCTCTATTTACAATTTTATCTATTTGACTGCTCATATACTTCATGGTGTCCTGAACAACCGCTTCTACTAGATGATTTTTTGTTGCAAAATATTTATAAATTGTTTTTTTGCTAATCTGCATTTCGCTGGCCAAAACATCCATAGAAGTTTTATAAAACCCTTCGGTTAAATACTTAGCCTGTGCATACTTTAGAATTCTGGTTTTATCGTCTTCAATTTTCTGAGAGTTATCTAACAACATCGGAAACTTTTTTTATTATAATCGTTTCCAAATATAAGATATGGAAACTATTTTGTCAAGCTATAGTTTCCATTAATTAGAATAACTCACAAAATCTACTGTATATTAAGCTTGATTATATAAAAAAAGCAGCTACACCAAGGGAGAGTATAACTGCTTTTATGCGTCATTATTTAGGTAGGAAAATCTAGTCGCTTTTTAAGTTATCTATTATTTTGTGAATTCTTACTTTATTATTGTCGTCTTCAACCATATTCAATGCTTTTTGATAATTTTCTATTGCCAATTTATTATCTCCGTTTGCTGCATATGCTTCACCAAGACTATCATACACGTTCCATGAATCAGGATGATGAGCAACATTCTTTTTAAATATTTCAATTGCTTTATCTAACTGCTTAGCAAAAACAAATTGATAACCTATCATGTTCATTTCGTTTTCTGTTGAGATTGATAATGCTTCTGTTTTTAGTTTATCAGCTTCAGAAGTATTACCGGTTTTTTCCAACAAGCGGGCTTTTGTCCATAAATTTGATCCGTTTTTGTTTATTCTGATCGATTTATCACTCCAGCTAACTGCTTCTTCCAAATTAATATTGTTTTGAAGTGCATAATTAGCTGCCTGGTTCCATGCCTGCCAAGAAAAACCCTGAAGATAATTAAGTTCTTTCTTAAAATGATTTATAACGACATCATTACTAACAGAAACATTAAAACCGATTTTAAGTTTATCCCAATTTAAGTTAACATCCACTGAATTTGATGAAAGATTATCCATAGAAAAAGTAAGCCATTCCTGAAATCCGGCAAGTTGAGGTTTAACTATCACTCTCAATGCATCTTCACTCTGATTATAAAAGTAACTTCCCCATGACCAATTATTTTTACTAAGAATAACTGTCCATTCATTTTCTCCGGGTATCATGTGTAAACCATATGTTCCGGCAGGAATATCTTTACCATTTATTTTCACAGGATCACTAAATAAAATTGTTGTATTCTCATTTGCTCCTGCTCTCCAAACTTTATTATAGGGAACGAGCTTCCCCCAAATCTCACGTCCTTTAACTCCAGGACGGTTATATTCTATTTTAATATCTGTAAGTCCGATTCTCTGAAGTACAGAAGCTTTTTGAGAAACTTGCGGAAAAGTTAATTGGTTTTGCGAAAAAGCTGTCTGTGTTATCAAAAAAACAATAACAAAAGGAAAAAGGAACAATGAATACAATAATTTTGTTTTCATGGAACCATCCTTAAATTTAATGTTTATGTTGGATGAATCTATTAATTTATACAGATGAAAGATACACTTTTGGGATGAATGGAATATTTAGATGATGAATGTAAATAAGAAAAGATTATTATTTGTCCTCACTAAAAGAATTCAATAATTCTCTTAATGGAACTTTACTCCTGGAATTAAACCAATCTTCAATTAATCGGAATGATATCGATATTCCGGGTGAAAGTTTTAACTCTTTTGATTTTATTTTATCAATTATCTCTTCTCTTGAAAGCCATTTAGCATCTTCCAATTCCTGGTCGTGAAGAGTTATAGATACAGTTTCAGCTTCCGCCATAAATCCTAGCATTATTGAACCTGGGAAAGGCCATGGTTGAGATGAATGATAAATAACATTATTCACAATTAAACCGGTTTCTTCCAATACTTCACGGGCAACAGCATTTTCCAAACTTTCACCCGGTTCTACAAAACCGGCAATAACAGAATATCTTTTAGATGGCCAAACAGCTTGCCTGGCCAATAAACATTTTTCCCGATTTGTTACAATAGCAATTATCGCAGGATCAGTTTGAGGAAAAAATAGTGATTTGCAATCGGGACAAAAAGCCTTATGTCCGCCATCTTCCAGAACAGTTTCATGACCACACTTCCCACAGAATTTAACTCTTTCTCTCCAATAAAGTATTCCTTTTGCATATGCGAGTAGTGCAGCTTCTTTTTTATTTAATAATGGTGCAATTTTTCTTAAATCACCAAATTGATAAGAACTATCTTTAGTAAAGCTATCTTCTTCTTTAACGTCAAGTGTGAAATAATATTTATCTTCATGTTTTCCCAAAAAAATCTTATCGTTGTCAAGCAAACCTTTTATTTTATCATACTCAACAAAGACAGCTTTTATTTCAGGGCTAAGTGTAACTAAATTTTTTTGATTATAAATAGGAATAAATAAAGAATCAGAACTCTTCAACAGCTTATTTATATGTTCATAATTTGTTCTGATTTCAGACATCCTGTCCAAATCATCAAATGAAAAATAATTTGAGGATTTCATAGTAAATCAATATTATCTTGAATTCTTAAATACAATATGTTAAAGACCATTCTTCAATAGAATATATTTAATTAGTCAAAAATATCTTGAAGTTAATCACACGAGTTTTTTTCAATCATCCAATCTTGATAATTCAGCGGGCAATTCAGATATATTTTTTAGTACTTTATCCGCAGCTAAAAAATTCCCATTATTAGTTAATTCATTTGGAATTACAAAACAATGTATCCCGGCAGCCTTTGCTGAAATCAATCCTCTTTCCGAGTCTTCAATAGCGATACATTCATCTTTATTAAACCCGCTTTTTCCAACAGCGAGGAGATAAGGTTCCGGGTGCGGCTTAAATTTTTTGTAATCATCCCCGGTTAAGATAAAATCAAAATATTTTAAAATTCCTAAAGGTTTGTGGATTAGATCAAAATGATCTTTACGGGAACTAGTAACAATGCCCATTAAATATTTTCCATATAAAGCTTCAACAACTTCCTTAGCACCATCAATAATATTACATTCACTTTCCAGCATTTGTCCGTAAAGTATATTCCGTTTATTACGAAGATTATTTATTTCATCGGAAGATAAACCTTTCTTCTTAGCTAGATGCCACGTTCCGTTTCCCTGAATAAGAAAATAATCAATATACATTTCCCTGGTAAGATCAATGTCTTTAGTCGCCAAAATCTTTTTAGTGGCAGCAAAATAAAGACGTTCGGTATCTACAAGAATACCGTCATTATCCCAAAATATAGCTTTAATCATTTTTATTGAAGATTACAGAATGGAAATTTTACAAAAATTTTTATTGTCAACAGTTAAATATAAAATAAAAAATATTCATCGAAAATATTCTCAACCAATAATACTAATCAACACACACTTATTATAGGGGCCTGTATAATAAAAAGGATATTTTTGAAAATTCTCAGCTCACCGTGTAAAATTATTTTCAGATGCATCTATATCAACAAGCTTTGGAGTCTCTTCAAAATGAATAAGTGTGAGGTTTTTAATTTGAGATAGCCTCTTCTCTTCTTCATTAATTGATTTTTTTACCTGTAAATGCAAGTTTCAATATTAATGAATCTGAAGCTGTACCCGAAATAGTAATATATTGTATAGCTGAATCATTCTTAAAATATTGACTCCAATAATTAAAATCCCATGAATCGGCAAGAAAATAGATCGTTCCTCCCAATAAAGTACTCGTACCTTGTTACATCAACAGAATAAAAACCTGCTAGAAAACCGATAATAAAATCATACTAACAGAGTTATCTGCAAATTGTATCTCCAATCTTTGAAATATACAATAACCTGGTGTGAGATGTTAGAGATTTACTGAGACAGGATTTATTTTTCCTTTACATGAAGTAAAAAAAGGATAATAATATAACTGCTGATATGAAGGTCATTTTGATTTCGAACAGCCCCCTATTTTTTGCTACCTTAAGATATAACCTTAACAAGGTTATTAAATAAGTAGTTTACATTTTGATTTGCCCATAAACACAAATATGAAATGATTCAACATATTAGTAAAAAATCACACAATACTTCCTTTAGACCATTTCTTTACATATAGTTAATGAAGCAGGCTTACTAATTAATTTTTTCCAATAAATATTAGAAAGCAATTACTTTGAACTTATTTTACTTTTTCCCAGAGATATCCGCCTGCCTGTTTAATACGACCCTGCAGACACATTGAAATATTCTTGACCTTAAGTTTCTCACTTGCCTCGCCAATAGAGCTAAATTTACCGGCAATTTTACCATCCAATGTTTTTGCAATAACAGGGATCGGCTCTTTATATCCGCCGCCATGGTTTTTTATTCTGTTTTTATCTTTGTGATTAACATATTCAGCCGTAAAGTCACCGCTTTTTTTATTTTTATATTTACACAACTGCCTGATAGTATGTGCATTTAAACCGATCGCTTCAGCTGCATCTTTTGTTGAACCGAACTTTGCATAGAATTTACCTTTTTTGAAAATATTTATTGGTTTACTCCTGGGATTAAATCTTTCAGATTTCAGGGGGACTTTCAAAGGTCTCTTACCGTTTGCAACAAGCCAATAATAACCTTTTACTGCTATTCCGTCTCTAATAGCATGTAAAATATTTGAAGGATGGGAATTTATTTTCCTAGCAGCCTCTGAAACACTGTTGTATTTACGTACGAATACCCCAGTCTTTTGACGATATGCCCACACAGCTTTTGGATCTGCCATCTGAGTTCTCCTTTCATAAAGTTAAATTTTTACTTTTACTTATTTGAGATTAAAATCTTGCTAATTCTGAAGGTTCGGATATAAAAATTCATTAAAATTTTTTGGGATATATTATAACGCCCTCAGAATTGCCACCCTAATGAATATTTTTGATTAGCTATTTAAAATTAAGTGATTTTTTATTTAAAAAACAAAAAATCACTTAAATTCTCTTGTGCAAAACCATATTTTGCCTCAACAATGATAAAATAATCTGCAGATTAATAATTATTATCTGAATGTAACTATGCTAATGTAAAATGAACAAACTATATATTATATTTGACAAGTTAATCTAACCAGTCCAAATTTTTAAAATTTAAAAAAATTTTTACTATGAGTATTGAATATCAAATTCTGGGAAAACCGGGAAAAGACAATGCACTTTATGTGAGATTGAACAGTGGAACAAAGATGTATAGACTCTTATTTGATTGCGGCGAAAAAACTATTGAAACTCTAAAGCAGCATGAAGTAAAAGGAATAAACTATATTTTCTTTTCTCACTTGCATATAGATCACGTCGGGGGATTTGATTATTTTTTTAGAAGGAACTATGATCGGGAAAAACCAATTTTTATATGGGGACCCGAAAATACTGCAGAGATTTTACATCACCGTTTGCTTGGTTATAAATGGAACCTTATAGGAGACAAAGGAGGAAATTGGTTTATAACAGATGTTAACAATAATTCACAGATTCAATTTTACATTAAATTCCCTGATGCTTTCTCAAAAAAAAATTTAGTTGGTAAAAGAGCGATTAAGGAAAAATTATTTGAAACTAAGAATTTTGTTATTAAGTCAATCAGGTTAAATCATATTGTTCCTTCAATAGGATATTTTCTTATAGAAAATCCTTCGCATAATATTATTCAGGAAAATCTGGAAAAATTAAAACTCCCTCAGGGAAACTGGCTGGAAAAATTAAAAGATTTTTCTTTAAAAGATTCGACACACATTGAAATTGAAGGAAGGGAATTTTCTTTAAGCGAATTGCGGAAAGAGCTTTTAGAGACAACTGAAGGAGAGAGTATAGCTTACTTAACGGATTTCATTCTTGATCATGATTCGAAAGAAAGATTAATTCATTTTCTTAAAGGATGTGATACACTGGTTTGTGAAAGCCAATATTTGAATAAAGATATTCAACTTGCAGAAACAAATTACCACTTAACAGCAACGCAGGTAGCAGTAATAGCTAAAGAAAGCGGGGTAAAAAGATTAATCCTGTTTCATATTTCAGAAAGGTATCAGAAGAATTTTAAAGAAATATTAAGTGAAGCCCGTAAAATTTTTAAAGAGACTTTCCTTCCCGAGAACTGGGAAAATTCTTAATCTACATAACCATTATATTCAATTTCTTTTAAGTAATTACCGCTGAAGGTAAAAATCAAATATTCCTGTGTCTCTTTCCTCCCTATCGATATTTTAGGCGGTATAAATTTTCTTCTCTTCAAAGCATCAAACTTTTCTTTAAATTCCTGTATAGTCATTCCTACATGGATATCTTTATTAAGCATAATATTTTTATCCTTTATAACTGCACTTTCCAGATACTGTTCTTTGGGGAGTTTGTATAAGATAAATTCGGAGTTGTCGATTTTAACCGTTAATATCGAATCGACCTGGTTTTTAACGTGTAAATTTTTTATCGGTTCTCTTTGAATCTTTAAACTTTTAAATGCACTTTGCAGGTTATCTACTGTTACTTTTCCAAATTTAAAAGGATTATCAATAAAACTTTCATCAGCAAATGTAAATTCTGTTTGTGTAGTATCAATTTTACTATTTTCTTTAGTTAAAATTTCTTTTTCTTCTTTTTTACAATCCTGGAAAGTAAATGCTAAAACAAGTATTATAAGAAAGATTTTCACCGGGAAAATTTTAATATTTGAAATATGCATACTGTAAAAATATAAATAAAATAAATCACTAAGAAATATTAAAAAGGTATTCCTACTTTGGGTTTTATAAATCATTGACTAATATTGAATTTAATTTTTCATATTTCTGAGTAATTTATAGTAGTTGTAAACATTACTTAAATATCTGGAGAATAAATGGCTTTAACAATAAACAGCAAAATAAAATTAAACAGCGGGATCGAAATACCATATATTGGATTAGGGACATACGGATTAAGAGATAAAACTGCCCATGAGTCGGTAAATACAGCTCTCACAGCTGGTTATAGATTAATAGATACGGCGGAATCTTATTATAATGAAAAAGAAGTCGGAGAAGCAATAAAGGGCAGTAATATACCTCGTGAAGAAATTTTTATTACTACAAAATTAGCTAATGGAAACCATGGCTATGATAACACCTTGAAAGCATTTGAAGGCAGTTTAAAGAGACTGGGGTTGGATTATATTGATCTTTATTTAATCCATTGGCCTTCCCGCAGATTAAGAGATGAAACGTGGAAAGCCTTTGAATTTCTTCTTCAGGAAGGAACCTGCGGGTCAATAGGTGTAAGCAATTATACAGTACGGCATCTAAAAGAATTGCTAAGTACTTCATCTATCGTACCCTCAGTTAACCAGGTTGAATTCAATCCGTATATATATCAAAAGGAAATTTTGGATTTGTGTATTGAGAAAAATATTCAGCTTGAAGGTTATACTCCTTTAGCAAGAACACAAAAATTTAATGAAAGCATCTTAAAAAATATTTCTGAAAAATATGGCAAATCAAGAGCGCAAATTTTAATCAGGTGGTCTCTTCAGCATAATGTAATAGCCATTCCTAAATCTTCGAATAAAAACCGTATAAAAGAAAACATAAATGTTTTTGATTTTGAAATGGCAGATGATGATATGGATAAATTAAATTCGCTTAATGAGAACCTCAGGTTTTCACCTGATCCACATAAGCTGGAATAGTTGCAATACTGCTATTATCTTTATTTTCATTCCTAATTATAAATTGTTTAAAGAATAATTAAGCAGTCTCAGCTTCCCTATAGTTAACTTTCTTACCGAAAAAGTAAAGGATTAAAGCAAGGCAACCTGAAATAATTAGGATAGAAAAATAAGGTGAAAAGCCAAAAGCAGTGGGTATATCTCCAATCAGCATACATAAAACTGCGGTAACTACTGCGTAAGGAAGCTGGGTACGAACATGATCAATATGATCACACGCTGAAGCCATTGAACTTAAAATTGTAGTATCTGAAATTGGCGAACAATGATCTCCGAAAACAGAACCTGCGAGAACAGAGCTTATAACGCCATGTAAAATCAACATGTGATCAGCGTAAGAATAATTATACAATTCTGTCACATGGTGACTGAGAGGAATTACAATCGGCATCATAATAGCCATAGTTCCCCAGCTTGTTCCGGTTGAAAAGCTTATTAATGCACATACAAGGAAAACAATTACCGGGAGGAAATGAGGATTTAAAGTATCACTTATTATATTAACAATATAATCTGCAGTTCTTAAATCCTGGGTAATAGCTCCGATAGACCAGGCTAATGTTAAAATAATGCAGGCTAAAAACATAGAACGCAAACCTGTAAACCACGCATCAACCGTTTCACTTAAGTTCATTATTTTTTGTGAAAGAATCATAATACCCGCAACAATGCAGGCTAAGAAACTTCCCCATAACAAAGCAACATAAGAATCTGAATTTCCTATTATATCCCGGATGCCATAATCAGTTAATCCCTGCTGTTTAACTGCAGCAAGCCCGGTATAAATTAAACCGGCAATTGTTGTCAATACTAAAGCCACAATAGGTATAACACCATTATACCATTTTGCTTTATCTTCATTTCCAAAAATTTCTGAGGTTTCAGTAAGATCTTTTGAAACAACTGCATTATCTCTTAACACTTTACCCTCATCAACAGCTCTTTTTTCTGCCTTAAGCATCGGCCCGAAGTCACGCTGAAGCCATGCAAGTAAAAAGATAAATATCAACATCATAATAGGGTAAAACCTGTATGGTATTGTTTGAATGAAAACGTTATATGCATTTTCATTGGAATGAATAGTTACTAAGCTGTCATGAATTAGCCCGACTTCATAACCAATCCATGAACTGACAATAAAAATGCTTGATACAGGTGCAGCTGTGGCATCAACTATAAAAGAAAGCTTTTCACGCGAAATTTTTAATTTATCGGTAATCGGGCGCATCAAGTTTCCGACAATCAGAGTATTTGCGTAATCATCAAAAAATATCAAAATGCCGGAAGCCCATGTTGCCAGCTGTCCCGATCTTTTTGTCCTGGCAAATTTTGTAACCAGATTTGCAATTCCTTTTGTTCCGCCGCTTTTGGAAATCAATCCAACTACACCACCAAATAATAGTGTGAAAACTATAATTTTAAGATGTGAAGGATCGTTTATAGCATTTATTACATAGGTATCAATTAAACGGAGAATTGCAGTAAACGGATTATAATCGAACACAAAAATAACACCGATATATACACCGAATAAAAGTGAAATAATAACCTGTCTGAAAACTAAAGCTAGAATTATTGCTAAAACGGGAGGTATTATGCTTAAAATTCCGGGAAGGATTCTAATACTTGAATGCGGAACATTTATGTTTGCCAGACTTATATCAAAATCACCGGTTTCTTCAATAGTAAAGGCAGTATCAATTTTACCTTTAAAAATAATTGCGTTTAATGCTTTAGAATAGTCTTCCCCCTTAATTAAAATTCTTACAGTTCCGGCAGTCGGTAAATTGTCAATCTTAATTGAAAATTTTATTCCTTCAAGACCAATAGCAGAATTCGATATTGACTGAGAAAATACCGGCTGAAGTGATAAAAAAAATATTGAAATTATAAAAAAATACTTTCGCAATAAAGAATATGATTATATTTTATAGAAGTATTTAAATTATTTTATTGAATTACTTATTTGGAAATATAAATTCAAAATAAGACTAAATCAAAAAAAATTCACAAATAAATATCAATCGTGTAATTCCATCTGAATTTTAATTATTAAAGACATTAAAACTGATGAAAAAAATAATGATACTCCTGTCGGTTTTTATTTTTATAATCAGCTGCCGACAAGAACAAAAAATACGTTATCCGGCTAATATTCCTGCTATTGAAAACACTCTCCGGCGGGCTAAAAATGGAATAATATCGGCAAATGATACAATCTCAACATTATTAAGTCTATCCCTTCACGCAAATAATAATTACAACAAATTAAAAGTTGACAGCCTGGTTTTATCTTCGGGCAAATATTTTACAATTCTCTTAGAATATCCAAATCCCGTCAATAATAAGTTTGGAATTTATGATGATACACTAAAAACACTTTTACTGGATAGATCATTATACGGTGAATTGGATGAAAACATAATAACTATCAATTCTAAAAAATATATAAAAGTTGATGAAGGATTTACAATAAAAGATATTTATGAAATAAGCAGGCTTTCACTTTATGAAATTAATGATGACAGTGCTAATTTAATTTTCAGAACATTCACCAGATTAAAAGAACCCGGTACCATATATACTCAGAAAATAATAGAATTTTCCCATAGCCAGATAGTTACAAGGATGAATAGCACAAATGGAGAATTAGGTGATAAAAAAGATATATTTAAATTTGATAGAACCTCGAATTCATACATAAGTGAACAAAATTCATTTACTAATTTTATTAAACGCCAGCTTCATAAATTACCTCAAGCAGGGAGTTGGAAGGGCAATTCATCTATTGATGAATAGACTTATATTTTAATGTAAATGCTTATCCTTCTTTTTTTAATTATTTTTTTAACTGTTAAATCAATGAAACCATTAATATTATTTCTCTTTACATCCAGTATTCTTTTATGTCAGACTGTGAACAATTACAATCCACATGAAGTCTTTGATCCTTCATTTGATTCTAATCCGGGGACTATTTATCGAAGTGGAAGCGGTGCATCGGGACCGGCATACTGGCAAAACAGTGCCGATTATAAAATATCAGCTAAGCTGGATGATAAACAAAATACTATTGAAGGAAATGTAGAAATAGACTATACGAATAACAGCCCAGATAATTTAAATTTTGTTTGGCTTCAGTTAGATCAAAACAGATTCAAACATGATTATATATTCAGTCCGCAAATTGATACTTTAAATTTTAACGGTGGTTTTAATATTAAATCAGTTAAGATTGAAAATAACGGAATCAAGTCAGCATCCGATTATCTTATTGTTGATACAAGAATGCAAATAAGACTTCCCAACCCATTAAAACCCAAAGGCGGACTTTTAAAAATTTACATCTCCTATTCATTTGAAGTTGTTCCAAAAGGCTTTGGCAGATCAGGATATATGGAAACTAAAAACGGCAAAATATATGATATTGCTCAATGGTATCCCAGGATGGTTGTATACGATGATTTGAAAGGATGGAATAGCCTTCCATTTTTAGGGGCAGGTGAATTTTTTCTTGATTATGGAAACTTTGATTACAGTATTACAGTCCCCTGGTATATGATTGTTGTGGGTTCAGGTGAACTGGTAAACCCGGAAAAGGTTTTAACCAATACTGAAATCAGCAGATTGAATAAAGCTAGAAAAAGTGATAATACCATATTTATTATTGATTCAACTGAAACTGCATCTCCTAAAACAAGGCCTGTAAATGATGGGAATTTAACATGGCATTTCATTATGAAAAATACACGTGATGTTTCCTGGGCTGCTTCAAAGGCATTTATCTGGGATGCTGCAAAAATTAATTTGCCGGACAATAAAAACTCCCTGGCAATGTCTGTTTATCCGGTGGAAAGTTCAGGTACAAACGCATGGGGAAGATCAACAGAATATTTAAAGAGAAGTATTGAAATATATTCAAAAAGCTGGTATGAATATCCTTATCCCGTTGCAATTAATGTTGGCGGACCGGTTGGCGGAATGGAATATCCGGGGATAATTTTCTGTAATTGGAAAGCACAAAAGGGTCAATTATGGATGGTGACGACACATGAAATAGGGCATAACTGGTTCCCGATGGTCGTAGGTTCAAATGAAAGAGAAAATGCCTGGATGGATGAAGGCTTTAATACATTTATTAATATTTATTCTACAGATGAATTTAATAATGGAGAATATGCACCGAAGAGAGACCATGAGTATGCTCCTAAAGGTGGAAATCCTGCCCAGGAAATAATTCCCCTGCTAGAAAATTCTGAAATTCCTCCTATTATTTCTTATGCCGATGCAATTCCGTATAAATATGTACACCCGGTTGAATATTATAAAACTGCACTTGGTCTGGTAATGTTAAGGGAAGAAATTCTTGGACCTGAGAGATTTGATTATGCATTCAGAACATACATAAGTAACTGGGCTTTCAAACATCCTTCACCTGAAGATTTTTTCAGAACTATGAATAATGCTTCCGGAGATAACTTAAATTGGTTTTGGAAAGAATGGTTTTATAAAAAATGGAATTTAGATCAGGCTGTTGACAGCGTTAATAATATTAGTGGAAATCCTTCACGTGGTTCGATTATTACACTAGGAAATAAGGATAAAATGGTTATGCCTGTTATTCTGATGATTAGACAATCAAACGGAAAATCTGAAGAAATGAATTTACCTGTCGAAATCTGGGAAAACTCAAGTATATATAAGTTAAGATACAATTCAACCTCTGAAATAGATTCAGTTGTCATAGATCCTGATGAGAAATTTCCGGATATAAACAGAAGCAACAATACATGGACCAGATAATCGTTTCAATTAATTGGTTTATTTGTCAGGATAAAACTAATAAAAAAGTAACGGGAAGGATTTAAGATTAGTAGAAATAAAAAAAACCGGGATTACGGCTACACAAGATCATACTAACCGCTGCTTCCTTCCAGACCTGACGGAGTTGGGTAATCACCTGTTAGCCGTTCCCGGTAATTTCAATTTCTAATTGGAAGTGTAAAGATTACAAAATTTCATTTTAACATCAAGTTCTTTGAAACTGAAGTCACGGTATTTATACATACCTTTTACATATTGCTGTATTTTGCCCTTATAACTTCAAGTTCCTTAATAATCCTTTCAAAATCATTAACAAGTTTATCGCATAATTGAATCGTGTTTTCTTCAATTTTACTTTCTTTCCCTGCTTTTTCAAGAAGAGAACAAATCTTTGCAAAATTTTCTATGCCAAGAGTCAAACTATTTCCTTTTAATTTATGCGCAAAAAACCTCAGTTTATCATAATCATTTCCATCAATAGCAGTTTTAATTTTACCTATAACTTTCGGCATATCGGAAATATAAATATCTAAAAGTTCAATAAAGAATTGGATATCCTGAACCGTTTGTATATCGTTAATAAAAGTTATTTTAGATTCATCAATAAGTTTTGTGGACGATTTCTCATTTTTTAACTGCTCAATTAATCGATCTTTCTTCTTATATATTTTTTTTGCCCAATCCAAAACTATAGAATATATTTCATCTACCTTTAATGGTTTGGAAATATAGTCATCCATTCCTTTTGCCAGGCATTCATTTTTATCTTCATTAAAAGCGTTTGCAGTCATTGCAATAATAACCGGTCTTCTGTCTTCGGAAAATTCTTTTCGAATATTTTCGGTGGCCGAAAAGCCGTCCATTTCCGGCATAAATAAATCCATAAAAACAATATCATAATTTATACTTTTCACAGCTTCAAGAGCTTCATATCCATTTGCCGCTATATCTATTCTATACCCCATCTTCTCAAAAATTCTTAATGCAACTTTTTGATTTATGGTATTATCTTCAGCTAACAATATTTTAAGCTTATAATTTTCCGAAAGATCCGGAATTACACCATCAAAACCTTTTTTAGATTTTCCTTTCTGTTCTTTTTTAAATGCAGCGACCAGCTTATCATAGAGCTGATGATGTTTTATCGGCTTAGTAATTACCGATAAGTTCAAATTATTGTTTTCAAAAAGGGCATCTTTTTTTCCAATTGAAGATAGAATAATAAACGGCAGATCTTTCCCTTTTTTCATCTCAACAATTTTTTCAGCTAACTTAATTCCATCCATCTCAGGCATACGGTAATCAAGTATTGCTGCATCAAATGATTCCTCTTTGCGAACTATATCTAAAGCTTCAATAGGTGAATTAGTTGCTTTATATTCTATCCCCCATTGTTCAGCCTGTGAGGTTAAAATTTTAATGTTTGTTTTATTATCATCAACAATTAAAATCCTCTTTCCTTTAATTAATGGTTTTTTGGCTTTTAAATATATTTTTGATTGTGAAGGCACAAGCTCTGATTTGATTGTAAAATAGAAAGTCGAACCTATACCGGGTTTGCTGTCGACCCACATTTTTCCGCCCATTAATTCTGTAAGCCTTTTACTTATTGCAAGTCCTAAACCGGTTCCGCCGTAGGTGCGTGTTGTTGACGAATCAACCTGGCTGAAAGATTTAAATAATTTACCCAGCTTTTCATTTGGAATTCCAATCCCACTATCTTTAACGGAAAAAGAAATCTCACACAAATTATCGTCTAAATTCCTGGAACTGGCTTTTATAAAGACTTCGCCTTCTTCGGTAAACTTGATAGCATTACTTAATAAATTAGTTAGAATTTGTCTTAATCTTGTAACATCACCGTTAATAACAATCGGGGTGTTATTTTCAATTAAATAAACTATATCAAGTCTTTTTTCCGCAGCTTTGGTAGACAGCAAATCCAAAGAATCTTCAATACAATCCCTTAAATCAAAAGGTTGATTTTCAAGCTCTAATTTCTCAGATTCTATCTTAGAAAAATCAAGGATATCATTTATAACTACTAATAGCTGATCACCGCTCAACCTTATAGTTTCAACATATTCTCTTTGCTCCCGAGTTAAACCGGTATCTAAAAGCAGCCCGGTCATACCGATTACACCATTCATAGGAGTACGAATTTCATGACTCATCAAAGCCAAAAATTCAGCTTTTGCTTTTACTGCAGCTTCAGCTCTATTAACAGCATTATTCAGTTCAGTATTATTCTTTACTAATTTCTCCAGAACCTCATTAAGTTTAATTGCTGCTCCAAAAGTGGAAGCCATTATTCTCAGCAGTGATTCTTCATCATTTTCCCATTGCCTTTCATACTTACATTCATCAAACCCTATAAAGCCCCAATATTGCTCATCAACCATTATGGGTACTAATATTATCGATTTAATATTAATATCGATAAAAGCTTTTTTTATATCTTGCGGAAGTTTCTTAATAATAAACTTAAGAGAATTCCCTTTAGAGAAATTCTCATAAAAATTCAAAGCTTCAAACCGCGAATACGATAATCTTTGTAAAGCTTCATTCTGAATTTGTGAATCGGAATCTTTTTCTACCCATTCATAAAGAAGACTCAGATACATCTCTTCGGTATCGGGTTTAATTTTATGCTTATATATGTATACTCTGTCAACATTTGCCGATTTACCTAAAATTTCTAAAGCTGAAGTGAAACTTTCTTTTATATCGCGGGTGGAGATTAAACTTTTTGTAGCTTCAGCCATTCCATATAGAAGACGATCTTTTTTTTCCAGCAGCGAATAATTTTTTTTCTGTTCGGTTTCATCACGGAAAATACTTAAAACCATTCTTTCCCCATTTATACTATCTATAAATGAGTTTACCATCTTTATATCTACCGTCTTACCATTCCAGAGTTTTGCAGTAGTAGAATACTGAGTCTTTATATTAGAATCCCTGAAATTGATTATATAGCTGGATTGGATATGTTCCCGATCGGATTCCCTGTAGACCGATGAGAGTTCTTTCCCTTCTATTTCTTCAATTGTCTTTCCTACAAGATTAGCATAAGCAGTATTACACATATAAATAATACCTTTGCTGTCTGTTAATCTCATTCCATCAATTGCTTTTTCCCAGATAGATTTAAATATGTTTTCATTAACTTCCGAACGGATTTTATTTTCAAGATTTTCTGAATTTAAACGTTCTATTAATTCAGAAATATTAGTGAAATAGTTACTTAGTTTTTTAGGTATTTTATTTTCTTTTAATAACTGATTTATAAAAGACTGGAATTCCTGGAACTTTTCCTGGTTTAATGAGACAATATTTGATTTTGGTTTGTTTTTCAATACTATCAGCTGATTGTTTGAAATTTCAATATGTTTAACTTATAAATTTAACATATTTATTCGAATAATTATCATTCAAAAAATGAGCCAGCTTAAGTAATCCGTTAAATTAATGCTTCTTTATATTCACAGATATATATAAGAAATCTTTTCTATTAAAATTCCTTTAATACAGGATTAAAAATCTTGCTAGCCAGATATTTATTCTCTAATTTTGATCAATATTTTTTAATTATGGATATCAAATTATGAGAAGAAAAATTGTAGCTCTTCCCGGTGACGGTATCGGTAAAACTGTCCTGCCGGAAGCCATGAAAGTATTAAACTCTGCTGGGTTTGAAGCAGATTATATTTATGGTGATATCGGCTGGGATTTCTGGTGTAGAGAAGGAAATGCACTGCCTCAAAGAACCATTGATCTTTTAGAAGAATATAAAATTGGTTTGTTCGGTGCAATTACAAGCAAACCAAAAGATGCTGCAGCAAAGGAACTGGACCCATCACTTAAAGATAAAGGTTATATTTATTTTAGCCCTATAGTGGGATTAAGACAATACTTCAATCTTGATATATGCATCAGACCCTGTCAATCATTTAAAGGAAATCCACTTAATTTTATTAGAAGAAAAGATGGTGGATTTGAAGAACCTATTGTAGATGCCGTAATATTCAGACAGAATACCGAAGGATTATATTCGGGAGTTGAATGGACTAATCCTCCTAAAATTGTAAGGGATGCATTTGAAACTCATCCTAAAATGAAAGCATTTAAAAATGTACCAAATGAAGACCTTGCCATATCTTCAAGAATTGTCTCCAGGAATGCGTGTAAGAGAATTCTTAAAGAGGCCTTTGAGTATGCAAAAAAATTCGATTACAAAAATGTTACTGTTTGTGAAAAACCCAATGTACTTCGGGAAACTTCCGGTATGATGTTTAATGAAGCCAGAATTATTGCAAAGGATTATCCTGGAATTCAATTATGGGATACAAATATCGATGCACAAATGATGTGGCTGACAAAAAATCCGGAAATTTATGGGGTACTTGTTGCCGAGAATATGTTCGGGGATATAATAAGCGACGGCTTTGCAGGTTTAGTCGGCGGTTTAGGATTTGCCTGCAGTGCAAATATCGGTAAAGATGTTGCATTATTTGAACCAACTCATGGTTCTGCTCCTAAATACCAGGAATTAAACCCTTCTATAGTCAATCCTATTGCTATGATATTAAGTGCATGTATGATGCTGGACCATCTGGGAGAAAATGAAAAAGCAGAAAAAATTAGAAGTTCTATAGCTAAAGTTATTGAAGAAGGAAAAGTAAAAACTTATGATATGTTAAAATTAAAAGGTGGTCCTGATGTGTTTAAACATGGAGCTTGCACAACACAGCAGATGACGGAAGAGATTATTAAAAATATTGTTTGATTTCTAAATTGTAAAAATTTTATCAGTAATATATTGCAATTAAGCAATTAAAGGGAATTATGAAAGATGAAGTTTTAAAAATATGGCCAGAAATAAACTGGATTAAAGATGAGAATTTAAGAGAAAAAGTTTTGGACTGCTGGACTTATGCCATTGAAAAAAGTGTATTAAGCATTGAAGATTTAAATACAATCCCCTTCTCTCTTTTAATTAAAGACTGCAAAATTTCATTTATGAATCACAAGCGTACTGCAGTACAGCTTTCTGTAGATATTGCAAACCGGATGCAGGAAAATTTTGGCGATCAGATTAAAATTGATATGAATATTCTAATTGCCGGTGCAATATTAATTGATGTAGGAAAATTAGTTGAATATGATAAGGTCAGCGGGAATCTAACAACAAGTAAAGCCGGCAAACTACTGCGTCATCCATTTAGCGGAGTAGCAATTGCAGATCGTTTTGAATTACCACCGGAAGTTCAGCATATAATTGCATATCATGCAAAAGAAGGAGATTTAGCAAAACGAAGTATTGAGGCGTTAATTGTACATCATGCAGATTTCGTAAGCTTCGAACCATTCAAGGAGTGAACCATGCCCCAAACCTTAATCGAAAAAATCGCTCAAAATTATGCAGTTGGCCTGGATAAAGATCAGCTAATTCATACAGGTGATTATGTGTCCATAAAACCTGCTTATGTTATGACTCATGATAATACGGGTGCTGTCATTCCAAAATTTAAATCTATTGGTGCAACAAAGCTTTTCAATCCAAGACAGGTAGTTCACACACTCGACCATAACGTTCAGGATAAAAGTGAAAAAAATCTGGAGAAATATAAAAAGATTGAAGAATTTTCTAAATCAATGAGTGCAGACTTCTATCCTGCCGGCCGGGGAATCGGACACCAGATTATGTGTGAAGAAGGATATGCATGGCCGGGAACTATGGTAGTAGCATCAGACAGCCATTCAAATATGTACGGAGGATTGGGTTGTCTGGGGACTCCAATTGTAAGGACCGATGCTGCTGCAATTTGGGCAACAGGCAGAACCTGGTGGAAAGTTCCTCCAATAGCTAAAGTAATTTTAACAGGAAAATTAAGATCGGGTGTTAAAGGAAAAGATGTAATTATTGCTCTATGCGGTTTTTTTAATAAGGATGAAGTATTAAATCATGCATTGGAATTTACAGGTGATGGAATAACATTTCTTTCAGTTAATGAAAGATTAACTATAGCTAATATGACTACCGAATGGGGTGCTTTAGCCGGCGTTTTTCCTGTAGATAATATTACATTAGAATGGTTAAGAAAAAGAGCTTATTTTATTAAAGCCAGAGGTCTGGCGGGTGTAAATTCAGATGTAGATGGGAAAGGGGTTCATCCAAGATTAAATGAGCAAAAGATTTTAGAATTGGAAAAGAATATACTCGAATCTGATCATGATGCATTTTATTCAAAAGAAATTATTATTGATCTTTCAACTATTCAGCCTTTTGTTTCGGGACCAAACACCGTCAAAGTAATGTCTCCTGTATCGGAGTTAAAAAATAAAAATGTAAAAATTAATAAAGCATACCTCGTTTCGTGTGTAAACAGCAGGGTTGGGGATCTTGCTGAAGCGGCTGATGTCGTTAAAGGGAAAAAAGTTGCAGAGGGTGTTAAATTTTATGTTGCCGCAGCATCGAGTGAAGTTCAGGCTGATAGCGAGAAGCGGGGTGATTGGCAAACTTTATTAAATGCAGGAGCAATGCCGCTTCCTCCAGGATGCGGTCCTTGCATTGGTTTGGGTACCGGACTTTTGGAAGATGGCGAAATAGGGATTTCTGCAACAAACAGAAATTTTAAAGGAAGAATGGGTTCTCCAAATGCACAAGCTTATTTAGCTTCACCTGCTGTTGTTGCCTATTCTGCAGTTTCAGGAAAGATCGATTATTCATGGGAAGATTCTTCAGCCAACATTAGTGGAAAAATTAAATTATACAATAAGAAACAGGAAGAAAAAACGAAGACAAAGATTATTAATAGATTCCCTGAAATGCTTGAAGGAGAATTGCTTTTTTGTTATCAGGATAATCTGAATACTGATGGAATTTATCCCGGGAAATATACTTATGTTGATGATTTTACTCCTCAGCAGCAGGCTGGCGTTGTTATGGAGAATTATGACCCTGAATTTAAAAATATTGCAAAAGAAGGAGATATTTTAGTCGGAGGTTATAATTTTGGGACCGGTTCTTCACGTGAGCAGGCCGCAACAGCATTAAAGTACAAGGGAATCAGGTTATTAATAGCCGGTTCATTAAATGAAACTTATAAACGAAATGCTTTAAACAACGGATTTCTTTTAATTGAATGCCCTGAATTGGTAAATGATTTTAAAGATAAATATGACAAACATAAATTAACTGTAAAGACTGGAATTACAGCAAAAATAGATTTTACGGGTTCATCAATACTGGTTGATAATAAAACTTATTCTTTTGATCCGGTTGGTGAAGCAGCTCAAGAATTAATTGTTGTCGGAGGATTGGAAGAATGGGTGAAAGGTAAGCTTTAACAATTTAGTAATAGTAAAATTTTACAATTAAACAATTATTTTTATGGAAAAATCAATATCAAGACAAATAGCAGAATTTGCAGTAAATCTAAGATATAAAGATCTGCCTAAAGAAGTGGTTTATGAAGTTAAACGATTTCTTTATGATTCAATTGGCTGTGCTTACGGCGGTTATCATACAAAGGATGTTAACATATTAAGAAATATTTATAAAAAGATCGGCGGGAAAAAAGAATCAACTTTAATTCGATTTGGGGATAAAATTCCTGCGGTTAATTCTGCATTAATTAATTCTTTAATGATTCGGGCTCTGGATTTCAATGACATATACTGGAAGGAAGATCCTTCCCATCCTTCTGATTTAATTCCGGCGGCACTTTCTGTGGGAGAAATGGTTAATGCTTCAATGAAAGAAGTAATAACTGCAATTGTACTCGGATATGAGTTTGAACAAAGACTATGCGAATTTGCAGTCCCGGGTATTCGCGAGAGAAAATGGCATCACGCAACTCTTACTCAATTTGTTTCCCCTATAGTTGCTGGAAAGCTTTTAGGATTAAATGCTGATCAAATGGTAAATGCAATTGGAATAAACGGGAGCCACAATCATACAATTGGTTGTCCCACCGCAGGCAAATTGACTATGATGAAAAATACTGTTGATCCAATGGCAGTACAATCCGGAGTTTTTGCCGCATTAATGGCAAAAGAAGGTTATACAGGAACAGAAACTGTATTTGAAGGCAAAGAAGGTTTTATGGATTGTTTCTTCGGATGGAATATTAAAGAACAAAGCATAGAAGCTGTACAGATGAAAGGAAGAGATGGTCTTGGTGAATGGAAATGGGATTTAGACAAACTCATTGGCAATTTAGGTAAAAATTATAAAATCCTTGAATGCGGAATGAAAGCTTTTCCCACCGAGGCTCTAACACATACTCATATTTCGGCAGCATTGAAAGTTGTTACAAAAAATAATATTAATTATGATCAAATTGACTCTGTAACAGTTACGACAATTGCAAGAGCATGTGATATTCTTTTCGATCCGCAAAAATACAATCCTGAATCAAGGGAAACCGCCGACCATTCGCTTCCCTATTGTATTGCTGCCGCTTTGGTTGATCATAAAATTACTACTCAGTCCTTTTCAGAAGAGAAGCTCAAAGATCCTAAGATAAAAGAAGTAATTAATAAAATTAAAGGGGAAGCTTCCTTAGAATTTGAAAAAATGTTCCCGGCTAAACAGCCTTCAAAAGTTCTGATAAAGACTAAAGACGGGAAGGAATATTCAGAGTATCTTGAATTCCCTAAAGGTGATCCAAGAGAACCAATGTCTGAAGAAGATCTGGATAACAAATTCAATTCCTTATCCGACAAACTTTTAACTAAAAGAAAACAAAGAAATGTTAAAAAAATGATATTTAAATGTGAGAAGAAAAAAGCCAGGGATTTTATGGAAAATTTAGTCGTTTAATTGCTTTATTGTTGTATTGTTAAATTGTTTTATTGTTTTTTAACTTTCTTATAATTTAAATCATTAGAATTTCTGAAAAGAGTATAATGAACAATCAAAAATTAAAATCATCAGCAGGTAAACGGGGAGGAAATATTCGTTCTGATTGTTATTTTGAGATCGAAGTCAAAAATTCAGGCGGAATTAAAATAGAATTAAATAGTAAAGTTTCTTCAATGTATGGAGAATCAATAAAAGAACAAATTAAGGATGTCTGCAAATATTTTGGAATAAAGAATGCAAGGATTTTTTTAGAGGACAGTGGAGCGCTTCCTTTTGTTATTGAGGCAAGATTGGAATCTGCAATTAAAAAATTATATCCTGAAATAGAAAAAGAATATTGGATTCCTTTCAACAAAAAAAATTCTTATAAAACTTATAAAGATAAATTAAGAAGAAGCCGTTTATATCTTCCAGGTAATGAACCGAAATTTTTTGTAAATGCAGGTCTGCACAAACCCGATGGAATAATATTAGATCTTGAAGATAGCGTAGCTCTTTCTGAAAAAGATTCTGCTCAATTATTAGTCAGAAATGCACTTCGTTCAGTAGATTTCTATGGCGCAGAAAGAATGGTGAGAATAAATCAACTGCCAAGAGGACTAACTGATTTAAGGTACACTGTTCCACATAATGTACATGTAATTTTAATTCCCAAATGTGAATCTTCAAAACAAATAAAAGATGTAGAAGAAGAAATAAATAAATTAAAGAGAGAATATAAAATAAAAAACGAAATTTGTTTAATGCCTATTATTGAAAGCGCATTAGGAATCATTAAAGCATATGAAATAGCTTCAGCATCAAAAAATATTTGTGCTCTTGCTATTGGATTGGAAGATTATACTGCAGATATCGGAACTCAAAGGACAAATGAAGGAAAAGAAAGCTTCTTCGCAAGATCCATGATTGTAAATGCTTCCAAAGCTGCAGAGGTGCAGGCTATCGATACAGTATTCTCCGATGTTGGGGATATGGAGGGACTGAGACAATCTGTCCTGGAAGCCAAATCATTAGGTTTTGAAGGGAAAGGATGCATTCACCCAAGACAAATAAAAATTATTCATGAGGCTTTTGCCCCGGCAATAGAAGAAATAGAAAAAGCTCAAAAAATAGTTGAGGCATTTGAAGAAGCTGAAAAGAAAGGATTGGGAGTTGTTTCCTTAGGTACAAAAATGATTGATCCTCCGATAGTTAAAAAAGCTCAGAAAATAATTGAATTGGCAAGAATAAATAATTTATTAATCAAAAATTAGAAAAAAAATAGAACACGGATCAGACAGATACAATGGATAAAAAATTATCAGTAACAATCTGTCAAATCCGTGTTCCATTAAAGGTTATAAATGAAATTAGTCAAAAATGCTGCAGGCCGTTTAGTTCCAGCAGAAATTAATCGACAAAAACAAATTCCTTTTAAGGGAGTAAACAATTACAAACCTTCTGGAAATAAGGCAAAACCACCAATTCGAACTTGCATTGATTATCCACTTGATGGAAATAAAGTTGCAAAAAACTTAAGAGAAGCTTTAAAAAAAGCCGGATTAAAAGATGGAATGACAGTCTCTACTCATCATCATCTGCGGAATGGAGATGCATTGACCAATATTCTCTTTGATACAATTAAATCGATGGGAATAAAAAACATCAGGTGGTTTCCTAGTGCATCATTTCCTATCCATGAACATTTGATAAAATATCTTGAGGATGGTACTATTCACCATATTGAAGGAAGCATGAATGGTCCTCTCGGTATTTTTACATCAAAAGGAAAAATGAAAGGCATCGGTGTTTTAAGGTCTCATGGCGGCAGATACCAGGCAGTCCAGGATGGAGAAGTACATATTGATATCGCAGTTATCGCAGCTCCATCAGCCGATCCTTTTGGTAATGCAAATGGAGTAAATGGAAAATCAGCAAGCGGATTGATCGGTTTTGCACTAGCAGACTCAGAATATGCAGATAAAGTTATTGTTGTAACAGATAACCTTGTTCCATTCCCCTGCATTCCCTGGCAGGTTCAGGGAAACAATGTCGATTTTGTAGTTCAAATAGATTCATTGGGAGACGCATCTAAAATAGTTTCGGGAACAACCGAAGTAACAAAATCTCCCGATAGATTACTAATTGCAGAATATGTTGCACAGTTTATTGAAGAAGCCGGAATAATGAAGGATGGCTTTTCATTTCAAGCCGGTTCAGGCGGCACTAATTTGGCTTTTGCTTTGTTCTTAAAAGATAGGATGAAGGCTAAAGGAATAAAAGCCAGATTCGTAAGAGGAGGAAGTACTAAATATCTTGTAGCAATGGTTGAAGAAGGACTTACAGATTATATACTTGATGGGCAGACATTTGATCTTGAAGGAGTAAGATCAATGAGAGAGAACCCCAATCATGTAAATACAAGTCCATTTACCAGCTATAATTTTCACGGCAAGGGAAACTTTGCCTCAATGGTTGATGTTGCTGTTCTCGGAGCTACTGAAGTAGATATAAACTTTAATGCCAATGTTGTTACTCATTCAGACGGACTGCTTCTTCATGGGATCGGGGGATGGCAGAATTGTCTTTATTCAAAATGCACTATACTTGCAATTCCTTCCTTCAGAGACAGGATCCCTGTTATTGTCGATGAAGTAACTACTCTATGCGGACCGGGAGAACTAATCGATGTAGTAATAACTGAAAGAGGGATAGCAATTAATCCATTAAGAAAAGATTTAATTAAAGCGGTCAAAAAAACTTCATTGCCAGTCAGATCAATTAAAGAAATAAAAGATGAAGTATATGATATTGTAGGCGGCGCTCCGGCCAAACCAAAATTAAATAAAAATAAAGTAGTTGCAGTTATAAAATGGGTTGACGGAACTGTACTGGATTCTGTATTTGAGGTTCAATAGATGCCAGTCACTTCAAAAGTGACTGGCATCTCTAGTTTGGCTAATTTCTATTATAAAAAAGAGTTGAAAATGTAGGTTCCACATAATTTTTTCTATTTCGTAAAGTCTTTTGCAATTTTACGAAGTCGTAAAAATTAATATCCATAGTCCTTGCTAATAATTGTGAGCGAAAGGTATTTAATATGTCTCCAGTGGATTCTCTGTTTCCTTTTTTATTTGGATACCATTTAGCTTTCGGTAATTGATTAACATTGCCAATCTTTCTTACTCTGTATGCTGCTAACTGTAAAAGAGAATATACAGCAACAATGAATGCCGGAACTTTTTCCACAGGCTCCTTTGTTCTTACCTGTGCTTGACCGCATCCAAGCAGAGTTTTCTCCTCTCTAAAATTTACTTCTATTTCCCATCTCCATAAATACGCTTGAAGCAATTTTTCTATTTCAAGCTTTGTATCTGTACAAATTAAGTATACCGGTTTACGATATAGAAGTTTAGAGTTTTTTGTAAGGTGATAAGATAAAGGACGAATAATTACGAGTTTCAAATTTTTATCTCCGGCTTTTCTCCATCTTAGATTAGCAATTACCTTTACATTGAAAGTATGTTTTTTACCTGCTGCCCAAGCTTCTACCTGCTGCCAAATATATTGTTCGGATTTTCTAATCTCCTCAGGTTTAGGAAGTAATTTCCCATATACCCTTCTTCTACCCACAGAAGCTTTCTCTACATCTGGCAGTTCATTAAGCACAGTATCTTTTCTTATCCTACCAATCAATGTAACTCTCTCCGGAAGGTTTTTTAATACATTTTTATTTGTATAACCTCCATCTACACTTACTACCAACTGTCGGTCTTTTGCTGCTTGACAGTCAAGATTTTCTCGTAAAACCTTTATCCTTTCTATTCCTTGTAGACTTAGGTTCATTTTCTTTTTCTTTATATTCATTCAACAATTCTGGGGTGGCCTTCTTTCCTGGTTTCTTGACTGTAGGACAATGGTGTAAATCTACTGGTATGGCACGGCTTATAGATGCTCCCGATTTCTCGGGTAATGATATAGAAATCTGAATAAATCTTTGTCCCCAAATAAAATTTGTATGAAACGGTGGACCAAGTGGATCTCTTCTCCAAGATGTCCCGAAAATCTTTCTACCGGTTTTATTCAGTATGGTATCATCCATGTGAGAATAAATATTTTCATCTTGATTACTACAGAACTTATTGTTGAGTAATGAGTTTGTTATTACTGAAAACATAGAATCAATATTTATCCGGTTATCTTGGAATAATCGATAAACCGAACTCCAGTCAACAAACTGACGTCCGGATGATGTTATCATTCCTGTTAAGGTATGTCTGCCCAAACAGTTCAGCAATCCATATGCTAAATTATGAGTTCTAAGAGCACTTCGATATTGCTTAAATGCCGAATTACATTCTAAGAACAAACCATCAAATTCTTTTATCAAGTTTGTTCGTTCAGTTTTTTTTTACTAGCGTCATCTTTAGTTTTGGTTCTTTTAAGAATCAGTTTATTTTTATTCTCGATAATCCATTCGACAATTTCACCTTTGTTAAATTCCATAGCTTGCGCAACAGACGAAGGGAAATTGATGTACCACTGCTCACTTTTAGCTCTCTTAATAAGTTGTATTTTAGTTGGAAATCCCATGGCAAACCTCTAGTTATATGACTAGATATAATTTAACAAAAAAAATGTGCGATATCAATCTTTTCGCACATTTTCCTCTTTAATCTGGTTAACTGCCAAACTCAAGATGCCAGTCACTTCAAAAGTGACTGGCATCTTACCGTCTGTTTCATGCAAACTATCACTCCTAAACAAAATTAAATTTTGTAAATTTATATTTATTGCAAATAATTTCAGAGGGAGACTCATGAACATCCCGGATAAAATGACCGCAATGGTCCTTGAAAAAAAGGGAGACAAATTAACAGAAAAGACAGTATCCGTTCCATCAATAAATCCTGAACAAGTTCTTATAAAAATTAAAGCATGCGGAGTATGCCATACTGATCTTCATATTATAGATCAGGAACTTACTAAACCAAAGCTTCCTTTAATCCCTGGTCATGAAATAGTTGGAACAGTGGTTAAGGTTGGGGATAAAGTTAAAAATTTCAAAATTAACGATAGAGTAGGAATTCCTTGGCTGGGTTATACTTGCGGGCATTGCCGCTACTGTAAAAGAGGTGAAGAAAATCTTTGTGAAAATGCTTTGTTTACCGGTTATACTATTGATGGCGGTTATGCTGAATATACTGCGGCAAATCATAATTATTGTTTCCATATTCCTAACGAATACGGAGATGCGGAAGCTGCTCCTTTACTTTGCGCAGGATTAATCGGATATAGAACTTACAGGATGGCTGGTGATAAAGTTGAGAATCTTGGGATTTATGGTTTTGGGGCAGCTGCACATATTATTGCACAAATTGCAGTTCATCAAAAGAAAAAGATATATGCTTTTACCAGGCCAGGTGATACTAATGCACAGGAATTCGCCCGCAAACTTGGAGCAGTATGGGCAGGCAGTTCCGAACAATCACCGCCTGAAAAACTGGATGCAGCCTTAATTTTTGCCCCGGTTGGCTCATTAATTCCTGCCGCACTTAGGGCATCGGATAAAGCTGCAACAATAGTTAGCGGGGGAATCCATATGAGTGATATTCCTTCTTTTCCTTACAGATTACTTTGGGAAGAAAGAGTAATTCGTTCTGTTGCTAATCTTAAAAGAACAGATGGTGAAGAATTATTAAAAATAGCACCGGAAGTTCCGGTTAAAACTGAGATTACAAAGATTCCTTTAAATAGAGCAAATGAAGCCTTAGATAAACTCCGCGAAGGAAAAGTTGATGGAGCATTTGTACTTACTATCGATGATGAAGATTAAGTTCAGATTAACTAGTTTTAATTGCTATAAACATAAATGCAACTCTTTTAATCAGAGCATAAAGTCTTTATATTTTTTAATATTTATTAAGTGATTGCTCTGCAGTTAATGCTATATCAGAATATGGATTATTATTTTCAATCTTCTTAATTAATCCGGAATCATCACAAAAAATATTTTCAAACTGAAACTCTTTTAATATATGATGTACACCTTCCAATAAAAATATTGATTTCTCACCTAAGACCACCGCTTTCAATAACGGTTTAATTGATACTTTCCCGATACTAATTAATGCTTCAGCCGCCATCCAGCGAATATCGAAGTCTTCATTTTCCAATGCACCTATCAAAATCGGAATAGATTCGGGGTCAGCAATTTGGCTTAGAGTTTTTATTGCTTCCCATCTTATATACTCCTTTGGTGCCTCAAGTAATTTACTTAAATATTCTACTGCAGGTTTACCAATTTTAACTAATTCATATCTTGCTATTTTTCTCTCAATGCCATTTTTACTCTGAAGTTTTTTTATTAGTTCTTCTATTCTATTTTCCATAAAACAATCCTATAATTACCTTGCGAAAATTATATTACTATGATCAAATAACTTATAAGTTTTTACTTTAATAAAATCAATTATAAGAAAAACAATTATTGCTTCAGCCCAAACAAATATTGCCGGTCCCCATCCCATTGCAGGAAGCAAGATGCCATACACAGTAATAATTGTAGCAATTGCCTGGGTTATTATTACTGCAAAAAAGAGTGGTTTAGCCGGTTTTACGGACCAAAAGTTACCCTTAGTCCTTGCTATAAAAACAGTTAAATGTCCGGCAACCGAAAGCTTAAGATATATAAACGATTGCAGAACATTTTGGTCGAAATGAAACCAGTTAATACCTACATACAATACAAAAAAGGATTCAATAACCCCGAGAATACCAAGCATTGTTGCTATGCCGAGTATTGTCCGCATATTCCATTGCTCTGGTTTGTTCGCATACATTACATTATCATATGCAATGGTCATTATCGGGGCATCATTTAACAAAGCAAGCAACACAATCATCAATGCGGTAACAGGATAGAAATTGAAAATTATGATCGATGCGGTTATAAATAAAAGCACTCTGATCGTCTCCGCAATACGGTAAATGGCATAATTTGTCATTCTCTGGAATATTTTCCTGCTTTGCTTTATAGCATCTATAATTACTGACAGACCAGGTCTTGTAAGGACAATAGCAGCAGCTGATTTAGCAGCATCTGTTGCACCGGCTACTGCAATCCCTGCATCGGCTTTTTTTAGTGCAGGAGCATCATTTACACCGTCACCTGTCATACCTACAATATGCCCTTTCTCCTGAAGCAATTCAACAATGTGGTATTTATGCTCGGGAAATACCTGAGCAAAACCATCAGCTTCTTCAACAATTTTACTAGCTTGTCTATCCGATTTATCTAAAAATTCTGAAGCTTCTATAATATTAGTACCAAGATTAACCTGACGGGATATTTCTTTTGCAATTGCAGTGTGATCACCTGTTACCATTTTTACATCTAACCCCATTTCTTTTGCAGTTTTAATTGTATCGGCAGAATCATCTCTTGGAGGATCATGTAATGCAATTAAACCAACGTACTGCCAATTCCCACTTTTATTAGTTATAGCTACACCAAGTGCTCTGTATCCCTTACCTGCAAATTGATTTACACTGTCTTTAATTTTGACTTCAAGGTTTTTATTATCTCCTATTAATGATAGTATTGCTTGTGGTGCACCTTTAGCAACTTTAAACTGATTACCTTGCGAATCAATTACATTTGCTTCAGTTCTTTTTGAAACAGGATCGAATGGTTTAAAGTTTTCAACTTTGTAAGTTTCGGAATTATCATCTACAGCGTTCAGATCTTTAGCTCTGGTAATAATTGCATTATCTATAGGATCTTTATCTTCTTCTTTTGATGCGAGCGTACCGAAAAGCATCACGTCTTTTTCTTCGTAAGTGTTGAACATAACGGTTTCAGCAACGGAGATCTTGTTTTGGGTTATAGTCCCGGTTTTATCAGAACACAATACATCCATTCCCGACATTTCCTCAATGGAAACCAATTTACTAACAATAGCTTCTTTCTTGGCAAGGGCTATTGCTCCTATAGCTAAAGTTACCGACATAACGGCCGGAAGGGCTACCGGTATTGCCGCAACTGTTAATACTAAGGCAAATTGAAGTGTGGCAAGAAAGCTTTCATGACGGTACAATGCAACAACAAATATAACAGCAACTAAAATTACTGCTAACAATATAAGGTAATCGCCTATCTTAATAATTGCTTTTTGAAAATGACTCTGCGTTTTTGCTTCTTCAACTAATTTTGCGGTTTTTCCGAAGAAAGTATTCATTGCAGTGGCTACAACAACTGCGAGCATTTCTCCCTGACGGACTATTGAACCGGCAAATCCAACATCTGATTCATGCTTTTCAACAGGCAAAGATTCACCGGTTAAAGCAGATTCATCAACCATCAGGTATTCACCCTCCAGGAATTTAACATCGGCTGGTATACTATCACCTAATCGAATTTTTATAATATCTCCGGGGACAAGTTCCTTTGCAGGTATTCGAAGCCATTTATTATCACGAAAAACCCGTGCAACCAAGGCAAGCTTTTGTTTTAACAATTCTATAGCGTTGTCAGCTTTATGTTCCTGCCAGAATCCAACAATCGCATTCAATAAAAGCAAAGCGAAGATTATCCAGAAATCTTCCCAATGCTGTATCAATGCTGAAAGAACTATTGCTATTTCTATCATCCAGGGGATTGGCCCCCAGAAGTAACTTAAAAATTTTAATATAGGATTTACTTTCTTTTCAGTTATTTCGTTTAATCCATATTTTTTTATTCTTTCCTGTACTTCGGAATTGCTTAAACCTTTTTCCTTAGTAGTATTAAATTCTTTTAAAATATCTTCAATATTTTTGGACTGAAAATCGCTTTTATTTGATTTATCTTTCGACATTTTTATACTCCCTCTTCAAAATATAATGATGGAGGCATAATTTCAGAAGGTTTTATTAAGTGACAAACTGAGAAATAGTAGTAATTAGAAATAATTAATTGATTTTCATTGAAGTGGATTTTAGCCATCGTGATTCCCCTTTGTCTTTCTATTTACGCTATATCCCGTTTTACTGTTCATTCCCCCTACCTTCCATCAGCCTTTTAATTCGTAAGCATTTAATAGATTTATTATAAGAAATTCTACTAATAAATCTTTAATTTCAAAATTAATTTAAATAACAGGGATAGAAATATTTATGGATTAAATCACAATACTACGAATGTCTAGAGTCATAGTAATTCATATTACAATACTCATAAGTTTGAGGTGAATAAATATAACCGGTATAGGTTTAAGAAACACATCTGTAAATTTATTTTAATATCAAACAAATAAAATACACGTGTTGGGTCATAATAAAAGGTAACCGTAGAATAATAAAAAATTGTATTAATAAACAGGGTTACATTAGGAAAAAATAAGGGTATAAAGATAATAAATGGGATTAAGGGAAAGCTTGAAGCTAAGCGAAGAGAGGCGTAGCCGAACGCAGCTTAGCTTCTGGGAAATTTTATTAGTATAGTTTGAGGATACTTATAATTTTATTTTTCATTCTCTTCTCAAGTACAAAAGGATCAAGAGAACTAAAAGTTTTAGTAAGTTTTTTTTTCTTTGTTGGACTGATCTGCTCCGAAGCCAAAAGTCTTTGATAAGGAGTTTGTGGAGAAGAGAATTTTTTTACAATCTTAGAGCCGTCTCTTTTCTTTTCAATCAGTTTGAAAGAAGGGATAAAGAAGTTCAAATAAAATCTCCATCCACTCTGATAAAGCTCATTGAGCATGTCGACAGTTTTGATATTATCAAATCTCTGATAACCAATAAATTGTCTGACGTGAGTCCAGTTCTTCTCTTCAATATGAGCATTATCGTTTTTCTTATATTCCCTTGAACGTGTATACTGAACAGGATTTTTTTTATTTGTAAAATATTCCAGCAGCATATAGTTGAGCAGTTCTCCACCATTGTCACAGTCAAAACCAAGGATCTTAAATGGAAGCGCCTTTCTGATGTTTTTGAGGGCATTAAAGACGCCCTTTCTACCCTTACCCCAAACGGCTCTCTGCTCTGTCCATCCGGTTGCAATATCAACGATGTTAAGTGTATATGCAAATTGTCCCGAAACAGAAGATCCGCAATGTGCTACAGTATCTGCCTCTATAAAGCCTGGGACGGATTCATCCCATTGATTCAGTTTAACAGGAACCTGTGTTTTGATTTGAGTCTTTTGAGCAATCGCTTGATAGTGCTGGCTGAAATCTCTAGTAGGAGTTTTACCTCCTTTTCATTCAGAGAATTCTTTTTGTGAAACTGATAATATGGCAGCCATAATGGTATAGCCGCTTTTAATCTTTCTGCACAGGCAAGATTGGTTACCACCAATAGATCTTTCAGGAACTCTATGATAGCCTGGTGATGGTAAATTTTTGGTCTGCCTTTTTTCTTGTTTTGTCCGGTCTGCTTTTTTCCAAGAACTCTGATTGCGTATTTTCGATTAAATTTACAGACTGTGCAAAGTTCATCTAAAATTAGTGATTTTTCTGTTTTCCTTGCCAGGGAGTATCTTTCTCTGATCTCAATCAGATACTCTTTCTTTGCTGAATTGCTCATAGATAACCTTTAATATTCTTGGTTACCTATATTATGACCCAACGACCTTTTTACAAATCTTTTTCGGTTACTTTATTTATGGTCCAATGCGATACAAAGAATACAATACATTAAAACTTGATTAGCTCATATATTTTAGATAAGTTAAAAAAGTTAACGGGGAATAAAAATGAAAAGGTATTTTTACATATTTATCCTTCTGTTCAGTTTTACTGCTAACGCACAATCGAAAGTTTATATCCTTTCTATCGATGGAACAATTAATCCTGCTGTGTCGGATTATATAGTTATTGGAATTAACAAAGCAAACGAAGAGAATGCTGAATGTATAATAGTAAAGTTAAATACCCCCGGCGGATTATTAAAATCAACCCGGGTAATTGTCTCTGAATTTCTAAGTTCGAAAGTTCCTGTAATAGTTTATGTAACACCTGGAGGTGCACAAGCAGCCAGTGCAGGTGTGTTTATAACTATGGCGGCTAATATTGCGGTAATGGCTCCGGGGACAAATATAGGTGCTGCACATCCGGTAAGTACACAGGGTCAGATGGATTCAACAATGTCTGAGAAAGTTACAAACGATGCCGCTGCTTTTATCAGAACTATAAGTGAAAAAAGGAATAGAAATATTAAATGGGCGGAAGAAGCTGTACGGGAAAGTGTCTCTATTACGGACAATGAAGCTATAAAGAAAAATGTTGTAAATTTAATAGCAAATAATATCCCCGATTTATTAAAAAAGATTGATGGTGAAAAAGTAGAAACTTCAGATGGAGAAAAAATATTAGACACTGAAGATGTCAAAATTATTAATTTTGATATGAATTTTTCTCAAAAACTTTTAAATATTTTAAGTGATCCTAATGTTTCATATATCCTGTTTATGCTTGGTTTATATGGATTATTATTTGAGATATTCAGTCCAGGAGCAATTTTCCCCGGAGTTATTGGCGGTATTTGTATAATCCTTGCCTTTTATGCAATGCATACCCTGCCAATTAATTATGCCGGATTAGCATTAATAATCTTTGCGGTAATTTTATTTATTCTTGAAATTAAAATTGTAAGTCATGGTGTATTAATGATCGGAGGAGTAATTTCGTTAATTCTTGGTTCGATAATGCTTATTGATGTAAAATCTATGTGGGGTGTGCTTACAATATCCTGGGAAGCAATTACAATGATAGTTGTTATTACAATTCTCTTCTTTTTTGTAATTGTAGGACTTGGAATCAGAGCTCAAAGAAAGAAACCTTCAACCGGAGAAGAAGGAATAGTTGGTGAATTTGGAAAAGCAATTTCGGATTTAAATCCAAACGGATTGGTTAGAGTTCACGGAGAAATCTGGGATGCAGAAAGTTCCGATGTTAAGATTGAAACAGGAAGCAGTGTTGTTGTAGAACAAGTTAATAAATTGAAATTAAAAGTAAAAAAAGTTTAATCATTAAGGAGACTTAAAATGGAATTCATATCAACTTTTGCAGCAGTTCTTATAATATTTATTTTAATGATTCTTTCCAGTTCAATCAGGATATTAAAAGAATATGAAAGAGCAGTCGTTTTCAGAATAGGAAGATTAATCGGCGCAAAGGGACCCGGGCTAGTCATCCTAATTCCAATTATAGACAAAATGGTTAGAGTAAGCCTTAGAACAATTGTTATGGATGTCCCGCCCCAGGATATAATAACAAAGGATAATGTTTCCCTGAAAGTAAATGCCGTAGTTTATTTTAGGGTTGTTCAGGCAGCTAAAGTAGTTGTGGAAGTTGAAGATTTTTACTCGGCTACATCTCAAATTTCTCAAACAACTCTACGCAGTATTATAGGACAATCAACACTTGATGAACTGTTATCGGAAAGGGAAAAAATTAATAAGGAACTTCAACAAATAATTGATGAACAAACGGAACCATGGGGAATTAAGGTAACTGTTGTTGAGGTTAAACAGGTTGACTTACCTGTAGAAATGCAGCGGGCAATTGCTATTCAGGCACAGGCCGAAAGAGAAAGACGGGCTAAAATTATTAATGCAGAAGGTGAATTCCAGGCAAGTCAAAAACTTTCGGATGCAGCCAGAGTAATTGGGAAATTTCCTGTTGCCATTCAGCTCAGATTCCTGCAAACACTAACTGAGATTTCATCGGATAAAAATTCTACAATAATATTCCCTATCCCTATTGATCTGCTTAAACCGTTTATGGAAAAATTAGGAGCTGATAAAGAATAAATACAGGGAATTATTCAAGGTACTCTTTTAAATATTTTCCGGTCCAGGAATTTTCATTCATGATTATTTCTTCCGGGGTTCCTTCTGCAACAATTTCACCCCCTTTTTCCCCGGCTTCCGGACCAAGATCAATAATATGATCCGCACATTTAATTACTTCGAGATTATGCTCAATAATTACAATTGAATTACCTCTCTGCAGTAAAAGATTAAAGCAGTCAAGTAACTTAGAAATATCATCAAAATGAAGTCCGGTAGTTGGTTCATCAAAAATAAAGAGAGTATGTTTTCTATCCCTTTGTGAAGTAAGATGGGATGCAAGTTTTATTCTTTGAGCCTCCCCACCGGAAAGTGTATTGGACGGCTGACCAAGTTTGATATATCCTAATCCAACATCAGCAAGTACCTGGATATATTTGACTATCTTGTTATTTCCTTCAAAAAATTCTAAGGCTTCATCTACGGTCATATCGAGAACATCAACCATGTTTTTACCGCGGTAAGTAATTTCTCTTATTTCCTTTTTAAATCTTGTTCCTTTACAATCTTCACATTCCAGGTAAAGGTCCGCCAGAAACTGCATCTCAACTTTTATATAACCATCACCGGAACACGTTTCACATCTTCCTCCAGGAACGTTAAAAGAAAAATATCCGGGTTTATAACCTCTTGCCCTTGCCTGATGTGTTGAAGCAAAAAGTTCGCGAATTTGTTCATAGGTTTTTATATAGCTTATAGGATTTGATCTGGGAGTTTTACCAATCGGTGATTGATCTACAATTTCAATCTCGTCTAAGTATTCAGCTCCTTTAATATCACTAAATGAACCTATTTTAGAAGGGCCTTTACCTAAATATTTGGCAAGTCCACCATAAAATATGTCATGTATTAGTGTACTTTTACCGGAACCGCTGACACCAGTAATTACAACAAATTTATTGAGCGGAATTTCAACATTTATATTTTTTAAATTGTGCTCACTTGCCCCTTCTATTATAATTGATTTTGTTTTTTTAGTATTCCTGTTTTTCGGAACGGAAATATTTAGTTTGCCTGTTAAATACTTCCCTGTTAGTGAGTCCTCATTCTTTATAATATCGTCATATGAACCCATCCCGATTATTTCACCGCCTTCAATACCAGCCTTGGGACCCATATCGACAAGGATATCCGCTTCTTTCATCATCTGGGGATCATGCTCAACAACCAGGACAGTATTTCCAATGTCTCTCAAATTCTTTAGTAAATTTATAAGCTTGAAATTATCTCTCGGATGAAGCCCGATGCTTGGTTCGTCAAGAACGTATAATGTTCCCACCAAGGAAGAGCCTAAAGATGTTGCAAGGTTTATTCTTTGTGTCTCTCCACCGGATAAAGTACTGCTTAACCTGTCAAGTGTTAAATATCCGATACCTACATTATTTAGAAAGGAAAGTCTTTTTATTATTTCTTTCAATATTCGTTCTCCAACTTTCATATCGTATTCAGACAGCTTAAGATCTTCAAAGAATTTAAGTGAATGTTCAATCGGAATTTTAACAACATCATAAATAGATTTTTCATTTATTTTAACCTGAAGAGCTTCTCTTCTTAACCTGCTACCTTTACATGCTGTACAAGTAGAATATCCTCTATATCTGCTAAGCAAAATCCTGATATGCATTTTGTAGGTTTTACTTTCAAGTTTTTCAAAAAATTTGTCTATTCCTTTATAATCGCCAAAACCTTTTCTTACTAAATCTACCTGTTGATTTGTTAAATTTTTAAAAGGAATATTAATTGGGATCCTGAATTGCTTAGCATTTTTAACCAGATCCCGCAAATAGCTACTATATTTTGTTGTTCTCCAGGGAGCTATAGCACCATCAACAATTGATAAATTCGGATTTGGAATAACTAAGTCCATATCTATACCAATCGTTTTACTAAAGCCCTGACAAACAGGGCATGCACCAAAAGGATTATTGAAAGAAAAAAATCTTGGCTCGGGTTCTTCATATCTTATCCCGCAGCATTCATAAAACTTATTAAATTCCGTTTCTTCTCCGGTATCAGCATTAATTATGATAATTCTATTTTCACCCTCCTTAAATGTAATTTCAATAGAATCCGATAACCGCTCCCTGACTTCCCCTTTTTTTACTTTAAATCTTTCAACAACTATTCTTACCTCATCTTTTTTACCGGGGAGTTTATTATCTTCATTTAAATCGATCATATTCTTGTTAAAATATATTCTGAAGAAGCCCCGCTTTTTTAGAAGTTCTATTTCATCTTTAACAGCTGTTCCTTCATGAACATGCAGAGGAAAAGTTAAATAAAATTTGGTACCCCCGGGTTGTTCTTCAAGCCAATCAGATACAGTAGCTGTTGTAGCTTTTTTTACTTCCTTGCCGCATTGAAAACAGATTGTTTTACCAACCCTGGCAAAAAGGAGCCGTAAATAATCATAAACTTCTGTTGTGGTGCCCACTGTAGACCGAGTGTTTCTCGCCCCGGTTTTTTGTTCTATTGCAACTGCAGGACTTATCCCCTGTATAAAATCTATATCAGGTTTATTCATTCTTTCAAGAAACTGCCTTGCATATGCGGATAAACTTTCAACATATCTTCTCTGCCCCTCTGCATAAATAGTATCAAAAACCAGAGATGATTTCCCGCTTCCGCTGACACCAGTAAATACTACTAATTTATTTCTTGGGATTTCAAAACTTAAATTTTTTAAATTATGTTCCCTCGCACCTTTTACAATAATCTTTTTTTCTTTATAAATATTATTTTTAACTATTTTAGAAGTATCTTCTATATACATTTCATTAAATCTCTATTTGGTCAAATTTAAACTGGTAATTTACAAAATATTAGAATACTAAAGAGGAGAAAATTCGGGTAGCTTTTATAATTGTTCTATGGTTTTATTTTAATATTATTAAAAACAACCTGCATTTGGGGTAATAATATAGTGACAAATAATAATTATTCTTTTGATTGAAGTTCTTTAAGTGTTTTAATTTTCAGATCCATTAATTTTATTTTCTGATCAAGTTCTTTCATTTTTGAATCCATTTCATCCTCGTATTTAGATTTGTCCCAATAGCCCCTTTCTTCAAAATAACCTTTAAAGAGCCAGTTATGTTTCAATGCTTCCATATTCTCAGCTAATCTTGAAGCAGCAAGTTTGGCTTCTGAGGTCATACTTTCTATATTGCTTATTGTTTTAGAGAAAACCGTATCATACCTGGTTTTATCAACTAACATAGCTCCCATAACCCCCTTTCCTTGCTTAATACCCGTGATAATTGTATCAAGATCTACAACGACATTATCAACATTGTTAATTACAGATTTAATTCCAGTACCTAATTCCTTAAAAACAGAGGTTAACTGATTAACCTGCATTGTTATAGATCTTAAACTTGTATCTGCACTCTCAGTAAGTTTCGCTGCATTATTATAAAGTTCATTATCAACTAATAATCTACCAATAGAACCTTCTCCTCTATTAACCCTAGCCACAATTTCAGAAAGATCCTTAGTCATATCTTTGGTATATTTCATTACTCCTTGTGTTTCTTCAATTATTGCTGATATACTCATGGGTTCTTTTGATTGAACTATACCTCCGTCTTTCACTTCCTCGGCAGAAGCACTTCCAACTGTTAAAACAACAACTTTATTTCCGACCAAACCTTCAGTTTCAATTGATGCTTTTGTATCAGTGCGAATAAATTTATGAATATCATCTTTTAAATTCATAATAACTTCAACCCGGCCGGTAGTATCATTCACAATTTCAACATCACTTACAGCACCAACATCAAAACCGCTTAATCTGACAGTTGCACCTACTTTTAATCCCTGCACATCTTTAAAGTAAGATTGAACTTTAAAAGTTGAACTAAAAAGAGCCTGTTTTCTTCCGATTAAAAAAATTCCTATAACCAGAATAGCTATCCCAACAAAAATAAAAAGTCCGACTTTAGCAGTTGAAATTTTTTTAGCCATCCTTACTCCTTATTTTCTTGATTTCCGGGAATGTTAGATTCTAAAACTTCATTGCCGAAAAATTCCTTTAAGAATTCATCATTAGATGAAACCAGTTGTTTTACATTTCCTTCAAAAAATATTTGAGCATCTTTTATAACAACTGCCCTATCAGCAACGATCTGGGCGCAAGCCAGATCATGAGTCACAACCACGGAAGTAGTATCAATATTTTCTTCCAGCTCGACGATAAGATGACTTATCTCTTTTGAAGTAATCGGATCGAGACCGGTAGTTGGTTCATCATATAATATTAATTTCGGTTCGGTAATTATAGTTCTCGCCAGGCCGATTCGCTTCTTCATACCTCCCGAAAGTTCCGAGGGCATTTTGTCAATAGCATTTTCCAGTGAAACTTTCTTCAAAACATCATGAATTTTTTCGTCGATTTCCTTTTCAGTAAAATAGAAATTTCTAATCAGCGGGAATTCCAGATTTTCTCTTACACTCATTGAATCATACAATGCAGCTCCCTGGAATAAAAATCCAATTTGCTTTCTCAACTGATTTAATTCGTTCATGGAATATTTAAGGACATTTTTTCCTTCAATTATTATTTCACCGGAGTCCGGTGTCATTAATCCGACTATACATTTTAATAAAACACTTTTTCCGCTGCCGCTTTTTCCAAATACAACGGTATTTTCTTTTTTGGGAATATTTAAAGAAATATTATCCAAAACGATATTATCTCCGAATGATTTCGAGAGATTTTTAATTTCGATCATGTTGTCGGCCATAACCATATCGATAATTTAACTACAACCATATCGCAAAGTAGAATTAATAATGAAGATACAACTACAGAAGTTGTTGATGCCTTACCGACTCCGACAGTACCATTATCTGCATTATAACCTTTATAAGATCCGACCGCTCCAACTATAAATCCGAAAATGAATGTTTTTAAAAACGGCGGTATAAAATCACCAAATAAAATAGCTTTAAAAGCAGAATCAATATAAAGCTGAAAATTTATACCTGTAGAAAGCGCAATGGCTACATAACCCCCCAATAATGCAAGAAAATCTACATACATTGTTATTATCGGCACTATAAAAGTACAAGCTAAGATTCTTGTAACAACTAAAAATTTATAAGGATGAATGGCAGAAACTTCCATAGCATCAATTTGTTCAGTAACTCTCATTGAACCAAGTTCGGCCCCGATCCCTGAACTGACTCTACCTGCAAAAATTAATGCGGTAATAACAGGACCTAATTCCCTGATTACCGATAATGCAACCATACTGGGAAGAAAATATTCTGCTCCGAAACGCTGCATAACCGGTTGACTCTGCATTGCTAAAACTAACCCTATTATGAAACCAGTAACAGTCACAATAGGCAATGTTTTAATTCCCAATTCGACCATATGTTTTTTAATCTCATTGAATTCAAAAGGAGGGACAAAAACATTTTTGAAAAATTGAAGGGTAAAGGTTGTTAAACCTGCAACTGTCTTAAAAAATTCCGTTAATTTAGGGCTGTTTAAAATCAGTTCTTCATTAACTTTTGTATCTTGTTCCATTAAAACAATTTGACGATATTTATTTCTTTTTACAATCGAAAATAACAAAAATTATAGCTCAAAAAAAGAAGAGATATTTTCCTTTATCTCTAATTCTTTCTATCCGGCTGCTAGCAAAATTTTTCCTGAATAATAAATATTTATTCATGAATTACAATGTTTTTTTGTACTTAATGATTGTTGTGTCAGAATTTTTATTATTCTGCAATGTGTCTTTTCTATGTTCTTCCCATTCTTTTTGCTGAATTGATTCAAAATTTTTAGGCTTTTTCAGACTATCTGCGTTGCTTTTTTCAGTTTTATGTACATTTTCATTCGAACATGAAAAGAAAGTGAACATAAATAAAACCATCACAAGTATTTTAATAATTTTCATTATTTCATTAGAATCATTTTGTTAGCAAGAATTTCTTCGTTGTTTATAGAATTATATATTACACGGTAAATGTATATACCGGAACTAATGTGCAGCCCCTGCATGTTATTTCCTTTCCATAATATTTTTTGATACCCGGCAGACAATTCATTTTCTTCTTTTACCCAAACTAATTGGCCCAAGGAATTGAAGATTTCTAACTTTACATTACCGCTTGATGGTAATGAAAAAGAAATGATTGTATTCGGATTAAAAGGATTAGGAAAATTTTGATAAAGTTTAAAATGCTCCGGAGTGATATTTTTAATCGTTGAAACATCAACGGTAATGTTGAAAAAGTCTAAGATTTCAGACATTAATGTTATTCTAGCAGTATCAGGATATATTGTTTCGAAAGGGAATGCCAGATATACCAGATGAGCTGGCTTTGCTCCGCCGGAAAAACTACCGTTAAAAGATATTCCTGCAGCACCGCTATCGAGCGGAACATTTATATATTTAAATATCTCTGTCGCCCCATTGTTACCTCTTAGTAAATCAGGACTACTTACATTATATGTCCCGTACGTACCGTCATCAAAATTTATTAAAGGTAATCCGTAAAAATAAGTATCTTTTATAACTGACACAGAGTAGTATTTATCGTAAGAATTTTGGGGTGCATTGCTTATACAATTTGCTTTTAGGTAATTGTAATAAAATAACTTATCGGAAGCACTGGACCATTTCTGTCCCAAATCCCATCCTATATCAGCTCCTGAAATAAAAAGTTTACCTCCATCATCCAAAAAACTTTTGATCTTTCCCTGTTCTGTTAGTGTTAATGTTTGTGTACTTTTATTACCAATTATCCAGATAGCAATACTATAATCAGTTAGATTTAATTGATTATTAATAACTGCCTGGTTTGAGCATGAAGAAAAGCTATATCCACCTTTTATTAATGGATCAGCGTACATCCTAACAAAATTAACACTCATTGTTGAATCTATTGACAAATTAAAGCCGTTCACTATTAGGACATGATTATTACTTAAAGTTGTTGCGGCTAACGCTTCAGTTTCAGGTGAATATCCAAAATTATTTTTTGCCCTTACTTTAAAATAGTATGATTTATCTCGTTGCAATCCTTGTATCATAACATTATTGTTGTTTACTTCCTGAAGTGAATCGAAATTTATTCCATCCTCACTAATTAATATTTCAAATGATTTAGTTCCGGTTGGATAGGAATAACTTAACCTTATAGACGAATCATTTTCAGCAGAAACAAAAAAATTAGTTGGAACTTCAGGTGGTGGAACTACTCCGTTTCCAAATTTTACTAAAAGAAGATTCCACAGTTCCTGCATGGTACCGTCGTAACCCAAAGCCCACATTCCAACACCTTTTAAATTTTTATTGATTGCCAGGTTATATTTCAATGCAAGACTTGAGTCATTATCATACCAAACCTGTTTCCATTTTCCATTATTCCACCTATACCAGGGTGTTTGATATAAATTGTTCCAGATAACTCCGTAATTTTCAGATCCAGGCTGAGTAACTTCGAAATATGGTGAACTGATAAATGCAGAAACAGGTGATCCGGCATTCTGAGTAGTGGTTGTCCAATATGCACCATAATATGGTATACCTAAAATTAATTTTTCAGGTAAATTTTGAGTCACCTGTCCGTATTGTACATTTATAGTATTCGAGACATTGTAGGTTCCTCCAGTAAATGGAGCAACAGGCCCGGTTGTCGAACTCCAGCTGCCAAAATAATCATACCCCATAACAAATAAATAATCGCAGCTATTAGCTAAGCCTGATAAATCCCATCCACCCCAATTTACTGCAGGAGACGCAAAAGATACTTCTTTGCCGGGAAATGCCGAATGAATAGAATCAGTAAGATCTTTCATAAAATTATTTATAATCACTCCCCTATCTGCAGTTGAGAGTCCTTCAAAATCAATATTTATTCCGTCAAGTTTATAAGTATCAATTTTATTTTTTGCATTTTGAATAAAATTCGCTTTTGCCAGTGAATTTGATATAATTTGATGAATCTCATCACTAACAAAATTTATCGCAACCATTATTACTTTAACTCCATTGGAGTGGGCTTTATTAATCATATCCGTCCATGGCCATGCTGATGGATTATTAATAGCTCCTGTACTTGAAACCGGGAAAGCAAACGCAGCTATGTGCGAAAGTAAATCATACATTAGATTATTATATGCACCGTTATTATATTCCCATTCAGGCAGGTATCCGAAAATAGAACTGTTAAGTTTATTTTCCTTAGTGGTATCCAGTGTAATAATATCTTCACCATTTAAAGAAAATTTTGATAATATTTTTTCTTTCGGTTTATATCTTTCATACTCATGCTCATCTATGCTTAAATGAGACTGACCAAAAACAAAATTTGAAAAAAAAATAGTAATTAATATGTTAAAGATTAGTAATTTCTGTATCAAAGGATAAGTTTCCGGGATTTTGTGAATGTGTATTCTATTATTTTATTCTAAATTTGTATCTTACTATAATAATCTATTAAATGATACAAATTTGAAACATAGAAAATATGTAATTAGTTTTTTATGGACAATTATATAATTCTAATGTATAAATTTTAGTAAGTAACTAAAGTTACTACTTTTATTAAGATTGTTATAATCAATCTCCGGATTTTATATCAGTATTACTTCTTCAATTAACACAGGAGAATAAATGAAAAAATATATCCGCCGTGATTTTATAAAGACTGCCGGTATAGCAGCAATTGGAGCTGGTTCCCTTTCTTTAGCCGGCTGCGAAGCAAAAACAGAAAACTCTCCCATCAAAGATTCTGGTAAAACTTATGAATGGAAAATGGTCACAACATGGCCTCCTCACTTTCCAATTTTAGGAGAGTATGCCGATGAACTGGGTAAATGGGTAGATAAAATGTCTGATGGAAGATTGAAAATTCAGGTTTACGGCGGAGGAGAATTAGTACCGGCTTTGGAGGTTTTTGATGCTGTTTCTTCAGGTGTTGCAGAAATGGGACATGGAGCTGCTTATTATTGGGCAGGAAAACTACCATCGGCTCAATTCTTTGGCTGCGTTCCTTTTGGAATGAATGCACAGCAGGTTAATGCCTGGTTATATTTAGGAGGCGGTTTAGAACTCTGGAGAGAACTATATAAGGAACATAATTTAATGCCGTTCCCCTGTGGAAATACAGGAGGACAAATGGGCGGCTGGTTTAATAAAGAAATAAATACCATCAAGGATTTTGTTGGTTTAAAAATGAGAATACCAGGCTTAGGCGGAAAAGTAATTACTAAAACCGGCGCAACTTCTATTTTAGCACCGGGCGGTGAACTATATACAGATCTTGACAGAGGTGTTATAGATGCTCTTGAATGGGTTGGACCATATCACGATAGTTTAATGGGATTCGATAAAATTGCTAAATTTTATTACTACCCTGGATGGCAGGAACCGGGTTCTGTTCTCGAATTAATTGTAAACAAAAATGCTTATGCTCAACTTCCCGATGACTTAAAAAATATAGTTGAAGTTGCTGCAGCAAAAGTGAATGTATTAATGCTATCGGCTTTTGAAGCAAAGAATACTGAATATTATTTAAAGATGAAGAAAGAAGGAAAAGTCCAATTCCGTCAATTCTCAGATGAAATTTTAGATGCATTGAAAAATTATACAAATGAAGTCATAAATGAAATTACTTCATCTAATGCAATGGCTAAAAAGGTTTATAATTCTTACAGCAGTTTCAAGAAAAATATTTATGAATGGGATCTAAAAGCGGAGAGAAATTATAAGGTGTAAAATTTAGGAATTTCTCATACTCCTAAATATTTTGGCAGCCATAAAGCTATATCCGGCCAGAATATAACGATAAGAAGTGCCATTAGCTGTAAGACTACATAAGGAATAATTCCCCTGTATAAATGTGATGTCGTTACTCCTTCAGGTGCAACACCTTTCAGATAAAATATTGAGAAACCAAACGGTGGGGTTAAGAAAGATGTCTGTAAATTCATAGCTATCAAGATGCCGATCCATAAAAGATTTATATTCATATGAATAAAAATCGGAGCTACTATCGGTACAATGATAAAAGTTATTTCGATAAAATCTATAAAAAATCCGCAGATAAAAATTACAACCATAACTATTGCCAAAAAATGATGCGGTTCAAGATTTGATGAAAGGATTAAATTTGATAGGTAAGTATCGCCATGCAGTCCTCTGAAAACTAATCCAAAAGCAGCGGCACCAACAAGTATAAAGAAAACCATACTCGTTAAAGTTGTAGTCCTGATCATAACTTCTTTTAAGATAGTAATTGAAAATTTTTTTCTTAATAAAGCCAGAATAGTTGCACCTAAAGCTCCAACTGCTGCAGCTTCGGTTGGAGATGCAATCCCGGCAAATATTGAACCCAGGACTGCCAAAACAAGTGTAAACGGAAGCAGGAAAGCATTAATAATTTTTGTTATTCTTTTCTTGCCTTTAAAGTTTTTTAATTCCTCTTCTGGCATAGCTGGTAATGATTTAGGCCTTATAAAAGTTAGAATGACAAGCCAGATAAAATAAAGGAAAACAAGAAAGATACCCGGTATAACTGCACTTACAAAAAGTGCCCCGACAGAGATATTTAGAACGCTGCCTAGCAATACCAGAACAATGCTCGGAGGAATAATTTGTCCGAGAGTTCCTGATGCCATAATAATTCCCGAAGATGCTCTCGGATGATAACCTCTTTTCAGCATTACAGGCAAGCTAAGTACTCCCATTGTTACAACAGTTGCTCCTACAATCCCGGTTGAAGCCCCCATCATTGCACCCACTATTAAAACAGAAAAAGCTAGGCCTCCTCTTAACTTTCCGAAAAGTAATGCCATTGTCTCTAGTAATTCTTCTGCAAGTCCTGATTTTTCAAGCATAACTCCCATAAAGATAAATAAAGGAACAGCAATCAGAACATAGTTACTCATTATTCCCCAAATTCTTAAAGGGAGAAGATTGAAAAAGTTGAGACCAAATGTAAATAAGCCAAAAATTAGTGAAACACCGCCCAGTGTGAATGAAACGGGAAAACCTAAAAGAAGAAAGATTAATACAGTTAGAAAAAATATTATTGGTAAAAAATCTGCCATTAATTATTTTTTGATTTACTATGGTTTTTGATTTCTAAAAATGATTTAAATGCTAATGAAATCCCCTGAAGCAATAAAAAGATAAATGAAAATGGAATAAAACCCTTAATGATATAACGTGCGGGAAGTCCACCTGCATCCGGAGAAGTCTCCCGGAAAAGGAATGAATTAATAACAAAATTTTTTGATGTATAAATTGCCAATACACAAAATGGGATCAAAAGAATTATTGCACCCAAAAAATTTATCCAGGCTTTTTTTACTTCCGAAAACCTTGAATAAAATACGTCAACACGGACATGTTCATCTTTAATTAATGTATAAGCAGCAGACATCAGAAATATTATTGCAAATAAATGCCACTCAAGTTCCTGCAAAGCGATGCTGCTTTCATTCAAGATATATCTTGTAAAAACATCATAACAGGTAACAAGAACCAGTACAAAAGTAAACCAGGAAGTAATAACACCAAGCTTAGTGTTAAGCTTATCAATAAATTTTATATATCCATTAATAAACTTCATACTCACATAAAAGCATTTTCATAATGATTAATTATAGGTTTTATTTTTGATCTGAATAAAATAGCTACAACATCGAACCTGCAGTCAGTATCTTTAATATCCTTTTCATAAAGATATGCTTCAGCAATTTTTCTGACCTGGCGGATTTTATTTTTTGTAATGCCATATTCCGGGCTTCCAAATTCCAGATTTTGTCTTGATTTTACTTCAACAAAAACAATGTACTTTTTCTCCGAGTCCAAAGCAATTATATCAATTTCTCCCTTTCCATACCTGTAATTTCTTTCTATTATTTCGTATCCTTTGGAAGTAAGAAGCTCGACAGCTATATCTTCACCTTCTTCTCCAATTTTTTTTTTAGACTTGGACATGTTCAATTTAGAGTTTTATTTGAGACTTAAATCAAAATAATATTGCTAATCGGTTGGCGGTTCCATTTTTCCAAAGGAGCCCTTTGGGACAAATTCGAATTCGGGTTCAATATTTAATATTTTATATAAAAAAGTTTTTCTATGAAAAACAGAAGGTCCAAAAGTTTTTATAGCTTCAATATGTTCGTGAGTAGCATAGCCTTTATTCTTTGACCATAAATATTGGGGAAATCTCGGGCACATTCGTTTCATCATCCTGTCTCTGGCTACTTTTGCCAAAATTGAAGCCGCAGCAATAGCGAAAGATTTTGAATCTCCTTTCACAATTGGAATTGCTGGAATACTGCTATTAAAAGTCTTATTTCCGTCAACAAGAATTAAATGAGGTTTAACCTCCAACCTGTTTACAGACATTGACATTGCTAAAAGAGAAGCTTGCAGAATATTTATTTTATCAATTTTAACTTGAGATACCGCAGAAACCGAACATGCTAAAGATTTTTCAATTATTAAAGGAACCAATTCTTCACGTTCCTTTTCTGAAAGTTGTTTAGAATCATTAACCCCTTCAATATAAACGTCCGGAGAAAACAAAACTGAAGCTGCTACAACCGGGCCAGCCAGGGGACCGCGTCCGACTTCATCAGCACCCGCAACAAGTTTTATTTTCTGTTTAAGAAATGAATTATCAAAATTTTTCATTTACCGAGAAATATCGCACTTAATCCAAAAATCATATCTAATTTTAAAATAAAACTCAACTTATTCAAGTTTGAGACGGAATCATTTTTATAAATTGAGGCAAGAACATAAATCAGAACCGGATTCACAATGCTCATTACAATAACAAAATATTCTATTTTATATAATCTGAATATATACGGGTAACAGGTAAACAGGATTAAAACAGCTGTTATAATAACAATAAAACTTTTTGTAAATGAAAAACCGAACTTAGATGGAAAAGTTTCAATTCCGTTTTTTATATCACCTTTAATATCTTCCATATCTTTAACAATTTCACGAATTAAATTTATAAGCAAAGCAAATAAAGCAGGTATAATGGCAAAAGATATATTATTTACGGAAACTCCACCATAAATAAAAGTTAATCCGGTAAGTACGGCTATAGAAAAATTACCAAGGAGAGTTACCGACTTAAACTTATATGAGTAAATAAAAAGTAGTATTATGGTTAAGATAGCTATTACAACTGCAGTATAATTGATTAATATTACTAATAATAGTCCCGTAAATGAAAAAGTAATATAATAGACTATCGCGGACTTAATACTTACCGACCCTGAAACTAATGGTCTATCAGGACGATTTAATCTATCAATTTTAATATCAAAGATATCATTAATTATATAACCCGCTGCTGCAAAAAATGATGCGGAAACAGCTGCCAAAAAAGTCTGCAAAGGAATTTCGTTATTCTTTGAACTAATAAATCCTGCAACTATAACTGTTACAAATACAATTAAAACATTCAGAGGACGACAGATTTTAATGACGGATAGAATTTTTTTATACATGCTGTGATAGTGCTTAATTGTCTAATTGTTTTATTGTTGCAATTCTATTGTTATTAATAGTAGTTTTTAATGAAAATTAGATGTCTCTTTCTGAATAAATCAATTAAGTAAAAAATTATCTTTCATCTTAGCAATTTAACAGTTTTTATTTGTTACAAATTTTATTTCAGAAAAGGCCTCTTTATTTGAAATCAAAATTCATTAATTATTCCAAAATGAATCTTTCCTTCTGAAAAAGAATCTCCTTGTGCTAAAGCAAAACTTACTCCAAGAACACCAAGTCCTGTTTCAATTTGCAAACCAACACCGTACCCGATTTTAAATCCTTCAGTCTTTGGAATATCTCTTTCGGGCTCTGCCTTTCTAAAAAAATAACCGGTATCTAAAAAAGGGAACGCATAAGTTCTTTTGGAAAGTAAAAAGCGATATTCCAGGTTTGACCAGAATATTCTCGAACCTAAAAACTGATCTTCTCTATAGCCGCGTAAAGAATTAGTTCCTCCAAGACGATACAAATCGCTTATTTCAAAAGATGGTCCGTTTAATTCCTTTCCATGTAACCCCAAAGCCGCAACCTGCCTGTTAAAGAACTCATGGAAAAGATTTATACCCACTTCAATTCTTTGAAAGTTGACTTTCGTTTGAAGATCCGGTGTAAAATATTGCTGCGGCCCGTAAATTGTTTTTTTACTAAATGAATATAAATTATTAAATAAAAAACCGCTTGTTGGGGCATAAGGATCGTCCCGCGTATCTATTTTAAAATTAATACCTGTAGTTGTGGAATTAGAGTTATAAACAGTAAATACAGAACTTTCCAACTGTGTTGGTATTACTGATTCGGAGGAAATAAAAAATGAAGCTGAAATATTTTCAGTTGCTAAAAATTCCAAACCGGCTTCAAATTTTCTCTGGACGTAAGTTGTATCCTGTTTTCTCTGGTAAAAGCTGCCGTTAAAATTAAATGGATAATTGAAAATCCAAGGTTCAAGATACTTTAATTCGAGCTCCTGGGAGAAACGGTCAAACTGCTGCCATCGAATTGCTGCAGCTCTGCCTGTACCAAATAGGTTTCTCAGACTTACATTCACAAGTCCGGTTAGATAACCCGGTTGCCCAGGTATAGTAGAAGGTATGTAGCCAATTATTCCATCGAAATTATTTGTCTGTTTCTCTTTTACTTTTATTAAAAGCACACCTTCATTTTTAGAATTAAAGAAGAATTCAGGTTTACCAACCGGTTCAAAGAATCCGAGTCTGTTCAGCTTTGAAGGAAGTTCATCAATATCCTTTTGCGAATAGGTTTCACCTTTTTCGATTCTAAGAACTCTTTTAATTACATAATCCTTTGTATTTTCATTACCCGCGATTTCTATTTTGTCGATTTTACTTTTGTTTTCTTTATCAATTTTTATATGAATATCAGCTAAATTGGTATTTGATGAGGAATCTCTAAAAAATATTATGGATGATAATATAATTTTAGCAAATGGATAACCGTTATTTTCGAAATAGGTTAATGAATTCTGTACAGCTTCTTCAAGCAGATCTTTATCAAACACCTGTCCCTCGAGAAATTCAAATTCATCCATGACATCTTTGGAACTGCTGGAATCGGAATAAACCAAGTATATTTTATTAAAATATGATGGTTCTCCTTCTTCAATATTAATTAGTAAATCAACTTTTTGAGAATCAGGAGAAAACTTAAGACTGGTTCCTGAAAAAGATGCACTTAAATATCCTCTTTGAGCTAAATTAAACGCCAGTTTTGATTTTACGGAATCAACTAAACCCGGAAACATTTTCTCCCCTACACCAACATTACTGTAGTTAATTATCTGGTTTTTGTCAAAGTTTTTATTCCCATCAACCTCAATGGAATTAATCTTTTGAGAATAGAGTGCAGAAGATATAAACAGGAATATTAAGAAAATTATTTTAATTCTATCCCACATTTAACTTCGTTATTTTTTTCCCGACAGATAAAATCTTTATTTGTGGTTTGATGTATTCAATCTCTTCCGGGGATACATTACATGTCTCAAATTTTTGGGCATTGGCAACTCCGAGTGAGGAAGCAATAGTTAATGATTCTTCATATGGTAAATTATTATGCAGACCGTATACAATACCTGCAGTAAAAGAATCACCGCTGCCGGTAGAATCTATTGAATCAACCGAAGGGTTTTCAATTTCAAATTTAAAATCGAAATTGGATGAATAAGTTTTTTTTGAACCATTAGTAATAAATGACTGCTTAATACCCGATTCATAAAGCTGGTTTAAATAATCAAGAACTTCATTTTTGGTTTCAAGTGAAATATTCAAGGATTTTTTTATCTCGGATACATTATTATGGATAATAGTCGGTCTGGCGTTTATACAATCTTCCAAATGATTTCCATAAGTATCGCAAACAGATATTTTATCATATTTATTAGCCATCTTAATTCCAAACGGAAAAATAGAATCAGTGGCAGGACATGGAGAACTCCCGGAAAATACTACTATCTCGGAATTCTGAACAATTTTTTCCAGTTTTGATTTAAATTCATCGGTTTCCTTTTCTGTAACTATTGTGTTTCTCCCGAAACAAGTAGTTAAAGACTTATCCGATTCATTAAAAATAAGAGCAGCGTCTCTCGTTTCACTTTCAGTTCTTATTGATGTAAAATTTATTTTTTCTTTAAATAATAAATCTTTTAAAAGCTTTCCATTGTTACCGCCAAGAAATGTGAAGGAGAGATTTTCAATGGTTAGTTTATTCAATTGCCTGCTAACATTTATTCCTTTACCGCCTGCTGTCAATTCAACTTTGCCGTTTCTATTCCCTTTCCTGAAAAATACATTGGAATAGATATATCGTCTTTCCAAAAGTGGATTTATTGTTACGGTAAGAATCATTTTAAATAATTAAAGAAAATCAAAATTAAGGTTCTTCATTCCAATCTAACCTCCCTTTTTTAGATTATTATTAAGAACTGATTCGAATAAATTAATATCTATATCTGTATCTATATAAATCACCCGTTAAAGGAGTAACTAATCTATAATCTCCAAATCCTGTCTCATCAACAAAAACGAAGCGCTGGTTTAGCTGATAATAATCCCATACTTCATAAGGTTTAGAATCAACTTCAAAAGGATGTCGCTCTATATTATCAGGACTGCCTAATATTATTAAAACCATCCCTCTATCTGTTTTCCAGCCTTTCATATAATGTGAAAAATTAGCATTTGCAATTGTAACTCTTCTATAATATTCATTAAATACTTCATTTTCTTCTGTTGAGGGAACCGGGTCTTTTTTCTTCCAGAATTCTCTAAACCTATCTATTTTTTCGTCCTTTGTTTTTCCATCATTTATATATTTTATGTCAGAAGGAGATGCAATATAAACAAGCTGTTCAACTGCTTCATCAATATCTTTTGCAGTAGAAGGGAAACCGATCCATCTTGAAATAAAGGGCTGCTTTGTAATTGCAAGTTTATTATTTCCAATATCTTTTAAAGTTACGGAGATTTCATAATCTCCCATGCTTATAGTTGAATCGGGAACCGTATAGAAAATCTGATTAGTTCCTTTGTTCAACTGTTTTATTGTTTTCTCCGAAACAAAAACATCATTTTTATCACTAATATTATATTCAATTTGAAAAACTGAATTTGTATCAGAATATATTTCATAAAATATTAATAAACCGCCTTGTCTTGCTGATACCTGTTTTTTAATATTCGGCAAGATCTTATTTTCTCCATTCACAATAGTCTTTTTCTCAACAATCATAATATCACTTATTGCAAATTCTGACGAAATGTCTCTAACCTTAACAACATCTTCTTTTGAATATGTTTGACGGGAATCCTTATCCTCAAATGCAGAACGGAATGTATATTCGCCCGGTGGAAGCTCAAAAGACCGAAGGCTCAAATTAAAATTGCGGGACGATGTAGTCTGCTTAAAATCCTTGGTTGCAACTTTTTCATTCCATATTTTTTCAGCAATCAGCTTTTCTTTATCTTTATCGAAGATAGACACAGTAGCAGTATAGTTAGCCTCAAAATCATTTCCTTTTTTAATAAACTGTATTTCATTATACGGAACCTGTAGAAATACATCAACCCTGGTTTTGTTTGTCCGCTCAGATCTAAAATCGAGGTATTCATAATTAAACTTATTTGGCGTAAATTTCGAATTTTTATTTAGATCATCCTGGGCGAATAAATTTGCTGCAAAAAAAACAATAAATAAAGAAAAATATAAATATTTCATCCTAAGATCCTCCGGCTATCTTACAAATTTACCGAAAAGGTCATACTCATTACAATCAAAAATTTCAGCAGTATAAAATTTTCCAAACTCAAAATTATCATCATTCCCCGGGATCAAGATTTCACCATCTATTTCAGGAGCATCCCGGTAGGAACGGCCTGTAAAATAATCATTCTCTCTATTTTCCAAAAGAATGCTGAGTTTTTTTCCTACTAAGTTTTTATTTTTCTCCAGAGAGATTTCCTTTTGCATCTCCATTAATATTTTCTTTCTTTCTTCTTTCAACTCATCTTTAACACGATCTCCAAGGATAAAACTTGAAGTATTTTCTTCAACGGAAAAAGTAAAAACTCCCATACGATCAAATTTTATATCACTAACAAAATCACAAAGTTCTTTAAAATCCTTTTCAGTTTCATTTGGGTATCCAACTATAAAAGTAGTCCTTAAAGCAAGATCAGGAATATTTTCTTTTAATTTGTAAAGGAATTCCTTTGTTCTTTTAGCAGTAATTCCTCTACGCATAGATTTCAATACATTATCTGATATGTGCTGAAGAGGAATATCAATATACTTACAAATTTTATGATTATTTACAATTACATCAATTAAAGAGTCGGGAAATTTTGAAGGATATGCATACATCAACCTTATCCACTCAATTCCATTAATTTCACTAAGTTCATTTAAAAGATCACCTAAAATTCTCTTACCATAAATATCAATACCGTAATCAGTTGTGTCCTGAGCAATGACAATTAATTCCTTTGTATTATTGTTTGCGAGGAATTCAGCTTCCCTGATTAGATCTTCTTTGATTTTAGATTTATGTTTTCCTCTCATTAAAGGAATTGCGCAGAAAGAACATGGATGATCGCATCCTTCAGAAATTTTTAAATATGCAGTATGTGAAGGTGCAGTTAATAATCGTTCTCCAAGAAGATTATATTTTAATTCTCCTCCCAGTTTCTTTAAAATTCCTTCATAATTTTCAGTACCAAAATAAGCGTCAACTTCAGGGATATCTTTTTTAAGTTCATCCATATATCTTTCGGATAAACAACCTGCAACTATAACTTTTTTTAGCACTCCTTCCTGTTTAAGATTAACTGCATTAATAATAGTATTTATCGATTCCTGTTTTGCAGTTTCAATAAAACCGCATGTATTTATTATTACAGTTTCGGCTTGATTTGGATCTTCCTGTAAATCGAAATTATTTACCTTCAATTGATTTAGAAGTCTTTCGGAATCTACCGTATTTTTCGAACATCCGAGAGTTAGGAGACTAACTTTTTCCTTTTTTTTTGGCATATAAATTCGAAATTCTCAGTTTTCTTAAACCTGATTTTTTTACTATTAAAGATTTTATTATAAGTAAATTATCTGCTAATATAAGTGAGGTATAATAGAATAACAGGTGAAGTGTAAAATAAGGAATCGAAACGGTCGAACATACCGCCATGCCCGGGAATTAATCCGGATGAATCTTTAACTCCGTTATCACGTTTAATTAATGATTCGATTAAATCACCCAGTTGTCCAAATATACCAATAATAATTCCAATGATTGCTGCATCAGTAAAAGACATAAAATCAAGAATTAAAATCTTAGCTAAAATTAAAACGATAATTGAGAATAAAAATCCAAAAATTGATCCTTCCCAGCTTTTATTGGGACTAACCCTGGGAAATAATTTATGCTTTCCAAGTTTACTTCCGGCCCAAAAAGCTGCAGAATCGCAAAGCCATATTGCAGCAAAGATCGATATTATTAAAAACCCGCCTCTTTGATATAATGAACCGATATCGGGATAAATTTCCCTAATACCTATTATTGAAGTTCCAAATAATCCAAGGTAAAAAACACCTAACAATGTAGCCCCGATATTCAGAATTGCAGAGCCACGATTTCTAAATAATTCTATTAAAAATAATATAACTGAAAAAAGAAGAAGGAATGAATAAATATCTATGAATGTTCTATAGTAATTAATCAGGAGAATGACTATACCTATTAATCCGAAAATTTTGTTGGCAGAAATATTTTTATTCTTAACCATAATACAAAATTCATAATATGATATAGCAGTTATAGCAACAACAAACAGCAGGAAATAAACATTTCCCAAATAAGCCACAGCAATAATTACCGGAATAGTTATAACGGCAACAATAATTCTTAAGGCATGGTTACTCAAAGACATTAAATTAGTTATTATGTAACGAAATTAAGATATACAGGTTAAAATACTTTCTATCATATTGGGATTTAACTACCTCTGCATACCGAAATAATATTTTAAAGGATTAATTATCATCCTCACTATTTTCTTCTTCTTTCTCGCTCTTAATTTTCTGTATAAAGTTAAGTGCATCAGCAACATCTTCTTTATGAACAAGAAGCTTAACAACAGAAAAATCACCATAAGTCGGAAAGTTTCTATCTTTTTGAGATAATATTGCTGCAGTAATTCCCGCGCTCTCAAGATTGTCTTTAATCATTTCAATTTCATAATCAAGATCAGAAGTATAAATAACTTCCCAATTTTCTTCAGTCCAGTCTTCAGGCTTAGTTATTAAATTATCATCAACAAGCGGAACACCGCAATCAGGACAAAAAGTTACTCCCTTTACATATTCATAATCACAATTCGGGCAAACCGGCATTTTTCCTCCTAAATATTTTTAACCTGTGAATAATACCTTTTAATAAAAACAATTACACCTGAAAAAACTATTAACAGCAAAACAAAAGAGATAATAGTCGAATTCAAATCTGCCTTACTTTCAACAGTCAAATTTATTAACTCATCATTTCCGAATACAAAATATAATATAATTGCAGCAAAATTATTTAAAAAATGAAGAGTCATAGGAATAAATATTGAATTGCTTGTATAGGCAGCAAAGCCAAAGTAAAACCCTAAACCTATAAGCGGAATTAATCCGTATGGATTAAAATGATAGAGACCGAAAAATATAGCTGTAATTAATGCAGCCCAAAACGGTTTCAATTTAAACTCAAAGCTTTTTTGAATAAATCCCCGGAACATTGTCTCTTCACATATTGCAGGTACAATAGATACAATTATTATTACAAATATTCCTTCCAGAAAATTATTGGTTGAAAGAAGATCTCCATATGTATTTTCAATCATTTTGTTCAGTGAATCAAGAGCTGATTTAATATTCTGAAAAAAAGGAGATATTTTTGCGAGGTATGCAATAATATAATTCTGTATATATATATAGTTCTGGAGTAATGGCGTTAAAATTACTATTCCTAGAATGAATAAAGCAAATTCTTTCCAATCGGGGATTTTAAATCTGATTATTGTTGAAACGTCTTCATAAATCCATTTTGCAAAAACCAAGGCAGGCAGTAGTATGAAAAGTATTTGCCCTCCGGCAGTTAATAATCTGAGTGCATTTATAGGAGCACTTTTTAATTCCTTTCCAAATATTAATAATGTTATTGTACCGCCGACAATCTGGTATAAAAAGAAAGCTCCGATCAACCCGATAATTGCTGCAGCAATTGGTGAAATAAGTGGATTAATTTGATTTTGAGGTGTTACTGAATTATTCTCGGAATTTTGATTTTCGTTTTCAGGATTATTTTTGAATTCATTCATACAAAAAAATAATAGTTAATTCCATATATTCAAATTAGTTAAAACACCTAAAACCTCAAAAAAAAAGAAAATATGATTAAGCAAAAAGGATGGTTAAAAGGTATGATCTCACAGGTATCCGACATCGCAGGATAATTATTTTTTATTCGATATAATACTTTTAAAAGAAATTATTTTTCAGAGGCAATTTTACCTGCCAATCCCTGGTAGCCGGTTAAGTCAGCGTTAATTGAACCAATAACTACTTTAGTCACTACTTTTACCGGAACTTTCAAATTATCATCGGTAAGCCAGACAAGAATACTCCCTTCACTTTTGAAAAGTCCTCCCTCTTGAACTAATGGTTCAACAATTATGCAATGGAACTTTCCCGCAGGTACCTCAACTGTTTCAGTACCTAAATAACGAACATCAAGATTATAAACTTTATCTTTATAAAAATTCTGCAGGTGAATTTTATCATTTACTTTCATATGAGAATAATCAAGAGTGCGCGCATAATAAAATGCAGACATAATATCGTTTACATACTTAGGGATACTATATGTACCTTCTGTTGTTTTTGCCTTTCCTCTTCTTTGATCGAAAAATGCAGAAAAATCACGACTATAACCGCCTTCTCTTACATGCTGCTCAAAACGCCATGGAAAAATTCCCTGCGTATCAATAAATGTTTCATATCTATCACGTACTTTAAAAATCCAATCAAAACTAGGTACGGTATTAACCTGAAATTTTACCTGGTATGCTTCTCTTCCCGATATTCTTTTTATATTTGGAATTTCCATTACTGCAACACCGGCTGTTACAAATCCATATTTTATAGCGAATGTTAACTTCTCACCGACTTTAAATGCATTATTTTGTATTGTTCTGAATTCATCTTTTTTCTTATCTTTATCTGCTGCAAATACTGTAAAAAAGAAAAGAAAATATAATATTAAAACTTTTTTAAACATTAATTTCTCCGTTATCCGAAATAAAATTATAGATTTTATCTATTTCTTCGACTACATTTTTCACTTCTATGCTATTCATACACTCAGATTTGGTACACTGTTCCCTTTCACAATCAGGGCATTCATTTTTAGGCGAAAAAATCACTTTCTTATTTGTATATGGCCCCCACCTTTTTGCAGAGCATACCAATAAGTTGGGATAAAAGCCAACAATATGTTTTCCGAGAGCAGCTGCTATATGAAGAGGACCTGTTGAATTGGCAACAAAAATATCAGATTTATTAATTAAAGCAATCAATTCAGATAAATTTAATTTACCTGCAAAACTCTTTATCTTAGTATTTATTTTCAGACTTTCGCACATTTCTACTTCCTGTTTACTGCCGGTTAACAATATCTGAAATTTATCTTCTTTTAAAAGCTCTTCAATAAGTTCCTCAAATTTACTAACCGGGAAATCAACCGCGCTACCACCGCTTCCAGGATGAATTATAATTATTATTTTATCATTATTTATGCCATAATCCTTAAAAATATTTTGAATTTTTTCTTCACTTTTTTTATTAACTACAAGATTAAAATCGACTCCTCCGGGATTAACTTTTTCATTTATTCCAAAAGTACTCAATAAATTAACATTATATTCAAGTTCATGTTTTTCGGCGTACTTCCTGTGTTCATAAATTTTATTATTAAACAAAAAAGAATACCATCTGTACCCTGTGCCTACTCTGTTTTTTATACCGCTTAGAAAAATAATTAGTGATGTTTGAAAGGTCGGATAAACAATAATACTTGAATCAAAATCAAAATTTTTAATAATTTCAATGTTTTTTAATATGGATATTTTTCCATTATCTTCCTTTAATAATAGTATTTTATCAATAAAGGGATGATTTTCAATAATATCCTGGGTATAATTTCTCACGAGGAAGGTTATTTTACACTCGGGATAATGTTTCTTAACAATTTCGGCCAATGGAAGTGATAAAACAACATCACCAATTCGGTCGGTTCTAACAATTAAAAGATTTTTAGGAACTATCATTTCCTGGAAATATAATTATTGTTTTTAATAAAAAAACGCCACGGCAAGTGTACTGATTTTTTTATTCCTATTCTTTGCGAAACACCAATTTCATCTTCATTCAGCTTTTTATTATGAAGTATAAAGATTTCATTCCCTGTAAGATCAATACCGTAATGTTCTTTTGTAATTAAGAAAGCCTGACAAACTTTGCCCGGTCCGCTAGTCAAATTAAATCTTTCTTTTTCACTTTTTATTGCTCTGCCGAACCGGTTCTTTATCATTATCTCTTCCCCTTCTAGTGGTTCAACAGCTCTTATTAAAACAGCGGTTCCCTTTCCCTCTGTTCCAGTAACAACATTACAACAAAAATGTGCACCATAAGTAAAATAGACATAAAAAAATCCACCTACTCCAAACATTATTTCGTTTCTCTTTGTTTTCCCTATAAATGTATGTGCAGCTTCGTCAATCTCACCATCGTACGCTTCTACTTCTACGATGATTCCCGAAAGAGTTAAACCATTTTCTTTTTTCACTATAATTTTCCCTAACAATTCTTTAGCAACTGTTAACACATCGCGGGTATAGAACTTTCTGGGAAGTTTTTTTTGTGAAACATATTTCATTCGGGAAATTAAATTAATTTTGACGAAAGATAAAGATACGGAAGTTATTAAAAATATATAAGCTTGTTTATTAAAGAAAAGAATTGTTCAGACTTGAAATGTTTAGTCGAATTTTGATTTTAATTCTTCAATTTTTTTTGAATAATATTCAACTTTATCGGGATGTTTTTCTTTCAGTAAATTATAAATCTCAATTGCCTCATTATATTCACCCTGGGATATATATATTTTTGCTAATGTTTCCGATACTATAATATTTTTTCCGAACGATTTTTCCTGTTCAGTTCTTTCTACAGGATGTTCAGTTTTTTGTTCAGGAGAGATTTCTCTTACAAGGTCTCTTAACTTTTCATCTTTCGGAAGGGAATTTATACCATACATTTCTTCTTTTGCCGATGACGCTTCTTCTGCTTTATTTACATTTGAAAATCCTAATGAAATTTTATTTCTTATATTTTCTATTTCATTTAGATAAAAATCGTAAGTTTTTTTTGAAGGAATTAAATCACTTCCTTTTTTAATATTTTCGATTGCTTCAGTATAATCACCTTTTAAGGCATATGTTTTGCCAAGCAGTATATAAGGGACAGCATAATTAGGGAAATTTTTCAAACCTTTTATTAAAATTTCAATTGATTCTTCCAGATTTTTTTTATCGAGTTCATATCCGGCTTTTCTTGCAAAGAGAGGTGTTAATTTATTATAAGAATAAATTAAATCAATTTTTTCCTGTTCCGGCAATTGATAATTTTTTTTAGAACTAACCATTAATGCTTTCCATATGCATGTTTAATGGAAGTTAGAGAAACGAATGCAAAACCGGTAAAAAATAAGATTTGGAAAGGAAGGGCGGCAATTTCAGCAAAATAAATTGAAGAGATAATACCAATTAAACAATATACAGCCATAATTAATTCAACATAAACGGAAAGTCCCAACTTATTATTTAAATACCGTTTACCTATCCAGGAATCTTTATTACTTTCCACTTTAAATTTAGGTGTTCTCACAAATTCACTTTTTCTGTTTAATAAGCCTTCAACAACTGCACGTGAATTATTTACGGCAAATCCCATACTGCCGGCCATAAATAAAGGGAAAAGAACTATCTTTTTTCTCCAGTCGCTTCTTACATCCTTTTGTGAATAAAGATAAAACAAGAATGAACTTACAAAAGCAAGAACAAATAGTGATAGAATTGCAAAATAAACTTCATGCGGCCCGCTGTTTTTTATAAAAATTAAAGGAACATTCAGGATGGCTGCAAGAAGTATAAAGGGAAAGACCAAATTATTGGTTAAATGAAATGTAGCCTGCAGTTTTACTCTAAGAGGCACATTTGATTTCCAAACCAGGGGAAGAATTTTTTTTGCCGTTTCAATAGCTCCTTTTGTCCATCTGAACTGTTGTGATTTTAAAGCGTTTATTTCAGAAGGAAGTTCCGCCGGTGAGGTAAAATCTTTCAGGAAAATAAATTTCCATCCGTTTAGCTGAGCACGGTAGCTTAAATCAAGATCTTCCGTTAAAGTATCATCATGCCAGTTGCCGGCATCTTCAATACACTTTCTTTTCCACACACCGCCGGTTCCGTTAAAATTAATAAAGAAACCTGCTTTATTTCTAACTGATTGTTCAATGACAAAATGTCCGTCAAGAGCAAGAGCCTGAGCTTTAGTTAGAAGTGAATAATCACCATTTAAATGCTCCCACCTGGTCTGAACCATTCCAACATTATCATCATTAAAAAATGAAAGGGTTTTCTTAAGGAAATTTTTATTCGGAATAAAATCCGCATCAAAAATTGCGATATAATCACCTTTAGCAGATTTCATTCCTTCTTTCAATGCACCGGCTTTAAAGCCTTTTCTTGAATTTCTTCTTACATGAATAATATTAAAACCTTCCTTTTGTTTCTGGTCAACCATTTTCGCAACTACATTTACTGTTTCATCGGTTGAATCATCAAGGACCTGGATTTCCAATAATTCCTTAGGATAATCAATTTCACAAATAGCATTAATTAATCTTTCAACCATATAAAATTCATTATATAAAGGAAGCTGGATTGTCACCATAGAATCTAATTTTAAGTTTTCAAGAGGGATATGTTTTACTTCTTTATATTTTTTATGATAGAAAAGCATTATGAAGCCGTGGCTTCCAAAAATAAAAAGAATAAATAAAGAGACGAAATAACCTATTAATACTATATTATCCATCGAATTGTAAGCCCTCTAATTAAAAAAATTTTTACCAGCCTGAAACAACAGCTAAAAGAATGTCATCACTAATTTTATCGATTGCATTTTGAATTGCATCATTTCTACTATTCATATTTCCATCGGAAGAATAATCTCCGTACTCAGAAAAATTCTTTTCAAAAATTGTTTTTCTTTTAACAAGATCTCTATAGTTTGCCTGAACCGTAACTGTAATTCTTCTTGTTTTAACTTCTTCATTACCGGTAATAATAGTTGGCGCATCACTTAATGAAATAATAGAACAGTTTAATATAGCATTTGCTTTGTTTTTTTCTGTGACCTGAAGCGTGTTATCATCAATAAATTTCTGAGTAAGAGTATTTGTCAAATTTTCACTTAAACCGGGCTGACCGGAACCGCTTCTGTCTTCCGCAATCGGAATAGCAATCGATTTCAAGTGAGCAGGAACTGAAGCTCCTGTAAAAGAATAAGAAAAACAGCCTTCAAAGCTAATTATGCCTAATATTATAAACAAGAAAAGAAATAAGCGGGAGTATATATTCTTTGTTTTTAGCTTAATTTTAAACATTTTTTAGAAAAGAAAATTCAAAATATTAGGTGAAAATATTTATAAAATTACCCTAATTATTTATAACATAAAAGATATAATTTCCCATCTTCCTTTTTATACTTTCAATCATCATCACAGCTCGTATTCTTTTATTTTTCTGTATAAGGTTCTTTCACTTATCTTCAGCATTTTAGCGGCATCTCTTTTATTTCCTCTTGTATAAGATAAGGCATTTTTGATAGCTTCTTTCTCTAGTGCATCGAGAGGAACAACATCTTCAATATTATTATTACTCTGCGTATATATTTCATTTTGATTGTGATAAATCAGATCTTTTAATTCAAGTATATCTTTTTTTATTTCAAACAAGGCTCTATATAATAGCTCTCTGTCAACTTCTTCTGGAGATTTTTTCAGATAAATCGGAAGGTTTCTTTGAGACGATTCATTTTTATTTTCATTTAAAAGAGCTGAAAACGACAGTAAATCCAATCTTCCGTTTTTATTCAATGCCATTGCTGTTTCAACTGTATTTTTCAATTCCCTGATATTTCCCGGCCATGGATATTCTTTTAAAAGATTGATCGCTTCTTGAGAAATAGCCGGCACTTTTATATGATTTAATTCCGCATATTGTGAGGCAAAATAATAAACAAGCTCTTCAATATCTCCTTTACGGGTTCTTAAAGGAGGTATACTCAAAGTAACTGCTTTAAGTCTAAAGTAAAGATCTTGCCTGAATCTTTTTGCATCAACCTCATCCTGGAGATTTTTATTTGTTGCGGCAATAATTCTTACATTAACCTTTGTAACTGTTTCTGCACCTATTCTCATAAATTCTTTAGTTTCCAGAGCTCTTAAAAGTTTTACCTGGGTTGTCAAGGGCATTTCTGCAATTTCATCAAGAAAAAGAGTACCTTCGTCCGCTATTTCAAAATATCCTTTTCTACTTTCCACTGCACCGGTAAAAGAACCCTTCTTATGACCAAAAAGTTCACTTTCAAGTAATCCTTCCGGAATTGCACCGCAATTTACAGTAACCATTTGTTTTTCTGCTCTATTACTGTATTTATGAATAGCTTGTGCAAAAATTTCTTTACCGACACCGCTTTCTCCATAAATCAAGACCGAGATATCGGATTTTGCTACTTGTATCGTTATATCAACGAGATCATTTATTTCTTTAGAATTTCCAACAATTCCAAATTCTTTTTTGAACTGATCTATCATCATTTTGAATAAATTGTTATTTCCTTAGAATTCAATAAAAGACAGAAAACAGAGGGTTTAAATATATCATATTTTGCGGCTTAATTAAAGAAATATTTGAAAAGGGAAATGAGTTAAAATTTGATTGTGAAACCATCCGCAACTGCTGTAAAGTTATGCTGTTTCAGAAAAGATTTTTTTTGGGCTAGATAATGTTCAATTTCATCACTTATGTGAGTTATATATAGCTTTTCCGGTTTCAAATAATTTGATACCTCAATTAAATCTTCAATACTAACATGAGTAATTTCACTTATAATTATATCTGATTTATAGTTTTTAAAAAGATAAAGATCTTCTTTCTTTCCAATATCACTGGTATAAAAAATATTTTTCTTATTTATACCAAACAGAATGCTGCTGCTTGAAAAATTTAATCCTTTGACTGTAGAATATTTCTTATACTTATTCAAATGTGAATTTTGCTTACTAACAAAACTGATAGAATCATCTACTCTAAAAATTTTATTATGTTCAAATGTTTCAATAATAAGCTCGAAGTTTATCTTTTCTTTAAATAAATATGAAGAGAGGAAAAAATTTTCAATAACCTTTGTTAACTTTTTATGAACAATAATTTGCAGGCCGCTATTTCTGCCGGTTAATTTCATTTGAACAATTAAAGAGGCTAAACCGGAATAATGGTCGGGATGAAGATGAGTTAATAGAATTCCATTTATTGAGGAAAATGAAATTTTCCGGGAAAGAATTGCTTTTGAAATTCCATCACCGGCATCAATAAGCAAATTGTACCCTTTATGTGAAATAAGGAAAGATGAATGATATCTTTTTAGTGAAGTTTTTCCTGAACCGGTTCCAATAAATTTAATTATAGAATTACTCATGGAATATCAACGACTCTGCCGTCTAATTTGAATTCTCTGTTTATTACATGTAAAAAATTTTCAGCCTCTTCTTTGTCCTCAAATTTCCCTACATAGACTACTCTGAAAGTAGTACCGGCAACAACTTTATCTTTAGTTTCGGAAAAGAAACCATTATCTTCGAAATTTTTTTTAAGAGCGGCAGCATTTTGCGAATTTGTAAATGCTCCGGCCTGAATTGTAAATTTATATTTTTGGATATTTTCTTGTGTTATTTGATTTGATCCTTTTTCTTCAGCTATTGCAGTTTGATCAGCCGCAGGAATATCTCTTTCTGCAATTTTTATATAAGAAGATGTGGGGTAATCTTTTTTTAAATCTTCCAAACATTTCTGTGCATTATAATATTCTCCTGCAGCATAATAGTATGAGAAAATTCTGTAAAGTGCTGCATCAGCATATTTACTTTTAGGATATTTATCCAATATTTTTGAATATGTGACCAGTGCTTTTTCCCCGTCTTTCGTCAATACACCTTCCAAAAACAAAACTGAAGGACTGTCTGGATTTTTTGAAATTAAAGAAGGAAGCTCTACTTCAACATCTTTTTTATTCCCTGATTCTATTTGTTTTAAATAAGGTATGATATCAACATCTTGAGGAAAAATATTAGCAGAAAGTAAAAAACCAAAGATAATAATATATAAATGAACGGATTTCATCCAAAGATTTATTATTTATAATTATGCAGATAAAGCTATAATTTCTTTTTCATAACCGGCAGCGTTTCCTAAAACATCACCGAATAAAGTTGCAGATGTTGCGCGGTTTATCTTTACTTTTATATAATCTCCTTCTTTAATTCTCTCATCAAAAGGAATAATTACTACTTTGTTCGAGTCGGTTCTTCCTGATAAAAATTGGTCTGATTTTTTACTTAAACCTTCAACTAACATTATCTCTTCTTTACCAATTAAAGATTGATTTAAATCGTATGATATTTTTTGCTGCAGATCAATTATTTCCTGGAGACGTTTTGTTTTTATTTCATCCGGAACATCATCCCCCATTTTAAAAGATTTTGTTCCTTCACGCGGAGAATATTTAAACATATAAGCACCATCATATTTTACATCCCGCATAATATCGAGTGTCATAACATGATCTTCATATGTCTCTGTTGGAAACCCGGCAATTATATCGGTCGAGAAACTTACTCCCGGAATTATCTTCCTTGCTTTTTCTATTAAACTAAGATAATGCTCTATTGTATAAGTTCTATTCATCAGGTTCAAAATTCTGTTGGAACCGGATTGTACAGGTAAATGTATATAATTGCATAAATTTTGATTCTCTGCAATTGTATATAATAACTTATCTGAAAGATCCTGCGGATGAGAAGTTGAAAATCTTATTCTAATTGATCTATCAACAGCGGCACAAGCCCCAAGTAAATCTGCAAAATCATTATTATTATCTTTGTATGAGTTTACATTCTGCCCCAGCAAAGTAACTTCCTTGAAACTTCTACCCGATAATTGTTTAATCTCATCAACTATAGAAGTTAAAGTTCTGCTTCTTTCGCGCCCTCTTGTGAAAGGGACAACACAAAAAGTACAAAACTTATCGCATCCTCTCATCGCCGATATCCATGCCTGCAGTCCATCTTCCCTGTAAGGTGTTATACCATCATAAGTTTCAGTACGCGAAAGAGTTACTCCAATTCCTTTTTCACCATTAAAAGCAGTATCAATTAATGAAGGAAGTTTTCTATATTCATCAGGTCCAACAACAACATCAACAATTTTCTTTTTTTCTACAAGGTCACTTCTCAATCTTTCAGCCATACAACCCAAAATACCTACAACCAGGTTTGGTTTTGAATCTTTCAAATTTTTAAAGTTTCCTAATCTCCCGTAAATTCTCTGCTCGGCGTTCTCTCTTATACTGCAGGTATTAAGTAAAATAACATCAGCATTATCAGCATCTTTTGTTATTGCATATCCTGAATTCTTCAAAATACCAAAAACAATTTCAGTATCTGCCAAATTCATCTGGCAGCCATAGGTTTCAATATAGACTTTATTTCTTTCCATATCCTTTTTATTCAAATTTTTTGCAAATATAAGCTTAAAATGAATGGCTTTCAATTCATTATAAATAAATAAGATATTAAAATAAATATGATTTTTAGTTATCTTTAAATATAAAACATGGTTACTTATTAAAATTAAAAAATTTTTGAAAAAATAATTATAGAAGTTAATTTATTGTAAAGAATCTCTCTTATTGACAAATGATAAAAATCAAAGATCTTCATAAAAGTTTCGGAGATAAACATGTCCTTAACGGAGTAAATCTCGAAATCAAAAACGGTGAAACGATTGTAATTATAGGCAGAAGCGGTGAAGGGAAAAGTGTATTAATAAAACATATTGTAGGATTATTAACTCCCGATTCTGGTTATGTTGAAGTTGAAAATCAAAAAGTAAATGATCTTAATATTATTGAGCTTTATGAATTGAGAAAAAAGTTCGGATTTTTATTTCAAGGTTCCGCATTATTTGATTCAATGACAGTAGAAGAAAACATTGCGTTACCGTTAATTGAATCGGAAATCAACTTTACAAAGAATGAAATAGATAAAGCTGTTGCAGAAAAATTAGAACTTGTTGATTTGCCGGGAGTACAGCAGCTTAAACCTTCTGAATTATCCGGCGGAATGAAAAAAAGAATTGGTCTTGCACGTGCTTTAATTACTAATCCTGAATATATCCTTTATGATGAACCTACTACGGGACTAGATCCTATTATGTCTGATTCGATTGATAATCTTATTAAAGATCTAAGTGAAAAATTAAGTGTAACATCCATTGTAGTTACACATGATATGTATAGCGTAAAGAATGTTGCTCATAAAGTTGCTATGCTTCATGAAGGAGTTATTTATTTCAAAGGAACACCAAATGAGCTGATAACATCCAGCGATGAGACAATAATTAATTTTATTAAAAGAACCGGCTTTTAACATTTCTATGATTTCCAACAACTAAAGATCATTGTTCAAACTAATGAATTTTGAATCACATCATCAGGGGAAATAATTCTCTAGATTTACCAGGTAATCAGAATATATTTATGCCCGTAAACGGAGATAAGTTGATATGTAGGCTATGCTATACGATATTGGTAGCCGTTTACGGGTAAGTTAAAAATTTTTCGAACCCTTCCAATCTTTATTTAGCATTAATCCTTTAATATTTGCAAATTGCTTTCATAAATTTTTTTATTTACAGCTATATTTTTTTTATGAAAGAACAAATCTCAATAATCCAGATTATCCAATTAATGCTTGCTCCGGGCTTAATGATATCTGCATGTGGATTACTTCTGCTTGGAATGAATAACAAATATTCATTGGTTGTAAACAGGATAAGACTACTAAATGAAGAAAGAAGAAAATATTTTACGAAAGCCGGAGAGAGAGATTTCAATTATGAAGAGACTGTAAGACTTGAAAGCATTTCAAAACAGATAAATGGATTGGTAACAAGAGTTTCTCTTGTAAAAAATGCGGTTCTTTATTATACAATTGCAGTAGCACTTTTTGTTATCACTTCATTATCCATTGGCTTGCTTTATTTTTATGAACTTCCGGGATTAAATATGTTTGTTACATTTCTGTTTTTGTGTGGTATGATTTCGGTTTTAATCGGGGTAATCTTTGCGGCAACCGAAACAAAAAAAGGATTTGATATTATTAAACTGGAAGTAAAAGTAGAAGAATAAATATTACTTGGGAATTCATATAATTTATTATGAATAATAATTCTTGAATCGTTTTCTATGAACAAAAACCAGAAATTTAACCAGGAATTATTTTTAGAACCGGGAAATATGCTTCGTCTCTATGCAAGAGGTGCTTTCCCAATGGCTGATGAAAAAACCAGTGACATAAACTGGTACTTGCCTGAAATAAGAACAATTATTCCTCTTGACAGTTATAATTTCCCTCGATCTCTAAAAAAAACTATGGATAAATTTGATTATGAAGTGAGATATGATTTCGACTTTCTATCAGTTGTTAAAGCTTGCGCAAATAGGGAGAAAACCTGGATCTCGGAAGAATTAATAAAAGCTTACTTAAGGTTATATTCCCTCAAGCATATACATACCGTTGAGATCTATATACAAAATAAATTGATCGGCGGACTATATGGAGTTACATTCAGAGGAGCTTTTTTCGGTGAATCAATGTTCAGCAAAATTACCCAGGCTTCCAAAATTGCTTTGATTAAATTAATCAAACATCTCAATGAAAAAAAATTTAGTTTACTTGATGTACAGTACATGACCCCGCATTTAAAAATGTTCGGTGCCAAAGAAATCAGTTTTGAGGAATATAACCGTTTATTACTGTTAGCTTATCAAAATGAGGTTGAATTTTAGATAAGAGATGATCCTTAAATTTAAGGATCATCTCCTAATTATAATCACTATTTAAAATGCTGTAATTAATCCTAAAGATGCCTGGCCAAATTTATTAGTAAAGTCATAAGTAAATTCACCTGTTACCCGGAAATTTCTTTTTAAAAGATACCCTAGATGAGCGGTTCCGGTTTTTATATCAAGATCATCCTGCCCGGATTCTACCCAATTATAAAGTCCGACTGCATACCATTTACTATTATCTCCGTCTGGTCTGAATACTAATTCTCCAAATGCGCCGCGAGTTTTAATTTGTTTAGAACTGTTTAATAGGAAAAATGGGTTCTTATCTCTTCTTTCAACATATTGAACATTTAACTGAAGAGGATCAACATCCAACGTTAAATCAGGTCCAAGCATCCATATTTCGTTTGTTTCTTTTACGGACACATTTCTATTCTCCTGTGCCTCTTTACCCCAATATCCGAATCCGCCGATTCTTATGTTAGATGTAATATCCTGTGAAACTCTTCCGAACAAATTTTTATACTTGTCATTGTCAAATACTTTGAAAGAGTTTGCAGCTGTTAGACCGTTTCCGTTAAGCACTTCCAATGTTAAATCCGTTCCCGAATCAAATCCGTAAGTAAACATAACTCCCCTGTCATAAGTAAGATTTATATTTGAATAACCAACCGTCGCACGGTAAATAAGGTAGTCTGCAAAAGGTAATCTTAATTCTCTTTTAAATAGAGGATCCGATACCTGGAACTGACCGATATAAAAATCGAGATCAGTGCTAAATAAATTATTAAACATCAAAAAGGCATCTTCTAAGCCTGCAACTTCACCTCTTTCGGAAAAGAAGAAATAAAAATAATAACTTATATTATTGGCAATTGAACCACCTGATAAAAGTTTAATAATATAGGGGGTCGAGAAATCGGAGTTTTCCGATTTATTATTGTTGTAAGTTAAATACCCCTCAAGCCTGATAGCTAATGGTATATTACGAATTAAAGAGAGATCTTTATCACCGGTTTCAATATAATATCTTGGTGCATCTTTATCTTTTAATACAAATCCGTTCGCAGCAAATTCGTCCCCGTAAGGTTTCAATTTAGGAAAAGGTGAGTGACAGGTTTTGCATGTCATATTATATTTCCTGGCAAAAGCAGGTATAGCCAAAATCTCTTCCGAAAAAAATGAAGAGATAAATAACATAAATAAAAAATATTTTGATTTCATTTTTTCTCCAGTATTTATGGTAATACAGTTACCGAGGTAGAATGTTCATTCACTTTTACTATTTCTGCCTCTTCAGGAGCTCCTAGAAATTCTGCTACCGGACCAACTAATTTTTGATAATTTAAAACTGCAGTAACTTTCATTAAACCCGGTGCTGCTTCAACCGGGACAGAAAACGTACATGTTTCAAGCTTTGTTTCTCTCGGGCCAAATCTATAATCAACTCCCAAAGATTTTGTGTTCCATTGTTGAATTGTCATTCTTCCCTGCGGATCAAAATACGGCATCCTGAAGATTCTATCTCCAATAGGAATACCATCCCTTTGAACTCCTTTGAAATTAGGATCATCCAGCGCAATTCCCATATCCTGGTAAGCTAATTCATCACTCCCTATTGTATACTCTTCTCCTTCAAAACCTTTTTTATCTACGGGTATATGATATACATTTCCATTAGCATCAACTGCTTCAACATGCATCCAGACGATTCTATCTTCAACAGAACCGGTTGGGAACTTATGTCCTGTTTTCTGATTAAAAAGTGCAACCGTAAATTTAACTATCGAACCCGGCTCCACTTCATTTATATCAGGATGAATTCTTAGTTCTATTGTTCCCCTCACTTTTCCCGGATCATGTGCACCATGAAAAAGATGCTGCCTAACATCAGGATATTTATTCCCCATTGACGCGGATATTCCAGGAGCATATGTCATATGGCAATCATGACATTTTACATCCTGCTTAGAATAAGGTCCTTCTTTCCATTCAAGATGAGTAGACTTAACCCATATACCGTATGGAGATTTTTCATTATGACATGTTCCGCAAAATTCAGCTGTACCGAGAAAATCAGATTTTCTCAATATATGTTCTGGAGAGTTTTTTCCTTCTCTAGGTCCGTTTTTTATATTTCCCGGCTCAGAAACAAAGTTAAAATTATGTGGTACATCTCCCTGAAAACCGGTAATAGTATGACAAACATCGCAATTAACAGATTCATTAGCCATAGACATTTCTGCAGGTCTTGGAGGAGGGACATCACCTGCCATAAAAGCAATTGGTGTGTGACATCCATTGCAGCCTGCTTTTACACCGGCAACAATCGGATCTTTTTCTGCATGTGGTACTGCTAACTTAAAGTACTCAACTTCATCCCAGTGATGCGTATACGCCTGTGACATCATTGCCTGCTTCCATTGCTGGTAAAAATCAGTATGACAAGATGTTCCGCAAAATTTAGCTTCCTGGAAATCATCATATTTTCTGGTTCCCAACGCTTCATCCCCAACTTTGACCTGGGCATGAATATTAAATAAAAAGATAAGTACACAGATTATGAGTTTGATTAGCTTCATATTGCACCTCTTTTTTTGGTGAATTATCCTACTAATGCTTTTAGCTCAACGAATGAAGATGGGGTTTACCGGAAGTAAAATAAATTTAATAAGCCCCTAAAAAATAACCCTTTAATTTTTTTTAAAGATAACCTTTTTTAATAGCAATTAAAAGTAGCTCTATTTTTTAATTTAAAAATTCGATGAGATAAAACAGATTCTCTACATATCTTGATTTTAATTCGAATAAATTATATCATAGTGCTCAAATGTTCACTAGTTTTTCCAGATATATACTATCAACCATTGGCTGAGATTTTTTGACTTTTGATCTTTGAATTTCATTAATATATGAGAACAATTTTTCACTTAGATCTCGATGCTTTTTTTGTATCTGTAGAAAGGATATTTGATCCGAAGCTTGAAGGGAAAGCCGTAATTGTAGGCGGCGATCCTCACGGCAGAGGTGTTGTAGCAGCATGCTCTTACGAAGCACGTAAGTTCGGGCTCCACTCTGCTATGCCGATACGAACTGCTTTTAAACTTTGCCCTCATGGAATCTACCTGCATGGTCATCATAATGAATATGGAAATTATTCAAGAGCTGTAAAAAATATTCTTGAGAAATATACCCCATTGATAGAACAAGCTTCAATAGATGAATTTTATATGGACTTTACCGGCTGTCGGAATCTTTATGGCCCCTTTTATGATTTTGCCCGTTTTATTCAAAGTGAAATAGATAGAAAATTATCCCTTCCCTGTTCTATTGGAATCGGAACTAATAAAACCATTGCCAAGATTGCTTCCGATTTTAAAAAGCCGAAAGGAATTATGTTGGTTGAGCCGGGAAATGAAAAAAAATTTTTGTCCGTTTTACTGGCAGAAAAGATGCCCGGCATCGGGAAAGCTACACTTCAATATCTCCAGAACAGGGGAATTTATACCGTAGGAGATATTGCAAATCTTCCACAGGATTTTTTTGCAGCTGCCTTTGGGAAGTTCGGAATTGACTTGTGGAAAAAAGCAAACGGCATGGGGAAAGAATACTTATCAATAGAACGAGAACAAAAAAGCATTTCAAAAGAAACAACTTTCAGCAATGATGTAAACAGTAAAAAATTCGTTGAAAATATTCTGTTCGACCTTGCGGGGAAAGGCTGCCAGACTTTAAGGGATAATAATTTTCATACATCTACAGTTACTCTTAAAATAAGATATTCCGATTTTAAAACGATCACCCGGGCACAAACTATAAAGCATACAAATGACGACAAAATAGTTTTTGAAACAGCTTTAAATATATTCAGGAAATCCTATACCAGAAGAGTTTCCTTAAGATTAATCGGTATAAGGCTAACCGGGTTTAGCTCATCATCTTACCAGGAAAATTTATTTGATAGAAATGAAGCTGCAAGAAAGAAACTTATTGAAGCAGTAAATTCAATAAGAAATAAATACGGCTACGCTTCTATACAAATGGGAAATTACTAAAGCAGATTAAGGAATCTGCTTTGCCATTAAAATTTATTTAATTAAAAAGATCAGGTTTATTTGTTATTTATATAATTATAATCCCGTAAGACAGTTTGCAGAAAAGTCAATGGTCTCAAATCAGTGGTTGTGTCTAGCTTTTCCAGGAAAACATTTTTACATTTTGTTACAATCTTATCAAATACAAACGGATCATCTATCTTTGACACTCTTTCAAGTACTTCTTTAATTAATCCTATATCCCTGTCATTCAAAAGAGTGACCTGAGGATATCTCGGTGTATAATCCTTTTTTACTTTCATTAGGATTGTATCATCCAATGTAGCTTCATCTTTTAACTTAATAATCGTAGTATTTGCTGCTAAATCCCCAAGCCGCTGCCCTTTACCATTAATTAGTATAGTAATAAGAGCTACAGAACCATAAGTAAACCAGATATCAATTGGACGCAGAATCCACCTTAAAAAATAGCTTAGGAAATTAGGCTGGCTTCCATCAAGCTTTACTACTTTTATCTTCCTTATCTTTTTTCCGAATGATTGCCCGTTCAGAAAAGTTTCACATAAAAGATCATAGAAAAAAGCCGGGATATACAGGATAATTACCCCTGCAATTCCCAGTCTCAATTTTAGTTGAGATATTAACAATACCAACGCAATTGTATAACCAATTAAAATTAATAGATCAATAAGCGTGGCAATAATCCTGTCACCAACACTACCGGTTTTATACTCAATAGTTACATTCTGTGTAGTTTCAATCTGGATATCGTGCATATCATTATCATTTTTTTATCAAATTATATCAAACTGCGTGCCTTAAGTTCAAGATATTTATTTATTGTGTTAACAGATAATTTTTCCGGAGGTGATAAAATGGAATGAATTTTATACCTGTTAAGCTCTTTAACAACCTGCCTTTTTTCAAAAGCAAATTTTTCACCGATTGTTTTAACATAAATTTCCTCCGTACTTCCCGATTCCTTTTCAAGAAGAGATTTCAATTCGGTATTTTCAAAAAATATGACTACAACCAAATGATTTGCAGCTAAACGGCGCAGAAAATGCATTTGCCGTTTTAAAGCATCAATTGTTTCGAAATTTGTATATAACAAGATTAAACTTCTATGAGTTATCTTTGATAACAAAATTGCACAGAGAGATTCAAAATCCGATTCAAGAAAATCTGTATTCTGTTTATATAAAAATTCAAGAATCTTATGCATTTGTATAGAACGGTTTTCAGCAGGAAGTATATTTCCTATTTTATTGGAAAAGGTTACAACACCAGCCTTATCTTCTTTATGGAGAGCAATATTGGAAATTACTAAACTTGCATTGATGGCGTAATCAAGAAGACTCATACCGTTAAAGGGCATTTTCATTGTCCGTCCCATATCAATTACATTATAAACCTGCTGAGATTTTTCATCCTGGTAATTATTAACCATCAGTTCATTCTTCCTTGCTGTCGCTTTCCAGTTTACTGTTCTGAAATCATCTCCTATTACATATTCTTTGATCTGTTCAAATTCTGTCGAATGTCCAATCCTTCGAATTCTTTTAATTCCTACATCTGAAAGTCTGTTTGAAATTGCAAACAACTCATATTTGCGCATCTGGATATATGAAGGATATACAGGGATGATTTTATCACCAGAGAATTGAAATTTTCTTAAAACCATTTTTAAAGGAGATGAAACAAACAAATTTATGTTTCCGAAATTATATTCTCCTCTTTTTACTGGTTTTAAATTATATGAAATGATTTTATTCTCCCCCGGCAACAGAACGGACCTATATTGAAAATTCCTAACCTGGAACTGAAAAGGGATTTCATCAATTATTTTAACATTTACTTTATACTTAAAAAAGTTTTCTATATAGATTTTAATTTCATTATCATCTCCATTAGATAACCTTATCGGAGTCTCACGTAAAGCGAACATCCCTTTCTTTTCTCTGAATAGGATTACTGTATCTACTATAGCCAATATTAAAAAAATATAGAAGGCTAATTGGGCAAGGAAAAAAATTTCCTTGAAGAAATATCCCAGTACAAATAAGAATACGATTCCCCAAATATAGATAAAGAAGTTTGAAGTAAGATAAAAAGTCTTTATTACTTTCACTATCGTGGGACCTCGATTTTCTCAATTATCGATTTGATAACTTCTTCTGGAAATGAGCCTTCCATTTCCTTTTCCGGTGTTAAAAGGATTCTATGCCGTAATGCAGGATAAACTACTTCTCCAACATCGTCAGGAGTAATAAAATCGCGGCCGTTCATTACAGCAAAAGCTTTTGCTCCAGATAAAATAGAAAGAGATGCCCTTGGAGAACCGCCTAAATATAAGTCATTATTGTTTCGTGTGTTATAAACTATTTGAGCAATATACTTAGCAATGTTTTCATCAATATGAATGTTTCTCACTTTATTCCTGAAATTTTCCAGGTTATCCGGAGAAAGGACAGGCTGAATCATGCTCAAGTCATTAGCACTCTTTCTTTTATGAAGATCTAGCAAAATTCGTTCTTCTTCTTCTAGTGAAGGATAACTTATATTAACTTTAAACAAGAATCTATCCAGTTCAGCTTCAGGCAATCTGTAAGTCCCCTCATGTTCAATTGGATTTTGAGTAGCAAAAACAATAAAGGGATTCTCCATTAAATAAGTACTCCCATCAACACTTATTTGTCTTTCTTCCATTACTTCAAATAATGCTGACTGTGTTTTTGCAGGAGCGCGGTTTATTTCATCAATTAAAATTATATTTGAAAAGATTGGGCCTTTATTAAATTCAAATTCAGATGTTTTCATATTGAAAATAGAAGTGCCGATAATATCTGACGGCATTAAGTCAGGAGTAAATTGAATCCTGCAAAAGTCGCTCGAAATTGTCCTCGCCAGAATCTTAGCAATAAGTGTTTTAGCTATGCCGGGTACTCCTTCAATAAGTACATGACCGTCTGCCAAAACTGAAGCAATTAAAAGATTAATAACTTCTTCCTGGCCGACAATAATTTTCTTGAACTCATCTTTAATTTTTTTAACAGTTTCATGAATATCATTTAAATCAGTTCTGCTATGAAATTGACTCTGTTCTTCCATAAATACCTGCTTTTTTGTAAAATGATTCTATTAGTGAATTAATATGTTTTAATTCTTTTTCTTTAACTTTGGGAAGAATTTCAATATAACTTATATATTTAAATATTGATTTCACTTCTTTTAATTCTACGCCCGACCTTTTAGAAATTTTCTCCATAGTTTCATCATTAACTTCATCCAGCCTGATATAATACCTGCTTCTGATTTGATCCAGCAGATACCGGATTTTTTTCTCAGCAATATTTTTATGATTCTTCTGCTGGTAATATAGCTTACCGATTATTCCTGCAAATTCCAGAGTACTGTTCTGCAGCGGATTTATTTCAGGAATAATTCTTTGTTTCCTCTTTCCCTCAAAAATAATATAAACAAGTATAGAAAATATCAGTATGTAATAAGCCCATCTTAACGGTTGGGTTCTTAAAATAAATCTTAAAGGCGTTCTGACAGCAGATCTGCCCGCTTTATAATATTCATCCCAAAAAATTGTGTTACTTACAGGCAAATACGAGAGAGATTTATAAACATAGTCAGAATTTAGAGAATCCAAAATATTATAATTCGTAAAAGCTATAGGGACAGCATTTAAATAAAAATTTCCTTTACCGAATTTTATTTTAACAAAATTAGTTTTACTATCCTTATTAAATCCTAATACAACAGTTTTGGCCGTATCAAAATCTGTAAAAAAATAATCCAGTGGAGAATCTTTAAAAACATACGGAAGATCATTTTTTAATTCACTATTTGAGAAATTTACTTTAATTGAATCGTTCCCGATATAACTTAAATTTGTTACTACCTTAAGAGTATCTGATAGTTTTCCCTTAATAAATTTTGCAGCAATAAACACATTATTTCCTTCACTCACATAATTTAATAATTCTTTTGTATCCAATTCATCGGGCGCAAAAGTGTTATTTATAAAAATATAATCGGAATTGCTGTAATTTTTATTCTTTAAAATATTATAAACAGGATATTGAGATACGTGGATATTTTCATTTGGAAATAATTCGGGTAATACATTATAAAGAATAAAGCTGCCGTAAGGTATTTTATCATCCTTGGAATAGCTTAAAGACCAATCAATTCCCTTTGGCTCTGTTATCCTTACAACGATAAAAAGTAAAAATGTTAATATGAAAAAAATTATAAATTTAGAATATTTTTTCATTTCTCTGTCTGCACCGAACCCTGAAATTCCATAAAATTATTTTTTGTTTCTTCAAAAGCTGATTTTGTAACAGGTATCTCACCATACCAAATCCACTCAAAAAGATAAGTTAATTTTTTAAAAGTTTTTTTCAGATCTCCTTCTTTTAACTCTCTAACATAGTTTTGATTGGTTTTATTTATATTCCAATCTATTAACTTTCTATCAGATAATAGTTTTAGTGTTTTAAGATAATAGAATCTTACCGCAATTCTATAGTTTGATTTGGAAATTGCCTCAGCTATTAAATTGTCGAAATTTATTTCATTTATATCTTCTTTAACTTCCTTAAAACCGGAAATTTTATTATTCCTATTGAAATAAAACAAACCTCTAAATTTCGATTTATTAAGAACTAAGATTATAATTATGATAGCAGCAAGAACTATGATATATCCCAGGTATTCTTGAAAGAAACCAAATGCTTTTATTCCCATCAATTTTGTTAATTTGCTGCCGACCCAGGTCCAGAAAGCATCCCACCAATTCTGCGATTGTGCTTCATCATAAATAAATTCTTTATCCGTTTTGAATTTCGAGATTGAACTTTCAGAAAGTTTTCTTACTTCAATTTTAGAACTATCGATGACAAGCTGTTTGCTGTTTGCATTTGAAGCAAAAGAAATAAATACAAACAAAAGAATTATTAAAATTTTCACTTCTATACTAAATGGTTTCTAATTTTTCCATTAAACCGGTTGCTTCTTTCTTTTCAACCAGACTGAAATAGTGTAAAGATATTCCAATAAGCACTATTGCATAAAATAAATAACTAATTGACGCGATTATTGAGGTAATGGTCATTAATGTTCTATCAAATGATATTTGCCCGTTTTGCATGTGAAGCAATCCGATGAACATTGCAATGTATTGTGGTATTAAAAATAAAAATGTAAGGAAATATTGGATTACAGAAAAAATCAATAATAATGCAAAAGTAAACCACCAATTTCCCGTGATCAAATACCTGCACCTGCTTATCGATTCAAAGAATGAACGCTTTTCCTCTATTCTTACTATATAAATTATAGTGAAAATAATACCTAAGTAAATTCCCGGGATAACAAACAGAATAGTAGCAAATACCAGTATCATTGAAATACCGATAGTTGTTAAAAGGATCATCATCAAATTTTTCTTTACGCTTTCCCAGACATCATTCACATCAAATTCATCCGGATTCCTTTCCAAGTATAAATTTATATATGAATAAGTTACAGCCAGAATTAATTGAAAAGAGATAAAGATGAAGAAATAATAAACGAGTGCCGAAGGGATAAAGCTACCGAAGCTGCTTCGAAGTGAAAAAACATTTGATTGATAAAATCCTGCAGCAATACCAGTTAAGAATATTGAAGGACCAGCAATAAATAAAAGAGATAAAAACAGCTTTTTAAAATTCTGTCTGATAAAAGCGAAAGTAGTATTTAAAAGATCACCAAAGTCACGGACTTTTCTAAATTCTATCTTTTCCATGCGAACCCCTTGAAACGATTTTTCTTGGATAAATAATTATATACCATATTATAAATGATAATGAACCGAAAATAATTAACAGACTGACAGCTAACGGCATATTAGTATATCTTGTAACAAATGATTCAAAAAATCCTGCTGTTATAAAAATTGGAATTAAACCTATTATCATTTTTATTCCGTCTTTCGCTCCATTTATAAAAGATTTTCTTCTTGTATATGTGCCTGGAAATAAAATACTTTTGCCCAAAAGAAGACCGGCACCACCCGCAATGATTATAGAGGAAATTTCCAGAACACCGTGTATCCAGACAGTTAATAATGATTGGGTTAAAACTCCATGCTGAAAGAAAAAACATTCAAATGAACCGAGCATTATTCCATTTGTAAATAACATATAGCCGGTTCCGAATGCTAAAAGGATACCGGCCATAAATGTAAAAAAAGATACAACAATATTGTTGAAGGTAATTCCCATAAACATGTCGATCTGGTTCATCTTTTTATATACTGCCATTGGGTCACCTTTTGCTATATTTTCCATTGTCATATTAACGTATGAATCACCTAGGATAAGTCTTACAAATTTATCATCATTTGCCGTGGATATAATCCCGATCAAAAGAGAAACAAAAAAAATTAAAAATGAAATAAGAAGTAATCTACGATGCGTATAAAAAAGAAGCGGAAGCTCATCTTTCCAGAATTTTACAAACATTCCTTTTTCCTCTTTTTTATTTTTATAAATACTCTGGTGAACTTTGGCAGTTAATGAGTTCAGATATTTATAAGTATTACTTCCCGGGTAGAAAGTCCGTGCATAGGAAAGATCATCGGTAAGCTGTATAAAAAGTTCAGCAAGAAGATCGGGATCATTGTTTTGTTTTTCTGAAATTAAAGCTTCAAACTTCTTCCATTTCTCAGCATTATTTTTTAAGAATACTACTTCCCGCATATTAAGTATTACTCACCTTTATAATCCACCAAAGCTCTAACATCATATCCTTTTAATTGCTCTCTTCCTTTAAGAAAAGATAATTCTATTATAAAAGATAACTGCACAACTTCTCCTTTTAACTCTTTAACAAGATTTGCTGCAGCTTTTGCCGTTCCTCCTGTCGCCAATAGATCATCATGAATCAAAACTTTATCACCTGGCTGTATTGCATCTTTATGAATTTCAATTGCATCCTGACCATATTCCAAAGCATATGTTTCACTGATCGTTTCTGCGGGAAGCTTTCCTGGTTTTCGAACCGGCACAAAACCAACATCCAGTTTTTCCGCAAGCATCGCGCCAAAAATAAAGCCGCGAGACTCAATTCCTACTACTTTTGTTATGCTTTTATTTTCGGTAAATTCCAACAGCATTCTGAGTGTAGCTTTAAAAGGAACTGGATCTTTCAAAATAGTAGTAATATCCTTAAAATTTATCCCTTTTTTCGGAAAATCAGGTACACTTCTTATGTAATTTTGTAGGTCAATATTTTCCATTTTTTCCCTTATTTTTTGTTTAAAAAATTGCTTAATCCTTCTTTAAAATCTTCAGAAGAACGGCTTATTGTGTTTAATTCTATTGAATATTTAACAGCTTCTTCAACTGTCAAATTAGATATAGCAGAGATCATCTTTTTAATCATTTTCAAACTTGTTAATGAATTCCGGATTAGTTTTTCTGCGAGGGCAAATGAATCATTTAAGACATCACCTGATAATAAATCTGCAAAACCAATTTCATAAGCCTTCTGTGCATCTACAATTTCAGCAGATAAAAGTAATTGTTTTGCTTTTCCCTCCCCGATTTTTTTTATTAGGAATATTGAAACAATAGCAGGAACAAAACCTATTTTAGCCTCCGAATATCCGAATTTTGCTTTTTCCGAATCGGCAATAATAAAATCACAAACAGATGCCAAACCGCATCCTCCTGCAATAGCAGCTCCATTTACTGCTGCAATAACCGGTTTGGGAAAATCATAAATTTCTGAAAATAATTGTGCAAGTTCTTCAGAATCCCTTTCATTCTCAGTTACTGAAAAGTCTTTTAATTCATTTAAATATGCAAGGTCTGCACCTGCACAAAAACTTGTTCCTTTACCGGATAGAATTAAAACTTTAATATTATTATTGTTTTTTATCAAATTTAATTTATCTTTTATCGCTTCAACCATTTCCGGGTGTAATGCATTTCTTTTTTCCGGACGGTTCAGCATAATTAATCCGATGTTGTTTTTTTCAGAATATGTTATCATTTACATTCCTAAATTTAAATTGTTTACATATATAGAATGGATGAATAGTTGGATGATATCCAACCAATCAATCATTCAGTCATACTACTTATTTCTCAAAGTTTCTTTTAACTTTTCTGTTCAGAAACTTTTTAAATTTACTTATATTAAAACAGTTAATTACTTCATCCGGCTGCAAACCTGCTTTCCTTCCCATCATTATTCCATAAACCAGATCAGAAATTTCAGATATTGTATGTGCATCAGGATTTATTGAAAACAAACAGCCTTTTTCTCTTGCATAATAAACCCAGCGCCATTCCAGGTCAAGCCGTTTAGGACTTGAATTTATTTCAACTGCTACACTATTAGCAAAACAAGCATCGATAACTTTTTTAACATCAAACTTATAAGGATTTCGTGAAAGAAGAAGTCTGCCGGAAGGATGTGCAAGAACATCAACAAACGGATTTTCAATTGCCTTAATTATTCTTTTTGTCATTTCCTTTTCATCCAAATAAAAACGGGAATGAACTGATGCAATAACAAAATCAAAACCGGAAAGGATCTCATTATTATAATCCAGATCTCCATTAACTAAAATGTCTGCTTCAATGCCTGAAAATAAAAAAATTTTACTATGCAAATTAATTTTACTTAGTTCATTCCTCTGTTGAAGAACACTTTTTTCATCCATACCTTTTGCATAGTATGCGGATTTACTATGATCATTTACCGCTGCATAACTGAATCCTAGTTCTTCAGCGGCATTATTCATTTCAACAAGAGTATTTTTTCCGTCTGAAAAAGTTGTGTGAAAATGAAGTAAACCTTTAAAATCATCAAAGGTTAAATTTGAATTCTTTAGTAAAGATTTTTTCTTCTGCTCCAAATATTCTTTCTCCCTCATTTCCGGGATTATAAATGGCATATTCAAACATGAGAAAATTTCTTCTTCTGAATAACCTTCGATTTTCTTTTCGTTTAATGATTTAATGAATTCGTCCGAACCAGTGGTTAAAAAGAGCTTCCGGTAATATTCATTTTTACCTAATGTAATAAAAATATAAACAGGAACATCTGATAGTTCTTCAATTAAAATTTTATGTTTTAACTTTTTAAAGTTGTAAACTTTTTTTAAATCATTAAGAAAAGTGTTTTGATTTGAAACTAAAATAACAAAATCCTGCTGCGAAATAACTTCACTCCCTCTTCGTAATTCTCCCGATTTATCTATTAATTTTACAGAGTTAAGGTTTGAAATTTTTTTTAAGAATTCATCCGATAGTCTTAAAGCATCGCTAAGAAGAATATAATTGCTGTATACTTTATGCTCTTTAATTCCGGTTAAAATTTTCTCCTGAAGATTTTTTCCGAATCCTTTTATATTAACAAGTAAATTTTTTTTAGCTGCATCTTCCAGTTCTTCTAAATTTTTTATCCCTAATTCAGAATTGATGAGCTTTATTTTGGCAGGATTCAAGCCCTTAATTTTAAGAAGCTGTTCTAAACCTTCTGGAATTTCTTCTCTTAAGACTTTATAAAGAGTGGGCTCATTTGTATCATAAAATTCATAGATTATCTTTTGAAGTCCGGCTCCAATCCCTTTAATTTTATTTAACTCTTTTAATTTTACTATATTGTCAAAATCTGTATCTATTTTCTTAATTGAGCTTGCCCCTGTTCGATAAGCCTTAATTTTGAACTTATTTTCCCCTTTTAGTTCCAGCATATCTGCTATTTCTTCAAGTAATTTAATTGTGTCTTTTTTTGATGGCATAATAAAAATATCTAATTCAGTCGATCTTAAATATAACTAAATACTGAAATGATTAGAATAATGAAAATGGAAAAACGGATAGTAAATTGTTTAAAATTAGGAAATGAATTTACTCAGACTGCCAGTTTAAAATTTAAAAGTTCATCCAGATATGTAAGGAGAATTTTCTCCACAGGATTATATTTTGTTTCCTGCATTAATGCCTGTCTTACTTTAGAAACATTATGCAAACCTTTCAGGTAACCTGTATAAAATTTTCTATGTTCGATAACTGCCCTTCTTTCCCCTTTTACTTTTATAGCTAATTTAAGATGCTGAAGAGATGTATTGATTTTTGTTTCTTCAGTTATTGTTGAAGAGATAAAACCATTTTGAAGTAATTCTTTAGATTCTTTAAATATCCATGGATTACCAATTGCACCTCTTGCAATCATTACTCCATCTGCTCCTGTTTCATCAAATGCTTTTTTAACATCGTATGCTGATAAAACATTTCCATTTAAAACTACCGGTATAGATACAACTTCTTTAATCCTCGGAATCCAGTCCCAATAAGCTTCTCCTTTATGTCCCATTTTTCTCGTACGGCAATGAACAGTTAAAGCCTGAACACCGACATCTTCAAGCCTTCTTGCGACCTCAAGAATTTGGATATTATTATCATCCCAACCTAAACGCGTTTTTACCGAAACCGGAAGAGAAACGGAATTAACAATTTCCTTAACCATTTTCTGCATATAAGGAGGATCTTTTAGTAAAGCTGAACCAGCTCCGTGTCCTACAACATTTTTAACCCAGCACCCGGCATTAATATCTATCAAATCAGGATTTTCTACTTCAGCAATTCTAGCACCTCCAACCATTGATTCAATATTAGCGCCGTATATTTGGATACCTACAGGTCGTTCTTCATCAACTATTTCCAACTTTTTATGTGTTTTTTCAGATTCTCTTACCAAACCTTCAGAATTTACAAATTCTGTATAAACCACATCTGCGCCGAGTTCTCTGCAGATTAATCTGAAAGAAACATCTGTTACATCTTCCATCGGGGCAAGCAGAATTGCTTTGTCTATATTTATTTTTCCAATTTTAAACAACTAAATTTTCCTGAAAATTTTCTTTAAAGATAATGATTATCCGGCAACAATTATACCCCTAAAACATGAATAGTTGAATTCGGAAAAATTGGGGAAAATAGTATCGTAGGTAAGGTTTTTTTAAAATTAAATTCATAAATAGTAAATCAAATTCAGCCAATAAAAAATACTACTCAATTTTTTATTTTAATTTAAACTTTTTTCCTCTTCTTTAGTATTTATTTCATATTCTTCAACTTCATTATGAACATGAACTCTTTTAGGAAGTATTATTATACTTAAAACGACTATTATTAATGTAAAAGCTGCACTGCTCAAAAAAGGGAAAGTAAAACCCAGAAATTCAAATGTAAAACCGCCATATAAAGGCCCTAACACTCTTGCAAAAGCTGATAGTGATTGATTTATACCAAGAGTAACTCCCTGCTCCTCATCAGAAGTAACTTTGGAGACTAAGCTTAGAAGAATTGGCTGTAAAATACCAATTCCCAAAGCTAAAATTATTGCCACAACCGCTAATCCTAAAAAATTTCCTCCATACGGGAGAAAAGCAAAACCTGCCATCATTAATATTGAACCGATTGTAACCAATTTCAAATCGGACATAGATTTTGAAACCACCCTGATTAAACCACCCTGAACAAGTGCACCTACAAATCCAACAATTCCAAAAATATATCCATTTTGAAGATTTGAGAAACCATAAATCTTATAACCCAGAAGAGGAACTATCGCATATATATTTGCTGTTGTAAAAGTTAGAATAAAAAAGAGAATAACCAGTAAGGATAAGTCCGGTTTTCTAAAAGCTGATTTCATCGCCTGGATATCGAGGATTTTCTTAGCGGAGATTTTACTTGTATCTCTTTTTAGAAGAGACTCAGGAAGTAAGAAAGCAGTAAAAAGAAATGCTAAAGTTGAAAATCCGGCACTTCCAAATCCTGTTACCATATACCCGAATTTTGAAAGCAGACCACCAATCAAGGGACCGAAGACAAAACCCAATCCAAAAGCAGCTCCTATCATCCCCATTCCTTTGGAACGGTTATCTTTTGTAGTTATATCAGCTATATAAGCCTGAGCGACGCCTATACTGCTTCCTCCGATTCCACCAACAATTCTTGATATTATAAGCATTAGGTAAGTGTTGGAAAATGCAAATATTACATATCCTAATGCATTTAAAAGAAGACAAATAAGAATAATTGGTTTTCTTCCGTTTTTATCAGAAATTTTTCCAAATAATGGATTAAATACAAATTGAACTAATGAATAGACGGCTATAGCAATACCAACAGCAGTCTCACTAACATGTAATTTTGATACGGCAAAGGTCGGCAGAATAGGGATTAAGATTCCAAAACCCAAGAGATCTATAAAAACAGTTAGAAAAATAAGGGTTAGAGCGGATCTATTTTTCATGCCAGTATATCCAGTTCATTACAAAATTCCCCTTAAGATTAATATTTTTAGAGTATACAATTATTTCATTTCCATAAAGTATAAAGATTAAGCCGTTAATATAAAGATATTTAAAGAAATGAGAAGTGAGGAATTGTGATCAGTACTTCAATTGGATAGTAAATTTATAAATTAGAAAGATTTTTACGGATAGGAAATTCCAAATCGGTTTGCCAGAAATAGATTTGATAGAATTTTAATATTATCTCTTAATGGAATCAAATATCTTCAGGATTCAAAGATTAATAATAGTCAGCCAGTGAATTAATTTTTTCGTTTATTTTGGTGGTTTCATCCAGTCTTCTGTATTGTTCGACAAAATTTTTCCTAGTTTTCTTATCAAAAATTAAAATTAGGTTTTTTAAATTATATAATTAATCTTATATTTAGCTAGCAATAAATTTTTCCGTATTAGGGATCAAAATGGAAAAATTGATTATTTAATCAATCCAATTTGAAATTCAGGGCAATTTATGTTTCAAAAATTATTACCTAAAGAAGAAAAGTATTTCGATAATTTTAAAGAAATGATTACTCACATTACCGAAATGGCGTCTTATACTCATCAAATTTTTAAATCTGAAACGATTGATAAAGATTTAATAATAAAATTTAAACCTCTCGAAAGCCGCTGTGATGAAATCTCTTCCAAGGTTGTTAAAAGATTAAATAAAACATTTATTACCCCGTTTGACCGCGAAGATATATTCGCCTTAATAAAAAGGCTCGATGATATTAGCGATATGCTGTTTGGTGCAACTATGCGCGTTGAAACTTTTAATGTCACAAAAAAAATTGACCATGCTGATAAATTAGCCGCAATTGTTTTAGAACAAATTAAGGAACTCGGTAAAGCCATTCAGGATTTAAAAATCAAAAGTACAAATGAGATGAAAGCCGTAAAAATCTTGGAATCGGAGGCAGATAAAGTCTACCAAATTGCTATGAAAGAATTATTCGAACTTGAGAAAGATCCGATCAGCTTAATTAAAAAGAAAGAGATACTGGATCTGCTTGAAAACATATCTGACAGGTGTCAATCAACTGCCAATATTATAATGTCAATATTCATAAAAAACGCCTGATCTTTATGCATTTTGCTATTCTGATTATTTCTCTTGCTCTTATATTTGATTTCTATAATGGAATGAATGATGCCGCAAATTCAATTGCAACAGTAGTTTCGACAAGAGTTTTAACACCAATTCAAGCCGTTATTTGGGCAGCATTCTTTAATTTTATTGCTGCATTTATATTCGGAGTAAGTGTTGCAACTACGATTGGAAAAGGAATTGTTGATGTAAATATTGTTAACAACTTTGTCATCTTTTCAGGTTTAATAGGGGCTATCATCTTAACTGCTACTGCCACACATTTCGGACTTCCAATAAGTGTCTCTCATTCCATAATTGGTGGTTATGGAGGAGCAGGATTAGCGAAAGCAGGCTTCGATGCTATAATCATTTCCGGGTATTCAAAGGTAATTATTTTTATTTTTTTAGCTCCGATTTTAGGTTTCATTTTCGCCTTACTTTTTTCTACAATAACATTATGGATCGTACGATATAAATCTCCATATAAAGTTGATATGTATTTCAGAAAATTTCAGTTAATATCTGCGGCTCTTTTTAGTTTAAGTCATGGTTCCAATGATGCTCAAAAAACTATTGGTATTATTACTGTTGTACTTTTTACTAACGGATTAATCGGAACTTCTTTTCACGTTCCCTTTTGGGTAATATTAATGAGCTATTCAGTTATAGCCTTAGGAACTTTAATTGGCGGATGGAAAGTTATTAAAACCCTTGGAATGCGCATTACAAAATTAACACCTTTCGGAGGATTCAGTGCTGAAACATCAGCAGGACTAACAATTATTTTCGCCACAATATTTGGGATACCTGTAAGTACCACTCATACTATCACAGGTTCAATAATAGGAGTTGGTACAACAAAAAGGTTTTCTGCAGTGAGATGGGGAGTTGCAAGAAATATTTTATGGGCTTGGATTTTAACAATCCCTCTTTCAGCAGTTTTCGCTATGGCTACTTATTATGTGTCAGTTTATATCTATAATTCGTTTTAATATCTTTCCGAACAAGATTTTTTCTTAAGGGATGCCTTTTCTAAATTCATCAAGTAAATATTTTTTTAATTCGAGATGGGCTTTACTTAATTCCCCGTATTTTGATTTTACTACACTCAATAAATTAAGTGATTGGATAATATAACTTAAATAAGTGTGATTCAATTCACTGTAAATATTCTTTTCCTTTAATACATTAATATGTTTTTTAATAGTAGTTAAATCTCCCCTCTCAATTGGCCCAGATAAAGAATTTGAACTTCCTAGCTGCTTAATATTGTTAAAAGTTGATTTAATAATGGGGGAAAGGAAATCAAAATTATTGTAGTTAGTTTTATTCTTTTTTATATCAAAAATATTCTCTGAATTAAAGATATTTCCGACTAAAAAATTTGAAGCAAAAACTCCGGCAATATGATATCTTATCTTATCTTCTGAACTTAATTTGAATGGTTTTAATTTTAAATTCTTTGCTAAATGAAAAAGAAATCTTTCCGCAAATTTATTTTCCGTTTCAATTGAAGCATAACTATTTTCAACTTTCACAATTCTTTTGGAAGGAAAAGTTTGCATTATATGAAAAGATGCTGTAAAAGCACCCGCCTGTTGTAGTGAACCTAATTTTGAAATATTCTCTGCACCTGAAAGGTGAATAAACAGCGAGTTTCTTACATTAATATGAAGATTAGCTAATTTATCGGTGGTAATTTTAATTTGATTATCCGGAACAGAAAGAAAGACCACTCGAATATTGGTATTCAGATCAACTAATTTATCGGAATAGTTTTTTATAGAAAATTTTTGGGCAAGTTTTTGGGCAGAATCAATATTATTGCTGATGATTAACTTTACTCTGTAACCATTTCCTACAAGAGCATAAACAAGGGAATAAGCAATTTTCCCTGCACCAATTATAGCTATATTCGATTTCTTTGAAATCATCTTTTAATATACTGCAGCAGAAAGATAACCAACTACGCCGCTGTAATCTCCTGTTGTATCCCCAGAGTTGCTGCGGTTCAGTACTTTAGCATTTTTTTTATTCATTAGTGAAGCAGCTTCCATCATGGCGACTATTGATCCCCCGCCACAGGCTTCGCCATTTTTATGGTCAAGATCATGTTGAAGCTTTTTAAAATTAAATTCATTAATATCATTCTCAATTACAGTATCCAATTTATCAGCTTCCTGTTTAGAATAATAATGTGATAAATCTGAACTGGCAACTATCAAGGTTGTTTCATCGGCAACTTGATGGATTCTATTTGCTAATGCAGCTATAAAAAGCTGACTCTGGTCTCCCATAACAATTGGAACTATTTTAAATTCTGTCAAAACTTTTTGGAGAAATGGAATTTGAACTTCAATGGCATGCTCTTCTGTATGGCCTTCAATTCCCTTGTAAATAATTTTTTGTCCATTAACAATGTTATCTGCCAATTCTCTATTGATTTCAACAATTCCAAGCGGTGTCTCATATCCGTCCCCATTGTAGATAGATACTCCGGGAAAATATTCCCGATGGCTTGGTGATATAATTATTACTTTATCAATTGGTTTATTCCTTAAAAGATTATATGCAAAAGCAGCCGTCCTACCGGAATAAATATACCCTGCATGCGGTGAGATAATTCCGGTTATATTCTGTAAAGTTATTTCGGGATTTGAAATAGAAAGCAATGTTTCGATTTCATCCGAAAGCTTTTGGGGATTTGAAGGATAAAAATATCCTGCAACCGTTGCTTTTCTAATTTTATTCATTTTCTTTTCTCATAATTTCTTCATCAGAAAAAACCTGAGCTTCAAATGATTTTAGGTTTAACATTTTTATTTTCCAAAGTTGGGAAGATAAACCAGCTTTTTCACATAATATGGAAAGAAACTCTTCTAAGCCTAAATTATTTTCTGTAGCTACTTGAGGAAGTAAAACTGATTTATTTACTCCTTCTTCAATTAGTAATCCATGGATACCTAGTTTAATATCATCGTAACTATTTATTTTAACTGGTATTGATAAAACTGAAATTTCAATATCTACTTTATTCAATTCCTGAGAAGTAAGAGGAAAAAATCGCGGATCATTAAAAGCCGATTGTTTGGCAGCATCACAAACTGTTTCGAATAATGGCGTCTGGGTAAAAATATAACCAATACAGCCTCGTAGTTCATTCTTAATCCTTATAGTAACGAATGCTCCGCAATTTAGCTTTAAGTTAGGAAATTTGGTATAGTCTGGTGTGGGTGGATATCCTTCGGAAAATACCGAATTAATTGATCCTCTCGCAGCAGATAATAATATAACCTTATCTTCTTCGGTTAATTCCATTTAAATAAATTCAGATCTTATGTTAAGAACATCAGAATGAATATACTATTAATTTAATTTTTTCTTTTAAAAGAAACACTAAATCCTTTATAATAAAAAAGGATTCGGGGATTAATAATTTAGTTTCTTTATCAAGAATTTCTTCTAAAATAACTTTTTTTGAATCAATTTCAATGATTCTAATTATATTCCTAAAATTTCCATTAGGAAGAATTTCATGGAAATTAAAGAATAATAAGTTGTTTATTTCAATATAATTAATTTCATCTGTTATAGTTTTTTTTATTTTCAATTCATTAATTATATCTATAAATAAGTATTCAGAATAGGAACTAATTTGTTTTGGAAACAGATATCCTTCAAAATTTTTTTTATTTAATTCTTCTTCTCTTAAAATATTTATACTTTTAGCATCACTCTCTAAATCTTCTAACTTATTACCTGTTTTATAATCGAGTGATGAAAATTCTTTTCCTTCAAATTTGCTCTTATACACGTATATTTTGTCATCTTTAACAAATAAATAATTATAATCTTCTGCTTTCCATATTATTTTTTTGGACTTTATGTCAAATGCAATTATACCATTATGGATAGGTAAACCGGGTTTTAAAAAATTATGAAAAAATATTATATCCTTGTAGACTGTTTCGATCCCTGTCCAGAATTTATCCTGAAGCTGTAAATTGTTAAAATATTTTTCACCTGTATAAATATTCAAACAGTTAAAAAACACTTCCTTCTTATCTTTATCTCTATCTTCAATAATTATTTTCTCGGAATCAGTTGGAATCAGTCGCCAGATTTGACGGTTATTTGTATAGCTATATTTCTTCTTAATTTTTGCCAATTTTCTTAACAGTTTACTAGTGATTAAAAATCAAAATTATACATTAATAAAAATATTATTAATGCATAAAATACTATTAAAAATAATGAAGAGAAATTTTGAAGGTAATTTTATGATTAATTATGATAAGCTTTAAAAGGATTATTTGAGCAGCATCATCTTTCGGGTTTTTCTAAAATTATTTTTACCATCAGTGCTTCTTGCTGTTATAGTGCAAAGATATACTCCTGAAGCCTGGTTGTTAGCTTGCCAAACAATATCATGACTTCCTGCTTCCTTAATTCCTTGCTCGAATACCTTAATCCTTTCACCTAAAGCATTATAGATAGTAATATCGACGTTACTTTGATAGGGCACGGCATATTTGATATTTGTAGAAGGATTAAAAGGATTAGGATAATTTTGATATAGCACAAAATCTTTCGGAGTAAGATCTATTTTTACTTTAATTTCCTCTGAATATTCCTTATTACCATCAAGATTAATTTGCTTTAATCTATAGACCACTATACCATTAATTGTCTGATACTTGAAATCATCTGTATATTTATATGATGTAGGATTTGTTGAATTGCCGCTACCTTTTACAAATCCTATTGTTTCCCACTTTGAATTTTGGGAAATTTTTCTTTCAACTTCAAATCCTTTATTATTCAATTCGGTTGCTGTTTTCCATTTTAATTCAACAGTCTTATCAATTGTCTCGGCTTTAAATGACGTCAATTCAACCGGTAAAACTTTTGATAGATAAGTAACCGTTAAATTTAATTTATAAAGATCACTCGGATCATTTATAATAAGACTATCCGCACCAGGATAAAAAACAGTATCTATAATATTTCCAGTAATAATATCCTGAACTCGTAATTTAGTTGTATTGGGCAGATTCCAATGTACAATTATTTTATTAGCATTCCCTCTCTGGTATTGAACCTGATAAGTATATACATAATTATTAATCATTGAGCCATATCTATAGTCTCTTAAAGTTAACATTTGACTATTAGGAACATTTAACCAGGCACTAAATGTTCCAGTTGGTGGATGGGGAAACTCAACTTCACCAAGACATGAATCTAAAGCATCGCAAGCAGTTGAATCTATTCCAACAAATAAAGTATCAGAATGACCTGTCCCATCATCAATTCTAAAGGGAATGTTAACCAGTGGTTTTTTCTCCATGTTATTTGTTACTGAAGTATCAGAACTTCCATAAATCTGTACTTCCCATAGTTTTATCCATTCATTTTTATTATTTCCCGTTATAGTTAGCTTAATATATTTAGCATTCTGTTTATCAAAATTATTCATAGTCCACTCGGTAGTATCTGAAAGAGGTTCATTGGATACAACTTCATTCCAGCTTACTAGTATCAACTGAACAAATATATAGAATATTGATATATACTTCCATTTTGCCAGTTATTAAATTCAATTTTTGTTTGTGGTAATTTCATATTCATCATCGAGGCTAAAAATTAATTCTGCAGGCATTAAGTTGGTTTTCCATAAAATTCTGAATTATGTTCCACTTGAAGAACCCTTACCATCAATTAAATTATCTGTTGATACACTTGGATCTGTTGATGAAGCAACTATGTTCAAAATACTTAACTGACTATAATTTTTTTCCATATGATAACTTGAATCAGTAATCTCCTCAAAGTTTGTTCCGGTTAGAATAGTATTTATTTTGCCGCTAAAACACCATTTAATTTCAGGTAACTGATCGTTAAATGTGCCATCTGTTGTTAGGCGAAACCTTCCTATTTTTATATATGCGGTTGGTATAAATTCACTTCCGGGTAAGGAAGCAAAAGTTAATTTCAATTTACCGTCAGAGTTATTAATTCCAATCCCTGCTTCTGGAGGGATATTTGTTAATTGCGAAGAACCATCTATATAAGTAAATGTGAAAGATGAACTATTAGATATAGCTTGATTAAAAAAGAAGACACATTGATAAGAAGTTAATTCGAATTGTGTTCCCAGAGACTTTACATAAACATCGAACTCCAAAGTGCTTGCGTTTACTTTTTCAATATTTGATACTTCAATAGAATAATCTGTACTTGAATAACTTGTACTAAAAATACATAATACAAGAATGCATAAAATTAAAATCCTTAACATAATCTCTATCCTTATAATCACATTGATCATCTTAAATGCAATTAAAATGCCGATTTATATTATTTGAAAAGGAAAGATTTTGCAAACATTATATAATTTAAGGATTTATCGCATAAGTAATATTTACCGATTTGATATTTTTATCAAAATAGCATATTAACTATTAATAATGTTGCAATAAGGTTTGATATATACTGATTAATTTTTGCAAGGACTCCAGAATACATATAACTGTACAATTCAAATTAATATTTTCAAACCGAAAATTTTGAAAATAGTTATCTTGATTTTACCAATTTACCATTTCGTCTAATGGAATAATGTTCTTCTTCTTCTGCCTGGTTGAAATCAATAATAAATCTGTTAATCAGACTTTGTAGATTGTCGGTAAGCTTATTTAAATCCTCTGCTGATTTTGCCACTTGTTGTATACCGGCAGTGCTTTCATTAGTAACATTACTTATTGCTTCAATATTTTTACTAATTTGTTCAGCCGCAGAAGATTGTTCCTCACTTGCACTGGCGACTTGGTTAACATCATCAACAACTTTGTTAGAAGCACTAATTATACCGCTTAATGATTCACCGGCTTTATTGGCTAACTCTCTCCCTTTTTTTACCTCTTCGGTTCCTTCTTCAATCGATTCAACTGCCCCTTTTGTATCTCTCTGTATTTGCTTTATCATTCCGGCAATTTCCTTTGTTGCCTTTGTAGTCCTTTCCGCAAGTTTTCTCACTTCATCGGCAACTACCGCAAAACCTCTGCCCATTTCTCCGGCCCGTGCAGCTTCAATGGCCGCATTTAAAGCAAGGAGATTAGTTTGATCAGCAATATCATCAATAACTTGAATGATTTCACCAATCTGATCGCTGCTTTTTCCTAATTGTTTTACAGTTTCTGAGGCTTTCGAAACTACTTCTGCAATTCTTTTCATTCCTTCTACGGTTTCTTCAACAACTTTTCCGCCTTCTCCAGCGATTTCCCCAGCATTTTTAGCATTTTGTGAAGCTGTACCTGCATTTTGAGTTGTTTCAAGTATAGTTCTCGCCATTTCTTCAATTGCTGCTGCTACTTCTATGGTTTGTGAAGACTGTTCCTGAGTTCCTGCAGCCATTTCTTCAATACTGGAAGATATTTCATTCGACGAATTAGTAGTTAACTGTACAGCAGATGCGAAGTCTCTTACCGCATTGCTGAATGACTCTGCTAAACTGTTAATATTATTCTTGATTATGGAATAATCTCCGGGATAATCGCCTCTCATTCTAGCGGTTAAATTACCCTGAGCTAAAAGTTCTAAAATTTTACTTGATTCATTAATTGGTTTAACTACGGCAACAAATGTATTGTTTAATCCTTGTATAAGTTCCTGATATCCGCCACTGAATTTTGCAGAATCCCCCCTAACATTTAATTTACCGCTTGTTGCCGCATCAACTAAAAGTTTTGATTCATCAATCATTTCCCTAATAGTTGAAGTTAACTTATTAATTGCGGGAGTGATTTCATCTTTTTCATCTTTTTGAATCAGTTCTATATTAAATTCTCCTTCGGAGATTTTTTTTATGTTGCTAACAACATTCTCTTGGAGATTTTCAGCTAATTTATTAACAGCTGAAGCGATCTTTCCAAATTCATCACTTGTCGAGATATTAATTCTTTTACTAAAATGTCCTATTCCCAATTCATTTACTTTTGCCGTAATATCTTTAAGAGGTCTGCTAACAATATTTGAAATAAACAGAGCAAGAAGAGTAGAAAATATTGTATTAATTAGTAAAAAATAAAACATCTGCCATATAGTTGCATTAACCCAAACCGAACCTATTATCCCTGCAAAAACAGCAATGGTACCTGTTATTACTATAAGCTTCATTTTTATATTCAATTTCGCAAGCAGCTTCATATTATATACTCTCTTTTAATTTTTTTTGATTTTTTAGGATTTTAATTCAATAATAATTCATAAAATTCTCCGGTATACACTATCATCAAGAGGATAACAACCAAAGATATTGCAAGAAATTACTCCAGAATCAATGTCACTATAAGTAATTCTATTACTTTATATTATCGGATAAAAAATAATTTTTGTTTAGTTCTTTTTTAAAAATTTTGATGAATTAATAGCAATTTAATAAATGAATTCATTCAATATAATTGTACAGGAAAGTTAACGAGTTAAATGATAATTTATACTAAGACTTTTTTGTTAAATGAATCCCCGGTTATTTTATCTTTGTATTTTTTATCGGTACCTTCTATATGATTAATTAACCAACTTTTTAAAAAGTTCATAGTTTCCATGGTAATAAGTGATTTTCCCTCTTTATAATTTTTCTGCAATTGAAGAACATGCTCGGTTAATTTTTCATGCTCTGCTTTGTGCTCGCCAAATTCGGGATAATTAAATTTCAGCATAACCTGTTCTTCAGTTCTAAAATGTTCTTTGGTGTACCAGATCAACTCATCAAATATTGTTTGCATAATTTCATTACCTCGTGCCACCTTCATTGCAGTATGTAATTCATTAATAATCGCAATTAATTTTTTATGCTGCGAATCAAGTAAAAAATTATTTACACTATATTTTTCTGACCATTTAATTAATTCCATTTTAGTTCCTGTTGGTTGAGAATTTTTAAAATATTTTAATCTATATGATTTATATTATCGTTAAAATTCAAGTTTTATTTAGTTTTTCATGATATTAATCAATTTTTATAAGATTTATTATAAACGTTCAATTTCCAAATATTAACTTATGATAAAATAATATTACTAAATTACCCTATAGCTGATTAATATTATTATTGGCTCAATCTATTCCTTTTTTTCAGTCTTGAATGAACTACATTGAGTAAATCTTTTGTTTTGTAAGGTTTTGGGAGATAATCATCTATACCTTCTCTAGTTTCTCTTTTTATATTGGATTTATCTGCAAATGCTGATAAGAAGATAAATTGAATTGAAGCTGTACTTTCATCCTTCTAAAGTTAAAGCAATATCTCATACCCGTTTACTTGGGGCATCAAAATATCAGATATTAGGAAATCAGGATGAACTTTTTTTGCCAAAAAGATTCCAATTTCCCCATTTTTTGCTTCAAAAGTTTCAAAATCCTCTCCATTAAAAAGTTCTACAATATTAAACCTTACCGAATTATCATCTTCGATTGTTAGGATTCTTTTCATATAATTACCGAATATTATTAAACAAATTTTACTTAAATAATCGGTTTTATTAACAAAAATTCCTTAAAAATTCACTTAATGGTACAATGAGAAAATAAACGGTAATATAAAATTAAGAGTTGAAATTTGCTAAGCAGGATATTTAGATTAAGAAATAAATAATATTGAAGCTTATACCGGGGAAAAAATGAAGTATTTATCCTTTAGATTAGATCTCCGGTAATTTTATGGTAAAACTTGTACCCTCCCCAATTTTACTTTTAAAAGAAATATTTCGCTTTTGCAGGTGAACCTCTCTCTGAAGAATTGATAATCCCAACCCCGTGCCGGGATTATTTTCGATATTCTCACCTCTAAAAAAAAGGCTGAAAAAGTTTTTTCTGATCTTCATCCGATATACCAATTCCTTCATCTTTTATACAGATTTCAATGCTGCCATTCTTCTTTATAGAAAGATTAATATTCCGCCTTTAGTGAATATTTAATCGAATTCGATAAAAGTTTAACAATTATTCTCCTTAACAATCTTTCATCGTCAGGGGCCAAAAGTATTCCCCAGTATTTTTGAATTAGGGCCATAAGCATTCCCCACCCAGGGTCAAAAGGATTCCTCAGCCAGGGCCATAAGGATTCCCCACCTATAACTATTCTTTAGCAAAGTAGTAAAGCAATTATTTTAAGTCCATTTTTCCCCTTTCAATAAATAACAAACGGGAGAAAAAGTGGCTTATCAAAGGATAGTTAATATGGAGATAGTCGAAGTTATCAGACGTTATTTTGATTCTCAGAGTATCAGTCAAATATCAAAGCTCTCAGGAATAGACCGTAAGACAATAAGAAAATACATCAAAGAGGTTACCGCCCTTGGGATAACCGATTACGATAAAGAAAAGATCTTGTCTGTTCTTCCGGGTATTATTCCTAAACTTTCCGGCAGACCAACTAAAGCTCAATCGGTACTTCAACCCTATAAGGAAGAGATTGGTAAACTTATAACTGATGCAGACAATAAGATAAAGCCCAAAACAGTATTTGAGGTAATACAAGAAAAACACGGAATAGTTGGAAAAGTAAGTTACAGCAGTTTCAAGAGATTTATCCGTGAGAATAAATTTGTACTGTATAACAATAAAACAACATGCCGTTTGGAGTATCAACCGGGAGAGCAAGTGCAAATCGATTATGCAAAAATGGGGATGCTCTATGACCCTCTGTTAAAGAGAAACCGTACAGTCTATGCTTTCATAGGTACACTCTCATACAGCCGGTTTAAATTTGTGGAACTTGTCTTTAGTCAAGATCAGCAGAGTTTTGTTCAATCCCATGTAAGGATGTTCAATTTCTTCGGCGGTGTACCAAAAGTAATTTACCTTGATAATCTTAGAACCGGAGTAATTAAACCGGACCTTTATAATCCTATTATAAATAAAGCATATGCCGAACTTGCCGAGCATTATGAATGCTTCCTTAATCCTTGCCGTGTAGCCACACCCAAGGACAAGCCCATTGTAGAGAGGGATGTACAAACCGTAAGGCAGCAGTTCGGAAAGTTCAAAGCTCTTAATAATAATATAACAATTTCTGAGGCGAACAAATCAATGCTTGACTGGCTTATCAATACATACGGACAAAGAACTCACGGTACAACCGGTTTAAAGCCATATGAAGAATTTACAAGTACGGAAAAACAGGCACTTCAGCCTCTGGCATTGGAAGCATTTGAGGCAGCATATTGGAAAGAAGCTGCAGTTCATCCTGATCATTATATACAAGTAAAGAAAAAATCTTACTCAATACCACACCGGTATGTGGGGAAAAAAGTATGGGTTAAAGTAGGGCATAATCTTGTATCGGTATATTATGAAGACAAGCTCATTAAAGAACATACAATCCCAAACGGTTCCCGACAGACTGACTTAAATGACTTCCCGGAAAATATGCAGGCTGCCTTGAACATTGGTCTGCCATATGCGGTAAGAAAGAGTGCAGAGGCAATTTGTCTGGAATTTGGTGAACTTATAAAAAAGATACTCACGCCACATGCGTATATAAATATGCGGAAAGCACAAGGCATATTATATATAGCAAAAAAATATCCAAACGATATGGTGTCTGCGGCAAGCAGGACAGCTCTTGATAATTACCGTCACCTTTCTCCCAAAATATTTAAGGCAATAATTGAAAAACTAATGGAACACAAAGAAGAGCAGCAACTGAATATCTCTGATGAAACATCGGCCTATGTGCGGACAATGGATTATTTTATTAACGATAACTAAACAAAATATCAATAACTTAATACGAAAGAGAAACTCATTTTATGTCAAATCTTGCTCAATTAAAAGGGCAGCTTAAGGCGCTAAAGCTCTCCGGTACACTGGAGAGTCTTGAGCTAAGGCTAATGGAAGCCGCTCAGAATCAGTTATCATTTAACGATATGCTCTCAATGATTTTAGCAGATGAACTGGAAACACGTCAACAAAGAAGGCTCCAAAGACTTCTAAGTGCTGCACGTCTACAGTCTGATAAAACTCTTGAAAGCTTTGACTTTAGTTTTAACCCTTCAATCAACGCTTCCCGGATCAAACAGTTATCTACATGCAGGTTTATTGAAAAAGGAGAAAATGTATTTTTTATAGGCCCGACCGGAACTGGAAAAAGTCATCTAGCTAAAGCTATGGGACATGCTGCTTGCAGACAGTATTTATCTGTCGGCTTCTACAACTTTCATGAACTATTTACTGTTTTATCACAAGCCGATTTAGTTGGAAAATTATCTAAACAGTTAAACGCTATTATAAAGTATGATCTCATAATTATTGATGACTTTGCTTTTAAGAAAATTAATCAGAGCTCCGCAGAATATCTTTATGCCATTACTGATGCAAGATATTCAAAGAAATCTATTATTTTGACAAGCAACCGTTCCATGAGTGATTGGGGTAATATCTTTCCGGATCCCATAATGGCAAATGCCCTGATGGATAGATTATGCCATAATGCTCATCAGATAATTATTAAAGGTGAATCTTATAGAAAAAAAATGAAACCGAAATTATAGTAAGTTTTTATTAATTTTTACTTAACTTTCAAAACGCTAAATATAGTTTTGGGGTGGGGAATCCTTTTGGCCCTACCTGGGGAATGGTTATAACATATTTGCATTGAATATCATGATTAAATTTAAATTTATGAGAAGGTAAAGCAGATAATTTTACTTCCTCAAAAACATCTTTTGAAAGTTCAATTAAATCTATAGGAACAGGTTTAAATTAGATTTTCCCTGAATCAGCCCTGTTTATAGTTAAAACATCGCTTATCATTTCAATCATATATTCTACAGATTTTTCAATTAGATGCAGAGTATTTAGTTTCTTTTCATTATACCACTTAAAATAATATATTTGCAGCAATTCAGAAGATACCAGAATTGAAGTTAGCGGTGTACGAAATTCGTTCGATACTGTGAAACAAATTTTGATTTTAAATCATTCAGCTCTTTTTCTTTTTCCAGCGACACTTTTATTTTTTCTTCTGCTTTTTCCTAGTTACATAATACTCCTCACATTATTACATTATTAATATACTAGCTTAATTATTGGTACGCTATAGGGGGAACATCAATAACACCAAGATGGAGAAATAATACATTCATTTGAACCAAAATTATGGTTGAGAATAAACCTCCTCTAACTCCTAAAAATAAAGCTGAGGTTATGAGAGGTATAAAAATAAGAATAGAAATCTTCTCCCTGCATAAGGGAGAAGCAAGAAAGACATTATAGAAAATAAAATATACGACAGTAAAATATAGATAATCTTCGAGGGTATTTTTTTGAAGTCAAATATTTCTATTCCGATAAAATACAAAATTACATCTGTTCAGGTTCGTAAAAATTATTTCGTATAATTAAGATAGATACTTAAACCATTATGCTTTGTTTTAAATACTCATTTAGAATTTCTGTAGTTTCAGAAACTGCAGTTTTTAAATTTTTAATCCTCAAATCCAAGTTACCAGCGTCATTATGCTTACTTGAGATTTCAATAGCAAGTGCTTCTTCACCAATTTTTACTGCTCCAACAGAATAACTTGCACCTTTGACGGTATGAGCTTCTTTAGTTAAATTCTGAAAATCTTTTTCAATAAATAAAGCCTCCAATTTTTGAGCTCTTTTTTCAACATCTTCTATGTAAGTTGATAAGATATCTTTTTGAAAAGCAGTATCTCCCATACTTATTTTATCAAGATGCTCAAAATCAAAAATTTTACTGTCCATTTTTTTTTCCTCCTTTAATAAAACTTTATCTTCCTCTATATTTAAGAGCCTATCAATAGCTCCAATTAACTGGTTAGCAATAATAGGTTTTGTGATATAATCATTCATTCCCATTGAAAGACATTTTTCCTTATCTCCCGCTAATGCATGAGCGGTAATAGCAATTATGGGAATGTCTTTTTTTCCATTATTTAATTTTCTTATTTCAGCCGATGCCGTTAAACCATCCATTTCAGGCATTTGAATATCCATTAATACCAATGAATATGAATCATTTTTTACTGCATTTAAAGCTTTAAGTCCATTATCTACTGCTTCCACATAATATCCGGCATTATTTAATAGTTTAATAGCAACTTTCTGATTAATGATATTATCCTCGGCGAGCAGAAGTTTTTGTTTGGAACGTTTAACCTTTAAATCATTATCTTTCGATTCAGTGGATTCAGTTTCACGTTTGGATGCTACTTTTTCAGAATCAAGATTATAAACGCGATCAAAACTACTGCTAACATTATAACTTGTCATTCTTTCCTGGGCTTTTAATTTTAAGGTAAATTTAAATGTACTTCCTTTTCCTTCCTCACTTTCCAAATTTATATCTCCACCCATCAAATTGATATACTCTTTACAAATAACCAAGCCTAGACCCGTACCGCCATATTTCCTGGTGTAAGAACTATCTACCTGTGAAAAAGGTTTAAATAAGGCTATTTGTTTATCTTTAGGAATACCAACACCAGAGTCTTGTATATAAGAATATATTTTCATTTTTTTGCCTTCGCATTTTTGAGTTTGAACATGAATAACTATTTCCCCTTTATCAGTAAATTTTATTGCATTACTAATAAGATTTATATAAATCTGTCTAATTCTTGTTGGATCCCCAATTAAATCAAAAGATGAATTTATTTGGATATCTTTTAAAATTTTCAAACCTTTTTCTTTTATTTTGATTGAGAGCAAAGAAATAACATTATCAATTATATTATCTAGATTAAAAACTTTCTCTTCCAACTCAATTTTACCTGATTCTATTTTAGATAAATCGAGGATATCATTAATAATTTCTAACAGTGATTCTGCAGATTGTTTAGCGCTAAGTATATATTGATTCATTTCATTTTTATTTTGATATGAACCTTGTTCTACCAAAGTTAAGTAACCAATAATTCCATTCATTGGAGTACGTATTTCATGACTCATGTTTGCCAAAAACTGGCTCTTTATTTCATTTGCTTTTATAGCTTCCTGCGCTAGTTTATCTGATTTTATTTTTTCTACCCTTAATTCTTTTTCAACTTCAACTCTTTTCTTTTCTGCTATTACCTGGCTAGAAATATCCTGAATATTTCCCTCGAAATAGATCTGGCTGTCTTCCCCGTTTACAGCCAGTCTATCATTTAATTTAACTATAACATCTGAACCATCTTTTCTTTTTAAAACGAGTCGATAATTTCTAATCTCCCCGTTTTCTTTTAACTTTTTGGTTATTATATCTCTTTCTTCAGAATATTTTAAAATATCATTTTTTATATCCAGGTCCATCAACTCTTCTTTAGTCTCATAACCTAAAAGTTTGATTAATGCAGGATTGACGGTAATGAATTTTCCTTCAATTGTTGATTGAAAAATTCCTTCAAAAGAGTTATTAAATATTGATCGAAATTTTTTTTCCGATTTTTCTATATTGTATGAGTTTTCAGCTAGCTGTAGACGAAGTTTATAGTTAACAGCACTTCCAATAACAGACATAATACTTAAAAAGATTACAAACAAAACTGATTCATACATATTAGGAAGGAAATAGATAGAATGATCATTTAACAGAATCGCAAATGCAAAAACAAGATTATAGTAGATTGCAACAAATATTTGATTTTTCATTTCCCAGCTAAAAAATAAAGCTGAAGTAAAAATCATTAAACCAACTATTTGAGAATTTACAACAAGAGTCTTCGGCATCAGATATATCATATATGCTGATGATGTTATTATTACCACCAAGAGTAAGTGAACTAAAAAGATGCTTTTTTTGTAACCGATATGAGTGTAAGTCAATATTAAGACTGTGAAAGCAATTATTGTTGATAAAAGACGGGTTATATAAATATTTAAAGAATAATCTGCCTGATATTTCACTTCAAATAACATAGCAAAAAGTCCGGAGACTGCTATTAGGAGTGAGATAATCTTAAGCGGTGTCGCTAAAAAGTTACTTGTCTCTTGTTGTAAGTACTCATTTTTATTAGTTAAGATAGAAGCTTTACCGTCATCAAAGACATCTAAAACATATTTAAATTTCCTGAACATTCTTGTTTATCTATTCCTATTTTTAATATATCCTTCAATTTGTTCTGTATTTGCACAAAAATTATACCAGTCACATATATTCTTCCCAAAAATTAACAAAGTGCTAAGGTCATTTTTTTCACCGGATTTCATTATATTTTCAGCTCAATTTATAAGTTTAAAATGGTAGAATTCTTACATCATATAGATATCGAAATTCTTTATTTTTTTAACCATTTGCTATCCTCACATGTTTTAGATAGATTCTTTTCTACTATAACAAATGTAAATAATTGGTTTATTGCTTATATAATTCTTCTTTTCATTAGCTTTTTTAAAGGGGGAACAAAAGGAAAAATTGCAGTATTAGGAGTAATATTGTTAATAATTTTTACTGATCAATTCAGTTATAAGATTCTAAAGGAAATTTTTCATAGACCAAGACCTTGCATTGCTTTAACAGATGTTATCACCCCGCTTGGATGTAATGGAACATGGTCATTTCCTTCTAACCATGCAGTTAATAATTTTGCGGCAGCAACATTTTACTATGTTTTGTTTCCAAAATTAAAATGGGCATTATTTAGCACTGCTGCTTTAGTTTCTATTTCAAGAGTCTATCTGGGATTACACTATCCTTCCGATATTTTAGGGGGAGCAATTATTGGTTCCGCAATAGGTTATCTATTTGCAATAGCAGCAGTTAAAACTGTTTCAATAATTAATGAACGAAAATTAAAACCAACTAAATCAAAAAGAATTATGGAGACAGAAACAAAAGATAAAATTTCAATCAGGGAATCCAGTGTAGATGATATCCCATTAATATTTGATTTCATAAAAGAATTAGCAAAATATGAAAAAATGTCTGACGAAGTAACTGCTACAAAAGAGGTTTTAAAGAATTCGCTCTTTGGTCAAAACAAGTATGCAGAAGTCTTTATTGCTGAGTTCGAGGGAAAATCCGCGGGGCAAGTACTTTTATTTCATAATTTTTCAACGTTCAAAGGAAGACCAGGTATTTATATTGAGGATATCTATGTAAGACCACAATACAGAGGAAAAGGAATTGGCAAGGCATTACTTAGCTATATAAAGGATCTTGCAAAAAAAAGAAATTGCGGAAGAGTAGAGTGGGTGGTTTTAAATTGGAATAAACCAGCAATAAATTTTTATGAAAAAATAGGTGCAGTACCAATGAAAGATTGGACTACTTACCGTTTATCCGAAGATAAATTTTAATCTAAATATTGTTATATCAAACTTCTAATTATTGCTAAAATTTTTTTATTTTTGATATTTTATTTGCTTAATTTCAAAGACTTTTGCGAAAAAAATTAAATTTTATATTGATTAAGTATCAAAAATTTTAACACCTTTTTAATAATTTTGTTAATTATTATTTGCAAGAATGATGAAAGGTCAAAATGACACTAATAAATAATAGAAGAGTAGTAGTTACAGGAATGGGCGCAGTTACTCCAATAGGACTTTCTGTTGATGAATTTTGGAACTCAATGATGGAAAGTAAAAGTGGGAGTGATTTGATTACTCATTTCGATACTTCGCGTGTAGAAACCAAATTTGCTTGTGAATTAAAAGGTTTTGATCCAGTTAATTACATGGACAAGAAAAATGCAAGAAGGTTGGATTTATTTAGCCAATATGCTCTTGCTGCTGCAAAAATGGCCATTGAAGATACGGGATTAAATCCTGAAAATATGTCAATTGAAGAAAAAGAGACTACGGGAGTAATTTTTGGAAGCGGTATTGGCGGATTTAATACATTTTACAAACAAGCAATTACAAATTATACCGAAGGACCTAACCGAGTTTCCCCATTTTTTATTCCAATGATGATTCCAGATATAGCTTCCGGCTTAATTGCTATGGAATATGGCTTTAAAGGGCCTAATTACTGTATAGTTACAGCTTGTGCTACTGCAAATAATAATATAATAGATTCTTACCTGTTAATAAAAAATGGACTTTCAAACAGAATAGTATCTGGAGGCAGTGAAGCAGGAATTCTTGAAATTGGAATTGCAGGATTCAACTCTTCAAAAGCATTATCAACCAGAAATGATGAACCCAAGACAGCAAGCCGGCCTTTTGATTCGTCTCGTGATGGTTTTGTAATGGGTGAAGGAAGCGGTGTTTTAATTCTTGAAGAACTTGAGACCGCAAAAAAACGCGGTGCAAAGATTTACGCTGAGCTTGTAGGTATTGGTGTATCAGCCGATGCATATCATATTACTGCCCCTGATCCGGAAGGACGAGGAGCAATCTTAGCTATGCAAATGGCTTTAAAAACCTCTTCCCTTCAATCAACTGATATTGACTACGTTAACATGCATGGAACCGCAACACAACTAGGAGATATTGCTGAAACAAAAGCTATTAAAAAAATCTTTGGAGATCATGCATACAAAATGAATGTTTCATCTACTAAAAGTATGACTGGTCACTTACTTGGTGCAACAGGTGCTGTAGAAGCAATCGCTTCTATTCTAGCATCTATCAATGATATAGTCCCGCCTACAATTAATTTTAAAAATCCGGATCCTGAATGCGATTTAAATTATACTTTTAATAAGCCGCAAAAAAGAAAAATTGATTTTGCTTTAAGTAATGCCTTTGGATTTGGAGGGCATAATACATCCGTAATTTTCAAAAAATATCTGGATTAAAAGATAGGTGTTACAAATCACATATATACGAATATTTTTCGCACTTAAAATTTAAATCTTCTGCAAAATGTTTATAAAAGATTAAATTTCCTAATAATTTAATTACTGTGCTGCATGGCACAGTAGTTGATATATCTTTCCCGAGGGATGTGTTATGGGAAAGGTTTAATTCTAAAATTTATTTCAGAATATATTGGCCTTCCTGACATTTTAAACCAATACTATTAATAGACCTGTATTAGGAACTAGTACGTAGGTAACTTCTATTTTAATTGCCAGTTGGCAGTTACTAGATAAGTGAATAATTATATTAAGCTATGGATACTAATGTTTAAATATTTTTTCTTCTTCTACTTTATTTTATCTTTATTTTTTTTTAATACTTCTTATTCCCAGCCTCAATACACAATGCGTATAATGAATGGGCAGTTAATTGATAATTATACATATCAATTTGATGTAACAATAAGCTCACAAAACTATTTTAAAATAACCTCATATCAATGCGTCTTCGCTTTTTATTGTAATAATATGGAAAGCGATAACTATTCACTTTCTTTTGTTGATGGTTCATCACAATTACGAAACAAACCTATTCTCGGGCTTTCTGCAAAACTGCAAAATGACAAAGTTGAATTAACCTTTGCATCCAAAGCATTAAGCGATATGATTGGAAATACCCCCTTAAGAGTAGGTACTTTCATGGTGAAAAGAGAAAAAAATGCATTTGATGCCAGCAGTATTTTTATAAATTGGAATTTTTCAGGAGATAATATTACTATTTTAACCGGACATCTTTTTACCGATATTACAGTTCCATCAGATTTTGTAAGCGACATGAAACTGACCGGTATAAAAGATAATAATAATCAAGTTCCTGATGATTATATTTTAGCTCAAAATTTTCCAAATCCATTTAATCCTACCACAAGAATAAAATTTTACTTAAAACAGAGTAGTAAAGTAAAGCTTGATATTTATAACATTCTTGGCCAACAAGTTGCCGAACTAATAAATAGAGAATTACCTTTAGGTTTTCACGAAGTTGAATTCAATGCTTCAGGTTTAGCAAGTGGAGTTTATATCTACAAACTGAATGTAGGAAACAAATTTACATCTGCAAAAAAGATGGTTCTAGAAAAATAATTCAGTCATTTGGTTTTTCGAAAATTGAATCGGGTATTCCCTGATTAACCTTATAATTTGAATAGGTAATATAAACTTTCCCCGAAGTCCTTTTTTTCTTAGGCTTATTTTCTGTATTGCCCTTATCATCATCCATATTACCATACATCCCACGAGGAATATTAGTTCTATTGATATTAAATGTAAATACCATTGAAGAAGGAAGCGGGTAACCATCAACCGGATTATTATAATTCAATTCTAACGAAAAAGTTCCGTTTATTTTTGTTGTCGATTCAACCTTTATTATATAATCTTTTGATTGATTAATCCATAAAGTAGTTAATATTATATTTCCCTTTTCATTAAGAGGGATTACTTTAATCACTGAAGCTTTAATTCCATTAACGGTATCTTCTCTTTCATAAATAGCTGTATAATTTCCTTTTAAAATAGACATTGGTGAAAAATTTACTCCTTCTTTGGGAAGCATAGCAAAATTTTCTGATTCAAAATGAATTTTATCAGGCTGCTTAAAATATATTTTAGCTTCGGATACAGGTACTTTTAGAAAATCCACATCAACTTTAATTCTCACATTAACTTCATAATCTTCAATCTTGCTAAATTTTTCCTTTACATCATTTAAGATAACATCTGGATTTTTTGTTTGACTAAATAAATATAATGCAAAAACGATTATAATTAAGAATATTTTTTTCATTTAGAATTATCTTATTAATTATTTTTTAATAAAATCTAAGAAAGAATATCTTTCTTTTAAAAATCCACGCTGCAGCACTAAAAAACACTAGTATATGTGCTAAAAGAATTAAACAAGATTTGATAATTTCCTGGTAATTTATTTTGTCATCAAAAAACAATCTCCATGAAGACATATATGTTGTAAATAAATACGGCTTTAAGGTTTGAAATATATTTATTTCAATAGCAGATATAATTATAAAGACAATTATTACTGCCATTGTACTTATTATTGGCCCAATGGCGTTCTCAACTAGGGATGAAAATAAAAAAGCCAGTGCGGTAACTACCGACATGCTTAAAGAAGCAAATAAGAATGCTAAAATAAACCTCCATAAAACATCATTTTTAGCAAATATTATAATTTGGCTACTTTTAAGTACAATAAGCTCACCGGTACCAAAAATTATAATCCCTAACCCCAAACTAATCAGCGCAAGCCAGAAGATTAAAAAATATGTATATAATAAACCTGCTGTGAACTTTGAGGTTACTAGTTTAATCCTCGATACAGGTCTTGTTATAAGAATTCTATAAGTACCGGATGTTGCTTCACCTGCTAATAAATCTCCGGCTACAAGTGCAATTAAAAAAGGTATATGAACATATAAACTTCCAAGAATCAAGTAGGTTATTAAATATCCATTTAAAAGATTGCCTACAAAAACAAAAGATTGTTGAAGATTCCTGGTCATAAAATTGAGTGATTTTTCTCCTTCAATCAACATGGCGATCTGGATAACGGGAATTAAGACAGCTATTGCAAGAAAACCGATATAAGTTCTCCACTTTTTAAAAATCTTATACAATTCAATTCTTACTAATTTTATCAACTCCCCTCCTGTTCCGTAATTTGAAGGAAATATTCTTCAAGAGATCTTTTAGGTACAACAGCACTTACCATTATATTATTCTCAACAAGATATTTATTCAGAGGAGCAATTTCATGATGATTCAATGAAAAAATCATTTTATTATTTGTAATGGAATTTAATTTCTCCGCCCATCTGCTTATTTGTAGTTTATTCTTTGCAGATTCAATATTGTCAACCTCGAAAGTAACATTCAGGTTGTTTGCATTTAATAGGTCTTGTACTTTTCCTTCAGTTTTTGCTGAACCCTTACTAATAATTATCATCCGGTTTGCTACTAATTCAACTTCATATAGGATATGAGATGAAAGGAAAATAGTTTTCTGCTTTTCTTTGCTAAGATTTATTATTAATTCTCTTATTTCCTTCATCCCTTGAGGATCCAAACCTGTTGTAGGTTCATCCAGAATAATTAACTCAGGATCATGGAGCAACGCCTGGGCAATACCGAGCCTTTGTTTCATTCCATGAGAAAAAGTTTTTACCTTGCTCTTAAATCTTTTTTCGAGTCCAACCAGTTCCAGTAATTCCATGATTTTTTTCCGGGAGACATCTGTTTCAGATAACTTTCCTAAGATCTCTAAATTCTTGTAGGCAGATAAAAATGAATAAAAATCCGGTTTTTCAACTATAGCCCCTATTTTTTTCAAAATTTCGAGTCTTTTTTCTTTTAATGGTTTACCAAAAATTTTTATATCCCCACTTGTAGGGTTGATCAAGGAAAGAAGCATCCTGATGGTTGTACTTTTGCCTGCGCCATTTGGTCCTAAAAATCCGAATACATCTCCTTTAAAAACATTTAGACTAAGATTATTGACAGCTTTTAATTCTTTAAATGATTTAGAGAGATTTTTTATTTCAATAATATTTTCTTCAGGCAATTTTTTATATCAAGTAATGATTATTTGTTTCAAAATTTTCAAAATTTATCTTTAAAACAAAAATAAATTTACATAAACGGTTAAATAGATAAGATAAATTGATACTTAAAAAAATTATTTTTATCCCTTTCTTTAAAATACAGAATTCGGATGAGAATTTTTTTCTTTTTGCAACAAAAAATTTTTTTTTATTTCGACTTGACACTTTTTTTTCAACTAAATTTTTTTTAGTTTGAATTCCAATCTTACAGTAAGAAATTCTGTTAAGAACTCGAAAAATTGAAATTACCTTACAACTTTTAAATTTCAATCTTATAAGTTTTTGTAATAAAAAGGTTGATATATTTTATTCAATTAATTTGAAAGTTTAAGTAATTTATAGAGAATAGTTAAAATTCTTTTTTTATATAATCGAGGGCAAAAATTTGACTCTTAAGCTTCCTAAACTAAAAAAAGATTTTTTTTAGTATACTAGAGATTGGAATTAAATTAATAATTAATTAACATGTTATTAGAGGAGATACTATGCAAATAAAAAGGCTGTTTACAGAAGCTGGTAAAGATCCTCTATCTTCAATAGAATTTGTAAGCCGTACTTCAGAGATAAGAAACCCGGATGGTTCAATTGTATTTAAGATGGATGATGTTTATGTTCCAGCCAAATGGTCACAAGTAGCTACAGATATTATTGCTCAGAAATATTTTCGAAAAGCAGGCGTTCCGAAATTATTAAAAAGGATTAGAGAAAAAGGTGTTCCTTCCTGGTTACAGCCTTCAAAAGCAGATGCTGATAAATTAGAACAACTTCCGGAAAAAGATCGTTTTGCTTCCGAAACAGATGCAAAGCAGGTATTTCACAGATTAGCTGGGTGCTGGACTTATTGGGGATGGCAGGCAAATTATTTTGATTCTGAAGAAGATGCTAGAGTATTTTATGATGAGCTGATCTATATGCTCGCTAATCAAATGGCGGCTCCGAATAGTCCTCAATGGTTTAATACCGGTTTACATTGGGCTTATGGAATTACAGGACCTTCACAGGGACATTATTATGTTGATTACAAGACAGGAGAATTAACAGCATCATCGGATGCATATACACACCCGCAACCCCATGCATGCTTCATCCAATCGGTAAATGACGACTTGGTAAATGAAGGCGGTATAATGGATCTTTGGGTTCGGGAAGCAAGATTGTTTAAGTACGGGTCAGGAACTGGTTCAAACTTTTCAAATATTAGAGGAGCAAATGAACCCTTAAGCGGCGGTGGTAAATCCTCTGGATTGATGTCTTTCTTAAAGATAGGAGATCGTTCCGCTGGGGCAATAAAATCCGGTGGAACTACAAGACGTGCGGCGAAGATGGTTACCTTGGATCTAGATCATCCTGATATAGAAGAATATATTAATTGGAAAGTAGTTGAAGAACAAAAAGTAGCCTCCCTGGTTGCAGGTTCCAAGCTTTGCAATTATCATCTGAATGCAGTTATGAAAGCATGTTATGATGAACATCCAGAGAATGACAGATTTAATAAAAAGTTAAATCACAAGTTAAAACATGCTGTACTTGAAGCAAGGAAAGCACAAATTCCTAATAATTATATTGAAAGAGTTATTCAATTAGCAAAATTGGGATTTAAATCAATAGAATTCCCTGTTTATGATACTGATTGGACTTCGGAGGCATATCTCACTGTTTCGGGGCAAAATTCGAACAACTCCATCAGAGTTACAAATGAATATATGAATGCGGTTATTAATGATACTGATTGGAATCTTTATTGGAGAATAGAAAAAGAAAAAGCAAAAAAAGAGAACCGTGATCCTAAACCATGTAAAAAAATACAAGCAACTGAATTATGGGATCAAATTTCTTATTCAGCCTGGTCCTGCGCTGATCCTGGTATGCAATTTCATACAACAATTAATGAATGGCATACATGCCCGGCTGATGGAGAAATAAAGGCATCCAATCCTTGCAGTGAATATATGTTTCTTGATGATACTGCATGTAATCTCGCTTCACTTAACTTAGTTAAATTCTATAATTCTGCGACCAAGGATTTTAATATTGATAATTATCGTCATGCTACAAAAATCTGGACAATTGTTCTGGAAATTAGCGTATTAATGGCTCAATTTCCTAGTAAAGAAATTGCACAACTCAGCTATTATTATAGAACACTTGGGCTTGGATATGCAAATCTTGGATCATTGTTAATGCTGCAGGGAATTCCATATGACAGTAATGAAGCATTTGCTATTTGCGGCGCCTTAACCGCAATAATGCATATGACTGCTTACTCAACTTCCGCTGTAATGGCAAAAGAGTTAGGAGTATTCCCTAAATATGAAAATAATAAAGACCACATGTTAAGAGTAATCAGGAATCATAGAAGAGCAGCTTACAATGTACCAAATGAAGAATATGAAGGTCTTTCAATTTTCCCGGTTGGTATTGATCCGAAATTCTGCCCTTCAGATCTTTTAAAAGCAGCCCGAGAAGATGCAGACAAAGCATTAGAATTAGGAACAAACTATGGCTTCAGAAATGCTCAGGTAACAGTTATTGCTCCAACTGGAACAATTGGTCTGGTAATGGATTGCGATACAACTGGAGTTGAACCCGATTATGCATTAGTTAAATTTAAGAAATTAGCAGGTGGTGGTTACTTTAAGATAATTAATCAATCTATTCCTCCTGCTCTAGAAAGATTGGGATATAATAAAGACCAAATTACTGAAATTGTAAAATATGCAAAAGGTTCAGGTTCGTTAGATGGATGTCCATATATAAATCACGAATCATTAAAAGCAAAAGGATTTACAGAAGAAGCTCTTGTAAAAATTGATAATGCATTACCTTCCGTTTTCGATTTAAGTTTTGCATTCAATAAATTTACTCTTGCTTCAGATTTCCTCACAAAAAAATTAGGTTTTGAGACAGAAGAAATTGATTCATTTGACTTTAATCTTTTATCAGCATTAGGTTTTTCTAAACAAGAGATCGCTTCGGCAAATGATTATGTCTGTGGAACAATGACTATTGAAGGAGCACCTTTCTTAAAACATGAACACTATCCTATATTCGATTGTGCAAATAAATGCGGTAAAAAAGGGACCAGGTTTATAAGGCCTCATGCTCATATCGGAATGATGGCTGCAGCTCAACCATTTATTTCCGGGGCTATTTCAAAAACAATTAATCTTCCTAACCAGGCTTCTGTTGAAGATATTAAAGATGCTTATATGCAATCATGGAAATTGGGAATTAAAGCAAATGCATTATACAGGGATGGTTCAAAATTATCACAACCCTTAAATTCCATAAGTGAAGAAGAACTTGAAGCTTTAATGGAAGAAAAAGAGCATAATGATATAGTAAAAGTTGCTGAAAGAATCATTCATCGTTATATAGCAAAGAGAAGAAGATTACCGGATAGAAGGACAGGGTACACTCAAAAAGCTAAAATAAACGGGCAATCAGTTTATATTAGAACCGGGGAATATGATAATGGACAAATAGGTGAAATATTTATTGACATGCACAGAGAAGGTGCTGCTTTTCGAAGCTTGTTGAATTGTTTTGCAATATCAATTTCTCTCGGGTTACAGCATGGTGTACCTCTGGAAGAATTTGTTGATGCATTTGTCTTTACGAGGTTCGAACCAAGCGGAATTGTCACCGGTAATGAAAAAATAAAAATTTCTACTTCTGTAATTGATTATATTTTCAGAGAATTGGCTGTTACATACCTTGGCAGACACGATCTAGCTCATGTAGAACCGGATGATATTCAATCGAAAGCTTCTAAGGGAATAGTAAAAAAAATCGAGCCTGAATATGTAAGTGAAGAAGTAGTAAGTGAAAGATTGGTAGAACTGGATAGGACAGATACTTCGGTTGTAGAAGAATTTAGATACAGTTCATCTTCAAATAAAACAAGCACTTACAAAACTGCTGCTGGTCAACGGAATAGTATAACTTCGAAGGTTAAGCAAGCAATTGAAAAAGGATACACAGGGGATATTTGTTCTGAATGTCAGAGCTTAACCATGGTTAGAAATGGTACTTGCTTGAAATGTATGACTTGCGGTTCTACTTCCGGTTGTAGTTAATTGTATTTAAAAATGAGGCTCACGCATGTGAGCCTCACAATTACTTTCTTTGTTTATGATTATCCTCATAATATTTTAAAAAGATTTTACTTTCCTTTTATTTAGAATAAAAATTAAAATTCTGATCATTTATGAATATAGAACGAACAATTGCTGAAGAATTAAAGATAAGAACCGAACAGATTAATGCAGTTATAAACTTGCTAAATGAAGATGCGACCATTCCTTTTATTGCCAGGTATAGAAAAGAAAAAACAGGCGGATTGGATGAAGAAGTACTTAGAAGTGTCGAAGACAGGCTTAATTATCTCACTCTTTTACAACAACGAAAAGAGACCATATTAAAAAGCATTGAAGAACAGGGAAAGCTTACTGAGGGATTAAAAAATAAAATCGACAACTGTGGGAAATTACAAGAACTGGAAGATTTATATCTTCCATACAAGCCGAAGAAAAAGACCAGGGGAACAATAGCCAAATTAAAAGATTTAGAACCGCTGGCTTTATTTATTTTAGAGAATCCAGAATTTTCAGGAGACTTTACCGAGATACTTTCTACATACATAAATGAGGAACTTGGTGTTGCAAATGAAGATGAAGCTTTGCGGGGCGCAAAAGATATTATTGCTGAGATAATAAATGAAAATGCTGAAGTTAGAAAAAGGACAAGAGAATTTTTATTAAAAACCTCCATTATTAAATCTGTAAAAGCTAAAGAGAAACCTTCGCAGGAAAAAATAAGTGAGAAACAAAAGGAAAAAGAAAAGAAAGAAATATTCCAAATTTATTATGATTTTCAAATCGAAATTAACAAGATAAAGCCCTATCAAATTCTTGCCTTGAATAGAGGTGAAAAAGAAGGAGTATTAAAAATTTCATTTGAATTTGACATTGTTCATATTCATAAAGAAATAAGAAATATATTTCTAGATTACAAAGAATCCAATTTCATGGACATTATTAAATCAATAATTGAAGATTCTTTTAGCAGATTAATTTTTCCTTCAATTGAAAAAGAAATTCGTAAAGTTTTAACCGATAAAGCTGACCTTCATGCCATTGAAATTTTTGCGGCTAATTTAAAACAACTGTTACTTCAACCTCCGATTTCAAATAAAATAATAATGGGAATCGATCCCGGTTATGTTTCCGGTTCTAAAGTGGCAATTATTGATGAAACCGGTAAATATTTGGGTGGTTCAACTATTTATCCTCATCCCCCTCAAAATAAGAAAGAAGATGCTGCAAAAACAATTATAAATTTTATAAAAAAATATAATGTTGATGTAATAGCAATTGGAAATGGAACAGCCAGCAGGGAAACAGAATTTTTTATTGCTGAAATAATTAAAAATAATGATTTAAGATGTCATTACATTATTGTTAATGAAGCTGGCGCTTCTGTTTACTCAGCCTCTCCGGTTGCAAAGAAAGAATTCCCTGATCTTGAAGCTAGCCAGAGAGGTAATATTTCAATTGCCAGAAGATTGCTGGATCCTCTGGCTGAACTCGTAAAAATTGATCCCAAATCAATTGGCGTGGGTTTATACCAGCATGATGTAAATCAAAAAATGTTATCGGAAAAACTTGATAATGTAGTAGAAAGCTGTGTTAACTTTGTCGGAATTGATGTTAATACCGCATCTGCTTCATTGCTTACATACGTTTCGGGTTTGAATAAAAGGATTGCCGATAATATCGTTAAATTCCGGGAGAAAAGAGGAAAATTCAACACTCGAGAAAATCTTTTAGAAGTTTCTGGGCTGGGTGAAAAAGCATTTGAACAATCAGCCGGATTCTTAAAAATTGCGGATGGCAACAATCCGCTTGATAATACTTTTATTCATCCTGAATCTTATATCGCAGCAGAAAAATTGCTTGAAATGATAAATCTGCCCCTGGCGAAAGTGAAGGAATCCGGTTCATTAATAAATCTAATTGTAAAACAAAAAGGAACGAACAAATTATCTGAAGAAATAGGTATTGGAGAACCAACTTTAATTGATATAATCGAAAATTTAAAAAAGCCCGGAAGAGATCCCAGAAAAGAGTTACCCACCCCTATTTTAAGAAGTGATGTTCTTAAAATTGAAGATTTAAAAGAGGGGATAAGACTTAAAGGGACTGTACGAAATGTTGTTGATTTCGGTGCTTTTGTCGATATTGGTGTTAAGCAGGATGGACTTTTACATATTTCTCAAATTGCAGATAAATATGTAAAAAATCCTCTTGAATTTATAAACGTTGGAGATATTATTGAAGTTAAAATTATAAGTATTGATGTTGCACGTAACAGGATTTCTCTCAGTTTGCGTAATTAATGAATGTATTTAGGAAATAATATAAACACGATAGAATTTATTTTATTTTTTTAGCCTTGAATTTTCCATTTGGCTGGTCTGAAATCACATCGGTTATATCTCCATTTCCATTTTCTTCAAAGATCATTTTATAACCGTGCATATTTTTTAATATAAACTCTTTTTCAGAAACCGGAAGCAAAGTATATTCAGGTTGACCTTTTAAAAAAGCATTAAGTTTACCATCTTTCAGGAATATTTTCATATTGTTTCCCTGTCCAAATTCATATTCACCTTCAAACTTTTTCAATATACTTATCGGAAGTATAATTGTTTTTTCCTCTTTAGGAGGAGTAACCGAATCTGATATCTTTTTTGCCGTAAAATCGCCATTAGGCTGATTTGAAGTAACAGAAATTACTTTTTTATTTTCATCCAGCTTGAAAATCATCTTGTATCCTTGCAATTCTTTCAACCGGAAAACATTGTCACCTGACGGAAGAAGTGTATATTCAGGTTGACCAGGAAGCAATGCTTTTAATGTTGAATCTTTTATATAAATTTTCATTTCATTTCCAGGAGCAAATCTATATACTCCTTCAAATTTTTTTAATTCGTTACCGGATTTTTGAATATTTTTCTTTGTAACTTCTAGAATTGTTTGAACCTGAATCTCGGTAATTTGTTTATACTCTAACTGATGCGAAAAAATTTGAAAAGAAAAAATCAGGCTTAGGAAAATTATATTTTTCATATGTTTCCCCGCTAATAAATAATTAAAATAAATATAGTTAATTATTGGTTTTTAAGCAAAAAAGCTAAAAATGTCTATTTATTAGTCAAAAAATGATTTTTTCATTAAAATATTTTTTATCTTTGCTAAAATTTTTATATTGATTTCTCTTTTCAATATTGTAATGAAAATATATAATCAATTATTAAACATAATTTCAAACAAAGGAGCAGCCTATTTAATTCTGCTTGATCCCGACAAAATATCGATCGATAAATTGTCATCTTTTATTTCCAAATGTGAAACATCGGGAGTTGACGGATTTTTAATAGGGGGAAGCCTTTTATTAGAAGGAGATTTTGACGAATTTATAGAAAGAATTAAAATTTTAACTTCTCTCCCCGTTATAATTTTTCCAGGTTCTTTAAATCAAATTTGTAAAAAGGCAGATGCAATATTATTTTTATCGGTGATTAGCGGTAGAAATGCAGAACACCTTATTGGGAAACACGTAATTGCTGCACCGATAATAAAAAGGACTAAAATCGAACCGATATCTACCGGATATATCCTGGTTGAATCAGGGCCTTTAACAACTACACAATATATGAATGGAACTCCGCCTATCCCACGAAATAGACCTGAAATTGCAGCAGCTACAGCTTTAGCCGCTGAATATTTAGGGATGAAATTTATATATCTGGAAGCTGGATCGGGAGCTGCGCAATCTGTTCCAAATGAAATGATTAGAAAAGTATCGGAATATTGTTCCATTCCTTTAATAGTAGGAGGGGGTATTAGAAATCCAAAAGATGCAAGAGAAAAAGTAGATAGCGGTGCTAAAATTATAGTTACCGGAAACTATTTTGAAAAGGAAAATAACTGGGCAATGATTAGGGATTTTGCTCATGCAGTGCATTATAAGCTATCAATTGAAGTTTGATCGTTATCAATCTTAAAACATTAAATTTGAATATAACCGAAAAGATATAAATTGGATAAAACAAAATTTATAAAAGATTCTCTGGCTGAAAGTTCTGAAGTAAAATTAAAAATTGAAACGGAATGTATGAATGATATCTTATCAGCCGTTACAGTATTAACAAATTCATTAAAAAAAGGGAATAAATTATTATTATGCGGGAATGGCGGTAGCGCTGCCGATTGCCAGCACATTGCAACCGAATTCGTTATAAGACTTAGTCACGAAATCGATCGGCCGGCAATTCCTGCTATAGCTTTAACTACAGATACTTCCAATCTAACCGCCGGAGGAAATGATATCGGTTTTGAAAACGTTTTTGCCAGAAGTATCCAGGGATTAGGCAAAACCGAAGATGTTTTATTTGCCATTTCTACAAGCGGTAATTCTCCAAATATTATTAAAGCTATTGAAGCAGCAAAAGAAAGGGGAATGAAAACAGTAGGATTTTTGGGGGGAAACGGAGGAAAAATAAAATCATTAGTAGATGTTCAAATTCTTATCCCTTCATTTAATGTTCAAAGAATTCAAGAAGGTCATATTACAGTTGGACACATAATATGTGAGTTGGTTGAAAACGAACTTTATGGAAATAAATGATCAATGATTTTGTTTTTTAAATTTGCTAGTTTTTAATCCAATTAACCTTATCGCCAACTTTAATATTAAACTTATCTGAAAAACCTGCATCAACTTCAATTACGTATTTCGCAGGTCCTGTTGATCGATAAGATTGATCAGAAAGAGTTTTAGTATTTTTATGAATTGTAATTATTTTTTTATCTGTATTTACAAAAATCATATCTAAAGAGATATAAGTATTTCTCATCCAGAACGATTGAACAGATTCTTGCGGAAATATAAAAAGCATACCCTGATTTTCCGACATAGATTTTCTAAACATTAATCCCAGCTGACGATCAAAGTCAGTATTGGCGGTTTGGATATCAATTTTTGCTAAAATATTATCAGTCGAATCAAAAAATGTTAAAACACCATCTTTTTTAAACATAAATTCATTGTCATTTTTTTTATCTGAGAAAAAGGTATTTATAATCATAAATACTGCAAAAGCAAATATCAGGATTATTGTTGCAATTTTGAATAGTTTATAATTTTTATTGTTTTTATTCGAATCTTTTACTGTTTTTTTAATTTTATTATTTTTTTTTGCCATTAATATATACCATTAAAAATAAAAAAAGCTGATTAAAAATTTAATCAGCTAATTTAATAAAAATCTATAGAACTACTTAGACAAAGAATTGGAACCATATAATTCTTCAATTCTTCTTCCGCCCATAAACCTTTTATAATAATATTCGCTGGTAAGTGATGAAACCGTTACTCCTTGTTTACTGCTAGCATGTGCGAATAGATTATCACCCAAATAAATCCCTACATGTCCGGGTTTAACATTATTTCTTGTATCAAAAAATATCAGATCACCAAACTTTAAATTACTTACCTCATCAACCGGTGTTCCTTCATTATATTGATCCTTAGCAGTTCTTAATAGTGATATAGATACACAATCAGAATAAACTTTTTGGGTAAATGCCGAACAATCTATTCCATCTTTGGTATTACCGCCAAATTTGTACGGAGTATTTAAATATTTAATAATTTCCATCAGCATTTTTTCTTTTACTGTAGAAAATTCACTATTCTTAAATGAATCATTTTTATTTATTAAAAGCGAAATATCAATACTTTTTTCCACCGGTAGATCTTCCCCATCCAGATTATCAATGGAACTAGTGGTATTATTGTCATCTTCAGAGGTAAATCGTACTGTAGAAGATTTTTCTTCTTTTTTATCTGGTTTCTCATTATACCGAACAGAATTGGATGAAGCAGAACAGCCGGAATAAATAACTACTCCGGCTGTTAAAAATAATAGAAATATTAAGTAATTTAGTAATCTCACAATTAAAAATCCGGTAAATAAACTGAAAAACACAAATTGTGATAATTATCCAAGGTATGCCCTCAAGCTTTCGCTTTTTGATGCACGCCTTAATCTTCTAATAGCTTTTTCTTTTATCTGCCTAACTCTTTCCCTGGTGAGATTAAATCTGTCACCGATTTCTTCAAGAGTCAGGGAATGTTCTTTATTCAAGCCAAAATATAGTTTTATAACTTCGGCTTCTCTTTCAGATAAACTTGAAAGTGCTCTGTCAATTTCTGCTTTAAGTGATTCGTTCATTAAAGAAAAATCGGGTGTAGGTTGTTCATCATTCTCTATAATATCAAGTAACCGGTTTTCTTCCCCTTGGGAAAACGGGGCATCCATAGAAATATGCTTACCGGATATCTTAAGAGCATCTGCAATTTCACTTACGTCCATATCAAGTTCATTAGCTAATTCAGCAGCGCTAGGTTCACGCTCAAATTCCTGTTCCAAATTACTATAAGCTTTACCTATTTTATTTAAGGCACCGACACGGTTCAAAGGAAGCCTAACAATACGTGCCTGCTCAGCTAATGCCTGCAGAATAGACTGCCTAATCCACCAAACTGCATATGATATAAATTTAAAGCCCCTTGTTTCATCAAATCTTTTTGCTGCTTTAATCAATCCCAGATTCCCTTCATTTATAAGGTCACCCAATGAAAGCCCTTGACCTTGGTATTGTTTAGCAACACTAACTACAAACCTTAAATTAGCTTTAGTAAGCAGTTCCAAAGCATTTCTATCACCCTTTTTTATTCTGATTGCCAGTTCAATTTCCTGCTCGGGACTAAGGAGATCAACTTTCCCGATTTCCTGAAGATATTTATCTAGGGACTGGCTTTCCCTGTTTGTAAAATGTTTTGTTATTTTCAAGCTAACCTCACTAGGATTTGAAGGTTTAAACTATTTCTTCAATTATCGATGATTTTTTTAAAAATTACAGGTTAATTAATATTCCCTATTGTAAATAATTGTCACCATTATTGAATAACTTCAAATTAAGTTTTTATATCAGCAAGTATTTAGCATTGTAAAATTTTAAGCTAAAATAAATTATTTTTTCCATTTAGTAAAGCAGATTAATATAACAATCAGATGCCATTCGCAGTAACTGGTTACATTCAATTTTTTAAAAAACTCACACCTTTTAGAAAATTTTGAACACCAAAATAATCTGCAGCAGTCTTTCCAACATCTGAAAAAGTTTTTCTGATTCCTAAATTACGGCTAGTTTCTCCTTTCCGATAAAAAAGTAAAGGTACATATTCCCTACTGTGATCTGTACCAGGTGTTGTTGGGTCATTTCCATGATCGGCAGTTATAATTACTGCATCTGATTCATCTAAATTGGATAAGAATGATGGTAAAAAACTATCAAAGTCCAATAAAGCCGCTGCAAATCCTTCAGGATCATTCCTATGCCCAAAATAAACATCAAAATCAACCAAATTGGCAAATATAAAAGAATCGTTTACCTTCCTTGAATATTCAAGTAATTTTGACATCTCTTCTTTATTAGATTTTGTATGTTCAGCAATTTTTATACCTCTATTATTAAAAAGGTCCGAAATCTTACCGATAGCTACTGTTTGTATTTTTTCACCAGAAAGGACATCCAGAATTGTCTCAGAAGGAGGATCAAGTGAATAATCTTTTCTATTAGTTGTTCTAATATATTCTCCATTCCGCCCCAAAAAGGGACGTGCAATCACTCTTCCAACAATTAATGGAGGAATAAGTACTTTTTTACGAGTGATTTCACAAATTTCATATTGCTGTTCAAGTGGAATTACTTTTTCATGAGCTGCAATTTGAAAAACCGAGTCTGCTGAAGTGTAAATTATTGGATAGCCGGTTTTAACATGTTCATCACCAAGTTCTTTAATTATCTCTGTCCCGGAAGCTGGTTTATTACCAAGGATTCCTTTGCAACCAGTTAACTGCAAAAATTTATCTATTATTTCTTTTGAAAATCCATTGGGGAAATAAGAAAAATCAAAATCAATTTCTAATCCTCCGATTTCCCAATGACCCGTTGTTGAATCTTTTCCTTTAGATATTTCTTTCATCTTACCGAAAGAAGCCGAAGGGTTTGTTACATTTTTAATCCCAAGTATATTTTTTATATTACCTAGACCCATTTTTTCCAGGTTAGGCAAATGTAACCCGTTAACATACTTTGCAATATTGACGAGAGTATCGCTTCCTTCATCACCATAATATGAAGCATCAGGTAATTCTCCAATACCGACACCATCGAGTATTATTAAAAAAAAGTTGTTCATATTTAATTTATTTTGGAAAGCAAATTAAAGCTAATTATTTGTTGTACAGTTATATTACTATATTGCTATGCGTTATAGACTTTAAGCAATACACTAATATAATTTTAAATAATTTATTCTCAAATGATTAAATGTTTTAGAAAAGCCTAATTTATATTTCGGACAGTATTACCGCCTCTTTCCAGGGCTTTTTGAAGTGCCAGGTCAGCATTGTGAATTATTTCTTCTACATCAATTTTATTTGTAGCCGAAGCAACTCCAACAGAAATGGTATATGTAGTTTGTTTTGATACAACAGCTATTGGTTTACGGGCAACTTTAACTCTCAATTTTTCTGCCCAGATAAAAACATCCTTCGTATTAGAATTAAAGAAATAAACTGCAAAAAGTTTTTCATCCATTCTGCCAAATAAATTAAGCGGTGTCATTTCTTTTAAAATCATTTCAGAAACTGATTCCAAAACTTTAGGAAAAGGATTTCCGTCAAATAGTGATTCCTGTTCAAGGAAATCATCAATTCTGATTAAAGCAAGTGCACCCGGTGCTTTTAGTTGTTCGGCTTTTACCAGATCCGTAACCATTCTTTCTTTAAATGTTATTGCATTAAGCGCTTTTGTTTCGATATCAACTGCAAGAAAACTTTTAAGTAATTTTTGAGTGGAATATGAATAAATTATAAAGGCTAAAAGAGTAACACTACTTTTCAAAAAATGTACGTCAGAATTTGTATAAGCATTTTTTCTTAAGCTTTCAAAGCAAAGCACACCGTAATTCTGGGCATTATAAATAATCGGAATGGCAAGGAAAGAACCATCGAAGCTGACATCTTCAACCTTTGCAAACCGGACATAATCTCCTGCCGATGTATCATCAATTTTTATCGGGACACCTGTTACAATAGATTTTCCAACCAAAGTACCAGTCAGTTCAATATCCAGGTTATGTCCGATATATTTTAATGATGTATTATTAATTATTTTAATTGTTTTAAATTTTTGCTCAAGAGGTTGATAATAAACAAATGCAAAAGCATCCCAGTTAATTAGGTATCCAACCGTATTTTGAATTGAATTAATCAAATCCTCTTCACTTTCAAATTTCTTTTCCGGGTTAATTAAATTTGTTAATCCTTTCAATCTTTGCTGAGACAGAGATTCAAGATGTTTTTCCTCAAAAATTCCTATTATCATAGTGATGACACGAACAAATCTACCAAGAGCATAAATAGTTTCAATCCCGAATGCATCACCTAGTTTTGAATCTACTGCAATAATTGCAATTAATTGTTTATCATAAAAAAGAGGGACACCTACAAAACTTCTAATACCTTGAGGAGAATTGTAATACCTGATTACATCTGATTCTGCATTTGGCGAAATATCGGACAAAAGTTCAGGTTCTCCTTTTTGTACTATCTTGCTTAAAATGTCATCTTCAATATCAAATTTTCTACTAGAAACATCAGTAGAGTTGGATACGGATTTTTCTATAGTAAGCTTTTCTTTTTGCTTGTTATACCAGAAGAATATTGCTGTATTTGCTACATATGCTTCTTTGATTACAATCAGCATTTTTTCCAAGACAAATGAAAACTGACCTCCATGTCCTAATTCTTCCGGGAGAGATTCATTAGCAATCTCCTCAAATTTCTCTTTTAAATCGGGAGGTTTTAAAGTTGTTTTTGAATGAAGTCTTTCCGGAGTATAATTTTCAGCAGTAATTACTTCAATTTCTTTATGTTGTGAAACAATTTGAAATGAGTCATCAATATTTTCTTCGGGAATTGAAGGATTTTTGTCAGAATAATCATCTTCAGAAATATGCGGTGAAAAAGAAGAACTGAATCGTATTGAATCTCTGAGAAAAATAATAAATGCAACATAAACAACTATTAAAGCAATTGTAATTACACGTATGAGAAGATCATCAGTAAAGAAAAGAATTGTAGCTAAAAGCGGGACAACTAGAAAAATTAATATTCTTTTTTTCTGCCTGCGATCCATAAATGAAAATAGGTTGAAGGTTATTAATAAACAAAAATAAATATAAAATAAATATAATGTAAAGCAACCAAAATTCTATTCATAAATTAATTTTGATATTTTTTGGATAATCTCCTTTTTTCCTCTTTTATTATAAGATGAATAGAGGTAATAATTTTCACTTAGAACTAATTCAGGGAAAAATTCACAAATTCTTTTTTTTGAAAGTGATAAATCAGATTGTTTTAGTTTATCTATTTTATTCATAATAACCAAATAAGGAATACTGTTGTACTTTAATAATTTATTAAGTTGAATATCCAGCGCAGTTGGAGCATGCCGGGAATCAATAAAATGAAAAGCATACATAATTTTTTTTGAGGTTTCTATATACAGTGATAAAAGTTTTCCCCATAATTCTCTTTCTTTCAAACTAGTTTTTGCATATCCGAAACCTGGCAAATCAACGAAATAAAATTTATCATCAACATTGTAAAAGTTAATAGAGCGGGTTTTTCCCGGTGTTGAACTTGTTTTCGCTAAATTCTTTCTATTAAAAAGAGAATTAATAAAAGAAGATTTCCCTACATTAGAGCGGCCACAAAGGATAATTTCCGGAAGATAATCTTTCGGTATTTGTGAAAGTTTATATACAGATTTTGTAAACTCTTGCTTCTCAAACATTATTAAAACCTAACGGCAAACTGAACCAACTTTATATGACATAAAAAAAAGACAATTACAATTGATTTAAAACAAAAAAAGCTCCACCGGAGCCTTTTTTGAAAAAATTATTTACTTGTTTCTACTCTTTCGCTGCTTCAGCAGAAGTTTCCTCGACAACTTTAGCCTCTTCTATTTCCTCTTCTTTTTCAACTTTAGCTTTACGTTTTTCTTCTCTTTTCTCTTTCTTTTCTTCTGCTTTTTTATTAATTACATCATTGTAATCAACCAGTTCAAGAATTGCCATACTTGCTGCATCACCAATTCTGTTGCCAAGTTTTACTACTCTTGTATATCCACCAGGACGGTCGCCAATTTTCGGAATTATTTCACTGAATAATTCTTTGACAACTTCTTTATCATGGACAACCTTCATTACCTGCCTAATGGAATGAAGATCGTTTTTCCTGGCTTTGGTAATTATGGTATCCACATAACTTCTGGCTTCTTTTGCTTTTGCAACAGTTGTTCTGATTCTTTTATGTTTTAAAACCGAAGTCACCAGCGCTCCCATAAGAGCTTTTCTATGGCTTGAAGTCCGGTTAAGTTTTCTTCCTTTTACTCTGTGTCTCATTGGAAATCCTTTTATACAAAAATTAAGGTGTTTCTACTTCATCCTTTAGATATTTATCTACATCCATACCGAATTCAAGACCGAGATTTTCAACAATCTCCATTAGTTCGGCTAAAGATTTTCTTCCAAAGTTCCTGAAACGCAACATTTCAGATTCATCTTTCCTGACTAAATCAGAAAGATTTTTTATATTTGCAGCTTTCAAACAGTTATGAGATCTAACGCTTAATTCAAGATCATCAACATTTGTAAGAAGTATCTTTTTGATTCTTTCCTTTTCACTATCTTTCTGACTTACTGCTTGTTCTTCTTCCTGTTCAATATCAAAATTGATAAATAATTGGATATGGTCTTTTAAAATTTTTGCAGCCTGCGTTAAAGCATCTTCGGGTGTAAGTGAACCATCAGTTAATATTTGAAGAGTCAGTTTTTCAAAATCATTTTTATCACCAATGCGAACATTTTCAACATCATATTTAACATTTTTTATCGGTGTAAAAATCGAATCGATCGGAATAACACCTATGGTATAATCCTCAGATACATTTTCCGAAGAAGGGACATATCCTTTACCTTTGCCAACCCTAATTTCCATATCAAATTTGGCATTTTTATTTAAGGATGCAATGTGAAGTTCAGGATTTAAAATTTCAATTTCAGAACTTGCTTTCTGAATATCAGCAGCCGTAAATTCTCCTTCACCGTTAAAAGAGATATCTATTTTGTTCGGTTTTTTGTTCAGGAGCTTCATTCTAACCTGTTTAAGGTTAAGAATAATTTCCGAAACGTCCTCAACAACTCCTTCTATTGTAGTAAATTCATGAAGGACACCGCTGAATTTAACAGAAGTGATTGCGGCACCAGTTAAAGAAGATAATAATACTCTTCTAAGTGAGTTACCTAATGTAACTCCATAACCTCTTTCCAATGGCTGAAGAAAAAATTTGCCAAAGGAATTAGTATAACTAGTCTCATCTAAAATTACAGCTTCCGGTATCTTTAAATATGATACACTCATTATTAATCCTCTAAAATATTAATCTTAAAAATTTTATTTATTTAGAATAAAGCTCAACAACCAATTGCTCGTTAGCATTTAGAGGAACGTCAACTCTGTCGGGAACCTGTAAAAACGTTCCTGAGAGCGAGGCTTTATCAATTGATAACCAGGAATAAGTACTATCTTTTACTCTCTTAAGTGAACTGTGAATGGCATCTAACTTTTTACTTTTTTCTTTAATCTTGATAATATCACCCGCACTGAGAATATATGATGGTATATCAACTAAGTGATCATTAACAATAACATGTCTATGCCTAATTAATTGTCTAGCTTGTTTTCTTGAAGAAGCAAATCCAATCCTGAAAACAACATTATCCAGCCTGCTTTCCAGTATTTTGACCAGGTTTTCACCTGTAATACCTTTTGCTTTATTCGCTTTTTCAAAATAATTTCTGAATTGAGTTTCTAATAAGCCATATAATCTTTTAATCTTTTGTTTTTCTCTTAACTGAATCCCATATTCAGAAACTTTTGTTCTTCTTGAAAGGCCGTGCTGTCCGGGCGGATAATTTCTGATTTCCACCGGGCATTTTTCAGAATAGCATTTCTGCCCTTTAAGAAAAAGTTTTTGTCTTTCTCTTCTGCATAATTTACATACTGAATCAGTATATCTAGCCATTTACTTTATTCTCCGATATAAAATTAAACTCTTCTTCTCTTTGGTGGTCTGCACCCATTATGAGGAATTGGAGTAACATCTTTAATAGTGTTAATTAACAAGCCTGCGGTGTTCAAGGCCCTAATAGCTGCTTCTCTTCCTGAACCCGGACCTTTAACTAAAACATCCACTCTTCTCAATCCCAGGTCATAAGCTTCTTTCGCAGCGGCTTCGGCAGAAATTTGAGCTGCGTAAGGAGTATTTTTTCTAGAACCTTTAAAACCATTTTTACCTGCAGACGACCATGAAATAGTATTCCCGTAAATATCTGTAATGGTTACTAAAACATTATTAAAGGTTGCTTTAATATGAGCAACTCCATTAGCATCTACATGAGTTTTCTTTTTTGTTTTTTTTGCAACTTTAGCCAAAACTTAAACCTCCAAGTTATCTAATTACTTTTTAGAAGGAGCTTTTTTCTTGCCCGCAACTGTTTTTCGTTTACCTTTTCTTGTCCTTGAATTTGTCCTGGTTCTTTGACCTCTGGCAGGTAAACTTTTTCTATGTCTTAATCCACGGTAGGAACCTATATCCATTAATCTCTTAATATTTTGCTGTATCTCACTTCTGAGGGCACCTTCCACTTTGTAATCAGAAGTCATTACAGCTCTTATCTGGGCAACTTCTTCATCAGTAAGATCAGAAATTTTTTTATCAGGATTAACTTTTGCTTTTTCCAGGATTTCACGCGAAATATTTTTACCTACACCAAAAATATATCTTAATCCAAATAAAACTTTTTTATTTTTAGGTAAATCAACACCTGCTATACGAGCCAATTGAATTCTCCTTCTTATTAAAAATTAACCTTGACGCTGTTTATGTTTTTTATTCTTACAAATAACTCTAACAACGCCTTTTCTTTTAATAATTTTACAATTATCACATATTTTTTTAACTGATGCTCTGACTTTCATATAGAAACTCCATTATTTATATCTATAGGTAATTCTACCTTTTGTTAAATCATATGGAGACAATTCAATAGAAACTTTATCACCTACCAAAATCTTAATAAAATGCATTCTCATCTTTCCTGATATATGCGCTAAAATTTCGTGTCCATTATCAAGTTTTACCTTAAAATGTGCATTCGGTAAAGTTTCAGTAACTACTCCATCAACTTTTATTGGTCCTTGTTTTGCCATTAACAAACCGTAAGAATTTCAGGTGTACCGTTAGAGATTAATATTGTATGCTCAAAATGAGCAGAAGGTAATCCATCAACAGCTAAAACTGTCCACCCGTCTGAATTGGTTTTAACTTTATAATCTCCCATATTTACCATTGGTTCGATTGCAATAGTCATTCCTTTCCTTAACTTTGCACCTGTACCTTTCTTTCCAAAATTCGGAACTGACGGTTCTTCGTGTAAAAACTTACCTACTCCATGTCCACACAAATCTCTAACTACCGAAAAACCATTTGATTCAACGTATTCCTGAATTGCTGCTGAAATATCGTGAACCCGATTGTTTAACCGGGCTTCTTCTATACCAACATACAATGATTTTTCAGTTACTTCCATTAATTTAATTTTTTCTTCTGAAATATTTCCAACAGCAACTGATAATGCCGCATCACCAAAATAACCGTTTTTAAGAACACCGACATCAAGTGCTATTATTTCGCCTTCTTTCAAAATTCTATCTGCAGCCGGAATTCCATGAACAACTTCATCATCAATTGAAGCACAAATCGAACCCGGGAAATCAAATGAGCCGGCTTGTGAATAACCCTTAAATGCTGCAATAGCATCGTTACTCAAAATATAATCTTCAGCTATTTTATCTAGTTCTAATGTACTAATTCCCGGCTTCGCATGACCTTTTAAAAGTTGGAGAGTCTCAGCGACTATTTTACAACTCTCTCTAATAAAATCAATTTCTTTTTTCGTTTTTATATAAATCACAAACTAGCTTCTTCTACTTCTAACTTTACCTGTTTTCATAAATCCATCGTAATGCCTCATCAACAGGTGTGATTCTACCTGCTGCAGTGTATCCAAAGCAACACCAACAATAATCAACAAGCTTGTTCCACCAAAGAATTGAGCAAACTGCCCGGAAACACCCCACCCGGAGACGAAGGCCGGTAGTATAGCTACAATTGCAAGAAAGAAAGAACCGGGTAATGTAATTTTTGTCAAAATATTGTCAATAAATTCCGATGTTTGCTTTCCCGGTCTTATACCAGGAATAAAACCGCCTTGTTTCTTCATTGTATCTGCAACATCTTTTGGATTGAAAGCTATTGCTGTATAAAAATAAGTAAAGAAGATTATCATTAAGGCATAAATAAATGAATATACAGGTGAAGTATATTGGAAATAACTTGTTAAACTCTGCAAGAACTCATTATTCGGAAAAAAAGATAATACGGTATTTGGTATAAACATAATTGATTGAGCAAAAATAATAGGCATTACACCTGCGGTATTAACTCTTAACGGGATATATTGTGTAACACCGCCATATACTTTTCTCCCGACTACTCTTTTTGCATATTGAACAGGAATTCTCCTTGTTCCTTGTGTTACTAAAACAACACCTGCAATAATTAAAACCATAAAAGTTAAAATCACTATTTCGATTACTAAACTTCTTGTTCCGGCTGTAATCAGTCTAATCTCATCCAAAACAGCAAACGGGAATCGATCAATAATTCCTATAAATATTATTAAAGAAATACCGTTCCCTATACCTTTATCTGTAATCTGTTCACCAAGCCACATCATAAATACTGTACCTGCTGTAAGAATAATAACAGTTGATATTGTCCAGCCAAATCCCTGAACAGCAGCAGGAACTATTGATAATCCCTGAACATTTGTATTAACCAATTTAACCGTAACACCCCATGCCTGTAAAGCCGAAAGCAATACTGTACCATAACGGGTAAGCTGAGTGATTTTCTTTCTTCCTTCTTCACCTTCCTGCTGCAGTTTCTGGAAATAAGGAACTACTGCTCCCATCAACTGAAGAATAATTGAAGCAGATATATAAGGCATTATGCCTAATGCAAAAATTGCAGCATTTCTAAAAGCACCACCAACAAATAAATCGTAAAGGCCGAAGAGATTATCCGATGTAGCATTCTTCATGCTTTCCGCTACAAGGGCAGAATCAACGCCCGGAAGAGTTATATGAGCACCTATACGAACTATTGTTAGCAACGCCAGAGTATAAATTATCCTCTGACGCAGTTCATGTATCTTAAAAATATTTCTAAATGTATCTGTAAACTTAGCCATAAAACAACAGGATTAAACTTTTTTAATGGAACCGCCGGCAGCTTCTATTTTTTCTTTAGCTGATTGACTAAAAGCATTTACTTCAACATTTATTTTAGATTTAATTTCCCCTTTTCCCAGAATTTTAATTAGTTCATTACTGTCGGAAACTAAACCATGCTGCATTAAAAATGCAGCATTAATAACCTGATTTTTTTCTTTTTCAGCTAATTTTTCAAGTGCTTCGACGTTGACAACTTGATAATATTTTTTAAAAATATGTGTAAAACCAAATTTAGGAATTCTTCTCTGAAGGGGCATTTGTCCACCTTCAAACCATTTTTTCTTTTTTGCACCGGAACGCGACAATTGACCATTCATACCTTTAGTAGCTGTCCCACCATGACCGGAACCTTCACCACGTCCGATTCTTTTTCTCTGCTTCCTGGTACCTTTTGCATATTTTAAGTTACTTAAAACATCCATTATAAAACCTTATAATATTCAGTTAATATATTTTATACTATTCTTCAATTTTGTTTTCTTCTACTTTTTCTTCTTTCTTCTTAGAAGTTCTTTTCCTAGTCTTTGTTTTTTCCTCTTTATACTCCTCAACAACAACGAGATGTGATACTTTATTAATCATACCTCTAATTTGCGGGGTATCATTATGAACTTTTTCCCAGTTAGGTCTTCCAAGTCCTAAAGCCTCAACAGTTAATTTCTGTCTTTTAGGTCTATCGATTATACTTCTAACCTGTCTTATTTTAATTTTACTCATTGGTTTCTCCGGCTGTTTGTATATTGAATAAACCGCTCACTGCCATACTTCTTTTCTTAGCCATTTTTCTTGCATCTATAATACTAAGCAATCCATTTAAAGTAGCTTTAACCTGGTTATGAGGATTGCTAGAACCCAGAGATTTCGTAAGAATATCCTGAACACCTGCAGCTTCAAGAACAGCTCGTACACCACCCCCGGCAATAAGACCTGTACCAGGAGAAGCTGGTTTTAACAAAACCCGGCCTGCTCCATATTTACCAATAATCTCATGAGCAATAGTTCCTTTAATAACGGAAACTTTAACAAGACTCTTCCGCGCATCATCAATTCCTTTGGAAATTGCATCGGAAACTTCGTTAGCTTTACCAAGTCCAACACCGACAACTCCATTCCCGTTGCCAACAACGATAATAGCGTTGAAGCTGAACCTGCGCCCACCTTTAACTACCTTAGCAACGCGGTTGATGTGAACAACTTTTTCTTTTAGTCCTTCAGATTCATTAGACTTTACAGTTTTCAATTATATCTCCAAAATTCCTTAAAATAATTCAAAAATTAACCTGAGCTGCCGGAAGAGGATTCGAACCTCTACAGACGCCTCCAAAGGGCGTAGTCCTACCATTAGACGATCCGGCAGTTCCGGTTTTAACAAAATCCGGGTTCAAAACTTCAATCCCCCTTCGCGAGCTCCTTCGGCTATAGCTTGTACCCGTCCATGATATCTATAACCATTTCTATCAAATACTACCGAGGAGATATTTTGCTCCAAAGCTTTTTTAGCAACAAATTTACCTACTGCTTTACTTTTTGAAGTTTTTCCTTTTATCGATTTTAATTCTTCAGTAAGTTCTTTTGATAAAGTTGAAGCTGAAGTTAAGGTTTTGCCGTTTACATCATCAATAAGTTGAACGTAAATATTATTTAAACTTCTATAAACCGTTAAACGCGGCCGTTCCGGAACTCCTGATAATTTCTTTCTAATTTTTATTTTAGATCTTATTCTTTTGTGTTTATTTTTTATCATTTAAAATCTCCGCTAAAAATTATTTACCTGCAGTCTTTCCGGCTTTTCTTTGTATCTGTTCATCGGAATATTTAATACCTTTTCCTTTATAAGGTTCCGGTTTTCTAATTGACCTGATCTTAGAAGCAACCAAACCGACCAATTGTTTATCAATTCCAGAAACAATAATCTGGGTTGGTATGGGAGTTTCAAGAGTAATTCCATCCGGCGGCATAAAATAAATTGGATGTGAATATCCAATATTGAATAAAAGATTCTTTCCTTTTAATTCAGCCCTATAACCAACACCAACAATATCTAAAGTCTTTTTATACTGTAGGGTAACACCAGTAACCATATTTTGAATTAAGGACCGGGTTAAACCATGTAAAGCTTTATTTTCTTTTGAATCATCAGGACGTTTTACTATTATTTCACCATCCTTGATTTCAATCCCTATATTTGGATGAAACTTAGAAGAAAGTTCACCTTTAGGACCTTTAACCTTTACTTCATTACCGTTTTTTGTAACGGTAACATCTTTAGAGATTTCAATAGGTTTTTTACCAATTCTTGACACTTTTATACTCCATCAATTAAAAAGCCATAGATTAAAAATTACCAGATATAACAAACAACTTCACCACCGATTGATTGCTGTCGTGCATCTTTATCTGTAAGCAACCCTTTTGAAGTTGAGATTACAGCAACACCTAAACCATTTAAAACCCGCGGTAAATCTTTGGCATTTTTATATATTCTTAATCCAGGTGTACTAGCTCTTTTCAATCCGCTAATAGCTGATTCTCCATCTGTATATCGTAGGATAATACTAATAATATTCTGTTTATTATCTTCGACTACCTGATAATCGCGAATAAAATTTTGTTTTTTCAATATTTCAGCAAGACTAATTTTCATTTTAGAAGCAGGAATATCTACTCTAACTTTTTTAGCTTTTGCAGCATTTCTAATTCTTGTTAAAAAATCTGAAATCGGATCTGTAACCGGCATAATTTCTCCTTTTACCAGCTTGATTTTTTTAGTCCAGGAATCTCACCTCTTAGTGCCATTTCTCTTAACACCAAACGTGAGACGCCAAATTTTCTATAGTATGATCTTGCTCTCCCGGTCATCATACATCTATTATTTAACCTTACCGGAGAAGAATTTTTGGGTAACTTCTGCAAAGCTTCATAATCACCTTTTGCCTTGAGCTCTTTTCTCAGCTTTGCATATTTCTTTACCATTCTTTCTCTTTTTTCTTCTCTTGCGATCAAACTTTTCCTAGCCATTAAAATTCCTTTTTGTTAAGCAGTTTTGATTTCTTTTTTCCTAAAGGGGACACCAAATGCCCGAAGTAATTCAAAAGCTTCATTATCATTTAGTGCGGTTGTTACCATCGTAACATCCATTCCTAAAACTTTTGTAATCTTATCAACATTAATTTCGGGGAAAATGATCTGTTCCTTTATACCCATTGTATAATTGCCCCTCCCGTCAAAAGATTTATCTGAAAGTCCTCTAAAATCTCTAACACGAGGTAAAGCAACATTAACAAGCCTGTCTAAGAACTCATACATTCTTTCACGGCGTAATGTAACCACAGCACCAATATTTACACCTTCTCTTAATTTAAAGTTAGAAATAGCTTTCTTAGCTTTTCTAATACTTGCTTTTTGTCCGGTAATTGTTTCAAGTTCTTTAACAGCTTCTTCAAGCAATTTTTGATCTGCAACAGCAGCTCCAACACCCATATTTACTACAATTTTATTAAGCTTTGGAACCTGCATAATACTTTTGTAAGCAAATTTTTTCATTAGCCCAGGGACAATTTCTTTCTTATAAACTTCAGCAAGCCTCGCTTTTATTCTAATTTCTTTCACTTCTTCAGCTTTTTTAGATTCTTTTTTTGAACCTTGCTTGCCGCCCTTAGCTTCTTTTTGCGGTTTTGCTGCTTTTCCAGTATTTTCTTTTTTTGTTTTCTTTTCTGCCATATTTTAACTTTAATCTATTGAACTAATTAAATCATTTCGCCGGAGATTTTGCTAACTCTTGCTCTTTTCTTCTTCCCGGTTTTTTCATCTAAAATAATCTGGGATCCAATTCTAGTCGGTTCATTTCTTTTTGGATCCAATATCATAACATTAGAAGCATTTATAGGAGCTTCTTTTTCCAGAATTCCTCCTTGAGGATTTGTCTGGCTTGGTTTTGTATGTCTTTTCCTAATATTAATACCTTCAACGATAATTCTGTTCTTTTTAGGAAATACTTTCAATACTTTCCCGGTTTTTCCTCTATCATTGCCGGCTATAATCATTACATTGTCATTTTTTGTAATTTTCATTTGATACCTAAATCTTTATAATACTTCAGGAGCTAATGAAACAATTTTCATAAATTGTTTTTCTCTTAATTCTCTAGCTACAGGTCCAAAAATACGTGTACCTCTAGGTTCATTTTGCGCATTCAGAAGAACTGCTGCATTTTCATCAAACCTAATATATGAACCGTCTTTTCTCCTCACTTCTTTTCGAGTTCTAACAATTACTGCCCTGGATACTTCACCTTTTTTCACCGCTCCATTGGGAATAGCCGATTTAACGGAGACGACTATAAGATCACCTAAGCTAGCATATTTTCTGCCGCTGCCGCCAAGTACCCTGATACATCTCACTTTCTTAGCTCCGGAATTATCAGCAACTACTAAGTTTGTTTCTTCTTGAATCATTTTTTAAAAACTCCTTAATTCTACTTGGCTTTTTCAACTATTTCTACCAAACGCCATCTCTTTTTGGAACTTAAAGGACGGGTTTCCATAATTTTAACTTTATCACCAACCTGGCATTCACGTTTTTCATCATGAGCCATTAGTCTTGTAGTTTTCTTAAAATACTTTTTATAGATAGGATGCGGCACTCTTCTTTCAATAGCAACAGAGATTGTTTTTTCCATTTTATTGCTAATTACAACACCTATCCTGGTTTTTCTAAGTGGACGTTGTGCCATCTTTAAGCATTATCTCCTTCTTTAACACCGGCTTGAGCCGATTTTTGTTCTGCTAATTCTCTTTCCCGAAGGACTGTTTTCATTCTTGCCAATTCTCTTTTAGTTATTTTTAACTTTCCGGTATTAGTAAGCTGTTTTAACTGATGTGCGAATCTTAAATCGACTAAATTTCTTTCTTCTTCATCAATTAATTTTTTCAATTCTTCGGTTTTAGTTTCTCTTATTTCATGAATTTTCATTTCAATACCTTAAAGATTATTCAAAGTCAGGTCGTGAAACCACTTTACATTTAATAGGAAGTTTATAAGAGCAAGACATTAAAGCTTCCTGTGCTAACTCTTTTGATACACCGGCAACTTCAAACATAATTCTTCCGGGTTTAACAACGGCAACCCAAAATTCAGGTGCACCTTTACCTTTTCCCATTCTTGTTTCAAGAGGTTTTTTAGAAACAGGTTTATCAGGAAAAATTCTAATCCAAACTTTTCCATCCCTTTTCATTTTTCTTGAAAGAGCAACACGGCAGGCTTCTATCTGCCTGCTTGTTATCCAATGCGGTTCCAAAGCTTTTAACCCAAAATCGCCGAAGGCGACATTACTTCCACGCTTCGCTTTACCAGCCATTCTTCCACGCTGCGATTTTCTAAATTTTACTCTTTTCGGCATTAACATAATTCGAACTCCTAAAACTCAGTGTTAATTAAAAATTAAAACTGGGAAAATTTTTAATTTTTATTCAGTAACTCTTTTTCCTAAAATTTCACCACGACATATCCAAACTTTAATTCCAATCGAGCCATAAATTGTTTCAGCTCTTCCAGAGGCATAATCAATATCTGCTCTTAAAGTATGCAATGGTATTCTACCGTCTTTATATTGTTCGGTTCTTGCCATTTCTGCACCACCTAATCTTCCGGCGCACATTATTCTAATTCCTTCAGCACCCATTCTCATTGCTGCAGTAATAGCCATTTTCATTGCTCTTCTAAATGAAATTCTTCCCTGCAATTGAACAGCAATATTTTCAGCAACAAGATAAGCATCTAACTCAGGTCTTTTAATTTCTGAAATCTGAACCTTCACATCTTTATCAGTAAATCTCTTTAGTTCTTCTTCAAGCTGGGTAATTTCTTTCCCGCTTTTACCTATAACGACTCCTGGCCTTGATGTATGTATAGTTAAAATAATATTCTTCGAAGTCCTGTCAATAACAATTCTAGAAATACCCGCTTTTTTTAATCTGTTTCTAATATAGGTTCTTAATTTTGAATCTTCTTTCAGCTTAGGTGCATAACTTTTATTTTCATACCAATTAGAGTCCCATCCTCTAATAATTCCAACTCTTAGTCCAACCGGGTTTGTTTTCTGTCCCAAAAATCCTCCTAATTATTCTTTAGTTGCAACCACAACTGTTAAATGACAAGATCTTTTTCTAATTCTGTAAGCCCTACCCATTGGAGCAGGTGAAATTCTTTTTAATGTCGGTCCTTGATCCACAAAAGCTTCTTTTATATATAAATCTGCAGGATCAAGTCTTGTTGATTCGTCCTGATTCAATAAATTAGCAACAGCTGACCTTACAACTTTTTCTGCATGTTTTGAAGCATGCTTAGAAGAAAAGTGAAGCACTTCTATTGCTTTTTCAACTGACATTCCTCTTATAAGATCAATCAGCAGCCGCATTTTTCTAGGTGAAGAACCTATATATTTATGTATTGCCCTTGCTTCCATTTAACTAAAATTCCTTTTTCTATTTAACCTTCGACGCTTTTTCAGCTTTAGTACCCGGATGACCTCTAAAAATTCTTGTTGGTGCAAACTCACCTAACTTATGACCAACCATATTTTCAGTAACATACACCGGTATCATTTTATTACCATTATGAACTGCAATTGTATGACCAACAAAATCCGGAGTAATTGTAGATGCTCTTGACCAGGTTTTAATAATTTTTTTTTGATTAGTCTTATTTAACTGTTCAATTTTTACAGCTAAATTAACATCTACATAAGGACCTTTTTTGACCGATCTTGGCATAATTTCTTTCTATTTATTTCGTCTTTTTATAATGAATTTATTGGATTCTTTTTTATGTTTCCTGGTTTTTAAACCCTTAGCTTTTTGCCCCCATGGTGATACCGGATGCCCACCACCGGATGTTTTACCTTCACCACCACCCATAGGATGATCAACAGGATTCATTGCAACACCACGAACATGAGGTCTTTTTCCAAGCCATCTTGTTCTGCCCGCTTTACCCAAGCTAATATTTTCCTGATCTGCATTTCCAACCACACCGTAGGTGGCCATACAATCCAGTCTAACCATACGAACTTCACCGGAAGGCATTTTAAGCTGAGCAAAATCACCTTCTTTAGCCATTAACTGGATTGATGATCCTGCACTTCGACCCAACTGTCCACCTTTACCCGGTTTTAATTCAACATTATGAATAAAACTACCGAGAGGCATTTCCCTTAACGGAAGGGCATTTCCAACCACAATTTCGCTGCCTGGACCTGATTTAAGTGTATCTCCAACCTTTAATCCTTCAGGTGCAATTATATATCTTTTTTCTCCGTCTATATAATGTAAAAGCGCTATTCTTGAAGAACGATTAGGATCATATTCAATTGCAAAAACTTTGGCAGGAATACCATGTTTATTTCTTTTAAAATCAATAACTCTATATCTTCTTTTATGCCCACCGCCAATAAAACGAGTTGTAACTCTTCCATGATTATTTCTGCCACCGGATTTCTTTAATGAAACCGTTAAAGATTTTTCCGGATTAGATTTTGTAATTTCCTCAAAAGTAGAATTTGATCTAAATCTTGTGCCTGGTGTAACCGGTTTTAATTTTTTTATACCCATTTAATTTCCTAACTCAAACTATACTTGTTCGATTAATTCTATTGTTTCACCTTCTTTAAGAGTAACTATAGCTTTTTTATATTTTGGAGTTCTTCCAACAAATCTACCGCTTTTTCTAAACTGAGTTTTAGTTTTGCCATGATGGTTAATTGTTTTCACTTCAACAACATGTACATCAAATTTCTTCTCAATAGCTTTAGCAATTTCAATTTTATTAGATTTCGGATTTACTAAAAACCCATATTGACCATGATCCGCAGTCAGGTTAGTCATCTTCTCCGTTATTAGCGGTCTAATTAATATTTCATGCATTTTAACTAACCACCTTTTCTTTTTTTGTAAAAGAATTCTGAACGATATCCAACGCACTTTTTTGAATTAATAAAACCTGATTATTTAATATATCATATGTTGATGCCTTACTAGCTTCAAGGATTTTTACTTTTGGGATATTTCGCCCTGATTTAAAAACAGTCTCTAATTTTCCATTTGTAAGCAAAAGGATCTTTTTACCTTTCACATCCAATGCGTTAAGGATATTGACAAATTCTTTCGTTTTTGGTTCTTCAAAATTAAAATCTTCAACAATGTATAATTGTTCATCTTTAACTTTATAACTTAGGGCGGATTTCCTAGCCAAGGATTTAACTTTTTTATTTAAATTCTGCCTGTAATTTCTTGGTCTTGGTCCGAAGATAGTTCCACCACCAACCCAAAGCGGAGATCTTGTTGTACCAGCACGTGCGCCACCACGACCTTTCTGCTTCCATGGTTTTTTTCCACCACCGCTAACTTCGGAACGTTCTTTTGCTTTATGAGTACCCTGTCTTTGGTTAGCTAAATAAGACTTGACTGCCAGATATATAGCATGATCATTCGGCTCTATGCCAAAGATATTATCATCAAGTTGAACTTTTTTACTTGAAGCAGTACCATCAGTTTTATATAAATCGAGTTTCATAAACTTATTTCTTTAACAATTCCACAATTGAATTAATTGATCCGGGGACTGCCCCTTTTACTAAAATTAAATTTTCATCAGCTAAAATTTTTTCTACTGTAAGATTAGAAACCGTAACCTTCTCATATCCTTTTCGACCGGCCATTCGTTGCCCTTTAAAAGACTCTCGATGGATAAGAACTTGCTCCTATAGAACCGGGAGCTCTTAGCCTATCGCTTTGGCCATGAGTAGTTCCACCAACACCCCCGAATCCGTGCCTTTTCATTACACCTTGAAATCCTTTACCTTTGCTTCTCCCTCTAACTTTAATCTTTTCTCCCTCTTTGAAAAGATCAACTTTCACCTCATCACCAATCTTAAATTCATTTTCATTAGAGAATTTAAATTCTTTCAAATATGCAGAAGGAGCTAGCTTATTTTTCTTAAATTGCCCGCTAACCGGTTTAGATACATTTTTTTCTTTTTTCTCCTCAAACCCTAATTGAAGTGCGTTATAACCATCTTTATCAGATGTTCTGATCGAAACAATTTTACATGGACCGGCTTTAATAATTGTGACAGGTATTAATTCACCTGCAGAATTAAAAACATTTGACATTCCAATTTTTCTACCGATTATACCAGACATCTTAAAATCCTTTAAAGCTTAATCTCAATATCTACTCCCGCCGGAATATCCAATTTACTAAGTGAATCGACGGTTTTGTTATTTGAATTGTGTATATCAATTATTCTTTTATGAGCTCTAGTTTCAAACTGCTCTCTAGATTTTTTATCTACATGAGGAGATCTTAAAACAGTATAAACTGTTCGCCTGGTCGGCAATGGAATTGGGCCGGATACGACCGCTCCTGTGCTTCTGACAGTTTTAATAATTTTTTCTGTTGATTTATCAATCAATATATGATCATATGATTTCAACTTTATTCTTATCTTTTGACCTGGCACCTAAGTACTCCTTAAAAAAAATTAGAAAGAAAAAGGGAGTTTCAGAACTCCCTTTTCAGTTAAGCTCTTATTTATTATTCAATAATTTTTGTTACAACACCTGCTCCTACAGTTCTACCACCTTCACGGATAGCAAAACGCAGACCTTCTTCCATAGCTATTTCAGAAATCAAATCTACTGCAAGCATTACTCTATCTCCCGGCATAACCATCTCGGTACCCTCGGGCAACTGAGCAACACCAGTTACATCTGTAGTTCTGAAATAAAATTGAGGTCTATATCCGTTAAAGAACGGAGTATGACGTCCACCTTCATCTTTTGAAAGAATATATACATTTCCTTCAAATTTTTTATGAGGTGTAATAGAACCTGTCTTAGCTAGTACCATCCCGCGTTCGATCTCTTTTTTATCAACACCTCTTAAAAGAATACCAGCATTATCACCTGCCATAGCAGAGTCGAGTTCTTTTCTAAACATTTCAATACCGGTAACAACTGTCTTTTTATGAACACCCAGGCCTATTAATTCAACTTCTTCAGATAATTTTACCTGGCCTCTTTCGACTCTTCCTGTTGCTACAGTACCACGACCAGTAATAGAGAATACGTCTTCAACAGGCATCAAGAAAGGTTTATTAGTATCTCTTTCAGGTAAAGGAATATAATCATCAACCTCTTTCATTAAATCCCAAATGCAATTCAACCTAGGATCATCTGCCGGTACATTAGGATCTGCAGCAGCTTCTAAGGCCTGCAAAGCCGAGCCCTGAATAATTGGTATTTCATCACCCGGAAATTCGTATTCATTCAAGAGATCTCTCAACTCAACTTCAACCAATTCAAGCAGCTCAGGATCATCAACCATATCAACTTTATTCATAAAGACAACTATTCTCGGAACACCTACCTGACGTGCAAGGAGAATATGTTCTCTTGTTTGAGGCATAGGACCATCTGTAGCAGCAACGACGAGAATAGCTCCATCCATCTGTGCCGCACCGGTAATCATGTTTTTAACATAATCTGCGTGACCGGGGCAATCAACGTGAGCATAGTGTCTAGTCTCAGTAGAATATTCTACGTGAGCAGTTGCAATAGTGATACCTCTTTCTCTCTCTTCAGGGGCATTATCAATACTATCAAAAGTTCTAATTTGTGATAAGCCTTTTTTAGCAAGAGCCATAGTGATGGCAGCAGTTAATGTAGTTTTACCATGGTCCACGTGACCGATTGTGCCTACGTTAACGTGAGGCTTACTCCTATCAAATTTTTCTTTTGCCATCTATATCTCCTTTTTAATAATTCTATTTAATTTTTATGCGTTTGTTAATGATTTTTTACCTAATGTTTTTTCAGCAATTTCATCGGCAATCGATTTCGGAACTTCGGAATAATGTGAAAACTGCATTGTATAAATTGCACGACCTTGTGTCATCGACCTTAAAATAGTTGCATAACCAAACATTTCCGATAAAGGAACTGTAGCAGTTATTACTTGCGCATCTTTCCTTGCAGAGAAGCCTTCAATTTTTCCTCTTCTTCCATTTAAATCACCCATTACATCACCCAAATATTCTTCGGGTGTTACAACTTCTACATCCATTATAGGTTCCAATAAAACCGGTTTAGCTTTTTTTGCACCTTCTTTAAAGGCAATAGAACCGGCAACTTTAAAAGAGATTTCATCTGAATCCACATCGTGATAAGAACCATCATAAATCTTTGCCTTAACATCTACAACAGGGAAGCCGGCCACGACACCATTTCTCATAGCTTCCTGGATTCCTGCGGAAACAGCAGGAATATATTCTTTAGGAACTGTACCACCAACAACAGCATTTGTAAACTCATAACCTTTTCCAGGTTCATTTGGACTGAGCTCAATCCACACATGTCCATATTTACCACGGCCGCCTGACTGTTTAACAAATTTTCCTTCTGCGTTAACACTCTGGGTTATCGATTCTCTATAAGCAACCTGAGGTTTGCCAACATTTGCTTCAACCTTGAATTCTCTTTTCATTCTATCTATCAATATTTCCAGATGTAACTCACCCATCCCGCTAATTAATGTTTGGCCTGTTTCCTCATCAACCTTCACCTGAAATGTAGGGTCTTCATCTGCAAGTTTTACCAAAGATTCAGATAGTTTATCCTGATCAGCCTTGGTTTTCGGTTCAATTGCAATCTGAATAACCGGTTCGGGGAAAACAATTTTTTCAAGTAAAACCGGCTCTCCTTCGGAACACAAAGTATCACCTGTTTTAGTATGTTTTAATCCAACCGCAGCAGCAATATCACCGGCTCTAACATCTTCAATTTCTTCTCTATGATTAGCATGCATTTGCAGGAGTCTACTAATCCTCTCCTTCCTTTCACTTACGGCATTATAGATGTAAGAACCCGCCTTCAATGTTCCAGAGTAAACCCTAAAGAATGTCAGCTTACCGACATACGGATCATTCATAATTTTAAAAGCTAACGCAGTAAATTTTTCTTTCTCGTCTATTTTTCTTTTGATGCTGTCATTAATACCAACGTGATGGGCTTCAATTTCTTTGAAGTCAACAGGAGAAGGTAAAAAATCGACAACAGAATCCAACAATTTTTGTATACCTTTATTTTTAAATGCTGATCCGCACAATACTGGAATAATTTTCAGTTCAATTGTAGCCCGACGCAGTACACTTTTAATTTCATCTTCACTAATTTCTTTTCCATCAAGATATTTTTCAAGTAAAGTATCATCCACATCCGAAACTGCTTCAAGCATCTCGGTTCTATACTTATTAGCAACTTCAAACAAATCTTTCGGTATTTCAAGCTCATCAAATGTAGCACCAAAGGTTTCTTCATGATACATCCTGGCCTTAAATGAAATAAGATCAATAACACCGGAAAACATATCACCTTCACCAATAGGAAGGTTGATTGGAATTGCATTAGCGCTTAATCTATCTTTCATCATTTGTAAAACATTATAAAAATCAGCACCTGTTCTGTCCATTTTATTAACAAATGCAATTCTAGGGACTTTATATTTATCAGCTTGTCTCCAGACGGTTTCCGATTGAGGTTCAACCCCTCCGACAGCACAAAACAGAGCAACTGCTCCGTCCAAAATCCTTAATGATCTTTCTACTTCAACTGTAAAATCAACATGGCCTGGAGTATCGATAATATTAATCTGATGATTATCCCAGAAACATGTTGTAGCTGCACTAGTAATTGTAATTCCTCTTTCTTTTTCCTGTTCCATCCAATCCATGGTAGCCGCACCATCATGAACTTCGCCCAAACGATGCAACCTTCCAGTATAAAAGAGTATTCTTTCAGTAGTAGTGGTTTTCCCGGCATCAATATGAGCCATAATACCAATATTTCGTACATTCTCTATTGTTTGTCTAACTGCCATAATAATTCAATTCACTTTCTATTTCTTCTAATCAAACAATATATATTACCACCTAAAATGAGCGAACGCTTTGTTCGCTTCAGCCATTTTATGAGTATCTTCTTTTTTCTTAACGGCAGAGCCCTCTCCATTGGATGCAGAAATCAATTCCGAAGCTAATTTCAACGACATGGATTTATCATTTCTTTCTCTAGCATATCTTTTAATCCATCTCATAGCAAGAGCAGTTCTTCTTTCAGGTCTAACTTCAGTAGGAACTTGATAAGTTGCGCCGCCAACCCTTCTGCTTCTGACTTCAATTATTGGTTGAACATTACTCATTGCTTTTTTAAAGATTTCCAGACCCGGTTTTTGTGTTCTGTTTTCTATAAGATCAAAAGCATTATAAACTACACTGCGTGCTTTTGATTTTTTACCATCATACATAATACAATTGATGAATTTAGAAACCAAAACGTCATTAAATTTAGGATCTGGTTTTAAGTATTTCTTTTCTGCTCTTTTCTTTCTCATAAATTATTTAACCTTCGGTTTTTTAGCTCCGTATTTTGATCTGCCCTGTTTTCTATCTTCCACACCACTTGTATCCAAAGTACCTCTAACTATATGGTATCTAACACCGGGCAAATCTTTTATTCTTCCGCCTCTGATTAAGACTATAGAGTGCTCTTGTAAATTGTGCCCTTCACCAGGAATATACGCAGTAACCTCCATACTATTAGTTAACCTTACCCTGGCAACTTTTCTTAAAGCAGAGTTTGGTTTTTTAGGTGTTGTTGTATATACTCTTGTGCAGACACCTCTTTTCTGGGGGCAAGCATCAAGAGCAGGAGCTTTTTTCTTAGCTAAAACCTGCGTTCTTCCTTTTCTAACCAACTGATTTATTGTAGGCACAAATTCTCCTTAAATCAAATAAATTCCAAAAAATTTCAGACTTTAAATATAGGATTAACTATAAAATTTGTCAAGAAATGAAAATATTATTTTAATCCTACAATTTTTTTATGCTTAATGAATATTTTATGACACAAAAAATCCGGTTTTGCAAGTGAAAACCGGATTTATAATAGTTTATTGTGCTTGTACTTCTTCTTTAGGAGTTTCTTCTACAGGAGCTTCTTCAACTTTCAAAATAATATTTCTATATTTCTTTAAACCAGTACCAGCAGGGATCAAATGCCCCATAACCACATTTTCTTTTAAGCCGAGCAATTGATCAATTTTAGCTTCGGTAGCCGCATTAGCTAGAACTTTTGTGGTCTCCTGGAATGATGCAGCTGATATAAAGCTTTCTGTAGAAAGTGCAGCTTGTGTTATACCAAGCAAAACGTGTTCAAATGTTGCCGGATAAGCATCATGAGAAATAATCTGCTTTTTATCTTTTTTACTTAAATCAGCATTAATTTCTCTCAACTTACTCCTTATAATAAGCTGACCATCTTTATACCTTGAATCTCCTTTATCTTCAACATAAACCATGGAAGAAATTTTCTCGTTTTCATCAATAAATTCATTTCTTCCAACAATATCTTCTTCAAGGAACCTGGTATCACCAGGAGATACAATTTTAATTTTCTGTAGCATCTGGCGGACAATCACTTCGATATGTTTATCATTTATTTTCACACCCTGCAATCTATATACATCTTGAATTTCATTCACCAAATATTCCTGAACAGCACTTGTTCCCTTAATTTTAAGAATATCATGGGGATTGATTGGGCCATCGGTTATTTTTTCACCTGCCGGAATTTCATCATTTTCCTGGACTAAAATATGTTTACCTAAAGGAACATTATACTTTTTCTCATCAGAACCATCTGGAGCAGACACAAGTATTTCCCTGGAACCCTTTTTCCTCGCACCAAACTTAACCGTACCTTCAATTTCAGAAACAATAGCAGGTTCCTGAGGACTTCTTGCTTCAAACAATTCAGTTACTCTCGGCAAACCACCTGTAATGTCACGGCTTTTTGAAGCTTGCTTGGAAATTTTAGCAAGAATAGTTCCCGGAGCGATAGATTCACCTTCTTCAACTGAAAGATAAGCCCTAGTAGGAATATTAAATGACTTTTTAATACCATCTTCCGTTTCAATAGAAATACTTGGTGTAAGAGTTTTATCTTTTGATTCAATAACTACTTTTTGAACGTGACCTGTTTGCTCATCAGTAACCTGCTGAAGAGTAACACCGTCAACTAAATCAACAAACCTTACACGACCAGCCAAATCAGAAAGAATAACGGCATTATAAGGATCATGATTATAAAGAGGCTGACGTTTCTTTACTTTTTGACCATCGGAGACAACCAATTCGGCTCCGTAAGGGACATCATATTTTTTCATCTGACGGTTGTTATCATCATATATTCCAATGGAACCTCTTCTTCCGGTTACAACTTTTACTGTTCCTAAAAAGTCTGATTTTTCAACATACCTAATTCTCTCAAACTTAATAGTACCTTCAGTTGAAGCCTCAACTTGAGATTGGCTTGCAATTCTCGATGATGTACCACCAAGGTGGAAAGTTCTTAAGGTTAACTGTGTTCCAGGTTCACCAATTGATTGAGCAGCAATAATACCTACTGATTCACCAATTTCAACAAGCTTACCATTAGTTAAGTTTCTGCCATAACATTTTGCACAAACCCCTCTTTTTGATTCGCAAGTTAATACTGTTCTAATATAAACAGAGTCGATATTTGAATCTTCAATTTTATCAGCAATATCTTCAGTTATCATTTCACCTGCAGCAATTATCAACTCATCTGTTCTCGGATCATATACATCTTCCTGAGCAACACGGCCGGTAATCCTTTCACCTAAAGGTTCTCTTTCCTGTTCAACATCTTTTAATGCAGTAATTTCAATCCCCAGAATAGTTCCGCAATCAATTTCAGAAATAATAACATCTTGAGACACATCAACTAATCTTCTTGTTAAGTAACCAGCATCTGCAGTTTTAAGAGCTGTATCTGCAAGACCTTTTCTAGCACCGTGGGTTGAAATGAAGTACTCAAGTACTGAAAGACCTTCCTTAAAATTTGCAACAATCGGGTTTTCAATAATTTCACCTGCCTGTCCAGATAAAGTTTTTTGAGGTTTCATCATCAATCCCCTCATGCCTGCAAGCTGCCTAACCTGTTCTTGAGAACCTCTCGCGCCGGAATCAACCATCATATGGAGAGAATTAAACCCTTGATTGTGACCTTTGATTTTATCCATTAAAGCGCGGGCAACATCATTAGTTGTGTGTGTCCAAACATCAATAATCTTGTTATATCTTTCAGCATCGGTAATAACACCCTGTTCATGTTCATTTAGAATAGCTTCAACTTTTTTATCTGCTTTCGATATTAGATTTACTTTTTCTTCAGGGATAATCATATCACCATAACTTACAGAAAGACCACCGGCAGTAGAATATCTAAATCCGATATCTTTTAAGTCATCAAGAAATTTAGCTGTTACTTTATTACCTAGTTTTAAGAACATTTGGCCAATAAAACCACCGAAAGTTTTCTTGATGAGAAGCTGGTTAAAGTAGCCCATTTCTTTTGGAACAATCCGATTGAATATTACACGACCGACCGTAGTTTCAATCATTTTACCGTCTATCTTAACTTTAATTCTTGCATGCAGACCAACAACCTTGGAATTATAAGCTATTTGTACTTCATCTGCTGAACCGAACTGCATACCTTCACCTTTTTCACCTTCTCTTAATTTAGTTAGATAGTAGCAGCCCAGAACTATATCCTGAGTAGGGACAACAATTGGGCTACCATTCTGAGGTGAAAGAATATTATGGCTACTCAACATCAGTAATGATGCTTCTAGTTGTGCTTCATAAGAAAGCGGAACGTGAACAGCCATCTGATCACCGTCAAAGTCGGCATTAAACGCAGTACACACCATTGGATGAAGCTGAATAGCACGCCCATCTATTAGTATTGGTTGAAAAGCCTGGATACCAAGTCTATGCAATGTTGGTGCTCGGTTTAGTAATATAGGATGTCCTTCAATAATTTTTGCAAGAATATCCCAAATTATAGGATCTTTTCTATCAACAACTTTTCTTGCACTTTTTACAGTTTTATTATGTCCTCTATCAATTAACTTTCTAATAATGAAAGGTTTAAAGAGTTCGACTGCCATATCTTTTGGTAAACCGCATTGATGAAGTTTAAGTTCGGGACCAACAACAATAACAGAACGCCCCGAATAATCAACTCTTTTACCTAGGAGATTTTGACGGAACCGGCCTTGTTTTCCTTTAAGCATATCACTTAAAGATTTCAAGGGTCTGTTATTATCACTCCTTACTGCGCTACCACGACGCGAATTATCAAACAATGCGTCAACAGATTCCTGGAGCATTCTTTTTTCATTTCTTAAAATTACTTCAGGAGCTTTAATATCAATTAATCTTTTTAGACGGTTATTTCTAATTATAACTCTTCTATAAAGATCATTTAAATCGCTGGTAGCAAATCTCCCACCTTCAAGGGGAACCAAAGGTCTTAATTCGGGAGGAATAACCGGAATATAATTTAAAACCATCCATTCGGGTCTATTTGCAACTTTTGCTTCATCTTCTTTAAAAGCTTCAAGAACTCTCAATCTTTTTAGAAGATCGGCTTTTTTCTGCTGAGATGTTTCTTCCTTTAATTGAGCTCTTAAATCTTTAGAGAGCTGTTCGACGTCAGTATGTTTTAAAATATCCTTTACAGCATCACCACCGATTTTAGCTACAAATTTTTTCGGATCATCTTCTTCCAGCTTATCATTACCTTCAGGAATAGAATTTATTACTTCGAAATATTGATCCTCGGAAATCAAGTCCAATCTATGCAGACCAGTAGGACCCGGATTTAGAACTACATAAGATTCATAATAAATAATTTTCTCAAGTTCTTTTAAACTAAGACCAATAATATTACCGATTTTTGAAGGCTGAGCTCTAAAAAACCAGATATGTACAACGGGCACAGCAAGAGCAATATGCCCCATTCTTTCGCGGCGAACACTTTTTTGAGTAACTTCAACGCCGCATCTGTCACAAATAATACCCTTATATCTTATTCTTTTATATTTGCCACAGAAGCATTCCCAATCACGAGTAGGGCCAAATATTTTTTCACAGAACAATCCGTCTTTTTCCGGTCTAAAGGATCTATAGTTGATTGTTTCAGGTTTTGTTACTTCTCCATAAGATCTAGACAATATATCATCGGGGCTAGCAAGACTAATAGTAATACTATTAATATCCCTCATTGCATTTTCTTGAACTCTGTAAGGCATAATTTTTATCTCCTAATTTCTAAGTGAAATAATACTGCCTATAAAAGGCAGACATGTTCAACGCGATTAATTAATCTTAATATCAAGGCCTAATCCTTGAAGTTCCTTAATTAATACATTGAACGATTCAGGAATATTTGGTTCCTGTAAATTTTCACCCTTAACAATTGCTTCATAAACTTTAGCTCTACCAGCAACATCATCACTTTTAACTGTTAATATTTCCTGAAGAATATGTGAAGCACCATATCCTTCGAGAGCCCAAACCTCCATTTCACCGAATCTCTGACCACCGAATTGAGCTTTACCACCTAAAGGCTGCTGTGTAATAAGTGAGTATGGACCAATAGACCTTGCGTGAATTTTATCATCTACAAGATGACTTAACTTGAGCATATAAATATATCCGCAGGTAACTTTCTGATGGAATTTTTCTCCCGATCGGCCATCGTAAAGATCAGTTTTGCTTCCTCTCTCAAGTCCAGCTTTTTCCAGCCATTCGTCAACGTCTTCCATTTTAGCACCATCAAAAATAGGAGTAGCAAATTTAACCCCCAGTTTTTTTCCAGCCCATCCTAAAGCAGTTTCATATAACTGACCAAGATTCATACGTGAAGGTACGCCCAGCGGATTTAATACTATATCTACCGGTGTTCCATCAGCTAAATGTGGCATATCCTCAAGAGGAACAATTTTTGCCACAACGCCTTTATTACCATGTCTACCCGCCATTTTATCACCGACAGAAAGCTTACGTTTCTTTGCTACGTAAACTTTAGCAAGTTTTACAATGCCAGGAGGAAGTTCATCACCACTGGTAATTTTAATTTTTTCTCTCTTGTATTCTTCTTCAAGATCCGAAAGAGCATCAAAATAATTTTTAAATAACGTTGTTATATGATTATTTAATTTTTTGGATTCAAACCAATCAAGTGTATAATCCAACTTTGTAACATCATCCATAGACGAAAAAGTTGAATCTTTTATAGTAGTATTATTTCTTAAAACAACACTACCATCAAGATCTCTTATACCCGTAGTTGTTTGACCGTCAGTTAATTTCGTTAATTTTTCAACCAGCTTATCATAATTCTGGATAAGAGATTGCTTATGATTATTTTCCAGATCATCAAGCATTTTCTTTTCTAATTTTTTCGAATCAGTATCTCTTCTTTTACGGCTGAATAATCTGGTTTTTATTACAGTACCTTTTAATCCGGGAGGAGCTTTCAAAGAAGCATCTTTAACATCACCGGCTTTATCGCCAAAAATTGCTCGTAATAATTTTTCTTCGGGAGTAGGATCTGTTTCTCCCTTAGGAGTAATTTTACCGATAAGAATATCTCCTTCTTTTACTTCCGCACCTTCTCTTACAATACCGTTCTCATCAAGATTCTTTACAGCTTCTTCACTAACATTAGGAATTTCCCTTGTTAATTCTTCTTCACCTCGTTTTGTTTCTCTTACCTGCAATTCAAATTCTTCGATATGAATTGAAGTATAAATATCTTCGCTAACGACTCTTTCACTAATAACTATAGCATCTTCAAAATTATATCCGCGCCATGGCATAAATGCTACAAGTACGTTTCGTCCTAGTGCTAATTCACCTTGATCTGTTGAAGTTCCATCGGCAAGGACATCACCTTTAGAAATTTTCTGACCTTCTTTAACAATAGGACGTTGATTAACACAAGTTTCCTGGTTAGTTCCATTAAATTTAGTAAGCTTATATGTTACTCTCTTTACATCATCAAAGGAAGTAAGAGCATCAATACTATTTGGATTGATATCATATTTAACAGTAATATGATTTGCATCAACGTTTTCAATTGAACCATTGTCTTCAGCAACAACAATAGCGCGAGAATCCGTAGCCAATTTCTTTTCCATACCTGTTCCTACAAGAGGAGTTTCTGGTCGTAATAAAGGAACTGCCTGACGTTGCATGTTAGAACCCATCAAAGCTCTGTTGGCATCATCATGTTCAAGGAATGGAATTAATGCAGCAGCAGCGCTAACTAACTGAGCTGGAGCCACATCCATATATTGAATATTTTCAGGAAGCGCGATTGGAAATTCACCTTTATATCTTGATTTAACCCTTTCATTAAAGAATTTCGATTGTTCGGTTAAAGGAGCATTTGCCTGGGCAATAGTATGTTGGTCCTCCTGTTCGGCAGTTAAATAATCAATTGTATCAAGAACTTTTCCTTTATCAACTTTTCTATATGGAGTTTCTAAAAATCCATACCTATTTACTCTGGCGTAAATAGTAAGCGAAGATATAAGCCCGATATTCGGACCTTCCGGGGTTTCAATCGGACATAATCGGCCATAATGAGTATAGTGTACATCTCTAACTTCAAATCCGGCACGTTCCCTGGTCAAACCGCCAGGTCCTAAAGCCGACATTCTTCTTTTATGGGTCATTTCAGCCAGAGGATTGGTTTGATCCATAAATTGTGAAAGCTGGTTTGTACCAAAGAAAGCATTAATTACACTGCTTAATGTTCTGGCATTAACAAGATCCTGAGGAGTGAAACTTTCAGTATCGCGCATATTCATTCTTTCTTTTATTGTACGAGCCATACGCGCCATACCTATATTAAATTGCTGACCAAGCTGTTCACCAACAGTCCTGACCCTTCTATTTCCCAAATGATCTATATCATCAACCGCCTCATTTCCCGCTCTAAGCTTAATGATGTATTTCATTATAGAAATTATATCTTCAATTGTGAGAATAGTAGTGGTTTCAGAAATATCCAGGTTAAGTTTGTCATTCATTCTATGACGACCGACATCACCTAAATCATAACGTTTATCATTAAAGAATAGCTTGTCAATTAATGCCTGGGCAGTATCCATATCGGGTGCTTCACCGGAACGCAACTGGCGATAAATAGCATATAAAGCTTCTTCTTTTGTATGTGAAGTATCTTTTCTTAATGTATTTACTATAAAATCGTGATCAGGAGATGTCTTAGAGCTAATAAATTTTAAAGTAGAAACTTCAGCTTCTTTTAAACGCTCAATATCATCTTCAACGAGGACACTATCTTTTGTAAGAAATATTTCACCGGTTGACATATCAAATACATCACTTGCTATAGTTCTACCGATATAATCTTCAATTTTTACTTTGTTTACATCAATTTCTTCAACCAGATTGAATAGACTTAATATTTCCTCATCTGTTTCATAACCCAATGCCCTAAGTAAAGTTGTAGATGGAAATTTCTTTCTTCTATCAATATATACAAACATTACATGGTTTATATCAGTTGCAAATTCAACCCAGGAACCTCTTAAAGGAATTATTCGGGCAGAATAAATTGGGGTACCATTAGGATGAACAGTTTGGGAAAAAGCAACTCCGGGTGATCTATGAAGCTGTGAAACTACAACTCTTTCAGCACCATTTATTATAAAGGTTCCTTTTACAGTCATAAAGGGAAGATTTCCCAGATACACTTCCTGTTCTACAGTATTAACAAATTCTTCTGTTTCAGGATCTTTTGTAGATAATCTGAGTTTTCCTTTTAATGGAGCAGAGAAAGTTAATCCTCTTTCCAAACATTCCATTACTGAATATCTGGGTTTTTCTATATTATATTCAATAAAATCAAGTCTGTAATTCTCTTTATTATCAAAGATCGGGAAATTTGAGCTAAATACTGCCTGAAGTCCCTTATTTTCCCTTTTCCCTGGTAAAATTTTTAATTGAGCAAAATCCTCGAAAGAATCTGTTTGCACAGATAAAAGATCGGGAGAATCTATAATCGAGGAAATTTTTCCGAAGGAAATTCTATGATTGTTATTATTCAATTTAAACCTCCAATTATTAATCACTAACTTTTACTATCAAGCTGAACATCTTTCAACATAAACAAAAATATAAAAAGCGATAGGACAGACTTCACCGCCTACCACTTTTTATAAAAAGTACATTGCTTCCAAGATCTATTTATATTAGTTATTTTAATTCTACTGTTGCGCCGGCTTCTTCAAATTCTTTTTTAAGTTTTTCTGCTTCCTCTTTAGAAACGCCTTCTTTGACGGGTTTGGGTGCAGAATCAACTAAATCTTTAGCTTCTTTCAAGCCAAGTCCGGTATGAGCTCTTACAACTTTAATAACATTAATTTTCTTATCGCCAATAGACTGTAATATTACATCGAATTCTGTTTTTTCCTCAACAGGTGCAGCACCAGCTCCGGCAGCGGCAGCTCCACCAGCTATTACAATCGGGGCAGCAGCAGTAACACCAAATTCTTCCTCCAGAGCTTTCTTCAAATCCGATGCTTCCATTAAGGACAGACCTTTTATTTTCTCAACAATTTCAGCTACTTTTTCTGACATTGATTTACTCCTAATAAATTAATTTACTAAAAAAATTACCGATTTTACGCTGCCTGTTTCTTTGAGATCTCATCGATCACACTTACAAGATCTCTAACAACAGCATTTATAGCACCAACAATACCGGAAACCGGTGAATCCAGACTTCCCAAAATACCTGCAATGAGTTCTTTTTTGGATGGAAGAGATGCTAAATCATTTAATTTACTTCCATCAAAATATTCATCTTCAATATAGCAGGCTTTAAGTGCTAACTTTTGTTTTTCATCAAAATATTTTTTGATGATTTTTGCAGGTACAACAGGACTATTTTCATCAGCGAAAACATATCCTGTCATTCCAACTAAGTGATCTGCCAGTTTATCATATTTACCGGATTCATCGAGAGCTCTTTTAAACAAAGTATTTTTAAAGACTTTGTATTTTACTCCCTCCTTACGGAATTGGTTTCGTATACCATTTATATCTTCAACCGAGATTCCGCTGTAATCCGCAAGATAAACTGCAGTCGATTGATCAATCATCTCCTTAATTTCAGAAACGATCTCAGGTTTTTCATTCTTATTCATTTTTCTCCCATACCAAATAATAAATTATTGGTGCTGGCCTTTCCCGTAATTCTGCGGGATTTGAAGCATTTATTTTTTTTGAGTGCGTAAACTTTTTTTTAATGAGTAGGAAGCTCTTCTTTAGAAATTTTTAATCCAGGACCCATCGTTGATGACAGATATACACTTTTTACATATGTACCTTTTGCTGACGATGGTTTCAATTTAATAATAGTATTTAAAAATGCTTTTGCATTTTCTTCCAATTTTTCGGCTTCAAAATCAAGCTTACCCAATGCAGTATGTACAATACCTGCTTTCTCTACTCTAAATTCTATTTTACCTGCTTTAACTTCCTTAACTGCCTGAGCTACATCTTGGGTAACTGTACCGCTTTTAGGATTCGGCATTAAACCTTTAGGTCCTAATATTTTTCCTAACTTTCCAAGCTCAGACATTGTGTCCGGGGAAGCAACAACAACATCAACATCCGTCCAGCCGCCCTTAATCTTTTCAATATATTCTTCAAAGCCAGCATAATCTGCACCTGCATCCAGAGCTTCCTGAGTTTTAGATTTAGTAATAACCAAAACTTTAACCTGCTTTCCGGTACCGTTAGGTAAAGATACTGTACCCCTGATCATCTGATCAGCATGCCTTGGATCAACACCAAGCTTTATTGCACAATCAAGAGTTTCCGTGAATTTAACCTTAGACTGTTCTTTAAGTGTTTTTACAGCATCTATAATAGAATACTCTTTGGTTGTATCTACATTTTTTGAAACTTCTTTATATCTTTTGGAGCTTTTCATTTTTTCACCGTTTAAAAGTCATATAAAAATTATTCTTCAACCGAAATACCCATGCTTCTGGCAGTTCCGGCAACCATACTCATAGCATGATCAACATCATAAGCATTAAGATCTGGCATCTTGAGTTCTGCAATTTCCTTTACCTGGTCTTTAGTTACTTTTCCGATTTTATTCCGGTTTGATTCAGGAGAACCTTTTTCAACTTTTGCAGCTTTCTTTAAAAGAACTGCAGCAGGAGGAGTTTTAGTTATAAAAGAGAATGATTTATCTGCGAACACAGTAATTACAACCGGTATAATGAGTCCTTCTTTATCAGAAGTTCTTGCATTAAACTGTTTACAAAATTCCATGATATTAACACCCTTCTGACCTAAAGCAGGGCCAACAGGCGGAGAAGGATTTGCTTTACCGGCAGGTATTTGTAACTTAATATATCCAGTTATCTTTTTAGCCATATAATTACTACCTTATAAAATTATTTTTCCAATTCAGCTTGAACAAAATCGATTTCAACCGGGGTTTTTCTTCCGAAAATTGAAACCATCACTTTTATTTTCATTTTTTCTTCGTTTACTTCCTGAACAGTACCACTAAAATTATTGAAAGGGCCATCAATGATCTTAACAAGATCACCGGTTCTGAAAATAGTTTCCATTCTTTCACCGGTTTCATCCTGAGTAATCCGGCCGACTATCCTTTTCACTTCTTCCGGTTGCAAAGGATTTGGATTGTTCTTTGTTCCAAGAAAGCCCATTACAGATTGCGTATTCAGAATGAATTCTTTTACCTGGTTATCAAGATCTGCCTGAACCAATATATAACCCGGGAAGAAATTTTTTGTCTTACTCTTTTTCTTTCCGTCTTTCACTTCAAATACTTTTTCCATCGGGACTAAAATTTCATCAATTTTAGCACGAAGTGTTTCGTTATCTTCTAATTCGGATTCAAGTAAAGTTTTAACTTTGTTTTCATGACCCGAGAAAGTTCTAACTACATACCACTTTTTATCCATAACCTGCACTTAAAAAATTCCTTTAAATATTTGATTTATAATCATATCAATTACATAAGTGAAAGCTGCTATAATCAAGCAAGCAACAATAACAACAGTGGTTGATTCTTTCAATTCATCTTTGGTTGGCCAGGTAACCTTTTTCATTTCCTTCATTACATCATTGAAGAAACCAATAATTTTTTCTTTCATGAATTTCTCTTTACATCTTTTAATTTACTGCACGTCAGGAGGGACTCGAACCCCCAACCTGCGGTTTTGGAGACCGCTGCTCTAGCCAATTGAGCTACTGACGTAACAATTTTTATTTTGTCTCTTTATGAATTGTATGTTTCTTATCCCAGCGGCAATATTTTTTATATTCAACTCTACCGGGATGGTTACGTTTATTTTTTGTTGTAGTGTAATTTCTTCTTTTACACTCTGTACATTCTAAAGTTATTATATCTCTCATGTTAATACTTTTTAATTTTAAACTTCTATCTTTACCGAAACCTTTCTTTTTAATCTGCTTGGAAAGGAGTAAAATTAAGAACAATAATATGTTAACAAACACTTTTTAGAGCTGACGACCGGGATTGAACCGGTGACCTCATCCTTACCAAGGATGTGCTCTACCAACTGAGCTACGTCAGCAGTTCTTTAGTGTGTAACTCATTTGAGCGGGAGACGGGACTCGAACCCGCGACCAACAGCTTGGAAGGCTGTGACTCTAGCCAACTGAGTTACTCCCGCCTGACAAAATCTTAATAAGAAAAATCTATTATGCATATTCTTAAATCGTAATCTTATTCAAGTTAATACCGAATCGGAACAGGATTAAAATACGATTAAGAACTCTTACGATTGTCAATAAAAAAAGAACAAAAAAATAAGGGAATGAAAATCAAATAAAAAATATTAATTCCCTTTAAGAATCCATCATAAAAAATTTAGAGTGGGCGGCGAGGGATTCGAACCCCCAAAGGCGTCAGCCAACGGATTTACAGTCCGCCCCGGCTCTCCAACTCCGGCGTCCGCCCAAAATAAAAAACAGACTACAAATATATTTCGATTATGACAAAAATGCAAACTTAAATCCATATGACAGGGGTAAAAAGAATGGGATGATAGTGGATAATGTGAAAAGGAAGATGAAAGACGGAATGAAATAGAAGCAATTTAATCGTACAATGCAAAATTATATATTTTGGAACTAGGATTCCAAATTTTATCAATTCTTAAAAATTCAAATAATTAGAGCTGAAGATCACATCTTTTATATACGTAATTTATTTTACTTTTTGTTAATGAAACTAATTAAACCTTAATTTCATCTGAAGTTCCCAAACTAAACCACTTCCTCATCTAATACACTATTATTTCAACTTATCTATGGAGTGTTTCATGCAACGGTCAATTAAACTTATTTCGTTTATTCTTGTTTTAACTTTTCTTCCCTTACTCCAATCTTTGGCTCAGGAAAAAAGTCTGTATAAAGAGGGAAATGTCTGGTCACTGACTTTTGTCAGAACAGGTGCCAACAAAACTGTCGAATATATTAACCAATTGACAAAAACATGGGTAGCTTCAATGGAGGAAGCAAAAAAAGAAGGGCTGGTTTTGGATTACAAAATTCTTTCCGGAAATGCATCAAATAAAGAGGACTATTATCTAATACTAATGATAGAAAACAAATCATTGGCCGATTTTGATCCTAATCCTGAGCGAGAAGCAAAATTTGATGCAATTGAGAAAAAAATAAGAGAGAATATGAAAGGTGATTTTCAAAAAGTAGTTGATAATTATGCTCAAATCAGGCAAATATTCGGGACAAAAGTTATGCGTGAATTACATCTGAAATAAATATAACAGGGGGATAGTTGTTTTCAGAACTATCCCCTTCTTTATAAATGATTGTTTTCAATGTCTCCATAACTCCCTATCCAAACTTCTATACTGAATTGCTTCACTTATATGCTGAGGTAAAATATTTTCTGAATAATCCAGATCTGCAATAGTTCTGCTTACTTTTAAAATTCTATCATATGCTCTTGCAGATAAACCTAATTTTGTCATCGCCATTTTCAATAAATCCGCTCCGGAAGAATCAAGCTTACAAAATTGCCTGACTTCTTTAGAGCCCATGTCTCCGTTATTAAATATGTACTCGTTGTTTTCAAATCTTTTATATTGAATATTTCTTGCATTTATAACTCTCTTCCTGATATCATAAGAAGATTCGCTTTTTGTTGTTGCAGAAAGCTCCTTATATTTTACTGCAGGAACTTCGATATGAATATCGATTCTGTCCAAAAGAGGTCCAGAGATTTTAGCCATATATTTTTGTATTTGCTGCGGAGTACAGGTACATTCTTTATTCGGGTCGGTAAAGAATCCGCAAGGACATGGATTCATTGCTGACGCAAGCATAAAATTAGCAGGGAATTCTAAAGATAATTTGGATCTGCTGACTGTTACCTTTGCATCTTCCAGCGGCTGTCTTAATACTTCCAAAACATTCTTCTTAAATTCAGGAAGTTCATCCAAAAACAGAACTCCGTGATGCGCATAAGATACTTCACCCGGTCTTGGGAAAGAACCGCCTCCTACTAGTGCAGCATCAGATACGGTGTGATGGGGACTTCTATACGGTCTTTCAGTTATTAGTGCTTGTTCTTTAGGAAGAATACCTGCAATTGAATGAATTTTTGTAGTTTCAAGTGCTTCTTCAAAAGTCATTGGCGGCAGTATTGTAGGAATTCTTTTTGCCAGCATTGTTTTACCGGATCCGGGAGGTCCAATCATTAAAATATTATGAGCACCTGCAGCAGCAACTTCAATTGCACGTTTAACGTTTTCCTGCCCTTTAACATCTGAAAAGTCAAGATGATAAACATTTACCTGGGAAAATATTTCATTAATATTAGTTCTGATTTTTTCTTTCTGAATATCACCATTTAAAAAACTGATTACTTCATAAAGATTTTCCATTCCATAAATATCTACTTCATCAACAATTGAAGCTTCTTTTGATGATTCGACAGGAAGAATAATCCTTTTAATTCCTTTCTTCTTTGCTTCCACGGAAATTGGAAGTGCTCCTTTAATTGGACGAAGCTGACCATCAAGTGATAGTTCCCCAAGGAAGATAGTATCTTTTAAAGTTTCTTCCCCTATCTTTTCAACTGCAGCCAATAAACCAATAGCAATGGGAAGATCAAAAGAGCTGCCTTCTTTTTTTATATCTGCAGGAGCCAGGTTGACAGTTATTTTTTTCAAGGGATACTCAAATCCGCTATTTTTTATTGCAGCAGTAACTCTTTCCCGGCTTTCTTTTACTGCACTATCCGGTAAACCAACAATAGTAAAAGAAGGGATATTTCTTTCGACATTTGTTTCTACTTCAATTAAATAAGCATCAATCCCGTAAGTTGCACTGGTAAGAATTTTTGAAAGCATTAAACTTCCGGTTATTTATTTTTAATAAACCCGTTTAATACGGGGTTTGATTTTTAAATTATTTCAATACTTGATTCCGGATTTTTGATGCTTAACGTTGGATTTCGGCTTCCCTTTTAGCAGAATCAGTATCTCAAAAGTGAACTCCCTTTTGCAGAACTTACTTAAAACTAATAATATTAAAGTTCGTACTATATTATTTCGTCAGTACCATTTTTTTTGTCTGAGAATATTCCGGGGTTTCTATTTTATAAAGATAAACACCGGATGGTAAATCTGTTGCATCGAAAGTAAATTTATGAACCCCTTTACTTATGGAGCCATCATAAATTCTCTCAATTTCTTTCCCCTCAAGATTATAAATAATTATTTTAACTTCCGTATCCTCCATTAGCTCCACGACTATACTGGTTTTAGGATTAAAAGGATTTGGATAATTCTGTTCAACAACAAAAGGTTCAAAAAGTCCCTGTCCGACTTTTACCTGAGAAGAATATACAACCGATCCGTCCTTATCAACCTGTTTAACCCTGTAATAAATAACGTCCGATGATTCATCTTTCTGGTCTAAACAAGTATAATTTTTTTCATTAAGATTATCTGCATCAATTTTAACTACTGGGATATATTCAGAGTTTTTTGATGATTTTTCAAGGACATAATAATCTGCCTGTTTATAATCACCACCGTTCCATTCAAGTTCATAAGAATTTGAAAGGATTTTTATATTCAGTTCCGGAGCTTTAGCAAAAATCGGAGCATCGGAATTTACTAATTGGACACCATCAGTTTTGATATCTAATATTCCTTCCTGATTGGATAATTGTTCAATGTCGTCAATTTTAAACCTTGCCAAAACCCTTGAACTATCGGCAACAAAATTTTGGAAATTGCAGTTGGCAAAGGAAGAATTTATTGAATTGTTCAGATCAACTACTCTTAAAAGATCAATCTGGAAAGATTCTTTTTCTTCAAAATTATAGAACTCGAATCTAAGGTCCTTAACGTCTACTGAATAATTTAATTTGTACTTAGCAATTAAACTGCCGTTACTATATATAGACACCGAATTATCCTTTATTGAAAATAGAACTGATATATGATACCAGCACTTTAACGACAGAAAGCAAGGATTAGAATAAATTTGTGAACCTGATTTTGATTCTGCTGAAAGGATCTGAAATGAATTTGTTGATATAGAATATTGAAATTCCGGGAGGTTTTTATCTTTAATTTTTAATATCTGTTCTTCAGAATTATTTAACTTTACCCAAAACTCGGTTAACAGATTTGCAGATTCGATTTCATTTAATGAAAAATCAAGATATGCATTATGAGTAAAGTTTAATGCTTTGCCGGCTACTCTTTGAACTTTAAAAAATTCAACGGGCACTTTCAAATAATCGGATTCCCTGATTGTTCCATTCTTAATTTTTGAATTGATATATCCCAGGATCTTTCCTTTTCCTCTATATATTCCAAATAATTTTATGACGCCCTTTGTTGTATTTTCACTTTTAAATCTCAACAAGAACTGAAAGAAGGAACCAGGATTTAAGGCCGAATCAGCAAGATTGACAAAACATTTATATACCCGGCCTGAATATCCTTCAATCATTGCCGGTTTAAAATTTAGCTGTGATTTCCACAAAGTTGTATTTAGCTGAACACTATTTAATGTTAGCTTTTCATCGGGCAAGATATAAAACTCAAGAGTATCAGCATCAGCATACCTGTTTGTTGTAACAAGAGAAATATCAAATGATGAATTTATAGAAATATAAGAAGGGCAGCTAATTTTATAGCTGTCTTCGTTCTTTTGTGCAAGAACAGAAAAGCTTAAAATAAATAATAATAAAACAGTAAAAATTTTTTGCATAGCACCCCAAAATATTGGGACAAATCCAGATATTAATACTATTTATAACTTCTTAAGAAATTGATCCTGTCATGCAACTGATGAACAGGTACCAGCAATTTATCTTTGCCATAAATAGCATCCTCCCTATTTGTAAAAGCCAGTTCATAATCCTTGCTCATAACAATTGCTTCCTCAGGACATACTTCTTCACAAAATCCACAAAAGATGCACCGGATCATATTAATTTCAAATTTTTCGGGATAACGTTCTTTTTCTCTTTCAGTCTCACCAGCCTGAACTTCAATAGCAAGCGGAGGACAAACACGGCTGCAAAGTCCGCAAGCCACACATCTCTCAACACCATTCTCTTCCTGTACCAAAACAGGTCTGCCTCTGTATGAAGCCGGTGGAATAAACTTTTCTTCAGGATATTTTAATGTAAACTTAGGTTTGAACATAGTTTTTAATGTAAGAGACAAACCTTTCACAATTTCCGGTATATATATTCTCTCTAAAAATGTTAAATCTTTTTCTCTTTTCTTAACAGCCATTTAAACTCCATCTTAAGTCAAAGGTTAAAAATCAAAAATTCCAAATCTTCTCTTTTTGACTTTTACAATCCAAATATCATAATTAAAGCAGCTACCCATATAATATTAATTAATGAAAGTGGAAACATCACCTTCCATCCAAGGCTCATTAGCTGATCATATCTGAATCTCGGCAGACTCCATCTAACCCAAATGAAAAAGAACAAAACCGCACCCATTTTCACACAGAAGGTAGCTATTTGTATTATAACAGTCAACCATACCGGCAGCCCCAGAGCATTTATATTTATAAACGGTAAATTGTATCCGCCAAGGTAAAGTGTTATAATAAAAGCACTTGCGACAATCATGTTTGCATATTCAGCAAGGAAAAAGCCTGCGAATTTCATACTGCTGTATTCAGTATGGTAACCACCGACCAGCTCCGGTTCAGCTTCGGGAAGATCGAATGGTAAACGGTTTGTTTCAGCAAATGCAGAGACGACAAAAGTGATAAATCCAAGTGGCTGTATCCAGGCATTCCACAACCATGCACCTTGTGAATTCACAATTGCTAAAGGTCTCAATGATTCAGATAAAAGTAAAACACCGCCAACAGAGAATCCCATAGAAATTTCATAAGAAATCATTTGTGCAGAAGAGCGGATTCCTCCGAGTAGTGAGTATTTACTGCCTGAAGACCACCCTGCAAATGTTATGGCATAAACACCAAGAGATGTTAATGCTAATATATATAGAATACCAATATTTATGTCGGCAACTACAAGAGGAATTTGCAGACCAAAAAGTTTTATAGTTGGTCCAATAGGTATTACTGCATATGTTGTAAATGCTACAAATAAGGCCAGCATGGGAGCTAAAGCATGTACAGTCTTATTTGCATTTGTAGGAACAATATCTTCTTTTAATAATAATTTAAATACATCTGCAAATGGCTGAAAAATTCCTTCCCAGCCAACCCTGTTAGGTCCAAGCCTATTTTGAGCCCATGCACTTACCCGTCTTTCAAAATAAACAAGATATGAGACAGTCAACAGCATGACTGTAAGAATTATTACAATCTTTACTAAAGTAGTTAAAATTAATTCCCAAATAGTCATTTTATCTTAAACCCCGATTATACTTTTGCTGAAATTTCAATTTTTAATTTTGCACCTGATTCTCCGACATCATCGTAGTCTAATCCTTTAAATGCTTCAATGGATTTAGCCATTTCATCAAATACATCTTCCACAGAATTATATTTCATTTTGTAGCCCATTGTATTTGATATAGAAGAGATTATTTTCCAGGCTGATTTTGCATCATACTGTTTACCCTGCGCCCATCTGTCAAACCTTGTTCCAAATTTATCAAGCCTGCTCTGCGACATACCATCCATCGACCGGTCAAGCTCTACAGTGGTGACAGCAGGTCTTAATCTTTGAATCATTCCCTGGAAATTTACCATTGTCCCGTTCTTCTCGGCATATGTTGCTGAAGGAAATATTATATCTGCTAAAGAAGCAGTCTTATCAAAATTAGCAGCACCAACAATAAGAAGATCCAATTTTGCCAGTACATCTTCCAATCCCGGATTCGAAGAGATTATATCATCATCAATTAAAAATAATGCCTTTATTTTCCCATCATTTATTGATTTAATAATTGAATCCAAACTGGATATTGGTGTAAGACCTACAAGTTCAGCTCCCATTGAATTAGGAGTTATATCATTTTGTCTTAATATATCATCACCAAATTCAGTATCTATATGCCGTGTATAAAAAACATTCTTTAACCCAATCAACTTAGCAAATTTAGATAATATATAATTATCTTCATTGGATGCGAAAGGTGAACCAAGAAATGCAATTTCAGTTTTTTGATAAGATTTTAATTCATTGGCAGCAACATTCAGAGCTTCAGTCCATTCTACTTTTGTTAATGTTCCGTCTCTTCTGATATGGGATCTGTCAACTCTGTCATCAGAATTGATAAACTTAAAAGTATTTATTCTACCATGATCGCACATCCAGTAACTATTAACTTCTTCATTATAACGAGGAGTTAGTCTTAAAACTTCATTATTCCTTACCCAGATTTCAGAATTACATCCGCGTGAACAACCCGTACAAACAGATTTTGTTGAAGACATATCCCACACTCTGGCTTTAAATCTGAAATCCCTGTTTGTAAGTGCACCAACCGGACAAATATCTGTTGTGTTTAGAGAATAGGGATTGTCCATTTGTTCACCCGGATAAGTTACAATTGTAACTCTATCGCCTCTTTTAACAAAAGTAAGCTCAGGGTCTTTTGCAATTTCATCACAGAAGCGGATACAACGTGAGCATGATATACATCTTTCTGCATCAAACATTACATAAGGACCTAAAGGAACTCTTTTATCTTTATGATTTTTTTCTTCAGTAAACCTGCTTTCACCAGCACTATGTTCGTAAGCATAATCCTGGAGCTTGCATTCTCCAGCTTCATCGCAAATAGGACAATCGAGAGGATGATTAATAAGTATGAATTCCATAACTGCATTACGGGCAGCAAGGGTTTTTTCAGAAGCAGAATGGACAACCATTCCTTCTGCGGCAAGAGTTGAACAGGCAATTACCAGCTTTGGAATTTTTTCAACTTCAACTAAACAGACACGGCAATTACCTGAGATAGATAAACTCTCATGCCAGCAAAAATGAGGAATGTCTATCCCATGTTTTTTTGCTGCCTGGATAATTGTCTGGCCCGGTTCAAATTCTATTTCTTTTCCATCGAGAACAAATTTTGGCATTCCAAGTCCTTTTTAATTTTCTTTAGACAGAAGAAGAAAAACGTAAGACGTCTTTCGTTTTCCGCTTATACTTTTGAACAGTTCAATTGATAACTGAATCAACAGGATGATAATCAAAATTAAAAGCTTCGGCTACTCCTTTATATGTAATTTTACCATCAATAATATTTAATCCCAGCTTTATTTCAGGATTAGTTTTGATAGCTTTTTCAAAGCCTTTATTAGCAATTTCAACAGCATAAGGTAAAGTTGCATTGGTTAAAGCAAGTGTTGAAGTATGAGGAACCGCACCCGGCATATTTGCAACACAATAATGAACAACTCCATCAACAACATAAGTCGGTTTTTCATGAGTTGTCGGGTGACAGGTTTCAATACATCCTCCCTGATCAACCGAAACATCGACAATAACAGAACTTTCCTTCATTAATTTCAGCATATCTTTGGTAACTAATTTAGGAGCTTTAGCACCCGGTATCAAAACAGCACCTATTACTAAATCGGCTTTGGGTAAATTTTCTCTTATATAATATTCGTTGGACATCATTGTCGTTACATTTTTCGGCATTACATCATCAAGATATCTTAGCCTGTAAAGATTACTATCTAAAATCATAACTCTCGCACCAAGTCCGGCAGCAATTTTTGCAGCATTGGTACCAACTATACCGCCGCCTAAAATCATAACTTCTGCAGGTCCTGTTCCGGGAACACCGCCTAGAAGGACACCTCTTCCGCCCATAACTTTTTCCAGGTACTTAGCACCTTCCTGTGGTGCCATTCTGCCTGCTACTTCACTCATAGGAATTAAAAGTGGTAGAGATCTATCGACTTTCTGTACTGTTTCATATGCAATTGCAACACATTTATTTTTCATCATTGCTTCAGTAAGTTCTTTGCTTGCAGCAAAATGAAAATAAGTAAACACAATCTGTCTTGCCCTTATCATATCATATTCATGATCGATTGGCTCTTTAACTTTCATTATCATTTCTGCATTTGCAAAAATCTCTTCAGGAGTAGAAGCAATCTCAGCACCTACAGATTTATAATCGTCATCAGAGAAACCGCTTCCGGTACCGGCATTGGTTTCCACAACCACTTTATGGCCATTCTGAATCAGAGTTGATGCACCTACAGGTAATAGAGCAACTCTGTTTTCATTGGATTTTATTTCTTTTGGAACTCCAATTAACATTTTAAGCCTCGTTATTTATGCTGCCCATTTTAGCAGAGTGTTTTTTGATTTAATTATTACTTTAATAAATGAATCTTCTTGTAGAAGTTCATTGGATATATCCAAAATATCTTCAGCGGTAACTGAATCTATTTTTTCCAAAATTTCTTCAAGGCTTTTGATTCTATTATAATACAATTCCGATTGAGCCATCCTTATCATCCTGTTTGATGTATTCTCAAGACTCAAAATTAAATTTCCTTTTAAAGATTCTTTAGCTTTTTTTAATTCTCTGACTGTAATTTTTGTTTCTCTTAAATTCCTGAGCTCTTTTAATACAAGAGACAGTGCTCTATCAATCATTTTTTCATTTGTTGAAAAATAAACACCGAATGATGAGACATCATAAAATGAATTAAGGAAAGAATTTATTTGATATGCTATCCCGTTTTTTTCACGGACAGATTGAAACAATCTTGAGCTACTTCCTTCACCAAGTATTTGTGTCAGGAGAGCAACTTTTATCCTCATATCATCTTTATAACCATAAGTAGATTTACCGATAATTGCATGAACCTGCTGAATTTCCTTATCGATAAATTCAATTTTGGATGGCTGTACGGAAGATGAATAATGTTTTCTTTTTATTCCAGATTTTCCAAGATTAACATTAAAATATTTATCTGTCAACTTAATTAATTTGTTATGATCTACAGCACCGGAAGCTGAAATTATTAACCTATTTAAGCCGTATTTCTCTTTAACGTAATTAAAAAGATCAAACTGTGAAAAGCCCTTAATATTTTTTTCGCTTCCAATAATAGGCAGACTTAAACTATTACCCGCAAAAATAATTTCTTCAAACTTATCGAATATTAATTCCTCAGGATTATCTTCAATATCATACAATTCATCCACAACAACACTTGATTCTTTTTTAATTTCGGCTGGTTTAAAAGATGGCTGCTGGATCATATCGGAGATAACATCAAAAGTTTTTTCTATATGTTCTTCCAGACCTCTTCCGTAATAACAGGTATGCTCTTTAGAAGTGAAAGCATTTAAATAACCGCCCGCGGATTCAATATCAACAGCGATTTTTCTTGCAGATCTTTTTTTGGTTCCTTTAAAAAGCATGTGTTCAATAAAATGAGTAATGCCGTTATTTTTGAAACTTTCATCCCTGGAACCTACATTGAACCAAAATCCTAAAGAGAATGATTTTACATAAGGTATTGATTCTGATAAAATCTTAATGCCGCTTGGAAGGATTGTCTTATTAAATTGGCTCAAATTCGCTTATTTTAATCCATTATTAACAAAAAATTAGAGTTCAAATATAGAGAAACAGGTATATGTAGTCAAGGAATTGAAGGTGAGTTGAGAAGTTGTAAATGCGGAGTTTCACAGTCCTTTTACTATGCTCCTAAAAAATTTTTAACTTAAGTTGATACATTACCAATCTTTAACGAAATCACATGATAATCGGTTTAGTCATTTCTCATTATCGTTTCTTTCTTTCCATCTTGAGCTCCCGTTCTTTTAGAAAATCAAAAATATCGATACACATAACTTCGTTTTTAGCAGCAACTGTCGGTATCCTATTGGCTTTAACTTTACTTTCATTCGTAATAAGAACATACTTATGAACTTTACAATACGCAATTAAGTATGGATCAGCTTCTTCCTGCCCAGCTGCTTGTTTCTTTGCATCGAAAAATCCTGTACTATATTCCTCATTTATAATAGGCTTTGCAGCATTTAAAGTTTCTATATCGGTGTCGAAGATTAATAATTTTTTCCATTTCTTAATCCATTTCTTAAGAAAATCTTCTTTTCCCTCGTAATTATTTATTTCATCTTCAACGAAATCAATCGTTCAAAAGCAGCCCGCTTTTATTAGTTCTTCTATTTCTTCCCAGATTGCAGTAAAGACAGGATTATCATACTTAAATGTAGACTCCAGCATTATCAATCCGCTAGTATCAATTACATAAACTTTATTTCCGGTACTAAAGTCAAGTTCCATTTATAATGATGAAAGTAATTGGCGTGTCTCAGGTATATACGAAAGTTTGACTCCCAAAAAATCAGAAAGATCCTTTAAATCAATTCTATTTTGATCATAAGCTTTAAACGCTAGTCCAACATAAGTTCTCCCCTTTTCTCTTATTGTTTCTTTAGGAATATTTCTTCCTTCCGGATATTTAGATCTTCCGAAAGAAGGTTTATTCCAATCCTTATGCTTCTCGGAGTAAAATTCAGGGGATGTAAGATCAAATTCCAACAATCGTCTTAATATTGCTAACGGACCAACATGAAAATTATTCCCTATTCTAACTAAGTCCATTTTCGACCATTCTCTTTTACCGGAAGAGATTTGTTGTTTTACAATTTCCTGTTTTAACAATTCTTCGGATGGAATTAAGATATCTGCGGCAAAAGAATTACACCATTTTTCAATTTGCGGGGCATTTTGATTTAAGGTTACATCACAAATGCCGCCATCACCCAGTATTATATGACCAAGTTCATGGAATAAAGTAAATATTTTAGCAGTTGATGGTTCATTCCCTTTAATTGCAATTACCGGTATCTTTTCGTCAAGTAATGAAAACCCTCTTAATTTATCATGTACAAGACTAAGCTGAAATATTGCAATACCTAATGATTCAACCTTTTCAATATAGCTTTCGAAGGCTTGATTACTATCTTTTAATTGTCTCACTTCCTGTAATTTCAAATGCTGCCGCACTTGTTTTGCTGGATTTAAAGAAGGTTCATTCAATGAAGCATGAAATTCAATGCTTCGCTCAGGTCTACCAAATTCTTCCTGCAATTCAAGAAAGGATGATAAAAGCGCTCTTGCTTTTCTAACTGCCATTATAGTTTTGAAATGAAAACTGCCTAATTCTATGGAATCAACCGTTCGTCTATCTTTGGGTAAAGGTTTTTCAATAGGCTGTTCATTCAGTAAAAGTGTTGCTATAGTTCGTTTGTACGTCTTTGACATTTTTTTCAATTCTTCTAAAGTCGGTTGCTTCTCCCCGTTTTCTAATTGTAACAACCGCTTTAGTCCAATGCCGGTTTCTTCCGAAGCTTTATTTGGGCTAAGAACTGACATTTCTCTCGCCCACTTAAGTACTTTATGATTTATCTGTATAGAATTTGGTTCGTTCATAGGTTTAAAAATAAATAATTAGAACATGCGAATAAAATAACCAAGAAAAAGATTACAATGCGTCCAAACTACAGAAACTGTACCTCAATGCTCTTTATCTTTTAATGAATTTGGATCATTGCTAGATAGAATTATATCTTTGCTTCTAAATCTTACCATGAAATCCTTTGGTAATTAATTCACCATTGCCCTGGCTCAGTATCTACCATGCAAAATTCTCTGCTGCTTTTTGAGTTGGATGTAAAGATGATGCGTTATTAACATCCTGTTTTTTATTTAGATTGATACTATTTCCCACCCAGAATTTTTAAATTTATCTAAATCATTTTTTACATTATCATGTAATGCTGCAAAACAAAGTAAATGTGTTGGACGAGAAAACCCGACATACATCATCTTAAGAGCTTCTTTTTTTCTCTTATCAACTTCTTTCCCATTTTTTTCCTGACCTAAAATACAATTATGTCTTTCTTTAAAAAACGGTTCCTTAAGTTTTCCAGTCTCGTAATCAAAATAGAAAGTTTCTATATATAGTGTTGCGCAATGCGTTTGTCCTTTTGCTGAATGGACTGTCCCTATTTCGATATCTAAATCATCTTGGCGTTTCTTCATGTTTTCTATATTTAGTGGTTCCTTTACAAATTGATCTCCAATAAAAGAATAAGTGTCAGAATTTAATTTTATTTCAGACCATATTTTTAATTCTGTTTCAATAAAACTTTTCATATTGTCAAATACTTTTTTCTCTTCTCCACATATTAAACCAAAACACCAATTATATAACCTTTGTTTGAAAATTTCATACACATGATTCTCTATATCATATTCCTTAATATATTCGATCAGTTTATTTCTAGTAAATCTACGGTTAATTTTTTTCCCTCTTGATACCAATTCATATCTTTTTCCTTCTAAATCCAAAATATGCACAAATGCATTGAGGATTGAATTTCTAACATTCTTAAGAGTTTTACCTCTTTTATCATATAGCTGAAGATATTTGCTCAAAGAATCAAAATCTTCCTTTTTATTTTTTAATTCTTTAGAATAATAGCATATATCCTGCAGACGAATTCTTTTATTATCTTGTTCTTCTTTTTCATTATCGTCCCATACCGCACTCCATGCTATTACTTTAAATGGATGATTAGGATATTGAGGAATAATACCATCTCTTTGATATTCTTTTATTATTTTTTTAAAATGATCTATCAGCTTATGTCTGTTTTCCCATTTAAAAACCAATAAGTGTGGGGGAATGGATTTATTTAAATTCTTTAATCCAACTACCTTATAATCTTCAGGAACTCTGTCCAAAACAAAAGAATCAACAAGTTCAGCATTTTCTTTAGTTAATCGGTTTGATCCCGTTATTTTCAGATCTTGATATTCTCCAGAATTTAGTTCTCCCCTTGTTGTCCATTCGCATCCAACTTTTACAGTTTTGCCCGAGTTATAAATTGCTTGGTTCTTATCACCGATTCTTTGAATTACTGTTGGACTTTTACCATCAAAAAAATATCATCGATAATTTTAACTTGATAGGAATCTAAATCTTGCATTTCATCCACAAAGACATAACTAAATCTGTTTCTTAATATATTCTTTATATTAGAATACGTCTTAAGAAATTTATTTGCTAAAAAGTAGCAATCTTCAAAATGAAGTATTCCATCTTTTAACAAATCTATTTTCAATTTAGTAATTGTACTTAATATTTCTTTTTTGTCCAATTCAATCCAATTTTTAGGCATTTTAAAATCTAAAGGCTCGCCCTTCATATTTTTCGACAAAATAACTTTTCCATTAATATCGACACAAAATCTTGCTAGATAAAAAATCTGTGGATTCTTCAATATAATGTGATATATCTTTCCTCTTTTATAAAAGTCAATCTTCTTTTGAAGAGCCGTATTGTATGCATCTGCCTCTATGCTTAAAGGTTTATTTCTAATTTTTTGAACATAATACGGAATGGCTAAAAATTTATTAACAAAACTTTGAACTGTTTCAACGAAATTTGGATATTGAAACAATTTGGGACAAATAGGCTGCAGGTTCTTTTTGATTTCTTCAATCGCTGCATTGGTATGGGATAAAACTAAAACGCCAGAACCATTTTCAAAAGGTAGATGTTTTTCGAGACAATATAGTTTTGCCATTAATGCGGTAGTTTTACCGCTACCCGGTACTGCTAATAGATCACAAGTTTCAAGATTTTGAATGAAAGGAACTCTTTCTTCTACGTCAAATGATTTGCCGTCTTCTAAAAGATAATGTTCGGATTCTTTAATATGTTCATACGGGATTTTTATCTTTTTCATTACACTCTATTTTTCTGCAAGCATACTTTATAGCTTTTATAATATACTCTAGCCATTCATCTGATTCATCAATTTTTATTTCACCTTTAGATATTTTTTCTGAAAGCCGCGAGGCTATCTCCACTTTTTTAAAATATGTTGTCTGCAATCTATTCCTTAACTCTTTTTCAAAATCAGTTTTAAAACCTCCTATACCCGAATGTACGGACTTGACAATCTCTTCAAATTCATTTCCAATTTTAGATTTATAAAAACACCATTCTAATGTCCATTGTTTTGCAACAAAGATACAGACAGGTTTACCATCTTTCCTTATTTTCTCAATTCGTTTTGTTTCTTCATCTGATTCTAAAAAATTTCCTCCTTCATCGGGTCGAACGTCTAAATCAGTTATAACAGCTACTCTTAAGTCCAAATCTTTACCATCATTTCTTTGAAAAATTTTAGCATAATGTAAATATGCTGTACTACCAACATTAACAATTGATACTTCGTTTGTTGTCAAGTTACAACCAATTTTATCTGCTATTACCGGAATAATCAATTCTTCCGACCAACCTTCAACTAAGATCACACCTTTAGCAAAAAATAGATTAGCTTTAGTAACATCTAAAAATCGTTCTAAGAATTTATAATCATCAGGCTTAAGTCTTGTGTATTTATCTTCACTTTTCTTTTTTTCTAAAATGTCATTTTGTTCTTCACCTAAAGGATAAACATCGTTACCATAGCATAAAATTAAATTGTGTAGTTTTACTTTAGATGTCAGATTTGGACTATGACTTGTTAAAATGAATTGAACATTTTTTTCTGCTTGTAAAGCTTCAATAACTTTCATCTGAACTTGCGGATGTAAATGTGCTTCTAATTCTTCGATCAGACAAATTCTTAAGCCGTCCCAATTGTTCTTCTTTAAATGAAGAAGTTCTGCTGCCATAAACAAACGATTAAGTGATCCTAATCCAGGATAAACAGCATCGATCATTTCTAAGGTCAGCTTTTCTAAAATAGATTTAATATCTCCATCTTTTCCAGTTGTAATATTTGATTTTTAAGAATCTTCTATAAATTTCTTGACGAATTGGTCAATCACATCTTTGATTGCTTCTTTCCCTTTTCCCTCTTCTTCAAACCATTGCTTTACTTCTTTATTAAAATCATTAAATTTTTGTACTAACTCATGATCTTTTTCTTTTCCAACAAATAGTTCATGCTCTTTTAATATTTGAGATAATCTTGAGTTCTTTTTAGCTGTTAAATCGGATTCTGCATCTCTAAGAGGTTTTAAATATGTGGATTTTAGATATGACCGAGCTTCTGCATTCAAAGAATATCCATCTTCATCCATCCCGGCTTTTACTTCTGCCGGTAATATTCTATCATTCTTTCTTTCAACTTGATAAATTAACCTTAATATCGGTTCAGCACTTTCTCCCTCACCATCCCAGCCTAACCATTCAATAAAGTTTTTACCTTCGTTTGGTTGAATACCTTTAAATAAGAGTTCAATTCTGAATTTGGACGAGTTCTTATAAAAGTCTTTTTCCTCAACTCTAATCCATTCATAAGCATGTGTTTTAAGCACCAATTTTATCGAATCAATAATTGTAGTTTTTCCAGAGTCGTTCTCACCAACTAGTACATTCAATCCTTTTGTAAAAGGTACAACCAGGTTTGGTTTTTGCAGAGCAAAATTTTCTTCCCCGTATTTACGAAAATTCCAAAGTTTTAATTCGGATAAATACATTTGGGACCTACTTATTACTTTTTGTTGTTTCCCTTTTTATAAAAATATTCCACATCATCCTGACGCCTCCCAAATTTCCTCTGCCATTTTTGAAGTGTTTTTATTAATTTCGTTATATTATTTTTTACTCTTTTTATTCACTCAAACAAATTTATTTTTACTTTAAATTCATTAAACCTGGGATAAAAAACCATCGTGTTGCAGTCTTCCGACACTAATTTCCGGATGAGTCTTTGATTCTTTGAAAAGCTTTTGATTTATTGCTACAGAATCAATCCTGTGCAAATTTATCCCTCTTAATATTTACGACGAAAGCAAATTATAAATAAACAAGACAATAGAAAAGAGATTGTAATAAAATTTTATTCTATTTTTTTCCTTTAATTGAAATTCTCCCAATCAATAAAATTTGACCTTTATAATTACATTTGCATCTCTCCCTTTATCATCAAGACAGGTAATTTTTGTTTTTCCTTTTTTGGGTTTAAAGAAAAGATTTTTCCCCGGAGAGGATTTTCTGTAATATTTATCATCAAGATACCAGTAAATTTCTTTTATTCCTGAGCCGCATGCAGCCTGCAATAAAATTTCCTGTCCTGAATTTTCTTCAATAAAATATTCATAATCTTTTGAAGGTGAAGTAATTACCGGACCTTTTCCTCCAAATTTAACCTGGCAATCGGGATTATGTGGGGGGACTTTTTTAAATGCTACATTATTCTGTATGTACCAGAGTTTTAATTGAGGATCATAAAATGGATAATATTCTTTTTTATATCCGCTTTTAGGCAAACATCCCGGACAGTATGAAATTGTTCCAGCCAGGTTTACATAAATTTCTTTATAAAGATCGCAATACTTACTTAATGAACAATTGGCGATATAATAATCCTTCACCAGATGAGTACAATTTTGAGTAGGAAGCAACCCGGTTTCTGCACATACTTTTCTTGATAAAACTGTTCCGGGTTTTTTAAACCAGCTTTTATCCGGACCTGTATCAATTGAATTAAAAAGATCAAATAATAAAGGAACAGCCATATCGCTTCCCGACAAATAAGGCGAACCTTTACCATCAAAATTTCCAATCCAGACACCGATTGTATAACGCGGGTTAAAACCTACAGCCCACGCATCTCTTTTACCGTAAGAAGTTCCTGTTTTCCATGCGATCTTTGGAAGCCTGGTTAAATCAAGAAGATCATTCGGAAAATCGGGCCTGTAATTATTTGATAAGATATCAGCAATTAAAAATGCAGAACCTTCGGAAAATAATTTTGTGCTCTTTTTATTTTCTTTATTGAAGATATAATTTAACCGGTAGAGATTTCCTCCCCTGGCAAAACAAGAATAGAATCTTGTTAATTCTTCCAGTGTAACACCACAGCCTCCAAGAATAGTCGAAAGTCCTAAAATATTTTTTTGTGATTCAATTTCTTTAAAGCCTCCCCCGCTAAGAAATTTAATAAAATCATTAAAACCTACTTCCTGAAGCAGTCTGACTGCCGGTACATTTAAAGAGTTGATTAAAGCAAGTTCAGCAGTTATATCCCCCCTGAATTTCAGATCGTAATTTTCAGGATCATATCCGCCAAAGTCTGTTGGAATATCATAAAGTTTCATTTTGGGAGTTAGAATCCCCTGGTTAAATGCGTATGCATAAAGTGCGGGTTTTAAGGTTGAACCGGGAGACCGGATGGAGATTACACCATTGACCTGCCCGGAAGAATTAAAGTCGTAATAATCTGCAGAACCGCAATAACCTGCGACCGAAGAATTTTTATTATCTATAATTAATACTGCACCATTTGTAATCTCTTTAGTTTTGGCCCGGTTTATATAATTATATAGAAGCACTTCAGCTTTCTGCTGAATTGACGGATCAATAGTAGTTCTAATATCCGAGCCCCTATAATTCGCGTTTATATAATTGCAAAAATGCGGAGCAATAAATTTTCTTTCATACCTGTTTGGTTTTAAGGATTCATTTAAGGCATCATCCAGTGTAGTAACCGGGAACAATTTTTCTTTTTTGAATTTCCTGATCCATTCATCTCTTTTTTTGATGGTTTTCCGAGTATTAAAATCAATCCTAAGATTATTAGGATCATTTGGAATTACCATTAAGGTTATTACCTGGGCAAGGCTTAATTTCGAAGGAGGCCTGTTAAAATATAAATATGATGCAGCCTTCACCCCTTCAATATTTCCTCCGAAAGGAAGCAGGCTCAAATACATTTCCAGTATTTCCTTTTTACTATAATGCATTTCAAGTTGAACTGCTCTTAATATTTCAATAAATTTATTGGAATAGGTTCTGGACTTCGGATTGAGAAGTCTTGCTACCTGCATTGTGATCGTCGAAGCACCGGATATTCTTTCACCACTGATTATATTTGAAAACAATGCACGTACAACAGCAACCGGATTAACACCAAAATGCCAGTAGAACCATTTATCTTCTTTATTAATCATAGCTTTAATAAGTTCCGGAGAAACTTCATCAAGCTTGGTCTGCATTCTCCATTTATCATCATTGGAAAGGTATGCAGTGAGCAGAGAGCCGTCTTTTGCAGTTATAACTTTGGAATAAGATTTATTAATTTTGAGAGGAAAGATAAGATCGAGTGCAAATATTAAAATGAAAATACTGAAAAGAATTATTAGATATTTATAAGCTCTTTTTCTGTTCATCTTTAAAACAGTATAAAAGTAAAATAGTTAGTCTTTCTGTGAAGATATCCCCGGGGAATAAAAAGTAAATTACCTTAACTTACCTAAAATCCATTCCTCTTTTTGAACCTGGGCTTCTTTAATAGTTCTAAATTTATAAACTCCGTGCGGGAATTTTTTATTCAATAATTTTCCAAAAGTTTCATAAAAACCAGATAACATCTTGTAATAATTTTCGTCTGGATTAATAACTATCAAAGCATCATTCGCTTCTTTAAATGATTTATATTTATATACCGGCATCTTTTTTTATTTTTTCAGATAATAAATGTCATCTTTATCAATATTTCTAAAAGTATTTTCCTTAAGTTTAATAAGAGAATCAATATCGGCAATTTCAATTTTAACTTTCTCTATTTCAATTTCATGAAAAACCGATATTATAAAAATCATGAAGTTCTCCTAATTTAGTTAAAATATTAATTGAATATCCTTCAGGTGTCCCATACCTTGTAACAGAGTATTCTTCTTTATCACTTAACCTAATATCATTTATTGCCTCATCATTAAAAACCTCATTTGATGCATTTCTTAGATTAACAAAATTACATTCTTCAGGTTTCACAAAGATATCAATATCATTTGTAGCCCGTGGTATTCCATACAAGGCAACAGCATATCCACCAATCAATATATAATCTAAATTGTATTTTTCAAAAGCTGCAAGAACTTTATTGAAGGAAGAGAAAAAATTCATGATATTTTACACCTTTTACAGAAATATATGAATTATTCAACTAGTAATCATTAATTGATCTTCTCAAACCTTGCTGTAAAATGCCTCAACATCGGTGCTTCGTAAATTATCTTATAACCTTTTAAAAGATCCCGTTTTTTAAAAACTTCAAGAATAATTTCCAGGACATAATCGATATGGCTCTGAGTATAAACTCTTCTGGGGATAGCAAGTCTGACTAATTCCATGGGAGGGGGAATTAGTTTACCAGTTTTATCATATTTACCGAACATGACGCTGCCGATTTCAACTCCTCTTATTCCACCTTCAATATAAAGTTCACAAACAATTGATTGCCCGGGAAATTGTTCTGATGGAATACCCGGTAAAAATCTTTTTGCATCCAAATAAATTGCATGGCCCCCGGGCGGTTCAATTATAGGGACACCTGCATCAACCAGCTTTTCGCCAAGATACCCAACACTTCTAATTCTGTAGTGAAGATAATGTTCGTCTAAAACTTCTTCAAGCCCTTGAGCAACAGCTTCAAGGTCTCTTCCGGCTAAGCCTCCATAAGTGGGGAAACCTTCGGTAACGATTAAAAGATTTCTACATTTCATTGCAAGCTCATCATTATTTAAAGCAAGGAAACCGCCTATGTTTGCGAGACCGTCTTTTTTTGCACTCATTGTTGCACCATCAGCATACGAAAACATTTCCTGTGCAATTTCCAAGACAGATTTGTTTTCATATCCCTTTTCTCTTTTCTTAATAAAATATGCATTTTCTGCAAACCTGCATGCATCAAGAAATAATGGAATATTATTTTTATTACATACTTCTTTGACTTCCCTGATATTCTGCATTGAAACAGGCTGTCCGCCTCCTGAATTATTTGTAACAGTTATCATTACTAAAGGAATATTTTCTTTTCCCTTTTCATTTATGAACCGCTTCAGCTTTTCAACATCAAGATTACCCTTAAAATCGGCTCTTATTTCAGGATGTTTGCCAACTTCATTTAATAAATCAACAGCTTCAGCACCGGTAAATTCTATATTTGCCCTGGTTGTATCAAAATGTGTGTTATTTGGAAAATACTTACCATTCCCGCCAACAATAAAAAAAAGGATCTTTTCTGAGGCTCTTCCCTGGTGTGTTGGAATAATATATTCCATCCCAGTAATTTTTTTTACGACAGATTCGAAACGATAAAAACTTTTTGAACCCGCATACGCTTCATCTCCCTCCATTATACCTGCCCATTGTTTGGAGCTCATAGCAGATGTACCGCTGTCGGTTAGTAAATCTATTAAAACATCGTCGGCACGGATCATAAACGGATTATAGCCGGCATTAATTAGAATTTTTTCCCGTTCTTCTTTGGTAGTAAATTTAATTGGTTCAACTGATTTTATTTTAAAAGGTTCTATTATAGTTTTCATAAAAGTTATTTAAGTAAGTTTTATTAATATTTTTATTGCTATTAAAAAAAAGTATAAATAATTTTCTTATGTTCAAAATAACACCTGGAGGGAATATGGATAGTAATTCTACAAATGATTTAAATTCTGCAGACCCATCTTCACAAAATCCTGAAGAAATTCAGGAAACTGAATTAAATCATACAGATAAAATCGCAGGTATTTTTACTGAACCGGTTAAAACTTTCGAAACAACTTCAAAATTTCCCGCTAAAACTATTGACTGGCTTTTACCCGTTTTTTTATTTGTTCTGTTTTTAGCTTTTCAGCAAATAATATATCATAGTAATCCAAACACTGCATACCAGTTAAGACAAAAGCAAATGGAAGCTATTAACAAGAATTTGAACAGTGCGGTAGAAAGCGGAAAAATGACGAAGGAACAGGCAAATCAACAAAGGAATATGATCGAAGAACGTATGGAAAAAATGGGAGGTATTGGTTTAGTATTTCAAATAGTAGGAATATTTATAGCAATATTCATAATCTTCTTTATAATGGCTGCAATTTATTTCCTATTAGCAAAGTTTATTCTTAAAGGTGATGGTTCTTATACTTCTGCACTGGTAGCGAGTGGTCTATCTTTTTATATCGGAATTCTTGCTGTTATTATTATTACAGCAATCTCATTTTTTACGGGGAAAATATACCTGGATACCAGCGTTGCATCTTTTGTCGGAGCTGATAAATCAAATATCGGCGGCTGGCTGCTTGCAAAGTTAGATGTATTTACTATTTGGAGTTTTGTAGTTTTTGCTATTGGCCTTGCAAAAATGTTCAAATCTTCTTCCATACAAAAATATATTGTAATGGTATTCGGTGTCTGGATTATAGGCGGACTGATTCTATTCTTCCTGGCTAAAGCTATTCCTTTTTTGAGATTTTTAGGAGTTTAATTTCTTTTACTCAAGTTGACCGCCTTTGGGATAAACCGTTGAAACGGTTATAAATATTCGTCTTTTTACAGTTTTTCAATTTAAGCGGTCAACTTGAGTTCTTTTATTTAAGTGAGGCTTGTTAAAAGAGCCTCACTTCAAATCAAAATCCAGGTATTTTAACTAAATTTGTATAATTCAAAAACTTCTGACAGTTCTTTAAGTAACTTCCCCTTTCAACCCATATCTATTTACACTTTATAATAAATGAATATTCATTGTAAAATCTGTAACCACAGAAAAATAAAAAAAATTATAAGCCCAATTCCTTTAAGAAATTGGGTTTATTTAGATATTCGGTTTTTAAAAATAGATTATTCCTGTGATTGAAGTTCTTTTAGCTTTCTATTAAACCAACCGTTTTTCGGTGATAGCTTAATAGCTTTTTTCACACTTTCAATTGCTTTAGCTTTATCGCCGCTTGCTTCATATGCCTGGCTCAAAGAAAAGTAAGCTAAACCTGAATTGGGATACTGTTCTATATTAAGGTTGCTTATTTTAATTGCTGCATCATAATTTTTTTCTTCTATCAGCATATCGGTTAATTCTGTAAGAGAATTATCTTTAAAATTATATGCAAATCCGCCATAATATTGTTTATAAAGATCATGATAGGTACTAACAGCATCTTCAATACCTTTCCTTTTTATTACCCCGTTTAATTCCTGTGCCAAGGATTTCGGTTCTTTAAGTGCATGATGGCATGTTATACATTTTACCTGCATTACATTTCCGCTGCCAAAATCTTTAAGTTCCGAGAGATAATCTTCATTAATCTTATAGGTCATTTTCATCATAATTCTTGCTTTCTTCTTATTATCCTTATCATCTGATGAAAAATCAAATTTGTTTGGAGATTGTCCTTCTTCTTCTACATGACAAAAACTGCACCTGACACCCAAACCTTCTGTAAAGTTCCTCATTACCTTTATTAGATCTTCTTTTGAAATTGTTTTCGGCAACACTGTTAAATTTGTGAAGTGATCGGGCACCTGGGCAAAAAGCATCCAGGGAACAAATATTAGCAATGCGGCTTTAACTGAAATTTTATCGAACATTAGTTTACCTCCAATTAAATTTTATAAGAATAATCATATCTCAACCCCTTGTACAGATAAATGGAAAAAAGTAAAGAAAATTAATTGAATTAATTTATAATTTATAGAATTAGAAATGTGTGATATAAAAGGATAATCCTTTCCATAAAGGATCATCCCGAAGAAAGACTATTTGAGCAGCATAAGTTTCTTTGTTGCGGTATAATTATTTGTCCTTAACTGGTAGAAATAAATTCCGCTTGAAAGGCTGGAGCCGTTAAATTTAATTTCATAACTGCCGGCGCCTTCTGTTTCATTTATAAGTGTTTCAACTTCGTTACCTAGAATGTCATACACCTTTAACGATACAAAACCGCTTTCAGGTAATTGATATTTTATAAATGTAGTAGGATTAAACGGGTTAGGATAATTCTGCAGCAAGAAATAATCTTTTGGAATATTTCCGTTATATTGTTCAATGTTAGTTAATACCTTTAAATCCAAATTAGCTGTAGTATCGCCAGCATGAACAACTATGCTGTCGTTTATAAATCCCTGCGGAACCTGAACTATATAAATTTTATAATCACTAATTTTATCGGTTACAATGAATTCGAAATAACCACTATCACTTGTTACAGTTCTTACATATCCTGTATCCTGGCTGTAAGCAAAAATATCCATAGGTCCAGGACCTTTTCCATTAAGAGTTAATCTTCCTTTAATTACTGAGTTTGCCTTATATAAATAAATATCATGAATTAAACTATCTCCAACATTAATTGATGGAATATTATAATTAAATTGAACATAATTAGTATCCATCCATGAACCCAGATTCAGATCGCTTTGAGGCAAATCATTTGATGATAAACCAAGAAAATACCTTCCTTCAAAATCTGAATTTACGTCACTTTCAAAATTCCTGTTAGAATTATTAATATATACATTTGCATTCACCACAGGGTTGCCTTTTTCATCCTTTACGCTACCGCTTATTGAAGCATAAGCATTTGTTATAGTAAAGTTGTTATCATTATATTCTTTTGCTCTACTAGAATCGAGTGTTATGTGTATATTTTGCGGAAAAATAGTTGCTGATTTAAAAATAAATGAATTGCTAATACTTAATTTCCATGGATTCCCGGTTGTATCTGCATCCATTCTAATAGAAAAACTACCGCTTGTATCAGTAAGTGCCTGCCAGAATGCACCACCACCATTATCAGAACTTGATTCCAGTTCGAGCGCAATATTTGCTTTGCTGTAACCATTGGGAACAACAACACTACCCGAAATTGTAAATGTTGCAGAATCAAGAGGAGTTACTGTTCCGCTAATAGTAACAACCGAATCATTATTTTGAAAGGTCATTATATAGTGTGCCGGTGCCAATCCTACTTTTTGCTGAAAAGCAACATGTCCATCTACAGAACCATCAATATCGGGCGGTCCGTTTTGCCCCTGTGTATCACCGTCGATCTGGTTAAAATAAACCCACTGAACATCTGCTGAATCGATCTTTCCATTATTATTTACATCTATCCAAAAATCAAGCAATGTTGTATCTCCTGGATTTGGAACATCATAGCTCCAGCTTACTACATCTCCTGAAGCCATACTAAAGTTTGCCGAAGATCCGTTTACTTTTAAATTAGATATTTGCCCAAATGTCTCAAAAGTGAGAAGTAAACAAAATACCAGGAATTGTATCAAAAACTTTTTCATCAATAATCCTCTAATTATGAAATGATATATTTAATTAAATCCTCTTATTCAAATAAATACTTTTAAATACAGTAGTTATTATGAATAAGGAAGCAGTTTAATTTATTATCGTAATTTATTAGAGGATTTTTAGCCGTTTTATAAAGCTAATTTATAAGGTATTTATATTGAGTTAAATAGGAAATATTTACATAACGCTCTGGGGATCCATGTCAAAATATAATCTTACATCCCTATACCTTGATTTCCTGTTGAATTCGATAAAGGAATTTAATACAGCCTTTCGCAAAATTTTTCCGCCGGGATCTGTTTGTTTCAAACTTTTAATAATAATATGAAATCTGTAATAACCTTTAAGTCTTGCTATTATTGCTGCAGATGGTTTAGATATAATCAGCCAATTTTTATATGATATTATCTCTCTATAAAAATCAATCAGTGAATCCTTAGCTTTTCCTTCATCAAGATCACGGGTTTCTACAAGGCAAATATGAGTAAAAGGAGGATGACCTGTTTTCTGCCTTACTTCTATTTCTCTTTGGTAGAAACCGGCATAATCGTTATGCAGAACCCTTTGCAGAATAAAGTTATGTTCATTTTGTGTCTGTATTATAACCTCACCTTCAACTTTGCTTCTTCCAGCTCTTCCGGCAACTTGTGTTAATAATTGGAATGTTCTTTCATCTGCGCGGAAATCAGGCAGCCATAAAGTGGTTTCTGCGGAAATAACTCCTACTAAAGTTAACCGGGGAAAATCCAGACCTTTTGAAACCATTTGTGTTCCAACAAGAATATCGACATCACCTATTCCGAATTCATTTAAAATTTTACTTAACGATGTTTTCTTTGATATTGAATCGGAATCAATTCTTCTAATTCTTGTATTAGGAAAATAAAAATCTATTTCATCTTCAACTCTTTCGGTACCAGTTCCAAAATATTTTAATCTTAACGAACCGCAGTTTGAGCATACCTTTGGTACTTCTTTGATAAATCCGCAATAATGACATTCTAAAATATTCTTATTAATATGATAAACTAACGGAACCGAACAATTTATACAAGTCTCTATGGTGCTGCAATCTTCACAATAAACCTGTGTAGAAAAACCGCGCCTGTTTTGAAGAATTATTATTCCTTCTTTCTTTTTTAATCTATCTTCAATTTTATCAAGAAGTTTCCTGGAAAAAATATTTTCCATTTGTTTGTTTTTACGTTCAATATTCACATTTACAAGTTCAATCTTGGGAAGCTTTGCATTATCTATTCGTTCCGACAGATTAAGTAATTTATATTTTTCATTCAAAGCATTATACATGCTTTCAATTGAAGGAGTAGCAGAACCAAGAATAACAGGGACTTTATTAATATTTCCTAAAACAATTGCCGAATCTCTGGCATTATATTTCGGAACCAAATCAAACTGTTTAAAGCTTGCATCATGCTCTTCGTCTACAACAATTATCCCCAGATTTTTTAAAGGTGAAAAAAGAGCAGACCTGGCACCAATTACTACTTTGGATTTGCCGTTTAATACTCTTCGCCACGAATCATATCTTTCTCCAATAGACATACGGCTGTGAATTACCGTTACAAGCTCACCAAAATTATTTCTCAAACGGGATGTCATTTGGGGAGTTAAAGAAATTTCGGGAACAAGTATTAATGCAGTTTTATCTAAGCTTAAAGCTTTTTTTATCAGCTCAATATAAACCTGGGTTTTTCCGCTGCCTGTTACACCGTACAATAAAAAAGTCTTAAATTTTCCAGTCTCAACTTCAGGCGATATTTCTTCGATTACTTTTCTTTGCTGATCGGTTAATTCAAATTCAATTAATCTTTCGGAATAATTTTCAGAATATTTCCTGTCTATTTCTTTTTCAAAAATCTTTAGAAAGCCTTTCTGCTTCAGCGAATCAACAGAGGCTTTTGATGCCCCGGTTTTCTTTAATAACTGGGATAAAGAGATAGATTTATCTTTTTGCGAAATTAATTCGAGAAGGATTCCCACCTGCCTTGGTGAACGGTGTTCTAATGCCGGTATAGCTTCATATATGTCAATTGCTGATTTAGTTAATCTGACAAAATTTATCTTTTTTGGTTTAACTTTTGCATCTTCAATTTCATTTAATATTGTTAAAGCCCCCTTATTTTCTAAAGTTTTCATGGTTGAATAAATATTTTTTTTTGAGGCAAGTTTCTGAAGATATGATAAATTTATTCCTTCTCTTTCCGATAAGATTTGAAGAATTTTTCCCTTAATTGTATTTTTATTTTTTTCTTCCTTCAGTAGTCTTATACATGTATTCTGATCAATAATTATTTTTCTTTTGCTTTCTATTTCAGTACCATATGGAACACCTAATTTTAATGCTTCACCCAATGAACATAAATAATAATCAGATACCCATTGATAAAATTTAATATCGTTAGATGAAAAAATTGGTTTATCATCGAGTATATCGGATATGGGTTTAAGTTTTTCTGTAACTTCAGTTTTCTCAACAATATTTATAATAAAACCGGTTAAAACCCTTTTACCAAATGGAGCAACTGCTCTTACACCTGGTTTGGCAAATTGCTTAAACTCATTCGGAATTATATATGTAAACGGCTTTCTAAAAGGAAGAGGGAAAACTATTTCAGCAAACATAGTACACCCTGAAACTCACTGTTTGCATGGATGGATAACTGTATGTTGAATGATTATGCTGCATGAATTACTTGAATCTGGTCTTTCACCTGAACCAGATTTTATTGTTGAACTTACTTCTGCACTTAAACTTGTAACTGTTACTCTTCATCAATTTATTTATAAGAATCGTAATATGGGGCTAGTTTCCTATAAGGATTTTTATCAAAAGAAAAACTGAACATTTCAAATTTCAAGGGATTGGTTTTACTGTCCCATAAAATTCTTTTGTATTCTTTAGATCTTATAACCTCTCCATTAGTCGATACTACACTGTCATCAACTCCGAGTGTAAGGAAGTAAAATCCTCCGTCATATTCTATTCCTTCAATTCCTTTTATATTATCAAATTTATAGACCCCTTTTCCCATTAGTGTATCACCAACTAAAAATAATTCCCGCTTAACAATATTTTTACGGTTCTTTTTCATCGATTCTACAAATTCATCACTCTTTAACATATAACTGAAAAGATTATTTTTATCTTCTTCGAAATTATCATCTGTTTTTGCATTTGAGCGAATATCATTAATTAAAACAGTAGTTGTGCCGCTTTTATCCGGGTTTAATTTAATTTCATAAGAGACAGTATGAAAAATTAAACAGCCGCTTACAGTAAAAAGCAACATAATAACAGCTGTTGAAAAGATTAAATTGTTCAGGATTTTATGTTTCACATTATCACCTTTTTATTTAACTGCACTTTCCAATAGAGTTATTGTTTGATTAACAGAATTTAACTCAGCATTAATTCCAATAGGTAAAGTTAACTTATTTTTAATGTGTCCAAAAGACATACCGTAAATTACGGGGACATTTAAATCATATAAGCATTTATATAAAACTTCTTTTAGAGAAAATGAATTTAGATCATCTTTCTTCGGTTCACAATCTACAAATTCACCCAAAATAATTCCCGAAGCATTCTCAAACTTTCCGGCTTCGATCATTTGAGTTAACATTCTATCTATCCTGTAAGGTTGTTCTCCTATTTCTTCAATAAATATTAATTTACCTGATGAATCGAAATCGTATGGAGTTCCTATTAAAGAAACCATAAGAGAAAGATTTCCACCAACTAATCTGCCTGAAGATTTTCCGCTTATAATTGTAAAAGATTTTAAATCGTAATTACCTTCATCTTCTGCGTTATAAAGAGTTAAATTTTCCAAAGGATAAACCAAGACATTTTTAAAATTACTAATACTGTATTCATTAAAAGTTGAAATCCCCACGGGTCCATGAAAACTAACCAATCCTGTTTTAGCATAAATTGCCATATGCAGTGCAGTAATATCACTATATCCAAGTAACACTTTAGGATTTTTCCCGATTAAATTATAATCGAGAAGCGGGAGAATTCTTGTACAGCCATATCCACCCCTGGCAGCAACAATACCGTCAATATCATCCCGGGAAAACATTTCATTTAAATCCGAAGTCCGCTGTTCATCTGTTCCGGCTAAGTATCCATTTCTCGAAAGTATGTTGTTCGTATACACAACTTTAAATCCAATTGTTTCAAGGCTATTTACCGAGGTCTTTAATTCTTCTTCAGTTATAAATCTACCGGGAGCAATTAAACCAAGCCTGTCCCCTTTCTTTAATCTTGCCGGCTTAATTATTTTATCAGTATGAGGATAAGAATTTAAAAAGTCAGTATAAGAAAATGAAGAAATAGCTAAAGAAGATAATGTCATATTCTTTAAGAATCTCTTTCTGTTCATGATTTGTAAATTACTTTTAATTGAATTTATAGATAAGGTTTTATCTACTTCAGCATTTTAATTTCATCATAAATAAGATGTTCAAAGGTTTCCCTGCTCCTAATAAGCTTATTTTTATTGCCGTCAACCAAAACTTCAGGCGGTCTTCTTCTTCCATTGTAATTTGATGACATAACCATTCCATATGCACCTGCTGATATTACAGCTAAGTATTCCTCTCTTTTACTTTCGGTAATTTCCCTTTCTTTCGCAAAATAATCCCCTGATTCACAAATAGGTCCGACAATGTCTGCAGTAATATCATTTCTACCTTTAATTAATTCAACCGGCTGGATATGATGGTAAGCTTTATAAATACTCGGGCGGAGTAAATCATTCATTGCAGCATCAATAATAATAAAATTCTTTAGATTATTACTTTTAGTATATATTACTCTTGTTATCAATACACCGCCGTTTGCAACCAGGAATCTTCCCGGTTCAAAAAAAACATGGCAGTTTAGCTTTTTTAAAATTGGAACTATTCTACCGGCAATTTCTTTTACCGTAAAAGTCTTTTCATTATAATATTGTATTCCGATTCCACCGCCAACATCGAAATGCTGAAGATTTATTCCTTCTGCTCTAACCTTAAAAAAAAGTTCGGATAATTTTTCTACAGCCTCAATATACGGCTCCATTTTAGTAATCTGAGAACCAAGATGCATATCGATACCGGTATACTTAATATTTTTTAATTTCTTTTCTTCCTTAAATAATTCAAATGCATGTGAAGAATGAATTCCGAATTTATTTTCAGCTAACGCAGTTGAAATATACGGATGAGTTTCAGCATCTACATCAGGATTTACCCTGATTGCAACGGGAGCTGTTACACTTAATTTAGAAGCAATTTCATTAATTAAATATATTTCCTGATCAGATTCAGCTTTTATCATTAGAAGATTATTCTTTAATGCAAGCTCAATTTCGTTGGCAGTTTTACCAACACCTGATAAAATTATTTTTTCCGGTTTTACCCCGGCTTTCAGAGCCCGAATCATTTCACCTTCGGAATTAACATCTATTCCGCTGCCTAAATCATAAAAAGTTTTAATTACACTTAAATTATAATTTGATTTGGATGCATAGAAAATTTCATGTGGAATTTCATTAAACGCTCTGGTAAACTCATTATACCTGTCAGTAAAAAACTTTTTACTATAAATATAAACCGGTGAACCAAATTCTTCTGTTATTTTTTTTACCGGGACTCCATCACAGTAAAGCTCATTATTATTATAAACAAAATAATCTGAATTAAAATAGTGCATGTTAAGGAAAATTATTAGTAATTGGATTTCCAAAGATAGTAAAAAATGGTTTTAATTTAAGTAGATGTAAAAGTTGGAGAAATTACATCAACATGCACAAACATGTGATCCTTTATCATTGTATTTTAATAAGATTGAATATCAGGTCCATTCAATTTGAATTACTTCCCGTTTTGGGTAAATTTGTAGTTATTTTTTTAGTAAAATCAGATTAAAATTTATGAGATATCCGTTTGCTGAAATAGAAAATAAATGGCAAAAATTCTGGGAAGAGAATAAAGTATATGAAACTGATTTATCAAAATCCGATAACAAACTTTATTCCCTGGTAATGTTTATTTATCCCTCCGGAGCAAAACTCCACATAGGGCATTGGTACAATTACGGACCGACCGATTCATGGACAAGATACAAAAAGCTTAAGGGTTATAATGTCTTTGAACCAATGGGATACGATGCTTTCGGTTTGCCGGCTGAAAATTATGCAATTAAAACCGGAATTCATCCGTATGACAGCACTTTAAAGAATATAGAAGATATCCGTGAACAGTTGAAGAAAATGGGATGCATGTATGACTGGAATTCTGAGTTATTAACTTGCGATCCGAAATATTATAAATGGAACCAATGGCTCTTTTTACAACTTTATAAAAAAGGATTAGCATATAGAAAAAATGCACCTGTAAACTGGTGCCCGAATGATCAAACAGTACTTGCAAATGAACAGGTTTTATCCGATGGAACCTGTGAAAGATGCGGAACAGTTGTAATTCAAAAAAATCTTACTCAATGGTTCTTTAAAATTACTGATTATGCCGAAGAATTATTGGAAGGATTAAATGAAATTAACTGGCCGGAAAAGACCAAGTTAATGCAGAGAAACTGGATCGGAAAAAGTGAAGGCGCAGAAGTTAAATTTAGAATAGACAATATTGATAAAGAAATAAATATTTTCACGACACGTCCGGATACTTTATTCGGTGCTACTTATATGGTTCTTGCACCGGAACATGAATTGGTAGACATAATTACAACTGATGAATTTAAGACCCAGGTTGAACAATACAGAGATTCTATAAAATCTTTATCTGAAATTGACCGGACATCAACTGTGAAAGAAAAAACGGGCATCTTTACCGGCGCTTATGCAGTTAATCCTGTCAATAAAAAAATTCCTATATGGATTGCAGATTATGTTTTAATGACATACGGAACCGGCGCTATAATGGCAGTACCAGGAGAAGACGAGCGTGATTGGGAATTTGCCGAAAAATTTAATCTTCCAATTATCAGGACAGTAAAGACACCCGATCATTTTGAAGGTAAAGCATATACAGGTGATGGTCCCGCAATGAATAGTGATTTTCTTGATGGACTTTATGTTGCTGAAGCAAAAAAGAAAATGATAGATTGGCTTGAGGAAAAAGGAATCGGGACAAGAAAAATAAATTATAAGCTTCGTGATTGGCTGATTTCAAGACAGCGTTATTGGGGTACACCAATTCCGATTATCCACTGTCCCAAATGCGGTGAAGTATCTGTAGATGAAAAAGATCTGCCCGTTCAGCTGCCATATAAAGTTGAGTTTAAACCGTCAGGTGAATCTCCTTTAACAACAAATAAAGATTTTATCAATGTAAAATGTCCAAAGTGTAATAGTGATGCTAAAAGAGATGCCGATACAATGGATACTTTTGTGGATTCATCCTGGTATTACTTCCGTTATTTAAATCCTGAGATAAATTCAAAAATATTTGATACGGAAAAGACAGATAAGTGGGTTCCGGTTGATCAATATGTCGGCGGTGCAGAACATGCCACAATGCATCTGCTTTATGCAAGATTCATTCATAAATTTTTAAGAGATATCGGTTATACAAAATCGAACGAACCGTTTCTCAATCTGCTTCACCAGGGAACAATTACCAACCAGGGCACGAAGATGTCTAAATCCCGTGGTAATGTTGTAAATCCCGATGTTTTTACACATGATTTAGGAAGTGATGTTTTCAGGCTTTATTTAATGTTCATGGGTCCTTATGAACTAGGCGGTGACTGGAGCGATAAAGGGATTGCCGGTACTGAGAGATTTGTATTAAGGACTTATGAACTTTTCAAAAACAATAAAGATATTTCTAAAGGAAATACTTCCGAAGAAAAATATAATATCCAGAATCTTTCAGATGAAGAAAAAATTGTTTACAAAAAAATAAATCAGACCATTAAAAAATTTGACGAAGAAATAAGTAATTTCCGTTTTAATACTGCTATTGCTTCTTTAATGGAATTATTGAATGAATTAAAGAATCTTGACAAATGTTCAAAAGGAATACAGGTTTATATTCTTGAAAGATTTGCAATTCTTCTTGGACCGGTTGCTCCGCATCTTGCCGAAGAGTGCTGGCAGATTCTTGGAAAAGAAGAATCGATATTCGAAGATCCTGTCTGGTTTGAACCTGATAATGATGCATTAGTGGAAGAAAGTGTGAACATTGCTGTTCAGGTTAATGGCAAATTAAGAGCGGCAATAGAGATGCCCGTTAATAGTGAGCAGGATGCAGTGAAAAGTGTTTTAATGAAAGATGAAAAAGTTACCAAACATCTTTATGGTAAGAAAATAATTAAAGAAATTTTTGTTAAAAACAAAATTTATAACATTGTAGCAAAATAAAAGGTTTTAATAGAACACAGATTTTTATGATCTCCTATGATTAAATATGATCTTAACGAATCATAATAAATCATAAAGATCAGCGTTCCATTAAAGGTAGTGAATAAGGAGAAATCAAAGTTTATGCTCGATTTAAAATTTATCCGTGAAAATCCTGATTTAGTTAAAGAAGGGATTAAAAATAAAAATGAAAAAGACAGAGTTGACGAAGTTCTTAAGCTGGATGGAGATAGAAGGAATCTTATAATTCAAACAGATGAATTAAAACATAAACGAAACCAGGTATCTTCTCAAATTCCGCAAATGAAAAAAGCAGGTCAGGATGTTTCATCGGTTCTGGCTGAAATGAAAATAGTATCGGATCAAATTGCCGACCTGGATTCACAATTGAAAAATGTTGAACGCAATTTGGATGATATTTTAATGTTTATACCAAACATGCCGCATTCATCTGTTCCTGTTGGAAAATCATCGGAAGAAAATGTGGAGGTTCGACAATGGCTTCCCGAAGGCTTTTCATTCGAAAAGGATGAAAAGGTTCTGGATCACATTGAATTAGGAAAAAAATTAAAAATTTTGGACTTTGAGAGAGGAGCAAAAATCTCAGGTTCAGGTTTCCCTCTTTATATCGGAAAGGGAGCGACACTGGAAAGAGCACTATTAAATTTCATGCTCGACTATCATTTGCAGAACCATGGATTTAGTGAAGTATTTCCTCCTTTCCTTGTTAACCGGGATTCTATGAAAGGGACAGGACAGCTGCCGAAGATGGAAGATGATATGTATTTCATAAATAAAGATGATTTATTTCCCATACCAACCGCCGAAGTCCCGATTACGAATATATTCAGAGGCGATATTCTGAATGAAAATGATTTGCCGATAAAATATGTTGGTTATTCTGCATGCTTTAGAAGAGAAGCAGGTTCATATGGAAAGGAATCTAAAGGATTTTTAAGAGTACACCAGTTTAATAAAGTTGAAATGGTAAAATTGGTTAAACCTGAAAACTCGTACGATGAACTTGAAAAGCTGGTAAATGATGCTGAGGATATTTTAAAGGAGTTAATAATCCCATATAGAATATTAAAGCTCTGTACCGGGGATTTAAGTTTTGCAGCAGCAAAATGTTATGATATTGAAACCTGGTCGCCGGCAGAAGATAAATGGCTGGAAGCATCATCATGCAGCAACTTTGAAAATTTTCAGGCCCGCAGAGCAAATATAAGGTTTCGAAACGAAACAACTAAAAAACCCGGATTTGTTCACACACTAAATGGTTCAGGTTTAGCGACAAGCAGACTTATGGTTTCCCTGCTGGAAAATTACCAAACTCCCGAAGGTAAAATTATTGTACCCAAAGTACTTCAAAAGTATACAGGATTTGAAATAATTGATTAAATAATATTTTTTTTCAATTCATATTCTGACTTTATTCCTTTTTATACTTATTATCTTAATGCTTTAATTATTTTCTGTTTATGCAAAATCTTTTAACTTTAAAAAAATATTTTATACGATATAAAAAGAAACTCTTCTGGGGTTTTCTTTTTATTATACTTTCTAATGCCGGTTCGGTTTACATACCTCTATTAATGAAAGATGCAATTAATAAGCTGAATACAAATATAACGACTCAGGTTTTGTTGCATTATGCCCTGCTAATTGTTGCTGCATCACTCTTTGCTGGTATTTTTAGATTTTTAATACGTCAAACAATCATTGTTGTATCGCGTGAAATTGAATATGATCTGCGTTATGATTTCTGGAACCATATACAACAGTTGCCGTTAAGGTATTTTCAAAATAATTCTACCGGCAACATAATGGCCCATGCAACAAATGATATCAATGCTGTACGAATGTTCCTGGGTCCTGCGGTAATGTATTCTGTTGATACTTCTGTTAGACTTTTAATTGTTATATCAATAATGTTCTCTTTGAATACTACTTTAACTATCTATTCACTTCTGCCATTGCCGATATTGTCATTCTTAGTCTATAAAGTAGGTAAAATTATTCATGAAAAGTTCACATTAATTCAGGAGAAATTTGCTGATTTAACAACTAAAGCGCAGGAAAATTTTTCAGGTATAAGAGTTATAAAATCCTATGTAAGAGAAGAAAGCGAAATTAACAGCTTTAAAAAACTAAGCAGGGAATTTCTTACCCGTAATATGGATATGATAAAGATCCAGGCTTTTTTTCAACCGATATTATTTTTGATAACAGGTTTTTCAATAATAATTGTCATTTATTTCGGCGGTAAACAGGTAATTAACGGACAAACTAATTTAGGGGATATTGCAGCATTCATTATTTACCTTGGGATTTTAATCTGGCCTATGATTGCCTTTGGTTGGGTTATCAATATCATCCAGCAAGGTGAAGCAAGCATGAAGCGTTTGAACAAAATCTTTAATGAACCATTTGAAATTAATGAAAATGAAAGCACAGATTATTCAATAAAAGATATTAAAGGTGATATAGAATTCAGGAACGTCTCTTTTCAATATAACGAAAACCTCCCTTATATTTTAAAAGATATTAATCTGAAAATACCAAAAGGTTCAACATACGCAATAATGGGATATACAGGTTCAGGAAAAACTTCATTTATAAATCTGATACCACGGCTTTATGATACTACGGAAGGAGATGTCTTAATAGACGGCAGAAATGTTAAAACTATTCCTTTAAATATATTAAGAACAAATGTCGGATTAGTTCAGCAGGAATCGTTTCTTTTTTCAGACACAATAACTAACAATATTTCTTACGGATTAAGAGAAATAAGTAAAGAGAGAGTTATAGAAGTATCTAAAATTGCTCACTTTAATAAAGATGTGGAATCTTTTACGAAAGAATACAAAACAATTATGGGCGAGCGCGGAATAACATTATCAGGAGGTCAGAAACAAAGAGCAAGTCTGGCAAGAGCTCTTGCTATTGATCCTAAAATTTTAATACTTGATGATTCATTTTCAGCAGTTGATACACATACTGAAGAGGATATCCTTCAAAGTTTAAAACAATTTATGAAAAATCCCGAAAACGGGACTAGCAGAACCAGCATAATTATAAGTCATAGAGTTTCAACCGTTAAAGATGCAGATAAAATTATTGTACTTTCTGATGGAAAAATAGCCGAACAAGGAACTCATGAGGAGTTAGTTTCGCTGGGCGGTATTTATGCCGATATTCATTATAAACAACTCCTTGAAAAAGAACTGGAAGAATTAAATTAACGCATTTTAGAAATAGAATAAGAATAGTTTATATATGAAAAAAATTGTATTCTTTGAAGTAACGCCAAAAGAAAAGAATTATCTTAAGAAAAAATTTAAAAAGGATTATGAAGTTCTTATATACAAAGAAGAACTAAATTCTGATACTGCAGCTTCTATTAAAAATGTTGAAGTAATTTCCCCGTTTATTTATTCAAAAATAGATTCTGAAGTTCTTTCTAAAGCAAATAAACTAAAATTAATTGCTGCACGCAGCACTGGTTTTAATCATATTGATATAAAAACCGCAGAAAAGAAAAATATATCTGTAGCCAATGTGCCTTATTACGGAGAAAACACAGTAGCTGAGCATACCTTTGCATTAATACTTGCACTTTCTCGAAATCTCCACAAAGCATATGTAAGAACGATCCAAAATGATTTTACACTGTCAGGTTTACAGGGTTTTGATTTAAAAGGGAAGGTTCTTGGTGTGATAGGTGCCGGAAGTATTGGTGTACATGTAATAAAAATCGCCAAAGGGTTCGGGATGAAAGTTATTGCAAGTGATGCAAGACCGAATCATATTCTTGAAGAACTGCTGGATTTTAAATATGTATCATTGGATGAACTTCTGAAAAATTCCGATATTATAACTTTGCATTGCCCGTATAATACACATACTCATCACTTAATTAATATGAATAATATTAATAAAGTTAGGAAAGGTACATTATTTATTAATACAGCAAGAAGCGGAATAATCGAACCTCAGGCACTATATCATGCTATTGAAAAAGGAATTTTTTCCGGTGCAGGTTTAGATGTTTTTGAAGGTGAAGAATTGCTGAAAGAAGAGAATCAAATGCTTACTAAAAATGTATCTGTTGAACACCTTGAGGCATTATTAAAGCGAAATATCCTGTTAAGAAATGAAAATGTAATAATTACTCCGCATATAGCGTTTGATTCAGTAGAAGCAGTTGAAAGAATTTTAGATACTACAATTGAAAATATTATTTCATTTTTCGAAGGTAAAAAATATCATAAAGTTGTTTAAAAGTGCAGGTGTAAGCCTGCCAGGTGAATTCTGACTCAAGTTCAAGAAGCAAATAACATAGATGAATACTAATGACAACTGAGTAATAATAAAGTGACTACTGAAGGACAATAAGTCGTTAATAAATGATAAACAAAGCGAAATATGGCACAAGATTATAAAGCTGAAGAAGAAATATTAGGAAAAGCGTACGATTCACGTTTGATGAAGCGGCTGCTGGGTTATATTAAACCCTATAAAAAATATGTAATCTTTGCTATATTATTAAATATAGTTGTTGCAGCTCTGGGTCCTTTAAGACCATATTTAACTAAAATTGCAATCGATGAATATATAGCAAATAAAGATTTTCATGGTTTATTGATAATTAGCCTTCTTCTATTGGGTTCATTAATGATGCAGGCTATTATTCAATATCTTTTAACTTATTATACGCAATACCTGGGGCAGAAAACAATTTTTGATTTAAGAACACAGATATTCCAGCATACACAAAAATTAGCTCTGAAATTTTTCGATAAAACACCTATCGGCAGAATAGTAACCAGAACAACCAATGATGTTGAAGCTTTAAGTCAGCTTTTTTCTTCGGGAATTGTGATGGTATTCAGTGATATTTTTATAATTGTCTGGATTCTGGTATTCATGTTTTTTATGGATGTTAGATTATCATTTGTTACACTTTCCGTTTTACCTCTTTTAATTTACGGCACTTTTCTATTCAGGAAAAAAGTCCGAGAATCATACAGAGATGTACGTTTACATTTAGCCAGGTTAAATTCTTATATGCAGGAACATATAACCGGGATGAATGTAGTTCAGATTTTTAATAAAGAAAAGGATGAACTTAAACACTTTTCAAACATAAATAACGATTATAGGGAAGCCAATATAAAATCTATTTTCTACTATGCAATTTTCTATCCAAGCGTCGAATTACTGAGTTCAATTGCTTTAGGTTTGATTATATGGTATGGCGGCGGTGAAATTATAAGAAGCAGTTTAACAATAGGTGTACTTTTTGCTTTTATTCAATTCACTGAAATGTTTTTTAGACCAATACGCGATCTTTCTGAGAAATATAATATTATGCAGACTGCAATGGCTTCTTCGGAAAGAATCTTTAAATTGCTGGACAATCAGACATTTGTTAGAAATCCTGAACAGCCTGTCGAATTTAAAAAAGTAAAAGGAAAAATTGAATTCAAGGATGTTTGTTTTGCTTATAATAATGACGATTATGTTCTTAAACATATATCATTTAAAATTAATCCGGGAGAAACAGTTGCAATTGTTGGTGCAACCGGTGCAGGGAAAACAAGCATAATTAATATACTTACGAGATTTTATGATATAAATAAGGGAAGCATCCTTGTTGATGAAACTGATATCAGCAAATTGGATAAAGAGGAATTAAGAAAATATATTTCTATAGTATTGCAGGATGTCTTTTTATTTTCCGGCACTATAAAATCAAATATAAATATGAATAATAATGCAATCCCTTTAACCAAAATAATTGAAGCAGCAAAAATTGTAGGAGCAGATAAATTTATTGAATCATTACCGGACAAATACGATGAAATAGTTAAAGAACGCGGTGCAACTTTAAGTGTCGGTCAAAAACAATTAATTTCATTTGCCAGGGCATTGGCTTATGATCCGCAAATCCTTGTTCTTGATGAAGCTACTTCAAGTGTAGATACCGAAACAGAGATATTAATTCAAAAAGCTATAGAAAAACTTTTAATAGGGAGAACTGCTATTGTAATTGCACACAGGCTGTCAACTATTCAAAGTGCCGACAAAATAATAGTTATGCATAAAGGTGAGATTAGAGAGACCGGTAATCATCAGGAACTTCTTGCCAAACGCGGAATATATTACAGGTTGTATCAGTTACAGTATAAAGACCAGGAAATCACGAAAGCCGTCTAAAATCAATAGGCATCAGTCATTTGATTCACTGCCATTGATATATATTATTGACAATTGAATGACTACTAACTGACTATGAGATAACAATATTTAACCATAGAACGATCCATGACAGGATAGGAGGATGCAATGCCTGAAAGAAAATTCATGACTCTGGCAAGACATATTATTGAAGCAGAAAAACTCCACCCTGAAGCAACCGGCGAACTTTCAAAATTACTTTCCAATTTTTCACTAGCCGCAAAGGTGATCTCACTTGAAGTGAATAAAGCAGGTCTTGTTGATATTTTGGGTTTTACGGGACATAGCAATGTTTACGGAGAAGAAGTAAAAAAACTTGATATGTTTGCACATGATACACTATTGAGAGCAACAGAACACAGCGGCCAGCTTTGCATAATGGCTTCCGAAGAGCATGAAGATATTATCCATATCCCTAAAAAGATGCAAATAGGAAAGTATGTACTTCTTTTTGATCCGCTGGATGGCTCTTCCAACATTGATGCAAATGTAAGTGTAGGAACTATATTTTCAATTTTTAGGAGAATATCACCTAGTGGGAAACCCGGAACTTTAGAAGATTGTTTACAGCAGGGGATGAAACAAGTTGCCGCAGGGTATGTTCTTTATGGTTCAAGTACAATAATGGTGTATTCTGCAGGGCATGGAGTTCACGGATTTACCCTGGATCCTTCATTTGGCGAGTTTCTTTTATCGCATGAGAATATTATAATTCCTAAAAGATCAAATATTTACAGCATAAATGAAGGAAATTATAAATACTGGCATCCGGGTTTAAAAAAGTATATTAAATATCTTCAGGAAGAAGATAAAGAGACAAGACGTCCATATTCATTAAGATATGTCGGGTCAATGGCAGCCGATATTCACCGTAATTTGCTTTACGGAGGAATATTTATGTATCCGGCAGATTTAAAACATAAAAAAGGAAAACTAAGATTAATGATTGAGTGTAATCCGATGGCTTTTATTGTTGAAGCTGCAGGAGGCAGAGCAACAGACGGTAAAAAAAGAATTTTAGAAATACAGCCTGACGATCTGCATCAAAGAACACCTCTATTTATTGGAAGTGAAAAAGATGTGAAAACGGTCGAAGAGTTTATGGCAAAGGAAGAATCTAAAAATGAAATTTATATAAATAGCAATAAATAAATTTAATTGTCTAACTGTTATCCGGGCACATTTTTAATAATTTATTTGTTCTTAAGCCTATCAATTTCGGAATTGATTTTATCGGCAAGTTCTTTTTCGTCAATCCCTTCAATTTTTATTTTTGTACTTTTAATTAAAGTAACAGGATTATCACCTTCCCCTTTTACATATTTATATAATGAAAAACCCAGCCTGTTTCGGTCATTCATTATTGGAATATATTCATGATATTGTTTAACAATATTATAAACCTGTTTTTCCAGTGAATCATCCGGAAAATTTTTTGTTTTAGGTGGAGGTAACGTACCCATAATGCAATTTCAATTTTATTATAAATATTTATGACAAATATAAAGGAATGAAAGTAAAGTCAAAAGTGAAAAGTCAAAATTCAAAAATTAAAAACTCCTTCGTTTTGATTTTTGACATCAAAGGATGTAAAATACATTTCAAATCAGTAAATTAGACCTCTAAAATTTAATATATTATCATTGAATCTCAGCAAACTTAAAAAAGTATTAATTATACGGCTTAGCTCTTTAGGTGATATACTTTTATCTACTCCATTAATAAGGACTTTAAAGGAAAAATATCCGCAAATTGAAATTGATTTTCTGTTAAAAGAGAGATATAAAGATGTCCTTGTTCAAAATCCATACTTAAACCATATATATGAATATCCGGTTAATAATGATGAATTAACAAAATTAATTGAATACCTGAAAAATCAAAATTACGACCTGGCTTTAGATCTGCAGAATAATTTCAGATCAAAAAGAATAAATTCCTCTATTAAAGTGCCGAAATTAAAATTTAGAAAAAAAGACCTGGAAAAAATGCTGTTGGTTCATCTTAAAATTAATAAGCTTACAGGTACTCCCCCGATCCCGGTAAGATATTCAAAAGTTTTAAATGAATTTCAACTTGATAATAATGGATTGGATTTATTTACGAACAAGAAACCTTCAAATTTATTTAAAGACGATCAAAAATATATAGGTTTCTGTCCCGGATCGCGGCATTTTACTAAAATGTGGCCTAAGGAATATTATATCCGGTTGGGAAATATTCTGAAAAATGAAAAATATAATATTGCTTTGTTCGGGGGGCAAGATGATTTTGATATTTGTAAAGAAATTTCTTCACAAATTCAGGATTCAATTAACCTATGCAACAAGGATGATATTCTTCAGACTGCAGCAGATATGAAAAAATGCAATGCTGTTGTTTGCAATGACTCAGGTTTAATGCACACTGCATGTGCAGAGAAAATTCCAGTTCTTGCTTTTTTTGGTTCAACCGTAAAAGAATTTGGTTTTACTCCTTACCGGAATAAGAATATAATTTTGGAAAATAATTCATTATCTTGCAGGCCTTGTACTCATATTGGAAAATCTTATTGTCCGAAAAGGCATTTCAAATGTATGGTTGATATAAAGCCGGAAATTGCATTTACTAAATTAAATTTACTTATTAACTCGTAATGAAAAGTCTTTGGTTTGTTTTTTATAATTTGATTATAATTCCATTTCTTTATGTTGGATCACGCATAGTTGGAATTTTTAACGAAAAAATGCGGAGAGGAATTATAGGAAGAAAAAGAATTTTTGAGAATCTTATACTTGATGCACTTTCAATAAACAAATCAAAAAAACTACTCTGGTTTCATTCCTCTTCATTGGGAGAATTTGAACAGGCTAAACCGATTATTGAAGAATTAAAGAAAAAACAAGATCTAAATATTTTAATAACTTTTTTTTCTCCGTCAGGTTATGAAAATTCCAAAAAATACCCTTATGCGGATCTCGTAGCATATATTCCATTTGATACAGGTTCTAATGCCGAACGATTTATTAAATTGTTGAAGCCAGACCTCGCGATAATGATGAGATACGATATATGGCCGAACCATATTTGGGCGATGAAAAAAGCAGGAATTACTTCTTATTTAGTCGATGCTACAATGGAACGCAATTCACCAAGAAAACTACCTTTGATTAAAAATTTTCATAAAGTTCTTTTTAAAGATATTACCAGGATCCTTACTGTTTCTGAAAGAGATGCAAATGAATTTAAAGATTTCGGAGTTAATGGAGACAGAATAAAAGCAATCGGAGATACAAGATTTGACAGAGTTTATCAACGAAGTTTATCAGCCCGTGACAGGAATTTAATTAAAGATGATTTGCTCAAAAACAAAAAAGTTTTTGTAGCGGGAAGTACTTGGGAATTAGATGAAGAAGTAATTCTTCCGGCTTTTATAAAACTGGCCAAATATGACAAGGACGTAATCTTAATAATTGCACCTCATGAACCTACATTGGTCCATCTTGAAAAAATTGAAAATGATTTCGCAAAGGAAATTAATACCATAAGATTTTCCTTTTTAAATAATTATAAAAATCAACGGGTCATTATTGTTGATTCAATTGGAATTCTCTTAACTTTATATACTTATGCTCATGTTGCGTTTATTGGTGGGAGCTTTAAACAAAATATTCACAATGTACTTGAAGCAGCAGTATACGGTATACCTGTAATATTTGGACCTAAAATCGAAAAATCAGCTGAAGCTTTTGAATTGATGGAAAGAGGAGGAGGAATAATGATTAAAAATAAAAGAGAAGCTTACCGCCAACTAAGAACATTATTCAGTAATGAAGAATTGAGAAAAGAAAAAGGTGAAATCTCCTATAAGTTTGTTCAGGAAAATCTCGGTGCAACACAACGTATGCTTGAGGAAATTTACAAAGTCATATAGTATGCATAGTGCAAATATGTAACGAATTTTGTAATCATTCCAATTTATTAATTTTTCTAATCTTCCAATTTTAAAAATATTTTTCTTTCAGAATTTTCAAATGATGCATTTCATGGCCGGCAATAATATAAAGCAATGCCAGGACAGTTACTTCATTATTATTAGCTACACCTCTTTGGTTAAGCATATCTTCTGAAAAATTTTTAAATAAACTTACCGTTGATTTTCTAACCGTCCTGTAATCTTCAAGAAGGCTTGTTATAGTTCGCTCTTTAAAGTCAGCTTCCCTTACATAATCATCCTGTTCAAAACTCGGCAAGGACTGTTTATCTTTTCGGGAAATGCACAATGCTCTGTAATCCATCACTCTTTCTGTATCAATAATATGCCCTAAGACTTCTTTTACTGTCCATTTCCCTTCAGAATAAGCAAAGTTAGCTTCCTCTTCAGGAAGAGATTGAAGAAGACTTTGAATTTCCTGGTACTGGTTTTCCAGGTTTCTGAACGGATCATTACCAATTATACCTTTTATATACCCCGCATAAAATGGGGCATATTCGTTTGTTTCCGGCCGTCTCATCTTTACCTCCTATAAAATTATTACCAGATTTTAACATCGAAAATTCCATCTGAACTTGCAACACCTCTGAACATTCCCACGGTATTAAAAGGTGTTGCATAATTTCCATCTTTATCCACTGCTATTAAACCCCCATCACCTGGTTTAAGTCTTTTATTGATCATTTGATCGGCGGCTTTCTTGAGGGAATAATTTTTGTATTCCATTAAAGCAGATACATTAAATGCAACCGTATTTTTTATAAATAATTCACCAGTACCTGTGCAGGAAACAGCACATGTTTTATTATTAGCATAGGTTCCTGCATTAATTAAAGGGGAATCCCCCACTCTACCCGGCATTTTATTAGTCAAACCTCCTGTTGAAGTAGCTGCAGCTAAATTTCCATATTCATCTAAAGCAACACAACCGACAGTTCCGTGCTCATCATTAATTTTACCTTTGTATTCCTGCCACTGTTCATATCTCCTTTTAGTATCAAAATAACTGTTTGGAACAATTTCCAGATGGAATTCTTCCGCCAATTTATCGGCTCCTTCCCCTGCAAATAAGATATGAGGGGTTTTTTCCATAACCGCTCTTGCTAAAACAATCGGATTTTTAATATGCTTTACAACAGTAACTGCCCCGGAAGAGAGATCTCTTCCATCCATAATTGAAGCATCGAGTTCATGAGTTCCTCCGGAAGTATATACTGCACCTTTACCTGCATTAAATTTTTTATCGTCTTCCAGGTATTTTATAACTAATTCGACTGCATTAAGACTTGTTCCTCCCTTTTCAAGAATATTTTTACCTAGTTGTAAAGCCGCCTTTAATGATTTAATATATCCTTCTTTTATTGAATCCGGCAATGATTTGCTTATTGTCCCCGCTCCTCCGTGAAGAACAATAGTGTATTTATTTTTTTGCTTTGAAACAGCCGATTTTGATGGAATTATCTGAAATAAAAATATTAAACAGACACTAGATAAAAGCAGCAAAATTTTTTTCATCTTTTTCTCCTTTAAATAAAATATAAAGGATTATTTTCCTAAGTTAATTTAGTAAATGTTCTTTTAATCTATTAATAAAGTCAATTTGTGCAGAATTGATTTTCTTCGTAGCATCTTCAATACTAAAAAATTCTCCTTTGTCAACTTCCGGGAAATTTTGCTTTTTCCCGGAATGGGGTGGCCATTCCATTTCAAATGTATTGCACGTTATTTCAATTGGTAAATCATTATTAACTTCATATGCCCAGCCAAAAACTTTTTTCCCGTTTTTCTGTTTTACAAATCCCAAATGGAAAAACTTACCTTCTGGTGTTATTCCTGTTTCTTCTTCAAATTCCCTTTTTGCTGTTTCAAATAAGTCTTCATCTTTTTCAACCAACCCTTTTGGAATTCCCCAATATCCAGCATCTTTTTTGGTAAAAAAAGGACCTCCAGGATGAACCAAAAAAACTTTTAATTTTTTATTCTTGTAAGTATACATCAATAAGCCGGCACTTATTAATTCAGCCATAATTATTACTTTGCATTAGAAAATATTTACATATTATTTAGTAAAAAATCTTAATCCTATTAAACCAACAATTATTAAGCAAATAAAAAATAACCGTATAAAATCTTTCGATTCATTGAAAAGGTAGATACCAAGGATTGCAGTTCCAACTGCTCCTATTCCTGTCCATAAAGCATAAGCAGAACCGACCGGCAAAGTTTTTAAAGAGTAAGCTAATAATCCCATACTAACCAGAGCAAAAAGAATGGTTAGAAAGCTTGGTAAAATTTTTGTAAATCCGTGTGAATATTTCATACTGATTGCCCAGGCCGTTTCAAAGATACCCGCAATAAAAAGGATAAACCAAGCGGTTTTATTCAAGATTCTCTCCTAAAATTTATAATGCTTTTTGCAAGAAAAACAATTCACATCGTACCGTAATAAAGTTCTGTATCGTATTCTATCTTTACTTTTCCATCTATTTCATTTTTATTGAATATTTTCTCCAGTCGTTTAATCATCGGTTTATAATCGGGATGATCCGGCATAGGTGAATATGATGACGAAAGTAATCTCCCTTTTAATTCCTCGAAATTAAAAATCTGATAGTTTAAGAATGTTTTCAATTTGTAATTTTTGAAGAATTCGTTTAATATTTTTTCATTTATGCTTTTGTGATCAACTATTTTATAATCTGTAGAAAAATTTAATAATAGATTTTCATATTCACGAAGAAAAGCCGTTGAATTTGTTCTTCTGTTATTCCATATTAAAGAAACATACCCGTTTTTCTTTAATATTCTCTTAAACTCTTCCTTGGATTTTTGAACATCAAACCAATGAAATGCCTGTCCCGCTGAAATTAAATCAACACTATTATTATCAAGTCCAGTATTTTCCGAACTGCCGTTTATGCTTTTAAAACAAGTATAATTACTTAATTGTTTTTCGCCAGCTTTCCTCATTTCATTATTTGGTTCAACACCAAAAACAAAATTCTTATTATCAAGAAAAAGTTTGGATAAAATCCCGGTTCCTGAACCAACATCCGCAATTATCCAGGAAGAATTAAAATTTATTTCTTCCCTCATGAAGATAATGATTTCTGCAGGGTATCCCGGCCGGTATTTAATATAATTTTCAACACGGTTTGAAAATCTTTCCTTTGAGTTCAGTACTGAATTCATAGTAGCTTATCTTTATTATTCATTAAATATAATTAAAGATCATCTCAAAATGAAAAAGATTAGCACTATTCAATATTTTTCAAAATCAAAACCAAATTATCTTAATTGATATACATATAAATTTTAATTAAAATTGAAACATTATTAATTAAATATCAATTACCATATGACTCCAAAGCAAATTAAAATAGAGGATAAAACAAAGTTCTTTATCAAATGGGAAGATGATTCCGAGAACAGAATAAAACTAAAATACTTAAGGGATGAATGCCCTTGTGCCAACTGTAAAGGAGAGACAATTCTTTTCAAAACATACAGACCGGAAAAGAAAGCGGAAGAAAAACCCGAAATGTATAAAATAAAAAATATTGAGATTGTCGGGGGATATGCTATTCAGATTACCTGGAAGGATGGTCATGATACCGGGATTTATTCATGGGAGTATTTAAGAAAATTAGTAGAAAACCAGGATAGCAATACATCACAAGAGTATACTAATCTAATATGATTTCTAAAAACGAACTAAAATATTTTTCCGGATTATTAAAAAAGAAATTCCGTGAAAAAGAACAGAAGTTTATTGCCGAAGGTGAAAGAATTGTTGAAGAAGGATTAAAAAGTAATTTCAAATGTGAGAAGATAATTGTAACGCACGAATTCTATAAAAAGAAACAAAATTTTCTGGATGAGTTGATTACCGATAAAAGCTTATTATTTATTATTAAAATTCAGGAATTCAAAAAAATTAGCGATACAGTAAATTCCCAGGGAATTATAGCTGTTTTTCAATTCCCAAACAGGATCAATCAATTTAAGCATATAGGAACAAATCTGGTTGTTTGTCTTGAGAATATATCTGACCCGGGCAATGTTGGAACAATATTAAGAAATTGCGATTGGTTTGGAATAGACAATATAATTTTACTGAAAGGATGTGCCGAAGTATATAATCCCAAAACTATAAGAGCAAGCATGGGAGCTGTTTTTCATCTGAATATTTTCAATGAAATTGAGTTCAACTCACTTTCAGCACTTAAACGAAAAGGTTATAAAATTTTAACAGCAGATTTAAAAGGTGAAAACATTTACAGCTTCAGGTTCCCTGAAAAATCAATAATCATTTTTTCTAATGAAGCATTAGGACCTTCTCAAAATCTGTTCAATATTTCAGACTATCTAATTACCATACCAAAATATGGAAATGCCGAATCGATGAATGTTGCCAGTGCGTCTGCTGTAATATTAAGCCGGTTAAAAAATAATTAACTTTAAAAATAGCTCTAGTTTATATCCTTAAAAACTGGTTTCCCGGCATTTAACCACGCAGTATAAAAAAGAGAAGCCAGATCTTCTTCTGCAGTTTTAAATTGAATTTCAGTCACATATTTAGTTCTAAACCACATGATTCTATAATAGTTATTATTTTCTGTTGAACCCGCTTCCTGATGTGCTAACTTATCTGCATCCAACAATACAACGTTTACACTATTTGCATTGGAAATATAGCTGAAAATAAAAGAGAGAGGATTTTCAACATAATTAATATAGCTTGAATCTTTCACCTGTTCAAGTGTATTAATATGTTTGTCCACCATTGTAACTTCATACCTGAAATGAATGCCTTTCTGATCGGTAAGCTGTCCATTATAATCAACAGTAGTATGCATTGGCTGGTGTCCATCTGCGACATAATGGCCAAGATCAGCAGCGTAAATTAAAGCTTTATCTCTATTTTTTTCTTTAAATGCTTCTGTTAAATTATTTAAAGTTTCTTGAGTGGCCCATGGCAGAATACCATTTGCAGTTACTGTGCTGTCACCGTATTTTGAGATCAACTCATCTTTATTTTCAATCATATTTCCACTTAAGAATTCCTTATAAAAATCAATATCAATATAATGACGAGGTGCTTCTGTCTTATCACTCTTTCTTCTTATATCAGCATCAGAAGAATGTTGAACAATATAATCTTTCCATGCTTTAAAAGAATCCATCTCTTTCGGAAGTAATTCGACTGCATTTTTGCTTATTATCTGATGCCCTTTTTCTCCCCAGGAATAAATAAATCCCATGGGCAATAATACAACAAACAAAAATATTTTAAATTTTAAATAGAACTTCATTTTATTTCTTTCCTATAATTTGGACAATGATTTTCCTGCTTCTTGAACGGTTATCAAAATCGATTAATATAATTTGCTGCCATGTACCGAGCAATAATATGCCGTTTGTAAAAGGAACGGTAAATGATGCACCCTGCAAAGCTGCACGGACATGAGAATGTCCGTTTCCATCGTGCCAGGTGTGGTCATGCTGGTAGGATGTACCGGAAGGAATTATCTTTTCAAAAAAATCAGGATAGTCTTTAAGTAATCCAGGTTCATATTCAATTGTTGTAATACCTGCAGTTGATCCTCCTACAAAAACAAGCACGTTTCCTTCTTTAAAACCTGAAGAATTTATTTGAGACTGTACTTTATCGGTAATATCAGTTATAGCAGTATTGCCCCTAGTATTTATGTTGAAAGATAACGTTTCAATTTCCATAACTATTCCATAATAAAAGTTGAAAATTACCTAACGAAAATTCAAGTATCAAGTGAAAATAATGAAGCTATCTCTGTAAACTATTCATTTTTAATAATTACTGGACATTAAAAAATAAAGTTTTCCAGCTTCTAACTATCATTACCTTTTATTAATTTAACGGTTCAAAAAAATAGGAAAAGGAAACCCCATGCAGACAGAGGATTTCATCGAAATTGAAGAAAAATATGGTGCTCACAATTATCACCCGCTTGATGTTGTCATTCAAAAAGCGGAAGGAGTTTGGGTTTATGATGTTGACGGGAAAAAATACTTAGACTGTCTGGCTGCGTATTCGGCTGTAAATCAGGGACATTGTCATCCCAGAATTGTTAATGCACTTAAAGAGCAGGCAGGTAAGGTTACTCTTACTTCAAGAGCATTCAGAAATGATCAGCTTCCTTTGCTGTACAAAGAATTATGTGAATTAACTGGGTATGAAATGGTTCTGCCTATGAATTCAGGTGCCGAAGCTGTAGAGACCGCATTAAAAGCTGCTCGCAAATGGGGTTATAAAGTAAAAGGGATAGAAGATAATTCCGCTGAAATAATCACATGTACTAATAATTTTGCAGGCAGAACAATTACAATTGTTAGCTTTTCAACGGAAGAACAATATAAAGATGGATTCGGTCCTTTTACTCCTGGATTTAAAATAATTCCATACGGAAATGCAGATAAATTGGAAGAAGCTATAACAAAAAATACAGCTGCTTTCATTGTAGAGCCGATACAAGGTGAGGGTGGAGTTGTTGTCCCTCCCGATGGATTTTTAAAGAAAGCATACGATATTTGTAAAAGGAACAATGTATTGTTAATTGCTGATGAAATACAATCAGGTTTGGGAAGAAGTGGTAAACTATTCGCTTTCGAATATGAAGGAATAAAACCCGATGCAGTTATAATTGGTAAGGCTCTATCGGGTGGTTGTTACCCTGTTTCGGCAGTTCTATCAAAAAAAGAAATACTGGGTGTTTTTAATCCAGGAGATCATGGTTCAACCTTTGGTGGGAATCCTTTAGGTGCTGCTATTGCAAGAGAAAGCATAAAAGTAATTATTGAAGAAAAACTGGTTGAAAAATCTTTTGAATTGGGAAATTATTTTAGAAAAAAACTAAAAGAAATTGAATCGTCACATGTTAAAGAAATTAGAGGGAAAGGACTTTTTATAGGAGTAGAATTGAAACCTGAAGCAAAAGGTGCAAGAAGATTTTGTGAGACTTTAAAAGAGGAAGGAATTCTCTGTAAAGAAACCCATGAGAATGTAATTCGTTTCGCACCTCCATTAGTAATAAAACAAGATGAAATTGATTGGGCAATTGAAAGAATCAGAAAAGTTCTATTGATGGAATAATGTTATAAGATTTGTTATAATGGAATAAAGACTTTAGGAAGTAACTATTCTATTTGTAGTGAAGTCTATTCTTTAAATGTACAGAATACCTGCGGCTTACAATAAATTGTGTACCTGTGAATTCTAATAAAGATACTTTCCGGCAGGATTTCTTCCCACTTCTTTAATAATCTTCTGATAATTATTTTTTCATTCCCACCCAAATATACATATGTATATTCGCTGAAAGTGGTTATATAAGAAATACCATTTACCTGAATTAACTTAAATTGTTTATTAACTTAAACTATAACATTTCCCGTATCAGGGACTTTTTGTAACTCAGTTTTTCTTCTTATGCATGATTATTTTTATTTCTTACTTCGGATAAAAGTTCCCGCTTATTAAACCGGATTTTTACAGCGTTTATTATTTCATCTATTTTAAAAGGTTTTGTAATGTAGTCATCTGCTCCTAATTCCATACCCAGCCTGATATCTTTTTTTCAACAAGAGCAGATAAATAAATGAACGGAATTAATGCTGTTGAAATGTTATCTGATAAAGATGATTTTACTTTTCAGCCATCAATATCAGGCTTCATAATATCGCAAATGATTAAATCAGAAGTGATTTCTTTGGCAAATTGTATACCCGATTTTCCATTATGGGCAGAAAAGACCTGGTATCCTTCATTTTCCAGGATTTCTATTAATAATTCTTTAAGCGATTGATCATCTCCAACAACAAGAATTTTCTTTATAATTGTATCACCTAATACGGGTCGCTTTCACATAGCAAATCAGAGACAAAAATTAAAAAGTTTCAACCTTTCCATTTTTTCTTACTGAATAAGTGCTTTTTTCATGATTATTTTTTTGATTATCAAATTTAAACTGATTAATTAGCAACTCAAGTCTTTGATTTATCGTATTTAACGAATCGGCAGACCGGGAAATCTGTTCAATACCAACTGCACTCTGTTGAGCAACATTGCTGATATCAACAATATTCTTACTTATAACTTCAGCTGAAATTGATTGCTGTTCACTTGCAGAAGCTACTTGTGCAGCGATATCATTTACTTTCTCTGCTTCTTTAATAATTTCATTTAATACAACTCCAGCTTGGTCCGCAAGCACTTTTCCGTTTTCGACTTCTTCTGTCCCTTTTTTCATCGAATCAACCGCCTCATTTGTATCACTTTGAATTTGATTTATCATCATCGCAATTTCTTTAGTAGCTTTGGATGTGCGCTCTGCCAATTTTCTGACTTCATCAGCAACGACTGAAAAACCTCTTCCTTGTTCACCAGCCCGGGCAGCTTCTATCGCAGCATTTAATGCCAGTAAATTGGTTTGATCGGCTATTTCATTTATCACTTCAACAATTTGCCCGATTTCGTTGCTGCTTTTTCCCAGAGCTTCAACTGTTTTGGCCGACTTTTTAACTATTTCAGAAATTCTGAGCATTCCAGTGATAGTACTTTCAACAACTTTTCCACCTTCTTTAGCTTTATTACCGGCTTTTTTAGCTGTTTCGGATGCAAGATTAGCGTTCTTTGTGTTTTCAAGAATGGTTTGAGTCATTTCTTCTACTGAAGCAGCTACTTCCGAGGTTTTTGCTGTCTGCTCTTTAGAGCCAGCGGCCATTTCTTCAGAACTTGACGATATCTGAGAACTGGTTGAAGCAGCGGACATAATAGCTTCATTTACTTCTGCCACAGCTTTACTTAGAGATTCTGCAACTGTATTAATATTCCTTTTAATTAGTTGATGATCTCCTTTGTAGTTCCCTTTAACGCTTATAGTTAAATCGCCACCAGCTAATTCGGTTAAAACTTCCGCAGACTCTTTGATAGGTGCTAATGCCGCATCTTGAATAGAGTTAATTCCCTCAATCAATTGTTTCCAGCTTCCTGAATATTTATGAGAATTAGCCCTGTAATTTAGATTACCTTCATTGTTTTGAAGAATTAGTTCATTTGCTTCATCCAATATTTCTTCAATTATACTTATTTCTTTATTGAATGCAATTGCCAGAGCATCTTTATCTGAGGCTAAATTAACTTTTTCAATCTTACCGGCTGCAATCTGCTCAGCTGCAAAAACTTTTTCCTTCTGTGCTTGTTGCAGCTTTACAAAGAGAGCGGTAAGTTCACCAATTTCATCCTTTGAATTAGATTCAATCTGAAAATTATAATTTCCTAATGAAAATTCTTTTACAATTCCTTTTAATTTATTAATAGGTTTGGTTATTGCGGGAGCTATAAAAAACGCACTAAGGAAAAACACAAAGGTACCGGCTAAAGCTCCTCCAAATGTATAATAAATTGCAGAAGTAACACTATTATCAAAAGTAGCATTGAGATTATCAGATGTTTTTTTCAGACTCCTGGTTGCTATATCAAATTTTTGTTTTAATTTTTCGCCAACTTCTTCTCCCGAAGAAGTAGCAATATCTGAGGCCATATCATAACTATGGGTAACGGAAGCACTTAAAATTGCGTCGATTACATAACTCTTATAATCACCCCAAATTTTTGAAACTTCGGTTATTTCCTTTTTGGTTTTCACATTAAAATTGGATGATAGTAAATATTTTAAAGAAGAATCAATGTCTGTTTTAAGAGTATTTAACTTTGTATTGTTGGCGTTAAATTTATCGGCGAATGCAGGCATTGAAAATTGCATCATCAAAGACTGGATAGTCTGGTAATTTGTATACGTCTCATCAATTACCTGTTGCGGTTTTACATACTCCGTGAAAAGATACGATTTAATTTTTGACATCTTTTCCAGTTGATAATAATTGATGACGATAAGTATACTTGAGATTACGGCAAGAAGTAAAAAACCTGCCTGAATTTTGCGAACAAATTTTATATCCTTAATCAAGTGCATATTTAATTTCCTGTATATATATTTTTATATATGCTTTAAGTATTTTGTACTAATACAATAATTCTTAAGAATTAACTTTAATTCATCTGATTTTCAATTCTTAAGATCGATACTCTTTAAACAATAATCGGATAAAAATTAAAAAATTATAGTCTTTTTTTATTTTTTCTTTCACCAGGTTTTTATTGCCGTCAACAGTATTTGATTAAACAGATTTAAAAGGGGATAAAGCTATGGTAAAAGAAAGTCTTCAAAAGCCATAGTTTTATTTTTAAGCAGATAATTTTAAGAAGGAAGAATTGATTTTTATTGAATTTCTTTACTCAAGTTTAAATGTAATAGGCATTGACAATTTAACTTTTATAGCCACTCCGTTGTCTTTTCCAGGACTAAATTTCGTATGTTTTATTGCATCTACTGCTGCTTCATCACACCCGGCACCTAATCCTTTTAATACTTTAACATCATCTACGCCGCCATTTTCATTTATATATATTAGTAAATAAACTTTGCCCTGCACACCTGCTTTTTGTGCGGTTTCCGGATACTTTATTTTAGAGTAAACTGTTGCTATTCCTCCATCCGGTTGGGGCATTACTTGAGCAAAAGGTTTATATAATTCATCTTTTCCACTTGAAAAAACGGTGTGAGAAGGAATTAATAACAATGCGAAGACAAAAAATAATGTTATATTCTTCATTTGAAACCCTTTAAAAAATCACTCTTAAATATATTATCGTATATTTTTTGATTTTCTTTAATTTTTTTCTATTTCTGCTAATTATTTGAAAATGACATAGTTACAATCCGGCATGTTTTTAGTGAGATTTTTTATTTACAATTTTATTTCTTTTATATGAAGTTAAAATCCTGTATTTGTCTAATTTAGAGACAGACTTAAAAATATTTTATTAATGCTCCGGTATTATTATTTTTTTCAAAAAAATTTTAATTTAATATAACCGCTTAAAGAGTAATAATTTCCCTGCCGGATAGATTTTTATTTTCTAATCTGCAGAAAATTTTCTAAGATGGTTTTGTTAGCAATGTATCTACCGGTGATAAAGCCAATGAAAAAATCAGAAAGAAAATTTCGATACATATTTTGAAAAAATTGATCTCGATGAAGATATCTTGTATGAAATAATTCTGGAATTTTATATACGAGCAAATGAAAAAAGTATTAAATTGAATTATAAATCTACGGTAAATTATAAAAAAAATTTTGGAGACAATTATTCGGTCGTCAGATTTTTGTTAATCTTATTGATAATGCAATTAAGTACACAAATTAAAGGAGAAATAAAAGTAATCCTTTAAAATAATAATGAAAATTAAGTATGCGTTGATGTTATTGATTCGGGAACGGGAATTTCAGAAGAATTTTTGCCAGCCTTGTTTGATCCGTTTACCCAGGAAGATAATAGTGACCGAAGAAATTATGAAAGAACGGGTTTATGATTGGCTCTTGTTAAAAAATATATTGAAATTAATAATGCGAAAATCGGGGTAAGCAGTAAAAAAGATAAAGGGACTACATTTACAATTATTTTTAAACCTGCGGGCAATTACTCTTATTGAACATTCTTTGTCACCTCAATTCCCAGCTGCTCCATTCTATATCTTAATTTTGATCTTGATAGACCAAGTATCTTTGCAGCTTTAACCTGGTTGCCATTTGTAATTTTTAAAGTCTTTAATATTAAAGTTTTTAAAACAAGATCGATCTTAATACCTTTGGGTGGAATTTTTAGTTCAAAACTATCATCTTCTTTTTCATTTTTTATATCTGAAATCAGACTACTCAAATGATGTTCTTTCACTTCATTTTCTTCAATTAACAATGCAATTCTTTCCATTACATTTCTTAATTCTCTAATATTTCCTTTCCATTTATAAGATTCAAGGACAGATAATGCATCACTGCTGATTCCTAATATCTGTTTATCAAATTTCTGAGAAAATTCTTTTAAAAAGAATAACTTAAAATCGGAATATCTTCAACTCTTTCTCTTAAAGGAGGAACAACTACTTTAGCTACATTTAATCTATAAAAAAGATCTTCTCTAAAATTTCCTTTTTGAACTTCTTCTTCAAGATTTTTGTTAGTTGCAGCTAAAACTCTAACATTAACTGAAACTTCTTTTTCACCACCTATTCTATAAAATCTTTTCTCCTGTAAAACGCGCAGCAGTTTAACCTGCAAATCAACAGATAGTTCTGCAATTTCATCTAGAAGTATAGTTCCACCTTCTGCAAGTTCGAATTTTCCCAGCTTTGTTTTTGGAGCAGCACCTGTAAATGCACCTTTTTCATGTCCGAATAATTCACTCTCGGCAAGCTCTTTCGGAATAGCTGCACAATTAATTTCAATAAAAGGAAAATTCCTGCGTGAACTATTTTGATGAATAAACTTTGCGAATCCTTCTTTGCCGGTTCCGCTTTCCCCTTCAATTAAAATTGTTGTATCCGAACTCTTGGCCAACTTTTCAACTGAATTCAGAATCCTTTGAATTTTTTTACTTTTTCCAAAAAATTCGCGGGTTAATTCTGTTCCCTGCATAAGCATATGCAGTTTATCAACTTCAGACCTCAAGGCAATTTTGTCGCTGGCTTTACTCAATACCAATTTGAGCTGATCAAGATCTATTGGTTTTAAGAGAAAATCAAATGCGCCTGATTTTATAGCAGTAACTGCCATTTTTACATCTGAATACCCGGTTATCATAATTACCGGAATATGAGGGTAAGCTTTAGTGAAGGATTTTAATAATTCGAGACCATTATGAGAAGTTAAGTAGATATCAAGTAGAATAATATCGGGATCGAATTCTCTGATTTTATCAAAGACTTCGTCCCCTTTCATACATATTTCAACATCGTAACCGAATTTGACTAATACTTTTTTAAGTGAAATACAGACTAGATTATCGTCATCAATAAGTAGAATTTTGAAGTTCATATTTCTCCGCCTGGAGGTTAAATTTTATGAAAAATTTTGTCCCTTTCCCCACCTCAGATTCAAAATCTACACAAGCATTAATTTCCGATAAAATTTCTTTACAAATACCTAATCCTAAACCGGTGCCATTTTTCTTTTGAGTAAAAAAATCGCTAAAAATTTTTTCTTTATCTTCATCTTTAATTCCCGTTCCGAAATCCTCAACTTCCCAGAATACATTTTTATTCTTTTCGAAAGTTCTGATAACAACAGGTTGATTTTCGGGGCTGGCCTCAATAGCATTTATAAGTAAATTTAAGAAAACCTGCAGGAGCTTGTTTTTATTGAAATAAATCTGATGAATATTCTCATCCATTTCTTTAATTATATCGCATTTAACTTTACCTGCATACCCGCTAACAAGTTCTATTGCTTCTTTAGTTATAACATTTAAAGAACAATAGTGAAGTTCCTCTTTAGCTTTGCGGGAAAAGTTCAGTATATTATCAACCAGGTTCTGAATTCTATCAACAGCCTCAATGCACGAATCAACAGAATCACTGACATCCTTTGGAAGATTCTCCACCATATTCAGATAATCGAGATTTAGTTTGAGAGCAAAAAGAGGGTTGCGTATTTCATGAACGAAACTGGCATTTAATTTACCGAGAAGCTGCAGTTTATTACTTTGAGAATTGTCTTCGTACATCAATAAAAATTAAATGAGTTCGATATCATCCTAAGAATATAATGTTGAAAAGTACGAATTTAAATACTATTAAACAAGTATGATTAAATAAAATCTAGATAGGATAAACTCAAAGAATTTATTGTGCTTTCAAATCTTTATAAATTTCCTGAGCAACCTTTTTTGCTACTTCATCGGAATTATAAAAATTATTATTAATTCTATCTTTAATTAAAGCTAATTTTTTAGACTGAAGATTTTCTTTATTCATTACCTTTGCTTGTTCAGATATTTCGACTTTATCTTCAATCTTAGATTCGTTGGCAGTTTCCTTGCCTTTTTTGCCCTCTAATTCTCTATTATTATAAGAGTAATTATTTGAGATAGGTTTTATGTTCATATTTCACCTATTGTAATTTGCAAGCTTTCTAGAATTTTGTAAATTTCCTATTTTCAGACCTATTTCAGCCAAATCTTTTCTTTTTTTCTCAATTATATTATCGAACTTTTCCTGAATTTGTTTAGCGAAATTATTTAATTCAGGTTCCATTTTTTTTAATTCTTCTTTGTTTGGATCTGCAAATAAGTCATTTTTAATAGTCTGAATCTCTGAAATACCGGTTTTAATGCTTTTTAGCTCTGCAAAAAAATTATTTTCGTCCGTTAAATTATCAATTTTTGAGACTAATTCCACAAATAAAAATTTAAGCCTGTAGTATTTTCTTCTAAAATCATCCATATTTTCAATATATATCAATTACAAGTAGCTAATCATATTTTGCATGGAAATCATTTCCGCTAGTTGAGACTGTAGTTTTTCATATTGAGTTCTAAGACTATCGGCACTCTTATTTATTCTGTCCTGGGCAGCAGTTATTTTATCACTTAAGGAGGTAATATTACTATTATAACTATTTTTCTTTAGTGTTAAATATCCGCTAACACCTAAATAAGGATCAATTTGATTATATAATGTATTAGCTAATCCATTTGTTGAATTGAAAAGCGCAGCTACCTGATCAGAATTTTCATTTACTTTTTGTTCAAATGTTGAAGTATCCGAAATAGATAAGCCGGTGCTTGTATCAAATGAAATTCCTATTTGTGAAAGACTATTTAAGTCTCCTGTAGGGATTCCGGATATTCTAGTATATGCAACGCTCCGTAAAACGCTTAATAATGAAGAAGCGTTCGAATCATATGAGAGCACACCTGGAGTATAAGATGAAGTACCTGTACTTGAAGAAGAAGAAGTTGCACTCGAATTTGTTTTTAAAAACTGGTAAATATCATTAAACTTGGTAATAAAATCCTGGACCTTCGATTCGATTGTCTTTACATCATTTGCAACTGAAACACTTACATTAGAATCCGAGGACTGCATAGCAGCTTTTAGATTGAAAGTAACCCCGGTAACCAAATCATCAATTATATTCGAATCTCTGGATATGCTGAGTCCGTTAAAGGTTAGTTTAGCATTTAATAATGAATTACTGGAAATATCTGAATATAAAAATCCGGCAGTATCAGGGCTTGTAGATTGATCAAAGGTTGGACGGCTGGTTCCTATATTTAAACCAAGCGAGGATAATGCAGTAGAACTGCCTGAGTCACTCAATTCTTTAATCCGGTAATCAATGCCCGTTTCCTTTGAAGTAATTGACAATTGAGAATAACCACTTGAAGGGCTAAAAGAAGAAGCAGTAACTATCCCTGATGCACCTTTTTCTTTTACAACACCAATTCCAAGATCACTTACAACATCGAAACCACTGGCGTTTGAAATAGAAATATAATTTTTTGAATCATTCACAGTCATTTTTAATGAAACATTGCCGGTACCCGAATCCAGAACTTTTTCTGCAGATACTCCAGAGACATCAGAATTAATTTTTGCTGCAATTTCATCAATCAGATCTTCGTATGTTCCGCCTCCATTTACTGAGATGCTTGTTTCCGTACCATTTAAATTTATTGTAAATGTACCAGCTCCCCCAGTATAAGATGTCGAAGCACTTTTAGCACTGGATTCAACAACAGCTTTATCTGAATTTATAGCATCTCTAATTTTTTCCATTACAGTTTGATTGGTTTCACTTCCGGAAAAAGTGACTTCGACATTACTCGTTAAATCCGGATCAGTGCCATCACCTGTTTTTAAAGTAAAAGTATGTGTTCCGGTTAGAGCATTTGCTGTTGAAGAAGCAATATCCTGGGATAACAATACATCATTTTTTGCCAATTGGTCGACTCTCATACTATAGGCACCAATAGATGCGGAGTTCTCCACTGAAGTAGTTATAAAAGTAGGATCCGAAGAAGTAGCAGCTTTTTTACTAAATAATGATGTAGTATCAGTAATTTTAAAATCTACAAGAAGACTCTTTAATGAAGTCAACTTTGAACTGAAAGTAGAATAGGCAGAAGATAAATTTTGATAGCGCGTTTTTCTTGTGGTAATAGGGGAAATGAGTCTATTGGTTTGATCAGTAATATAAGAATTAACTAGTGCTGTTATATTTGAAGTTGTTAATATTGTATCTATACCGCTCGAAGACATAAATGCCTCTTATTTATTAAATGCCGTAATCCAGGATTCTCTAAGTTCAGTAAGAATTTCATAAACAATATCATAATTTTTCTTTCTCATTTGCTCCTGGCAGTACTGATATAATCTTAATAAACCTGTAGAAATTTTACTAACTTCTTTATTTTCAAAACTTAAAGAACTAATAAGAACCTGAATAGCTTCGTTAGTTTTTGCCAGGTTTTTCTTTTTGCAATTAACAATAGCAAAATCATATATTTTTAATAAAAGCTGTTTAGGTGAAGCCTGTGTAATTTCATTTACCAAATATTGATTCAATCTATTCCGGTTTCTAGCTGCTAAGGTTGAACTGTACATTTACTAAGTCTTCCCGAAAAATTCCTGTATATAAAAATTTCCCGGGGAAAATTTCCCCGGGTTTCGAATATTAACTATTATCTAAAGAGTGATAAAAGATTTTGAGGTTGAGCATTAAGCTGTGATAACATTGAAGTTGCAACAGACTGCATTATTTGTCCTTTTGTTGCATTCAATTGTTCTTTAGCTACATCAGCATCAAACAATCTCGAAACAGAAGCAGAAGAATTTGCAATAGCTGCTGTTAAGAAATCACTCTTAATTGTCAATCTTTGTTCATAGTTACCAATCTTTGAAATCGATTCGTCAATAGTATTTTCAAAAGTTGCTATGAAAGCTGATAAACTGCCAATACCTTCAGCAGTTGTACCTGCATCAGCCATCTGAGTTAATGCCGTATAACCTGCGGTTCCCACACTATTAACTGTAAAAGCAGATGTTGAAAGTGTAGCAGATCCAGATAATGAACCTGAAGCATTATTGAAATAATCTAAAGATATTTTATCTGTAGAATCTGCACCAGTCTGGAAGTTAAATTGTGTTGAAGACAGTGAGGATAAAAGTTTTGTATCATTAAACTTTGTTGTAGAGAAAATATTGGCAATTTCTGTCGCAAGGGCTTTAATATCGCCGGAAATTTTAGTGCTGTCTGTTGCAGGATTTGAAGCATCAGCAATTTTTGCTTTAATAGATGTAATCAAATCTTTCACACTTGTTAATTGTGATTCTGCAGTAGAAAGCATATCCTGTGCAGATCCGACGTTTCTCTGCGCAGATTCCATCAGCTTAACTTTTTGGTCAAGAGATTTTCCAACTGCATAACCGGATGTATCATCAGCTACAGAATTGATTCTTTTACCGGTAGCTAATCTTAACTGAGCTTTTGTGGTACTGGCATTAACTGTTGCTAATGCATTATATGCACGTAGTGCATCAATATTTGAGTTTATACCGAAACCCATAATAAACCTCCATGTTTATTTTGTTTGTTTGTTATTTTCAGACTTCCATGTCTGTCTTTTGCAAGAATTTTTAATTCTTAAGTATATTATCGGAAGGGGTTTTTATTTGTTTAGCTTTTTACTGAAATAAATATTTTATCGATTAGGACGTGTTTTAAGGCTAAAAATCATTTGGAAGGGATATATAGTCTTCTTCAATATATGAATTATTTTAAGAATTACTGACTATTAACCGGGAATAAACATACAAACTTATTATTATCCGCTTAATTCAATTTTTAATTGCTTTTACAATATATTGAAAGTGTTGAGATTCCCCGTCTAGCGTCTCAACATTTATGTTAGATTCCTTCATAACAGATAACAGTTGAGGAGAGAGTTTTTCCATTTGAACAACCACATATAAAATATTTGTTATAGTATAACCAGCTTTTTCAAACATATTATATATAGACTTACGGGTAAAAAATCTTAAATGGGTGCTGTCCATTATACCAAACTCCTTATATTCCCACTCTCCTTCAAGCAGTTTTTTGACAACCGACCAATGCCTGACATTTGGAATACTAGCTACTATTTCTCCTTTGTCTGATAATTTCGTTTTTATTTTTTGTATGATAAAATATGGATCAACCAGATGTTCAAGAACATCTGCAAAAATTATAGTATCAAAATATTTATCGGGTAATTGAATTATAGCATCTTCAACGGAATTATAAATTACTTTATCTAAATTTTCCGATGCAGATGATGCAATATCATCTATATTCTCAATGCCCCAAACTTCAGCTCCTAATTTATCTTTTAATTTTTTTCCTAATCTTCCTTTGCCACAACCGACATCCAATATTTTCCGGGAATTGGGATTTATTAATTGTTGCACATCTTCTCTGTCATTTTCATAATAACTCTTATCTTCTTTTGCTGTAACTTTAGCACTTCTTTTACCATTATTTTTGTTTTTTAATATGCTGTCCGGCTTTTTAATTTTATCAGGATTCTCTTGTAATGGTATTTTATAATCCGGATTTATTGAAGATAAATTATTAAAAACATGTAATGCATCATCCAATTTATTTTCTTTGTAAAGAAACATACCAAATTTCGAAAGGGCCTCTTCATATTCAGGGAATTCTGTTAAAACCTGGTTATAAATTTGAGATGATTTTTCTTTTTCGTTTTGTTTTGCAAATATTTCGGCCTGATTCAATAATAAACCAGCCCAATTACTTATTAAAATATTCTTTTTATCAGGAAAGTATTGAACGAATTCTTTCCACTTATTTAGAAATAAAATTCTATTTCTGTTTAATATTTCACCGGCAGTTTCTTCCTTATCAAGATATTCAATAACTCTCAATGAACGAATAGAACCACTCCATTCATGGTTATATCCGCCCACAGGAACTATATATGATTTCATTCCTGCTTTTTTAATTTGCAGTCCCATGTCCCATTCTTCAAAATAACATGGGGTATATTGGTTATCGAATTTTAATATACCATTATTAAAAAGCTCAGTTTTTACTGCAAATAAAAATCCTGAAACTGCATCAACTTCAAAAGGAGAATCGAATGAATTTTTATCAAAATAAGCCAGATCCTGTGCTTTATAAAAATTAAAGAAGGAACCCTGCGGACCAACAATTGCAGCTTCGGGAATCTTTAATAAATGATTTTCTAATTTTTCGACAGTCTCTTCGCTTAAATTCAGATCTGAATTCAGAATGAATGTAACCGGAGTTTGGGAGATATTTAACCCAATATTCCAGGCTCTGGAAACCCCGACATTTTTTTTCATTGACGCATAATAATCTATGCGCGGATGATTTTTTAGTTTCTCAGTCATTTCAAGTGAATTAAAAATTAATATCACATCACCGGGAATATTCTTTAAATCGTCGAGCAGTTTAACAATATTATATGGGCTTGCCGGAGACATATCCAGCACAGGAATTACAAAACTTCTCCTGGATTTCGAATTTTGTTTTTGATTTTTTTCCATGTTAACAGGTAAAGAAATTTTTCCCAATGATCTATTCCTCCATTCATCTGCCGAGGGAGTATCGTTCTTTTCACCAAAACAGACCCTCAATAATTCTTCGGCTCTATGTGAATAAGTATGCGCATTGTGAATTATTTTCTTACCATTTTCTGCTATTTTTTCTCTTTCACTTTCGTTTTGCAGATAATATTTAACCTTATCAACAATATTGTCTTCATTGTAAATACATAAGTCTTCTCTGTCTTTAAACATTTCTTCCTGCCCGCTATTTATTGCAAGATCAGTAAGAAGAAAAGAGCCTGTAGACATGGCTTCAAATAAACGCATATTAAGATCATTATTGATGGCATTGTTAAACACAATTTTTGAAGCAGAAAAAAATTCTGCCATTTCATTCCACCAGCATCTGCTATAGCTTACTTTTACAACGGAATTTATTTTATTTAAAAGATTTACTCTTTTTTGATGAGAACTTCCGTTAACAGAGCCAACAAAACCAATATCATAAATTTTATTAACATTCTTTTTTGAATGTATTTCGGAATCTGCACCAAGCGGTAACCAAAAAACTTTTTCAAAGCCGGCCTTTTTAAACTCAGGCAAATACTCTCTCTGAGCAATGAAAACGAAATCAAAATTTTTTGCCCAATCCAGGTGGGATTTGAGATTTAAATGAGAGTCGATTAAATAACAGGCAGTTGGAAATCCTTTCCCTTTAACATTTACCGGTAGAAAACCTGAAACCGATTCTATCCATAGAAATAAATCAGGTGTCATATTTTGAGGAATTGATCTTAATACTTGTGAGAAATCCAATTCTCCAAAACCTGCTGCTATATCAAGATCTTTTACAGGCAGTTTCATATTTTCCAATTGCCACTGTTTAATAAGCTGTTCAGGCAGCTTTGGGCCACAGGTTATTACTTTATAATTCTTCCTAAGCGCTCTTTCAAAATAAACTGCAGTCGTTATCGGGTATGATACAAATGACAGCCAGATTAAAGGATCTTTTTTTAATTTCATAGTTTATTAAAATTCAAATGAATTAAATCTTATTTAAAATTTCCAGCAATGATTCAGCAGATTTCTCCCAGGTATAATTTTTCATATCCTGACCTGCTTTATGACCTATTTGTTTTATCGTGTCTCTATTATAATATGCATATTCAAGTTTAGATATTATTTCATCAAAATCAGGTTCTTCCCAATCAGCCATTAATTTGTTATTGTCGTCAAATAATTTAAACTCGTGCATTTCATTCAACATTAAAGAGTTATCCGGGGTAAGTATATCTTTATGACCGCTATTATAAGAAGCAATTACAGGTTTACCGCAAGCCATATATTCCATCAGCACGAGGTTAGTTCCTCCTTCACATCTGTTGGGAAACAAACCTACGTCCGAGTTTAAATATAAATCCCTAAGTTTATTGCCGGGAGTAATTGGTAATGAGAATACTTTATTGCCATCAATATTATTTATTTTACAGAGATTTATCATGAAGTTTTTCCAGGTCTCTCCTTTATATTCATAATTTATATGCCTGGATACTTCCATTGAATGCATTGTATTTGGCCACATATTGTACCATGCATTTAAGAGAATAATATCAGAGAATTTTTGCTGTAGAACCCCGATGGCTTTTAATACAAGATCCTGACCTTTGCGTAATTCAAATTTCCCGCCGGAAAAGATGATAAACAGATCATTGCTTTTCTCTTTTTCTCCCGGATAGAAAAGTTCCGGATCAACTCCCTGGATTATTACACCTGCATTTTCAATCCCTTTCTCGTTTAATTTTTCCTGATTCCATGAAGAACCGCCTAATATGATATTGTAACTTGCAGCATTTTTAACTGCAGCTTCATTCAATTCATATTCAAAGAAAGTATAACCGATGTTTTTCGTTCCTCTAACGGGATGAAGTCCTCTGAAATCACGATTATTTAATGCATGGAACACAGTTCCATTTACCTTTTCTGTTTTAACCAACTCTTCATGTTCATCAATATTTATAATATTGGTTTTATTTGACAATTCTCTTTTTAAATATTTACTACAAACTCCCCAGCCAAAATTTTCTCCGGAAGTTAACCCTAAATACAAAGTTTCACTTTTTGTTTCTTTATTGGAGCAAATAAAAGTATAGTAATCTGCATCATTGTTATTATTATCAATTACTTCGAATCCGGTCCTCTTTAACAATGAATTCCACAAATGTATTGGAAATAAAGAATTAATATCTGATTTATTTATAAGTTCTTTTGAAATATTTGATGAAGGGATTATTACCACCAGGAAACCACGCGGCATTAATATTTTCTTAAATTCCTGTAATGTATGAAAAGGTGCAATATTATATTGAAGTGTATTATTCGAAATTATTAGATCATATTTTTTGGTTTTTGATTCAAAATAATATTTTTCATGAGTTATTAGCGGATTTACGATTTCAACATTTTGATTCGGAAATTTATTTTTATAATCCCCTGTATTTCCGAGATAAAGTATATTATCATTTTCCTTTAGTATTATTTTTTTCAGGATATTATTATCAATTTCATAGGTAAAATTTACTCTATTATTATTTCTATTTGAAAGTTCACAAATTAGGTTTTCAAAAGAATTAAAAGAGTTATTAATTTTTTTTACTATTTTCCCATTTTTATTTTTTACTAAATCAATCAAATCCTTTTTAAGTTCTTTAAATACCGAATCCCAATCACTAATTTTAGGCTGTCTGTATAATTTTATCGATGGATACCAAGCTGACTTTTCTCCGTTCGTCAGCCATCTCCAATCAGACAAATAAGGTAACAATACCCAGGTTGTTTTCCCTAATGCACCAGCAAGATGTGCAACCGAGGTGTCTACGGTAATAACAAGATCAAGGTTTTCAATTATTGCGGATGTATCTTCAAACGATTTTATATGTTCATCCAGGTTAGTTATCAGCAACTGATAATCATATGCCTGGACAATTTGAAAACCTTTCTGCAGGCTGTAAAAATGGGTCCCCTCAATAGAAAACAAAGAGAGAAACTGCTGTAATCTGACTGAGCGATGCCTGTCATTAGTATGAATAGGACTGCCTGCCCAAACGATTCCAATTTTTATTTTTTCACTATCATTAATAAATGCTGCCCATCTTTCTTTTAATTCTTTTTTAACATTTAAGTAAGGGATCTTCGCTGGTATACTGGCAGCATCTGTTTTGAAATATAAAGGGAGGCTTAATAACGGGACATCATAATCATATTCGATATTTGGTTTCTCGGTAAAATTTCTTTCGATAATTTCATCCACACTATTAAAATTATATAGCAATTTGTGCAGCTCTTTACCACATTCCAAAATTATATAACATCCTTTTTCCTTAAGCATCGGGAGATACCTTATAAATTGAATTGCGTCACCCAAGCCCTGTTCAGCGTAGACTAAAATTTTCTTTCCTTTTAAATCATATTCAGGCTTGAATGTTTTATCAAATTTTCTGTTGCCAAAATCCTTCCTGCCCTGTCTCCATTCATATTCTTTCCAGCCCTCTTCAAACCTCCCCAACATTAAAAGCGCTTCAGCTTTATTATAATGAGCAAGTACACTTTCAGGATCTAACTCTATACCTTTATTAAAATATTTAATCGCTTCTTTTAGATTTTTTCTTCTTAAAGAAACGAAACCGATGTTACTATATGCAACCGATTTGCGAGGATCATTTTTTTTATTAATAGAGATTTCCAAAGCTCTATTGAAATAATCCAACGCTGCATCAAAATCGTCTTCATGCAGTTTTATAGCTCCCAAATTTATTATAGAGTTGAAATAACCGGGATTGTATTTAAGTGCCTTGTTAAAACACTTTTCAGCTTCGGAGTAATTTTTTAGAGAAGAATATAATAATCCAAGATTATTATGAGCATCTAAATATGCCGGATTTAATTCGATTGCTTTTTTATAATATTTTAATGCCAGCTCGTTGTTATCTAAATTCTGATAACATACACCTAAACTATACTGTGCTTCGGCATTCTTATCATTCAATTCAATAATTTTTTTGTAGCACTCAATTGATTTTTCAAAGTTATTAAGATTGAAATAAATGATTCCAAGTGACGTTAAGAGATGTATACTATCAGGAGCTTTGTTAAGTAAACTTATAATAATATCTTTTGCGGCAGCAAATTCTTTCTTTTCATATAATTCAAATGCTTCCTGGTATTCTTTTGATTGCTCTTTATCAATCGGAAGATTTGCGAGGTTGCTCATTGCATTTGAATTATCCGGCTTTACTTTTACCGCCATCCTGAATGCTTTTTCCGCTTCATCATATTTACTCATATTCTTATATATGATGGCGATATTATTGTGAGCTTCGGATAGAAACGGATTCAGTTCAATTACTTTTTTGTAATTTTTTAAAGCTTCTTCATCCTTGTTAAGATTCTGAAGACATAAAGCCAGGTTATAGTAAGCTTCCGTATGCTCTTCTTTAATTTTTACGACTTCTTCAAATAATGGAATAGCAGATTCAAAGTCCTTTAATTTTGATTTTACAACAGCAAGAAAATATAATACATCTGCATTGTTTTCATTGTCTTCTTTAAGCTTTAACAGAATATCTTCGGAAGATTTATAATCTCTTTTTTGAAAATGTTCAATTGCCAGTTGATAAGTATCAATCATATTTACGTTTTTCTCTAATTGTCAAATACTGTATTTAATTTTTGTTTTAACAATTCAAATTTTGAATTGAACTCCGGGATTTTACCAAATTCCTTTTCAGCCATCATTAAAAGTGAAGGAATCTTCTGATATTGATTTTCCTCCAGGTAAACAGAAATCAGATAGAATATTGATGAAGGATCCTTTTCATTTAAGGCTAAAGATTCTTCAAATAATTTTTCTGCGTCATTTAAAGAATGGTTTTCAAGATATATCAAACCTAATGTTTTAAGAAATTTTGAATTATCTTTGAAAGATGTATATACCTTACTAAGTATCTCAAGTGATAATTCTTTTTCTTTATATTTTTCAAATAATACCAAAAACATATCAAGGTTATCGGTTGTAATCAGTTTCAATATATCTTTTTTATCAACTTCAATTATTTTTTGATTACCGACTAACTTAACAACTACTTCAAATAACTTATTATTTTCTTTTTTGAGCAGGTTCAGAAAGTTTTTTAGTTCCGCTTCATTTGATGATAATAAGGAATAATAAGTTCCTTTTGATAATATTAATTCATTTTTTAATCCGATAGACAGAACCGATTTGCTTAACCCGGACAATATTTTATTATTTTCATCTAAAGCTATTCTGCAGAATTTAAATGATTCATCAATTTTGTTTATTCTGAAGAAGATTTCAGAAGCCAGTAAATTTAACAATGGATTTGATGAATCGTTTTTTAAACCTTTGTCAAGATACTCTATGGCTCCATCCAAATTATTTTTTTTGTACTCATAACCTGAAAGGTTTAAATATGCGAATGCTTTATATTCTTTATTTAAATTGTTTATACTGACAGATAATTTGTAATATCTGTTTGCTTCATCATAATCTTCTAATGTTGTATAAGTATTTGCAAGCTGATATGCATTATAAGATGAATTATTTTCATTGAATTCATCTTGCAGAATTTTGAGATTTCTTACCGCTTTATTCTTAAGATCATTTGTGGCAACATTATAACCGATATGAATTATTTCAACATTTGTATCTAAAATTTTAAATCCGTTCTTGAGTAGTGAATCATCTATCTGCTCATGTATTTTTCCGATGAATTTGATATCCGGACTATTGCGGAATAACCGGGTATAACGCATAAAATTGGGTCTTCCATTCATTTCATCAACACTATTAACTATGCATCGGTATCCCGATGGTTCATTCCTTTTAATTATATTCTTCAATTCAAATACAGATTTACCTGATAGTCTCTCATCTGCATCCAGATATAAAATCCAATCTCCTGTAGATTTGCCAAGTGCGAAATTTCTTGCAGCCGAAAAATCGTCACACCATGGATAGTTATATATTCTGGCATTAAATTCTTTAGCAATATTAATAGTATTGTCCGACGAACCTGTATCTACAAGAACTATCTCGTCTGCAATATCATTTACTGATCTTAGACAATCATGCAAATATTCCTCTTCATTCTTAACAATCATGCTAAGAGTTAATTTTGGCAAACTATATACCTCACGATAATTGTCTTTAATAATTCAAAAGAGTATTATGGGTTTCAGGATAATCAAGAGCCTTATTAACCTTTTCAAGTCCGCTTATTGCATAAGGATTTTCAGGATTATTTTTTACTGCAAACTCATACATAGTTTTCGCTTCCTTATCTTTTCCTTTAAGATAGAACAGCTCGCCTAAACCCGCACATGCTTGTGATGATTCAGGATTAATATTAAGAGCTGTTTCAAAACATTTTCCTGCATTGCTCTTATCATCCAGGCCGAGATAATTAAAGCCTTTCATATTTTCATATGCTGATATTAAATCTTTATCGTTTTGCGAATAGAATAATTCTTCAGATTTACTTAATGAATCAATAGCTTCATCATAATGTTTTAAGCTGAATAATTCATAAGAAGCCTCAAGAATTTCATTTAGAACTGATTGTAATTTCGCCTCCTCTTTCTCGGTTGGTTGTATAGAAGTTTTATTTTTTCTGTTTTCTGTCACCGATGAAACAGCTGCAGGTTTAATAAAATACCAGGATTTAAGTGTGTTCTCTTCAGTTTGATATAAATTAACTTTTTTATCTTTTATAAATTCGTCAACAGCACTTTTAACTTTAAAATTACCGCCAAACAATTTTCCATCAACGTAATCATGCCCTGCAAACACCCCTCCTTTTTTTAGTTTAGGATACCATGCTTTTAGATCACTCAAGCAACCTTTATAAGAATGATCTGCATCTAAATAAATCCAATCAAAATATTCGTCCGGAAATTGCTTTGATGCTTCTACAGAATCTTTTCTTATTATCTGCACACTACCATCGTCGATAAATCTCTCAACAACCGATATATATAATTTTTTTTGCTCATCATCGGCTACATTAGCAACGTCTTTATTACCGGAATAATATTTCCACCGGTCAATTAAATAAAGTTCTTTTCCTTTCCAGGTATCTCTTAAGATTTGAGAATATTTTCCTCTCTGAACACCTATTTCAGCACCCCTGCCGTCTAATTTTAACTCATTAAATAATCTGCCGAAATCATCTCTATGAAATATCTTTAATTTATCATTAGAATTATTTTTCTTTTCTATTAATTCACTATTTAAAATTTTATTTACCTTTTCCAATCCTGCGACCGCAAATAAATTTTCCGGGTTATATTCCACAGCTTTTTCAAACATTATTTTTGCCTGCTCATCATATTTATTCAGATACAAAATTTCTCCTAAACCAGCACAAGCCTGGGAAGAACTCGGATTTATCTCAAGAGCTTTTTGAAAACATGACTTTGCTTTATCAATGTCATTTAATCCCAGGTAATTAAAACCTTTCATGTTATAAAATGAAGCTGCAAATTCTTTATCATCAGGATTACTTAGATGACCGTTAAATATTTTTTCAGCCTGCGAAAGTTTATCCAATGCTTCTGTAAATCTCTTCTCATTAAACATTTCAAATGCTTCATTAATCAATTCGTCTGCATCTGATTCACTATCAACATTTGAATTATCGACTAAAACCTCTTCTCCATCTTGATTAAACAATGAATTATCATTTTCAGGAAGATTAAAAATCTTATTGACCTTTGCTAATCCTTCTACAGCTGCAATATCATCCGGATTATTTTTTACTCCCCACTCATACATTGTCTTGGCAGCCTCATAGTTCTCTGCAGCAAAAAGAACTTCACCTAACCCGGTGCAGGCTTTAGATGAATTATTATCTTCTTTCAACGCATTTTCAAAATATTTTTGTGCTGTTTCAAGATTTCCATTAAGTAATGAAACGTTACCGGCAAGATTAAGTAGATTTGTAAGTTCAGGATCACTTTCATCATGATCAAAATTATTATACTGCTTCACCGAATTTTTTAAGTAGTCCAGAGCAACTTCATAATCCTTCTCTTCAATTAAAGATAATGCTCTTTGCAGATTTTCGGTAAATTCATTTTTATCGAGAGTAAACATTATGTTTCTTCCTTTTATTTGTTTTCCGTGCAGCCATATTTCTTCAGGGGTTACACCCCACTTATCAACAAAAACTTTTTGATTTACTTCAAGTCTGGCTTTATATTTTTCCATTCCTTCAGCAGTAAAGCTTTTGGAGCCGTAATGATGAATAAAGACATCTTGGGCAATTACAGTTTTAAAACCAGCTAACTGAGCTCTTAAACAGAAATCATCATCTTCAAAATTCCCGGGAGAGAATCGTTCATCCAATCCGCCTATTTTCTCAATAACTTCTTTTTTAATTAGAGTACATAGAAAAGCAACTCTTGGAAATTCAAGTAATCTGCCGTTATTATTTTGTTTTAATACGCCAGCATAATTATGCATTTCGATAATTGTACCATACTTTGCCTCCTTGTCAAGTTGCATACCACTAACTGAATTGCTGCGCGGTCCTACCAAGCCAATCTTTGTATCGCTTTCAGCAATTTCAATCAGTCTTGCAAGCCAGCCTTTTGTTAAAACAATATCGTTGTTTGCAATTAGTATGTAATTACCCGCAGCCTTCTTAATTCCCTGATTGACTCCCTTAGGAAATCCAAGATTATTTTCATTTAAAATTAGTTTTACATTATTTTTTGTTTTTTCGAGTTCTTTTAAGAATTTTATTGTATTATCCTTGCTGTGGTTGTCAACTATTATTAGTTCAAAAGGATAGTTAGTATTTTGATATAAGGATTGAATAAATGATTTTGTATAATCCAGTTGGTTGTAAGTTAATGCAACAAGCGAGACATTAATATTCTCCCGGTATTCTGGTTTATAGTTTTGAATTTTGGCTGCATTTGAAGGAATTAGTTGGTTATTTTTATCAATTCTGAAATCTGCCTTTATTTTACCAAACCATTTTTTATTGAGCAATTGAACATTATTAGCCACCTTTGAAAATCTTTCGGATCCGCTTTTTGACTCATGATGGATTACAATACTTTCCGGCTGGTAAACTATCTTATAGTCCAGTTCACCAATTTTAAAACAAAGATCCACATCTTCATAACCATTCCAGAATTTTTCATCAAAACCTCCGGCTTGCAAAAATATGTTTTTCTTAACAAGAAGGCAGGCCGCAGTTGATGCCTGGTAAGTCCTTAATTCATTTGCCTGAGAGAAATCGGAAGGTTGATTAACAAAAATGTGACTTGCAACTAATGAATTTTCTTTTTCCGGATTTTCAATAATAATTACACCGGCATGTTGAATTGTACCGTCAGGATAAAGCAATTTACTTCCAACGGCACCAACTTTAGGATCATTTTCAATTATAGTTAAAAGATTTTCCAGCCAACCTTTTTTTACTTCAGTATCATTATTAAGAAATACTAAATTAGATCCTTTTGATTTTGAAACAGCAATATTATTAGCTTTTGCGAAACCTTCATTTTTCTCATTGATGATCACAATTAAATTTTTATGAAGAGCTTTCTGTTTTTCCAAGTATTCCTTAGTACCATCTGATGATCCATTATCAACAACAATTATCTCAAAATTCAAACTTCCCGGAGTATTAAGATATAATGATGTTATGCATTTTTTCGTATAGTCTAATTTGTTAAATACAGGAATAATTATCGAAATATTTGTTTGTCTATTTTCAGTAAGATTTTTGTATTCTGATATTAATTCTTCTGATTCTTGTTTTATACTCTTTACAGGTTTAATACCTTTTTTTAATTTATCAATTAAAGAAGGATTATTTTCGATTTTTTTTATAATGTTTGATAATTCTACTTTATTATTTGAATTAAATAATAAACCGTTAACATTATTTTCAACAATTTCAGGAATTCCTCCGACATTAGAAGCTACAACAGGAATTCCAGCACTTAAGGCTTCACGAACCACAATTGAATAACTTTCGATTAGAGAAGGAACAACTAATATATCTATTTCTGATAATATTCTTTGTAAATCATCAGGTTTGTAAGAACCATGATAAGAAATTCTTTTATCCGTTAATATCTTTTTCTTAAGATCATTAATAACAGTTTCTTCTCCGTTACCAAATATTTTAAGAGTAATATTTCCCTGGCTAGCTACAAATGAATTAATAAGCAAATCAACATTTTTCAATTTGCTTATTGTCCCAATAAATCCAAGCACCACTTTTTTTCTTTTACGGGGATCTGCTTTAGAGATATTGTTAATACCTAATGGAATAGCCTTGATTAGACTGCTATATCCAAATGATTTGAATTTATCTGCAACAAATTGAGAGGGAGCAATTAATAAATCTGCCTTTCTCAAAATATTATCGGCAGCCGCTTTTCTTAAAGATAAAAATCTTCTATATGCACTTTTATCAATATTAGCCGAATTACCAGAAAGACATTCTGTACATTTATCAATATTTTCAGGTCCGCTGCAAATTGTATTATCTTTTTCTTTATATAAGTGAGTCTTAAAACAGACAGTCCAGAAATCGTGAAGAGTAATAACTACTTTTGAACATTTTTCTTTTGCTTTTTCAACAAATGAAAAAGGCAATCCCATTAAGTGATGAAAATGCACAACATCAAATTGTTCTTTTACCAAAACTTCATCAAACAGATTTTCTGCAACTTCATTTATAATCTGATCGACAGGATTCTTATCCACTTTCTTCATTAACCGGATAATTTTAATTCCATCAAAAGTATCTTCTTCAATAAAAGAAGTCTTTAAATCCTGTTTGCTTTGAGGATAAAGGACAGAAACATTTATTCCTTCATTTAGAAGACTTTTTGCGATTGAATATGTGTAATTTTCGATCCCTGCATACCAGTATGGTGGGAAATTGTGAACTACAAATAGTATTTTTAATCCTGGTTTTTTTTCATAATAAAAATCAACTGATTCTTTTAATCGACTAATCAGATTAAAAACTGATTGCTCGGGATTTATTTTATAACTCTTTTCAACATACTCTAAAGCAGCTTTATATCTTTTAAGCTCTATAAATCTTTTAGCAATATTTAAGTATGCTTCAGATTCGAAATGTTCTTTTGATTCAGAATCCCATCTCAATGAGGGAAATAATTGTTCAGGGTTGAATCTTGATAATAACCGTCTTATTACCATTTCATCATAAGAAGTATCAATGTTTACTGATCCGGACGACATATTTGAATCGTGCCATCTCCATTTACAGACTACCGAATCAATTTTTACAAATTTGGCAATAGAAGCTGCCCTGGTCCACCATTCATAATCATGAGCGCGCTTGAATGCTATATCGTAATTTCCAATCCTGTTATAGAGTTCTTTTTTGATAAGAACTGCAGGATGAGGTATCGGGGATTCAAAAAATAGCCTGGATATCAATTCTTCATTTCTACCATTCCAATCTTCAAATTCCATTATTCTTTTTTGAGTAAGGGAATTATCCGTAACAGATATATCACCATAGATTATATCCACATCAGGGAAGTATTTCAATTTTTCTAAATACAATTGTAAAGTTTTTTCTTCAAGTACATCATCGGAATCCAGCCATAGAATATACTCTCCTTTTGCATTTTCAATTGCTTTATTTCTTGCAATCGGTGCTCCGGAATGTTCTATTTTGATATAATTTATTTTAGAGGAATTAAATGAGTTTACAATTTCTTTTGTATTATCAGTTGAACCATCATCAACAACTATAATTTCTAAATCATCATATTTCTGGTTTAATACACTTCTAATTGAATCCTTTAGATAATGCGCACGATTGTAAGTGGGAATACAAATGGAAATAAAAGAAACCTGCTTATGTGATAATGTTTTTTCACTAGATAAAACTTCAAATGATTTATTATTAACAATCTCAAAGTAGAAATCAAAAAGATCTTTAACCCTTTTATCGTATGTATGATGATGGACTATAAATTCACGAACTTCTGCAGGATTTTTTCTTTTTAACTTATCACTTAATATATCCGAAATTATATTTCTTGTATCGTTTTTATTCTTAGAATAAAAGATTAAATCACCAAAAACTGATTCTAGTTCCGGGAAATATTCTGAAATAAAAGTTGAACCACAGGCAAGTACTTCAAATACCCTGTTATTGATCATCCCGGCTTCTCTTTGTCTGTCTTCAGTAGTACCTATAACGATTTTAGCGGAGCTATACAGAGAATTTATTTCACCATCTGGTAATTTACCCTTCCAATATTTCTTCAAATACGGATGCGAATCCCAACCATTTCCATAAATTGCTAAATTAAAATCACATGCTTCTATCAGCATCCTGGATATAATTTCTTCCGATTTATGAGGGTGAAACATGCCTAAATAAACAACATCGTAATTATATTTATCTGTTTTATTGGTTGGGAATAATTCATCTGTATCAGCAGCTAATAAGACCTTTTTGACAGGAGCATATGGACTCAACAAAGATAACATTTTATCAGAATTGGTTAGAAAGCCATCCACAGACAACCTTGATAGATTTTCAATCCCTAAAAATGAAAGGTTCCAGAATAATATTACCGCATTCTTGTTTTTCTTTTTAACCGCATCAATAAATAATGGAACATCGGGATCCCATCCTTCAATAATCACCAGATCTAATTTTTCATTTACTTCGGAATAAGTATTAGTGCCATATCTAATAACCTTCTCAACATTACTATATTTTTCAAAAGCTTTTTTTAAACCTTTAGTAGTAATTTCCGAACCGGCTACAACCGAATCATGTCGATGTAAAGTTTGTGAATGAAGTCCTATATTTAATTTTTTATCCCCCAGGGTACTTAGTTTAAATTTTACCTTATAAGACCTGTAAGATTCATAATAACCTTTTAATAAATTGCCCCTAATGCAAAGAGAGTATAATTTATAAAGAACTTCACTAACATCAGAATTTTCATCCAGATATTTCATTCGTTCTAATGGAGAAAATTGTAACATGGAGTAATCAAGTTTCAGAACTTGATTTTTATAATCATTTAAATTTGTTGTTGATATCTCCAGCTCATCCAGGGCATGTTCGGTTAAATATCGATTTTTTACAACTTCCCCATGTTTTTTTTCCAAGAGATAAAGCGACTTTCCCTGTTTAATACATCTTTTTAAAAATTCGTCAAATCCAATTTCTTTAATGATATAACTTTTAGCATTTGCATTATATAATATTTTTATATCGTTATCCATCATTCGAATGGCCAAGTCAGTATCCTCATAGCCAAAAGTAAAGGCTTCATCAAAGACAGGATAATAATCATTCAATAATTCTTTTTTACATGATATTAAACCTCCCCACCATTTCCAGACATCATAAAATTGTCCATTGACTAAATTCTCAAAGTTAAAATAGTCACCATTGATTCTTGTTATGTAATCCATAAATGGAGAAACATGAACTGTATTATGCCAATCAAGCTTTCCTAAAACAGCAATGTTTTTTTCCGGATATTTCTTGTGTGAATTGAGGTGTTCCTGAATGTAATTGGGTGACGGGATATCATCATCATCCGCAAACACTACTATTTCATATTTTGCATTTTCAATACCTTTATTCCTTGAATATGCCAACCCCTTATTTGGATGATAAATATAACTAATATCAAATTTATCTTTGAAATTATTAACACAATTTTCAGCTTTAGGTTCTGAACCATCGTCAACGACTATAATCTCGAACTGATCAGTTGATGCAGTTTGAGTTGCAAAAGCGTTTAGAACGCGATTTAAAAATTCTATTCTGTTATAAGTTGTTATAATGACAGATAAACGAAATTCATTACTATCTTTAGTTTTATTTTTTTTATTTCTTCTTATTGATGCATTAAATTTTGCTTTTTTCATACTTTCCAAAGAAATTTTACGACGATCGGGATGATTTGATTGAGAATTGGGGAGAACACGATAACAATACAAAATTTTATCTATAAATTTTAACTTACTCACTTCTTCCATTTTATATGATATATCTTTATCCTCTGCATACAGGATTAATTCATCATAGCCAGAAGTTTTATTATAATATTCCCATTTGAAGGTTTTGAAATGACTCACTCCATCTATATCGAGATTTGATCTGCTAGAAGGAATTTGCTTACAATAGCCAAGATGATCCGGTCTTAAATTTTCATTACAAAAAACAAATTGTGAATATATCAAACCAGCATCAGGATTCTGAATATGAGCTTTATACATATTTTCAACAGCATCGGGTAAAAGGATATCATCACTATCGAGAATTCCAAAATATTTGGAATTTATAAAGCCAATTCCTGTTTTCAATGCATTGGTATATCCTTTATTATGAGCATGTTTTATTAATTTAACTCTTGGATCTTTGAAATAATTATTAATTATTTCAATTGAATCATCAGTAGAAGAGTCATCAACAATTATTAATTCCCACTCCTTAAATGTCTGGATTAGAACAGATTGTATTGCCTGATCAATATATGCCCGACTATTATAATTAGCTATAATTACTGAAAACAGCGGCTTCTGTGGGATTAATATTTCTCTCTTTTTGTCATCCGTTGCCAAATCAATTAATTTCAGTTCCAGCTCCTGGTGACAAGAGTCAGGTTTAAAATCTGTATAGTAATGAATATCAATCCTCTTTCCATTTTCATATAACTTTGCCAGATTTTCAATTGAGTAATATGAATTATTACCTGAGCGGTTATTATAATTTGTTTGAGTTTTGTTCAGCGGGACACAAAATGCAACAGATGTTTTGGAACAAATAAGATTTGGTCTGTAATTAGAAAATATAGGTTTTACTGAATCTAAAGAAGATTCAAGAGTATTAGGATTTACAAATTCCGTTTTTTTTACTACTGGAATTATATCAATACTCCTCAAAATTGAACTTGATATTTCAAGAGGGTAATTAAAATCATATTCTGAAACAGTCCAATCATAAATCAGGAAATTATTTTCTGTTCTTTTGAATACTGGCAGTTTCTGAGGCAGATCAAGTGAATAACAATAAGTTGTATTAGTACCGAGCCTTAATGAATATCCAATAGCAGAATCATTTTGTTTCAGATATTTAATAATTTTAGTTATAGAAAAATCCCTAACAAAAAGATTATCATCTACCAAAAAAAATATGAAATCGCTAATATGTACTGTCTTGAGTAGATCAGTTTTAAAATTATTCTCTAACAGAAAACTGAAATTCACGAAACCGGAATATTCATTTATAAGTTGATTATATAATTTCTGATATTGCGGAGTTGACGCTTTATAAATTACAACTACTCTGTACTCTTTAAAATCTTCGCAATGAAGCATGTAGGAACGCAATAAACCATCTAACTGTAATGGTCTGTCTTTACTGAAAACAACTGTTGTACAGTTTAAATTAGCTTTAATCGATGAATCTGAAAAGAATAGCATATCGGTCAGTTCATTCGTACTAAGAGAAGATATTTTAGTATTTAATTTTATTCCAAGTAAACCAATCAGTTTTTCGGCAGTTGAAATATTTTTGGAAGAGTGGGCAGCGATGATTATAAGACTTAAAACTTTGTTATAGTCAATTATATCCCGAATTTTCAGTTCTTCAATTTTTGCAGGAAGCAAGTTCTCCATTTCAGAATCAGTTAAGCTTATATTATTTATTTTAAGAGCTTCAATAAATGATTGTCTCCAGATATCAACAAAGAGTAATTGTCGTATAAAAGGAAGTAATTTTAAAATTCTGGTTTTCCCGAACTTGGCAAATATCTGTATTACTGCAAATAGAAGTCTATGCGCATCACTTGTCAATACAGGATTTAATTTTAATGATGCAGAAAAATTTTCATATGCCTTATCAACATTATTTTTTCTGGAATGATAAATCCCAAGTTGAAAATAGTAAAGTATTTCTCCAACATCTTCAATCTGTCTATCACTTATTGCAAGTTTATCTTTTTCTCTTTTTTTGCAGACAACATAAAGAAATTTAGTCTGCTCCACATTAGCATTATTCTGATTCGGGACATCATACTCCGCACGATATTCAATATCAAATAAAGAAGTTAAAATTTTCAATAAAAATTGTTCGTCAATAACTGTTGATTCATGTTCATTAATAAAGGATGAATTATAATATACTCCCAGTAATAATTTGCCGCTATGTTTTAATATTCGATAGATTTCTTTCAATACTTTTACAGGATTTGCAACATGATCAATGCTGTTCCTTGTATAAACAAAATCAGCAAACTCATTTGCAAATGGAAGAGACTCCGCTTTGCTTGAAATGTAATTTGTATTTGCATTTAATATTTCAGGAGCGATCGCAGAATATTCATGTGCGAGTGCATCTACATTAAATTTATATTCAGAATTAACATGAGGGATATCGTCTAAAAAAGAGCCGCCGATACAAACTATTTTTGTATCACGCTTGACAGTATCATTATTTAAATAATCCTTTGACCATTCCCAGCAATCTTTTGACTGATTAAAAAGTTTAGAAGAATTATATTTTGGATTTTTTCCTGCCCTGATATCAGAGATATATCTTTTTGTAAATTCTAACTCGGAAACCAAATTCTCAGGGAGAGACAGATCTTTCTGGAATGTAGGTATTCCGTTAACAATTTTATAAGTATTTCCGTTTTCTACCTCAATTATTTCATTAATTTTAAGTTCTTTCAGAGTCACAGGTTCAACAAGACATTCTTCAAGAATCTTTTTCCTGTTAAAGCTTAACCAATTCTCAATCGATATATCTTCTTCTGTTTCCTTAGATTGAAGGTTAACTGCACTAATTTGTGTATTATCTCTATATAGAGATAATAATTTTTCATAATACTCTTTTAATTTAGGATGCTGCGAGATATGATTTGCCAGATAATCAAGGTAAAATTTTAATTCACTAAACGCACTATTTTCTACAAGCAGCAGTGTTCCCTTTATATACAATTCAATATTATTGCTATCTTTTTCAATTAACTGATTAATATAATTTATCTTATTCCGCCAATGATTTTTTTTAATAAAATCCGAGAATGAATCAATATTTTGATTAAAAATCCAGTCGTTTAATTGTTTCTCTTCAGGTAAATAGATCGTTGTATTTTTAGAAATGGTATGGATAAAGCTTAATAATGAAGGATTTGACTTTAATTCTTTTAGAATATATGAAAGATGTTTTATTTTATCCGGTCTTTGTTCAAACCAATCAACATATTCAAGATAGCGAAATACTAATTCATCTTCGGGATTTAATATTGAAATAAAAAAATCTTTTTTATCAAAATTTTCATTGACTTTTATACTGTGCTCTAGAATTTTTATGAAATATGACTTCTCAATTGCTACATTTTTATACATTTCGAAGTTTTCATATAAATCAAAACGGAATGCTATTTTTTCATTATATAAAAAGTCAATGTAAGTATGATTTTCCAATTGGTCCATAACTTTAATTTCATACCCAAGATCCAAATAATCCAGGCCTGCTGATAATATTTTTTTAACAAAATCAGGTACATTTTTAACAAAAATATCAAGGTCGCTTCCGTGGGAATAGTCCTCAATGCTATTAAACTTCATAATAGCATAGATTTCATCTTTCAGGACGTAAAAAAATTTCTTAAGATTAAGTTTATAATACATAGTATCGCTTATGTGAAGTTATAACATTTTATCAGGTTACCGCAGCAATTATTGTTTTTTCATTTTGACTTAATAAAATTGCTGCTCTATGCAATCCATCCAAGATTTTATACGAACCATTTTTTTCTTGCTTCAAAAGAATATAATTACCGTTTTCCAGGGAGTTTTTACAATTAAAATCTTTAATTAATTTATCGAATGCATTCGGGGTATGATCATCTTTCAATATTTTTCCCCCATATAATTCAAAATAATTGTTATATTTTTCTTTATCTCCTATTGTATAATGATAATGCGGTGATTCACTAATTGGGACATATTTAGTATTAAAACGGGATAAATCATTACCTGTAATTATTTTACAGAATATTTTATCTATCTCAACTTTCTTAATAATAAAATTTCTAATGGGGGGTAGATGATACGGAATATTTATTAATCTATTTGAAGTCTTAAAATCTTCAATATTTCCGAGATTTAATATTTTTAATAAGTGTATTGTTTGTTTTTCAAAATCCGAACCATGGATTACATGTTCTTCAGTTCTTTTCCTTTCTTTTCTGGGGTTGTAGATATTTCTAATATATTCTTTTATGAATTTAATCTTTTCACATTGTATATGGCGAAATTCTCCTTCACCAAAATATTTTTCTCTTGGATTCTTATTTTCGACGATAATAACTGTTATTTTAGGTGGGGTATTTAATATATATTTTGTCTTTGCTACCAGATGTTCCCATGGAACAGGATCTGGTTTATAAAGTTTAAATATAAATTCATCTATATTTCCAATTTTATGATCAGTAATACTTAATATTTTAAAATAATCCGATTCTCTTATTATCTCTAGAATAGCATCTTTATATCTTAGACCATTACCCCAAATAATAAAATAATCTATTCGTGAACCATTAAATGGAACTATTTCCTGTTTGCTGCTAAGTTGTGTACTAATAGTATAAAGTGCTTTTAATTCCGGGTCTTCAGTATATATTTCAAAAAGTTTTTCATAAATTAATTTTCGCTCTTTCTCTCTATTTAATTCACTATAAAATTCTGCTAATTTCAATCCAATTTCTTTTGATGCCGGATTTATCTTAAAAGCTTTTTCAAAGATAATTAAAGCTTCATAAAAATCATTTTGCATCTTATACAATTCACCGAGTTTATAAAATGCAATCGCATCATTTGGATTTGAGTCTAAAATTTCGCACAACAAATTTTCTGCATTGTCAAAATCTTTATTTTGAATAAGTAATTCTATTTCATTGTACTTAGTAGATAATCTATCAGCACCATATAATTCTCTGACGTGTTCATGAAGTGGATATTGGTATTCGGACATTGATGTATCAAATGATTCGGAATAATCCCAGGAATGTTTCTGATCTTCATTGAAGTCTTTTCGTATATAAATGGTATTCGTTTTATCCTTATAAATAGGCAAATAGTCATGTTCATCAAAATATTTAACGATCATTTTACATTGATCACGAATTAGCAAATAATCATCATTCTGGTCATGTAATTCTATAATCACCATTTGAGGAAAATATTTATCAATGTCGAATTTTCTTAAAACATTCCATTCAAATCCCTCTACATCGATTACTAGCAGTTCAAAATTTGGTTTAATTTCGTTTTCTTCTAAATATGAATTAAGTGTTATTAATGGAGCTTTAACTTTCTGGGATTTTGAGAAGGTACCTTTTGCCCAAGCTAAAGTATTAAAGTGAATTTTCATTTCGTCACTTATGGTCGATAAAGGTCCACCTACATTTATTTCTACTTCACCATGTTTATCCCCAACAGCTGCTCTTGTAATTTTTACATTAGTATTTTTTTTATGCCTGATTATACATTTTTCATAAAATTCAGGAACTGGTTCTATATAAAAACCCTTCCATCCTATATCAGCTAAACCACTAGTATTGCTAACATATTCACCATCAAATGCACCGATTTCAACGAAACATCCATCTTTTTTTAATCCAAAGAATTGCTGATAAAAAACTTCGAGTCCTGGTATTTGACAAGTTGAGCTTCTTTTATAAAAATTTTTTTTGATTACTTGCTGTTTCAAACGATTTTTTTAAGTTTAATTTAATTTTTAGTATTTGATCATCCATTTCTTTATTATGATTTTTATATCTATTAACAACATCTTCAAAACTTAAAGATATTATAAAGTTACTTTCACTTACCCCAAAATCATTCCATATAAAAAAGTTCATTTATTAACGATTTTTAGCTGAAAACAGGATAAAAATATTTACTTGGCTAATATTAGCCAATTGCTTCTGCGGTTATTGTTGAGGAGAACAGATGATTTTAAACTTCGGTACCAGGAATTTCTTCATCCAGTATAAAGGAATAGGGTTTACATTCTTCTTCAATTTGTTTATCGGCTTCTACTCTTAATGTCGATTCCAGGGAGTTTTTTTCCTTAATTAATCGCTCAATTCTTTCTTTATTTTCATTTATTGGAAATTCAAAGTTCTTAATGAGAATTTCTTCTTTATTTTCCATCTCTTTTTTAAATAAGTTAATCTTATGCTCTTTTCCATTCTTTAATACACTTATATTCTGAATTAACTGCTGCCGACGGTTTGATCTTTCCAATAGAGTAAAGACTGCAGACAGACCGGATAATATTATGCCGATTAAAAAGGTAATTAATCCCCATTTTATCCCTGTTGTTAATGATACGGAAATCAGATCTTTTAATTCCGAGACACTATGAACATAATTATTCGAATACCCGGCACAACCTCCCATTAAAAAGACCATAAAAGATAGAATAACATTGTAAGTCATGGCATGCTTAAATGATGTTTGAGGATTCAATTTTGATTTAAACGGAAGATTTTTAATCTCCTCTTCAAGTTTTTGAATTCCCTGTGCTATTTTATTTTCAATTTTGGTAATACCGGCAGATAATTTACCTTTCAATTCATTTTTCTTATTCTCTAATTCCTGTTTTAACAACTCTAAATTCGCTGTTTTCACTTTAATTTCCTCATCAATAGATGATACTTTTTCATCTATAGAAGTATAATATTTACTTTTAATTTCCTCTTTAATTCCGATAACTGTTGCAGTAAATTTATCTTTAAGATTTTCTCCTGCATTTAAGAAGTGAATATTTTCAGAATCCCCGAATTTTTTCATTATTTTTTCTATAAAAGAGATATTCCTTGTAATTTCGTCTGAGAATTTCTTTTCTTCGATTACTAGTTTAAATGTTTCAAACTTGTTTACTAATATTTTAATAACCTGTTCATTTGATATTCTAACCATAGAAAGCAAACTCTCAATTTTTTCGCTGATAACGGAGAATTCCGAGTAATAAAAAATATTATTAAATACTGCATTATCAATAAAATAACTGAATAAATTGAGGTTTAAATTTTCCAGGGCAAAATTTATTCGTTCGATATCAAAATCCAGGATTTCCTTTATACTATTTTCTGCCGGTACAATATTCTTGAGCTTTATATCCGCAAGAGCTGTATGAAATTTAGCTGCTATACCGAAAGGTTTTAGTTTAAGTGCTTCTTCAAACTTATCTTTAGCCGGTTCATTTTCTTCAAGAACCAGATAAGAATATCCCGAAAATAATGTTATTAAATATTCTAGTTCTGCTTTATAATCTTCACCAAGTTTTATTTTACCAATTATATCTTTTGATTTCTCGAACAGTTCTAATGATTTATGCGGATTATATAATGATTTATCAAATGAATAAACAATTGCCCCTAAAATATTGCTTAAAAAATTGCTTCTGGAATTATAATTGTCAATGAAATTAATGATTGAAAGTGCAAAATATTTTTTTTCAGCGATCTGTTTGTTGGTTAACCATTTATTATAAAGTTCTTTTATAGTTTTATATTGATCTACACCGTTAAATATGGGAAAATGATGCCTGTAAAAATCCTTTATATAATTATTAAATGGGGATTCGCATACCCATAATAGAGGTGATTCTTCAAACCGGAAAAAATGCTCGTTTATAGTTGGAGGAAATGTATAACGGAAAAATCTGTAGCATTCTTTAACAATATGATAGGGATCCTTTACAGCTAAAGGATCCAGATCCAAATAATGTTTACATATGCTAAAATATTTTTGCAGATCAGAATCTAGATTCTGTTTAACATCATTGTCTACTTCATAAATTATTTTGGGAGAAGTATCCATTTCTTATTTTTTAATTCAAAAAATCGTTTCTATTCAATTCCATTATCGAATTGCGGTGCTAAATATTAAATAAAGCTCTGGTATTCTCAATTAGTGACACAGGATTTATTAATTCGAGAAAGATTTATAAAAAGGTGTTTAAAAAGAGATACACTAAAAAAATATTAGTGTGTTCATTTAGTAATTGTAGATGATATTCTGATCAGATTAGCTGCAATATATTAACCAGAACAAATATCTTCTTTTGAAGTTTTTAATTTATCAAATTGAATATCACTTCTTCTTGATTTATCAAAATATTTTGTGTGAAGAATTTCATGAGAAATATGAGAATTAGGCTCTATAAGAAATTCATTATACAAAGTTCTAATTGATTCATTTTCATGTGAAAACCTGTGTTTCAGTTCAGAGTCGATTTCATAGAGTGCCTTAACTCTTTTTTGAATTTTTTCATGTTTATTATGAATCGGCTGACCGCCACCATTAATGCATCCTCCCGGGCAAGCCATAACTTCAATAAAATGATATTTTGAAATTCCCTGTTCGATCTCGTTTATTACTTCTTTTACGTTACCAATACCATTAACAACGGCAACATTTAACTCCAAACCATTTATTTCAACTGATGCAGTTTTTATTCCTTTATTTCCCCGGATTTCATCAAACTCAATTTTGTTTAAATTATTTCCGGTTAATTTGAAATATGCAGTTCGAAGAGCAGCTTCCATAACACCACCTGATGTTCCAAAAATTGCAGCAGCACCAGTAGATTCTCCTAAAGGATTATCAAACTTTTCCTCGGCAAGATCATTAAACTTAATACCGGCTACATTTAAAAGGCGTACCAATTCCCTCGTAGTAAGTACAGCATCAACATCAAGCAAAGTTTTTTCGGCAAGTTCACTTCTAGAAGCTTCAAATTTTTTCACGGTGCACGGCATAATTGAAACTACAAAAATATCTTCGGGGTTTATTCCCATTTTTTTTGCATAATAAGTTTTTAATACAGCACCTTCCATTTCATGAGGAGATTTACATGATGATATATTTTCAAGTACTGAAGGAGCATTTGATTCGGCATATTTTATCCAACCCGGGCAGCAGCTTGTGAACATCGGCAGAGGTTTTTTATTTTTAATTCTGTCAATTAATTCGGAAGCTTCTTCTATAATTGTGAGATCTGCGGCAAAATTTGTATCAAAAATTTTCTTAAATCCCAACCGGCGCAAAGAAGTTACAAGCTTACCTGTAACATCAGTTCCTAAAGGCAAATTATATTCTTCACCGATTGTGGCTCTGACAGCAGGGGCAACCTGAACAATTGTAAATTTATTTTTATTATTTAATGCGTTTGTTACTTCTTTCAGAGAGCTCTTTTCACGTAAAGCTGCTGTCGGACAAACAAGAATACACTGGCCGCATAATATACATTCACTTATATTTATTCCTTTATTGTACGGTGTAGTAACTATGCTTGAAAATCCCCTGTTTGAAAAATCAATAGCACCTATTTTCTGGACTTCATGACATACACGAACACACCTTCCACATAAAATACATTTAGCAGGATCTCTCTCAATTGATGCACTGGAAATATCAATAGCATGAGTTTTAGTTTCTCCTGCATATCTATGCTCTCTTACACCGTATCTTTCAGCCATATCCTGGAGTTCACAATTTTTATTTCTTACACATACCAAACAATCCTGCGGATGATTCTCAACTAATAATTCAATAATAGTCTTTCTTGCTCTTCTTACTCTTAGTGAATTAGTATCAACTACCATACCTTCGTAAACCGGAAATGCACAAGAGGGTAAAAGACTTTTCTGCCCTTCGACTTCTACAACACAAAACCTGCAGGCTCCAGTAGGAGTAAGATCCTTTAAGTGACATAATGTTGGAATTGATATCCCGATTGATTGAGCAGCCTCAAGGATCGTCATTCCATCTTCTGCATTTACTTTTATATTATTTATTGTAAGATGAACCATTTTGATATCTCAATTTTTTTGATAGTATAATCTTTTAATCTGTCTTTGTTTTTAGAACTTCCAGCTTCGTTTTTAAATTTCCTGAACAGGTATTTTAATTAATAATTATCGCATTAAACCTGCAGGATTCATAACACATTCCGCACTTTATACATTTATCGTCAACTATATAATGAGCATGTCCTTTCTCTCCAACAATTGCATCAACAGCACATTTTTTCGAACATACACCGCAGCCGTTGCATATTTGATTATCTATTGAATAAGTAAGAAGGTCTTTACATACACCGGCAGAGCATTTTCTTTCATATAGATGCTCTTTATATTCCTCCTTGAAATATTTTAATCCGGACAAAACCGGATTTGGAGCTGACTGACCAAGTCCGCATAAAGAAGTATCCCTAATTACATCGGCCAGCCTCTGAAGATGAATAACTCCTTTAAACCTTTGAAGCTGTTCAACTTTATTATTCACACTTTTATAACTCCTAGGAATTCTCTCTAGTATCTCCAGCATTCTTTTGGTACCCTCACGGCAAGGTACGCATTTGCCACAAGATTCACTTTGAATAAATGTTAAAAAGAATTTAGCAACATCAACCATACAGGTATCTTCATCCATAACTACAAAGCCACCGGAGCCCATCATTGCACCTACTTTTTTTAACGATTCATAATCTACCTGTGTATCAATTACGCTTTCCGGCAAACAGCCCCCTGAAGGACCTCCTATTTGTATAGCTTTAAATTCTTTATTATTCGGAATTCCGCCACCAATAGCAAACACAACATCTCTAAGTGTAACTCCCATTGGAACTTCTACTAAACCGGAATTGGTTATTTTTCCGCTTAAAGCAAAAACTTTTGTTCCTTTACTCGAGGCAGTACCAATTGAAGCAAACCAGTCAGAACCCCTGTTTATTATTTCAGCTATATTGGCAAAAGTTTCAACATTATTTATCACGGTTGGTTTTCCCCACAAACCGGAAACACTTGGATAAGGCGGGCGTGGTTTGGGCATACCTCTTTTGCCTTCTATAGAAGCGATCAGAGCAGTTTCTTCACCACAGACAAAAGCACCGGCACCTTTTTTTATTTTAAGATCTAAAGAAAAACCGCTATCCAAAATGTTTTCGCCAAGTAAACCGTATTCTTTACATTGATGAATGCTGTTTTCCAATCTTTTAATTGCAAGCGGGTATTCAGCCCTGCAATAAATGTAGCCTTCAGATGCTCCAATAGCATAAGCACCGATCAACATTCCTTCAATTATCTTGAATGGATCACTTTCCAGGACTGAACGATCCATAAATGCACCCGGATCGCCTTCATCGGCATTACATATTAAATACTTTTTATCAGATAGCTGTTTTAAAGCCAGATCCCATTTTACTCCCGTTGGAAAACCGGCTCCCCCTCTCCCGCGCATTCCGCTATCAATTATTTCTTTAACTACTTCTGACGGTTTAAGTAATCTTAAAACTTTATCAAGTGCTTTAAATCCGCCATACGAGATATATGTATCAATTGAACCGGGATTAATTACCCCACAATTCTTTAATACTACCTTGAATTGTTTTTTGAAAAATGGAACCTGGTGGATTGATTGTATATCATTATTATTAGAATATGCACCGAGCAGCTTTTCTTCAAAAATACTTTTTTCTACTAACGTTTTTTGGAGAAGCTTAGGAACTAACTTCGGTGTTATTTCACAATATGATACTCTTTCACCACCCGGAAGCTTTATATCAACAATAACTTCTTTAGCACAATAACCAACACAACCGGTTGATTCAATTTTTGCATCTATATTAAGTTTTTTTAATTCACCCCTGATAGTTTCTTCAACTTTCTGAGCACCGGCAGCTAAACCACAGGTTCCCATTCCAATAAATATAACAGGCTTATCATGCTCAATATATTTTAGCTCTTTGTTTAACTTTTCATATTCGGATTTACAGTTTTCATCATGATGGCAGAGAGGACCATCCGTGCAGCATTGTATAAACAATTCACATTGAGTCTGATTACTATGCCAGCATTTATCACAGCATTTTTCAAGAAAAGTATTCATGCAGGACTTACCTCCGGTTCACCTTGAATATTACCGGATTTTTCCGGTGCGGAATATTTTTTCAAAACTTTCGGAACATCTTTGATTGCTATTCTTCCATAGAAATCATCATTTACAGTTACAACAGGAGCAATACTGCAGGCACCTATACAATTAACTACTTCAATCGTAAATTTTTTATCCCGTGTAGTTTCACCGGCTTTAGCATTTAATGATGTTTCAATAGCATATAGAACATTAGCTGAATTCTTAACATGACAGGCGGTTCCGCGACAGACTTTAATTATATTTTTGCCGACAGGATTTAGCCTGAATTGGTTGTAAAATGTCGCAACTCCATAAACTCTGCTCAATGGAATGTTTAAAAAATCAGCAACATCCTGGAGAGCTTTTTCAGGTAAATAATTATAAATACCCTGAACCTCCTGCAGCAAAGGAATTAAACAACTGTGGTCTTTGGGTGTATATTTTTCAAATATTTTATGATGCATATATTACCCCTAATTTTTAGGTTTAGTATAAACAGACATATTAAATGCCATCTTATAACATGTGAAAAAGTGTCCGATTAAGTAATATTTAATTTCAATTATTAATTAAGGTGGGAAAATTTTCCTAATAGTGAAACTGATTTTTTAAATTGAGAGAATAAAAAATCAGTAAGAAGATAATTTTTTGTGCCATTCTAAGTTACTATTACCAGCCTTTCAAGACTAAATACAAAGATGTGGCAATTATTGAATAAAGGAATAAAGTAAGAAGAAGACAAAAAAACGAAATTATTAAACATAAAAGTGTTTATTCTTTCTACAGCAATGTGTTTAATATTTATACAATAAAACTGTTATCGATATCGAAATTACAAAAAAGTTATAAAAATGTTAGAATCTTTTTATCCTTTTGTAACATTAGAAAACTAAATTTTTAAACAAAAACAGATAACAATATGAAATTTTCTTATATAATTCTGACTCTTTTGTTTTTCACCAATCTACCAGCTCAAACTAAAATTAATTTTACAATATCTACCCTTAATAATAAAAAGATTGAACTCGGTAAGCTTTATTCCAAAGGCCCAGTACTCATTAGCTTTTGGGCTTTATGGTGTGAACCATGCAAGGAAGAAATGAGGCACTTAAATCAAATTTATAAAAAGTACAAAGATAAGGGATTTACTATTTTGGGAATTAACCAGGATTCACCTAAAAGTGTTTCAAAAGTAAGAGCCTATATTGCTTCACGTAAAATAAATTTTCCTATAGCACTCGATCCGGATTTTCAATACCTGCAAAAGATGAGTGGTCAATCAATTCCCTATTCGTTGTTATTTGATACGACTGGAAATATTGTTTTCAAAAATGTCGGTTATTTGCCCGGCGATGAAACAAAACTCGAAAATGAAATCCGGAAACTTCTCCCGGGTGTTAAGTGACAAAAAAAATTTTATCATTTTCTTTAGCAGTTTTTATTTGTTTTAATCAATCGCTATTCTCTCAGGATGTTGTTCCTTCTGTTTCTAACCTATTCAGATATGGAAATGGAGAAAGGATTTTGGGCAGCTTAAAAATACCACAGACTTATTTTGAAAATTTAACTGATGCAAGAATTTCTCTTCCGGAAAATTATGTCCTCGGTTTCAGATTACTATATGATGAACCGCCGGAAATCGGGAATGAATTTAAAGGAATCAGCAGAAGGTACCTGGAATATAACGAAAACGGAGTCTATATACGCGCCGGGAATTCATCAACATTGTTCGGCAGAGGGATGGCTCTTAACCTGTTTGAAAACAGAGGTCTGGCATTTGATACATGGATGGATGGAGTAAAATTTAAATATTCTTCAGATTATTTTGATGCAACAATGCTTGGAGGGTCTATCGACTTCAGAGATTCTATAACTTTTGTAAGAAATGAAAAATATAAAATCAGAGGAGGCAATATTGAACTTTTCCCTATTCCTGAATTACTTTTAGGCGGCAGTTACATTTATTCCGAAGGTGTACTTCCGCAAGGTGAATTAAGTTCTGATATTCCTCCCAAAAATATAAAAGCCGAAATTCCTGAAGCTTATCTTTCTCTAAATCTGAATAACATTTCTTTATATGTTGATTGGTCGCATAAATGGACTAATATCATAACAGATCATTCTACTTCAACAGGAAGCGGCTTATACGGGGCACTTTCATATTTTGGTGATGGTTATGGTATTACACTGGATTATAAAAATTATTCATTTGATATTTTAGATCCATACGGGCGTACGGATGCGGCCAGACCAACAAGGATGCTTCCGTTTCAGAATCCTCCTATCGTACAAAAAGAGTATTCTTATACTTTACTAACAAGACCTCTTCATGAAGTCGATTTTAATGATGAAGTTGGTTATCAAATAGATGCCTTCTATTCGGTTTCAGATAATACAACTTTAAATTTCAATACCAGTCTTTCAAGCAGACATAATAGTTACAACTTAAACCCGGACGGATTTACTTTTACACAAATAAAAAGATCCGCAAATTTTTTACCTTCAACAAAAAAAGAATTTTTCCCCTATTATGAATTTTTTTTTGAAGGTGAACATTATTATGCATCTTCATCTTTATTTAAACTCGCATTCGCTTTAAGGCAGGAAACTTTTTATAATGAATTCTCTCCCGATAAAAGTTCTATAGTTACCACCTCCATTATTGTACCGGTGCAAATTCAAAATACCTTCTCACAGGAATTTTCACTGAAAGCTCAATCCGAACACGAGTGGGTTAGAGAGAGTTTCAACGGAATAAATAATAATTATTTTAACCAGCTTATAACAATAATAGGTTCATTCTTTTCAAAGCTTACGGCAACTGTTCGTTTTGAGTATACTACAAGTAAAAGCGAAGTATCGGAAAGAAAAAACTGGTTAATCGGAGAATTGGGATACCGGTTAGAGAATTCGCACACACTAACAATATCATACGGCAATGAAAGAGGCGGCCAGGTTTGCTCAAACGGGATCTGTAAATATATCCAGCCTTTTGAAGGTTTAAGAGTAGCAATTTTAAGTCAATTGTAACTGAGAGAATAATGAAAAATATTTTCTATCTATCCTGTATATTAATCATAACAGCAACTATTAGCTTCGGACAAAATCAAAAAGAAGTCTTGGTGGAAGTGTTTACAAATTCACACTGTCCGTTATGTCCCCCCGCTCATGCTGCATTATATTCATTTGAGGATAAAGATACCAGCGCAAAGCATGTAAGTTTTATATACTACCATATGCCTTTCCCTTACAGCGATGATCCTTTATACCAGTCAAACAAAACTGATCCTTCAGCAAGAAACAATTATTATGGTCCTTATTCCGGTACACCGGATGCATTTTTTGACGGTAAGGTTCAATCCAATACGTATGGCGTTTGGCGTACAACACTGGATGGTTTAGTAAAAGACTCCAGCCCGTTGAGAATAATTTTAAAAGGAACTAGGGAGAACGGAAAAATTAATCTTATTACTCAAATATTCAGAAACGGTGATATTAACCAGAATGATCTTGTCTTACATTTTGTTGTTGTTGAAAATATCCATTACCGTGGAAGAAATGGTGTTTCAAGACATGAAAATGTTATGAGAAGAATGCTCCCCTCTCCCGCCGGTGAACCGTTTTCAATAAATGATAATGAGACAAAAGAAATTGATACAACAATTGACCTTGACAGCAGCTGGAATCCGGACAGTTTAAAAGTGGTTGTCTTTGTTCAAAGTACGGGTACTAAGGAAGTATATCAATCCGAAACGATTAATTATCCAGATCTAAATATTATGACAGATGTTGAGAACAGCAAAGAAATTCCGGAAAAATTTTATTTAGCACAGAATTATCCGAATCCTTTTAATCCTTCCACAAGAATCAGTTATTATATTCCTGAACACAGTCGGGTTAGAATTAATATTTATAATATACTAGGCAAACATATTGCCGAGCTTACTAATAATATTAAACCTGCAGGAGATTATAATTTAAAATGGAATGCCGGCAATTTATCTTCGGGATTTTATTTTTTGAATATTGAAGCAGTTTCTCTTCAATCACAGAATAGATTTAATAAAACTATTAAAATGATCTTGCTCAAATAATTATTATTGCGGATTTCGGATTCAGGATTGGGGATTTTTTTTCCTTTGTGTTTTATATCAATGACAATATATTAACCGCAAATTTATATTTATCTAAGTTTTTTGAGACAAAATTTAGCAGAAAATATTTTACTGTTCTGTTTTTCTTCCTTTATATTCTAGTCTGTTTTGTGCAGTTCAGTTCATTGTTTTTGTATTTAAGTTAATTCTGGCAATAGCGAAAATTTCTAATTTAAAATTCTTAACTGTTAGATTGGAATATTATCCCTTAAAGAGAAGTTCTATAAATTCGAAATCGACTGACTTAAAAATAATTTTAATAAAAAAAACGGAGGATATTATGATCCTGGTAAGAGATGTTTTCCAGCTGAAATTCGGTAAAGCAAAAGACGCTAAAGAGATATGGAAAGAGGGGATGACAATAAATAAGGAGATGTCAAAAATTCCTTATCGATTATTAACTGATCTAACAGGGAAAGCTTACACGTTTGTTTTCGAATCCAAATTTGATAGCCTTACGCAATATGAAAATTCAATGAAAGAAATAATGTCCGCTCAAGAATGGAAAAGCTGGTACGCCAAGTTTGTACCTTTGGTCGAATCATCTTACCGTGAAATTTTTACAATAGTTGATGAATTGTCAAGTTAGAGTCCTGTCTGGGTTGGGAAATGTAAATAATCACTTACACTAAGAGTATTTAATAGATTGTATCTCAGCAGCTATTGATAATGAAATTTCTTCTGCAGTATTACCACCAATTTTTAATCCAATTGGTGTGTGAAGATTTGAGAGATCGATATCATTATTAAATTCTTCTTTTAAAGTATGAATCATAGAAGATGATTTTGATTTGGATGCAATTACTCCCACATACTTAAAATCAAGTTTTCGTTTATAAATTTTTTTTAAAATTTCATAATCATATTTATGCCCATGTGTAAGTATCACGGCAAAGGATCCTGGAGGAGGAGTGAATTCGTCTGCAAAATCGGAATACTCTTTATAAATATATTCTTTTGCTGAAGGATTTTTTCCCGGTAATGTGAATTCTTGCCTGTTATCAATTAATATAGTATGAAAATTCAACGGTGCCAGATAATAAAGCAATGCATGTCCAACATGACCGCCGCCAAAGATGTATACAGTAGTTAAACTGCCATGCGTTTCATAATATACAGTTGCCTGACCACTGCATTTCATAGGAACAACAGTTGCATTACTATTTTCAAGTGATTCATTATCAGATAATAAATATTCTTTTATTCCTGATTCACCGGTTGATAATCTTTTAACAGCCTCTTTAATTACCTCTACTTCAATTGCTCCACCGCCTACTGTACCGATAGTTGAACCATCGCTTTTTACCAACATCTTAAATCCGACTTTCCCAGGTGCAGAACCGCTTGTATTGACAACATTTGCAATAACAAATGATTGGTTATTTTTCTCTAGTTCTAATATTTCTTTATAAATGCTCATATATTTTACCAATTAATGACTTCTAAAATCTTTGTGGTTCTCTGCATCAACTCTATGATCTCTGTGTTGCTATTTTTGAATTACACAGAGAACCTCAGAGAAATCATAGAGAGCCACAGAGTTTTCTATTTCACAATTGCATTATAATCTTCGGGTGTATCAATATCAATTAAGACTTCTTTAAAATTACAATTCCAGATCTTTTTGTTTAAGTTTTCTGAATCAGTTACATTTTTTAAAGAAGAATTCTCATCAGCATCAATAATATTTTTAAACATAGATTTTTTTATTAAAATAGGATGCCCTCTTCTTTCATTATAAGCTGGCTGAATCCAATCAAACTTGTTATTAATCTGGGAAATGAAATTACTATAAAAATTTTTAGGAATTTGGGGCTGATCCACAAAATGATAAAGGAGCCAGTCACAATCTTTTGCTTTAGATAATCCTCTCTGGAGAGAAGTAAACATTCCTTTTTTAAAATTATGATTGGAAACAAAAACAATTTTATCTTTTAAGCCTGATTTGGAAAAATAATCCTCTATAACCTTAATCAATTCTTTTTCTTTAAAACCTGTAACAACGAATACATTACTGCTAATTGTTAATAATTTTTTGATAATTAATAATATTATCAGTTCATTCTGGAATAGAAGCAGAGGTTTAAATTTTCCCATCCTTGATGAAAAACCAGCAGCAATAAGAAGTGAATTTATCGTTGTAAAATCCATTTATAAAATCATAATACTATCAGCTGAATATTGCAGCATAAATGCATGTCTGCATGATCTTAACCTAACCCAGTTCTCTTAATTTTGTATGGATGCATAAAAGCTAACGAACCACAAACCATAAATTATAAACTAATCAGGCAGTTAACTTCTTTATCATATTCCTCGTTATATTTTTTGCGAGAGGAATTTTATATTCGTTTTGTTCCAAAGGATCAGCATCTTTAAGAACCTGTGATACGGCCTTTTCAATTGAATCATTATCTAACTGCAAACCCTTTAGTAAACTGTTTATGTTTTTATCCAGCCAGGGAGCAGGTGCAACTCCGCCGTAAGTTATTTTACCGCTCTTTAATGAATTACCATTTTTTGTTAAAACTGCAGCAACACTTACTACAGCAAAATCCCAGACATCTCTTTCCATAAATTTATAATAACTGCTTTTAGTATTAGCCGGAAGTTCAGGAACAATAACTTCTGTAACTATTTCACCTGGCTCAAGTATGTTTTCTTTTAAATAATTAACATCAGGTAAGACAAAAAATTCACTAATAGGAATGGTCTTGGACTTTTTACCTGAAAATATATTAACAGAAGCATCTAAAGCTAACAAAGCAACGGCCATATCAGACGGATGAACAATATAGCATGGACCACCACCGACTATACAATGATATTTATTTTCACCGTCAACAGCATAGCAAATACTGCCGCCTTTTCTTATGCAATCAAAATCTTTTCTAAAATACCAGCATCGCGGCCGCTGATTTAGATTACCTCCCAATGTCCCTACATTTCTCAATTGCGGAGAAGCAATCACATTTGCAGCTTCGGAAAGAACAGCATATTTTTCAGCAATTAAAGGATTCTCCGCAATATCTGTTATTGTAACCAGACCACCGATCTTTAATCCTTTCCCATTTTCATATTCAATAGCAGTTAAATTAGGAATGTTTTTCAGGTTAATAACTTCTTCAGGGAAAATGATATCTTCCTTTAAAAGACTCAGAGCATCTGTTCCACCACTGTATGGAATAGCTTTACCTTTTGCTTTCTGCAGCAGGCTACTTGCTTCTTCTAATGTTTTTGGCTGTAAATAATCAAAATCTACCATAATAAGTTTCCTCTTTTAATCTTTGAGATTTTAATTTCTCAAAGTTTTAACTTTTTAAATAAAGAGCCTTCAAAATTTTATCGGGTGTAATTGGTAAAGATTTAATTCGAACTCCGAGAGCGTTATATACAGCATTCGCAATTGCTCCTGCAGTTGGAATGATTGCGGGTTCACCAATTCCTTTTACTCCTGTATTGCTTAATAAAGAATCACCTTCACTTACAATATGAATTTCAATTTCCGGAGTATCTGCTATTGTAGGCATTTTGTAATTATGTAAATCGGTAGTTAATACTTTCCCTGTATTTCTATCAATTATTCTATCTTCCATAAGAGCGTAGCCTAATCCCTGCATAATACCGCCATGGAATTGATTTTCCAGGGTTTTCTTATTTAGGACTCTGCCGATATCATGAGCAGCAACAATTTTCAATACTCTTACTTTCCCGGTATCTGTATCAACTTCAACTTCAGCGAATTGAGCGCCGAAAGTATTAGTAGTATATCCCTTGGGATTTTCTTCTCTTGCACCTTCCGTAATTAATGTCTTTTGATGCATCTTTCTAATTATCTCAGGGATAGTAATCTGTTTAGACTTATCATTCTTATCTGAAATTTTACCTTCAGAATAAATAAGCTGATCCTGCGGGAGTTCCCAGATTGCAGCAGCCGCGGATAAAAGTTTCTCTTTCATTTTTTCAGCAGCATCTCTCACAGCAGGTGAAACAGATGAAGCTGTAGTGCTGCCTCCGCTGCTTCCGCAAAATGGTGCTATCCCGGTATCTCCCAATGTAACCGAGATTTTTTCAAGCGGTATTTCGAGGATTTCCGCAGCGACCATCGCAATAAACGTGTATGTCCCTGTTCCAAGATCCTGTGTACCGGCAATTACTCTTACAGAACCATCGTCATTTAATTTTAGTAAAGCACCGGCCGGAGGTCCGCCGCCTCCCCACCAAATTTGAGACGCCATCCCGAGTCCTTTTTTAACCGGACCTTTACCTGAACCGGCGGGTTTTCTTTTTTTGTACCATTCAATTGCTTCTGCCCCTTTAAGATAAGCTTCTTTTAATAACTTGGATGTATATGGTACATTAAAGACCTGATCGACTTCAGCGATATTCTTTAATCTAAAATCTAGTGGATCCATACCAATTTTATCAGCTAGATCATCCATTAATGAATCCAATCCAAAAATACCCTGTACATGTCCGGGGGCTCTAAAAGCTCTTGCCCTACCTGCATTAATAAATACATTATATTCTTCGGTTTTAATATTAGGACACTTGTACATAGTTCTCAGAGGCCAGCTGCAACCGGCACCATTCGGATAGGCCCCGACTGCACCGTAAGAATAATGCTGTAAAGCAGTTAAAGTACCGTCTTTTTTAGCTCCGCCTTTTAACTTCTGATAAGAATCAGGACGGTTGCCTACAGCTAAGTTCATTTCCTTCCTATCCAAAGTAATTTTAACCGGCCTTCCGATTTTTTTCGAAAGGAGCGCCGCCATTACAGTATACTTACCTGTTTCTAATTTACCGCCGAAACCGCCCCCCATATATTTTTTAATTACTCTCACATCACTCTGATCAATATTTAAACTTTTAGCAACACTATCCCTTACTTCAAACACTCCCTGTGTTGAATCATAAATCGTTAATTTCCCATGAGACCAGTCTACAACACTACAGTGGACTTCAGTCGGATTATGAACAACTACCTGGGTATTATAAGTTTCATCAACAACAGCATCTGCTTCTTTAAACCCCTTTTCTACATCACCTCTTTCATACTCTGCCGGTTTACCCTGTATATTGCCGGCTTCATATATTTTAGGTGAATCGGCCTTCATAGCATTCCCCGGATCAACAACAAACGGAAGCTCTTCATAATCAACTTTTATTAATTTAAGAGCTTTTTCAGCAGTATCTTCATCAGCAGCTGCCACACATGCAATTTCATCCCCCTCATAACGAACATGGGAATCAAACAATAATGAAACATCATGATACCACTTGATTTGCGGAACATTTTTATAAGTTAATATATAATAAACTCCATCAAGCTCTCCAGCTTTTTTAGTATCGATGTTTTTGATTTTAGCATTAGGAAAAGGAGAGCGCAAAATTCTTGAATGAGCCATATGGGGCAAATCAATATCGAAAGTATAACCCGGTCCTCCGCTTACTTTATCATAGCCGTCAATTCTCGAAATTTCTTTTCCTAAATATTTTAGTTTATCATCGGGCGGCAGAGGTTTATATTTTTCAGTAGAAACTTCACCTAATGTTTCAATCAGATTATCTTCAAAATAATATTTGGATTTAACTATTTTACGAGGCATAATTTCCTCACTATTTCATAAAAATTTATTTTGATTGGGCAGCAGCTAAAACAGATTCCGCTATTTTGGGATATGCAGAACACCTGCAAATATTCCCATACATTCCTTTGATTGCTTCTTCCCTTGTAGGATTAGGATTTTTCTTTAGTAAAGCATATGCTGCCATTATTTGTCCTGGAGTACAGAAGCCGCATTGCAAGCCGTCTTTTTCAACAAATGCTTTTTGAACATGGTTTAGTTCTCCATCGTTGAGTAATCCTTCAATTGTTGTAACTTCTTTTCCCTCAACATCAAGAGCAAGCATTTGACAGGAATACACAGCCTTTCCATTTAGTACAACAGTACAGCCGCCGCATTCGCCCTGGTTGCAGACAATTTTAGTTCCCGTTAATTGAAAATCTTCTCTCAAAAGTTTTGCAAGAGTTGTTGAAGATTTAACAGAAGTATGAACCTTTTTTCCATTCAGTATAAATGATAATTCATTTTTCCCTTCTTTAATATCCCTTGCTTTTTTTGAGATTTTTTTTGTAATACCTTCAACCTGGGGTGAAATCAAATAGGCTCCGGCAACTGATGAGCCGACTCCTTTTATAAACTTTCTTCTGGAAAATGAACCTTTTTTCCGGGCAGGTAAGTTTGAATCATCTTCTTTTTTCATACATTCCCCGATAAAATAAAACATTGATATTTTATTTAAATAAGATAAAGAACCAGTCTTTCATTTGCAATATAAAATAGTTTTTAAATCATTTAAGGTTTACAATGCTTTACATATCTTTACGAATATTTTAAATGACATGAAAACAAATGAGATTTGAGAAAATTATTCTTTTAATAATTATTTCCTGCAATGCCTTTATCCGCTCGCAGGATAATTACAATATTAATAAGGATACAGTTTATACTTTGGAGCCTGTAGTTGTTTCGGCCCGTGCGGGGAACTCAATTCTGAACATTCCCTATGCAATTGATAATGTTGACAGTCTCCAGTTACAAAACGAAATAAAAGGGCTTTCACTTAATGAAATTTTAAACCAGGTTCCCGGTTTAATTGTAAACAACAGGAATAATCCTTCAATGGGAGATAAAATAACAATAAGAGGAATTGGAAGCAGAGCTTCATTTGGAGTCAGAGGTAATAAAATTATCTTGGACGGGATTCCTTTAACTTTCGCCGACGGGCAATCTGAATTGAACAATTTAAATTTTTCATCTATAGAAAGTATCGAAGTCCTGCACGGGCCGGCTTCCTCCTTATACGGTAATGCTGCAGGAGGAATTATAAATATTGAATCGCAAAAACCTTCCGGCAAAATTATTGCTCTTAATCCTTCCTTTACTGCAGGTTCTTTTGGATTCCGGAACTATAATATAAAAGCTTCGGGAACATTGAACCGGTTTTCTTATCTCTTAAGTTTGAACAAACTATTATATAATGGATTCAGAGAGCATTCTTCTGCTAATTCAACAAACATTAATTCAATTTTATCCTATAATATATCCGACAAATTCAATATCAAAGGAATAATTAATTATTTCGATTCACCATATTTATTAAACCCGAGTTCATTAACAAAATCAGATGCATTAAATTCACCTGGATATGCCAGACCTTACATAATAAATCAGGGAGCCGGTGAAAAAGCCTCGGAAGGAAACTACGGAATTACTTTTACTTCAATTTTTATTGATAATTTTAGAAATACAACAACCATCTATTTTATAAGGCGCTCTCTCTTAAACCCTATACCGGGAACAATAATCGACTTAAAACGAAATGCAGGAGGATTCAGAACTTTTTTTGAAAATGAATTCCCGGAAATATATTCAAATACAACTCTAAGTTTAAAAGGCGGATTCGATTTTGAGTTTCAGGATGATCTTAGAAAAGAATATATAAATAATGGTTTAACGAACACTGATATAAAAGCAGAAGATATTTTCAGCAATCTACAATACGGGCATTCTCTTTTAAACCAGAAAGAAATTGTAAACGGGACAGCTCCTTTTATTAATGCAGAATTAAATTGGAGTAAAAAGATAGAACTGCAAGCGGGTCTGCGCTTTGATAATTATTTATTTAAAGTAGATGATTATTTACTAACGGACGGAAACAATTCAGGAAAAAGAAGATTGAGCGATCTTAGTCCCATGGCTGGAATAATTTTTCTGCCGATTCCATATATAAAAATTTATGCAAACTATGCTACATCATTTCAAACACCAACCACAAACGAACTAAGCAATAATCCATCCGGTGCAGGAGGATTTAATCCTTCATTAGAACCGGAAAAGATCAAAAGTTATGAAATAGGCGCATGGGGGATTCTTCAGGAATATAATTTAAATTTTGAAACTGCATTCTTCCTTATGAATTTTAACAATATGCTTATATCATATCAATCGCAGCAAACCGGAAGTGAGGAAATATTTTACAAAAATGCCGGTAAAGCAGAAAATGTTGGTGCTGAAATAAAGTTAAGCTGGTTTCCTTTTGATGATATGAAGATTACGGCATCATATACAAAAATGCATTTCATTTTTAAAGATTATCTAATTGGTTTTAATAGCAATTCGGGAGATTATGAATACAAACAACTAGACGGAAATCATATTCCCGGAATACCTCAAAATTATTGTACGGCCGAATTAAGTTATACTCTGCCTTTTAATTTATCTTTCATCTTAAAAGCAGAATGGTTCGATAAATATTTTACAAATGATTTTAACGGACCCATGCCCGGTTCAAATTCTCCATTAGAAAATTATACAAATAATAGTTATTTGAAAGCAGATCTTATTTTAGGTTATAATTTTAAACCGGGAAATTATGAATTAGATTTTTCTGCAGGGATAAAAAACATATTCAACAAAAGATATAATGGTTCTATAGTACAGAATGCTGCAGGAGATAGATTCTTTGAGTCTTCTCCGGGAAGGAATTTTTATTTTAAAATGGGTATAAAATTTTAATTGCTCTTATTTGCAGATTTTAAATGATATTTCCAGTTTGATCCCTCTCAAACGGTTATTAAAAATTTTCTTTTTAGCATTAGCTTTTTTATATATTAACAAAGACATATATCAAATCTTTTGTTCAACTTCTAAAAAAGGCTAAAGGGATGAAACATATCATTTTAGGAGCAGGTGGAGCAATAAGCAAAACTCTTGTAAAAGAGCTTTTATCCGATGATCAAAAAATAAAACTTGCGGCTCGGAACTTTAAGGTCATTGAAGGTTTTGAATCCGTAAGAACCGACCTGTTAAATTTCGATGAAGTCAATAATATAATTGAGGAATTTTCTACGATATATTTAGTAGCCGGATTGACATATAGTACAAAAGTCTGGAATGAACAATGGCCGAAAATAATGAGAAATGTTGTTGAAGCATGCGGGGCAAAAAATGCCAAATTAATATTTTTTGATAATGTTTATGCTTACGGAAAGGCCAATGGAGTGATGACCGAAGATACTCCATTAAATCCTTCAAGTAAAAAGGGGGAATTAAGAGCTAAACTGATTGAATATTTAAATGAAGAGATCAAGAAAAAGAATATAACTGCTTTAATTGCAAGAGCAGCTGATTTCTATGGCCCTTATACAGAAGGAACAAGTTTAGTTTCAATTTCAATTCTTGATAAATTATTAAAGGGTAAAAAAGCTCAATGGTTCTGTAATGCAGAAGTGAAACATTCATTTACAAATACAAATGACTGCGGAAAGGCATTGTACCTTTTATCAAAGAACGAATCTAACTTTAACCAGACCTGGCACATGCCTACTGCAAATCCTGCTAAAACAGGAGAAGAACTAATTAAGATCGCTGCAGAAAAATTAAATGTAAAACAGGATTATACTGTTTTAAAGAAATGGATGTTCAAACTTTTAGGAACATTTAATCCTTTAATAAAAGAACTTACCGAAATGCTTTATCAGTATGAAGATGATTACATATTTGATTCGTCAAAGTTTGAGAAAAAATTTAATTTCACACCTACACCTTATGAACAAGGATTAGAGGAATCAATAAAGAGCATGAAAGGAACTTAGGGTTTGAAATTATATTTTCTGCCATTTTATTGTCATACAATTACCAGTTACAGTAGTTCAGATTTATCGGATTAGGTGATTCTTCATTTCGACTTCAAAACCCAATCTGGCAAGAGGTCGAAATTCAGAATGTCTATTAAGGAAAAAATCAATAGACATATTCATCCCATGCCAAATTATTTTTTGCCTATGGTTTTTGGGCTCGCTTTCTATGAGTAAACTGTAAACTTAAATATTCCTGTTTTGCATAATCTTTCTTTACTCGATTTTGGCTTCTAATTTTTTATAATAATTATGCGTCTATTTGAGCCTCTTTGGGCTACGGTAAATTTATAATTTTATGGAAAGAGGTTAACCGACAAAGTGGCTCTCTTTGGAGCATCATTCTGATTGAACCTTTCTTTCCTAATTATTTAGATTATGCTTCCTTTTTTATATTTAAGCTGATACCTTTTTTAACTCTCGCCACTGATAAGCCCTATATGGTATTTGATTTTTTAATATTGCATAAGTTACCTTTGCTATATATCGGGTTATCTGATTTCTTGCTTCTGAAATTTTATATCCTTTTTGAAGCAAGATTTCATAATATTCTCTTATATCATTATTTCCTCTTATTGCTGCTAATGCCGCATTCTTGTATACACTTTTTAGTATTCTTGAATATCTTGGCTTCTTTCTGCCATAATTCCTTTTGCCGCTTTCTCTTTCATGATTTACCAGGCCACACATTGACCAATATTTATATTTACTGGCAAATCTACTTCCATCTATCACTATAGAATATATCTTTATTGCAGAAGTATCTTTTATCCCGGATACCTGGCATAGCATTTTTATTATTTCATTTTTTCTGCTTATTTCCTTAAACAATTTTTCATATTTATTCTTTTCTTCTTCATAAAAGATTATCGACCTTTTCTGTTGTACCTCTATAAATGATAATAACCTGTCTTCTTCTTTTACTTTATCTTTTTTATACCTTAATCCCTCTCCACGGTACAATGCTGAATTTTGATTTTTTATTCTGACTCCTGATTTTACAAGTGCAATATATGCACTGGCTAATTTTCTTATTTTATAATCTTCACTAGAACTATGATATACTTCCTTTAGCATTCCGCTCCTCAGCAATAAACATAATTTCCTTGCATCTATTTTATCGTTCTTTGGACCTTCTTTTAACAATGAATTTCTATATGGGTCACATATCAATACTTTATCTACACTTTCTACTAATTCTACATATAACCAGTGGCTACCTGTGGTTTCCTCTTTTGTTAATATTTTCTTCCCATGCAATTCCTTTAAATATTCTTTTATCTTACTGACATCTGCTGGAAAATATTTTGTCGTTGGTTCAACTGATTCTGCTTTCATTCTGGCTAAGCACACTTGTTCCATTGACCAATCAAGTGATATGTAGTGTTTATATATTAAATTTTTATTACTTTCCATTTCAGGTCTCCTTTCTTTTTTGAGATTCATTTTTCCACCTAATTTAATAGGTGCTAATCCTTAAAGAAAGCGAGACCTTTTCTTAATTTACCGACATTAAAAGATAGGACACACTTTTTCATACAATTGTCAGTTAATAGTCATTTTGATTACTCGTGGATACTTGTAGAGGACGCAAATTTTGCGTCCTCTACACACTACCAAGCATATGCTTCCGGAGCCTGGTTACCCGGGCCCGGCCAGATTTCATCCAGCTTCTTCAAGGTTTCTTCAGAAAGTTTAATATCAATTGATGAAACATTTTCTTCAAGCTGCTTTAAAGTTCTCGGTCCAACAATAGGAGAAGTAACATCTTTATTGTGCAAAACCCAGGCTAAAGCAACATTTGCAGGTTCTTCATTTAATTCTTTACAAAGTTTTTCATATTGCTCTATTTGAGGGCGGAGCTTTTCAACTGATTTTTGCAAGGGATCTCTGCTCCTTCTTCCTGATTTAGGTTTATCGAAAATTCCGCAAAGAAGTCCACCTGCCATAGGACTCCATGGAATTACTCCAACACCCATTGCCCTGCAAGCCGGGATAACCTCCAGCTCAACATGCCTGTTTCTTAAGCTGTAGATACTTTGTTCGGATACCAGTCCGAGAAAATTTCTTTCCTTAGCTTTATAATTAGCTTCAACAATATTCCATGCTGCAAAATTACTGCTGCCGACATAAATAATTTTTCCTTCTTTAACTAACTGTTCCATAGCCTGCCATATTTCTTCCCATGGTGTTTCTCTAACAATGTGGTGCATCTGGTAAAGGTCTATATGATCTGTTTTCAATCTTTTCAAACTATCTTCGTAAGCTTTACGGATATGGTATGCAGATAACTTTTGATCATTAATTCCCTCTCCCATTTTTCCGTAAACCTTTGTAGCAAGAACGATGCTTTCTCTTCTTCCATTCCCCTGTTCAAGCCATTTCCCGATTATTTTCTCTGTAAGTCCGACACCTTTATCCCAGCCATAAACATTTGCGGTATCAAAAAAGTTTATTCCGAGCTCTAATGCTTTATCCATTATTTTAAAGCTGTCTTCTTCAGATGTATAAGGTCCAAAGTTCATAGTGCCAAGACAAATTTTACTAACCTTTAACCCGGTTCTTCCAAGAAAAGTATATTCCATGATCTCTCCTAAAGTTTTTAATTCCAGTTGAAACTTTATAAAAATAACAAAACTATTTATAAATATTTATGTGATTGGACAAATTGTAGATTGCCTATTCTCCTTCAAAAAAGCTTAGTAATCAGAGATGACATCTTTATACCTCTGTTTCCCCAAATGTGAAAGATGTCTATTAATTGATAATTTTTCCAAGGGGAAATTCTTTTGAATAGGGCTTAGTCCAAAGGTATTTCATACTCCCGCCTTCAAATGTTGATGCAGAAAAATAAATTACAAGGTTGTTATATTTCGAAGTTTTTTTGGACAATGTTAAGTCGATATCTATTTTAATTTCTTTCATATCTTTAGTTAACTTAATGTTCTCTTCCCTGTAATCAAACAGAAAATATTTTTCTTTTTTATTAACCGGGTGGTAAAACATAAAAACAAACACCAGATCATACTCATGATTATAAATAGCTTCATCATTAATAAAAGATAAAGGGATCTTAATCAACTTTTCTTTCGGATAAAAGAACAAATCGTTAAAAGGGAATCTTAAAAAATTTTTAGCGCAATCTGCGGGTGTAATTATATTATGAGCAGTCGGGAATTTTTCGTTAACATTTTTCAAGTTGAATTTCATAATCCGGTTAAATGAAGTGGTTCCTTTTATTTTAGCTGCTTTCCAGATATTTAAAAGAACCGGGATAGAGTTTACATATTTTGCAAACTCAACAGTAACAGCAAATTTTGATCTTTGAGCAACAGCGGCTTTACTTTTACTTGCATTATACTTTAAAGGTCTGTTGGAAGCAAAAGGCTTACCGTTCATTACCCTATAAACGACATTTTTTATTTTACCTGATGGTTTGCCAAAGATAATTCCCTCTTTAAGTCTAACCATGATACCCCTTTCAAATTGTGAAAAGTTCGATTATTATATGAGTTTATACCGGTTTAATGCCCCTTAGACCGGAGTAAATGTGCAATCAGAGTATATTCAGAGTACAATCAGAGCGCATTCAGAATATATACAATCCCAGTCAGCAATTCCACATGTTAAATTGTTCGAGAGCAGTCAAATACCCCAGTCTTTAACAATTCAATAATTAACTATTCAACTGCTTAAATACTCAAGACCCACAACTAATATCATTTATAAAGTTGATCCAGAAGTAACATTTGTTTTCGATGCTGTACAGGTTCCATACGGGTATTCACGTCAATGTGCATTACATGGTGTATCTTGTCCTGATTTAAGGGTATCCAGACCGGCAATCCCATTCCATTCGGGTCACCTTTCTTCACGAAATTGGCCACAAACTTCTGAAAGATATTGGATATTTTATAGTCTTCAGGCTGCCAGTCGTACACCAGGTTTGTAGTCAGGTTGCCCATAACATATTCAATTTCCGCTGAGTGAACCGCTCCCGTTGAAACTTGCACACTATGATTATTTGGATCTCTCATTGCAGGACGTGGCCTGGAGTAGTAGTACCGATATACCGGCACATTCCCTGTTTCAGCCTGTAAATCTCCCCATTTCCAGGTACTGAATACTATGAATCGATCACTTGCCAGATTAATGCCTGATTCAATTACCTCTTTTTCATTTGCATGTGGAAATACTTCCAGCACTTGCTCGGCATGATCGCCATACAAACGCTTAATTACAGAAATAAAATTTTCAGGAATCGGCTTCTTTTCATTCATTAGCTCCTTATAACCGGATTCTTCGGAATTCCACCCCACTAATAATGGTACATGAGCCTGTTTCCCTTCTGAAAAAATCTGTTCCGGGGTTTCCGGGAGGAAATAACCATCGACAATTGAAGAAAAACCTGGTGCTCCTTTCAGAGCCGTGGCTTTCAGCAGGCTATCGGCAGGCATATCCCGTAATTCCTGCAGATTGTGAGCACCTACCATCTCGGCGAATTTGATCCCATTCTCTTCTGCAATGGAAAGCGGCGCCGGAGTTTTTGGACCGAAGAGTCCCCCGCTTTCTCCAATCGCTCCCCGGAATAGATTTTTTGAAAGAGGTGAAGCCATAAGTCCGCTCACCGACTGGGATCCTGCAGATTCCCCGGCTATCGTAACTTTATCAGGATCTCCTCCGAAGACAGCTATGTTAAGTTTTACCCAACGAAGCGCCTGAACCTGGTCGAGCAGACCGTAATTACCTGCGGAATGATGAGGTGATTCCTTTGTTAACCCCGGATAGGCAAAGAATCCGAATACATTGAGGCGGTAATTGACCGTAACTGTAACGATTCCCTGATTCCGGGCCATGTTTTCTCCGTCATAACGGTATTCCGACCCGTCTCCGGCTTTGAAGCCGCCTCCATAAAAGTATACCAGGACAGGCAGTTTTTGATTTCCCCTGTTGGCAGGCGTCCAGACATTCAGATAGAGACAATCTTCACTCTTTCCGGGGAACCGGAATTTCATATCACTGTATATGCGGCGCTGCATCGCACCGGGTCCAAACTGATCGGCTTTACGGACACCTGACCAGTTTTCAGCTGGTAGAGGCGGTTTCCAACGCAAATCACCAATGGGCGGCTGAGCATATGGAATACCCTTAAATATTTGTACCCCTGAATCGTTGATTCCTTCAATAATGCCATTTCCTGTAGTTACACGGGGAGCTGATGGATACTCATATTTGGACTGGGCTTTGACGACCGGTGAGGTTATTAATAAAGACAGAATGACACCAGAAATAAATTTCATAATATTTACCATGTAGATAGTTGTTTAAATTTTGTTAAAGTGAAATTTAATAGTAAATCACAATCATGCTTGCCTGATAAAACAAAATAGTTCTAGCAGACCGCTTTGTACAGAACAGTGAGTTCTCATTCCCATATGAGTGGATTGAAACATTTTATCGTTTAGTGCAAAGAGCAGAGTGCATAATTTAGTGTTTACTCCAGATTCCAATAAATAACATAACGTTGTTCGTCAATCCGGTAATAAGGGATCATGGTTATTTCTTTCGATGAAACATCAACGGTTTTAAAATGCAACGGTTTACCGTTTACCGGAACCAACCAGTCATTTAATTTTTTACCATTAATATTTAATGTTGTTATAATATCCTTAGGAACAGGAACATCTTTATAATCAAGCTGATCTTTAGCAAAAGGCTCCGGAGCTTTCATACCCGCAGTTCCCATATCACCGGCAAGTACTATCGGGCCATAAAGTACAGCAGCCATATTAGGATTGTCATTGGTTGCTACCAGGTGTAAAGACATAGGATATGTAATATCTATTTTATCACCAGCTTTCCAATCATTGTTCAGTACAATATAGCTACCCGGCTTTTGATTGACTTTAATATTTTTACCGTTAATTGTAATTGCAGCACCCGATGTCGCCCACGAAGGATATCGAATGTACAGAGGTATATTTCCATTTTTTATTTCTTGTATTGTAAGATGTGTTGTAGCTTCATCAGGAAATCTGGTTTGTTGAAGTAATTTAATTCCCTTTTCTTTCCAGGTCAATTCAGAGGGTATAAAAAGATTTACAAAAATACCTTTATCATCGTGATAGTATATAGCTTCGCCATATTTTGCATGATTTTCAAATCCTGTACCTACACAACACCAAAATGAGCTATCCCTGGTACTGTATGTTTTAAAGGTGCCCGGAGTATATGATAAGAAATAAGTTACCATACCGGTATGCGGTTCCTGGGAACCTAAGATATGATTGTAAAGAGCTTGTTCATAATAGTCTGCATATTTTTCATCTGCTGTCCATGTAAACAGGTGACGTGTAAGCTTCAGCATATTGTAAGTATTGCAAGATTCAGTAGTTGCATTCGATATATGTTTTGATATCTGATCGGGTTTAAAGAAGTGTTCATAATCGCTGTTCCCGCCCGTCACATAGGTATGGTGATCAATTACTGTCTGCCAGAAAAAATCTGAAATAGTTTTTGCTTTTTGATCACCTGTTAATTCGTAACCTCTTGCTTCACCTATAATTTTAGGGATTTGTGTATTGGCATGCAGCCCTGGTAAGTCATCTACCCTTTGAGCTAAAGAATCAAACACTTTATGATCATAAAAGAATTCCGCTAATTTTTTATACTTTTCATTACCTGTAATTCCATATAAATTGTAAGCTGATTCAATCATGCCACCGAATTCGGTTTTCAGCATAACAGCTAATTGTTCCGTTGAAAGGTTCTTGAGTTTGTTATAAGCCCAATCGCCCATCTTAACAACAACAGCCAAAGCCTGCTTGTTACCTGTATACTGATACATATCAATCAACCCGGCCATAATTTTATGTATGGTGTACCATGGCGCCCATACAGGTTTACCTTGTATAACGCGGTTGATTAAATTCTGAGGAAATGCACTCAGATAACCATTTTGATTAAGCACCTGTTGAATTTCAGCTAATGCAATTACTATAGAATCACCTTTATTTTTATAAGCAATATTACCTGTGGAAGCGTACATCATGGCTAAAGCCGACATGACATGCCCCGTGGTATGGCCTCTTAATTCAACATCTAAACCTTCCCACCCGCCAAGCGGTTTTGCATTTGTCCGCATACCGGCATTTACACGCCAGCTATGCAGTAAACGATTTATATCAATGCTTAGGAGCCATTTGCCGTCACGTTCCATATTATCTTTAAAACGGCTGTCGAGCAGTTTTACGTTACTTAGATCAAAGCTGTGTGCTTTTACTTGAATTTTAGGTTTTATGGTCTGTTCAGATGAGAACTGACCAACATATTGAGGAAAGACTGCATCTGGATTAAAGCAGAATAAAATAAATATAAAGACAAAAAAGACTTTTTTAATTTTCATTATATTTTTCATCTCTTAACAATATTTGATTAAAACAATTCATGCTCAATTATAGATATGAACATAACAATAATATTTCAGCCTCACAAGAACTATATAAAAGATAACAAAACCGGATAGAGAAAATATAATAGCCAACATTTATACAGAAAATTATGATGATTTTCCTCCGGGTTTATATGTGATTAATCTTTTAAATATTTCATAAATCAATCCTAACCCCAAAATCGATATTCATCCCGTTTCTGTATATTTGAGCCGGAGCCGTTTCCCAGGAAACATAATTATTTACAGCTTCTTCTTTAGAATCAGTAATATTATTCAGATTAAGAATAAATGAAGAAACAACAATCATAAAGTGTAACGGAAAAAGTATGCTGCATCTTATTAGTCAAATGCTTGATTTATCTAAGCTCGAAGGCAATGAGAATAAAATCCCGATGTCTTTAGTGTTTTATCAAAACTACCCCTATCCATTTAATCCAAGTACAACAATAAAATTTTCAATTCCACCTGTAGTGGACGCAAAATTTGCGTCCACTACACATGTACAATTAAAGGTTTATGATGTTCCTGGAAGAGAAGTTACAAATCTTGTTAATGAAGATAAACAACCTGGTGAATATGAAGTTGAATTTTATGCATCATCACATCCAAGCGGAGTTTATTTCTATCAATTGAAAACGGGAAACTTTATTCAGGCAAAGAAGATGCTGTTATTAAAATAAAATTTAATTAAATAAAATATTTTTATGCCGGTGTTTGGTTTACTAAGCGCGGTCATTTTTACATTTCCTTATAAATACCTCTTAACGAAGTCGATTAGCTGCAAATGCTAGAGCTGAGATATATTTGAATATTCATAGTTTCTTAATCAGAATTGTTGACTTTTTAAAGTTTTAAAGCATCTTAGTTTGAACTTTTGGTCTGTTCTCAGAGAGGAGGAGGCAGAGATGAGTTTAATGCTCCCTCACATATAGCAAATTATACTCTCCCCTAGACTTTATGTCATCGTAAAGACAATTATTTTTAAGATTTATTATTCTAGCGGCAATTATGTCATTTACTAATTTCTATTATTAAAACTTATCATAGGGACTTGGATTTTCTTAGTAAAGATGTGGCTGTGAAATATTAATTAGAAAGAATATTATTATAAAAATTTTAGGTAAAGGAGAGGGTCCATAATGAAAATTTTTTCAAGACTATCTGTTCTAACTATTTTTTTACTTAGCTCATTTTCTTTAGCTGGTGAAATTCCAATTCAAATAGACCCAAATAAAGACAGTGGTCCCACTATTGCCTATAATTCTGTGGATGATGAATACCTTGTCGTATGGACTGAAACTTCAGCTACTATTAGTAGTGAAATTATGGGTCAGCGAATAAAAGCTGATGGAACCGGAAATATTGGTTCCGCTTTTACAATATTTTCTATTGGAGCCTATCCATCCGTAGCTTACAACTCTCAAACAAATGAATATATAGTTACGGAATCGCTTTTAGGAAATATTATTGGACGAAGAGTAAGTAATGTGGGAACACTTATCGGAAGTCCAGTAACTTATATGAGCAAAAATATTTCTATTTGGTCAAAAATTATTTATAACTCTCTCGGCAACAATTACCTTCTTGTGGCAGCGGAGCTTTTTGATTTGGGCAATGACCAATCCAGCATTAAAATTTCCGCAAGGAAAATTACTTCTGATGGACAGCTGACCGGTACAGAAAATTTAATTCGTGAACAAGGTCATGGCAACTATAGTGATGGAGCCAGGTTTTCCGTAGCATATGCCCCAATAATTTCCACAGAAACACCAACCGGCAGATATCTACTTGCTATTAAAGATCCAACCGATCTAACAATGCTTGATGATAATGGAGTGATTGTTTCTAAAGTCTACGACCCTCAACAACCCGGCCTTGTTGTAGATGATCATGTACCATTTCAAGGTAGTAAAGTGGGCAGCCCATATAATGTTGATGTGGCGTTTGGCAACTTTGAGGGTGAAGATATTTTTATGGTAGTTTGGGGTGACCTTGATAAGCAGCTCAACGGTTTTGACCGAAGCGGAATTTGGGTTGGTGTAGTACCGGCAATGCCTATTGAATATGAAGTCAGCGGTGTTTCCACAACAGTCTTTCCAATTTTATCAGCATCGCTTAATCATAGCATTCTCAAAACAGATGCAAAAACTTGGAAACCTGTCGTAGCATATAATAAGGCAGCTTATAAATTTATGATTGCATGGCGGGAGATTCCAACAACAAATTCCAATAATGATACAAAAGTAAATCATATAAGGGCTGCTGCAGTTTATAGCTCAACTTCAACGCCGGATAATGTGGTGCTTTCAGCTATAACCGGTAGTGAAGATCCAAAGAATCCGGTTATTGCTACCAGCACAAAAAATTCAAACGCTTTAGTTGTTTGGGAAGATGAGAGAAATATATCAACAACAGATATTGATTTATACGGAAATTTATTCACTACAACTGCAACAAAGTCATTTGTCTTGACATCACCAAACGGAGGTGAAATATGGCAGGAAGGGACAGAGCAGCAAATTACTTGGGAGAGCGCCGGTATTGGTATTACTGATGTTAAAATTGAATATTCAGTAAATCATGGAGCTTCTTTCAGTTTGATTGCGAACGAAACTAGTTTAGATGGTGGTAATTCTTATAACTGGATAGTTCCAAATACTCCTTCAACTCAATGTATTGTACAAATTACTGCAAATGGACTTTCAGACCAGAGTGATGAATTATTTACAATTGCAGAAACCCCTAAATTAACCGTAGTCTCTCCAAACGGCGGAGAAGTTTGGATTGTCGGTGAGCAAAATGAAATAAAGTGGACAAATACGAATTTTACAGATCCGGTGCAAATTTATTTGTATTTAGTTGATAGTATTGGAAATTTTGTGATGAAGCCAATTATTTTAAATACACCGAACGATGGTTCATTTATGTGGACTTTTGAGAGTTTGTACATGGATGTGGTGCAATGTAAGATTATGGTGGCTGATGCCACTAAACTTATTTTTGGATATGAGAATTATGGTGATGATAAGCCTTTTGATTGGAGTGATGACTTTTTCACAATCATGCCACAGGTAACTCCTAAAATAACCGTTGTTTCTCCAAATGGTGGAGAAAATTGGATTGATAACCAACAACATGAAATTAAATGGACAAGTACAGGATTTTCTGGAAATGTCAGAATAGATCTTCTTTATCATGGGGCTAATGATACTGGATATTTTAACATAGCTTTAAATGAACTTAACGATGGTTCTTTCAATTGGAATTTAGACATTTCGCAATTACCAATTCAATCCAATCCACAAGGTTTTAATTGCCTGATTAGAGTTTCAGATGCTACAAAAAATCCCCCTGGTGTAGGACCGGATGATGGAAAGATTTTTGACTGGAGTAATGCCTATTTCACATTCAAGCCCAAAACTCCTAAAATAACTGTTGTTTCTCCAAATGGTGGAGAAATTTGGACAGTTGGTGAACAGCGAGAAATAAAGTGGACCAGCGAAAATTTTACAGATTCGGTAAATATTGTTTTAACTACTTTTTATCAAGTATCTATAAGCGATGTAATAGCACAAAATGTCCCCAATACTGGATCATATTTTTGGACTGTTAAAACTGGTATTCCCGATACTGTAAAAGCATTAATTCGAGTAGAAGAAGCTAAAATAATGTCTACTATTCTCGATGAAAGTGATGCATTTTTTACCATAATAGATACCACAGCCAAAATCACCGTTATTTCTCCAAATGGTGGAGAAATCTGGACCATTGGTGAACAACGAGAAATTAAGTGGACCAGTGAGAATTTTACCGATCCTGTAAGAATAGATTTTAGATCAGTTTTTGGAGATTTCTGGTTTAACGTTGCTAATAATGTATCAAATACCGGTTCTTTTATTTGGGCACCGAAAACCACAGATTTTCCAAAACTGCCTCAAAAATGTCAGATCCGCGTAGCGGATGCAACAAAAAATGATCCTGATACTATGGAGGATGGAAAAGTTGCCGGATGGTCTTACAAATTTTCAGTTGCTAGTGAAAAAAACACTTTCAAGGGGAATAATGTTAATCTCAATTTGGGCGATGGAACGAATATCAATTTTGATATAATTGATAGTTCAGGTGTAACTGTTCAGTTCATATCAGAACTTGGAGCACCTCCACCAAGTGGGAATGAAATTTTACCATCTGACAATCCAAATCACTATTTCATTGAAACTACTGCAACTTTTGAAGGTAATATTCAGCTCTGTTTTACATATGATGATTTAATTTTAACTCCCGCTGAAGAATCCACTCTCCAACTTCATGTTTATGATACTCTTGGTTCAAATTGGACTAACATTACATCTTCACTAGATATAGTTAACAATATAATTTGCGGAGAGGTTAGCCATCTTAGTGAATTTGCTATAATGATGCCTGCATCTGACCCTCAAGTGTATATCGTATCTAATACTAGTGACTCTGGTGAAGGTTCATTTAGAAAGGCAATAGATGATGCAAATTCAAATGCAAGTGCCGATAAAATATTATTTAATATTCCAAAAACAGACCCAAATTATGATGCCACTAAAGGTGTTTGGTTAATAAGTCCTAGTGTTTCCTTACCTCATATTCTTGATAGTAATTTAATAGTTGATGGAACATCTCAAAGATTATTTATTGGAGAAGATACAAATCCAGATGGACCGGAATTAGTTATTGATGGGAATAACAATATAAATCGTTGCTTAGAAGTAAATACAAGAGGTATTGAAATCTATGAACTCACTATTAAGAATTTTAATTTTCAAGGAATATTTATTAATTCTACTGAGGATTGCATAATTTCAGGGTGCTACATCGGCACTAATTACAATGGTATGGAATCAGCCGGAATGAATGCCGGTATTGGTGTTATCCACAGTAGCAATATTCTCATTGGCCCATCTCCATTTATAAATAAGGGGAATTTAATCTCCGGTAACAAATATTATGGAATATCATTATCTGATTCGTCACAGAATAACATAATTACGGGAAATGTTATAGGATTAAATAGAAATTTATCTGCAACTTTCGGGAACAATGGTTTAGGTATTGGTTTTAGTTATTCTCCAAATAACAGAATTGAGGATAACCTAATTGGGGGCAATAACATTGGGATATCGTTTGGCGGTTCCGATTTGAATATAGTTAAGAATAATTTTATTGGAACTGATAGTTCATGGGTCGATTTTGGAAATAGTGATGGGATTGCAATATGGAGCAATTCTTCAGGAAACAAAATTATAGAAAATTTTATAGGATATAATAAAAGACTAGGTATTCGTGTTGATAGCTCAAATTCTATACAAAACTATATAAGCCGTAATAGGATTTCCATGAATATGGGAGCTGGTATTGAAAATAGGTATGGCGGTAATACCGAACTTACACCTCCAATAATAAATTCAGTTTCGGAAAATCAAATTACCGGAACAGCAGGTCCAAATCAAATAATTGAGTTATTTGCAGATAGTTCTTATGAAGGACAAATATTTATTGATTCTACGATAACAAATGAAAGTGGAAATTTTTCAATTTCGATTTCTAAACTTCCAAATCTGCCGAACATTACTGCAACAGCAAGAGACATTTTAGGAAATACATCAGAATTCAGTTCACCATTTGTTATTACTGATATTTATATCAATGAAAGTCGAATTCCAACTGAATATGCTTTATATCAAAATTATCCGAATCCTTTTAATCCAAGTACTATAATAACATATCAAATTCATACAGAGTCTTTAACTTCATTAAAAGTATATGATGTATTAGGGAAAGAAGTGGCAATATTAGTCAATGAAGAAAAACAGCCTGGAGTTTATGAAGTTAATTTTAACGCATCAGAATTATCAAGCGGAATTTATTTCTATAAAATAACATCAGGTAATTTTACCGGAGTACGTAAAATGTTGCTTATAAAATAAGTCTAAATAAATTATTATACATAATTAGATTTTATAATGATAATAAATTACAAAATAATAATTCTTATGCTTGTCATTTTTTATAGTTGGGCAACTATTTTGGCTCAAGAAAGTGCTGAAATCCATTCAACTACAAAACCTAATGCCGCAAATGCACAAATATCATTTTCGGAAAATTGGAATTGGCAGCATATAAAGGCCCCTTTTAATGATAGAACAGTTAGCGGAATTTTGGTTGATCCGGAAGGTGATAATATTTGGTATGTAACTTCAATTGATAGCGGGCTTTATATTACACGTGATGGTGGAATCACATGGGAATATTCTTTAACAGGAAGAGGATTAGATAATGAAGGTATAATGATAGATCCAATAAATCCTAAAAGAATAATTGCAGCAATTTGGGATAAAGTTTTTGTTTCTGAGGACAAAGGCAATACGTGGATAAATACTTATACATGCCCCGAATATATTAGATCAGTACTAATAAGCAAAATTGATGGCAATATATATTTAGCACCGCAAACTGGCAATAATAATAATCCTGGTATTTATAAATCAGCAGACGGTGGTTTTACATTTTCTCATCTTCCTTTTGGTATTTCTACTCATAAAATAATTTGTTGGGATATCGAAGAAGATCCTTCAAATGGATATATTTATATTGCAACTGAGTTAGCTGATCATCCCCAGCCATATAATCCACCCTTTTTTCGATCAATTGATAGAGGGATCACTTGGCAAGAATTACATGGTACATTACCATGGCATGGTCCGAAAATTCAAATTGATTCATCAAATTCAAAAGTATATTATTTATTGGAACGAGGAGGATTATACGAATCAACAAATTATGCTGCCAGCTGGGATTTAACCAGTTATTTTTACGGGTTCTTTCTTTTATTGGACAAAAAGCATAAAGGATATTTATATGGTGGTGATAATCCTAAATATTTGAACGGTGGAGGAATTCATTTATCAATTGATGAGGGAAAAACTTTTAGCAAGATAGGTTTAGATACTATTAATGTTACATCAATAGCTTTAAATAATAATTCATCAAAAGTTTTTTCTGTAGGTTATGGTTCAGGAATTTGGGTTTCTGATGTCCCGGAATTCAGTTCAAGCAGAGATATGTTGGTAATTAATACAAATGATTCAGGTGAAGGTTCATTTAGAAATGCAATTGATTTGGCAAATGCAAATTTCGGTGCAGATACAATTAAATTTAATATTCCTAAAACAGATCCAAACTTTGATGCAACTAAAGGTATTTGGCTAATTCAGCCAAAAACTTCCTACCAAAATATTTTAGACAGTAACACAATTATTGATGGTACCTCTCAGAGAATATTTATCGAGGAAGATACAAATCCTGAAGGACCTGAAATAGTTATTGATGGAAGTAATGCTGAAACTTACGCTGATGGAATTTTAATACAAGGTAATGGGACAGAAATTTATGAGCTAACAATAAATCATTTTGGTGGTGATGGCATAAAGTTCTATAACACAATAAATGGAATAGTATCCGGATGTTACATCGGTTGTGATTATTCTGGTATGGTATCTGTAGGGAACCAAAATGGTATTACAATTGCAAATAGTGCAAATAAAATTAATGTTGGACCATCAGATTTCTTAGAAAAATCCAATATAATTTCAGGAAACAAGCAATATGGAATATTTCTTGTCGGATCATCAAAATTCAATACAATTTTAGGTAATTATATTGGCTTAAATAAATATATAACTGATACAATACCTAATGGTAGTTATGGAATATTCTTATACGATTCCGCTGACAATAATAAAATATTTGGTAATTCTATTGGTGGATGCTCAGCCGGGATTTGCATCAGTAAATCCAACAATAATAATATTGAAAGTAATATAATTGGAGCGAGTGAACCATCAAATTATTATTTATACAATTTGACAGGTATAAGGATATTTAATAATTCTCAAAGCAATAAGCTTATAGAAAACACTATAAACTTCAATCATGGTAACGCAATTGAAATATCCGACTCTAATTCAATTCATAATAAGATTAGCAGAAATTCTATTTCAAAAAATTGGGGACTTGGTATAGATAATTCATTTGGAGGTAATAAGGAAATTAATCCACCAGCACTTGTTTCTGTTTTGAATAAACAAATTAGTGGTACAACAGGGGCAAATCAGACGATAGAATTTTTTGCAGATAGCGCAGATGAGGGAAAAGTATATATTGATTCAACAATATCAGATGCTATTGGTAATTTTTCAATTACTGTTACTTCTTTACCAAATTTACCAAATATCACAGCTACTGCCAGAGATATTCTAGGTAATACTTCTGAATTCAGCTATCCGTTTATTGTTACGGATATTGATCTTGAAAATAATAAAATTCCAACTGAATATGCATTGTATCAAAATTATCCAAATCCCTTTAACCCAACAACAACAATAAAATATTCTATTCCCTCATCAGTAGAGACGCATCGCAATGCGTCTGTACAACTAAAAGTTTATGATTTACTAGGAAGAGAAGTTGCGACACTCGTTAATGAAGAAAAACAACCTGGGGAATATGAAGTTGAATTTAATGCTGCCAACTTACCAAGCGGAGTTTATTTCTATCAATTAAAAGCAGGCAGCTATACAGCGACAAAAAAATTTTTGTTGTTGAAGTAAATTAATTAACCTCCGTGGTTTTTAAAACCCCGGAGGTTTCAAATAAATGGTTTCTATTATAAATTTACTATATCTAATCTTCTAATCTGTTAGTGCTTAACAACTTTCAACATTTTTATTGATTTTTAACCTGAAAAAAGCTACCATTGTATTAAACAATCCTAAAACAATATAATATTATTCCTCCCTAGATATATTGTTTTAATCCTGTTGATCGTTAATATAGCGGGGGTTTTATGATCAGGGAAAATATTTCTCACTATAGAATTCTTCAAAAATCGGCGAATGTAAGCCTTTCCACGCTTTTATCCTTCAAAGTTTATTTAATTGGAGGCTTAAAATGATAGGCCAGACAATTTCCCATTATAAAATTTTAGATAAACTTGGTGAAGGCGGGATGGGTGTTGTATATAAAGCTGAAGACATCAAACTCAACCGTACTGTAGGCCTTAAATTTCTTCCTCCCTCTTTTTCTTTTGATAAAGAAGCTAAAAAAAGATTCATTCATGAAGCTCAGTCAGCATCAGCACTTGATCATTCTAACATATGCAATATTCATGAAATCGGTGAAACTGCAGAAGGACAATTATTCATAGTAATGTCTTACTACGAAGGTGAAACGTTAAAGAATAAAATTGAAGGGGGGGCACTTGATATTACGGAAACTATTAAAATTATATTACAAATAGCTGAAGGTTTAAATAAAGCACATGAGAAAGGAATAGTTCACAGAGACATAAAGCCTGCTAACATCTTTATTACAAATGAAGGAATTATAAAGATACTGGATTTCGGATTAGCAAAGTCATCAGGAAGAACTCAATTGACTGAAACAGAATCTACAACTGGTACGTGCAATTATATGTCTCCTGAACAGGCACTTGGAGAAGAAGCAGATCAAAGGACAGACATTTGGGCATTAGGAATAGTGATGTATGAAATGCTGACAGGTAAGCCTCCTTTTGATTCCAACTATAACCAGGCAATTATATATTCAATATTAAACAGAGAAATAGACCTTGAGAAACTAAAAACTAAAGTACCAGAAGACTTTAGCCTCATAATTTTTAAGTGTTTGAATAAAGACAAAAATGAAAGATATCAGGAAATAGAAGAACTTATCTCTGAATTGAGAGAAATAAAAAAGGATAGTTCAATCACTTCTTCTGTCTTAAAGCATAAGCTTCCCTCTTATCTTAATTCTGGTATTGGAGAAATTATTTCTGACAAAACTGTTCTCGTAGCCCGTGAACAAGAATTGGAGAAACTAGAAATATTTCTTGACTCTGCACTTTCTGGTAAAAGTCAATTAGTTTTTGTTACCGGAGAATCCGGAGCAGGTAAAACAGCTTTGGTAGAAAAGTTTTGCATAAATGCACAAAAATTGAATCCTAACCTTATAGTTGTAAATGGGAAATGCAATGCACATACGGGTTTCGGAGATCCCTATTTTCCTTTTATCGAAGTACTGAATCTTTTAACCGGTGATATTGAATCTAAATATAAAGCTGGAGCCATTTCCAGGGAACACGCTTTGTGTTTATGGCACCTAACACCTATAACAATTAGGGCAATTCTAAAACATGGAACAGATTTAATTAATATTTTCGCTCAAGGAAAGTCGCTTGTTTCACGAGCCTCTGAATGCTGCACAGGAAATTTAGACTGGCTCTTAGAATTAAAAAAACTTGTTAAGCATAAGTTAACACTTCCAATAGATTTTACACTTCAGCAGAGCAATATATTTGAGCAGTACACACGAGTTATTCAATCAATTGCAGAAGAACAACCCATGCTTATTGTGCTGGATGATTTACAATGGATTGATGCCGGATCTGCAAATTTATTTTTTCATCTTGCACGACAAATAAAAGGAAACCGGATACTCATAATTGGTTTATTTCGTGCATCTGAAGTTACAATAGAAAGAGAAGGAAAGCGCCATCCGATTGAACCTGTTTTTAATGAACTAAAGCGTGATTATGGGGAAATAGAAATAGACCTGGATAAGCTGGAAGGGCAGAAGTTTGTTGATGAATATATTGATGTTGAGGCAAATAACCTTGGTGCCAAATTTAGAAAAACATTTTTTATTCAAACCAAAGGACATCCCCTTTTCACAGTAGAGCTGCTGCGTGAAATGAAGGAACATGGAATGATTGTCAGGGATGAAGCAGGAAGATGGGTTGAAGGGAAGACACTCGATTGGAACAGGCTTCCAACCAGAATAGATGCAGTAATAAAAGAACGTATAAACCGTTTAACGGAAAACATGAGAGATATTTTATTAATAGCCAGCATAGAAGGCGAAGAATTTACGGCAGAGGTTATAGCCCGACAATTGAAAATGGATGAAAGGAAATTGATCAGGATTTTAAGCAGCGAACTTGAAAAACGTCATCATCTTGTATATGCCAAAGGAATTAATACTGTGGACAAAAAACGTATCTCCCGATATATTTTCAGGCATATTATGTTTCAAAAGTATCTTTATAAAACTCTGGATGAAATCGAGAGAATCCATCTGCATGAGGAAGTTGGAAAAATCATTGAAGAACAATATGGAGAAAAAGCAGATGAAGTATCGGTTCAACTAGCCAGGCACTTTGAGGAAGCAGGAATAACCACAAAAGCTTTTGAATATTTAGTAAAAGCAGGAACCAGGGCTGTAAATTTTTCAGCCTTTGCTGAAATACTTTTTCTTTTAAAAAAGCATATGAAATTCTAAAAACTTTTCCAGAAACTGCTGAGCGAGACCAACACGAGCTAAGTATTCAAATGGCTATGGCCGCCGCTTCTCAAGCTCTCAAAGGATATGGAGCACCTGAGGTTGCAGCTTGTTGTAACCGGATAGAGGACCTCTGTAATAAGATTGGAGATGCACCCCAAAATTTTTATTCTCAATATTTTCTTGCATTTGTTAATTGGATGGTTGGAAACCATAAAATAGCTTTAAATTTTACAGAACAATTGATGCAGCAAGCTCAAAAGGCAAAAGATGCGGAAAAAATAGCACTAACCCAGGTTCTGCAGGGTTCTCTTAGCTTTTATTTAGGTAAATTGAAGCTATCTTTAGAACATCTTAAAAAGACGAATTCCTATTATATTACTAAGAAGAGTCCACATTTAAAATATATTGTTGGATGGGATCCTGGTTTAATTAGTGGAATTAATACTGCATGTACTTTGTGGTGTCTTGGATATCCGGACCAGGCAAGTCTGTACAGTCAAAAAATGATAAAGGCTGCCCGTCTTATCGACCACCCTTTTAATTTAGTAATTTGTCTCTCTCTTGATTCAATACATCGCATTTTGCGAAGGGATTATTCAATGTGTGAAAAACAAGGGAAAGAAATATATACTCTTTCTAAGGAAAAAGGTTTTATGCTTTTTAAAGGAGGCGGCTTATTTAAAATAGGATTTGCATTTATAAACCAGGGGAAAGTACAGGAGGGGATAGAAAAACTTCATCAAGCTTTAGATATTTACAATGCAACAGGACTTGGTTTCACTCGTACTGAACTCCTTGGCAGTTTTGCCGAGGCTTACGGAAAATACGGGGATATAGAGAAAGGAATGGATTTTATGGAAAAGGCAATTAAACAAGCCCAAAGAGGAGGGGAACATTATTATGAAGCTGAACTTTATCGGATCAAAGGTGAACTGATACTTATGAAAGCAAACAAAAAAAACAGAAAAGAAGTAGAAACAGAGGCAGAAGAATGTTTTTATCAATCCATAACATTAACACAAAAACAGATGGCAAAATCTTTTGAACTTCGAACATCAGTGTCTCTATGCCGCCTCTTACAGAAACAAGATAAAAAGGAAGAAGCAAGACAACTGCTTACAAAGATTTATAACTGGTTTACTGAGGGATTTGAGACACGGGATTTGATAGAAGCTAAGACTTTATTAAAGGAACTGAATGTTTAAAGTTCTGCAAAAGGATAATGAATCTATTCCTTATTAGTTTTTCGTGTCTTGATTGTTCTGTTGTTAATTAGCTAAGATAAATTAATGGATGACAATAATAATAATAAAATATATACTTCTAAATTAGAATCATTAATTGATCTTGCTCAATTACTTGGTCAGCAAAATGATTATGAAGAAGTATTGCGGTTAGTTGCTGAAAAAGCATCCAATCTTGTAGATTCTGATGCTTCATTCATTATGATGATAAATCCAAAGACACGGAATACAATTAAGACAATTTATGCCGAAAGGAATTTTAGTGATGTACAAAATAATGTAGTGCATACTATTATAAGTGGATGGGTGATCTTAAATAACACTTCATTGTTAAGTTCTGATATAAAATCCGATTCACGTTTCAGTAAAAAATTATTAGATAAAGTAAAAGCAAAATCCGCTATTTGTGTACCATTTAGAGTGGAGAAAATTATAATCGGTACTTTATTACTTCTGAATAATGAAGATAATCGTTCGTTTACAGAAAACGATCTTTCATTGATTGAGAAATTTTCTGCGATTGTTTCACCTTTTTTACATAGTGCACAATCCATTGCTCAATATTTTAGTGCACCATTATCCCAGGAAACTCTTGTAAAGAAATATGAAGCACATGGATTATTAGGCAAGAGTAAAAAGTTTATACAGTTATTACAAACAATCGAATCGGCAGCCCGTTGTGATGTTCGTGTTTTACTTGATGGACAAAGCGGCACAGGTAAAGAACTTATTGCAAAAGCTATACATCATTACAGTTCAAGAAATAGTCAAAAATTTATTGCAGTTGACTGCGGGGCTATTCCACCAAATCTAATTGAGAGTGAACTCTTTGGTCATATCAAAGGTGCATTTACCGGGGCAAATTTTTCCAGGAAAGGTTTATTAGAAGAAGCTAATGGTGGTACTTTTTTTATGGATGAGATTAATAATCTTCCAATAGAATTACAGGCAAAATTTCTTCGTTTTCTTCAGGAAAATGAAATTCGTCCTATTGGCAGTAATGAAACAAGCAAAGTTGATGTAAGAATCATTGCTGCGTCCAGTATTTCGCTGAGGCAATTAGTAGAAGAGCAGAAATTTCGGGAAGATTTATTTTACAGACTCTATGTCTACCCTATTTCCGTTCCATCATTAAATGATCGTTGCGAGGATATTCCCTTATTGGCTAATTATTTTCTTAAAAAATATTCTTTGGGACAAAAGAAAAAGATTGAAATGTTTAATGAAGAAATATTGGACTTTTTAAAATACCATTCCTGGTCTGGAAATATACGGGAGTTACAAAATTTTGTTGAAAGGCTGGTTACGTTAGCTCCCTCCGGGATGCAGATAATAGATGCAAGTATTTTGCCTATAGAATACCGGGAAGAGTGGGAAAAAGTGGAGGCAATTTCTCCCAAATATGATACTAGTGATTCACTTGAGAAAAACATTTTAGATTATGAAACAAAATTGATAAATAAAGTGCTGATAGAATGCAATTGGAATCAATCAAAGGCAGCCCGCCAGTTAAATATTTCTGAACACACAATTCGTTATAAAATGAATAAGTTAGGTATCAGGAAGGCAGAAAAATAAACGTTTAATTCTGATTTTCTTGTTATTCGTAGATACAAGCCCCATGCTGTCTTAAAATTTAAAAAGTGTCATGTTGAATTTATTTCAGCATCTAAGAATCAGCTAAACTCGACGTTTTAGATTCCGGATCAAGTCCGGAATGACATATATGGTATAGTCTCAGATTTATATCTGTGAATCTAAATATATTCTGCTATTCCTAAGACCAAAAGAAAGACAATCCACATAATTCTCGTCAAGCGTGTCGAAAAAAATAAGATAGCAAATCCGGAATTCGTCTATACTGACGAATATTTTATTCACAAATCTCTATCCCTTCTTCATTAACCCACAGTATTGCTTATAAATTAACTAATTAGTGTAAATAGAATTTTTACTCTTCAATGGCATTCATATTGGATAATTGTTCACAACAAATTTTAACAACACAAGGAGGAAGAATTATGTTACAAAAACAAGACTATTTTCAAAATGCCTGCAAGTATATGTTAATAATACTCTGCAGTTTATCTTTTACATCTATCGGTTTAGCTCAATCATGGACATCGAAAGCCCCAATGCCAACAGCACGAAGCTGGTTATCTACAAGTGTGGTGAATAATAATATTTACGCTATTGGGGGAGCAACGGCAATAGGATCAAATTTAGATGCAGTGGAGGCGTTTGATCCATTGACAAATACTTGGACAACAAAGACCCCAATGCCAACTCCAAGAGGATGTGCCGCAGCTTGTGCAGTTGATGGAATTATTTATGTTTTTGGAGGAGGGTGGTATACGGTTGATTCAACCGTGGAAGCGTATGATCCTTCAAATGATACGTGGACAACAAAATCACCAATGCCTACAGCAAGATCGGGATTATCTGTATGTGTAGTCGATAGCATCATATATGCAATTTCAGGTTTTACTGATATGAACAACCCGTTGAGTACAAATACTGTTGAAGCGTATGATCCAAAAACCGACACATGGACAATGAAGGCACCAATACCAACAGTCAGGGCTTACTTTTCAGCTTCAGTCGTAAATGGTATTATTTATACATTTGGAGGATTTAATGGTATTGGCACGCCAAGTTTAGGAAATGTTGAAGCGTATGATCCCGTCTCAAATATTTGGACGATAAAAAATGATATGCCAATTCCTAAAGCAGGCATGGCTAGTTATGCTTTTGGAGGAAATATTTATTGCTTTGGCGGTGTTGGCTATGGCGGCGGTCCATGCTATTCAACTATTAGTAAATATTATCCTGCATCGGATACCTGGGAAGAGTTTTCGGATATGCCGTATGCAGCTTTCAGTATTTCAAGCAGTTCACTAAATGGGAAGTTATACTTTATAGGCGGTTTAAATGATGCCAGAACTCCTTTAGATATTGTATATGAATGTGATCCCCCAATAGTACTCCCGGTTGAACTCAATGTAAAATCACTAGATAAATTCGCACTTGAGCAGAATTATCCCAATCCATTTAACCCGAGTACAACAATAAAATTTTCTGTTCCAAAATTAAGTTTTGTAACCATTAAAATTTATGATGTATTGGGAAGTGAAGTTGCGGCATTAGTAAATGAAGAAATTCCAGCAGGCACTTATGAATTAAATTGGAATGCAGCAAATCTTCCAAGCGGAGTTTATTTCTATCAACTAAAGGCAGACAGCTATGTCGAGACGAAGAAGATGATACTATTAAAATAATATTGACCTTACCCCCAAAATAATTCGCCGTGGCGAACGGGGCAAGCTCTGTTTCCCTCTTCTTGTCATGCTGAACTTGTCGAAGCAAGGGAGAGGGACTAAGTGAGAGGTAAAAATTTGTTCATTCATAAACAGGAGGATTATTATGAAAAGATTTCTATACATTCTGATTTTATTTTTTGTTATACCATCATATGTTTTCTCGCAAGGTACTTTCAACAACATTACTTTTTTCAGCAATTCACTGGAGACAAACAGGTATGTTCAGATCTATTTACCGGAAGGATATAATCCAGGAGATTCGACACGGTATCCCGTAATTTACTTACTGCACGGTGCCTCAGGAGATCACCTATCATTTCCTTGGTTAAAAAATATGTTAGATGATCTGATCGGGAATAATTACATATCACCTGTCATAGTAGTTAAACCAGATGGCAGCACTGAATATTGGGGAGTAAGTATGTTTACGAACTCTGAACTGTACGGCAATTTTGAAGATTATATAGTTTCCGATCTTGTTGAATTTATCGATTCCGCTTATAAAACCATCACTGACCGGGAAAAAAGAGCTATTTGGGGAGCCTCTGCGGGTGGATTCGGTTCAATAAAATTAGCATTGAAGCATCCTGATATATATTGCGCCGTTGCCTCTCATAGTGGATTGCTGGATTTTAGTCATTTTGTAGACTGGGTTCCTGCCATATTAAATGAAAATGGGGGTCCACCAGTAAACAACTATATTCCAGGTCCAGATAATTTCACTCGCTTGTTTTATATGTGTGCCGGTGCTTTTTCACCGAATCTGACAAATCCTCCATATTATGTTGACTTCCCACTTGACAGTATGGGAAATTTCATAGATTCAGTATTCAACAGGTGGCAACAACACAATCCTGTAAGACTCGCTGCAAACCTACCTTCAAATTCTGATCTGGCAATTTATTTTGATTGCGGAATGCAGGATGAAGTTTTGCTTTATCCTTTCAATACGGGATTTGCAGATTCACTCGATTTGCTGGGTATCGATTATGTTTTTGAATCATTCAACGGTACTCATACCAGTGCGTCTCTAAGCAGAGTTCCGATTGCTTTAATGTTTCTTGATTCAGTGTTGAACACTGTAACGGGAATTTTTTCTGATTATGACAATATTGTTTCAAATTTTAATTTGAGTCAAAACTATCCAAATCCGTTTAACCCAAGCACAACAATAAAATATCAACTGCCGTCAAACGTGAAAAGTGAAACGGCAAATGTAAAGCTAACAGTTTACGATATCCTTGGAAGAGAAGTTGCAACACTGGTAAACCAAAAACAAAAAACGGGGAATTATGAAGTTACATGGGATGCAAGCATTCAACCAAGCGGAATATACTTTTATAAATTAAGTGCGGGCAACTATGTTGAAACAAAAAAGATGATATTATTAAAATAAACTATTGTAGGGGCGAGACATTGCCTCTACCAAATTAAAAAATAAAAAGAGTGTCCAATCATCCTGCTAACATTCACGACTGAACACACTGATAATCAATCATTAATTTATTAGGAGGTTCACAATGAAAACATTTAATCGTTTATTTGTCATAATAGCATTTATCGGACTCTTACTTGTTGGCTGTTCGGAAAAATTCCAATTGCCAAATGAACCAGTAAATTCTCTGGAAAAAGTAACAAGGACCGAATATACCGCCACTATTACAATTGTTGGCCTAGTTGATCCCGGTACCGAAAAAATTGTAGGACAAAACTTGATTGTAAAAGATAGGGTTGTGCTAACCAGGTTCGAAACCGACAATTCTTTAGTAACGGGAAACTTATTGGTAACTATAAATTTCAGGTATAACCTCATAACCGGCGAAGGGCCGTCGCATGGTAAATGGTCAAATGTACCGGAAGCATATCCTGATGCATTGTGGGAAGGTAACTTTACCGGTTATAGAACAAAGACCGGCGAATCAGAATGGACAGAAAATCTTCACGTAGTTGGCAAAGGAGAAGGTGGAGCTATAGATGGAATGAAAAATATTGCTGATGGATTAATGTATTCAGCTGATATATATGAGCGAACGGGATTTTTTGGTACTGCGAGCGGAGTTATAAAATCAAAATAATCATTCTTATTTGTTAATTAGCTGGAAAGCAGGCTTACATAAATGAACTCGCTCAAAAATCCTGCAGTTAATGAATTGGTTCTATCAGAAATTTATTCGAGTCATAATTACTCTAATTCTTTGGCCCCAAAAACAAAAATAAAGTACACAATTCCATCATAAGTAGAGACGAGGCATGACTCGTCTCTATAAATTAAAGTCTACGTCATTTTAGGTAATGAAGTTGCAACTTTAGTAAACAAACAGCAGCAGCCAGGAAATTATGAAGTAGAATTTAATTTAAATGTAGGAGCGAATAATTATTCGCCCTTACCAAGCGGAGTTTATTTCTATCAATTAAAAGCAGGTGAATTTATTAAAACAAAGAAGATGGTTTTATTGAAATAATAAAGCTTGACTTTATTTTCATATAATTATATTATACTCTATATAAATAAAACACCACCCTTGAGAGAAACGTTTTGACTCTTTTTCTAAAACATTCTCTCCAGCATATCTATTGTGCTTCTCCCAAGGCTATCTCATAAAATTCAGATTAGATGAATTATTTAATTAAATGAAGGAGAAAGCCAAAATGAAGACATGTGGTTATTTTTCAGTGACTTCGTTTCTTTTTGCTCCTGCAATTACTAGTGGCCGTTCGGAGAATTCAACATCACCGGATAAGACAGCTCCAATTGAAGAAAATAAAGCAGTAGCCAAGCGTTTCTTTAATGATCTCCGGAATAGCAATCCATCGTTTTGTAAATGGAAAGTTTGTTGAAAGCTATATTAGTTATGATATGCTCGGTGGATTAATTCAGATCGGAGTAGTTCCCCCAATTGGCGGGTAATTTCTATTATAGCGGCAAAGATTTAGCTGTCTTGGTTATCGGCAACGATGTTATACAGCAAAAATGTGAAAACAATTATGAAAACAATTATAAAAATTAGCTTAATATTTATAGCATTAATTATCGTATTACCATTTATTACAGGATTATTTTATTCACCAAATAATAACATTCCTGAAAATTATCTTGGTAAAAAACTAGAAATTAACGGCAGGATGATACGATATTATCAAACCGGCAATGGTGAAAATGTTTTTTTTATTCATGGGCAAGTGGGAAGCTTAGAAGATTGGGAAAAACTATACCCGTTGTTAAAAGATAAGTATAGAGTGACGGCAATTGATAGACCAGGTATGGGATTTAGTGATATGAAAAATAATGATTATACGATAGAAAGAAATGCAGAAATAGTCCGGGAAATAATTAAAAAATTAGAATTGAAAAATGTAGTTATTGTCGGACATTCTTATGGCGGGGCAATTGCCTTAAGAATGGCAATTGACTATGACAAGAACATTAAAGGTTATGTATTACTGGCTCCAATCGGATATATATATGATGATCCAAATGATGGGTTTTTTAGTACAAAAATAATTTCGTTCCCAATTTATGGTGAAGGATTATCAGTACTAATAGGTCCAATAATTGGGGATGCCTTGATTGAAAAAAATCTATTAAGGATGATGAAAGGCAGTGAAGCATCTTTCCCGGAAAATTTTATTTCATTCAGGAAAGAGTTGTGGAATAAAGCAATAACTCTGGCAACAAGAGCTAGACATACTGATAATTATAATAAAGAAATAGTTAATTACTCCGACAAATACGCCCAAATAAAACATAGTGTGAGCATAATTGCAGGAGATAATGACGATACTCAAATAATAATGCAAAATGATAGACTGGCAAAAGAAATTCCAAATAGCAAATATATAAAGTTAAAATCAGTTAACCATTATATTCAATATGAGAGACCAAATGAGGTTGTAAAGGCATTAAGCGAATTGATTGAAAATTAATTATATAACCTATGCCTGTGTCATTGGTTGCCAGCGATGGTTGAGGTAAAACCTCTACTGCTAGGCCATCACAATCTTCATTGTTGCAAGTCGGTCTTGAGGATAAGACCAGCAGAGAATGGGAACCTTATGAAAAAAAAATTAAGAGGCAAATGGATTCATCCCGAGCGGATTTTATTTTTATAGACTTCAAACAGGTAATTACATCCAAACAAAAAAAATGATAATATTAAAGTAAATTAGAAAATGAATTTTAGTTCAATCCCTATATTTAGCATTGGGATTTTTTATTGTTTCAAAATTATTAACACTTGCTGAATACGAAACTTATTTTTCTTGACATTGTAGAATTCTATTAGCAATTTGCAATTACAATTATTCTCTACACCTCTGGGAGAGGCTGTGGAGCTGGCCATTTAATACTTCAGAATATTCAATCCATATTAATTCTTCCGAGGTTCCAGATAAAATGTTCTTACCAATATTTCGTGGAGGGATTATGAGTAAGAATTTATTTTTTCTATTTATATTAATTTCTATTTTAATTTTTATTACTACATCTCTACCACAAACTTTAATTTCTGCCGGTGAAGTCTATGGTACGTGGAATTATGCAGGCTCACCTTATCATGTTCAAGGGGATATTACAATTCCTAATGATTCAGTACTTATTATTGAGCCAGGTGTGCTCGTAGAGTTTGAAGGTTATTATACATTAAATGTTCAGGGGCAATTGTTAGCAGTTGGTAGCGAAGTTAATAATATAATTTTTACAGTAAATGACACTACGGGATTTTATAATTCAGATACAATACTTGGTGGATGGAATGGAATTCATTTTATTGATACTCCTTTAGATAATGATACTTCCAAAATTATTTATTGTACTATTCAATATGGTAAAGCAGTTAGTAATAGTCCGCCAAATAAATCGGGCGGAGCAATTTTCGTTTCTAATTTTAATAAGTTGCTAATTTCAAACTGTCTAATTAGCAATAATAGCGCAGGCGGATTAGATTCTCCTTCCGGTGGAGGATTATATTTACAATCTGCAGATATAATTCTGGAGAATAATGAAATTTCATATAATCATGCCTGGGATGGTGGAGGTATTCAAATTTGGGAATCAGATCCTGTTTTTAATAATAATAGAATTGTTTTTAATACAGCAGATGTTGGCGGAGGTGGAATTTGGATTGGCGGAATGTCTAATTCTAAATTTAATGGTGATGATATTTCTAATAATACTGCAGGGGGCAGCGGCGGCGGTATAATTTGCTGGCAAACTACAAATACAACTCTCAACTCAGTAACATTTAAAAATAATGTAGCTAATTGGGGAGGGGGAATTGGTGTAATAGAATGTGAACTGGAGATAGACAGCTGCACTTTTATTAACAATGGTTCATCTGAAATGGGTGGAGGATTAGGCTCAAACTCTAGTACAGTTAATATTAATTACACAAATTTTGAAAGAGACACTGCTTCTATTTATGGAGGTGCAATTGAAACTTATTACTCAGAACTATCTATTAATAATTCCAACTTAATTGATAACATTGCTGCAATTTTCGGCGGAGGTATTCATTCAGATTTTAGCAAAATAAATATTGATAATACAAATTTTGAGGGTGATTCAGCTGGCAATTCAGGAGGAGGTATTGTTACATGGCAAAGCGATTTAGAAATTAATAATTGCAAGTTTAATAATAATAAAGCTAAATACAGCGGTGGGTGTATTTACACCGATTCGACTACTATGAATATTAATAATTCCGGTTTTGCACAGAATACTGCAATTGATAACGGTGGTGCAATATTTATTAATTTGAGTACAGCTGAAATAAATAATGCTGAATTTGAACAAAATGCGGCTGTATGGGGCGGAGGAATTTTTAGTGATTACAGTGATTTAAATTTAAATGATTGTTCATTTAACGAAAACTCATCCGAACATGGCGGCGCAATTAATTTTGGTTTTGGCAATGCAGAGTTAAATAATGTTTCTTTTATAAAGAACAATGGAATCTGGGGCGGCGGTATCAGTGCAGCAAACTGTGATCTGTATGTTGATAGCTGCCTCTTTTCTCAAAATACAGTTACAAATGAAGCCGGTGCCATTGAATACTTTGTTGACTCGACCATTTTTAACAGAAGTTATAAATTCACATTACGTGAAACTGATTTTATAGAAAATTCAGCTACCACCAGAAGTGGCGCTGTACGTATTGAGCAAACCAAATCAGATTTTTCATTGGTTGATTTGATTTTGGATTCATGCCAATTCACCGGAAACCACTCCTATGCACATGGTTCACTTAGAATAGCTGGTTATATTGAAGATTTTGTCATATCGAATAGCGCATTTAAAGGAAATACTGCTGAACGTAATACCGGAGGTCCGGGTTTCATGGCAAATACAAAAGGTAAGGTTTACAACTGCGTTTTTAATTCCAATTATTCTTTATTTACCGACAGTACAAAGAATGCACATGGAGTCAGCCTTCAAACTGAAGCTGAAGTTAATTTTTTTAACTGTACAGTTGTCGATACTTCTTCTGCTGCTGGATATGCACTTTCAGCCCGAAGAGGCGCAAAAGCCAACCTTACCAACTGTATTTTGTGGGGATGCGGAAATCGCCCCATTATTCTTACTACTATAGCTGATCTTGGTTGTACAGTAAATGTAAATTACTGTGATATCGAAAATGGGATTGACTCGATAAAAGTTTCCGGTGCATTATCAGTATTAAATTGGGGAGACGGGAATATAGCTGAAGATCCCTTTTGGGTCGATATTAAAAATGCTGATTTACATTTGCAGGATTCAAGTCCGTGTATTGGTGCTGGAATTGATTCTAAAGAAATTAATGGTAACTGGTATTACTGCCCCACCACTGATATAGAAGGAAATCCACGTCCCTATCCTCAGGGTTCAATGCCGGATATGGGAGCTTATGAATCACAACATATCGTGCAAGTAGAAGATAATGATTTAAGTTTACCTACTGAATATGCTCTATACCAGAATTATCCAAATCCGTTTAACCCAAGTACAACAATAAAATATTCTGTTCCAAAATTAAATTTTGTGACCATTAATATTTTTAATCTATTGGGAAATGAAGTTGCATTATTAGTAAACGTAAAAAAATCTGCAGGCACTTATGAAGTAGCCTGGAATGCAGTAAGCTTGCCAAGCGGCGTTTATTTCTATCAACTAAAAGCAGGTGAATTTATTAAAACAAAGAAGATGATTTTATTGAAATAAAAAAAGAGGTATGAGAAATGAAAATTTTTATTACAGGAGGAACAGGATTTATCGGACGACACACAGTCGAGTTATTAGCACAAGGCAATCACAAGCTGACACTATTAGTTAGAAAAACAAGCAACATTTCTTTTCTAAACAAACAAAATGTAACATTGGTGGAAGGGAATTTAGCCGACAAAGACTCCATACTCAAGGGTATGGACAATTGTGACTCTGCAATTAATATTGCAGGTCATTATTCTTTCTGGGAATCTGATAAAAATATTTACAGTAAAACAAACATTCAGGGGACCCGGAATGTTATGGAATGTGCTTTGAAAACCGGTATTAAGAAAGTTGTGCACATTAGTACTGCCGGAATTTATGGAAGATCAGATGAAAAACCATTAACAGAAGAAAGTACTCCCGGTCCGAAGAGATTCAGTGAGTATTTTAGAACTAAATATGAGGGTGACCTGATTGCCTGGGACTTATATAAGAAAAAGAGCTTACCGCTCGTTGTAATATACCCCGTCTGCGTTTTGGGTGCGGGGGATACAAAAGCAAGTAGTAGATACATTAAGGACCTTATTAATCGCAAATTACCGGCGACAATCTTTAATAGAAAAACGTTCTCATTTGTTTATGTAAAGGATGTGGCGCAAGCTATTGTTAGTGCATTAGAAAAAAATAATAATATTGGTGAAAAATATTTGATTGGCAATCATAACTGTAAGTGGCAAGAAATAAACAAAATGATTAGTGAAATATCAGGAGTCCCGTTACCGAAAATAAAATTACCGGTTTCTATCACTATGATGAATGCATATTTATTAACGGGCTTGGCAAACCTTATAAAAAAACCTCCCTTATGGGGAATGGCTATCGATCAAATGAAAGTAATGAAAGCAGGTTTTAATGTAGATGGAAGCAAAGCGGAAAAAGAATTAGGGATAAAATATACTCCAATTCACCTCGCACTGCAGGAAGCTATCGATTCGTTAAAAAAGTAAAAGCTGTTTGTACAACTGAAAGCAGAGTAGGGTAATTTATTTAAACTGAAAAGCAAGTGTCAATCAGAAAAGTCTAATATTTATATCTACAATAGAATATTAAGGGAGGCAGCATGACCACCAATCAAATTGAACGCAAAGAATTTCTTAAAAAATTGCTTGGAGGACTAGCACTATTATCACTCGACTGGCAATCATTCCCACAAGGTTTGGGTAAAACACTTAACGAAAACGAATATGATGCAATAATCATCGGATCCGGTTTAGGGGGATTAAGCTGTGCTGCTGCTTTTGCAAGACAAGGTTTCAAAGCATTAGTTATAGAGCAGCATCATAAGGTGGGCGGTTATGCAACTACCTTTGAACGCCCGGGCGGATTTGAATTTGACGCATCGCTTCATTCAACCTCCGTGGAAGAAAGAGATGGAATTCATAATCTCATTCCCGGTTTTCCGGAGATAAAAGATGTTGAATTTGAACCCCATCCAAATCTTTACAGAGTAATCTTTCCGGACTATGATATCAGAGTACCTCAAAAAAATGTTTCAGCTTACATCAATCACCTGATCGAATTATTCCCTGAGGAAAAGGGAGGCATAGAGGGAATATTTGAGGACATGGAAGGAATTACAAAAGATATTGGAAAGTTTTCAAGAGCTGGCGGAAAAATTGATATGAACACTTTCCCAACCGAATTTCCTTATTTGTTTAAAAGTTTCAATCGTTCGTGGGGAGATCTTGTAGATGCTAGATTGAAAAATCCAAAACTGAAAGCTATCGTTTCATCTCTCTGGGTTTACTACGGATTACCTCCTTCAAAACTTTCTCCTTATTACTATGCTATGCCGACGCTGGGTTATATGCAGAGAGGTGGTTTTTATCCGAGAGGCAAATCGCAAAAAATAAGCAATGCTTTTAAAAAGTATATTAATGATCACGGCGGAGAAATAATTATTACAAGTAAAGTTGAAAAAATCCTGGTTAAAAATAATGTGGCTTTCGGCGTGAGGACGGAAAATGGTAAGGAATATAGTGCCAAGGTTATAATATCAAATGCAAATGCTCATGACACCTTTAATAAAATGCTGGATGATAAAAGCATATTAAAGGATTATTTGGAAAAAATGGAAAAATTCAGTGTGAGCCTTTCAAGTTTTCAAGTCTTCCTTGGTCTAAAAAAAGGTCTCATAAAAGAAGTTGGTATTAATGATTCAGAAATATTTTATAATCCCAACTATGATTTGGATACAGACTATGAATTAATGAAAAAAGCCGATGTTGAGAATGCAGGTTTTGCCGTTACTCTTTATGATAATGTTTATAAAGGATATTCACCGGAAGGAAAAAATACACTTAACATAATGACGCTGCAAGGTTTCGACCATTGGGAAAAATATCATGATGATTATTTTAAAGGCAATAAAGCGGACTACAATAAAGAAAAAGAAAGAATTGCCGATATTCTAATTGAAAAAGCAGAGAAAACATTATTGCCAGGTTTAAAAAATGCAATTGAAGTAAAGGAAATAGGTACGCCATTAACAAATCTTCGCTACACAAGTAATTTCAAAGGAGCTGTTTACGGATTTGATCAAACTCTTGATAATTCCGGACAAAACAGACTGGGGCATAAAACCCCTGTTAAAAACTTATATCTGTCCGGGGCGTGGACAAAACCGGGACATGGTTATGGCGGTGTAATATATAGCGGGTTGCAATGTTTTGGCGAAATAATGGAAATCTGGAAATAGAAGCGTTAGTCAATGAAGAAAAACTTACAGGCACTTATGAACTTAACTGGAACGCAAGCAATTTACCAAGCGGCGTTTATTTCTATAGATTGCAAGTCATAGATCCCAAATCAAGTTCGGGACAGGGTTTTGTTGAGACAAAAAAGCTTTTGTTGGTGTGTTTCCTTTACAGATTCAAGTAATAGTACCGCAGTTGGGGAATTAGGTACAATAATTCGAACAAATGATGGAGTGAAAAACTGGATTGCTCAATCAAGCGGAACAACAACTACGTTGCGAGGAGTCTCTTTTACAGATGCAAATAATGGATGGATTGTTGGTTATGAAGAAATTCTAAACACAAAGGATGATGGCAATAATCGGAATATACAAACAACCCAAGCAATATGTGGAGGCGGTTATCTTTATGCTGTTTATTTTGTTAATTCAAATGATGGAACTGCTGTAGGTGACGGTAAAATAATCCATAGTACAGTTGATGGAGGGAATAATTGGAAATGCAGTACATTTGGAAATGTCTGGGCTGATGAATTTTATGGAGTTTATTTTACAGATCCTTTAAATGGTTGGGTTGTGGGTAATAGTGACGGGGGCACTATTTATCATTCTACAAATGGAGGTGTTACATTTGTCAAAGAAGAAAAAATAATAAATGAAATTCAGAAAGATTATTGTCTTTATCAGAATTATCCTAATCCGTTTAATCCAACAACCACGTAAAATATGCAATACCTCAACAAACCGTAGGGGACGAAAATTTTCGTTCCGTACATTTAATTGTATATGATGTTTTGGTAAGAGAAATAGCAACATTAGTTAATGAAGAAAAACCAGCGGGTACTTATGAGCTAATGTGGAACACAGGCAATTTACCAAGCGGAGTTTATTTCTACAGGTTACAAGCAGGTTCATTTGGACAAACAAGAAAAATGATTTTGATAAAATAATATGAGCACTAAAATCTCCGGGGTTTTCCTCAACCTCCTAGGTTTATAATAATTATATTTGCCCGATAATTGAAGAAAGTTTCTGCATCTCTTAAAAAATCTTTTCTTAAAATTTTAATATTTTTGTAATTGTAACTAATTCAATATAAGATTTAAATATGGGGTATAAAAAAGAGGGTTGGGATTATAAGACATGCATACATACTAAAGAATCACCGATTTAATGTTCTCTTATTCATTTTTTTATCAATTAAAAATATTGATGTATTATGATTAGACAAGTCTATTTCCTAAAGCGAGCCGGTTCGATTAATAACATGAAATTGTTAGAGCAGGATTTACCGGAACCAGCTAAAGATGAATTGACTATAGAAGTTAAATCCATCGGATTAAATTTTGCTGATATCTTTTCCATTCTTGGTTTATATATGGCTGCTCCTAAAATTAATTTAATACCTGGACTGGAATTTTCAGGTTTAGTTATTAAAAAAGGAGAAAATGTAGACGAGTTTTCAATCGGAGAAAGAGTCTATGGTGTAACTAAATTCGGAGGCTATGTTTCTCATTTAAATATTAACCAATCATATTTGCTCAAATTACCTGATGACTGGACATTTGAAGAAGGCGCTTCATTTATTGTTCAATCTTTAACTGCATACTATGCCTTAGTTGTTTTAGGTGAAGTAAATAAGAATAAAACTGTTTTAATCCATAGTGCTGCCGGCGGTGTAGGATTAAATGCTAACAGGATTGCAAAAAAATTTTCTGCTTTTACAATAGGAACTATCGGCAACAAATCTAAAACAGATTTACTAAAGTCCGAAGGATATGACAGAATAATTGTAAGAGACAAAAATCTTAAAAGAAATATACAGGAAGCATTGGGAAATCGTCCGCTCGATATTGTTCTTGAAGCGGTAGGCAGTAAAGTATTTAAAATTTCATTCAATCTTCTAACACATACAGGAAGAATAATAGTCTATGGAGCAGGAGCTTATTCAACGGGAAATTCTGCGTCTAATCTATTTAAATTAGCTTATAAATATTTTACAAGACCAAAAGTAGATCCCCTTAGAATGATCGAACAGAATAGGGCTGTGATGGCTTTCAACTTAATCTGGATATATGAACGAGGAGAATATTTACGGAAACTACTTGATGAAATTATAAAATTAAATCTTCCAAAACCCATAATAAATCATACTTTTTCTTTTGAAAATTTACCGAATGCAGTAAGAGCCTTAAAATCAGGAAAAACGACAGGAAAGGTAATTGTAAAGGTAAATGAATAATAAAAAATTAAAACAGCAAGCAGGGAACATCCGGATAAAAATTAACTATAACACCAATAGTATAATTGATTGAATAAATAAATGATAACTGCTAAAATAAATTGATAACCGGTTCATTATATTAGTATTTATTTATTATTTTTTATTCATATTATAAATTCTATAGGAGAATTTAAAATGTTTCATAATTGGTTTTGGGGAGGAGGATTCTGGTTTGGATGGGTATTCTGGGTAGCTATCATCGGTTTAATAGTCTATCTGGTTGTAAACCAGGGAAATAAAAACAGGCAGGTCCATTTACCACCGCCGCCGATGCCGCCACACCAGGACAGTCCCCTGGATATTTTAAAAAAAAGATATGCAAAAGGTGAGATAAATAAAGAACAATTTGAACAAATAAAGAAAGATATTGAATAAATATTCTTTTAAGCGCTGGCTATTTGTATATTTTTCTCATTTTTAAATTCATATTCGATAATCTTCCTGATCGAAACTTTATCGATATGGTTTGGTATTAAATCAACATTATTAAAAATTTTATATTTATTGATTAATTCCTGCTTAGCGTTAAATTTTTGCTGAATTATACAGCTGTCATTGTAAATTTCGTATTTTCCCTCGCCACCAAAAAAGGTTTTCGACATCTAATTAACTCCTTTTAATTTATTATTAATTTTAATCAAATATATAAATAAAAACTCGAGTTAAAATTAAGTGAGTATTATCAAAACATTAAGTTTATGTAAAGTAATAAAGATTGAATACGGGGCTATTATTGGAGTTTTTTGGATAATTTAATTATTTACAAAGGTAAATAATCAATTCGCCGATACTTAATTAAAATTTATCCTGGTAATAATCTAAATTTTATTCCGGGATTATTTGAATAGCGTACTCATTTATTTATTCAAAAATTCTATAAATTTTGATATATTTGCAAGATTGACTGATGCGAAAAAATAATTATTATGCAATACAAAGAATTAAATGAAAGAGAAAAAAATATACTCCGGTATATAATTCAGCAGTTTATTTTAACCGCTTCGCCGGTCGGTTCCAGGAATATTGCAAAACGTTATGATATTGGCATTTCTCCGGCAACCATTAGGAACATTATGTCCGATCTGGAGGAATCAGGGTATATTAATCATCCCCATACTTCTGCCGGAAGAATTCCGACAGATAAAGGTTACCGGTTTTATGTAGATACCCTAATGGACATACAAGAGCTTCGAAATTCAGAGAAAGGATTTATAAACAAAGGATTAGAAGCTAATATCCTCGATACTGATGAACTTTTAAGAATAACATCTGTTCTCTTAAGTAGTATTACAAAACAGCTTGCCTGTGTTTCTTACCCTAAATTGGAGACGGGAAGTTTAGAGAAATTGCAGATTATAAGCTTGTCATCTACAAGGATATTAGTAGTAATAACTGTTAAAGCCGGCCTGGTTAAGACTATTACTTTGGAATTAACTTCGGAAATTATTCCGGATCAGATTGAATCTGTACAAAGATTATTAAATGAAAAATTAAGCGGATTAACATTTAATGAAATCCGTGCTACTTTCACAGAAAGATTAAAAGATGTTGAGGAAGATCATAAACCGATAATAAGGTTGTTTATAGATTCCCTGGATAAAATTTTTAAAGATGTTAGAAAAACTGATAACCTGTATATTACGGGGGCAAAAAACGTAATTAAGCAGCCCGAATTTGAAAGCCCGGAAAATTTTGAAAGTGTAATTGAATTAATTGAAGATAAAGACATAATAATTCATATTTTAGATAAATATGAAACTCTTGATAACCAGGTTATCATTTCAATTGGTTCCGAGAATGAGAATAAGAAACTGGATGAATACAGTTTAGTTACAAAAGAGTACCAGCTTGGTGATATTTCAGGAACTCTTGGTGTAATTGGACCTAAGAGAATGGAATACCCTAAAATTGTTGCTATTGTAGATTATATGGCAAAAATGATAACTGAGATTCTTAAATGAAATTCAAATTAAGGAGATATTTATGGTAAAAAATAAAGATAAAAAAAATAATGAATCCGAAAATGAACCGGTTAATGAACCGGAAAATATCGAACATGAAACAAATGAAAATTCTAATGATGAGAATCTATTGGAAAAAGATGAAGAAATTCTTGTTAAAATAGGACAGCTTGAAAACGAAATTACGGATTTAAAGGATAAACTATTAAGGAAAGCAGCCGAATTTGAAAATTACAAAAGAAGGACAGAAAATGATCAGCTGAACATTCTGAAATATTCTGCAGAATCTTTTATTGTAAAACTCCTGCCGGTTGTTGATGACTTTGAAAGGTCCATTGAGCATATGGATTCTGCAAAAGATGTTGAATCTATAAAACAAGGTGTTACGTTAATTTATAATAAACTAATGAAAATTCTTTCCGAACAGGGAGTAGAAAAGATAGAAGCAATAGGAAAACCTTTCAATGTGGAATATCATGAAGCTATGCTGCAAAGAAAAGCAGAAGATGCTGAACCGCATACAGTTTTAGATGAAATTGAAAAAGGATATATGTATAAAGATAAAGTTATACGTCATTCAAAAGTTATAGTTAGTGAAGATTTGGATGAAGAATCCAATTCCAGTTCAAAATAAACGATAATTCGAATAATTAATAAGGTCATATGGCAAAAAGAGATTATTATGAAGTTCTTGGTGTAGACAGAAATGCTACGAAAGATGATTTAAAAAAAGCTTACCGGAAACTTGCTATGCAGTATCATCCGGACAGAAACCCTGATAATAAAGAAGCTGAAGAAAAATTTAAAGAAGCTGCTGAAGCTTATGAAATCTTAAATGATGACGATAAAAAGGCCCGGTACGACAGGTTCGGTCATGAAGGTGTAAGAGGCAGTGGTTTCGGCTCCCAGGGATTTTCAGATATCAATGATATATTTTCTCATTTCTCCGATATTTTCGGAGGTGCTTCAATATTTGACGATTTTTTTGGCGGAGGTCAGAGAAGAACAAGATCACGCGGTGCAAGAGGCGTAGCCGGTTCAGATTTGAAGGTTACATTAAAATTGACTCTTGAAGAGATCGCTGAGGGTGCCACAAAGAAAATAAAAATAAAAAAACAGGTTAAGTGCGATGAATGTAACGGCACTGGTGCAGAAGCCGGGACTTCCACAAAATCTTGTCCTGTTTGCCAGGGAACCGGTGAGATTAAAACAATTTCCCGTTCGGTATTTGGTCAGTTTGTAAATATTACCACATGTAATAATTGTAATGGAGAAGGAGCGGTTGTGGATACCCCATGTAAAAAATGCTTAGGTGACGGAAGGGTTCATGACGACAGCTTCTTAAACATAAATGTTCCTGCAGGAGTACATGAGGGAAGTTATATGACCATGCGTGATGAGGGTAATGCAGGAAAAAGAGGAGGGCCATCCGGTGATGTAATTGTAATATTCCAGGAAGCTCCGCACGAATATTTTGTGCGTGAGGGAGATGATATTGTTTTTGATCTTCACGTTAATTTTCCCGATGCGGCTTTAGGATCTGAAGTTGAAATACCTACTTTAAACGGGAAAGCCGTATTAAAAATTGATCCCGGGACCCAGCCCGGAAAGCTGCTGAAAATGAGACATAAGGGGATTAAGCACCTTAACCATACCGGTTCAGGTGATCAAATTGTCAGAATTAATGTTGATGTTCCTAAAAAATTAAATACAAAAGAAAAAGAGCTTTTAAAAGAACTTTCTAGTATGCCAAATTTTAATGATGGCAATAACCAGGGGAAAAAATTTTTTAGTAAATTTGGTTTGTAATATTCAAACCTTGAAGTATTCTATCAGGGCATTATTTTAATTTTTTAATAAGAAATCTCAAGAAAAAAGGATTTTTGAGAAATCTTTACAAATGCTGAAAAAATTTTCTGAAAAAATAGGATTCACTCAGACCGAAATAAAAGTTGTTTTATTTCTTGTAATAGTGTTCACAATAGGTCTTGGAGCAAAGTACATATTTTTTCAAAATAGTGTTGAAATTGCTAAAAAATACGATTATTCTGTACAGGACAGTATTTTTGAGTCCATAAAAATACCGGAAAACAGATTAAGGGATGAAGAAATAGACGCTAAAACGGTTGACTATAAGCAGGAAGTTTTAGATTTTAACACAACAAATTTTAAAAATAGTAAAAAAGACGTTCCACCTGAAAAAAGCATTAATATTAACACGGCTTCTTTAGAAGATTTATTAAAACTTCCGGGAATTGGCAAAAAGACCGCGGAAAATATTATAAATTTTAGAGAAAAAATCATTAGATTTAAGAAGCTTGAAGATGTTCTTAATGTTAAGGGAATTGGAACCTCAAAATTAAATAAAATAAAAAAGTATATATACATCGAATAATTTTTTTTAGATCCGGAGGAAAAATGGCAAAAACCGAACCCTGGTACATTCATGCTGGTTTGTATTTAGTAATTATAATTCTTGCGCTTGTTTTAATTAAGGTTGCTATTATTGATCCTAAAGCCGAAGTTGAAATACAAAAGTATTATAAGAACGAAACCCATCTGAGAATGGACAACCTTAAGCAAGGTGAAATTCTATGGCAGGCTAAATATGGTAAATTTACTGACAACCTCGACAGCTTAGTCTATTTTATTAAAACAGATTCGTCTGTTGATAGTGCCATACACGGATTTGATACTTTATCAAACCGGCCGACTAATCCTTTTGTAAATTTATCATCTGGTGCCTTTACTCCTGAAAGTTTATATTTTACCCCAAGGACACATAAAAGATTTACAATAGAGGTCGATACTACCACATCAATGGATACTGTTATTAACCGGCGCGGAAAAATTACCAGGATTGATACTACTACTACAATGGGAAATTTGTATTATATGGAAGATCCTGATGGAAATGGCTCGATAGGAAGCACTACTGATGAAGCATTAAAAAATACGGCATCCTGGCAATAAAATGGCTGTATTTGAAAACCATGCAGGGATAACTATTACAAATTCAAAACTGCAGGTTGTCGAAATAGTTAGAAGGAATGACCGGTTTGTTCTTGAAAACATTGATGAAGCCTATTTTAATGAAACTCTGAATTTTATTACCGATAAAGAAACCAAAATAAGCGCCTTGATACAAGGCGCTTTAAATGAACTTCTCATAAAAAAAACGCTTACTGCTTATTCGATTTCTTTTACCCTTCCTTTTGAATTTTTATACATGATGCAAATTCCTTATGAACAGACTCTCCTTTATAATGATCTAATTGAAGAATTCAGATGGGAATTATCTCTACTCTATCCATTCATTGATGTAAATGATCTTATAATACAATTTTTTGATATCGATAAGAATGAATTCTCTAATATTAATTCAGTATTTGTATTATCCACCCCGAGAAAATATCTTAAAATGCTTAATGATATCTGCACAAACATTGGTCTTAAGTTAAAGTTTGTAGATAATATTCATATTGCTTCCGAAAAATCTCTGGAAGTAAATAACAGTTTTTCAGATAAAAAACTTACATTAAGCGTTTATATTAATAATAAAAATTTATCGGTTTTATTCTCATTAAATGGGAAATTAATTTATTATAAATTGATCCCCATATACAGCGTGAGGGAAATTTCAGAACTCCTGAAGAAAGAATTAAATTTTAACAGCATGCTCAATATAAATCTAAAATCAATTGATGCAGCTTTTATATGCGGAGATGAAATCACACCTCAAATTGTAAATGCTTTAATCGAAGATTCAGGTATCCAGTTTATTCAATATAATCCGTTCGGAAGGATAATACCAAATCAAAATCTTTTTAATAATAATTATTATACAACTAACTTTAATTTATTTGCACCTTCTGCCGGAATTGCCTACAGGTTATCATAAGCATTCATTCTATTATTAAACTTATGAGAATGAGAATTATATCAGGAGAATTTAAGGGGAGATTAATTTACGTTCCTCAATCAAAAGATATAAGACCAACAACCGACCGTGTGCGCGAAACTCTATTCAATCTTTTAAATAATAAGCTCGATTTTAGTGGTTTAAAAGTACTGGATCTTTATTCAGGTTCAGGTTCGTTAGGCCTTGAATGCTTAAGCCGCGGTGCCGAAGAGATTCATTTTGTTGAAAGGAATTTGTTCATTTATAAGAATCTTATTAATAATATTGCTTCTCTTAATGTTGAAGATAAATGTAGTGTCTATAAAATGGAAGCAGTTAAATATTCATATGGGGGAATAAGTAAAGGTTATGATTTAATTATTGCAGATCCGCCTTTTTTTAAAGATGATATTTATAAAGTTGTCGGAAATTTAATCAAGAATGACTTTCTAAATGATAATGGTTTTATAATTGTTGAAAGATCTATACAGACAAAAGAGAAAGATACTGTAAATTTTAAAGTTCAGCCTTTCAAAATAATTGGTGATGCCTGCCTTTATGAAATTCATAATTAAATTTTTATTTGCTATAAACTTCTTTCCTTCTTAAAGCTTTAGGATTTATATTTTCGGGTAAACCTTGAGGAAACCGGGCAAATTTTATAATTAGATCCCAATACTCATTTGCAGGATCATCGGCAGAATATCTATCCCGGTAAGATTCACCGGAAGATGCGATAATACCTGTCATCAGCCATGTAGGCATTGTAAAAACAGAAAATAATCCATGCGATAATGTCGAAATCATACCTAAGACTGTCCACCCGGAATATTCTGATGTGTTTTTATCATCTATTTCAAGCACAGCTTCAGTAATCTTACTTTTTGGGATTATCGTCAGAGAATCATAAAGAAGATATACATTTGCAGAATCCGAAGTAATGTATTCACCTTTAACTTTATTAGTTCCTTCAATTTCAGTTCTATATTCAATACTCAGCCATCCCCCGAATGCTTCTGTTTGAATTTGATCAGTATCCGGAAGCCATCTCCTGGGTGCATACGAGTGAGCGCATCCGGATACTATAATTCCTGTTATAAAAAGAAAAAGAACAAAAAATTTATGGATTAACATATTTACTTCTCCAGAAAGCCTCTTCCATGCCGGCTTCTATTTTTTTGTATTTAGGAGCCATATCTTTGAAGTATTGGTTTGTATTAAATATCATTTCATTAACCATGGCAGGATTTTCTTCATTTAACCAGACATCTCTTATCCATTCCAGGTAATATCCCCTGCTGTCAAGAAAATATTCATAATCCTTGTAATTATCCGGCAATTCATAATAAATATTATATTTGTCTCCCGGTAATGTTACAAGTAATGAATCTTCATTTATTAATAGATTTAGGACATTAGAACTATAACGCTTTGCAGGTAAAACATTTGATGGTTTAATTAATATTGGAGATATTTTTCTACCCAGATCAGCTAAAGCTGTATAGTCAATTCTCCACATTCCTTTTGTCATTCTCAATTGCAGTCTAAGTTCACCGGTGTCATTAATATCTTTAAGCGGAATAATTTTAATATCAGTTGCAATTGGTCCTGATTCTCCAGTCTGATTAATTTTAATCCAATTGCCCAATGAATCTTGCTGCAGCACTTCTATATTCTTTAAAATTTCTCCGGGATATTTGATGAATTCTTTTAGAATACTCCCATTTCTTTCCAATTGAGAAAAATAAAAGCCGGCATTTTCTCCCATATATGCTAATGATTGATAAAACAGGAATGTAGATAGTAAAGTCTGCCTACGTGCAATTATTAAACCCTTTGGAGAATCAGTTACATTATTAAATTCCAATTCTATTGTTTCTTTTTTAGCAAGGTCACTTGAATCAGTAAAGCTAAATCTCTCATTACCATCAAAGGAAAGAAGTTTTTTTGTACAATCTTCTCCCCCGCTTTCAGCATGTTTAACTCCTAGTATGTTTGAAACTTCAAAGAACTTTCCATCAGGAGCAGCAAGAACTCTATTCTTTTTTGGTTTAGGCAAAGCAAGAATATTAACATGCCTAATTACATGCGTTTCTAAAGCTTCGTTCCTGACTTGAAGATCCAGTACATTACAATCTGGTTTAACATTATAAAGAGCATCAATATCACTATCCTCTAAGGAAGGCGAAACACTTGCTGAAAATCCTTCTGCTTGTAGTTTATACTGATTTCCATCACTAATATAAAAAGTGGGACACGATCCGAAACATGCCTTAGGATTTATAATGCAATACGATGTTGCTAAAAGAGAAATTCCACTCATTACTGATAATCCAACCAGAGGACTATTACCTTCTATTTTATTTGTTTCGACTAGTGCTATGTCATTATACTGAACTGAAAAATTACCGGAATCAATAAGTACCCTATTAAAATCAAGATGTTTTCCATTTCCTTTTATTAATTTATTTTGCTCATCATTTTCCCAGATAGTTAAAATATATGCATCACCATTATGCATGTGCAGCTTTAGAAACGGAAATTCTTCACTTTGATGAAATTTACCCACCTTTTCTATTGATAAAGTAGTCCTCTCTATCCTGGATTGAGCACAACTATAAATTAATAATGATATAGAAATAAGAACAAAAAATGGCAATAATATTTTTAGGTATTTCTCCCGTTTTTTACGATGCATTTATCCCCTATTTATTGTCAAAATTGTATTTTAAAGATTAATATTAAATTGTAAAACAGGTAAAACAAATAATGATTTTGAAGTTTGCTCGATTTGTGTTTCTTTCAGTAATCTGACTCCTAAAATTACCTTACTTTTTTCAGTCATATTAATAAAAACTCCCGTACTTAAATTTAAAAAGGATGTTGTCGATTCTCCTCTTTGGTCATTTCTAATAATTGTTATTCCCAAAGGGTAATATTCCGGATTTGGACTGGAAGGTTCAAAATCAAAAAGTGTTTGACTAAAATAACCCAGGTTTACGAAAAAATTTAACGGTGAAGTTTTTGAAGATGTATTAAATGTTAGTGAAGCATATGGATTCCAGTTGGTAGATTTATTCCTGTCTTTGAAGAAATCAACCGTAGTTGAAGCAGAACCGAATAGAGGCTTCTCCTCGGTAATTACTACAGTCCAGGCTTCATATGATAATGACTGCCACATTATTCCGGCATCAAATCTGAATGCCGAACCATCTTTCTCGGAAAAGAAACCTATCCCGGCATTACCTCCTAAAAAGTCATTTTGATTCAGGACAGAATAATTTAACCCCATGTTTAAAGCTACATGATTTCCAACTGAATAATCCATATTTACAGCTGCAGAAAAAGAAGGAAGATTCCATTTAAGGTTTTTTCCGTTAAACTCCTGTGAATTTAAATTTGATTCTTTGTAATATCTTGATCCGTCATTGTTAAAAAGAGTATCAACGCGATAGATACCTAACCGATCCACATAGGAATGGTTCTCAATTTTCCCGCTTATTTGCTTATTATCATTTATTGTGAATCTGGGTGAGATAGTAAATGAACCCTGCTTTTGATTAGTAGTTATATTTAATGGAGGATTATTCATTGGACCGGAAAGTTCAATATTCTGAAGATAGATGGTTTGATTAATAGTTGTACAGCCAATAAAATTGATAAAAATTAAAGCTATTAAAGCAAATAATTTTTTCATAAAGTCTCCCCAATAACAAATAAATTTAATAATTTGTTAAAAGTTATGATATTTAAGAAATATTAGCAACAGTAAAATATATTATTTATTATTTGCCAAAAAGCTTAAATAATAATTATATTAGAGCCAATATTCTTGCATAAAATATTTTGAATGATGCGAACAGTTTTGTATCCCGGTACATTTGATCCTGTAACTAACGGGCATATTGATATAATTGAAAGAGCCAGAGAATTATTCGATTCTATTGTTGTAACTGTAGCAATAAACCTCGGGAAGAAACCTCTCTTTTCTGTCGAAGAAAGAGTAATGATGTTAAAAGAAAGCCTGAAGCAATATGATAATGTTTCAGTTGATTCTTTTGACGGATTAGTAGTTGATCATGCTCATGAAGTAAATGCAGTTGGTATAATCAGGGGACTTAGAGCAATCAGTGATTTTGAATATGAATTTCAGATGGCTTTAATGAATAGAAAACTTGCCAGTGATATTTCTACTATATTTCTGATGCCTCATGAAAAATATACATATCTAAACTCATCTATAGTTAGAAATCTTGCCAGCCTCCACAGCGACACAAGTGATTTTGTTCCTCCCATTGTACAGCAAGAATTGAAGAAGAAATTTCCATTAAAATAATATTTATCAGTGGATTCAAGCTGATGGCTTATTGATAAAACCATCTATCTCCAGAAGATAAATCGAAACGACACAATTTCTCCTTTTATCATTTCAAATCCCAATTTATAGAGAGTTACTTCCTGAAGATGGGATGAGAAATCTTACATATCGGCTATTAAGATTTCTCGGTCGCCTATATGTAATTCAAATTGAAGCTCCCCCGAAATAATACTTTCTTACTTTTTTGCCACATTTGAATATTAACAAATTATTATTTTTCTAATATTTAAACTAATGGCTGTTATCATATTCTTTTATTTTTTCTAATACAGCAGCTTCTGCATCATTATACATTTTTAAAATAAAGTCATCACTAAAATTGAAAGTCCTGTCTGCAAAGTCCATAGAATCAATACGATCAAATAATAATTTTTTTGCGGTTTCTATATCTTTACCATAAATATGATAAGAGTCTGCCTGCCAATTCAGTCTAGCCAACTTCACTTTCTTACCGGTCTTTTTTGAGATACCTTCGGCAATTACTTCCTTATTAAAGTTGATAAAACCAAACATGTTCATAAAACTTGCTCCCCATGCATCATTGCTTCTGAACCGGATGTTGCAGTTAAGCCACCATGTCCCTTCATCATCTTCAATTATTCTATACCAAAGTGACTGCAGGCAGGGAGGATCAAAACAATCAAGATCCAAATTCGGCATCCAGGTAATCATTTGCGCCTGCCTTGTATAAGGCTGTTTACTTAACTTATCAATTATACTATCAACCTGGTCAATTGAAAAATTTCCTGTACGTTCGGATTTTCCGTTAGTAAGTTCATTCCAAGAACCATATGCAGCTAACCTGCTATGATAAGTATATTCCCATCGTGTATCATTTTCATCATTAATGTTCTTTATCCAGTGGTCTTTAAACCCCATTAATTCCATAACATATTCTCTCAGATTTTCAATTCCTCCGGGGAAAGCACGGTGAATCATTGGATCATTAAGAGGTTCCAGTATTGTTATATTCATAGTGGAGTCTATGCTTAAAGGATCACCGGGTTTGTCATACTGGGTTTTAAACCCTGTACCTTTATTATAAAGTTCAATAAGAGCCTGTTCGTAAGCTTCTGCAAGTGTTTTCCCTGTTACTGCAAGTACGGGAATATTTTTATCCATTTAGAAGCTCCCTTTTAAATGATTTAATCTCTGTTATTAAATTATAAAAATAATATAATCAACAGTAGCTCTTTCGTTAAATATTTTTAAGCATTAACGGAAAAGAAAAAATCATTCATTTATAGGATTAAATGAAATCATTATGTGATTTAAACTAATTACATACGGGAAGAGATCTTTTTGTAATAATCCGGACAGAAATAATTGATAATTTTGTAAACAATAACTTCAATAATAATTTATTTAACTAGTAAGTTTTAATTAATTTTTTTTATAAGGAGATAAAAATGAATGATAAAAATCTAAGAAAAAATCTTGCTGAATTCTTAAATAAAGCATTGGCACATGCAACAGTTAAAGATGCAATTAATAACCTGAAGCCTGAACTCAGGAATATACAACCTCAAAAAGGAATTCATTCGGTTTGGGAAGAATTTGAACACATGAGAATTGCGCAGGAAGATATATTAAGATATACATTGGATAAAAACTGGAAATCTCCCAAATGGCCTGAAAAACACTGGCCGGACAATAATAAATTAACAGATAAAATCTGGAATGAAAGTATTCAAAAATTTTTTTCCGATATGGATGAATTAATAAACCTGGCAAATAATCCGGATATAGATTTAACATCTGAAATCCCGCACGGAGAAGGAAGAACTTATTTAAGAGAGCTGCTCCTTGTAATTGACCATAATGCGTATCATGGCGGACAAATAATTATGGTCAGGAAACTTTTAAATGACTGGTAATGAAAAAATATTCTATTTCATGCATTAAACACTAAAAGTATTTAAATAAAATTTAGATAATTCAGCCATTGACTTTTGATTTATAAATGCAAGCAGTATTTTTGAATTGCAAGTATTAAGATGAATTCAATTGAACTTAATCTTGTACTAACTTATAAACGTTAAATAAATTTCCTAACGAAAAGGGAGAAATAAATTGGTATCTGAAGTTGCAAACAGGATAAATGAATCCCCTACAATGAAAGTTTCTGCACTTGCTAAAAAAATGAAAGCAGATGGTGAGAATGTAATTAACCTAAGTGTGGGTGAGCCCGATTTTCCTACACCGGAAAACATAAAGCAAGCTGCAAAAAAAGCCATTGATGAAAATCAAACACGCTACACAATTAATTCCGGTACCGTGGAGTTAAGAAAATCTATTGCTGCAAAATTAAAAAGAGATAATGCTTTGGATTATGATATAAAGAATATTATAGTATCAAATGGCGCTAAGCATAGTGTATTCAATTGTATTCTTGCAACTGTAAATAAGGGAGAAGAAGTAATTATTCCTGCACCTTACTGGGTTTCCTATCCTGATATGGTAAGCATTGCAAATGGAACATCTATTATTATTGATACTAAAGAAGAAAACGGATTTAAAGTAACTCCTGAAGAATTAGAGAGATCAATTACTCCAAAAACAAAAGCTTTAATTTTATGCAACCCGTCCAATCCAACCGGCTCTGCATATTCAAGGATTGAATTAGAGAAAGTTGCAGAAGTCTGTCTTAAACATAATTTCTATATTATTAGTGATGAAATCTATGAAAAGCTTACTTACGGAGATTATAAATTTGTTAGTTTCCCTTCTTTAAATGAAGAACTAAAGAAAAGAACTCTTTTGGTTAATGGCTTGTCAAAAGCATATTCTATGACCGGCTGGAGGATTGGTTATACTGCAGGACCTGAAGATGTTATCCAAGCAATTAACAAGATACAAAGTCATTCCACTTCAAATGCATCTTCAATATCCCAGACTGCGTCACTAGAGGCTTTAAATGGTTCCCAGGATGCTGTTGAAGAAATGAGAAAAGAATTTGAAAAAAGAAGAGACTATCTTTATAATCAATTAACTTCCATCGATGGTATATCATGTTATAAACCTGAAGGCGCATTTTATTTATTCCCAAATATATCAGCATATTTCAACAAATCTGATGGAGAGACTAAGATAAAAGATTCATTTGATCTTGCAATGTATATTTTATCTGATGCTAAAGTTGCTACTGTTCCGGGAAGTGCATTTGGTGCTGAAGGTTTCTTAAGACTATCTTATGCAACTTCTATGTCAAACCTGGAAGAAGCTGTTGCACGATTAAAGGAATCACTAAAGAAACTTAACTAATTTAGATTTGATTGCAGAGGATGTTCCAAAAGTAAATTTGTCATTTCAACCGGAGGAAGAAATCCTACGTTTTGAAAAAACTTCTCGGTCGAAGACTCCCCCGAAATGACACTAACTTACTTTTGAGACAACCCCACATACTTAAGAGTTGATATAAAGCTGGAGCGATTTATGTAATTTGTCAATCGGTAAGTCCTCTCCTGTCCAAAGTTTAAAAGCTCCCGCCGCCTGATACACTAGCATATTAAGTCCGTCCAGGGTAATTGCTCCATTTTTTTCAGCAATTTGCATAAGTTTTGTTTTGATCGGATTATATACCAAATCAAAAATTATTTGCCCCTTTATAAAGGAATCATCTAAAGTAGTAACTGCATCATCATTTTCAGGATACATACCGACAGGTGTTGAATTAATAATTAACTTAGAATCTTTTAAAATCGGTACAAGTCCCGGCGGAAAAAGTTCCTTAACAGAAAATCCGTCATACTTCATTTTAGCTTTAAAATAACTTTTCAAAGATTCCGCTCTTTGTTCTGTTCTATTTATTAAAAAAATTTTTTTCGGTTTAAAATGACGGATTAAAGTATAAATAACAGCCCTTGCAGCTCCCCCGGAACCGATTATACTTATGGTTTCACCCGATAGTTCTTTTTTATACGGACCCAGAGTTTCAAGAATTCCGGTTACATCAGTATTATAACCACTGAGCTTTCCCATTTCATTAACTACTGTATTTATGGAACCTACAATTGAAGCTTCTTCGGAAATATTGCTCATAAATTCCATAATTTTTTCTTTATGCGGTATAGTCACATTAAAACCTTTTATACCGAGAGCTACTATTCCTTTTATACCGTTTTTCAAATTAGCCGGGGGAATATCGAAGGGAAGGTAGATATAATCCAGCTTATTAATTTCGAATCCAACATTATGAATAAAAGGTGAAAAGGTATGCTTAATTGGATGCCCTATAAGTCCAACTATTTGAGTATTAAGATGAAAAGAATCTCTCATAATAAACAGAAAAAAGAATAAGCATTAAAAATAATTATAAAAATCAGGTCTCGCCCAACAATTTTTTGAACAGTTTAGAGGATTTAATCTCAGGATATTCTTTAGCAAATTCGGTCCTGATAGTCGGATCAAGTTTAAAAGCCGTTTTTAAGCAATCGACTGCTTCTTTAGTTCTGCTTAAAATAAAATTGACTTTTGCTTTCCCGTAATAAGAGGTAGCATCTTCCGGATCAATCCTTATACAATGATCAAAAGCTTTTAGAGCTTCCAGCCAGTCACCCATTTCCAGATAAGTTTCCGAAAGGTTAAACCAAATTTCGAAATTATCCGGTGCTATTTTAACTGCAGCTTTATAACTACTAATTGCTTCCTGTAATTTTCCTAGTGAATATTCCAAATCAGCTTTAGCATACCATGCATCAGCACTATCCTGGGATAAAGAAATTGCTTTATTGAAATCTCTTAGTGCAAGCTGGAATTTTCCCAGTGAATCATAACAAAATCCTCTTGCCAGATAAGCTTCATAATAATTTTCATTAATTTTTATTGCATCAGTGTAATAAACAATTGAGTTAGGTAATTCCCCAATTTCTTCATAAATATTAGCAATATTATAATATGAAGCTTCATCGCGGCTATCAATTTGAATAGTTTTCTTGAAACTATCTATTGCTTGTTGAAACCTTCCCAGGTCTGCCAGTGTGTTTCCTCTATTAAACCAGGCTGCAGCAAAATTATCTTTAACTGCAATTGCCAGTTCATAACTATCAATTGCTTTTTCCAATTTGTTCATTTTAGCCAGAACTACCCCCCTATTATACCAACCGCTTGCATTATAAGGTTCTATTTCAAGAAATTTATTATAAGCATCAAGAGCTTTGTCAAGTTCTTCCAGGTTTTCATAACAAAAGCCGAGTTCATAATACGCCTCAGAAAATTCATCATCAACAGCAATTATTTTCAGAAAACAGCTTATAGCATCATAATAGTTCTCCTGCCTCTGGTATAACAATCCAAGGCTGAAAATTATTTCTTCATTACCAGGATCCAATCTTATTGCATTTAAAAGTGTTTCTTTGGCTTGTGTATAAAGGCCAAGACTTTCTTCTGTCTCAGCTTTATCCATAAGAATTTCAGAGTCTGACGGATTTAAGGAAAGTGCTTTGTTATAACATTCTAAAGCTTCTTCGAAATTAAAAATGCCATTTAAAACAGCCCCTTTTTTTAACCAGTACTCAGAATTATAAGGTGCGATATCGAGCAGTTTATTTACAAAATATAAACCAGCTTCAAATTTTTCACTATCAATACAATTTTGAACTGTTTCTTCAACAGCTTCCATACAGGAATAAATGCTACCCTCTTCAATAAGACCTTTATACTTTTGTATTTCAAAATCTATGTTTTTATTATTACTATAAAAACTTTCTCCACTGAAATCAGAATCGTAATAAGACATCTGCTCTCCAAAACTAGAAATTATCTTCGAAAAAATGTATTACTAAATAAGTATAAAAGCAAGCTGGTTACGAATGTCATTTTATACTAAACAAAAGAATTAATTTTTTCTCAACTAATAAATATCAAAAAAAATGCCGTGATTTTTTATTTATTAAATATTATAAAAATCAGGATTTATAGTTACTTTGCTAAAACAGAAGTAACTTTTTCAGCAGCATCTTTTAGACTGCCTGCCACTTCAAAATTTAAACCGGAATTATTAAGCATTTCGCCTGCTTCTTCCGCATTTGTTCCTTCCAGCCTAACTACAACCGGAACTGTAACGTCCATTTCTTTTGTTGCATCAATTACTCCTTGTGCAACCCTGTCGCATCTTACAATACCTCCGAAAATATTTATCAGGATAGCCTTTACACTCGGATCGGAAAGAATGATTTTAAATCCGTTAGCTACTGTTGTTTTGTTAGCACCGCCTCCAACATCAAGAAAATTAGCCGGTTCACCTCCGGCAAGCTTAATAATATCCATAGTTGCCATTGCGAGACCTGCTCCGTTAACCATGCATCCTACATTACCATCTAGTTTTATATAATTCAGATTATACTTAGAAGCTTCAATTTCAAGAGCATCTTCTTCGTCAAGATCCCTGAAAGCGGCTATATCTTTATGCCGATAAAGAGCATTGTCATCAAAATTCATCTTAGAATCCAGGGCTACCACACGATCATCATTAGTAATAACCAAAGGATTAATTTCAAGGAGTGAAGCATCAGTTTCGACATAAGCCTTATAAAGAGCCATAATAAATTTTAAGAAATTCTTGAAGATATCACCTTCCAAACCAAGAGAAAAAGCTAGTTTTCTTGCCTGGTAAACTTGTAATCCTACTGAAGGATCCACCCATTCTTTAATAATTTTTTCCGGGGTTTCGGCAGCAACCTTTTCAATTTCAACACCTCCTTCGGTAGAAGCCATAATAACATTCTTTGATACTGAACGATCTAAGAGAATACTGAGATAAAATTCTTTTTTAAAGTCCAAGCCTTCTGCGATAAAAAGAGTTTTAACAATTTTCCCTTCTTTCCCGGTTTGGTGTGTCACCAGGAGTTTTCCAAGCATTTTCTCAGCATAATCTTTCAGCTTTTCTATTGATGTTGTAAATTTTACACCTCCTTCAAGTATTACTTCCTCCCGATTTTGAGGATTAAATAGTTTTCCTTTTCCCCTGCCTCCTGCGTGTATTTGTGATTTCACTACAAATTGGTTTATTCCTCTTGATTGTAATTCCGAAATTGCATTATCTACAGCTGATAACTCCTTAACTGCAATGCCATCCTGCACAGGTACATGGTATTTTTTAAGAATTTCTTTTGCCTGATATTCATGAATTTTCATTTTAACCTTCGTTCTGTTTATTTAAATAAATAAAAAAAATTAAATTTTTATTCTTCGCTCATAAAAGGATATCGCCAATCTTTAGGCGGTTCAAATGTTTCCTTAATCGTTCTTACGGTCATCCATCTCATAATATTTAGTCCGCTGCCGGCTTTGTCGTTTGTTCCTGATGCTCTTCCGCCACCGAAAGGCTGCTGCCCTACAACTGCTGCAGTAGGTTTATCATTAATATAAAAATTACCCGAAGCATTTCTAAGCTTATCAGACATTTTTAATATTGCTTTCCGATCCTGTGCCCAGACTGCACCGGTAAGCGCATATGGTGAGGTTGTATCACAAAGTTCTAATGCTTCATCCAATTTTTCATCTTCATATACATACACCGTTAAAACAGGGCCAAAAATTTCCTCTTCCATTGTTTTAAATTTCGGATTAGTCGTTACAATAGTTGTGGGTTCAATAAAATATCCTTTAGAATCATCAAAGTTACCACCTGTTATAATTTCAGCTTCACTTGAATTCTTTGCATAATCTATATATTGAGTAATGGATTTGAAAGCTCCTTTGTCAATTACTGCAGTCATAAAATTCGTAAAATCATCCGCACTACCCATTTTTATTTTTTCAATTTCAGCTGCATATTTCTCTTTAAATTTTTCCCAGATAGATTTGGGAATATACATTCGTGAAGCGGCCGAACATTTTTGCCCCTGGTATTCAAAAGCACCTCTGATTGCAGCAACAACCAAAGCATCAACATCAGCTGAGTTATGAACAAAGATAAAATCCTTACCACCGGTTTCTCCAACAATTCGGGGATAATATTTCATGTTTTTCAGATTATCAGATACAGTTTTCCACATTCCCTGAAATACAGCAGTTGAACCGGTAAAATGAATTCCTGCCAAATAAGGGCTGCTCATCGCAGGAGATCCAACTTCGCCACCGGAACCAGGAACAAAATTAATAACTCCTTTCGGCATACCTGCAGCTTCAAATAATTTCATTAAGTGATATGCAGAATAGACAGCACTTGAAGCAGGTTTCCATAACACAACATTACCAACAATTGCAGGTGCAGTTGGCAAATTACCTGCAATAGAAGTAAAATTAAACGGAGTAACAGCAAAGACAAAACCTTCCAGAGGTCTGTACTCCAGTCGGTTCCACATTCCATAAGGTGAATACGGCTGTTCTCCCATCAACTGTGTCATAAAGAAAGAATTAAATCTCCAGAAATCTATTAATTCGCAGGCAGAATCAATTTCTGCCTGATGAACTACTTTAGATTGTCCAAGCATTGTTGCTGCATTTAAAGTAGCTCTCCATGAACCGGCTAAAAGGTCCGCCATTTTAAGGAAGATTGAAACTCTCTGCTCCCACGGCATAACTGACCATTCTTTTCTAGCCTCAAGAGCAGCTTCAATTGCCTGCTCTACTTCCTTTTTCCCTGCTTTATGATAAACACCTAATAAATGGTTACGGTCATGCGGAATTCTCATTTCTGCTGTATTACCGTTCTTTATTTCTTCCCCATTAATTATTAAAGGAATTTCTATCTGCTTCGATTTTAATTCAGATAATCTCTTTTTCAACTCTGCTCTTTCAGGGCTTCCCGGTTTATATAATTTAATAGGTTCATTTATAGGATGTGGTACTTTAAAATATGCATTAGACATTATTCAAACTCCATTTGAATTATTTTCAAAATTTATATTTACCGAAATTATTTTTGCTAAAAAGACAAAAAATTTAAGTTATGAATTGTCATTTGTTACAAAAAAGAATGAGCTTTTTAGCAGCAATTATTAACAATAAATATTTAAAAAATTAAACAAAAATTACTGCTTTTGGTCAAGAGAATCAATTTATATAACTAACAGGACTAATTTAAAACGCTTCAGTATGGTGGAAAATTGGAAAAACGGAGAGACGATTTTACGTTTTTGTTATACTCTATAATTCCTGCATCCGTTCTTTCCTTTTACAATTACTATTCTACATTTTCCATTTTACATTTTTTCATCTATTGCATCTTTTGTTTAACAAAATTATTTTCACTAATAAGAAAGAGGAAATAAATGTCGAAACAGTTCAGAACTATACCGGATCTTTTTACATATTTAACAGATAAATTCAGAGATGTACCAGATAGATGTATAATGCATGTAAAAGAAAACGGTAAATACAGGGGAATTACTTACAAAGAATTTGCAGAACAAGCAGAAAATTTTGCATTTGGTTTATCAGCACTTGGTATTAAGAAGGGCGATAAAATAGCAATAAGTTCTGAAAACAGACCTGAATGGGTCTATTCCGACATGGCTATTTTAGGTTTAGGGGGGATAGATGTACCTCTTTATCCTTCACTAACCGCAGATTCGGAGGAATTTATTTTAAATAATTCTGAAGCTGTAGGAATTATTGTATCTAATAAATTTCAACTGAATAAGATTCTGAAGATTTGGCACAATTGTAAAAGACTAAAGCATATTATCGTTTTTAATGAAAATGATATAGAAAACAAAGAAAATAAAAATATATATTCCTTCAAAGAAGTACAGGAAATAGGTAAAAAGTTTAAAGAACTTAGCCCGAATATATTTAAGGAAAATATAAAATCTATTTCTGAAAATGATATATGCACCATCATTTACACCTCGGGAACAACAGGTGATCCTAAGGGCGTAATGCTTACGCATAAAAACATTATATCAAATGTTCAGGTTGTATTGGATTGCCTGCCGATTTCTTCAAATGATATATTTCTTTCATTTCTTCCATTATGCCATATATTCGAGAGGATGGGAGGATATTATACGGGATTTGCATGTGAGGGTACTGTTTATTATGCCGAGAGTATTGAAATGATTTCACAGAATATTCTCGAGGTTAAACCAACAATTATAACAACAGTTCCCCGATTATTTGAACGTATCTATGGCAAAATAATCAAAAATGTTGAAAGGGAACCAGTTACTAAACAGAAAATATTTTACTGGGCAGTTGAAATAGGCAAGAAATACTCCCGGTTGAAAAGAGAAAATAATATTCCGCTTAAATTGAAAATGGAACATAAAATTGCCGAAAAGCTGGTTTACTCAAAGCTAAAAGATAAAATGGGAGGAAGATTAAGATTTTTTGTTTCAGGCGGAGCACCTCTTTCAAGAGAAATGGGAATTTTTTTTGAAGCTATCGGAATTATAATTTTAGAAGGTTACGGTTTAACCGAATCCTCTCCTGTTATTTCTGCTAACAGGGCAGATGATTATAAATTTGGAACGGTCGGAAAAGTCATGCCGGGTGTCCAGGTCAAAATCGCATCCGACGGTGAGATACTTGTGAAAGGTCCAAATGTAATGCAGGGCTATTATAAAAACAAATCTGAAACAAATGAAGTTTTAAAGGATGGCTGGCTTCATACCGGTGATATAGGAGTTTTTGATCCTGACGGTTTCTTAATGATTACTGATCGTAAAAAACATTTATTTAAAACTTCCGGCGGTAAATATATTGCTCCTGCTCCTATTGAAAATCTTTTCTTAAAAAGTAAGTATATAGATCAATTCATTCTTATTGGAAATCACAGGATGTTCCTAAGCGCTTTAATAGTTCCGGATTTTGAATCAATACAGGAATATGCCGATTCACATAAAATAAACTATTCGGACATAAAAGATCTTATTGATAAAAAGGAAATTTATGATTTAGTAGATAAAGAAATTTCTCATCTTCAAAAAAAATTAGCAAATTATGAAAGGGTTAGGAAGTTCAGAATTTTAGATAAACCTTTTACAATTGAATCCGGCGAAATTACTCCAAGTCTGAAAATAAAAAGAAAATTTATTGAAGAAAGTTACGCTTACTTAATTGAAGAAATGTATTTCTCCGGGATGGATAAAGATAAATTTTAGGAATAATAAATTATTCAATTTAGTCATTTGTTATACTGCTCTCCTTTCTTCAGAATTTTTAACCTGTAAAATAATTTTCACTGAAATAAATTCCATTTATTATTACTTTTACATAGCTCATATCCTGATTTATTTAAAGGGATGTAAAAAAAATAAAGGGAATAATATTAAATAAATCTCATTTGAGTTTTAATATTTGATAATATTTACACATGAATTTTTCAGTATATTTTAAAATCATTTCAAGTCTTAAATATTTATTAATAATACTTTTTGTTTTTGCCCAGGGATACTATGATTAAAAACGAGCAGAAATAAAAAATTGTTTTTACTTAGTGGTTAGGGTAATCACTTATGAAAAATACATATCTTCTAAAAATTGCAGGAATGATTACTCTATTGCTTGCATTATTTCAAGCAGTCATAACAACCGTTCCTTCGTGGGCCTTATACTTTTGTGCTGGTAAAGATATTGTATCTAAATTATGGCTGTTGTATGTGGCAGGTTATTTAGTTGCAATAATTTTCGTTTTATTTGGATTATATGCGTTTTCAGGTGCAGGAATAATTGGCAGATTACCATTCCTGCGTACAACTCTTTTATTAATAGCAGGTTTATTTACATTTCGTGGATTACTCCTTATTTTTCAACTTCTTAATAATGCAGGGATAATTCAAGGAACCAACATCTTTCCTATACAAGCATTACTTTCTTCTACAGCTTCCTTTTTAATTGGAATTCTCTATATCTCGGGAACTGCTAAAGTCTGGAAATATTGGAAAGTTAATTCAAAAATATGACGAGTATAAAATTTATAAATGGGAAACAATATTTTAATTTATAGGGAAAATAAAAATGGCAAACAAAAACGAAACATCATTAGAGAAATTCTCTTCCGGTTATAATTGCGCACAGGCAGTTTTATATTCATTTAAAGATGACATAAATGTTGAAGGAAATACCGCACTTAAAATGGCCTGCGGTTTTGGTGCTGGGATGGGCAGAAAAGGAGAAGTTTGCGGCGCTGTCACCGGAGGTATTATGGTTATCGGAGCAAAATACGGCCGTGGTGAAAATGATGAAAAAACTGCAACTGAAAAAACTTATACCAAAACAAGAGAACTTATAGATAGATTTGAAACCAGGCATGGCGCTTTTATCTGCAGGGAATTACTCAACGGCTGTGATTTATCCACTGAAGAAGGACAAATGTATTTTAGAAATAATGATCTATTTAATATTACATGCAAAAAGTGTGTCGGCAGCGCTGTTCAGATCCTGGAAGAAATTTTATAACATGAAACTACAAGATGTAATAGTAATTTTAATTTATATTACAACATTTTATTCTTAAATATTATTAATTTACTTCTTCTATTCGATTATGTGCAAACAATGATTTGTCTGCACCTTAATCTAAATAAATTTTTAGTATCTACCTTTCAATTCGGCCTGGTAACAAAAGAGAATGAATAGGAAGATTTCATGTAATTGCCATACATATCCGTTACTGTTGGTGAGATAGTTACTGTATATTTTGTATTTGGCTGCATAGAAGAAGATGGTGTAAATACAATTTGATCCATCTGCTCATATGAAGAATAACCACCGTAATTAAAAAAACCACTCAATGCCGGCTGGATAGAAATTGCTGATTTAACTGAACTTAATGTCACATAATTATTAAAGTTTATTGAAATTGGATTTACAGGTGTAACAAATAATTGTCCGTTTGAAGGAGAGGTTGAGGAAACACTAAGTGCAGCGGTTCTAAACGAGAAAGAGAAATTCTGTCCCAGAGATATTTTGTCTTTATCCTTTGCAGATTTATCTATTAATACTGTAATTGTAGTATCGGATAAAAATGGTCCGCCGGTATATATACGCAAAATGTTTTCTTCCGGCCAAAGGAAAATTGTATTCATTGCTGGAGTAATATGTGTAGAATATTCGACTGATAATTTATCCATTCTTCGTGGGAAAGTTACTGTAATCCCGCTATAATTGTAATTTAACGGAGATACGTCAATATCACCATGAACAGGATCTGTAATTATACCATTTTGAGTTGAATAAGATTGGACAGTTTTAAAACTGAATTGGAATGGAAAACGGAGAAAATTTCCTGCAGTATCTTTTGCTGTTTTATCTATTGTCACAATATATTCTTTATCGGGATAAGAATCTTTCTTTGCAAAGGCATAAGTCATTGAAGTAACTTTACTATAAGTAGTAATAGTTGCTCCGGTATTATAGCCGCTCCTATCGGCAAAAAATCCTTCAACAGGAGCTTGAGTATAATTTCCCCAATTGAAAATACCCTCAACAGATGGAGTAACTGAAAAAGCTTTTTCTACACTTTCCCTGTCCATTGGTTTGGTAAAAAGAATTGAAACGGTAATCCTTCCATACCTCCAATCATATACAACTTCACCTCGGTCATCAGGATAAAAAGAATCTATCAGATCAGGAACAGTTGAAAGTTCTATATCTCCAAGATAAATAATACTTCCTCCCTGGAGCATATAATTTTCTTTACTATAAATACGATAGTTTTCTGCACGAATTGCAATATTATAATTGCCTGCCCTAAGATTTGAAAAGGCAAACGAACCATCAATAGGGCTAATTTCAGTTGAAGCAATTACTTCAACCTGGCTGATAATTACTTCGGCTTTGCTGTCTTTAGGAATTACTCTGCCGATTAGATCGGCATGAAGAAGATCATTAGTAAATTCCTTTGGGATTTCAGATGTGCTTTCAATTATTGTTTCTTTACAACCGAATATAATTAAAGATAGAAATGACAGAATAATTAAACAGGTCTTCATAAAAGTTCCACCTTCTTTTTATGAAGAAAAAAAATTCTTTTTAACTGCAGGACTTTATCATACTTACTTTAACGTATATAAATAAATACATTATTTTTAAGTTCAATTATAATCTTAAAACTGTTCACATATTGCTATCTGATCAAGACCATCTTTTTTGTTAGAATAAAATCATTCAACTTAATAGTATAGAAATAAATACCGCTTACAAAATTTTCCGCATTCCATTCAACTTCATATTTTCCTGCATTTTGAATTTTATTTATCAAAGTTGTTACTTCTTTTCCTAAAGCATTATAGACTTTAATTGATACTTTTGCTTCTTTAGGAATTTCATAACGTATTATTGTTGACGGATTAAAAGGATTAGGATAATTTTGTTCAAGCTTATATTGCCCGGGTATGTTATAATTTTGTTCTTTAACCGATACTAAACTTTCTTCATAATAAAATATACCGTCGCCATTTGTAGCAATAAATAATTCAAAATTATTATTTACGACTGTACCCGTCATACTATTGATACCTTTAACACAGCAATTTATAGCAGGTGTAACTACCTGCCAGTTTTTACCTCCATCATTGCTTTTCTGTAAAACAAATGAATTATCAATCGTTTTTCCACCGGCAAAGATCTCTTCTGGATTTGCCTGATTGATTATTAAACTGTTAAAAACAACATTATTTTCTGTAAACACAGTATTCCAGTTTTTTCCTCCATCGGTAGATTTAATAATAAGATCATTAAGCCCTGCATAAACTGTAAGTGAATCTTCAGGTGGAGTAACTATTGAATAACAGCTGTAAATTTCACCAAAAGGAGGATATATAATCTTCCAGGTTTCACCAAAGTTATTTGATTTAACAAGGAACAATGTCCCGATATTATTCTGGATTATTCCACCACCCCAGATAGTTGAATTATTGGAATATAAGGTTTTAATGTTTGTACATTGCGGACCGTTCCATGTTTTTTTCCAAACTTCATTTTTAATTACGTATATAATTGAATCTCCTGCTGAAGCAAATACCGGAAGTGGCGGTTCCTCACCTGAGTAATCAAAACCTGCAAATGTTTTAATAGTCCCCGCTTCACTATTATTTATACCTGAATCTTTTTCCGCCCAGAAAGATTGGACCGGATAATTAGTGAAATAAATTAAAGTTGTATCTATTGATGATGAATCCGGAACTAAAGCAGCAAAAATTCCTGAGAAATCAGCAGGACCTCTTCCGTTTAGCTGAACAAATAAAGAAGATATAGTTCTGTTATAAAAATAGTGATGATCCCAACTTGTATCCTGATTTGATAAATTATGAAAATAAATTCCATTGCCTTCGGTTCCGGCAATAATTGCTTTCTCATAATTAGTTTTGGTGACTGTAATAGAATTTACTGCTTTACCGCTTAATCCAAATGGAACAACCTGAGCAAAAATATTTAGGGAGCAAAAAGTAAGAATTAGTAAAAATTTAATTTTCATTTTTCACCTTTTAATACAAAGAAGTAAAATCTTTAAATTTTATCATCATACTTAATAATAAGTAAAATGACTTTATTTAATTTTGCTTTTAATTAAAATTTATAATAGTAATGAGATTAATATAATACCCAAGATCAATGCCATAAAGAGCTACAAAATTATACCATTTTGTTAATATTTATAACAATATTTTAGCGGATTGAACACTAAAAGGAAAAACATTATCAGTTTTTAGATAAGTTATCAGAATTCCTAGTACTAATTTTATTAATAGAATCGTTCCATCATTTTGGAAGAAATGTATTGATGGTTATTTTTGTTAGTAAGTTTTTATAGACAAAATTATTTATTTAATATTTTGAGAACTGTAACTGCAACCAGATACGTAACACCATTGCGTGAAGGAGGGTCACTCCCTGCTATCATTGAAGCCGATGACGACGGATTATACGTACTGAAATTCAGAGGTGCCGGTCAGGGAGTAAACGCTCTTATAGCCGAATTGATAGCCGGCGAACTTGCCCGTGCAATCGGGCTGCTTGTTCCCGAAATCGTCTTTGTTAATCTTGATGCAGGACTTGCACGAACCGAAGGAGATCCGGAAATACAAGATCTGATAAAGAACAGTGACGGACTTAATCTTGCGTTAGACTATTTGCCAGGTTCAGTTATGTTCAATCCCGTTGTAGACAGAGTTGATGAAAAACTTGCATCTGCAATTGTCTGGTTTGATGCTTATATTTCAAATGTTGACCGAACAATTCGCAACACCAATATGCTTATGTGGCATAAACGACTCTGGTTAATTGATCATGGTGCATCTCTTTATTTTCATCATACATGGCATAATTACCTGGGAAAAAGTCAAGAATCATTTTCAATGATTAAAGATCATGTACTTATATATTATGCAAAAAAGTTGAAAGAAATAGACAAAGAATTTTTTGAAAAAATTACTCCGGAAGTTATTCGGGATATTGTTAATCTTATCCCCGATTCATGGTTAAGTGGAAATCCGACATTTAAAAGTACCGGTGAATATCGGAATGCTTACTATGAATATTTAACTAAACGTTTGGAGCCGCCACATTCATTTATCAGGGAGTTGATAAATGGGAAGTGATTATTTTTACGATTATGCTGTTATACGCATTGTTCCTAAAGTTGACCGGGAGGAATTCATAAATGCGGGCATAATATTATCTTGTGATGAAAAAGAATTTCTTGATGCCAAAATAGAAATTGATGAAAAAAGATTAAAAGCAATTGCACCTGACTTTGATATTGAAACAGCTAGAGCGCATCTTGATGCAATATATGCAATTTGCAAGGGAGGAAAAGAGATAGGAACCATAGGAGAGTTATCTCAAAGGCAGCGTTTCCATTGGCTTACTTCTCCCAAAAGCACAATTATACAAACTTCTTCCGTGCATTCCGGCTATTGTAAAGACCCGGAAAAAGTACTTAATCATCTGTTTGAAAAGATGGTTAAATCAAAATCCGGTGAATAAGAAATATTTACCAATGTTTTTATAATTCTTTCGTTTAATTTTTTTAATCACTATCTTTTCTTACACTTATACCCTTTTACAAAAACTTTTAAATTCTAATATTATTTATAACTCAATCATATCTTGATTGTTGAAAAATAAAACTAAAGTGTATGAACAACGAAAAGAGTGTTCAATTTTCTTCTGCTGTTAAAGAACAGTTGGAAAAAGGAAACAAAATTGAAGCAATTAAAATTCTGCGGGAGGAAACGGGGATCAATTTAAAAGAAGCAAAAGAATTAATTGATTATGTTATTATTAAAAGAACGCAACCGGGAGACAACATCAAAAACAAAGATAATATTTCCGTACCGGGTACCGTTTTGAATTATCTGAGAGAAGGTAAAAAGATTGATGCAATAAAAGCATTGCGCCATGAAACCGGACTCGGAATGAAGGATGCTAAAGATACGGTTGAAAAAGTTTTACTTGTAAATCCCGAGATTAAGTTGAAGTATGATGCTGAAACTAAAAGAGGTGTAATTAATTTTTTACTTTTTACCCTGGCAATAATTTTAATTGTTTTGATATTATATCATTTTTTAGGTTAATAGAATTTTTAATGTCAATTTTACTAACTTTCAGGTAATTAATTATAACTGATCCTTCATCAAATTAAAAAGAAGTTCTATTGATTGAATACGGCTGGCTTTCGGTTGTTCCCCCGCTTCTTGCAATTGCTCTTGCAATAAAAACTAGGCAGGTTTACCTTTCATTATTTTTAGGAATTTTTTCCGGATGGTTAATAATTGAAGGATGGAATCCTTTCAACGGCATGACGAACGCAATTCAAGCTTGTGTTAATGTTTTTAAAGATGAGGGAAACACACGTGTAATTATCTTTTCTGCACTTGTAGGTGCATTAATTTCTCTTACCCAGGTTTCAGGAGGTGTGCAGGGTTTTATTGATTTGATACATAAAAAAAAATTAGTTAACTCACGCAGACAGGCATCCGCGCTATCATTTTTTGTCGGCTGTTCGGTTTTTATTGAATCAAGTATTTCATGTCTTGTAACAGGAACAATTTTTCATCCTATCTTTGAAAAATTTAAAATCTCAAGAGAAAAACTTGCTTATATATGCGATACCACATCATCTCCAATTTGTATTTTAATTCCTCTGAATGCATGGGGTGCATATGTAATCGGATTACTAAGTAAAGAAAATATAACCAACCCGATTCCGACTTTTTTCTCTACTATTCCTTTAAATTTTTATCCTAGTATAACTGTAATTCTTGCCGGTTTCCTGGCATTTACATATAAAGATTTCTCTGCAATGAAAAAAGCAGAAAAAAGATCTTTAGAAACAGGCAAGACTATAGCTGATGGTGCCGTTCCTGTTGTTTCGGCAGATATCTCATCGTTAAAACCAAAAGCTAAAATACCCCATAGAGCAGTTAACATGATTATACCGATTCTGATAATGATATTAATGATGCCCATTAGTTTAATAATTACAGGAAATGGAGACTTAACCGCAGGTTCAGGTTCCACCTCTGTTTTATGGTCGGTAGCAACAGCAATTACTGTCTCAGGAATTTTATCAATAGGACAAAAGATTCTAACTCTTCATGAAGTAATGGAAAATATATTAAAAGGAATTGGAGGTCTAATTCCTTTAGCTATATTAATGGTTTTTGCATTTGCAATCGGGGATACATGTAGAGCTTTGGGTACCGGAACTTTTGTTGCATCTGTAGCTGATAAATTCTTAAATCCGAATTTTGTTGCCCCGATAATCTTTATTACATCAATGTTTATTGCATTTTCAACAGGAACAAGCTGGGGCACTTTTGCAATAATGATCCCGATAGCAGTTCCCATTGCTCAGGTAATGGATATTAACTTATCTTTAGCAATTGCTTCCGTATTAAGCGGAAGTGTTTTTGGTGATCATTGCTCCCCGATTTCAGACACAACAATAATTTCCTCAATGGCATCAGCAAGTGACCACATAGATCATGTTCGTACACAATTACCATATGCTTTAACTTCGGCTTCTATCGCTTTGATTCTTTTTACTCTTTTCGGATTTATTTTATAGCTATTAAAAATTTTAACCGAGGATTTTTTTACCGCCAGATAAACAACTAATTTTTCTTGTTTAAATCATCACAAAGAATATTTGGTTGTAATTATTGTTACACCTTATACAAAACTATGGTATAATACTTGTCTAAGTATGCAAGCATAATTACTACTGCAAAAAGATATTTATTGCTAATAATCACAATAAGAGAGCAAAAATTTTAATAATTAAACATGAAATAATTTTTATAAATATTAAAAAGATATTTGGATTATTAATGCTTGATTTTTCAAAATACCCCAATCTATTGTTTTCAATTATTATTTTGATTGGTGCTTTGTTTGCGGGATTTATTCTACACGCAATTATACTTTTTATTTTAAATCGAAACAGTATTCGTAAAAAAACATCAATTAACGGAATAGAACTTAGATTAGAACATCTGAAGGAACCGCTTCGAACCTTAATTCCGGCGATTTGTATCAGCATTGTTTTACCTTTTATAAAAATCACACCGGGATTATCCGATATTCTTAACCATTTACTTCATCTTTGGATCATTGCTTCAATAGTATGGTTATTAATACGAATTATTTATATAACAAGAGATGTTGTTCTAGGTCATTACCAGATAAATGTAAAAGACAATTTACAAGCACGAAGGATGTACACCCAAATTCGGGTTATAGTACGAATATTAACGGTAATAATTCTGATAATTGGTATATCAATAATGCTGATGAGTTTTTCAAAAGTTCGGCAAGTTGGGATAAGTTTACTTGCTTCTGCAGGTATAATCGGAATCATTCTTGGGTTTGCAGCTCAGCGTACATTAGGTAATTTGTTGGCGGGGATCCAAATTGCTATTGCCCAGCCTATTCGCATTGACGATGTGGTCATTGTAGAAAATGAGTGGGGATGGATAGAAGAAATAACACTAACTTATGTCGTTGTTCGTATCTGGGATTTACGGCGCCTGATAGTTCCTATTTCTTATTTTATTGAGAATCCCATTCAGAACTGGACACGCCAATCAGCAGATCTTTTGGGATCAGTTTTTATTTATGCAGATTATTCTGTGCCGGTAGATGAGCTGCGTAATAAACTTACAAACATTCTTGAAAAAAGTGATTATTGGGACAAGAAGGTAAATGTACTACAGGTAACCAATACCTCCGAGCGTACAGTCGAGCTTCGAGCACTTATGAGTGCTGCAGATTCTCCAACTGCCTGGAATTTAAGATGTGAAGTCAGGGAAAAGCTGCTTAAATTTTTACAGGATAATTATCCCGAATGTCTTCCCAAAATGCGTCTGGAAATTGAAAATGAAAAAAACGGGAGCCAGAGAAATAATGAAGAAATCTCAAAACAGAAACTTAAAAATTGAAATCTGTTTATTCAGCAATATATTAATTTTAATTGTCTGTATTCATCCAGCCCGTACTCATATTATCTTTTTGTATATATTAACTTTTTTTGATTGCTTCCAATACTCTCTCAGGATTCATCGGAAGCTGGAATACTCTTACTCCTATTGCATCAAAAATTGCATTTGCAACAACCGCACCCATAGTAACTATAGCCGGTTCTCCGCCCCCTTGCGGCGCTGCTCCTTTATTGTCGATTAACACCGTTTCTATTTTCGGCAGCCATGAAAAATGTGGAATTTCATAAGAATCGAAATTGACATCTAAGATCTCTCCATTCTTAAAATGAATATCTTCTCTTAAAGCATATCCCAGGCCCATAGTTATACAACCTTCCATTTGAATTGTTGCTCCTTCAGGATTAATTACCAATCCCATATCCTGTGCACAAACAACCCGGTTCACCTTAACATTCCCGCTAGTTTTGTCTAGTTCAACCTCAGCAATAGTTGCAACCGATGTTCCTGCATCAATTCCGCATGCAACACCATATCCCTTCCCGTCTGATTTAGAAGGTTTCCAGCCAAATTTACCGGCTGCTTCTTTCAAAACTCTTTTCATCTTTTCATCAGCTAAATTCTGCAGCCTGAACTCAACCTGGTCAATTCCTGCTTCAAATGCCATAGCAGATATCTGCGATTCTCTTGCAAAAGTATTTGTATTATTTCCAGGTGCACGCCATGCGCCTGTAGCAAAAGGATGTGCTCCACCTCCCCACCCTGAACCATGTACCGATGTACTATGATTAGGTATATTATAAAACTGCTGAGAACCTCTTTCACCGGCAAAGTAAACATGGTAATCCCAGAAATTTAGTTTTCCTTTTTTTGTAATTCCCGATTTAATTTTCACGACAGCTGCGGGTCTGAATGAATCAAAAAAGAATTCCTCTTCCCGTGTCCATGCAACCTGTACCGGTTTACCGGTTAATTTTGCCAGACGTGCAGCTTCTACAATCTGCAGATTTCTAGTTTTACCACCAAATCCTCCGCCAACAAAAGTCTGCATTACGTGCACATTTTTTGAAGGAATATCTAATGCTTTTGCAACTTCATCTTTTGCAGGGAAAGGAGTTTGAGTTGACGCCCACACGATCACTCTATCACCTTCAATATTTACAGTTGCGGTATGAGGTTCAATTGGTGCATGTGCTTTGTAACCGTCATAATATATTTCTTCAATTACTTTTTCGGAATTTTTTTCTCCTTTGGAAAGATCACCTCCGCTTGCAACAACATCCCCATCAGGAGCAGCTTTTAAAAGATAATCAAAAATATTTTTATCATTAAGCGTTGAGGGAGATTTATCAAATTTAGCCTTGATCTTAGAAAGTGCATCTTCCGCTACATCAGGATATTTGTGAAGAACAGCTATAAGAGCATCTTGTCTTATAATTTTTACATCTTTTATCTTTTCAGCCCCGGAAGTATCAGCAGATATCAATTTTGCACCGTGTGCAGGAGGACGTAATATCTTTGCATAAAGCATTCCCGGCAATTTAATATCACCGGCATATTTTGCTTTCCCCGAAACTTTTAAATCTGCATCTCTGCGGTTTATGGACTTACCTATAATCTTGAACTTGGACGGTTTCTTTATCTCCGTCTGGCCATCTACATGCCGCTCAATCTTTTTTCCTTTAGTAATTTGTGCATATGATATTTTATTTTTCTTATTATTCTTTTCATACACAACTCCATTATCGACTTCCAGATTTTTAACAGGCACTTTCAATTTTTCAGACGCCATTTCAAGCAGAACACTTTTGCCTTCAGCACCGGCAGCACGTAAAGCCGGGCCAAAAAAACGTGTGGTTAGTGAGCCAAAAGTACCTCTGTCATAAGGACAAAGCTCTGTATCTCCCATTACCATATCAACAGAGTCAAGTGTCACATCAAGTTCATCAGCAAGCATCTGAGCTAATGAAGTGATAATACCTTGTCCCATTTCGATTTTACCGGTATAGCATGCTACACGCCCGTTTTCACCAATTTTAAGATAAGCATTGAAATCAGATGGATAACCCTGCTGAAGTCGTAATTGTTTTTCCCTTGTAAAGGATGAAGCATCCTTCACGGTGAAAAAAATAAAAAGTCCGCTTCCTGCCGTTTTAAGAAAATCCCTTCTATCCATGGGAAACCCATCTCTTATATCTTTAAAATCTATTTCGGGATATTTATCATCTTTCATTTTTTATTCTCCGTTTAGATAAAGTTAAATTTTTTCTAACACCGGATTAAGAAGATATATTTTAATAAACAGAATAAATAATATTAATTTGTACTACATTTCTTCTGCAGCCGAATGAATAGCTTTCACAATTCTTTTATGAGCACCACAGCGGCATAAATTATCATTCATACCATCTATTATGTCAGACGTAGAAGGATGTGGATATTCTTTTAAAAAGGAGTATGCAGTTAAGATCATTCCCGGTGTGCAGTACCCGCATTGCATTGCATCATGTTCAGCGAAAGCTTTTTGCAGCGGATGAAGCTTTCCGATATGTGCCAATCCTTCAATTGTTACGACGTCTTTATTAACAACTTCTTTAACCAATGTCTGGCATGAACGTACAGCTTTATCATTCACCAGGACAGTACAAGAACCGCAGTAACCTATTCCGCAGCCGTATTTTGTACCGGTTAAACCCAAATTGGTACGTAATATCCATAAAAGTGGTCTATCGTTGTCTACGGTTAGTTCGGTAGGTTTCCCGTTCAGAGTGAAGTGAACTTTTTCAATCATATCTAACCCCTTTCCCCGGTTAAATGATTTATATTAATAAAATTATGTTTTAATTCTTAATCTTACTCAATCTTAAATAAAAGATTCTGGCTAAATTAGAATTCAAATTATTTATACATTAAAAAAATTGAACTCTTTCATTATCAAATTAGCAAGATTTTATAAAACAAGAAATACAAAACTAAAAATGAGATAATTTTTAAAACTACCAGAGAATATCTTATAATTTTGAATTCTCAAAAAATGCATTCGTTTTAAAAAATTATTCTTAATGTAAAAAATCCTCAACAGTTTTTATGAACATATCAGGCTGATCAACAAATGTCATATGACCGCTTTGCGGGAAAATAACAAGCTTAGAGCCCGGAATTTTTTCATGCATCTCTTTTGAGAGTGAAGGATCGCATTCATCATGATCACCGCAATTAATAAGCGTAGGTACCTTGATTGTATGAAGCCGATCTACATACTCAACTGATTTCAAATTTCCATCAATAATATATTCTCCATGAGAGCCCCACATTTCTCTATAAAGTGTCCAGGCAAGTCCTCCATTGGTCGGGTCATAATCAGGTTCAGGATGTTTCTGATATATATACGGGAAATAGCCTTCACCCCAAGCGGCAATCATATATTCTTTTGTATACCTGTTCTGTTCATAAGGAAGTCCATGGCCAAACAAACCTTCTTTTTCCATTTTATTAATTCTCTCTCGTAATTCAGGCGACATTTTCTCTTTAATCTTTACAAATACATCATTCATCTGTGAGGTACTTGGGAAAGTACTGCATAATATAAGATGCGTTAAGTTTTTTTGATATTTCAATGCATAAGCTTGTGCAAGCACTCCTCCATATGAGTGACCGAGAAGACTCATTTTTCCAAGTCCTAAAGCTACTCTAACTGCTTCAACATCCTCAACCATATTTTCAACAGTATATTGAGTAGAATCTTCAAGCTTTTCTGATTTTCCTGACCCTCTTTCATCAATAAATATTAAACGGTTATGTTTTGCAAGCGGTAAAAGATAAGGGAGAAAATAATCATGTGTAGCACCCGGTCCACCATGGACGATCATTAATGGTTTTCCATTTCCGAATTCTTCGTAATAGATCATAACGCCATTTGCATCAACAAATCCTTGTTTTATCTGGTATACAGTTGGATTGTTTTTGGTTACCTGGCAAAATAAAATCGATGAAAACAAGAATAAAAATAAAGTAAAAAATATATGTTTCATTTTGCGGCTCCTTATTGTTAGAATTGTTCTTCAAAAAAGATTAAGCAATTTACTGAAAATTGCAGATTCTAAAAAAAATACTGTTCCCATTTGGATAATAATACTTTCAATAATCAATATATATTTAATATAAGATAACTAAAATTGTACCCCTGATATTTCTTTATTAATTTTGCATTTCCTTTAGCAATTATATTTTACCGCAAAAAAACCAATTATGAAAAACGGTAACGTTAAAAATCGAGTAGATAAGATTAATAATCTTAGCGGAAAGATTGCCCTGCCAATTCTTTTTGCCATTAGCTTTTCTCATTTGCTTAACGATGCTATGCAGTCTCTCATTCCGGCAATTTATCCAAATATAAAAACCGCCTTTAATCTTGATTTCGTTCATATAGGTATTATAACATTAACTTTTCAAGTTACTGCATCAATATTTCAGCCTGTTATTGGTCATTATACTGATAAAAAGCCAAAACCATATTCGCTTGCCGGCGGAATGGGTTTTACTCTTGCTGGTTTGGTATTTTTGTCATTTTCACAGAGCTACGAAACGATTCTAATTGCAGTTGGATTAATTGGAATTGGTTCATCAGTCTTTCATCCTGAAGCTGCACGTGTCGCTTACCTGGTATCAACCGAAAAACGGGGGACAGCACAATCAATATTTCAAATTGGCGGCAGAGCAGGCGCTGCTATAGGACCTTTATTGGCTGCATTAATAATTACCGGGACTAACATTTCTAATATTATTTGGTTTTCTATTTTAGCTCTTGTTGCTATGGTAGTTTTAATGAAGGTCGGCCAATGGTATAAAACGATTAACTTCCATATAAAACAAAAAAATTCATCAAAAAATACTGATACACATGCGGTTGTTTCAAAAAACAAAATATTATTTTCAATTTTAATTCTACTTGTATTAATCTTTTCAAAATACTTTTATATCGCGAGTATTTCAAGTTACCTGACCTTTTATATGATTTCTAAATTCAATATATCTATACAAAGCTCCCAGTTATATTTGTTTGTTTTTTCAGTGGCAATAGTAATGGGAACCATGATCGGCGGACCCTTAAGTGATCGTTTTGGGCGTAAATATATTATCTGGATTTCCATTCTTGGTTCTGCTCCTTTTACACTTTTATTACCGCACGCAAACCTGTTATGGACCACAATCCTATTAATCTGTATAGGGGTAATTTTAGCTTCGGCATTCCCTGCTATATTAGTCTACGCCCAGGAATTATTACCTTCTAAAGTCGGAATGATCTCAGGTTTATTTTATGGTTTTGCTTTCGGTATGGGAGGTATAGGTTCGGCAGCTCTTGGTGAACTTGCCGATAAAACAAGTATATTTTTTGTATACCAGGTTTGCGCTTTTCTACCTTTACTGGGTTTATTAACCGGTTTATTACCAAATCTTAAAAAGAAAAAGCTTAAAAAAGTTTAATAAAATCAGTAAATTTGTAAAAATTATTAACTTATTTTCTTTCTAGGTTTATAAAACTTTACGCATGAAAAAAATAGAATATTTCTTTAAAAATATCTTACTTCAATTACTATTATTTACTACGAGATTCAAAAAAAATAATGATAATAAACCGCGGGGTAATTTTTCAAAAATATTATTTATAAGGCTGAACAGAATAGGTGATGCTTTAGTTACGACTCCCCTTTTGCATTTGATTAAAAAAAAATTGAATCCTAAAATATATATACTCGCAGATAAAAAGAATCATTTTGTTTTCACTAATAATCCGGATATTGATGGAATACTTACATTTAAAAGAGGCTTTAAAGGAATATTTGAAGTTATAGATTTTATTAAACGGGAAAAAATCGATACAATTGTTGATCTGCATGATGATATTTCAACAACGGTCAGCTATATTATTTCAATGTGTCAGGCAAAAAATAAATTCGGATTAGAAAAAGAGAATAAAAATTTATATACTAAAACAATTCAAAAATTAGATTCAAAAAGTACTCATGTAGTTACAAGATTACTAGAGATTGCAAAACTGTTTAATTTAAGAATAGATAATTCAATAAATTGGATTGGATATTATCCCAAATATCCATCAATGAAAAAAGCGGATGACTTTCTAAAACAAGCCTTTGAGAAAAAGAATTTTTTAATAGGAATTAATATTTCGGCAGGAAGTGATGCACGTTTTTGGGGTGTGGAAAGGTTCAAATCGTTAATTGATTTTTTATTAAATTATAATCAATCTGAATTAGAAACAAATATAAGTGTCCTGATTTTATCTGCTCCAAAAGATCTTAATTATGCAGAAAAAATTAATAACGACTTTAAAGATAATCTTCGTAAATCACAATGTGCAATATTTTGTTCGGAAGATTTCGACGAGTTTGCAGCAATAATTTCAAACTTAAACTTGCTGTTCACTCCTGATACTGCAGCTGTTCACCTTGCTGCAGCATTTCATATACCTGTATTCGGAATTTATGTCCATGATACAGAGGATATGATCTGGTCTCCTTATGGTGTTGAGTTTGAATATGTTACAACAAAAGATTCTAATTTAAAAAATATGGATTTTGAAGAAGTAAAAAATAAATTCGGAAATTTTCTTGAGAAACAGTTATTGGAGAAATCAGCTAATGCTTAAACCTGTTCCTTCATGTAAAAGATTTACAGGATATAAACCATGCTATCCTGATCATAATTGCTGGTTAGACGGGTGCAATGATAATATCCCGCAGGGAACAAAAATTTTGATTATTAATTTGGATGCAATGGGTGATGTTTTAATGACTACGGCTCAGCTCCCGGCATTAAAAAGAAAATTTCCTGAATCATCTATCTATTGGATTACGTTAAAAATATCTGCCCCTCTTCTTTTTAATAATGAATATATTGAACAGGTGTTCATTTATGATACCGAATCAATTGCTATTTTAAATGAAATGAAATTTGATTATATAATGAATGTTGATAAATCTCAACGAGCCTGTGCATTGATTAATTCTCTTGAGTCAGAAAACAAACTTGGATTTGGATTAAATGAAGATGGAAAAATTGTTCCTCTTAATGAAGGAGCATTTTATAATTACAATCTGGGAATGGATGATATTCTTAAATTTAAAGTGAATCAACGAACAGGACAGGATTACCTGGCTGAAACATTTGAAGTGGAATATAAAAGAGATGAATATATTTTTAATTTTTCAGAGGAAGAAAAAGAATTTATAAATAATTATAAAATAGAAAACGGATTAAAAGATAACCATTTAGTTATCGGGTTTAATACCGGGTGTTCCAACCTTTATCCAAATAAAAAGATGACTATAGAACAACATACCTATCTAATTAGGAAATTGTTGGAATCTGAGAAATATAAAATATTATTACTTGGCGGACCTGAAGATACTGACAGGAATAATGAAATTTATTCTCACTTTAAAGGAAATATTATAAATACACCCACAAATTTAGGTGTTAGAAAAGGTGCTTGTTTCGAAGAGCTGGCCGATTTAATTATCACAGGTGATTCTTTCGGGATGCATCTGGGAATCGCATTGAAAAAATATATTATCGTATGGTTTGGAGTAAGCTGCTGGACAGAGATAGATCTATATGACCGCGGTTTAAAATTATTTCAGGAAAAACTTTTCTGTTCTCCCTGCTGGAAAAAAGTATGTCCTTATAATCTTGAATGCATTCAAATGATAGATTTAGATAAAATTGTAAATGAAGTAAATTTATATTTTGGAAGAAGAGATCCCGGTGTTTTTAAATAGTAATATTAATCCTTTCTCTTTTGCCAAGAGAATAGGCAGACCTTTGATACTTGATGGGGCAATGGGAAGTCTGCTTCAGCAAAAAGCCAAGAAAGATCCTGATGTCTGGATGTCCAGAGTTGGTTTGGATAGTCCGGAATTATTATTTGAAATACACAAGGAATATATCGATGCGGGAGCAGATATAATTACTACAAATACTTTTAGAACAAATCCGGCAGCATCAAAAAATTCAGGATTCTCTTCTGAGCTTCTTGTAAAAAAAAATGTGGAATTGGCAAAAAGAGCAGTTAAAAATTATCCTGTTTTTGTAGCCGGTTCCAATGCTCCTGCTGAAGACTGCTACCAAAAAGAAAGAATTTTAACCATAAAAGAGCTGGAATACAATCATCATAAACACATTGACTTGCTCCTTGAAAATGGTGTCGATTTTATTTTAAATGAAACCCAAAGTCACTTTGACGAAATTAAAATAATCTGTGAATACTGCAGTAAAAATGATTTCCCTTTCGTCATAAGTTTATTTTCAATTAATGGTTCTAATTTATTAGATGATTATTTACTAACCGATGCGGTTAATTTTATAATTAGTTCAAATCCTTTAGCTATTAGTTTTAATTGTATTAATTCAGATGTTTTTCTCACTATACTTAATGATTCAGTTTTTAATTATAACTGGGGAGTTTATTTGAACCTCGGAACCGGAGATTATACGGAAGATATTATAAAAAATTCGGTCTCTCCAAGGCACTATCTGAAAATCTTGAAATCAGTCTTTCACAGGAGACCATCTTTTATAGGTGCTTGCTGCGGTTCAAATCCTTTTTATATAAGAGAGCTGAGAAATCTTTTTAATGAATAAACCTCACAGGTCAAAATTTCTGTTTAACTAATTAATATTCCAGGAATGGATAAACAAATTTTAAATTCTCCTGCTAAAATTAACTTCGGATTAAATATTATTTCAAGACGTCCTGATGGGTACCACAATATTGAAACTATTTTTTATCCGATTAAACTGCAAGATGAGATAGTTTTAAAAAGATCTGATTCTTTTACTTTCAAATGCAATATTGAAACTTTATCAACAGGTAAAGATAATCTAATTGTAAAAGCACTAAATATTCTTGAGATACATACAGGACAGAAATTCAATGTAGATATAATCTTGAAAAAGAATATTTCGATCGGTGCAGGTCTTGGAGGAGGAAGTTCTAATGCTGCATCAATTCTCGTAGGAATAAATTCCCTGTTTGATTTAAAGATACCTGCTGAAGATTTGTTTGATATGGCAGTAAAGCTTGGCTCAGATGTTCCTTTTTTTCTTGATCCGAAGCCTAAATTTGCCGAAGGAAAAGGTGAGATTTTAAAAGAACTGGATTTTAAGATAGATTATCCAATATTAATTATTAATCCGGGAATACATGTTTCCACTGAATGGGCTTATTCTAAAATTATACCTAAAAAGCCTGTAAAAAATTTATATTCAATTATAGAAAACGGATTCAAAAACTTTTCAGAATTAAAGGAACTAGTCACAAATGATTTTGAACAAGTTGTATTTGAGAAATTTCCGCAAATCAGAGAAATAAAAGACAAACTATATAACCTTGGAGCAGAGTTTGCCTTAATGACAGGAAGCGGTTCTACTCTCATCGGGATATTTCCTGATATAATTAAAGCAAAAGAAGCAGATAAAAATTTTTCAGAATATTTTACATTTATTCATTCGGATATATAAATTTTATTCTCTCCTTTCTAAAAAATTTAATCTCTGAACAGAAGTATTAAAGATTCCCTTTTCCTATCCATACTGTTTGAGATGTTCTAGTATTGAAAACTTACCCTGTCAAAGCCTTTGTTTCTAATTGCATAATCTACAATATTATCCAGGTTTCCTTCAACCCTTACTAAGGAAAGCTTATTGTCTTCCAGATTAATTACATACATTTTATTGATCAATCCATCCTCATACTTAACATAGATTCCGGTCAATTTGTCTCCATCAACATGCTTCACTACATAGTGCCAGTTTTCATTCTCAAGTTTATTATCAATGTTGTTAAAGAAAGCACAATTATAACGCTCGCCTCTATATTTATTTGTCTTATACACTCCAACTTGAACCTGGGAAATATTCTTCAAAATTGCCTGTGCATCTTCATCATTATCATTAAAGCTGGCAATCATCCTGGCAAATGAAATACCCATAGAACCTACCGAAAATTCAACATCTTTATAGAACTTTTCATTGGTTGATTTGATTACCAAAGACTTAACTTCCCCAAAATCATTATCAACTCCAATACAGCCGACAAAAGTTAGCGCTAAAAGTATTACTGCAAGAATAACTAAAATATTTTTTGTATTCATATTAGTCACCTCTCTTTTTATGTATATGTCCGAGCGACGGGATATCAAACTTGGCACCCAATCGTCCAATGCTTTCCAGGTCTATTTTCCCTACGATATTTACAAATGAAGCTTCGCCGTCATTTTCGTACGTTGTAACTGCAAGACCTAAGATATTATTATTAGAGACAGACGATTTAATAAATACATTAGTATATTCTCCCCCGCTCTTAACATGAATAATTCTATCCCAGTCCTTCGAAACAAGCTTTTCATTTATACTTTCCATTTTCTGGATAAGCTCATCTTTATCACTTTTTGAGCTTTTGAATGAATTTACCTTAACCAGCTTTAGCCCGCTTAATAGATCATATAAAGCAGTGTCATTATTTTTAGCTGCATTAGCTACCATTTTTAACAAATTACTTTCAATAATTACTTCAGTTACGTCACTATCATTCTGAAATTTTGCCAGGTCACCGAAATCAACATAACCGGGATCGTTTGAATAATTATATTTCTCCTGTGCAGATAAGCTTATAGAAAATAATATGACCATGATTGAAAATATTTTTACTAAGTTTTTCATTTTAGCCTCCTCTAAAAAGTTCATTTATGGCAGATACTCCTTCATGAACAGGTTTTGCAACTTGTTCTTTAAGGATATCATTTTCCAGTTTATTAGTTGTTCTGTTAAAAATTTTGTTAACTAACACAAGTGATTGCTTAACTTGTTTCTCAGCAAGCCGAACTTGCTTTTCCGAATACTGATCTCTGTTCATGTCATTAAATAACATGAACAAGACAATACCTCCCACCAGAATTAAAACAACTGCTGTTGTTAATAAAGGTTTGTATATTAATTTATTTAAAAATTCTATAACCGGGGGAAACAATCCATTTTCAGTTATCCCCGTACTGATTTTTACATTTTCAAGAATTTCATCAGGGCAATCATTTTTCCCGAGATTCCCGATTGCCATGGTAGTAATTTTATATTCAACTAATAATCTATTAATTTCTTTATTTCTTGACGCTAAAAAATATATTTGTATTTTATCTTTAAGATTAGCATCACCATATGCAACAGAAATAATTCTGTTTAATAATTTTTCACTAATATCTAACCGGGATTTCATCTTTAAATTCTTTCAATTCATTTTGAAGTTTTATTCTTGCACGCATCAGGTAAACTTTTACACTATTTAAAGGAATATCTAGGACTTTACTGATCTCTTTATATTTCATTCCATGCATCTGGTACATTATAAAAATGCTTTTCAGGTTCTCAGGTAAATTTTCTATCGATTCCTTTAATTTTTTATTTAAATTTTCATGTGTAATCATAAATTCCGGATTATTCATATCATTAGTATTTTGATATGTATCCTCAAAGACAACATCTATTTCAATTTCCCTGTTCACCGATATATTACGTCGTCTTAAATAATCTATGCATAAATTATGAGTCATCCTCATTATATATGATCCTGCAGCATTTAAATTAAATTTGTCCAGATTCTTCCATAATCTTATTAAAACTTCCTGGGTAACATCATCGGCATCCATTCGGTTTCTAAGCATATACATGGAATAATTGTAAACTTTGTTTTTAAACTGTTTAAGAAGCAGTTTATATTTTAGATTGCTTAGCATCTTTTAACATAAAGACGAAATTGATCAATTAATTGTTACAATCTTCAGGAAGCAATTAAAAAAGAAATCTATCCCCAAAGATTTAATACATTATATCGTATTAATAACAAATTTTGAATGGAAATTATTTAAGCGGAAGGAATAAAAAATGAATGGTATTACTTTTTTGTAGTTTATGGTTTTTTATGTGTTGTTTATGGTTTGGTGAAATTGGTCAAATAATTTCAATTTCTTGAGAAATCTTACAATCCACAAACTGAAGGATATTTATATATAATATATCTTAAGCTGATGCTGAAAGCTGACCTGCCGGAACAGAATCCTTAATCTGAAACTCATTTGCCCGGCTTCTAACAGCTGCAACATAAATTGCCAAAGGACGATACAGCAAATGTGACCATTTTCCGAACGGTACTTCAACAACGAGCATAGGCACAACAATTACCAGGTGAATCATATAAGTATAGTAAGTCGGTATGGGCATATCTGCAACTCTGAAAATGTGGAGTAAGATACCGCTTAGTGCCGATAGAAAAAGAAGTATTGGAAACAGCCAATCCGAGAAATGGCTGAACTGGTGCATTTCAGTACCTTTTTTTATACGATCAATTATAATCCATAAGGTTGAACCAAGCAAAACTACTGTTGAATAATAGCCTAAAATACTTGTCCAATGCAGACTGCTTCCGCTTACTTGAAACCATGGCAGAAAAACTACTACCAATGTAAACATAATCGCATAACCGGTAACAAGGAAAAGATGGCGAATCCAGTTCTTACCGGCATCCTTATCATCGCAGTCTTTCCACCTTTTCTGTGTAATTCCCTGAATTATAAAGTAAGGCAGCTGAGCAAGATAATAGCTGAACGGAATTTTCTCATCCTTTGTCAAGCCAAGGAACATTCGCGCTGCATTACTGAGCAGCAGTATTCCTAAAACTGCAGCCATTATTCTATCACCCCAATCCACAATATCAACCGGTGCAAACTTGTCCAGCATTACATTGGAAAGCGGAGCCGGACCAGAACTATAAAGTAAACCAAATCCAAAATTATTCGGTAGAGTAAATAACAAAGCTATAACCACAGCAAAGAATGCCAGTATTCCTGCTTCCCAATAAACCGAACTATACATTAAACGTGATAATCCTGTCCAATCATAAAGAGAAGTAAGATACCTGCGCAGAGCCATCATAGTTTCACCCGGATTTCCTTTGCGAGGACACTTGCTGGAACAATCACCGCAATAAAAACATAGCCATGGCCCGGGATCTTTGAGTAATTTATCTTTCAATCCCCATTGTGCCCAGAGCATCTGTTTTCGCGGAAATCCATACTCCTCAGTTGAAAGTGAACATGTAGATGAGCATGTAGCACACTGATAACATTTACTGAGATTTTCTCCACCATTTTTCTTTATGTAGTTTATAAACTGCGTATCGGGTTTGATTAAATTTCTTTCGTTCATATGAGCAACCGGGATTTAATTTGTTTTTTTTACTTTCATAGTTTTTTCACCATAAAGGCAATATTTCAGCCATTCAAATCCAAACAGGAGCAATTCTTCATCATCCTTCTTTATTCTATCTATGATTTCTTCATCGACTTCGAATCGTTTTAAAAATGTACTCTTAAAAACAAACTCTCTGAATTTATCAACATTATAACAAACAGTATAGAACATCTCAAGTTTGGCAGGTTCCAGTTTTTTTCCTTCTTGAAAATAATCATGAAGTGAAACTTCTTTGAAGCGTTCTCCCATTTCAGTATATTCTTCAACTTGTTGTTCTTTCAACCAGTCATTAACGGTTTGATTTTTTTCCTCATAATATCCCCGGCAAACCGGTTCTTCAAGTATAAAATAGAATTCTTCATCTCCATTAGCACCATTTTCTTTTGGAGAGGCTATCCCCAATGGGTACATTCTGCATGGCCAGGGTCTGTCTTCATAAATCGTACACCCTTCAGTACTAACAAAAGGACAGGTTTTTTCCTCATTCATATTCAACTTCAGCATTACTACAGGAAAATTTTGATTTTCATCTATAGGAAGAAATGTGTATTTGTCTAAAAATTCCTGTGATGAAATTTTAAGTCTGTTCTTTAATCGTATTATATCATAGGGAGTTAAAAAAATATTTACATCCGAACAGCATTTATTAAAGCAGCTAATATTTTTATGGCAGCTAAATTGAAATTTGCTGTTTATATTAAGTCTAGGATATTCTTTTAATATTGTTTCTTTCAGTTTTTCTATCGCTTCCATATTTTCCACCTTTTAATTCCGAATTTCCCCACAAACAAGTTCGCAGTTCATTCTATTATAAAATTTTTCAAAGCATCTTTGGACCAAACAGGCAGGGGTCCAGATTCACCATTGGCAGGATTCAATCTATAGCGGTAGGAAATATTCTGGTTAAATTTATTTTTCATCCAATCCCAGCCCCGGATATAATAGGAGCAATCATCATTGAAACATACATATTGGTAATCAACATCCCAGGAACTTTCCGGCGGACATAACCATTTTTTTAATTGCTGATTGCAATGCGGGCAAGTATAAGTTTTTTCTTCCATATTTAACTCATATTTATTGAACATTGAGCGTCGAATATTACAGTAATTTAATGTTCAATATCCATCTTTCAACTGTCAATTTCAAATGGAAGGGAATCCCTATATAGGGATTCCCCTTGACTATATCTTCTCCTCTTTAATTCCGGATATTCACTAATTAACTATTGAAATAATTGGTTTAGAGAAAACATCCCATTTGTCTGACTTCGGGTCCCACTTCATGTTTACAAATACTTTCCAGTCTTTTTCATCCATGGAAGGTTTGTCTGCACGATAGTAGTATCCCGGCCAGCGGGTTTCTTCTCTGTATAAAATAGCTCTTATGTGAGCCTCAGCCTGCCACATTCTGTGAACATTTTCCCAGCATCTCATTAATTCATGAAGATCGGATGCTGCCAGTTTATCTGAATCTTCTTTCAAGTATTCCAAGAGCTCAAGCCCTTTTTCCAAAAGACCCTTGCTTGTTTTAAATTGTGAAGATACACCACCGGCATATTCATCCATTATCTTCTGTAGTCTGAACATGAACATTTTGGGTTTAATATAATTAGGATTAACTTCGGGATCACTTGTTCCGCTGCTGAACTCAGAAAAAGTATCAAGCGGTTTTAGTATCTCTGCTTTCAATGCATCGATTTCTTCTTGATTATAATTGGGTGGATTTGGATTATCAACTATATAATCAATTGCACCTTTTGCAGCAATACGACCTTCTGCATGTGAACCAGATGAAAACTTATGGCTGGAAGCACCTGAAGCATCGCCAGCACAGAAGATACCTTTAATTGTAGCCATATTAGGATATCCCCAGAAATATTCATCTGGAGCTAGATCTTTAGGACCACTGACCCATGCACCGGAAGCACCGGAATGTGAACCAATAAAGTATGGTTCTGCTGCTGCAATTTCAGAAGGTTTTTCTTCGGGAGCGGTATTTGTACCTGCCCAAAGGATCGCCTGGGAAATAGTCATATCGAGGAAATCTTCCCATGCTTCTGATTCTAATTCTTTAAGTTTTTTCTTTGCTGCTTTTTCATCACCTGCTTCTGCAGCAATTTTTTTAATTGCTTCATCAGTCTTCATGTAAATTGGCCCTTTTCCATCCATTACATCAAGCATCATAAGCCAGTTACGTAAATTTGCAGGAACAGGTTTTACTTTTCCGTAAGGAACCCAATTTTCAAGTTCCGGTCTTCTTTCTTCCATATAATTTCCGCCGGCAGCATTTGTTGCTCTCGATTTGAACAATAAGAACCATGCACCAACAGGACCATACGCATCTTTAAACCTAACAGGAATAAAACGAACTTCCTGGCAGGTCATTTCAGCACCGGCTTTAAGTGTAAAGTATGCACTTGAACCTGAGTTCCATGGCGGATACCAAGCACGTCCTAACCCCTCACCTGATGAACGCGGTTTAAATACATGTACTGCACCACCCATAGCAACCAGAACTGCTTTGGCTTTAAATATATAAAATTTTTCTTCACGAATACTAAAACCAACAGCACCAACACAAACATCGCCATCCATTAATGGACCTACAATGAAGACTCTTTCATAAATGTTCTCTACACCGATTGCATTTTTTGCAGCTTCGGCAACTATAACTTTATATGATTCCCCGTTAATCATTAATTGCCATCTGCCTTCATGAACATAACTATCTTCAGCATCCTTCCAAATTGGCAATCCCCATTTTTCAAATAAATGCACTGAGGAATCAACGTGGCGTGCAATATTATATACTAGATCTTCGCGGGTAATTCCCATTAAATCGCTTCTTACATATTTTACATAATCTTCAACAGTATTTTTTCCATCTTTAATTCCAACATATTGATTGATAGCTGAAAGCCCCATAGCAACAGCGCCGCTTCTATCAACAGCAGCTTTGTCAACCATAGTAACTTTAAGATTATGTTGCTTTGCCCAATAAGCAGCTTCAACAGCCGCACCGCAGGCAGCCATACCGCCGCCGATAATCAATAGATCGGTATTAACTTCTTCAGTTTTAAAATTTGCCATAATTTTTTTCTTCCTCCTAATTCTTAATTGTTACTACTTCAGGAAGACCTAAAGACTCAGGCTCGGTATAAAGAACAGGGCTCTTGAGGTCATCATTGCTTGTATTCCACCCGCCATCTGGTACTGCTTTACCCTCTTCATTAGTACGAATCGGGAATTTAAAACGTTTTAAAGTACCATTGCGGAATTTTACTGTCCACATAATAGAATCTGTACTTCTCATTGGTGTAACAGTAGCTCCTAGAGGTACAAAATCAGCATAACCACGAACTTCAATTGCCTGGTTCGGACAAATTTTAACACAATTGTAACATTCCCAGCACATTTCTGGTTCACAGTTAAATGCTTTCATTGTATCTTTATTTAACACCATTAAGTCATTAGGACAGATGTACTGACATGCCGTTTTATCCAGAGCCTTACATCCATCACATTTATCAGGAATTACATAACTTGGCATTAGTTTATCTCCTTTATAGTTTAATTAAATAATAAATATTTATTTTAAATCTTGATCTCAATTTGATTATTTCTTTCCATCAGCTTTAACATCACCGGTTGCAAACTGATGCATTTTGATTTCAACTTTTTCTTCAAGTTTTGAATAATAATCTCTCAGAATAGTTAATACTTCTGGCCTGCTGAATTCTGCAGGTACATCACCACCTTCTGAAAGAGCTTTTCTAAGAGCAGTACCGCTTAAGAAAAGTCTATCTTCTTTTTTATGAGGACAGGTTTTCATTGATGCCATTCCGCCGCATTTGAAGCACCAGAAAGTCCAGTCGATCGGAAGAGGTTTCAGCAATAATGCTCCTTCCGGAATTTCAAAAAAGATTTTTTGAGCATCAAAAGGACCATAATAATTTCCAACTCCCGCATGATCACGGCCGACAATTAGATGAGTACATCCAAAATTCTGACGGAAAACACCATGCAGCAATGCTTCTCTTGGGCCTGCATATCTCATATCCAGCGGATAACCGCCGCAAACAACAGAATCCTTTATAAAATAATTTTCAACAAGAACATCAATACATTTTGCTCTTACTTCAGCCGGAATATCACCCGGTTTTAGTTTTCCAACTAATTGATGGATATAAAGACCATCTGTAACTTCAAGAGCGATTTTAGCTAGAAATTCATGCGAACGGTGCATAGGATTGCGAAGCTGTAAAGCGGATATTGTCCGCCATCCCTTTTCAGCAAATATTTTCCTGCTTTCTTCAGGTCTTTGATATAATCCGCCAAACTCTTTTGGGAAATAACTTTCGGAAAGAACTTTTACAGGTCCGGCAATATTCCATTCTAATTGCTGCATGACCATTTTAACACCCGGGTGTTCAGGATCGTTTGTAGTAAACACCTGTTTGCATTCAAAGTCTTTATCAATCTGATATTTATCGGTTACTTTCATAGTAGCCATGATCTCATCTGTTTCATCACTGACCAATGTTATTTCATCATTAATCTTTAATGATTTAGCCACTTCATCAGAAACCGAAAGAGTAATTGGAATAGGCCAGAACAAATTGTTCGACATTTTCATATCGGCGCAAACACTCTTCCAATCATCATAAGACATAAAACCATCCAAAGGAGTAAAACCTCCGATTCCAAGCATAATTAGGTCTCCGGTTTCACGACTTGTCAAACGAATTTTTTTCAATCCGTTAGCTTTTTTAAGTTCCTCCTCTTTTTCCGTACCGCAAAGCAGAAGGGCCTTTAGTTCATCACTTCCATGCGGCTTAATCAAAATAGAATTAGACATAAAAATTTCCTTCCATTAAAAAATATTAGGTTTATCATTTTTATTTGAAGATTTGATCCGCCACAGCACCCGCTTTGGCAGATTAATAATGAAAATGCCCGTTCTAGCTTTACACTGAAATGAGAATGATTTTCTCTGAACATCTGTAAGTTTTTCCCCACTTAGAACAGGCAATTTCATCTCCCTTTTAAATTGATCTTAGTTTGCAAATAAAAACCTTTTTTTCCATTAAAAATGGAATAATTTCACATAAAAACTTATGTCTATATGTATGTAAAATCAACGCGATTGTAGATTCTGTAATCAGGTTGTTGTTTAATATTTCTTTATCACATTTGTAATCTTAATCTTGCTCTAAAAATCTATTAGGATTAAGAATAAGATTAAGATTAATAATATTTTGTATGCTACATTCCTTTATATGGATTAAATCCTATCTCAGTAATTTCTTCAACAAATTCATTAAAAATTTGAGGAATTTTTTCATATTCATCTATTGAAAGAGTCATAAGTTTTACCCTTTCCGGTTCAAGCACAAGCTGTTTCAATTTTTCCTGAACATTCTCCATACGTTTATTTGCCAATTCGCTTCCTTTAATATAATGACACTGGTAATCGTCACCATATTTACATCCGATCATTAGAATCCCGTCAAATCCTCTTGAAAGTGCATCTGCAACCCAAACAGTATTTACAGATCCCAAACACCTGACAGGAATAACTCTAACGTTAGGATCATATTGAAGCCTGTTTCTACCAGCAATATCTAGTGATGGATAAGCATCATTCTCACATAAGAAAGCAAGTACCCTCGGTTTCTCTTCAAATTCATCCGGTATTTCAATGGCTTTAATCATTGAAGAAACCATATTGATAGAATAATCTTTAAATGAAATGATCCTCTCGGGACAAGCGCCAAGACAAATACCGCATCTTCTGCATCTTGCAAGGTTAGGTAACGGTGTACCCTTTGCATCTTCATCTAATGTTCCAAAAGGACATTCCTCAGTGCATCTCTTACATTGAGTACATCTTTGAAGGAAGAAATCTGGATAGGATTGATCTCCTGATCTTGGATGTACTGCTTTACCTTCTTTTGCAGTCTGAATTACCTGTATTGCTTTTAGAGCCGCGCCATAAGCATCTGTTTTACTCATGGAAATATCCATTGGTGATCTTACCGAACCTGCAGCATAAATACCTGTTCTCCTTGTTTCGTAAGGGAAACAGATATAATGAGAATCAGGGAAACCATATTTCAACGTTGGTAAATCTGTTCCCTGCCTGTAAGAGAGATTTAAAATTTTTGCACCGGTTTCAGCTGAAGCAGCGGCTTTCTTTCCATCAAGCGTTTTTCCTTCTCCTTTTGATTCAATTGCATGAGTTTCTATATTTCCTACTAATGTAGATGGAACCATTCCATTTGCTAAAACTACTACCTCAGATTCAATCTGAATTTTATCTCCCAAAAGTGTATTGTCAATATCAATAAGTATAGAACCATTTCCATTTTTACTAATATTGACAACATCGCCTTTTGTAAAAAAGACATTATCTTCATTCTGTACTCTTTTATAAAACAATTCATGCTGAGCCGGAGTTCTCATATCTCTATATATAATATAAATCAATGCATCTGGATATTTTTCTCTTATATATAGTGTCTGCTTCAACGATGTAGAACAACATTCGGATGAACAATAAGGTAAATGTTTTTCATCCCGTGAACCTGCACACTGTAAAAAAGCGACACTCTTAACCGGCTTACCATTAAATATTTGTCCACTTCCATTCGTGTTTTTATTCTTTGGTTTAAAATATTCTTCTAACTGAATGCTGGTTATAATATTTTCAAATTTACCATAGCCTAACTCATCAAGTTTTTCCGGATTATAAGGTCTTGCACCAGTAGCCTGAATAATTGCACCGGCAACTAAATTTTCACTTTGTGAATTATTTACTTTAAGTGATACATTAAAGTTGCCCGGTTCTCCTGTTATTTTATCTATCAAACAGGATTTTACTACTTTAATATTCTCATTAGATTCTACTTCGGAAATCAGTTCATCGATTTTGGAATTTTCCGGTTCCAGGAATGGAGATTGAGTTGGTGTAACTTTGTATAATTTATCAATCCATCCTCCTAGTTTATTTTCTTTTTCTGTTAAAACGACTGGGAAGCCGGCATTAGCAGCGGCCAAAGCTGCAGTCATTCCTGCCACTCCACCGCCTACAACCAATACGGTTTCATTAATATCTTTTTGAAAAGGTACCGGCGGTTCGCAATTTCTTACTTTTGCAATGCCCATTCTTATGTAATCTTCTGCAAGCATTTGAGTATCTTCGTCGTTTTGCTTATGGGTCCAGGCGACATTCTCTCTTAAATTAACACGATCAACAAGAACTTCCGGATCGAATTTAAAAACATCGGATAAAAATCTTTGCGAACATGCGCCGATTACAACCCTGTTTAGTTTTTCACTTTCAATATCTTTTCTTATCATCTCAATACTTTCTTCATTGCACAACCATGGATTAACCTTACAAACCGGTACCTTATTTTCTTTAGATGCTACCTGGATTAATCGATCGCAATTTATACCTTCACCTATTCCACATCCGGAGCATACATAAGCTCCAACTTTTGTTTCGATTGCCATAATATTAATTCCTTTTAATTTTTTGAATAGCTTTTAATACTGAACCGGTAGCTTCCTGTACAGTTAATGCAACATCTTTTGGTTCAGTTATTACACCGCATCCGGTTTGTCCAGTGGTTCCATTACCATTAAAGTGCAAGAATCCATTTGTATCGACTACTGACTTATCGATGGGTAGGTTTTTAGTTGCCGGTTTCATCCCCGTTGCTAACACAACCAGTTCGACTTTATTCTTCATTAATTCGCCTGTTAATGAATCTTCAGCTTCAACAATCAATTTACCTGAGTCATCCTGTGTTACTTTACCAACTTTACCTCTATGAAAATGAATTTTATCATCTCCCTGAACATTCTGATAAAAATCTTCCAGGAGACCATTGGAACGTACATCGATATAATGGACATGAATTTCTGCCTCAGGGTTTTGTTCCCTTATATATTGAGTCTGCTTAAGTGAAGCCATACAACAAACCGAAGAACAATATTCAAGATGGTGTTCATCTCTTGAACCGGCACATTGTACAAAAGCAATGCTATTAGCTTTTTCTTTTGTCGAGGGTCTTAATACCTGACCTTTAGTAGGTCCATCAGCCGATGCAAGTCTTTCCATCATTACATTTGTAATAACATCTGGATACTTCCCGAAACCTAAGACATCCAGGTTTCCCGCATTGTACGGTTCCCAACCTGCCGCCCAGATAATAGAATTAACTTCAACTGAAATTAATCTTTCAGGTTGATCCAGGTCTATAGCTTTATATTTGCAAACTTCAACGCATTTGTTACAACTGGTTCCTTTGCAGGTTTCTTTATCTATAACATATTTTTGCGGATAGGCATTTTCATAAGGGATGTATATTGCCGTTGTTTCATCCATATTATAATTAAAATCATTCTTCCTTTTTTCAGGACAGACTTTCACACAATCACCACATGAAGTACATTGATTATTAATTAACCTGGGTTTTAATTTTATCTCAACTTTATATTTACCGGAATCATTAACTAAATTAGTAATCTCAGCTAATGTAAAAAGTTTGATTAAAGGATTGGTTCTTAACCTGCGGATGTTAATTTCGAGTCCGCAAGCAGGCGGACACAGCTTAGGAAAATATTTACTAAACTGAGTAACCTTACCGCCTATATAAGGATTCTTTTCAATTAAAATTACATTCATTCCTGTTTCCGCAGCTTCAACCGCAGCAGTAATTCCTGCAATCCCAGCTCCAACTACAAAAATGTCAGATTTCATTTCGTTTTTTGTCATGATTTATCCACTAAAATATTGTTTGAAAATTCAATTTAAGATACAAGATTCTGGATCTCCGATTCCTTATCCAGTAATTAATAACGAGTATCCAGTATCAATCATATAAGTCTCTTATTCGTAATACCCCACGATTGATTTAATAACTTTTATTGTTTTAACTCCTTCAACTTTAGATAAAACATTTTTTATATCACTCTCCCACATTCTCGAACCCACTCTGGGAGTATTGCCTTTAACCACCAATGAACCGGAATCGGCATCCGCTTCAATTTCAACCTCGCTCCCTTTGGTTCGCGGAGACTGCTGCAAATAAACTCTTGCTTTTGCAGCAAGATGAAGATTCTCTAAAATATTTAATGATTCCGGGCTGGATTGAAATTCTTTTTTTGCTGCGATATTTGAAAGTAAATCTGCAGCAAGATTAAATATTAATTTTCTCCAGGTTAAGTACTATATCATAGTGTGAAGGATTCTTCCAATCAACACCATATAAAAAGTTAGACCATTTTTCCCTTCTCTCATCAATTAATTTTATATATGAAATAACTTCTTCCCTGCTTTTTCCACCTTCTTTCATTAAAGTTTTTATCCTGTATTCGTTAGGTGCAGTAAGTAAAGCCCGCAGTACAAACGGTATTTCACCAAGAAGGAATTGTGCAAGATGACCGTGATATATTATACTTCCCTTAAGAGCAAAATCAAGAAGCGCCGTCTGAAAACAGGATAAATAATGTTTTTTTCTATCACTCATCTTATCCCATATAGTTGGAGATTTCTCTATAAAAGTTAAATCACCCAAACCTGTTTCTTTTATTCCATATTTTTCAGCAGTCTTAATGACATCTTCCCTGGTAACTACAGAACAGTTTAATTTTTCGGAAACTTTTCTGGCTAACATTTCTGTTGCACTTAAAGAACCCCTTGAAATTGTTATTATGTTCATTGAACCTCCGGGAATTATTATGATCCTTTATTTATTTCGGCATCAACGGAAGCTGTTTTTAATGCCTGTATAATTAGTGATTTCATCCTATGAGTTAGCGAGTGAGAAAACTTATCCAACAAATCAATTTCATCATCTGATACTTGCAGCCTGATTTCATCTAATAATTGTAAACGGATTGATTCTATTTTTTCCTGGAAGAAAGGAAAACCTTCATCCATATGAGATTCCTCCCAGGCTTTAAAAATTTGAATTTCATTTGTGATAATTCTTTCGGCTTCAGGAATATCCAAGGTAATTTCGTCTTTTTCAGCCTCCAAATACTTTTTTAATTCCTCAAGATCAATTATTTCAACATCTCTTGTTAATCCAATTGTATTAATATCACGAGGGACAGCCATATCGATTATTAATTTGGGCAGCTGATTTTTCAGGTATATTTCGTTAATAAGATCTGAATCAATTATATATCCGGGTGCTCCTGTACAGCTGAATACACATTTAGAGCTGATTAGCGGTTCTTCAATATAATCCAGGCTAAAGGCTACTCCCATATATTTTTCTGCTAATTCTTCAGCTTTATAAAGAGTTCTGTTTACAAATAAGAGATGTGAAAATCCTGCTCTATATAAGTTCTCTGCAATAATTTTCGTATTCTGATTTACACCAACAATTGTTATAACATCTTCTTTCTTCAATTTTTCTTTTATTATTTTTAAAGCTATACCGCTCAATGATTGATTATTTGAACCAATCCTGGTTTTAGTTCTTATAAGTTTACTAACACGGAATGCATTATGAAATAATTTATGCAAGACTTTTGTTGCGGCTTTCTCAGAACATGCAATACTATATGCATCTTTTATTTGACCTAATACCTGATATTCACCAATCAGCATTGAATCCAAACCTGCAGCTACCTTAAACAGGTGTTTAACTGCTTCAACTCCATCATATATATAGAAGAGCTTTTGATTTATTAATGATTTAACGTTTTTATATCTAAAATAGAATTCATTAATTACCGAAAAAGGATCTATATCCGGTTTAATAGATAAATAAAACTCCAACCTGTTACATGTTGAAATTAATACTATACCTTCTACACAGTGAATAGATGAAAAATAGTTTAATGCATGTTTCGTTTCTTTTTTATTAATTTGAAATTTTTCTCTCTCTACCACAGTTGAGGTTTTATGATTTATCCCTATAACAACCAATTTTGAAATTTCGGTATTCATAGTTTATTTTCTTAATCTTAACTCAAATCTTACTTTACAATAATGATTTATCCTGAATCTCAATGGAATTAAAATTAGAATTTTTATGATAGCTCGAGTTAATTACTCTGCTATATAACAGATTTCCGCCTCCTAAGTAAGAAATGTTTTTGAATCCATGATTCATAAATATTCTGGCAGCTTCATATGATCTTGGACCTTTTTCACAAACGAACATAATGGGTTGCTTTAATTTTATTTCATCCAATCTTAGTCTAATTTCCGATAAAGGAATTCGAATACATTTTTGCGGAAATGGATTTAATTCAATTTCATATGGTTCTCTTATATCAATAAAACTTCCTTTATATGTGGAAAGAAGCAATGGATTAAAATTTTTAATTCCTTCACACTCCTGGTTAACTGCCATATATCCTAAATTATTTAATGGAGAAATTGGCGACGAATGAGCAGGTGTATATCCATGTTCAAGATCGAGCAGATTTTCTATAGTACCTTTACGGGATAATAACTCAGAAAAAACATCGATATATCTCGTTATTTCCCCCTCACCAACCATTTGCAATCCCAAAAGCTGCAAACTTCTCTTCTCATAAACAAGTTTGCCAAAAATATTTTTCATCTCAGGATAGTAATCAGGTCTGTCAGGCCAGCAGCCTATTACACTTCCGGTTTTAAAACCTGATATTCTTGCTTTATCTTCAGTAAGACCGGTAGCACCTATAATATTATCAAACAGCTTTAACGAGAAAGTGCCTGCTGCCCCTTTAAATGAAGCAGATTTTCCGGCAACAGATTCTGCAGCTATTCTTCCCATCCTGTTAGCAAGAGAACCGAATGAAAAATATTCAGGTTTATTCGTAACTAGATTTCTTACTTCAACACAATCACCAGCAGCCCAAATATCAGGATGATTTGTTCGCATCTGGTCATCAACAATAATCCCGCTATGATTACCCGTTTTAATATTTAATTTAAGTACAAGTTTTGTATTTGGTTTTACTCCAAGACAAAAGAAGACATAATCAGAATTAATTTTTGAATTATTATCTAGAAAAATTACAGGTTTATTGTTTCCATTAGTTTCAATTTTATTTACTGACGTTGAAAGCATTAATTTTATTTTATCAGATTTAATGCAGCTTTCAAGAAAATAAGAAATTTCCGAATCAAGACATCCGGGTAATAATGATTTTTCTTTCTCAATTAAAACTGTCTCAATTCCCCAAAGAGAAGTTAAAGCTTCCATCATTTCACAACCAATAAATCCCCCGCCAACAATTACAGCTTTATCTACTTTTCCATTTTGAACAGCTTCTCTGAAATTCTTTGAATCCAGGGGAGAATGAAAAAAAGATATAGCCGGAGAAATTGGATATTCAAATGCAGGTTCTTTTGGTGTAGATCCTGTAGCAATAATTAGTGAGTCATATTTGAGTGTGATAGTTTCGTCTTTAAAATTACAACAAATAACCTCTTTCTTTCTTGTATTTATTTCTGATGCAAAAGTATTTATTAGTACATCTACGCCTTTTACATCGCGGAAATACTTTTCATCACGAATTGCTCCGTAAGAAGTTTTTATCAGTTCAGAAAAATCATCAATATCACCCCCTGCATAATAAGGAAGTCCGCAGCTGCTAACCGATAGACATGGTTTTTTTTCTATTATTGTAATATGATAATTTGAACATATCCTATTCAATCTTGCAGCAGCTTTGCAACCTGCCGCCATTCCGCCTATAATGATTACGTTATACACTTTGACATATTAAATTTCTATTTCTCTTCGAACCGAAAGAGCAATTTTATAAAAAATAGTTATCAGAAAGATTCCAATTGCCCAGATACCTAAAGCGATAAATGATTCGGGCAATGTCGGCCAATATTGAATTACTTTTCCGAAAGGATTTGGTATAAAACCGGTTATAACCAAACCTAAACCTTTGTCAATCCATATAGATAAGAAAACTATTATACATGTTGTTAATAATATTTTCCGGTTATTCCTTAATTTTGGTACAATAAGGAATACTAGCGCTGTAACGGCCAGAATAGCTGAAGTCCACATCCAGGGGACTAATTTTGCGTCTCCATCAAGACCTACATATAAATATTGAAGATGAGAATTATGATCAGGAATACCGCTATAGATCGTGGTAAATAATTCCATTAAAATGAAGAATACATTTGCACACATTGCATATGTAATTATTAGTCCTAACTTTTTAATGGCTTCTTCCCCCGGATCAAACTTTGAGATTTTTTTTAATATTAAAGCAAAGATTAATAACAATGCCGGACCGGCAGAAAATGCAGATGCCAAAAATCTTGGGGCAAGAATAGCTGTTAACCAGAACGGACGACCAGCAAGACCGGAAAATAAAAATGCAGTAACAGTATGTATACTAACTGCCCAGGGAATTGACAGTATAATAACTGGTCTTATCCACTTTGGCGGAGCCGTAGCCTTATTTTCTGCACTTAATGTTACACGAGTTATTATGACATTTATAACAAGATACCCGCTCAAAGCAAGTACATCCCAGAACATTAAGGAATGAAATGTCGGATATAAAAAAATGTTTACAAGCCTGAAAGGTTGTCCAAGATCAACAAATACAAAGAGTATGCACATTATAACAGATGCAATAGCAAGGAATTCACCGAGAATAGTAATTTTTCCGAATTGTTTATAATTGTGAAGATAATATGGAAGAACAACCATTACTGCTGAAGCTGCAACACCAACAATAAAAGTAAATTGAGCAATATAAAGTCCCCAGCTTACATTCCGGTTCATACCGGTTATTCCTAATCCATAATTCAGCTGCTTCAGATAAAAATAAACACCAACAACAATTATGAAACCTAAGAAAAATAACCAGCCCCAATATTTTTTATTCCCTTTTAATGCATATTCTAACATTTTTAAACCTTATACTAGATAATAGATTTCCGGGTTTGTTCCCAAACCGGGTTTTCTTCTAATTGAAAAATTATCTTTTAATAACTTTCTTACTTCAGATTCAGGATCATTTAAATTACCAAAGACCAAAGCCTTCTCAGGACAAACTTCAACACAAGCAGGAGGTAATCCTTGAGACAATCTCTCATCACAGAACGTACATTTTTCTACAACACCTTTTGTACGAGTAGGAAAATCAGGATCAATCTCTTTAATGAAGGGCCTTGGATCTCTCCAATTAAAGCTTCTCGAGCCATACGGACATGCAGCCATACAATAGCGGCATCCAATACATCTGTGCCAATCCATCATAACAATTCCATCGTCACGTTGAAATGTTGCCTGTGTCGGACAAACTTCAACGCAAGGTGGATTATCACAGTTATTACAAAAAACCGGGACTTTTTTATCCTTAAGTTTTTCCGTCATATAAAAATTTTCCTGGTCAATAAAGGCATCTTCATATGGTTCTTTCCAGATCCATTTTATCTCATCTTTAGTTTCACCAAAATCCGGTATGTTGTGAATCTTGTTGCATATATCAATACATTTTGTGCAGCCTTTCTGAGATATACATTTTCTCAAGTCAACAACCATCGCCAGTCTTTCCTTTTTGGCGACTTTTGATTTTGCTATTTTTTTTGTTGAATTAGCAGCCCCGGTTATTCTCGAAACAGTATTTTGAGTTCGGGCACTAATATTATCCGATGCTATTCCAACTGCAGTTATACCAGCAATTTTCAAAAAATTTCTTCGACTCTTATTCATTATTTACTCTCCGTCTTTTTGGAAATCAATCCGGGTTCAGTTGGATGCAGTTGTTCGGAATGACAATCCCAGCAATAAGGTGAAACGCCAACATAGTTATGGCACTGATCGCAAAACTGTGCTGCATTTGAGTGGCAGTTTAAACAAGTTCTTGTCAGGCTCATATCAAATTTTTTATGATCTTCCGATACGAAAGTTCTTTTTCCTTGCCTGACTACTTCATATCTCCAGTCATTTAATAAAACCATATGGTTGGTTCTCATATAAGCTGTATCAGCAACACATTCTTGTTGATTGACATTTGTTGGCAAAACTAGGTCAGGTTGTTTAAGCGCTGTTCTTCCATTTATAAGATCATACCAGATTGGAGATGTAAACAACCCTACAAAGATTATTAATCCCAATATTATTTTTCCCGAATCATACATTTTTTCTCCTGTAAAACCTTTTTTATTTCGAATTTCGGATCTCGAATTACGGATTATGCGGAATTGAGTTTCAAGTTTGGTTTTCCGCTAAATCTTCTCCACGCAGATCCGTTGTTCTTTCCTTTTCACCTTTCATAATTAATGCGTTTCCTACTAATTCATGAACACCACCGACCTCAACATCGCCTACCCAGTAATCCATAAGCGGAGGCAATGTTGCTTTGTCAATTGCACAAATGCATCCAAGGAAATTCACACCATTTTTATCTTTAACATACTTTACTGCATTAGCTCTTGGTAATCCGCCACGCATTCTCATTTCCAGATTTTCATCGGTTCCTAAACCAGCTCCACTTCCGCAGCAGAAAGTCTGTTCTTTTATTGTATTATCAGGCATCTCAAAGAAATAATTGCATGCATTTTTAATTATATATCTTGGCTCTTCAATTAAACCCAAAGCACGTGCAGGGTTACATGAATCATGGAATGTTACTTTCCAATTATTATTCCTATTCTTATCCAGTTTAATTTTATTATTCTTAATTAAGTCGGCAGTAAATTCACAGATGTGAACCATTTTTGTTGATCTAGTATTTTCAAATTTAGTTCCTGTAATCGGAGATACCGGTTCCTCAAGGAAATCTGCAGGACCATTTAAAGTATCCATGTATTGATTTATAACTCTCCACATGTGCCCGCATTCCCCGCCAAGGATCCATTTAACTCCCAGCCGTTTAGCTTCTGCATACATTTTTGCATTTAGGCTTTTCATTAAGTCATGAGATATAAATGATCCGAAATTCCCGCCTTCGGATGCATAAGAACTCCATGTATAATCCAATCCTATTTCATGAAATAAAGCAAGATAACCGAGCAGAGTGAAATAATGCGGAGTTCCAAAATAATCTGCTGATGGAGCAATGAATAGAATTTCAGCACCTTTTTTATTTATTGGCGCATCTACTTTTATTCCTGTGATTGATTCAAGTTCTTCAACTGCAAATTCGATACTGTCTTTAAATCCATGCGGCTGAATGCCAAGATGATTTCCAGTCCGGAAACTATTAGCAACCGGAGTAATGATCCAATCTATATTTATCCCAACCAGGTTAAGAAGTTCTCTTACTAAAATTGTTATTTCTGCAGTATCAATACCATAGGGACAAAAGACAGAACAACGCCTGCATTGTGTACATTGAAAGAAATAATAAAACCATTCTTTTAACACATCCAAAGTTAATTCACGCGAACCTGAAAATTTACCAAAGAGCTTTCCGGCAAGAGTAAAATCATTTCTATATACTGATCTTAAAAGTTCAGCTCTTAAAACAGGCATATTTTTAGGATCACCTGAACCTAAAAAGAAGTGACACTTATCAGCACAAGCACCACATCTAACACAAATATCCATGAATAATTTAAGTGAGCGAAATTTATCTAACCTATCCTTCAGACCTTCAAGAATAATTTGTTTCCAGTTTTCCGGTAATTGCCAATCAGGATCAGTCGGCTGCCATTTTCTTGGATTAGGCAATTCGAGGTATTCAACATTTTTAGGAACACCGCTGTAATTAAATACACCATGCTTAAACTCCACAGCCGGATTTAGCCAGACTCTTTCTTCCGGCTCAAAATCTATATCGCCGGCTAACTCTTCAGGTTTTAATTTTTTTTCAGACATCTTTTATACTCTATACTCCTACCTTGATTTCGGATTGCGAATTGCAAATTCAAATTATAATTTCTATTTAACATTTTTTATTAACACTACTCTTTTTCCAACGGCATCTCTGCTGCTTTCATTACGTCTCTGAATTCATCTTCATATTCTTCATATGTATGAACTCTGACCGGACGATTCCAGGGATTTACATGTCTTTTCATTCTACTATTGTTTGCAAGATTTCGAGTTGGAGAAAGAAATATCCCGGGCATATGAAGCAGTTTACTAAATGGCATATATGCTATTAAAACGCTGACCAGGAATAAGTGAATAAAAAATAAATTTCCTATCCCAGCCGGAACTTCAGGATGAAAGCTGAAAAGACCTATTGCAAGTTCCTTTATTTTTATAATATCTACTTTATCAAAATACCGCATTAAAATTCCGGTTACTGCAATACTAAGTATTAAAAACAACGGGAAATAATCTGACGCTAAAGAGATATATCTAATTTTGGAATCAAAAATTCTTCTGAATATCAGGAATAAAAGTGCGATTGAAATAAGTGCATCCGTAACAAACAAAACCGGAAGACCTATCTGAAAAAAGCTGTCTAGATTTTGCAGAGTAATTACAAAAGAAGGAATCGGCTCCATGAATAGTCTGAAATGCCGCAGGAAAATAATTAAAAATGACCAGTGAAAAACAATGGCCCCCAGCCACAAATACTTGCTGCTGCCATAAGCTAACTTTGGTCCGGTTTTTATTTCTGCTTTTGTATTTCTAAATAAAGAACGGAAGAATAAAATTTCCAAAAGCATTCTTCCAACAACACCTAATGTAGTACTCGGACTTTCAAGTTTACTATCTTTAATCCATGGAAGAGATTTTTGTTGTCCTGCAACGGTAGGAATATGAAATGGAACCGGTGAGCGTGCCCATTTTATAACCTGGCCAACAATTCCCGCTAAAAATGTTATCAATGCGGCATAAGGAATAATGACTCCAAAAAGAAAATCCAGTTTTAATGTTCCGGCACCTAGTATAGCTGCAATAATCAATATAAAAACAGCAGCAAGTGAAAAAATGATGTTCATCTTAATTTCCTTTGATTCAAAGATTCTCCAATTTTTCTTTCATATAAGTAATAACTAAGCAAGATGTAGGATATTGAGAATATAGGTATAAGGTAATAAGTAACGCCCCTATACCTTTATGCGGCTAACTTTATACTTTAAATTTAAATCCCGCTATTCTATTATTCCCTTACTATAAGCCAATTGCGATTTTATTTCACTTATACGAATGTTAAAAAGCTTCTCTCTTGCACCCATATATAAATCAAATGCAGCTAAGCCTATATTATCAATGTATGATTCAATATCAATTAATTCTGATAAAACCTTTCCTTCGATAACTTCCTGCTCAAGTTCTTTACGAATAACATCCTTCAAAGAAAAAATAAATCCTGTAGCCTCAGAAGGTAAAAAATTCTGAACGGCTCTTATTTTTATTAAATCAAATAATGATGTTTTTACTTTTTCAATATCATTTTGATTAATAATCTCTTCAAATATTTTTCCAGCACTGTTTGATATAGTATATCCTACGGGGTTATTGAATCTGCCCTTCTGAGATTTTAAAAAACTTGAAGTTTTCGAAGGATAAGTTTCAACAATTAATTGAACCCAGTTATCAACAATTGATGATTTCTTACTAGTTAACAAATCTTTAAGCATAATTCTTAAAATCCTGAACCTTCGAGGTTTTCAAATTAAAAGTTGATCGCTAACCTCGAAGGTTACTATATATGATTAAACGCAACCTGTTGGTTTTGCTAACCCGGCTACTTTACAAGCACCTTTGGCAGGACCGGATGGATATAATTCATAAATTTCTTTAAGAGAAAATCCCGTTTCTTTGCAAACTTTGCGAATCATTGGAGCAATACCAAATTTTTTATAATAGTCGCGAAGGTAATAAACAATTTTCCAATGAGCTTCCGTCATCTCGGTGACATCCTCTGTAGTAGCTAATGCTTTAGCTACTTCTTCATTCCATTCTTCCGGTTTCTGAATGAAGCCGTCTTCATCAACTTCAATTTTTATATTTTGATATTCAAACACTGCCATAATACTATCCTTATTGTTTGTTATTGTTATTTTGTTAAATACTGTTTAATTCACATCTATGATAATGATACTTGATTCTCGATGTCTCATCAAGAATCCAGACCTATTTCATTTCTATATATCCACAAGGACAATTTTCTGCACACTTTTTACAGCCGTTGCAGAAGTCCAATTTAAATTTGTAAGTCTGATGTTTAACCACCGGCTTTACTATCGCCTGATCTTGGCAGTAACTCCAGCAGGTACCGCAATCAAAACATGAACCGCAGCTCATGCATCTTTTAGCTTCATCAAGCACCTGTTCTTCCGTTAATGTTGAAGTTATCTCAAGATTCAAATCGTTCAACCTGTCTTCCGGTTTTAGTTGAAACGGTTCATTTCTCAATTTACTTTCATAATAACTTAACACCATTTTGTCATGAGTAATTACCGGCGGTTTTGTTAACTTATCCGGTTCTATATTCTGGAACCTGTTATGTATTGTTTCGGCAGCTTTTCTTCCGTTAAAAATAGCTATTGTAACCAAGCCGAGTTCAAGGGCATCACCACCTGCATATGTATCAGGAATTTTTGTTAGATAATTTTCATCAGTTTTTATCCAGTCTTTTCCCTCATGCAAATTATCCATACCGGTAAAATCAGGTTCCTGACTAATGGCAGCAATAACCGTTGAAGCATCCAAATCAAAAAATGAATCAGAAATTGGCACAGGTCTTCTTCTACCAGATTCATCAGGTTCACCCAATTCCATTTTCTGACACTTCATTTTAGTTACTAAACCGTCATTCTTTTCGAAATTAACCGGGGCAGCTAGAAATTCAATTTTAATTTCCTCTTCTTCAGCACCAATAATCTCTTCTTCAATTGCTGGCATTTCTTTTCTTGTTCTTCTGTAAACAATTGTTACATCTGCCCCCAATCTTTTTGATACTCTAGCAGCATCAATTGCGGTGTCCCCTCCTCCGACAACTAGTACTTTATCTCCAACTTCAACTTTTTCACCTGAATTAATTTTGTTTAGAAATTCAGTACCGGTAAATACATTTGAAGCTTCTTCATTTGGAATTCCTAAGAGCTTACCCTTATGAGCACCGATACCAACAAATATTGCATCATAATTATTCTGCAATTCTTCATAAGGAATATCTTTCCCGATTATCTGATTGCATTTTATTTCTACGCCAAAATCTTCAATCCTTTTTATTTCTTTATCAAGAATATCCTGCGGCAGCCTGTAATCCGGAATACCGTATCTCAACATTCCTCCCGGTTTGCTGAATGCTTCATAAACTGTTACTTTATAACCCTTTCTTGTTAACTGATAAGCGCATGATAGTCCTGAAGGACCGGCTCCAATAACGGCAACTTTTTGCGGATAAGTTTCCTGAGATACTGTCTTTAATTTGAAATCATTTTCTATAGCAAAATCACCGACAAATCTTTCCAGGTTATTTATGCTTACAGGAGAATCTTTATGATTTCGATTACAATCTACTTCGCAAGGGTGCGGGCAAACTCTCCCGCAGGTTGATGGGAAAGGATTTTTTTCTGTTAATATTTCCCAGGCTTTTTCAAATGATTCTTTATTAGTTCTGCCGCAATCTTCTGATTGACTTATAGTAGTTAAAAATTCCCTTATATTAGTTTCATTGGGGCAACCGTTTGAACATGGTGGAGTTTTAGGAACCTGCACCGGACGAAGCGGTGATGTTTCTACGGAAGAACTCCCTGCAGAACGTGAACTTAATCCACTTAAAGATCTTTTTGATTTTTTTACTAGCTTTGCCATTTATTAGACTCCATACATATACTTTTTTTTCAAAATTATTTGACCGGACTAATTCTTAACTCTATTAAGCATACGGGTAAATACCTGATTTAATATCTTCCATCTGCTGTAATATTTCGTTATGCTTTTTTTCGTCGGTCATCAAATATCCAAGTAAATACCTTATAAAAAAGCTTTTTGAATTTTTTCTTGATTCTTCAGCCAGCCTGACTGTTTCTTTTTCCAGCTCAATATGTTTTTCTACCATACTCCAGACATCGCCAAGTTCATCAGGTGATAAGTAAAGAGCTTCTTTTTCAAAACTATCTATAATCAACTGCTGAACCTTTTTGTGCATCGCAGAATCCTGCCTGATTATTTCCATAATCTGTTTAACAACCGGGTTTTTAGTTTTGGAAATAATTTCTGAAGTTGATTTCACCGAATCATCTTCAACTTTTTGCCATCTTTTTAATGTATCTACTAACTTTTCATTTAGTTCTTTTTGTTTTGCCATTAATTCACCTTTTAATTTATTCCGATTAAACTGGAAGTTTTTGATTTTTTATAATTTAATGCACATTTAATCATGCCTTTAACCCATTCCGGGCTTGCGAGTGCATGAACATGTAAATAACTAGCAAAAACATTTTTATATGTTAGTCCATCCCTATCATGGAAACAGCCGCACCCGCGTGTAACCGCCAGACAGCTTTTTATTTCAGGATCATAATCAAATATTTTTGAGTAATGAAATTCGTGCCCTTTAATTACTACACCTTTATCATAAAATGGATTATCCTCATCAACGGTCATTTCACAATAACCATGACCCTGTGGTTTATCATGCATCTCTATAAAAATCGGAAGTACACCAGCTAAAGAATATCTTTTTTCTTTCCACATAATTTCTTTTGCAAGGTACATTAAGCCCCCGCATTCGGCATAAATTGGTAATCCATCTTCAGCCATCTTTTTTATTGCGGCAATCATTCCCCTGTTTGATGTTAGATATGAGAGATTCATCTCAGGGAATCCGCCACCTATATAAAGAGCGTCAAGGTCATCAAAGTGAACATTGTGCGTAGAGGATATTGGAATTAACTCAGCCCCTTCTTCAATAAGCATCTCAAGATTTTCAGGATAATAAAAAGAAAATGCTTTATCTTTGAAATAGCCAATTTTCACATTGGTCGGATTGAAATCTTTTTTATAATCAAACTCTTCAAATTCAAGAAGCGAAGTATTTGCTGCTATTTCCAGAATTTTTTGAACATCGACACTTTTTTTAATGATGTTTTCCAATTCACCGAGGAAAGGAGATTTTTGTTCAAACTCACCCGGAGTTATTAATCCAAGATATCTTGAAGGCAAAATTAATTTTCCAGGTAATTTTGGAATTGCACCAATGACAGGAATTCCTGTTATTTCTTCAATTGCTTCTTTTACGATTCTCTCATGTTTTTCACCTGCAACACGATTTAAAATCACTCCGGCAATATTTAATTCAGTATCAAGATTCTTGCATCCTAAAATTGAAGTGGCTGCCGTTCTTGTAACCTTAGAAATATCCTGAACAATAATTACAGGAGACTGAAGAAGTTTTGCAAGTTCTGATGTACTATGAGTTCCTTTACAATCAACTCCATCAAAGAGTCCCCTGTTTCCTTCAATAATATTATAACCATCTGTACATGCATTTTTTATAAATGATTCTTTAACCTTTTCAAATCCCATCATATAAGTATCAAGATTCCTGGCAGGTTTGTTCGAAGCCAGATTCAGCCAAGCAGCATCAATGTAATCAGGACCCTTTTTAAATCCTGAAACATTTATCCCTCTGTTTTTTAAACATGCAAGAAGACCGCAGGTTACAACGGTCTTTCCTGAGTCGCCGGATAAACCGCTTATTATTACTCGGGGATAATTTCCTGAAACCATTAATCCTTCATTTGTATAATATGGATAACACTAGAAATCTTGATACCGGATGCTCGATTCCAAATGCCCAATACTATTTTAGTATTAAGAATATCAAACAACCAATATCAAGTTTCTTTTCCTGCTTAATTTTCAGCACCTTCCTTATGCGGAATTTCGATAAAGCTACCACCGAAATAGGTGTAGACACATTTTTCACTTTCAACTAAATCTCTAATAGCAGCCTTAGCTAAAGTTTTATCGCATCTATCACCAAATATTTCAATAACGGCCTTTGTTAAATCAGTAGCTTTCCACTTCTTCTGTCCCATGCTGTCTTTTATCAGTCTATACATTGCATTCGAAACTTCTTCAACACTTGCTTGCTCAGCCATAATTTTCTCCTTTTTAATAAGTCAAATGTGCCGAACGTTTAAATGTTAAGCCGGCATGTTTGAAATCATCAATATGTTCTTTCTCGAATGGGATTCCGGTTAATTGGAAGAACTTAGGCCATCCGATACGCTCAACCCATTCACCCATTCTTTCATAAGGTCTCGCATTCTGAGCCCACACTTCAACAAGGTTCTTTACAGCATCAACAACCTCAGGCCATCTTGGCGGATTGTTTGGTAAAAACGGTATTGCAAGCTTCGAGAACATCGGTTCGCTTCTTGCATTCGAAACCTTACCACCAACCCAAATAGAAACACCATCATTCAACGGGTCATTTAACGGCATTGCTGGACAAACGGTGTAGCAATTTGCACAAAACATACATCTTTCTTCAATAACTTCTACAGACGGTTTTCCCTCGAAAGTTGTTGGTTTAATTGCCGCTGTTGGACAAGCAGATACAACAGATGGGATTTCACACATTGCTTTCAATTTGTCTTTACTAACTTTTGGCGGCCGTCTGTGAATCCCCAGGATTGCAATATCGGAACAGTGAACAGCACCGCACATATTTAAGCAGCATGCTAATGCAATACGAAGTTTTGCCGGCAATTTCATATCTGTGAAATACTCTATCAGCTCATCCATAACAGATTTAACGATGCCGGATGCATCCGTCGCCGCAGAGTGGCAGTGAACCCAACCCTGTGTGTGAACGATACTGGATATTGAATTACCCATACCGCCAACAGGATGACCCAGAGCCTTCAAATCCTGAATCAAGGGTTCTATATTAGCTTCATTTGACAACAGGAATTCAACATTATGACGGCTTGTAAATCTTAAGTATCCATCACAATATTTATCAGCCAAATCAGCATAAGCACGAATTTTATCAATGCTCAACAACCTGGATGAACCTGCGCGAACAGTATATAATTTTGCACCGCTTTCAGAAACAGTAACCATTACTCCGGGCTTAAGGATTTCATGATATTTCCATTTACCATAATTTTCTTTAATAATCGGAGGTAAAAATTTTTCATAATGTGGAGGACCTATATCGGTTATCCTTTTCTTTTTCTCTTCAGCCATTTTTTTTATTCCTTATTAAATGTAATTTTAGATTTCAAAATTTGATTTATAAAAATTACTTCTCTTCTTCCTGTTCTTCCGAATCTTCACCATCTTCTTCATAATATTCCTCATAGAAGACGTATGGATTCTCTCTTGGATGGGCAACCATTTCCGGTATCGGTTCAACTTCAATAGCCTCAAGGAAATTTCCCATTCCAACTCTTTGAATGAACTCACCAACTCTTTCACGGTTCTTCCCGTTTTCTGCCCATACTTCATGGATTCTATCAACCAAATCGATAAGTTCAGTATATGGTGGTTCTAGTTTTATAAAAGGTACCAGAACCGAGGAAAGTAGAGCACCTTCAACAATTGGTGCTTTAGAACCAATAAGAATACAGGCTCCCCGTTCCTTCCCCGGAGAAAGCGCTTTCGGCATTGCATTAATACAATGCATACATTTAACACATGATTTATTATCTATTTTGATTTCTTTCCCGTCCCAATCCATACATTTAGCCGGACAATTACCAACTACATCTCTTTGAATATTCATCCCGGATTCAGCATATTCAGTTACAGCATTTTTATCTACCTGGATATCATCTTTCCATGTACCGATAATAGACATATCTGCTCTCGCTACTGAAGCGACGCAATCATTCGGACAACCGGACATTTTGAATTTCCACTTATATGGGAATGGAGGTCTATGCAGTTCATCCTGGTAGTGCATAGTTAAAAAATGTGTTAAAGCCATAGTATCATAACAGGCCCACTCGCAGCGCGCCATACCGCAGCAGCAGCTTGGTGTTCTTACATCAGAACCTGAACCGCCAAGGTCAAAACCCAATTCGGTTAATTCGCTAAAAACCGGTTCCAATTCTTCAGTTCTTGTTCCAAGGAAAACTATATCGCCGGTAGAACCGTGCATGTTTGTTAAACCAGAGCCATGTTTTTCCCATATATCACACAATTTTCTTAAAACATCTGAGGTATAAAACCAACCAGATGGTTGATTAATACGCAATGTATGAAAGTGCGAAACATTAGGAAATTCTTCAGGCAGATCGGAATACCTACCTATAACTCCACCGCCGTATCCAAGAACTCCGACAATACCGCCGTGTTTCCAGTGACCTATTCTTTCATTATAAGATCTTTCCAGCTGCCCTAAAAGATCTTCAGCCATCGGACTTTTCTCGGCTGCACTTTTTATTTCTTTAACGAAACTTGGCCATGCACCTTTTTCAAGTTCATCTAATTTTGGTGTCTCATATTTTTTATCAGCCATTTTTTCTCCTATAATTTTTAAATTTACTTTTCTCAGTTAATTTCTTTTAGTTTATTAAATACATATAAAAGAATTAAAAAAATGTATAACTTACTCCAATAAGTAAACCCAATAGAATTATACCTAAAGTTATACTCCAGAAAATAAGCTTCTTCTCAACCAAGGAAAGAGGCTCATATTCCATTTTTTTTAATTCATCTGCTAATTTATTTTCTTTACTCATATTAGATTTCTTTTTAAGATCATTGAATTATTGGAGGCGTAATTCCATGGAAAAATATCCAGGAAATAAGCAGCCCCACCCAAATAATAAACCCGAATAAACAGATGATATATACAAGTGCTAATTTGCCGATGCCTTCTTCTTTAAGCTTTTTGAAATTTGAAACCACGCCTATAGTAAAGAATGTGAAAACAAAGAACATAACACGGAAGGTGTTGGCTTCACTTGATGCAGCTGTAGCTTTGCCAATCAGACCAGGATTAATCAAACAGACAATTAGGAAAATCAGAAATGTTAATACATATCCAATTACAAATTTAGGGAACCTGTCCCAGATTTCTTTTGCACGGACTTTTTCATTCTGCTTTTTCTTTTCGATTTTTGAACACCAAATAAGAGCTAGCACAAAAGCCCAGATACCAATAAAAATATCGATGAAGACTTTGACAGTTGTAGCAGTCATAACCATCCAGCCTTCTTTGTAATTTATTCCCGCAGCCAGAGCTTTAGCACGAACAAGAGCTTCCGTAACAGCACCACTGGCAACAGCCGCTCCATCGGTTTTCACAGCTAATCCCATCCAGGCAGCAGCAACCATTGGTTCAGACCAAAGAAAAATCTGAGCTAAAATCGGTAGCAGAATAAGTTCAAATACTGCAAACACTACTACTAAAGAAGAAACCATTATTGGAATTATGGGTCTGGCGCGTATTGCACTGCCTGTAGCAATTGCAGCAGAAACGCCGCATATTGAAATACCTGAGGCTAAAGGAGCTGCCCATTCTTTACTGAACTTAAAATATTTTCTGGCAATTAAATAAACTAATGCCCAGAAAATCAGGTACGCAACAACTATAGCAGAAAGACCTTGAAACATAATAGTCGAAGCCAGTCCTACAGACTCTACAGCTTTAACACCTAATCCTGCTCCTAAAATTACAATAGCTGTTTTTATAAACAGTTCAGGTTTAGTGGCTGCTTTAATTTTATCTACTGTTTTGGGGAAGAAATTTCCTATTACTAAACCTGCTATAAGTGCAATTATATAACCAGCTTCACCTGTTAAGTTTAACGACCAGGGGATGCCGAATTTGTCCAGTTGATTTGAAGTAGCCGCTATATAAGCATAATGACCTAAAAACCAGCAAAAATACGATATGAAAAAAATTATTGTGAACGGTAGAATGAAATCTTTAAAATTGGTACCGAGCGCTTTAACACCTAAACCTACAATCAGCAATAGAAACACATAAGTTATAAACAGAGAAATTATACCGGGTAGAGATTCATAAAATTTTGATACGGTTGTTGTTGATAAAGATATTTCATTCCATACATTCGTTTTAATTCCCCAGCCTAAAACATCAACGTCAATAAAAAGCCCTAGAGAAAGACTAAAAACGAAAAGACCTATCCATAATGAAAGCCAATCTTCATTAATCAAAGGTCTTTGTGCCAGGTTCATGAAACTCCCCGCGAAACAATATGAATCAAATTTTCAGAATAAAACTTATAGAAGGAGTGGTGTAAACTCAACAGAAAATTAGGTTTTGTAATCTATGTGTTGTACTTGTAAGATATTATAACGAAATAAGATAGGATAAAATGCTTTTATTTAATGGGGATGTGAACCGCTCTAACTGCAAGTTCGACAATAAAAGTTCTCATTTCAGCGCTGTCGATAGGAAGATTTAATTGTACCGGTAATGTACCGCAATTAAAATTCTTAAAATGAGTTTTATATGGATGCTGCAGGTATAAAGAAAGCCTGCTGAAACCAATTGGAAGCGGAACAAGCATCCACCAGGCAATCCAACCGTTTATTATCGGCAAAGGATCATATTTTATCATATGAAACTTTTCAAATCTTTTTTGAAATGCACGGAGCAATCCTTCAAAACGAATTGTTGGTTTTTTGTTTATTCTCTCCTGGAGGCGATTGATAAAATAATCTCTTGAATTCAGAACAATTTCCTTCATTCTTTTATCTTTAAAAATGACAAGATAATTTTCAAGCTGTGAAGATTGATTGATCTTATAAGCATTAATTGCCTCCAAAATTAATTTTTTAATATCGGGAGCAAAATATAATTCATTTTTCAGTTGTTTATCATAGCAAGCACGTGTATAATTATTGAAAGTTGTTGAGTAAGGAAAAACTATTTTCAATGCTTCATCTATTGTTTTAAATCCATACGACATAAAAGTAGGACAAATAAATCCCCTGCAGTTCATCCGGTCAAGTAAACTAATCCAGACATCGGTTGAGTCTCTTTTACCAAGTTCATAACCAAGAACAACAGTTGATAATGCATCAATAGCCAATGCAAGAAACATTGAATGTTCTTTATTACCGCCGAGGTTACATTTGAATTTCTTTCCTACCAGATGGATTAAACGAGCTTCATGTTTTGGTGTGCATGCATCGAGGTATTCTTCCCATAAAGAACATCCCACTAAATATTCCCTTATTTTTTGATTAATTCTAATGGGTGAACTTGGATAAATTGAACGAAGGTCTCTGTACGAATAACCGCTTAGATATGCTTCCGTAAGAGCACCAATATCCGGTAGATGCTTAGATACTTTATTTTCAACCCAGGTTTTATGACAGAATAGGCATCTAAAACGCTGAATATCAGCAGAAGTCTTTCCATGCTTAATTATCCTTGAACTATTACAAAACGGACAACTGGAAGTCGTTTGAACTGTTTCGCATAACATAAAAACTTTTTAAACTCGTGACTATTTACTAATGGTTTAAGTCAAAATATATACCATTAAAAAATGCTCAAATTAACACTATTTGCCCAAATTTTATACTAAAATTATCATAAATGAAAAATTTTTTGTCTCTGTTGAGAGATTCAATAATCTACCGGTTTCTTTTTTCGCAAAACAGATTTTTCTGATTCAATTTATTTTTTTCTTTTAAAACTTTTAAAGTGTTTTTTGAAATAGTTTGCAAAAATATTTTTATAGTGTAACTAATAAATTTTAAATACATTTAATACGTATACCGCTCCCAACTTAGATTCAATGGACAATATTTAATTTAAAAGTCCTTGAATCTTACTTTGATTATGATAAATATTTTCTTAGTTTTGAGCATATGCTCATAATTAAATTGAGCAGTAGCTAGTAGAAATGTTTTAACAAACAAATAGAAAAATGCCGAGACCAAGAAAACACCGCAAAGTTTGCTGCAATCCGTCAGCATATTATTTCAAACCAAGAGGGGTCCCGATGTATACTCTGGAAGAAATAACTCTTGAATATGATGAATTAGAATCTCTTCGTCTGGCAGATTTTTTAGCATATTCTCATGAAGAATCTGCAAAAGAAATGAATATATCAAGGGCGACTTTCGGAAGGATATTGGAGAAAGCCAGAAAGAAAGTTGCCGACAGTATTTTAAATGGAAAAGCCATCAGAATAAATGATGGACAATTATTAAAAACCAAGTAATGGAGATAAAAATGTCTGAAGAAACAAAAGCTAATATGAATTTTTCCGGTAAAATTGCAATTGCCACCGATGACCAGGTAAGAGTAACCGGGCATCTGGGCAGATGCAGAGCATTTATGGTTTATGAAATCAACGACAATAAAATCATAAATAAAGAATTAAGAGAAAACGTTTTCACTAATCACAGAATGGGACAAGCTCACCAGCATCATGGCGAAGGCGGCGGCCATAACCATAATCATTTAATTGAGGGATTAAAAGACTGTAAATATCTTATTTCTTCAGGAGGCGGCTGGCGGGTCGTTGAAGATCTTAAACAGCACAATATTACAACTCTTTTTTCCGATATAGAATTAATTGAAGATGCAGTAGATACATTTATTAAAGGTGAATTGGAAAACGATGCAGATTTGACATGCAGACACGATTAATATTATAATGAAAGTGAATCAAACAATATTCAAACCTATCGGTATAATTAATTCACCATTCAAAAGTATTAAAGGTGTCCCGATTCAACCGGCAGGAGCAAATGGAATAAAAGGGAGAATCAAATTATTTAAAAAATATTCGGAAGGTCTAAAGAACTTGGAAGGATTTTCACATATAATTTTGATCTATCATTTCCATTTATCAAAAGGATATTCCCTAAAAGTTATTCCGTTTCTTAAAAATCAAGAGCAAGGAGTATTTGCGACAAGAGCTCCAAAACGGCCTAATCAAATAGGTATTTCAGTTGTAAAAATTGAAAATATTAAAGATAATATTATAGAAATTTCAAATGTAGACATGGTGAACGGGACACCTTTATTAGATATAAAACCTTACGCAAGTTTTTTCGATAATGTGAAAAATGAAAAAATCGGATGGCTTGCAGGAAAGATGAATGATATTAATAAAATCAAAGCAGACAAAAGATTTAAGTAAAAAACGGCACTTATGGTTGAACAAAACTAATCAATTTCAAATCTCTGATATTTCATCTGTAGTTAATTTTTTAAAAAGTAAGCTTAATCAAGCAATTGTAAGAAGTACTGCTGTTATTAAACTTATTGTCATTTTAAACTTACCTTATTAAACATTTATCTTTCACCGGGATTTATGATTCAATAATTCTTTCACTTTCTTCAATAGTAATTCCCTGTCTATTGGTTTTTCGATATGATCTTTTAGCATCGGGAATTGTTCCCTCAATTCAAAATATCTTTTAAAAAACTGGACATTTCCTGTTATAATAATCGGGATTCGATTTGTATCCTTGTTGACCTGTAATTTTCGCATTAGCATTACATCCGATTTCCCGGACATACCTAGAATAATTATACAAGGCTTTTCCGTTAAGGCTTTCTGAAAACCTTCCCTTACATTCCTGGCAGAGATTACATAATAATCATATTCAGAGAAAAACATTGACAGATAAATTGATGCAGTCTCATCATCATCAATTATTAATATTTTTTTGGGAGTTCTCATGCTTTGCTTAAATAAAGGTCATATCAGCATATTCTTTTGAAATTTGAAATTCCTGTTTAAAGATGATTTTTCAATATGATCATTTTGATTATTTGATGAATGAGGCAAAGGTCCTTCCTCAATCATTCTACACCCACATGATGGACAATGGCCTTTGAAGTATGTTAATATTTCAGAATTTGGCGTTCTTAATCCGCAACGAGGGCAATAAAGAAATCTCACAATCCATTTCATATCTTCCGTTCCATTATTTGATTTTTCTGCAAGAAAATTTCGAGTTGCATTAATCTTCTTTAAAATTATGGACCCAGAATTCAGACTATAATTAAATTGCTGTGATATCAAATTCATTACACATGGTTTTCGGGAAATAAAATATTTAACCATCCTGTCATTCATCCTTACAATCTTCTGATAAATTATCTAATAACTCTTCTCTTATTTTATTTAAAGTTTCATCAATCTCTTTTAACACAGTTTTTAGCTCATCGGTTCTGTTTGATAGAAATTGAATCTGTGTTATCATATTGGGAGGAATATTCAAATGTTTTTGTATGCTTTCCGTATTTAAAAAATGATTTGATAAGATTTGGGTATTTGGGATTAAAGGATTTTCCATTTTAGTTCCTTGTTAAAATTCTTTCATCTTTTCCGATAAGTACACCATTTAAATAAAGTCTTAAAATATTTTCAGTTTCTCCCCTAACCCACGGAATAACCTTGATATTATAATTTTTAAGTTTTTTTTCGCACAAATTTGTTAATCCGCCGCATATTAGTACATCAGGTTTAAGCTTTACCAATGTATCGAGTTTCCTTAAAATATCGGCACTATCAAGCAGAAGAGTTTCTTTATTTTTAACTAAAGAGTTTTCAACTTTTACAATCATTAATTTTTCAGCTACATCCAGCCGTGATGATATTCTATCTCCAAAAATCGATAATGCAATAGTCTCCATAAGAAACCGCCTAAAATTAAGGATTAATTTCTATTGCTTTATATTTCAATTCATCTGCCAGACTTTTAAAAAATATTACATCCCTTTCATTATAAAAATTTTAAGGATTAATACGTGAAGTAATTTCAGATAGGTTAAAAAAATGTCGCAATGATGAAATCGGCTTAAATTGTAGTTGCAAAATTGCTACAAAAGAATTTAGAGTAAATCATATTTTTTCATTTTCCTATAAAGCGTAGCCCTGTGTAATTTGAGATCTTTTGCAGCCCCAACCTTACTCCCTTTATTTTTTTCCAATACGTCCATAATTAATTTTCTTTCAGCATCCTGAAACGGGGGCAATGACTTATTAAATATATTTTCAGAGGTTCTTTTGTCATTTAATTGTAATTCAGGGGGGAGGTGTTTTGTTTTAATTTCCATGCCCTGGCACATAACACATGAATGTTCTATTATGTTTTCAAGTTCCCGCACATTACCCGGATAATCATACTGCATTAATAATTCCAACACTTCCGGGGAGGCACAACTAATAGATTTTCCCATTCTTTTATTAAATCTTTCTATAAAACAACTAACTAATAAAGGAATATCTTCTCTTCTCTTTACAAGAGGTGGAAGGTATATTTTAACAACATTTAACCTGTAAAATAAATCATCTCTAAACGAGCTCTTCTTTACAAGCTTTGCAAGATCTTCCTTCGTAGCGGCTATAATACGAACATCTGCTTTAACTGGTGCGGTTGCTCCTAATGGTTCAAATTCTCTTTCCTGTAAAACTCTTAAAAGTTTTACTTGAACCGATAGCGGCAGACTTTCAACTTCATCCAAAAATATTGAACCTCCTTTTGCAAGAGCAAAACGCCCTGGTTTGTCTTTTTTAGCATCAGTAAAAGCACCTTTAATATAACCGAATAACTCAGATTCCAGTAATGTATCGGGTAAAGCACCGCAATTAATTGCAATGAAAGGTCCCTCTTTTCTTTCACTTAATCTATGCACAGCACGTGCAAACAATTCCTTTCCGGTTCCACTTGCTCCCTGAATCAAAACAGTGCTTTCACTTTGTGAGATTATGGGAAGTGTATCAAATATTTTTAGAATTTCATGGTTTTTTGAAACTATATCCTCAAAAGTATAACTTTTTTTTATTACTTTTTTCAGTTCTTCAATAGTCGACAAATCCCTGAATGATTCAACACCGCCGACGAATTTTCCCTTTTCATTTTTTAGAATTGAAGTACTGATGCTTACAGGTATTTCATTACCATCAGCTTTAAGGATTGTAACGCGCTTATCAATCGTCCGCTCGCCTGTTTTTAATGAACATTTTAAGGCACATGCTTTTTCACAAATATTGGCTCTTAAAACTTCAAAACAAAATTGATTAACAGCTTCCTCCTTCTTGATACCTGTGATCTCCTCTGCTGCCCTATTAAAGGAAGTTATTCTCATGTTTTCATCTACAGTAAAAACCCCGTCTGCCACACTGTCAAGAATAATATTGGAATAGATTTCCTGGGGTCCTCTTTGCTGATTCATCATAATTCTAGCTTCTTAAAGAAAATGTTTTTGTACATCTAAATTTACTACATAAAATTTAAAGTTGCATAACTGCAACGTATAAATTTTGATTAAAACAAAATTTAATTGAAAAACAAAGGTTTCAAATTGGTTCTCTTTTTGTTTGATATAAATTATTTATTAGAGGGTAAGTAACACCTTTGTTAATATTTAATTCGAGAGGCTAAAATGAATATAGGATGTAAAAAAGCTTTCCTTATTGTATTTGGATTGCCGGCTATTTTATTTCTGATTTTTGCCTGGATTTTCTTAGGTGGAGAAAAAATCCAGGGTGGATGGTTTAATGGATTTTTGGATAATCTCAGTTTAATGTGGCTTCCAACAATCCTCTTTTTAATAGTGGGCTGGATTGTTGATAAATTTTTATTTAATGGTTCTTTGCTTAATTGCTTAAAAATTAAATCAGTAGAAAAGTAGATTAAGATTTTATAATTTTTTGGATTTATCGTTCAAAGTTTAAATGCAAAATTATTTCTAAAATATGCGTATATCCCGATGGAATACGATATTACACTTAAAAAAATAAAAAGGAAAAAGGGAAAAATGAAAACCTATGATGTAGTTATTATTGGTGGAGGACCCGCCGGAGTTACATGTGCTCTTTCAGCAAAGAACACTTACCCCGATAAAAAAATTGTTTTAATTCGAAAAGAACCTAAACCGATGATTCCATGTGGAATACCTTATGTTTTTTATACTTTAAACGAGGTAAGCGATAATATTCTGCCCGATACACCGCTGCTAGCCAATCAAATAGAAATTATAAATGATGAAGCAGTTGGAAGAACTGATCATAAAATTGCTCTTGCAAACGGGGGTGAAGTTGAATTTGAAAAACTTGTTATTGCAACCGGTTCAAAAGCAGTTATGCCTAAAATTGAAGGGACAGATAAAGAGAATGTTTTTCTTGTTCGTAAAGACAAAGAATATCTAAAAAATCTAAAAGCCCGGATTCAGGAATCTGAAAAGATTTTAATCCTTGGCGGCGGTTATATCGGCGTTGAAGTTGCCGATGAATTGCTAAAAGCAAAAAAGAATGTTACGGTTGTTGAAATGGCGGATACACTGCTTCCAACTATGGATGAAGAATTCGGAAAAAAAATAAAAGAAATCATCGAGAAGGAAGGCGGCACAGTAATTACCGGCAAAAGTATTCAAAAGATTCTAGGTAACGAAAAAGTTAACGCTGTTGAACTAAACAACGGAACAAAAATTGACTGTGATCTTTTGATTGTCTCGTGCGGTTACAAACCTAATCTCGACTTAGCTGAAAAATTGGGCCTTTCTTTCGAAGAAGGAAAAGGAATTTTAGTAGATGCTTATTTGCGCACTTCGCAAAAAGATATTTTTTCTATCGGCGATTGCGCTGCGAAGTATGATTTCTTCACGGGAGAATTTTCAAACATTATGCTCGCTTCTACCGCTATGGCGGAAGGTCGGCTTGTCGGCTCCAATCTTTATTCAATCAAAGTTATACGTCAATACGCCGGCGTTCTTGGTTCGTTTTCAACAAAAATTGGCGATACTGCATTTGCCGTATGCGGAATAATTGAGAAACGCGCAAAAGCTCGTTTGCTCGAATATACAGTTGGAATTGCCAAAGCAGTTGACCGTCATCCCGGCAAATTACCCGGGGCTTCTGAGGTAACAGTGAAATTAATATTCTCGTCTTATTCCCATACTTTAATGGGCGCACAAATTATGGGCGGAAATTCCGTTGGTGAAATGATAAATATTATGTCTGTAATGATCCTAAACAAAATGACCGACATTGATATTAATAATTTGCAAATCGGCACACATCCTCTTTTAACAGCTTCGCCGATTGCTTATCCGATAATTAACGCAACTGTGGATGCAATTAAAAAATGGAATAAATTTCAGCTCGCATAATATTGAAACAGCATGAATAATGAAATCATTTTTAGGAAAATATATGTAGTTCAATAAATTAAGTGTAATTAAAACAAAATAGTAGGAGACAAAAATGGAAACAAACGATCTTAAAACCGGGATTCCCTTGATTGGTGAAAAAATGCCTAGTTTAAAAGTTCAAACAACTCACGGTGTTAAAAATGTACCGGATGATTATAAAGGCAAATGGATAGTTCTATTTAGTCATCCCGGTGACTTTACCCCTGTGTGTACAACGGAATTCGTAGCCTTTGCCAAAAAAAATGAAGAATTCAAAAAATTGAATACCGAATTAATAGGGCTTTCGATCGACCAGGTCTTCTCTCATATTAAATGGGTTGAATGGATAAAAGATAATTTAAATGTACAAATACCTTTCCCTATTATTGCAGACGACATGGGAAATGTTGCCTCAAAACTTGGAATGATACATCCCGGTAAGGGAACAAATACTGTACGCGCAGTTTTCATAATTGATCCGCAAGGATTTATACGTTTGATGCTTTATTATCCCCAGGAAATTGGCAGACAAGTAAATGAAATATTAAGAGCACTCAAAGCTTTGCAAATTTCAGATATAAATAAAGTTGCTATGCCGGAGAATTGGCCGAATAATGAATTAATTCAAGACAAAGTAATTAATCCTCCGCCAAAAGATTTTTGGGAAGCAGAGAAAAGAATGAATCCGAAAGATGGATATGATTGGTGGTTTACTTATAAAGAACTTGAGTTAAATAATTAAATGAATGTAGTTAAGTAACAATAATGCGTTAAGAAATGACATCATGAGTATTCAACCGGGATGCATCCCTTGTATAGTAAAACAAGCTTACAACTTATCCAAGCTGGCAGGAATTTCAGATTCAGAAATTCAAAAACAAATTTTATATGAAACAATGGAACAACTCCGGATTCATAAAAACATTAAAACTGCTCCGCACTTTTCTATAATACTTCAATCTACTATTAGTAAGCATGCTGATATAAATAAAATTTACAGGGAAATAAAATCAAGAAATATCCGGACAGCAATGAAATATATAAATTATTTATCTCATATGATTGAGGCTTCCGATGATAAACTGGAAATGGCTTTAAGAGCTTCAATTACCGGGAATACGATAGATATTGCTGCAAATCCAAATTTTAATATTGAAAAAGAGATTAATGCTATCACTTCAAATAACATAAATTTGGATTTTTTACCAAAGTTCAAGGAGGACTATCAAAAGGCAAAAAAGATTTTATTTATAGGAGACAATTACGAGGAAGCACTATTTGATAAGCTCCTGATTAAAGAGTTACTGCCGAAAAAAATTGTATTTGCTGTCCGTTCAAACGAAATCTTGAATGATATAACAATGGAAGATGCACAAAAATTAGAAATCAATAAACTTTGCAGAGTAATTGAAACAGGAAATGTTATAGCAGGAATTGATCTGGAAGAATGCTCCGGTGATTTTTTAGATTCATATAATTCAGCTGATATGATAATAGCTAAAGGACAGGGCAATTACGAAACACTATTCGATGCAAAACGCGATATTTACTTTATGTTTAAAGTAAAATGCGATGTTATTGCGGAGATTTGCGGGTACCCGGTTGGTACAAGTGTATTGTATTTTCATAATGGTTTAAAAAACTAAATGAAAGCTGCTAATACCATATTAACAAAAGTTACTAAGACCATATTCATACTGGGCATAATAATTATCCTGATATTTATCCTTGTCTTATTGCGACAAATCAGGCATGGATTTCTTTAAGATGAGCTATTTGTAAATAATTAATATAGATGTTTAATCAATAAAAATTAATACCGATATGAATAATAAAGATCTTCTTTTATTAGATGAAAGATTCAATAATCCTGAATTTGCAAAAAGGTATGCTGATAAACACTTAAAAATGTCCATAAATTTTGTAAACAAACTAGCAGTTAAACTATATAAAAAAGATTTCAAAAATGGAAAAATTTTGGATTCGGGATGCGGTCCCGGACTTACAATTATTGAACTTGCTAAAAAATTTACTGCATGTGAATTTGTTGGAATAGATCTATCGGAACCATTATTAGAAATTGCTGAGAACAAAAATCAAAAAGAAAAATTGAACGAAAGAGTAAAGTTCCTTAAAGCCAATGTCCGGGATATTCCGTTTCTCGATAACTACTTCGACTTTGTTATAAACATTAATATGCTGCATCTGGTTGAAGAACCTGTAAAAATGATTAATGAAATTGAAAGAGTCTTGAAGCCGGAAGGTTTCTTTTTTATAACAGATTTAAGAAAAAGCATTCTCGGCTTTCTGGAAAAAGAGATTAAATCGGTTTTTACTATTGAAGAAGCTGAAAAAATAATAGCAAAATCAAATTTGTCAAAAGGACGGTTTTCATCATCATTAATATGGTGGAAATATCAAAACATTTGAAAATAAATTTTATTACAGTGAAAGCATTTTCATCAATAATTAATTGCTGGAAGAGAATATTAAAATAATGAAAAATACAGGGAGATTTAAATATGAAAACAGTTACTACTTTATTGTTTGCCTTCATAATCTGCTTCGGATTTACTACTTCTTTGTTTTCTCAGGAAGCCGAAAAACCCGAATGTTTTTTTAAATCTTCAAGCCTCCATTATACCGCTTACGGAATGGAACATTGGTACGATAAGTCTCAAGGCGGACTTGAAACTATAACCGGTGTTCCGTATAGCGATCTCGGCTGCAAAAATTGTCATACTGCATCATGCGATGTTTGCCATAGAGCTGAAATGGACGGAAAATTTATATACTCAAATGAAGCTGCAAAGAACCAGGATATGTGCTTAAAGTGCCATGCTCGGGAAGCATCAATAATGAAAATTAATCAGAAAGCCAATACTCCCGATGTTCACTTGGCAGCAGGAATGAAATGCATGGACTGCCATACTGCACGCGAAATGCATGGTGACGGTATAAAATACATATCAATGAAACAGCAAGGAGCAATGGATGTAAACTGCGAACAATGTCATGAGAAAATTAATCAAACAATTTCTCACACAATTCATGGTAACAAACTCGATTGTAAAGCCTGTCATGTTCATCAGGTTGTAAGCTGTACAAACTGCCACTTTGAAACTATGGTAAAGGAAGGAAAGAGAGTTGCAATACCTGTTTCGGGGTGGGAATTCTTAATGAACTATAATAATAAAGTAACTTCAGCTAATATGCAGACGTTTGTTGTTCCGGGAAATAAGACCTTTATGATTTTCGCTCCGCAATTCAGCCATTCGGTTTCAAAAGAAGGAAAGAAATGCGAAGATTGCCATAATACTGCAAATGATAAAGCAATCGAAAACGGAGCTATTAGTCTAACCTGGTTTGACAGCAGTAAAGTGAAACAGGTTTATGGGGTAATTCCCGTTGTTGATGGTGTTCAATACAATTCTGTGTATCAAAATTTTGAAAACGGAACATGGACACCAATCACTAATCCTCAACTACCAAAGATGCAATATGTTGGTTATGGTACTCCGCTAACTAAAGAACAATTGAATAAACTTTTAATTTCTCAGAAATCGAAAAAACAATAAAAAATATATTATATAAAAAGAAGAGGGCGTCATGTCTAAAGAAAATTTAATAGAAAGTTTAAATGAAGACTTAGCTTCGGAATTAGGAACGGTTATACGTTACAATTACCAGGCTGGAAAATCATATGGGATTTTAGGAACCGAATTAAGGGAAATGTTCGAAGATGAAATTAAAGATGAGCTCGGTCATGCAAGATTTCTTACAGATGTAATTATAGATTTGGAAGGTGAACCGGTAACTTCCCCTAAAACCTTTGATAAACCCAATGTATTAAAAAACATGCTCGAGCTGGATCTGAAAATGGAAGAGGAAGATGTTAATAACTATTTAATGCATTCTAAGGAAGCTGAAGAGCTTGGATATATTGAACTAAAAATGAAATTAGAAGAGATGGCAGCTGATGAAGCAGGTCATGCAAGAGTGCTTCGCAGGTTGTTAAAAGGATTATAATATTAACGAAAATGAAAAAAATATCTTGCTCAAAGAAGAGGAAAAAAGAATTGAGCACACAGTTTCAAAAATCAAACACCGGATTGCTGTTTTCAGCGGTAAAGGAGGAGTAGGGAAAACTACAATAAGTGTTAACATGGCTTTCTGTTTTCAGATGGAAGGTTTTTCCACCGGAATACTGGATGCAGACATTACCGGACCTAATGTAGCTAAAATGTTAGGTATAAAAGATGAGTTAATATTATTAAACAGCTCTATAATCCCTTTTGAAAAAGATGGTGTTAAAATGGTTTCCATAGCCGGATTAATTCAACCAGGGCAGCCGGTAATTTGGCGGGGACCTTTGCGGTCAAAATTGATAAGTCAATTTCTCGCCGATGTTGACTGGGGTGAGCTGGATTTTCTTATTGCAGATCTTCCACCAGGAACCGGTGACGAAATACTTACTATATCTCAAAAGATGAAACCTGATTATGCCGTAATTGTTACTACCCCGCAAGAGGTTTCCATTATTGATGCAGAACGTGCTATAAACATGGCAAAAAAATTAGATATACCCTTTATAGGTGTTGTTGAGAATATGTCCGGGTTCATATGCCCACTTTGTAAAAACAAAATTGATCTTTTCGATTCGGGCGGTGGTAAAAAGTTAGCAGAAGAATATAATGTCCAATTTCTTGGATCAATTCCGATTGACATTAATGCAAGAATACTTAGTGACAAAGGCAAATCAATTATTATAGAAAAACCAAATTGCGAAGTAACAAAAGCTTTCAAGCAAATTGCAAACTTAATTGATGAGCATTTTAAGGAAAATATTTTAAAAGAATATAAGCAATGAAAGATGGTAAATTTATTAAAGTAATAAAATGAAAAGTGAAATATTACTTAATAAAAATTAAATTATTTATCGAATAAGACTGGAAAATGAAAACGCTTAAAACAGATGTAGAGTGGATTGATAAAGCATTACCTGAAGGATTGCCATTAAATTCATCTACAATTATTTCTGGACCTGGAGGTTCTGGTAAACCTCTAATCGGAGAATTATTTGTTTCCGCATGGTTAAAAAAAGGCGGCAGTGTCATGTTTATGTCACTGCAATATCCAGATACTGAATTTATTGTAAAAAGTATTAAAAAAATCACAGGTTTAAACTTAAATGATTATGCGGATAAATTTATTTTCTTACAGCTTGACGTAGGAATTTCTGGTCTATTTAATGGTAAAAATATAATAAGAGCTAATCTTGTTAAACCTGCAGTGTGGGATGAAGCATTAAGAATTGCCAAAGCAAAATTGCCAAATGAAGAATCGGGGATCTTAATTTTTGGTTCCGCACTTAACCTATTGCTTTTTTCTCCTACTTATGGTGATGCCATATATGATAAAATGAAAGAAACGATTAGTTCTGATAAATCCAATACTTATATTTTTGCTGTCAGTACTTCTGCAAAAGCTAAACAAATTTCCGAGCTCGAAAAACCCGCTGATAATCTGATCATTTCCCATACAGAAAAAGATCCATTCCGTATAATTATGAAAGTAGTGAGAATTAAAGATTTACCATTTGATTCAAATGAAGTAACAGTGCCAATATCATCAGATATTTTAACAGATATAAAAGAAACTGCCGATCACAGAAGAAGGATTGTTATATCGGCTATCTCAAAAATATAATGAATGACAAAGGTGAAGAAATGATACACATAGCAAATATTTATGATAAACATGGCTGGAAAAGAGCCTCAGGATATCCTATTGGAACAAGAATGAAAATTTTAAGGGACGGAAATAGTGCAAAAACCATATTGTTAAAGTTACCAAAAGGATTTCGAATAGAATCTCATACTCATATTTATAATGAACAGTATTTTGTTTTAGAAGGAGAATATGAAAGCGAAGGGAAAATTTTTTCTTCGGGTACTTACAGGTTCATTCCAGCACATAAAAATTATGGTCCTTTTACATCAAAAACGGGTGCAATTATTCTGATAATCCGGGATCCTAAAAATGACTCATGAAATAAGGACAGAATGGTAAAATTATGTCAATTGTATTCGGACCAATACCGTCTCGCAGATTAGGAAGAAGTCTGGGAATAAACAATATTCCTCCCAAAGTCTGTACTTATTCCTGTATTTACTGCCAATTGGGAAATACAGATTATATGTCTTTGAAAAGGAGGAATTTTTTTTCGCTTGAAAAAATTTATGACGAAGCTGCTGAAAAAGTCTATCAATTAAAAAAGAGAGGTGAAAAAATCGATTATTTAACTTTTGTTCCCGACGGTGAACCAACTATCGATATTAATCTGGGAAAAACAATTGAAAAATTAAAAAAATTAGAAATTAAAATAGCTGTTATATCTAACGCATCTCTGATTTGGATTAAAGAAGTTCAGCATGATTTACTGCAGGCGGATTGGGTCTCACTTAAAATTGATTCCGTTATCGAAAATATATGGAAGAAAATAAATAGACCGCACGGCATTCTAAAGCTTAAAAAGATAATCCAGGGCATAGAAGAGTTTGCTGCAACTTTCAAAGGCATACTGGCAACCGAAACAATGCTCGTGAAAGATGTGAATGATAGCGAAGAATCAATTATTAAAACTGCAGAACTAATAAAATATATAAATCCCGAAAAAGCGTACATACTCGTTCCCACCAGACCCCCGGCTGAAAACTGGGTAAAAATACCGGATGAACGTGAATTAAATGCAGCTTACCAGGTTTTTAGAACTTTAAATATTGATACCGAATTGTTGATTCAACATGAGGGAATTGAGTTTACTTACACTTCCAATGCTGAAAAAGAATTATTAAGCATTCTTGCAGTTCATCCAATGCGAAAAGATGCCGTTGAAGAGTTTATAAAAAAAGCTAATGCAAATAATAGTGCAATTTTTTCTCTAATTGGATCTGAATCAATTAAAGAAGTTCAATATAACAACAATATTTATTATTTAAAAAACTTAAGGAGATAAATCATGCCAAATTTAGATAGAACAGGGCCGCAAGGAAAAGGTCCTTTAACTGGAGGAAGACGAGGACACTGCCGGGATAATAGAAGTGAAAAATCTGAAAACAAATCTATTGAAAATGAAGAAACAGTTTATGGCTTTGGCTTCGGAAGAAAATCTGGGAATAGCAATCGCGGAAGAGGTCAAGGTAACAGACAGCGCGGAATGGGTAGAGGCTTTGGAAGAAAATAAATTTCTAATAACATGAAAATTGCTGTACCATCAATGGGAAATAATTTGGAGTCATTTGTAAGTAATA
>CAVRQC010000042.1:0-78871 GCA_963723205.1 uncultured Ignavibacteriales bacterium
CATTATTGAGAGCATTGTTTTTGCGGTGCTCGCCGTATTTCTATCCTCGTGTGGTACGGATCAACCTTTGCAGAACAAAACGCAACGGGCAAATGAGAGTGAATTAGATACACAATATTCGATCGTAATCTTCATACATGGTGATGGGGACTATCTTTATCACGATACAAGCGGTAACGAATATGAAGCAGACAAGGAGATTCTGTCGGAAGCAATAAGGGTCGCACAGCAAAACCCCAAGGCTGAAGTGTTCATCTTTCACCAAAAACCCAGACAGCACTTCTTGTTCTTTTTCCCTCGTCGAGATGGTGAGTTCTATTATTACCGGAATGGACAGCTCATCGATAATGAATTATACTGGCGCTATCAGGAAAAATCAAACTTCGATCCGGAAGCGGAGTTATATCGTCGTTTCCTCCCTGTGAACCAGCGCAAGATGGTGCGTATGTTCCTCTATTTTGGTCACGAAATCCCCGAGTTCGACGGTAAGGGGTATGATGCATCATATCCAGATCGGGCATTCAACATCCATGACCTTACTATCAAGTTGAAAGGTTTCACATTTGACACTACAAGGTTCGATCTAATGATACTCAGCACTTGTTATGGCGGCACACCCTACACTATCCACGCTCTTGGAATGTTTTCGCGAACGATTATTACTTCTCCCGATAATCTTCATTTGTCTTATTTCGATCTCCATCCGCTTGAGCGGTTGGACCTCGGTTTGCAGAATGGAGATGTGCCTGCATTTGCAAAAAGATTCGCTCAGAATGCATTTGACCGGCTGACAGTTGATGTCCAAACAGCAGTTAGCGTTGCGGTTTATAATGTGGATCGTGTACAGGAATTCATAAACAAAGTCTACAGGGTTTATGATCATACATTGACCGCTTTAAAAGAAGAGACAGATACTTCCTCGACAACATTCGAGCATTGCGATTGCGCCGATCTTCCTTCGTATGTCCTGTCGACGATGTGCGAGGGTGTAGATGTCTTTTACCGGCCGGCACGCTTTGGGCGTTCAAAGCACAAACATAACCATTCAGGATGGGAATGCTGGAGGGACATAGAACCATAATATTTATTGCTTCTATAAAAGGTTCTATTGAAATTACAGGTAGTCGAGTATGTTGCTTTGCCGCTTAGTCCAAAAAAGGATTATGCCTCGGCATGTTTACCAAACGGAACAATTTATTGTGAGGGTTGGCTTCGGCGTTAATCCCTTATAACTTTAGGTGTATTAATAAATAATATTGACTTAAAATAAATTATAAATTAGTATATTATTTAGAACCAAGGCCAAACTCTTCCACCTTCTTCATAATCTACTTTTTTACTCCTCAGATATCTAAAACGAAAGATAAAAACAGTTGCGAGTATTGTAATCATAATAAATAAGAAATTGCCAGCTACTATTTCATCAAATAATTTGATTGGTGAAAATGCGTCAAGCAAAAAGTTTTTATTATTTGATCCTATTGAACTAATTATAAAAGCAAAAACAGCACAAAAATATAAAGTAACCATTAATTTCAATGAGAGTTTAATAATATCTTTTAGTATCATATACACCTAACGTTCTGCATTTAAGCTGCAGCCCATTTTACCAACCGAAGCTTTAGCGTAGGTTGGATCATCTACTTTAAAAATCTCTAAAATGCCGAGTGCGTAAAATGCTGTCGGCTTGAAATGTTTGGTTATATTTGCATCCTATTTGTAACCACCATTTCTCGGTGGTAATCTTTTATATTCCGGTTTTGATTCAATAATTTTTGTTATATAATCAGCTAACTCAAGTAATTTTTTGTAATGCTCAGTTTGATATTCTGGAACAATATAATTCCATACAACAGCGTGTTCTTCATTACCATACTTTATCTTTAAATATTGAGTTGGATTTGGAGTAACTTCAACTTGGGCTGTATTCAAAATAGTGTCAGGTAAAGCGAAATAATTTATCTCTTCTACTTTTTGAAGTATATTATTTTGCTCTTCTTGTGTTAACCAAAAGCTTACTTTAATGACTCCATCATTTACTAAATCTTTTTGATAATAATTTTCGAATGTATTTAATTCATCTTTGAAATTATACTTAAAATCGATTTGGATAAATTGAGTGTCTGGTTCAACAGATGAATCTTTACAAGACGAATACATTATAATTGATGCTAAGAATAAAAGAAAAATTTTTACATATTTCATTTCTACCTCCCACAATCAATCATACTTTAAAAAGTATCATTGCTCACTTACTTGCAAATATGACGATAACTATGCCTTTACTTACGGAAGGCTATATGCTCTTTTTTAATAATTTAATTACCTTATTACAATTTTTCAAAGAACTCTTTTTATTAGGTCAGTATTTTTTCTCTTGTATGGCAGCAAGTAGGCCTTGCGACTAACCCGCCGCCCATAACAAAAGCGACTGCATAGTTGCACAATGCCGATGATTAAGCAAAAAGTGCGTAATTTTCTTCGTACGCGCTTTTTGCAAGTTTGATTACCTGAATGTCAGCGTCGAACAAAAATGATTACTTACCGCGAAAAACCTAATAGTCGAAATTATGCCGGCCAGAATCCGCGGTCGGGTTGAGTTGCTGGTTATAAGCGTTTTTATAATTTGATTTATCTAGTTCATAACGGTTTCGATATATGAGACGTTTTGCTGGAGCGTACTCGCGGAAGCAAAATGTCCCTGAAGGGCGAAACGACCGACAGGGAGTGGAGGCATATATCGTGTTAGATGCCGTTGCCATTTCATTTTTTAGTTTGTATAAGCTCGATAGGAGCTCCATTTTCTTCAATAAATGCGACTATATTTCCTTCAGAAGGACTATTTGGTTCAATTAATATTTTTCTATCTTTTATTGCTTCATATACATTATCAACCTCGAAAGCAACATGGGGAATAGTTTTTACAATATCAGGTAATGGACAATCATCTTCATATCTCATCCATTCTATTCCAAATTCACTTTTCTCATATCCAAAATGGTATACTTTGTAATCTTTCAAGTAAATTTCACCTTTAATGGGTATTTTAGTTGGGATTCCTAAATGATGATATTTTAATTTTGATAAGTCCATCTTTCCTCCATAATAAAAAATTAGCTGAAATGGCAATGGCATCTAACGGTTGCGCTATGTTTGCGTTGCCGATTGCGGGCTGCTTTCCTGTCGTGCCACAGCGAAATTGTTGCGAGACGAAAAGTAAGTTGTCAGAACGGAAACGGCAATGAAATATAGTGTTTGTTAACTGGCGTTATTTATTTGCCTCTAAGTTTTTTTCATACTCATCGACAATCAATTTGGCATTTTCATAATCAGAACTTAAAACTATCACCTTTACTAATCCTAACCCGCCTGGTGCTGCCCATGGTAGGTTTAAAGATCCAACTATCTCGTCCTGTAAAAAAGCTTCAATTCCTGAATTTTCTAATAGATTCTTAACCATCTGGGCTTGCCATGTTATGCCATTAAAAATCTCAATTGATTTAACTACATTGTCATTCTTCATAAGTATTTGTCGTTTAAGGTTTACTGTAAAATAAATTTTTGTCACACTCGGGATTTGTCGTAATACCACAATCCAAGTTTAATTGACTATTATCAATAGACTCATATTCTCGGTAAAAATTAATATTTCTAACTAAATCATCTTCTTGGATAGTTGTTTTAATCGCCACGTCTATACTATAAATTATCTTCAACTGTCGCGTGTTTTATAATGCCAGTTAACGTTTAGTATATGAAAAGTAAGCGATTTCGAAGCACAAATATTTCAACTTGTAAGAATATTGAAACGGGCTACAAACCTTGATACTACTACTATTTCGCTTATTTTTTATATACATTGTTGTAGGGCGTTTTTATTCATTTATTTTCATTTTTACAATATTTTTAATAGACAACCAATCATCCCTATTTCCATAATCATATCAATTATTATTAGAACACTTTCTCATAGAACTGCTCTCTTTGTGTTAATTTTACTTCTTTGTAGTTCCGCACTAATTTGTCTTTAATTGCCTGCATCTAAAATATATCTTCGGTGACATTTTTTTAATTTCGTTCATTCTTAATTGTTAGGTCTAATCATTAAGGCTAACTTGAGGATTACGCCATCTCCAGGCATACCAAACAATCATTATAGGAAAAACGGGATATACAATTGACCAAAATGTTTCATAGGAAAATGCCCCTAAAAATAATATTAAAAAAATGAGATCAAACACTACGAAGAATATGCCTATACTGAGGTTTGTCCAGCGATTCACTTTATCTTTTAATATCAAGGACAGGATAATCATAAATATCGGAACCGCAAATATTAATGACATTACCAACAATAACTCATTGGTTACTGTAACGGCTGTTGTTCCCTCGACCAATTCCTTTAGTGCCACCGGATTATGAAGGCGTGTTGAATCCCCCTGTAAACCACTTAACATTCTAGCTACCCATAACGATGAAAGGATTATCCTTACATCCACCAAATTTTTAGCAGTGTTTTTAATTGTATTCATTTTTTCTCCATATTTTTTAATTTGGTTTGAGGATTTTTAATGCCCTACAACGTATGTGTATATTCATTGTTCTTATCCTCCTAAATTGGGTGTATAAGAACAATTGTTTATATATTTCTTTTAAATATAATTATTCCTGGTCAAAAAAATCATCAACAGGATTCTTTATTTTATTAATAGCCTTTTTTGAAACATGGGTATAAATCTCTGTTGTCTTGGAGCTATTATGGCCCATCGATTCTTATTATATAACAGAAATATTTAAAGTAATTTTAATTAATCTATAGTATTTTGATTATACTTACCTTGATACTAAGCTTATAACGGATATGCATTTAAGCTGCAGCCCATAACAAGAGACTTATACTTTTTACTACTGCCGAAGATTAAGCAAAACATGCGTAAATTGTTTTTTCACACGCATGTTTTGCAAAACTATTAATTATTTTGACTACGTTGAATTTACCTGCCAAAATTGGCAGGCAAGATATTTTAAGCGGAGCATCTACTTTAAAAATCTATAAAATGCCAAGTGCGTACAACGCTGTCAACTTGAAATGCCATGTTATGTGGCCTTTTATCTTAATATTCTGTTACTTAATATTTCTTGAATATTTCTTCTTCCATCAAGAACTGAATGGATATAGATTATATTCTTTTTGATTTCGTAAATTATGCGGTAGGGTTTGTAATGTATTTCTAAATATCTTTTTATTCCAGTATTTCTTAATTCTTCTGGGATATGTCCCCTTTCAGGATATTTTTCTAATTTGCTGCAAGTTTCTTCTAATTTATCAAGTAATTTATTTGCTATATCAAGTGAATCATTGATTACAACATAAAAGAATATTTCTCTCATATCTTCTTTTGCTTGCGGGTCAATGATAACTTTATATTTCATGATTGCTTCTGATTAAGCTCTTTACGAAGCTCATTAAAAGTTTCTTTTATTCCCTTTGCATTAGGATTTTCTGCATTTGTCATAGCTAAAAGTTTTAACATAGCAAGAGTCTCTTGTGTTTTTTCATATAACTTTATGTCTTGTACAACAACTTTAGCTTCTCCATTTTGTGTTATTACGAAAGTTTTTTGATTTTTATTGATATTTTCAATTAAATCTGCTGCATTAGCTTTTAAATAACTTATTGATTTAACAGATTCACTTAATTTCATAGCCAATCCTTTTTTAGTCCAAATATAGTCTTTCTAATATTATTAATCAATTTATCTTTTTGCTTATTAACCACATAACGATCCGCAATTAAGTTGCAGCCCAGTTTATCAACCGAAGGTTGGAACAAGAAACTTATATTTATTACTACTGCCGAAGATTAAGCAAACTGTGCTTAACTTTCCGTTTACGCAAAGCACAGTTTGCAAGACTATTAATTAATTTGACTACGTTGAATTTACCTGCCAAAATTGGCAGGCAAGATACTTTTTGCGGTTTACCAACCGAAGCTTTAGCTTAGGTTGGATCATCTACTTTAAAAATCTCTAAAAAGCCGAATGCGTAAAATGCTGTCAACTTAAAATGCTTTGATATTTCCAATAAGTAAAAAGTTAAATTTGGCATTACCAATTAACTTTAACTTAGGAGGTATCAAATGTATTACACTGGAATTGATCTTCACAAATTTACTTCTTTTTTAACTACTGTTGAATCTAATGGGAAAGTCGTTAAAAAAGATAATTTTAAAAACATTCCTCAGAACTTCATTAAGTATTTCAGCTCTATTCCTGGGCAACATCTCGCCACTGTTGAATCTACTATGTCCTGGTATTGGTTAAATGATCTCCTTGATTCTATTAACATCCCTATGGTCCTTGCTCATGCTAAATATGTTAAAGCTATTGCATACGCTAAAGTTAAAACCGATAAAGTTGATTCACATACTCTTTCTCAACTCCTTAGAATGAACTATATACCTGTAGCACATAAAATTTCTAACCAATACCGTTTCCTTCGCGATGCCCTCAGAGCTAGACTTAAAATTGTGCAGCGACATACTTCTGTAACCAATTCTATGCACCTAATTCTTGCTAAATTTAACTTCGATTCTCCTACTCAACTCGATGGAATAACCAAATTCCAATATGAGCAGTTATCAGAGCTACAAGATCTTCTCAATGAACAAATCCACCATATTGAAAAACAGCTTTATCCTTTCCTTATTCCTAACCAGGATATTCAACGACTTCTTTGGATTCCTGGAATCGGTATTATGAATGCCTTTACTATTCTTCTGGAAATTGATGATATTAACCGTTTCCCTGACCTTAAGAATTTCTTCTCTTACTCCAGACTCACACCTTCTGCACGAAATTCCGCCGCTAAATCCAGACAACGGGCTTCTAAGGACGGTAACAAATATCTTAAAGTTGCTTTCTCTGATGCTGCCATTAGAGCTATTCAGTATTATCCTGTTATTCGTAAGTACCATTCCTCCCTGCTTAGAAGAAAAAATAAATTCATTGCTAAAACTATTATTGCTAAAGAAATTGCCCGGATCGTCTTTTTTGTCCTAAAATATAAATCTGACTTTAACAACAAATTTAAAGGGCAAGAACTTATTCATAGAAAGTCTTTACAATGGCCGCGCATTAAATGCCCCGGTGCCTAACTGATTTGCTCTTAACAGCTTAATCGTTTGCTTTGATTGGGTAGTAATGCGCCTGCCTATTATATATCTGGAATTGTATTGTTTTTTCAATACATCTTCAAGTTCTCTTGAAGATAGTCCCGAAAGATGTTTGGTTGCCTTAGTGCTGCCTTACAGATATTTTTGGCAGTCTTGGTTGTTTAAGGTTAAAATATAGATTACTAAAGCTTTTAGCAGATTACTTTTTTTTGCAAAACTTTTTTTGTCCGGATTGCTATTGACTATTGACTTTTTACTTATTAAAGATGTTTGGCTGACCTAGCTTATTTTCTATTGACCCAATAATTTGGTTTTCTATGTTGATGAGCTATAGCTGTTATTAATATGTTTTTATTCCGAATAGAATAAATTATGTTGTATGGGAAAATACTTAGAACAGCTTTTCTTGTGTGCTTAGTATAATTTGTAAAACTTTCAGGATAATTCTTTATTATGGATATTGTTCTATCTATCTCACCAATAAATATATTCCCTAATCCCTCACTTTGCAAATTGTAAAATTCTATTGCCTCTTGATATTCTGTAAAAGCTGGTTCGAGAAATTCAACTTTCATTTTTTAAGTATTTCTTCGTATGGAATACTTTTAATTTTCCCATTAAGAAATGCTTCGTATCTTTCTTCTACTTCTTCCTTCCAATATTTATCAATATCTTTATCCGGTTCACTTAGACTTTTAGATAGAGCTTCAATAATAAATAATCTTTCTGCCGGACTAAGATTAAGTGCATTTTGAATAATATTTTTAGAATCCATTTAATTCTCCATAAATTATCATTTGTAATTATAGAAAAGGAAAAATATAAATTCAAGTATACTATTTTATGATTATTACAGCCTAACGAACCGCAATTAAGTTGCAGCCCATAACAAGAAACTATTTACTTTTTACTAATGCAGAAGATTAAGCAAACTGTGCTTATCTTTCCGTTTACGACAAGCACAGTTTGCAAGACTATTAATTAATTTGACTACGTTGAATTTACCTGCCAAAATTGGCAGGCAAGATACTTTTTGCGGTTTACCAACCGAAGCTTTAGCTTAGGTTGGATCATCTACCTCAAAAATCTCAAAAATGCCGAATGCGTAAAATGCTGTCAACTTAAATTGCATTGTTATGTGCCCTTATTAATTAAATTGAATTCCTACTAAAAATAATAGACCTATATTTCGCCAATTACCTATTGTTTCATAATTATATTTTGTTAAAATATATTGTCCTCTTAATTCAATAAGCAAATTATAATTAACCAAATCAACTTTTTCTCCCACACCAAATTCGATTGCGGAGCTTATTGTCGGTAAGCTACTGGTTATTTCTTCATTAACTTCAACATGATATATTTCATCATAAGAGTAGTAATTTGATTTTAATAAATAACTAAAACTAGGTCCAACAGAAAAACTGGTTTCTTCCAACCATTGTGTTTGATATTTCAAAAGAATTGGAATAGTAATATATTGTGATCTAATATTCTGTCCCAATATTCCTTCAATACCTGTATATCTTGTTACTTTTGCTCTAGAATATACATAAGATAATTCATTAACAAGAATTAGATTTTCAGATAATCTATTTTCTACAAAAGCTCCCAAAGTTAATCCTGGAGGAAACGAGTATTCGGGAGAATCAAATGAAACGGCACTTTCAGTTATTGAAGTCATTCCATTAAAAGTAATTCCTGTTTTGAATCCATATGAAAGATTTTGTGAATATAAAAATGAAGATGATAAGATTATATAGATAAATATTACCTGAAATATATTTCTCATTCTTTTATCCCCATGTTATATAAAAATAATATTAATAGTTTATATCTCTCTTTTAGCACATAACTTATTATTACCTTGATTAATAATACCATTAAAAATGTCTATATATATACTTTGAATGCCTACATATAGCTATTTTTTAGGAAATGTCTATATATAGCCAATTTTAAATGGCTACTAATAGACATCTTTCTTTTATCCACTTTTCCAATGAATAAACACCATCCCCCAACCACAGCTTCGCCACTTTAACTCCCATAAATATAAAATATGACGCAAATCTTAATCTAACTTTGTTAATAAAATCCCAATGAGGATAAACAGATTGGCTGGACTAAAGAGAAATTGCCCCGATTTTCCCCATACCTTAAAATACGATCAGATCTAATGTATATTGATTATTTTAGAAAGGCAATAAAAATCTACTTGGCAGGTCTAAAAGAAAAGATGGATGAGAAGATTAGGAGGATGGGGAGGGAGAATTAAAAGATTAATTTTACAATAAAAGATTTTCAGAATAAAGGTTCAGAAATATATTTAATATTCATAATCATTACTCAAATTACTTTGATATACTTTGGGTTGAACTATTCCTTAAACGATACATGTTACTTACCTAAATCTTCGATTACATTCGGGTGAGTCCTCCGGCGATAACAATAGCGACCAGAAATGCCGGGATAATTTTATTTCATAATCTATTATAATACTACTAATACTAGTAGCTTGTATTTGGATTTGTTTATACCTACTTTCTTTCGAAGAAAGGCTATGCATAATGAACTTACCTATGAACATTTTAATTGCGGAAACTGATTCAAAAGTTGTAACCCAGCTTAATTACTGTCTTGCCTCCTTTGGTCACAAAGTTTTCCCGGTTGTTACTACTGGTGAAGATTTAATGGAGCAAGTGAAACTTTTAAATCCTTCACTTATCATTACCGATATTCACCTTAATGGTCAACTGGATGGTATTGAAGCAATAGCTCGTTTAGAGAGTAGCTATAATATACCGTATATTTTTATTACTGCTTTTGATGACTTTAGTAGACTCATTACTTCTTACTATCTGAATCCAGTTAGTATAATTAGAAAGCCTATTGAATTAACTAATCTGTATAAAAGTGTTGAAAAAGCTCAAGCACAATTTGAATTGGTTTAATTTCTTTCGGAGTAAAATCTTTACTTAAATAAATCTTGAAATATCGAGATATAAACTTTAATCAGAATTCTTGAGAAAAAAAAAGTTGATATATCAAGATGAGATTCTAGAAGAAGTAGATGTGCTAAAAAAATGTCTGGAGGAGAAGATTAGGAGGATGGGGAGGGAGGATTGACTGTTGATAAATTTAATTTTGTATTATTCTATAATCGTTTTTAGCTATTTGAGGCAATATGGATGAACATACTGAACAAGATTTAACAATATCTTCACTTATAAAAAAATTACAAAGCATCATAGAAAAAGAAGGTGATCTTTTAGTTTATGATTGGGTTGGTGAGTATGATAACGAAATTAAACTTGATACAAATTTTCAATTAGAAATTAGAAGTGCTGATGGAGATTCCCCGAAAAGATTGTTGTTATAGCACTTTTATCAAAAAGAATTGAATACAACAATAATAACAATATAGCCTACCCACAAAATTCCCAGGCTATTGCTTGTTAAATAATATCGCCTCCCTTTTTCATTAAATATATTTCTATTTATTGACCACGATCCTTTCGTATTGAAAATGACATTGGAACGTTCGGTTGAATATTCTTCAAGTAAATTTTTTGAAGCTAATACGCAATGGATTAAGCTTGTAAAAAAGATAGAAATAAGATAATTAATGGGATTAAGTCTTTCAGTATAATTACTCCCCGTTTTATTCGTTCGCTGCCAACTCATTTTGATGATCGTTTCAATTTATAATGAAATAATTAATTTTTCAAAATAATTCCTTCAAAAATATTTCTGGGTATTATAAGTAGGATAGAAAAAGTTGGTATGCTGAAAAAAGATATGGAGGAGAAGATTAGGTAGATGGGGAGTGAGAAATGACGAAAATTCGCCTGGGGCGTCCTTTCAGGAAACAGTCAGAATTGATCATTTCCAAATCATGTTTCTTTGCCTACAATAGAAGTTATAGCACGCAATACTAATCTTTCAGAGAATCCCGCTGCAAATGAAATTGCAAAATATGTAAAGGGATTTATGGGTCGAAGTTCAAATTTAAATATTTTCTCGGTAAAGTCTGACTGTATGAAAATAAATATTATAAATGCTAGACCCCCTCCGATAAATATTCTTAAGAAAGTTACATAATTATTGTTAACTATTTCTGGGATTCTTGCAATTTTCGACGAATCCCGTATATTAAATATCGAACTAATGCATCCACCAAGTATGCCAAATAAAATAGTTCCCAAAGCAAATGCAGTAAGTGATCCTTCAGGAAATACTATGTGATCATTTGATAGAATCAAATTATTGATATGGAGATTTTGAAAATATATCCATATTGCAATTATTGTTAACACCATTGATATCAATAAAATTCTATAAACATCCTTTATAAGCTCATTTTTATGATATTCATTGTTATAGTGTTCATCTCTAAGCTGTAAAGCCATATTTAATGAATCCGCAGATATATCATCTCTTGGATTTTCATTGTCCCCAATTAGCTTATAAATAGCTTTTCTTCTCCATTCATTCAACTTGGCAGATTCAATCCTAATTACTTTTGCCTTTTCTTTTAATTCTTCATCAGTAAAACCAAATAATTGAATCCGCTTTGCACTATTTAAACTTTTCCAGGCCATATCAACATTACCTGATAGAAGTTCATCAACTGAGTTTTTTACTAATTTTCTTGCGTGTTCAGCCCACTCAGTTAATTTATCGCTCTTACTTCTCCTAATTCTATATTCAAGATATTCTATATATTCCTTGATATCACCTTCCAGTCTTTGAAAGCGGATTCCCCTATTAAAATATTTGTTTATAAAAACACGTGGATTAAAGACTCTTAATATATTTTTAAGTAATTCTTTAAATCCTCCGCCAGGAAATTCAATACCACTGATTAACTTTATCTCTTCCTCATAATCAATTTTATTAATAGCTTCCTTTATTGTAAACCAGCCGGTTTTTACTACTTCAGAATCAGTAGCTTTAGAAATTCGCCCTGTTTCCTTCATATGCCAGAACATGACTATTTTGGTTGAGCTATTAACTAAATATTGAATGGTATGTGCATATTTTAATATTTTGACCTTTGCTCCGGTTTCCTCCTCAACTTCTCTTACTGCTGCTGTTTCCCAGGATTCATTTTCCTTCAGCTTACCTTTGGGTAATGACCATTTCCCTCCGTATCTTTCTCTATATACCAGGCAGATTTTATATTCACCGGAAATTTTTTTCCAGAGAATTCCGCCTGCGGCGAAAATTACTTTTGGCTCCATCCTATTTTAACCTTATTATAATTTATTGGATAAGTTCTTATTTGAAAACCCGGGGCATTTTGATTCGTTGAGCTTGCCAGAAATTTTGACACGAGCCTTCCTGAATTTTCAGTTGATATGATAAATTTGCTGCAATGTCCTATTTATTTTTGGAAATACCTTTACTCACTTAATGTCTTGTATCTGATCAAACTTTAAGTTGGCATTGCCTTCTCCCCTGCCCGTTTTCTTCTGCCGGCCTATCCAGAGAAAAGTTTTTCCATTCAGCCAGCGGGTACGGTTAAATTTTCTTTCCACAATAATTCCTGAACGTGAAACTTCTTTCTCTTCAATAAAATAAACCGGCTGTTTTTCTGAAAGCAGTTTAGATTGAGCCGGTTCTCCCTGGGGCATTCTGGCCCGCTGTAACCTGATTTCAGGCATTTCCTTTGTACTGTCTTTCTTTAGAACGGGGACAAAAGGGATCCAGTTTTTAGGAACTGTATTTCCTAAAATATATCTGATCTTAGATTCATCATTTATAGGTTCAAATTCTTTTAAACTGGGTACATCTCTGTTTGTCCTCCTGCCTTGTCCATCGGCAGAAAGCAAAATTTGTTCTGTTGCCCAAACCAGATTAGACATCTCATCACGCATAAAATTCACCTGCTCCAGTACCTCACTCTTTTGTACTTTTCCTACGGCAGGAGCCAAATAAAAAAGACTTTGATTCCTGGAGGAATTGTCTGTTTCCGATTGATGGAAAAATGCAAATTGCTGCCAGTTCATTTCGGGATCATCAAGTGCCGGCTGAATAAAGAAATTAAGTCCAAAAACATCGGTAACACAAATGCCTTCAACCTGACATATGGTATTTAACTCCACTTCATAGGGCAGAATAAACCAGTCATTGGAATAACGCATGCCAAATTCAGCCAGCAACATATTTACCAGAGTGGTTTTGCTGGCTTCCAAATCACCAAAATCTGTAGTAGAATCTTCCATTTGCCATAACCTTGGGTGCGGCATGCCTGAAAAACGCAGCGGAGCAGGTATAAAAGTCTGAACGATTTTTTCAGGGCGTTGAAGCCTGGTTATACCCCTGTTCGAATCGGCAACTCCCTGATCAAAATCCTTCCAGTCCAGATGTCCGCCGGAGAACTGTTTTGCATCCAGCACTTTTTTTGTATTGCCGTCCTGTTTTGCTTCAAGCCTGAAACTATATTCAAGATTTTCGCTAATCCAGGTTGAATCTTTTTCCTGAGCCTGCTCATATATCCTTTTGAAACTGTTTACTAATTCGTTTCCACCTGTTTCCAAAAGGTTATGATGAGCCGGCTTAAAATTTGCGTCGGAAGTAAACCAGTTCTTATAAGAAAAATCAAGGACTGACTTATAAAGTTTATATCCGTTTATTTCATATCCCTCAACTGATTTGAAAAAATAATTTCCGGAAAGGTCCTGATCATCGGGTTTAACGTCAATCGGATATTTTTCAAGAAACAAAGGCAGATATTTTAGTAATTTATTTTGTCTGAGCCAGCGTCTGAAATATCTTCCTAACTGAGCAGAAAGGTGGATATTGTACGACAGGTTTTCCCTTTCAACTATGGTTTCCAATGGACTGCTTAGATCATAAGCTATTTCTTTACCACCTGGTAAAACCAACTGTCCTGGCTTTTGGTGATTCGCTAATATATTTGCCTGAAAAGCGCTGGCTGCATCTTCCCCCTGAAATTCACCAAACTGCCATTGACGGCATAAATACCACAACGGATCTGCTGTTTCCATAGAAACACCAGCTTCCATATCATCAGATCTGGGAGTGGATTCAAGCCTGTTATATGATCTGATAAACGGCTGAGAAAAAATTTTCGCCTTTGTTTTCAAATTCGCTAGTGCAACGTATTTTGCCATATCTTAATCTTTTAATATTTTAAAATTTTTGTACAATTGATTTCCTGAGTTTTTCATGGACTGCAGGAATTTAGGTTCAGCAACGAGAAAATCCAGCGACACATTTAATTGATTAAGGTCAAAGGAAGCTACAGTCATCGGACTCAGCTGATCCAATCCTTTATGTTCCAACAGCTGATTAGGTTCTACAGCCCTTGACTTCGCCCGCCTGAAAGTGTCGGTAATTGTATGAATTAACGCTTCCAGGCTCCAATTATCAGAACCAGTTGGTTCAACTGCAAGAAGCAATGTGTTTGGCGCTGTTGCATTGGGCTGATCGTAATTATAACTAATACCGGTTATTTCTTTTCGGTTTGGAATAAACTCAGTCCACTCATCCAGTATCAATGCAGATTGTTTATCCTTTGTTTCGTAAGCTTGTTCACCTTGCATAGCCAGGCAAATGGTGTCTTTGTCTATATCAAAAGGCAACTGAGTGCGCGGGTCAATTTCAGGAAATTCAACTGCAAGCCAGAAATCATTCTCGGCAAAGGGCAATTGCACGGGGACAAACTCATGGTAGTTTCCTGTCTGGACTTCAGAAATAAGACTGCTGTCATTCAAAAAATGAACCTGCTTTCTTACAGCACCTACCGAATCAAGCCACTCGTTTATCACACCAGAATCATCCATGTTATTTTTATCCCGGTAAAATTGCAGAAGATCATTTTTGCTGTTCTGATTTAAAGAAGCTGCAACATCATCCGGATTACTGAATTTGAAATTGGGAATAATAACAAAATCATCGCCAGTCATACACTTGGCAGCCTGTTGCAAAATCCGGATCTTTAATTTTACCGAAGGTTCATTTTCATAATCTATCAGTAATTTATTTACTTCCTGCTGCCTGCTCCCCAGCGCTTCCATAGTACTTATGAAAATTGTCAATAAATCTTTTCTTTCCGAATTATTTTCAAGGTCGGTACTTGTCGGGATAGAAATCTTTAAACCAAATAAATACACGGATTTCAAAAATTCAATAATGTCTTTACCGGCCTTCTTTTTTAGAGAAACAGTTTTCAAATAATCCGGTGATTTTCCTTTTTCGTTGTATTTTGCAAGCAGCTGGTGTGACCATTCAGGATGATCACCAGCCGGATTATCAATCAGCTTAATATTTGAAGCATCTGCCAAAAAAGAATTAAACCGTGAAAGTAAATTGTCTACCCTTTTCTTCAGTTCAATTATATCCCATCCAAATTCATCATCCGGGTTTTGCAGAACTGTATTTGTCCGCGGTTGAAAATCCCGGGCAGATGCAACTCTGGCAGAACCAATCAATACCCTGAGGTTTCTGATTAGCGGCAATACAGATGCCAGTGATCTGTCTTTGGCTGCTGTTTGTTCCGGTTCGAAGATTACAATAACACGGCTGTCTTCAGCAATATCAACCAATGAAATGTAACGGTCATAAATTTTAGACTCGAGTTCCTTCGCTGATTGTTGTATATCTTCACCGCAGATAAATACCAGGTCAATGGCATTAATTTTAAGATCAGAAAGTTTTATTTTCCTCTTGTTACGCTCTGTTCCATCCTTTGTAATTTCAGCAGCTTCAGCCACAATTTTCCGGGGATCTCCAAGCATTCTTTCAAGCCATTCATTAAGACCTGGTTCTGCAGACTTACGGGGTGAATCTTCTAATGTCCAGCCGGGATTTTTCTTAACATTTTTTTTGAGGTTGAAATGAAGACTTATCCTGTTGGTAATCCCGGATTGAGATGTTCTGGGTGTTTGTGCAACTTCCAATTCAGGAGGCAGTTCACTGTATTTTAGTGCATTCAATAATCCTACTACCCTGTCTTTTTTGCCCTGGGTTGCCTGATGAACCGCTTCAGAAACCAGCAAATCATTTATCGCATCCAGTGTATCTTTTAATCGATCTATTTCTTTCATAACCAACAGAGTATCTTGTGATTTGGTCACAACTGACTTTATTTCTGCCTGACTTGCTTTTGTCAACGACAGTCCGTTTACGACAGGGTAAGGTGATACAACCTCCTGGGCTTCAGTGCCGTCCTGCGGAATGGAATTGGATTCGACAGGAAATTTCTGTCTTAAACCAAAAACATATCGATTGAGGTTATTGTCCGGGTTAGCAGTAGTAATATCATGCAATGCCCTTTCAAACTGATATCCCAATAGAACTTCGAGCGATTGATGGTGCTGAATGCCCTGAAGTATCAAAGTAGCCTTTCGTATCCTTTCCGACGACAGGTTGACGGCGAAAGGTGACGGGTCAGATTTGCTTGCATGATTTTGATAACCGGCCAATAAAACGCCGGCAGTAGTTGCGTGATTTAATGAAGGTGCATGCACAAATCCTGCACTGCCTTCCTGTTTATATACCTTTGCATTATCTGCAGGTTTTAATTCTGCCGGTATATTGAGAGCCTCAGTCTTTTTTGATTTCCTCAGATTTTCCACCCATCCAAAAGCACCAAGGTAAAGACCGGTTGGTTTAACTGCCCTGTTTTCAAGCAGGCGTTTGAAAAAGAGTCCGTTTTGCCATGCATCAAGGCGGTAGCTCACTAAATCAAGATGATCACGTAAGTACTTATGCAATTTAGAGGTAGGTAAGTGTGCCAAGACATGCATAGCTGCCCGCATTTCCCGCAGTCTTGCCGCTTCAATACCGGTTCCACCATTGTTAAGCAGGTAATCACCTACCGGTTGACGAATTTTGAATTTTTGAGAGCTGACTTTGGCCGGCACACCATTAAGAATTTCAAACTCAGTAATATCATTTACTTTTCGGTCAAAATTGTAAAATGATTTATCAAATGCAGCCCTTTGGTAACTTACTTTTTGTCTAAGATAAAATTCTTCAGTCGATTTTTTAATTTCTTCCAGGAGTGCATGACGCATTAATAAATAAAGAACAAATGGCGGCGCAGCCCCTCCCATTTTCTGATTCTGAAGACTGGAAAGACTTTTAACTGCAGCCAGCCATTCAATATAATTCTTGCCGCTGTCACCAATCTGTTCCAGAAATTCTTCGGGTGAAGGCATTTTACCATTCACAAGATTTTTGAAGGCAATTACGTTGGTTGCATCTTTAAAAGCAAGACTTGTGATGGTTGGATTTGAAGTACCGCTGTATCCCATCTTCTTCAAAAAAGCAAGTATGTCCTTCTGTTTGGCTGCCAGCCCTTTTCGGTCCCTGGTTAATTTAGTCTGGGTGGATACAAGATCTGCGAGATAAGCCATTCTTTGATAAAAAGATTTTGATCCTGCATTGAGACCAAAAATATCCATCATTATTTCCGAAGGATCGCCCGGCCTGCCGGTATGCATTACTTTTTGAGTAGTGATCAGATCAAATTCAGATTGCAGTTTTTTAAAAGTATCTGTGAGACCTTTATAAAAAGTATCTTTTTCTGCCCATTGTCCAAGGTTGCTGGTGACTAGAGTACCATACGGCTGGTCGCCAACCCTGAAGCTGGGCAGCGGTCCTCCTGCGGTAACAAAGTGATTAAAGAAATCACGTATTTGTTTTTGCGATACTTCATTCAGCACCGGATTACAATATACTTCCAGAAAATTTCCTGCAGTAGCAGGATATAATGCTTTGTTCATGGCAGATGCTTCAAATTGCTCCACCATGGAAGCATTGTTTACATCGTCGAAAATGTCACTGTTAATACCCAGGTATTCTGCAAAATTATTACCTTCGGCATTGGGCAGGTTTTTCAAATCCTGAATCGTTGTACCATCATAATATCCTTTAGGCAGATAATCTTCATTTGGATGATATGATGATTTATTTTCTGCCGTATTATTGGTTGGGCTTCTCTGCGGCAAAAAATTAAATCCTTTGGCAGAGAAATGCTGACTCTCGAATAGCGTTTCAATCATTTCTTTGCTTTCAGCAGGACTGGCAGTAGCCATTATGCCCATAACCACTATCTGCTCTATACATCCTCTGTTGAAATGTGCATTGGTCAGCGGAATTTTGAAACCCATGCCGTTTTTTACTGCTTTATTAAAATCCGTGGTCCAGGCAAAGCTTTCATGTGTTTCAATTTTCTTATCTCCTTTTTTGAAGGCTTCTTCTGCCAAATACGGATCAGGACCCAGATATAAGGTGTCGGGTATTGTATTACCAATGTGGGTACTGAGAACTTTGTTATTTTTTATAATACTTACAGCAAATTTGTCCGGTAAAATATTTGTTCTGGGAGCCATGGTCCAATCATGATCCTTTAATTCAGGCTCTTTAAATTTTAGCAGGTTTTCATTACCGGAATAGTTAGGATGCCAATTAGCAGGAATTGTAGATTTGGCTACCCATAATGCCCTTTGAATACCTGCTCTGCTGCTTAGATCCTTCCAGGCATTTTGTTTTTTTGTTTCCGCCTTGCCGCCGGCTTCACGGTTGGCTACAGCCAGGCTTTTCCAGTAATAAACACCGTATTGAAATTCTTTTTCCGTTAGTACAGGTTCGTGGTTGTGAACATGAATATCATCCGGATAAACCCTAAGCCATAATTCCGTTTGATTATTATTGTCAACAATCCGGGTTTCAATTCTCAAGGGAAGCAACAAAACCGGTACTTTAGAATCCAGCTTGCTTATGGCATCTTCAAACCGATGTGTACGGTACAAATTATTTATAGCTGCACTTAGCTTTTCCCTGGCTTCCTTAACTTTGCCAAACTCGGCATTCAACTGATGCTGCAGATTAATCGCAGATTGATCATTCAGCTTTCTTGTGTACCCTATTTTAGCAGAGTACAAGCGTTTTTCAGCTGCCGCTAATTCGGCCCTGGCTTCAGATACTTTTAATTGATTTTCCTTGAAACTTGCCATAATTATTTTCTTACAAATTGAATCAAAGTCATTAATTTTTCCGTTCCATTAATTACTGCAGAAACGCCTACATCCAGCATTTCACTTGCGTGTACCGGCACCATAACCGGTCTTTGAAATAAGATGGCTGCCATATCCTCAGCCGTTCTGCCCCAGGTACCGGTATCACCGTCCGGCAATGGAGCTTCAGTATTTGACGGCGGGATTGTAGCCTTCACAAAGTCCAGCTGGTTTTCAAAATTTTTCCATGACAAATCATTCCAGGTAAACTTACCCGGTACATCCGGTTTGAATTGAACATCCATACCAAAGCGGGGTTCACCGGGCACTTCTGCAATTACAAAGAACCAACCAAGTTTATCGTTTCCAAATCCGGTAGTTTTCGCTTTACCGGAAGCTTCTTCAATCGTGAGGTCGAACCCCAGCAAATAAATATCCGGAACAATCTGTGCTTTGTAAAGCGGGAAACGGACTTCTTTGGCAAATTGCGCGTCGGTTAAATCGACCCTTATTTTTTTCTTTCCACTCACATTGATTGCCTTTTGAGCATATATTACAGTATTAGGAAATTTTTTGAGTAAATCTCCTTTTATAACAAAAACCAGCTGTTCGCTGCCTCCCTGGGTGTCACGCTGATTATGGCTGCCCAGTAAACTTGTAGAAGACCATTTATGTATGGGAATAATGTCTTTAAGTTTCTCCACATCAGCAGCATCCATACCCGGTTTAACCAGGCCATTTACATCCCAAAACTGACGGAAATAACTGCCCCGCATGTCGGTGGGATATTCCCGCCACATTAATTCTTTACCCATTTCATAATTAATACCTACAAGATAGGATTCTATAAATTTCTGATTTGTTCTGAGCAATGAAAGTGTATTGGGCGGAATGAGTTTCAGGTTCGGCAATAAAAATTCATTATCAATATCGGTAAGATATTTATAAACCGGTTCCGGGAAATCAGGATAAGCCATCGCGGGCAGAAACTCTTCATTGGGAATAGTTTTGATTCCTTTAGGCCATTTTATAATTTGATTCTTGTATTGAACATACGATAAACGCGGATTGATATTCGTTTTTATGGTATTACCGATTTTATTCGTTTTAAGAGAAGGTGACAACTTCTTGGGAAATTGCAAACTATTTCGCAAATTCATTGATTTGAACGTTAGCTGCATACCGGCATTTTGCTCAGAAAGTTTAAGTTTATTTAAAATCAGGCGGTTAGAAACCAGTAAATCATCTCTCACCAAAAGATTATCGGCTGCTAATTTGGTAACCATACTCTGCGGAGAAGTAGTGACTGAAACCGGAACGGAAGGTTGATTTCTCACTGCAAGGTTGGTTTTTATTGTTCCACTCATAGCAATGGGGGGTAAATTTCCTGCATGACCAAGTGTCAGGCGGTTACCCGGGTTAAGCACATTGTTAGGTACCGTTTTTAAACCGCTTACAGCAGATGGTTTTTTTGTCCCCGGCTTCTCTAATTCTATCGCAGTTAGCTGGGGCTGATTTATTTTTACAAGGATGTCGGGTCTGTCTTTAAGAATCTTTACTGGTTTAAAAGTACCGGACCAATCCAGCACCGAAGGCAAACCGCCGGTGAATCCATTCAGGTTGTAAACATAGTTTGGTTCGAGGTTGGACGCGGTGCTCCAGGTGTTGATTTGTGTAATTGAACTTTCCGGTTTCAAAACACCAGTCTTCTTAATTTCGGATACCGACGAATATTTAGCTTTGGGGTCTATGGAAATCCCCTTCTCTTTATTTAGTCCTGCAGTTATACTTCCAAATGTTAAATCCGGATTATTTATATTGAGATTTTTTGTAATGGATTGATTTTTCCGCAGAAACTTGGGAAATGAAAAATCAAGTACCTGATTGGGTATCCGGCTTTTACGGATGTTATTAGTTACAGTTCCCCCTTCAAAAAGAATTTTTGTATTCAGTCTTGTTGTAAAACCAATTAGTCCATCCTCTTTTCTGAAAGCGACATATTTTTTGAAAGTTCGATCCATTACCTCCTGCATAAATTGAAGCAGTTTCATTTTGCGGTTAGCTTCCAATACATTTTCAAGCTGAGCCCAGGCTTTATCCATAAATTTTTCCTGATTTTGCTGCACTACTCTTGCACCAAAACCTGCGGGTACACGATTCCTTGGATCGCGGTTTAGGTCATTAGACCAATTACCGGAAACCGGATCAAATGGAGGAATTTCCTTTTTACCCGGCAGGCTGGAATTTTTACGCATAATATGATACATACCATAGTACGGCAGAGATACATAAGGATCTTCATCTTCATTCTCCTGCTGAATGAGATTAAGATTCAATAAATCCTTCACCTGATTTAAAAATGGCTGATTGGTTTTTTTAGGAAAAGGAGTTGACGGCGCTTTTGGAGATTTAAGCGCACCTTCAAGCAATAGTATATTCGGTTCAGGCGCTGTAACTTCTTCATCTTTATCAGCCCGGACAAATGCCGGTTTTGAACAATCCATCGGCCTGACGCCTACCTTCTCATCCATCGCCCTCGGTTCCAGCAATTTCACCAGCGATTCAAAATCGACATTATCGCCGGTTCTGAAATACCAGCGATGGTAAACCGGAAATTCCAAATCAGCGGCAAAAGCATGCTGCTGAGCTTTAATACCAGCGGTCGGCTGCCCCAGGCCTGCTAATCGTCCGGTTTCATATGAAGGGATAAGAAAGGCATGGTAAAGGGTCCGGGGCTCCAATTTCCGGGGACATAAAATCCTGCTGTATACCCCATCCGGGTCTGTTTTAACTTCTTCCTCTAAATTAGTAATAAAGGTTTCAAAATTGTCATGCTCTACTGCCAGGTTTGAATGCATATGCGCCCATAAATGGAGTTCATTTGCAGGCGGTAAAAAATCGGCACTTCCCATTTTAATGGAGGGAAGCGGTTTTCTTCTGTCGGTGTTTATGAATTCATTTTCTTTTAAAACTATCAGTGCCAGCCATGGCCTTAGATGCCGGTTGTTGCTTCCTGCAGGTGAGGCCGGTGTAAAACGCCAGGGAAAGTCTTCATCATAAAATTCAATATAAGGCAAAAGGTTGGGCTCAAAATCAGAAATGCCGTTAAGCGGTTCTGTTCTGATAATCACTTTTTGCTGAATGCCTGTTATATCTCCGGGACCTAGTAAGGCAAATTCCTTTTCATTGTTTATTGATTCATTTATCTTAACTGTAACAGGAATTTTTGCTCTTTGTTCAGCAGTACCCGGCTGTGCACCCAGGAGGTCTTTTTCAATTATGTTCCTGCCTATTCCTCTTCGGGCCCATGATAAAAATTGATATTTTCCAAATTCCATTTTGCGATTTTTTATTTATTAATTTAATTCAAATTCTTCAACAATCTGAAGCTGATTTTTTAATTCAGGTTTTTCCGATACAAGTTTTTCAAATTTGGCATTTATTTCAGCCCTGGTACCGCTCCGTAAATTCATATCGTATTCTTTCATATTTTCCATATTGGCTAAGGTATAAGTATTACCTGCATTAAACTGTACTTTCCCGGGTTTGTTCACTATAGCTTTATTTCCAAATTGCCAGGAAAGAGAAGATTTGGCACTGGCTGCATTGCGGTTTAAATGTAAGAATGCACCCTTTGGTAATTTATGTAATTGAGGTTTATCATCAGACGTATAGTTTACCTCATAATTGAGAATGGTTGGATCCAATTCCGGCGAGGCTGTTGCCAGATTACCTGAATCTTCCAATTCAAAACCTCCGTCAAAAGGTTCGAAAGATTTCCGGTTCAATTTTTCCTTCTCAGTTAACTTGAGATAATTGCCTGCTGCAAATTTTGATTTTAACATTTTGAAACTTGCAGCCTCAGTTCCAATCATAATTTTTTTAATGCTGAAGTAATTTTCACCTGCCGGGGTATTATTACCATATTTCTGCATTTCCAGATTTAGTGGAATGGTGGACTGCAAAAAGTCCAATGCGCCAAAAGGACTCAATATTAAAGGATGGCCTGTTTCTTTCTGAACATCTTTCAGTGAAACACCGTCTCCCTGTCCATTTAATGACTTTGCTTTCCAGTTGGCAATAGTGTTCACCTCTTTCAGCAGCAATTCTTTCAAATCTGAGGTGGTTGATGCAATGGATGCCGGCGGATCTCCCCAGGTGGAGCTGAAGCTGATGGTAACATCGAAAAACAAAATGCCGAAAGTAACTGAACCTTCAACATGCCAGGGATTTGGACCGGACAGTACACCCTTAAAGTGAATGCCAAACAAAATACTGGTACCTTTTCTAATGGCAAGTGTAGCTTCGAGGCTGATGATAAAACTGAACGGATCAAAAATGAATAAGGCGTCGAAAGCCAGCATTCCATAAAGATTGAACCCCATAGGTCCTTCTGCAAGTAATTCCAGCTTGGCGCCGAACTGCAAAGAATTGGAAGTAACTGCAAAATATGCTTCCAAGGTCAACCTGGGATTTCCGCCTTTAAGCAATGATAACCCTATACGCACCATATCCCTGAAAGCACCGGGTAAAGTGGGCACTACCGGATAATCTCTGAAGTCGGGGTGGAAGCCGCCAACACTTATTCCAAACATAGCAGTATCTCCCCAGCCAACACCGAACGCCAGGCTTCCTGTAAGCGGAAATCCAAAGACCATGGATTCAAATAACTGAGCCTCGAAATAAACAAACTTGTTCTGGAAATCAATGACGCCCAAAAAATTTACCTGCAATCTTAATACTTCGGCATTTTCATCGGGTAGTGAAAGCTTGATAACACCAAGGATCAAAATCTTGGGATCCATTAATTCCAAAATTACGCCGAGCTCAATTTTCAACAGGTTATTCGACCAGCCCAGTTGTGCCATTAAACCAATCAGAAAAGTATCCTTCTGAACCGGGAATATCTGCCTGAGATCATTAATGATGCGGTTGATATTACCAACCACATCTTCAGGAAACAAAACACTTTTTATGGCATTGGTGCACAAACCCTGACGGAGAATTTCCACATCGGCCCGGCGGTCAATGCCCAACAGTCCACCAACTCCGCTAAGGGTAAACCCAAATCCTAACTGTACAGGGGTAAATTCTGCCGTAATGATGATCAGCATACTGAATCCTTTGCTGCCATCTGGCATGATTGTATTTATAATGCCAACAGCTTTAAGAGTAAACAACTCTTTGAATTCTAATTCCAGCGCACCGAAATATTCGCCTTTTTCATCATCAAAATAAAGATAGCCGCCACCCTTTATCATACTGGCATCCACTACTACACCAGCACCATTCGGAGGTTTTATTTTAGGGTGTATATTGTATCCGAAAATATCGCCATCTGATCCTTCCGCTGCTTTTTCCATCAGCAACTCAAAACCCAGACGGCTGATAGAAAGCTCTAAAACCGAACCCATTTTTACTGAAAAATCCAGTGAAGTTTCCAATGAGAAAGCATCAAAATTTCCCTGCACCCCGGTACGTAGATTAAGTATTTCAATAGAAACCACGTCGCCGATCGTTTTGTAAATGGGGATACGCAAATCAATTTTGTTTAGTATAGTAGCCACCAGGCCTTCCACAAAATCCGGCTTATCACTACCTGCATTGCCGGGTGCTGCAGCAGCAGCTGTATCCGGATTTTCCGCTGAATTGCCTACAGCATTATCACCGAAAAAGAATCCATTCTTTAATGAATAGCCAAATGGTATAGGAATTTTTTCATCAATTTTTTCGGGAAGGAAACTCCATGGAAAACCGGTATTATCACCTTTACCGAAAAAGAAGGGCATTTCAAATTTGGCTTTAACCGCAAAATCTTTCTTATCAAAATTTAGATTCAAAGTATAAGTCCCAAATCCCAGCTTTATCTGAGGGCTGTCCATTAAAGCCCACATGGAAGCATCGCTACGGTCCTGTTTAAAGGTAAGACTTACTTTGTTGTTTTCACCCAATGAAGCATCGGCACCTTCTCCAATCCGGAAAACTCCATCTCCCTCAGTTAATATCCCAAGTGAAATTTTATCGGTTAAATCTATTTTTATATCGAACAATCCTGCAAGCTCTGTCAGGAAAGCAATTCCGCCCTGATCTTCCGGCACATAGCCCATTGTTTGAACAAAAGTCACATCAGGGTTTTCATAGCGCCGTATACCATAACTCATGAAACGATTGGTGATAGTATCTGCATTGGGAGTTGTTGATTCTTCTACTCCTTCGTATCCATAACCCAAGCTGAATTCAAGCAGTGTGTCGGTATATTTTTTTACAAGCCAGTCAAAAAAATAAATCAGGCCGCCCAGGCCGACAAAGCTTGAAAGTGACCAGGATGTAACACCTTCTTCATTATGTAATCCCTGGCCCAGTCCTTCAAAGAAAGGTTTTATCAATTCATCATAAAAATTACTAAAGCCGCCTTCTGCAGCCGTTTGTTCAGTAATGATTGGTACGAGTGTTAAAACTGCATAAATCCTGGGGTATTCCCTGCGCAAATGTTCGGTAAGTAAAAGGGTAAAAACAGAGGATATAATTTCATCTGCAACAAAATCCGGGTCGCCTCCTCCGTCAACTGCAGCCCTTATAACTCCTTCTATAGCAGCAATAATTTGCGCCAGGTCAGCCATGGCGCCAATCAAAGCAAATGAATCCACCTCCTGCGATTCCCGGTTGATGTAATTTTCAAGATTTGTTGCATCGGGAAAATTAACTGTACCTCCGGAGGAACTAAGTCCTAATGTACCAAAATATTCCTGTCTTGCATCCGGGTCTTCAAATGCAGTAATTGCCGGTTTCAGAAAATCATAAGTGAATTTCAGCAATTGTTTAAATAAGTCGTTACTATTTTGTTCTTCAGCCATGGCCTTTGACTTTATGGTAATTCCGGTCTTACTAATTCATTTCCAGCAGCCTCAAACGGTATTTCATGTACTATATGAAGCTTTATATCTTTTTTAGCAGGGTCCAAATCACCCTTGTTAAATAAAAATGATTGCGAAACACTCAGCTTATTTCCTGTATCTTTTTTGAAACTGATAAGCCCGACATGTGAAGGCCACACCATTCGACGATGTACTTCAGTAATAAAATCAGCCTGAGAACGCTGTACTATTTTTTTGTAGCCATCTTTAAGAGAAGCTGCATCACTAAGGTTAATATCACTATCAATATGTATGGGTTCAGATTTTCGGTTAACTCTGTTATCGGCAACTACCTTTAACCGATATCTGTAGTCCGGAGGCTGACTGACCGTAGCACCAGATTTCCAACCTGCTACCGGAAGTACAGCCGGATTGTTTCTAAGCCTGATGCGGTTACGCATAGATACCTGACCACTTACCGACAAAACTTTATCCTTCCAAACGAGTTTTTCGAGTTTGTCGCCAATTCCGTTCAAAAGCTTTTGAGTCATGGATGCCCTGTAAAGCCGCATCAGCCCGTAGCTTTCATTTTTCAGAGAACTGGAGGTGAACTGGATCAGTCTTGATTTTGGATCGGTCGGCGTGCCTTTCCAGTAATCCATCACCGATGAAAAGCCATAATGTACATCACCGGAAAGCAGGATAACCTTTTCGTATTCAGCCAGTCTTTCCAGCAAAGCTTCGAAGCTCACTTTATCAAATCCCCACGCTTCTTTATCTGAGTCAAGTTCACCGGACAAGATACCGGGATTTCTTGTGGAGTTTGATTTTGCTCCGGAAATGGCCGAAGCTGCAGGCTGTACTAATTGTTCAAAACTCTGGAGGCCAAAAAACGGTGCAGCGGAAACCACGATGGTAAAAGATGCACCTGCTACCGGCGCAGTGGCCGGAACCTGTTTGTTTAATGAATCTTCACTTATTAATCCAGGCGAACTGTTGAGTGATGCATAAGAGCGCCGGGTACGGGTGTTTAAAACAATAACCTTTGTTGGCCCACATTCTGTTTGATAATGCCAGTCCACTATTTTAGGATCATCGGGGCTGCCCATTCCTAAATAGGTTTCAATTTCGTTGAAAACATCAGTGCGTAAAGTGCTCAGGTTATTATTTTCCGCTACCCTGTTAGCATATTCATTTATAAGCCGGATTAATTTTGTCTTATTGGAAAGGTTTCCTTCACCTGCTTGTGGTATGGCCACATATTTATCCGGGGTATTCCCCCAATCCTGAAATAAAGTGTAGGCCATGAGCCCGTTTCTGATTATGTCACGGCCCAGCGGATTAGAAAGCACCTCATGCCGCCAGCGCTTGGTCATATACCAGTCATCGGTAATTTCATGGTCGTCAAAAATCATATAAGTAGGTACATTGGCCAGCACCCGGCTTACCAGGGGAATAGAATCCACTAAACCACCAATAAGCCGCAAATCATTCATTAAAATTCTGCGGGTTTCTTTTTTCCATTCATTAAGTTTATCAGTTTGCCCGGCCTGAAAGGGTAATTTATCTTCGTCGGAATAAACATAAGCGGCAGCTGCACTGTTCAGGTGGTTTTTGATGATAGGCAGCAGCCCCAAGTCCGAATCAAGCGGGTCCTGAATATATTTATCAGCCAGATCGGAAGCTTTTGATGAATCAAAAGTTTTTATTGTTTTCAAATCATTATAAAAATCGGTCTGCCAGCTTCTTAAGCTCCATGACATCAGGTAAAGCCCGACAAACTCTTCAAATGTTATAAGGTGCGAATCACAATCTTCTGATGAAAACCCTGCTTGTTCAAGGACAATTTTTCTTCTGTATAAGGGTGGAATTAAAACCTTATCGGCTTCAATTTCTTCAATGGAGCCGTCAGTCTTTTTAACCTGAACTTTTTCGTCGCCGAAAATTGAAGCCCCATCTAAAACTCCCAGATTGTGGAGTATCAGGGGAGATACATCATCTGCATAAATCTGGTCACCTGTAAAGTACAATTGCTGCGGCCTTTGTTTTAGAAGGTTGGCTGTTGGTTCTTCTGCATTAAATGGATCAGGGTTTCCGGTCTGGGATAAACTATCCTCTATTAGTTTGTCAAGGTATGAAAGTGCATCATTCCCATGTCCATGCAGTTTACGGCAGGAAGCATGAGCTATAAATAAGTTTTCAGGTTCTTCAGAGGGTAGTATAAATCCGGGCAATGTGTTTTTGGCGTAGCCCAGTGCTTTTTGAGGTTTACCATCAACTGTACCATCTTCCAGCATATTCTGTGTTCTTAAATCACCTTTGTCTGTGGGAGTATCCGAACTCCTAAAATTGATGTTGTAACTGTAAACCTGATTTTGAGCAAACGGATTAACCGGTTCGGCAGTAACTACCACCATCCATAGATTCTTACCAAACCTTGCAGTTACAGCCTGGGCTGGGGCCTTTAATGGTAAAGAGTCTGCACCATCTCCCACCGAGACTAGGTCGGCATTAGTATCAGGGTTTGCTTTTACTTTAATATGATCACCCTGAAAAACCTGTAATTCAACAAGATAATTTTCATTGAAAGCAGCCCATACTGATACTTTATTCTTTTCGGTGCGCCTTAAAATAGGACCACATAGGATTTTCCCCATGGTAATTTCTATTTAAATTAATAATAATACAATTGTTATTTATATTAAATTTATTGAAATATTTTGTAGTGTTAAGATGAAAAGTCTGAAAATTAAAAAGGTCAGTTCACGATTAAATGTGTATGGATAAGAAACCAGTTGAAAATAATTCTTAACACTGTTTATTTAAAGTAGTATTAATTAAACGGCATGTCTGCGATATGTATCACATTTAAAAATCCCCGCCAAAGAATTTTATAATAAAAAATCGCCGGAAGAGAAACCTGGAATTAAAGCAAAGAAAATTAATTTGGAGGAATTTTATGTCGAAAGATAAAAAGATCGTAACATTCGAAGAGCTGGTTGTTTCTACAACTCTTGAAGTTCAGGCAATAATTAGAATTTTGGAAAAAAAAGAATTAATTACATCGGATGAAGTATTGGAAGAAGTAGGTAAGCTGAAGGAAGAGATGGATGAGAAGATTAGCAAGATGGGAAGGGAGAATTAGTTAGATTGATGTTTTTTGAAATCCTGATTGCTGAATGTTTGCTCATCAGGGATTTTTATGACATTAAATTCAAAGTTTACCGCATGGTGGCAGGCATTGCAGGTGTTTGTCAGTAATGTGTAATTTCTTTTAAATAGCTCAAGGTTTTTCTGTTCAATAGCACTGTTTACACTGTCCAATGACGGCTTGATCATTCCAATCATTTTACTTTCTTTTCGTTCAGGCTCGTATTTCTGAATGTCATCCATGGTTTCCATTATTTCATGAATCTCAAAATCGGCTAGTTTCCAATTTTGATTTTTCCCGGCAAACCATAACTTTGCGTGGTGAGCCTGAACAATGCTCATGAATTCTCCAAAACCGGGTTTATATGTTTCCGATAATTTAACTTCCAGACTATCAACTCTTTTCTGCAATTTCTGTGTTTTGTCTGACTGCTTATTACAAGCAGTAATTCCAAAGGTCAATATTAATATTGTAACAAAAATCTGTTTCATTTTTCTATGGCTATTGAGGGTTATTGCTTTCTAATATTACGATTAACTTTTTACTTTCATTAAAAGTACTAATTTTATAAAATATTTCATATTAAGTACGCGCAAGATCTTGAAGTTTAAGATTGGAAAATGTAATTATTAACGCTTTTTAATTTATTGCTGATGATAGAAATAAAATTTAATCATTATTAATTTTATCAAAAAAAATTGAACACAACAATAATAATTATATAACCTACCCACAATATTCCGAAGCTGTTACTGGTTAGATAGTATCGTTTTCCTTTTCCATTAAACATATATTTATTCGAAGACCAGGTTCCTCTGGTATTAAATATAACATTCCATCTTTGGTCCGAATATTCATCGAGTAAATTTTTAGAAGCCAATACGCGAAGAATTAAGCTTGTAAAAAAAATAGAGAAAAAGATAATTAATGGGATTAAGTCTTTCATTATGATTGCTCCCCGCTTAACAGTTGCCAACTTATTTTGATGAATGTTTTAATTTATAATGAAAAAATTAATTTATCAAGAAATCAGAAAGGTAAATTTTCAAAAAATGGATTTGCAGTAAAAAAGAGATGGAGGAGAAGATTAGGAGGATGGGGAGGGAGAATTGGGACATTACTTGTAAAAGTTTTTTTGTTTTGATATCTATTGACTTTTTACTTATTAAAGAGGTAGGCAGTAAATGCTATTTAACTTTAGTTAAGCTATTCTTTAACTCTTCTATTCTAGTTCTATATCTATCCGAGAATTCATCCAGCCACCTATAAGCGGTTACCTTATCAAAATCACGTAACCACTGTTGTTGTTCCTTTTTCATTTTGCTTTTTTGATCCGGATCTAATTTTGACAACAACCGATTATATAAGTTACTTAATTCAGTATCCATTTTTGCTATTGAATCACATGAACAGGCAACTATCTCACGATCCGATCGAGCCTTATTGCAGTCAAAACTAGTGTGGAATGTTTTACCATAGACCTCTTTCTTTACAATAAATTTTCCGTTTTCAAATTTGAAATATTGACGTAGAGGGTGTCTTCTTCCGGAACCATCCCAATAATCTGCATAAAGCATACTGTCCTGAATGCTTAAAATACAATTTCGATTCCCTATTAGATGCATTGGTATTCCTATTATTTTAGTATTCTTTTGGGGCTTAAAGTCAATTTTGTATTCCTGTATTTTGTTCAAAGAATCTATATAAAAAACACTATGAATGTCCGGTCCACCATTTCCCATCATGCATGTTTGTGCAGTAATGATAGCTTCATCTTTTCCATCTTTATTAAGATCGAAATATAAGAGGGATATTATAGCAATTGTATAGTCAGAATCAATATCTTTGCATTCTGAATCCTTGTCACTAAGGTATTTTTGAAAATTTACCTTATGAATAATCCCGCCGTTAAGATATTTTTTATATGTACTATCTGTTTCATATCCAGTCTCATGATCCGCACCTAAGCTATCCGATAACTGCACTTGGAATGGTCGTTGAGTTTCAGCAAAGATTTCCACACACGATAGTATAAGTCCAAAAAAATATATTGAAATAAGAATTATGATATGCTTCATATATTTATTTTATTATCTCCCGTCGTGATAGGAATGCCTGTTACCAGGCATCCCCCACACAGATCCCGGCGTGCAGTTTTTCCGCACCCGCACCGGGCTTGTTACATTGCAAACGAATGTTATTTTTTTATATAAGCATTCAGACCAACTACCACAGGTTTTCCATCAATTAAACATTCTGTAACCAGGTTCCCATGTGTGGTTGCTACTACTAATGTTTTTCCCGATGCACTGGGTGTCGGTTCTTGCAATTCTATGCTAATGATAAGTTTTCCATTTTCTATTTTTACTTCCATTTTATTCTCCTATAATGGTTACAGTTTATAAATCTTCACTCAAATATCATCGTGAAGATATTTATGTTGCCATCTAAGATCAAATATTTTAAAATCATTACATTTTTTATAACACCGAACGACCCGCAATTAAACCACAGCCCAGAATAAGAGAATTAGTTTAATTTTATCTCGGAAATGCTGGGTGCGGAAAAAGATTTCGGCTTAAAGTGTGTGATATATAGCTTTTTGTTAATTATTTTGATTTAGAAATTTTTTCCAAGTAATTTTTTCTACAGAGTAATCTTCATTAACAAAGTAGAACCACAATCCTTGACCATTTTTCGTATAGTTATTAATTATATCAGATATCAAGGGTTTTATTTTTCCATCATAAAGTAATGTCTTTTTTATTTTTAATTTCCAAGAACTTGGAATTGCAAAAGCAAACCAATAAAATGTGCTAGGTGATTTTTTTAAGCACATAAATTGACCAAGCATTGTATAAAAGTTATAAAATACCTTCCCCCCTTTTGCTTCTATCGTAATTACTTTTTGGGTTCTACCAGTATTAAATTGTAAGTATGCTAATATATCTTCTTCTTTAGTTCTAATTTCAATTTTATTATAAATATCATAGGGAATATTATTCTTCTTGAAAACGTTAAGTAAAAATTTTCTTTGAATATTATTACTAAGGCATATTGTCTTAATGATTGCATTTTCACATCTAATTAAATGCAAAGATGTGTAAGTAATAATTTTATACTCTTCCATTCTAACTTTTAAATTTATAGTAAAGTCATTACGGCTATGCAATTAAGCCGCAGCCCAGTTTACCAACCAAAGGTTGGAACTAGAAACTTTTATTTATTACTTCTGTCAAAGATTAAGCAAACTGTGCTTAAATTTCCGTCTACGATAAGCACAGTTTGCATGGAACTATTTAGAGCACTTCCCTTGAACAAGATACTTTATGCAACCTGTCAGCCTCTGGCTGAGATCATCTACTTAAAAAATCTCTAAAAAGCCGAATGCGTAAAATGCTGTCAACTTAAATTGCATTGTTATACAGTTTTGAGAAAGCTATTCATTATAGCAAAAAGATATTTATTAACTCTAACTATAAACATTAATTTAGTTTGGACAATATTTCATCAAGACTATTTATCAACTCATCAATGTCTGAGGATTTTATAGTTAACGGTGGTAGCAAACGTATTGTGTTTAATTTAAATCCTACGATTAATCCTTTATCAAACAAATAATCATTAATTCTGTGACCGTCAGTTTGTTCAGTAAACTCTATTGCTAAAAGTAATCCTCTAGTTCGAATGTCCGAAATTATATTAGGATACTTCTCTTTTAAAACCTCAATTCGTCGCTTAAAATATTTACCTTTTTGATTACTTTTTTCAATCAAATTTTCTTCCTCAATAATACTTATTACTTCAAGACAAATAGCACATCCCAATGGATCATTTATGTGTGATTGTAGATAACTAAAAGGTTTCTTCTTTAGTGCTTCTACGATGTTTGAACAAATTGAAACACAACTGATTGGATATCCATTACCTAGTCCTTTAGCAGTTACAACAATATCAGGCTCAATATCATAGTGCATAAATCCAAACCATTTACCAGTGCGCCCAAATCCGGTAGTTACTTCATCTACGACAATTATTGAACCATATTTTCTTGCAGCTTGAATTAGCTTTTGGACAAAATCATTACTTGGAAATCTAACAACTTCAACGGAGGCACCACCAGTTTCCAATACAAGACAAGCAATCTCATCAAAATTAATTTTGGAGATAGAATCAATATCATTGTACTTGATATCAACTTTATAATTATTATCTTCTGATAATCTTCCAAAACCATAAGCACTTAAAAACGAATTATTTATTTTTAATATTTTTTCTCTACCTGTTAGATGTCTAGAAATAGTTAATGCTAAATTAATTGCTTCCGAGCCTGAACTTAAAAAAACACTTTGTCCACCAACAAGACCAATAATTCTATGTAGTCTATTAGCTAATTCTTCAGATAAATTATTTCTAAATAAATAGCCATGATGTATATTTTCATTTATTTGTTTTTCAATTACTTTTATAATTCTCTCATTACTATGTCCAACATTAGCACACCAAACACCTGCCTCAAAATCAATAAACTTTTTATTATTAGAATCGTACAGATAACAATCTTTTGACTTTTGAATAATGTTCTCTTTTGGAAAATAGAATGGAATTAAATCATTTTTCATATTGCTCCTATTTATGATGTATATAACCTAACGAACCGCAATTAAGTTGCAGCCCATAACTAGAAACTTTTATTTATTACTTCTGCCGAAGATTAAGCAAACTGTGCTTAACTTTCCGTTTACGACAAGCACAGTTTGCAAGACAATTAATTAATTTGACTGAGTTGAATTTACCTGCCAAAATTGGCAGGCAAGATACTTTAAGCGGTTTACCAACCGAAGCTTTAGCGTAGGTTGGATCATCTACTATAAAAATCTCAAAAAAGCCAAAAGCGTAAAATGCTGTCAACTTAAATTGCTATGTTAGGTTTTATTTATTCCAATATGTTATGATGTTTTAGTATATCTATTACCTTCTCTATTGGCAATTTTTCAACTGTAAGTCCATTTTTTCCTGTTACGGTTTTTGATTTAAATAGTGAATTTAAAATCGCTTCTTCAGTTGTTTCAATTACTGCTTCAAATAATGGCGTCATTTTATCGTTTCTTAATTCTTGTCTTACTAATAAATTATTTTGAGGAGAATAGAATGGAATACGTAAATCTTTTGCTGTAGAAAAGGCAACTACATACTCACCACTTCCATTTGAACAATGACCGCCAGTTTTTGCAACACCAAATATCGCTCTCTTTGCCAATCTTTTTAAATTCCTTGATGTTAGTGGAGCGTCAGTAGCAACTATTATCATACAAGAACCATTACCAGAATTTAATTCCTTTTTATTTTTTAATTCTTCTTCCACAGGTATGCCAGCAATCGTTAAGTTCCCGCCGAAATTTGTTTGAACCAATACACCAATTGTATATCCTCCTTTTTCTTTTGATAAAACTCTTGAAGATGTGCCAATCCCTCCTTTATAACCGAAACAAACAGTACCAGTTCCAGCACCAACTGAACCTTCTTCTATTGAACCAGATATTGCATTTTTTATTGCTTGAATTACATTTTCTTTTGTTAAATATCTTCCTTGGATATCATTCAAAGAACCATCATTTGTCTCTCCAACAATTGGGTTTATTGATTTAACATATTTTCTATTATCGCCAATGGATAATATATAATCAATTAAAGCATCAGCAGCCATTGGAACAGATAGTGTATTTGTTAAAATAATTGGGGTTTCAATTTCTCCAAGTTCTTCCACTTGTGTATATCCAGTAAGTTTTCCAAAACCGTTTGCAACGTAAATAGCTGCCGGTACTTTATTCATAAAGATATTCCCGTCATATGGAAGAATAGCAGTAACACCGGTTCTAATGTTATCATTTTTAATCAATGTAAAATGACCAACTTTTACACCTTCAACATCAGTAATTGAATTATTCTTGCCAACTTCATATGTCCCGATTTTTATACCATAGTCTCTTAACCTGCCATTATTTTGTGCATGTGAATAAATACTTGAGAAAATAATAATGATAATCACAAGAAAAATTTTCATTTTATCACTCTCCCTTTTTGAAAATTCTATAAAACCGTCGTGATAGGAATGCCTGTTACCAGGCATCCCCCACACAGATCCCGGCGTGCAGTTTTTCCGCACCCGCACCGGGCTTGTTACATTGCAAACGGAATGTTATTTTTTTATATAGGCATTCAGTCCAACTACCACAGGTTTGCCGTCGATTACACATTCTGTAACCATGTTCCCATGTGTAGTTGCTACTACTAATGTTTTTCCTGATGCACTGGGGGTCGGTTCTTGTAGTTCTATGCTTATTATAAGTTTTCCATTTTCTATTTTAACTTCCATTTAGTTCTTCTCCTATTTAAGATTGTAGTTAAACTTTTTTGCCTACTATTTTACTGCCTGTTGACTTTTTACTTATTAAAGCTGTCAAGTTATCTTTAACCTCTAATTCTGTATAAGTATACAGGATTACTCCTTGCAGTGCTTTTACTTTTTCCCAAATTTCATTATCATTTAACAAATTTTTTCCCCACTAACCAATTAAATTTGCAAAAGGTCTTTTACCATACTGACTCAAAAAATCCTCTATTATTCTTTTTTCAACTTTTCTACAATCTTCTTGTTGAATTACTTTCCAACAAACAATAAGCTTCTTGTAATCTTCCAATTGCCAAATATATCTTCCTCCCCAATGTCCAATAGGAATACCTTTACCAAATTTCATATACTGCTTTAGTCGTGATTGTAAAGTTGCATTTGATGTGCCTCCACCGGCTTTCCCTATATAAATTACTAAAGATTTTTTATTCCATTGATTTTTTAATTTAGAAATATCAACAGTGGGGTTTCTTTTCTTAAAATGTCCACCAACGCTTACTTCCATAAAAACTGGTTTATTAAGTGAGATTCTAAGAACGAAATATATTCCTTTTTTATTTGGAATTTGTGAACAATTATTTTTCATCAATTCATCAATTTTGATGAAGCCAGTAAAACCTTCTGATTTAATTTCGTCAATCAAATTGAATTTCATAAATACTCCTATAATATGTTAGCTACCGGCCTGTATACAATTAAGCTGCCGCCCGTAACAAGAGAATTAGTTTAATTTTATCTCAAAAATGCTGGGTACAGGAATGCTGGCGGGTAAATTTGCTTATTATATGTTTTTTAATTTATTTTTCTTTTATCAAAAATATTGATACTAAAAAGATTATCCCCACAATTAAATCGGCTATCTGCCAAGTATTTTTTCCTAAATAAAATGGTACAATCGGATTAAATAAAATTGCAATTAAGCCAAAAATCCAAACGCCTAGATTAATGCTTTCTTTCTTGCTAAAAGCAATGAATGCAGTATAAATTGCTGTTGCAACAACCACCCATCGTAAAAACTTATAATAGCCAATTTTTTGGTTCGTAAGTGCTATAAATAATAATATTGATGTAATAAATCTTGCTATTACTGAGCTGGTAAAAAAATTCTTTATACTTTTCATAATTGTCTGAACTTTACAAGTAATCTGTACTCAGTTTTAATTTAAAATGTTAATTGAAAATTAATTCTACATCTGAATTCTTTATTTTGCTAATTTATACACTTCACTTCCGGCTAATAAGAAAGCACCGGTTCCATAGGTTTCAGTATCCTCTTTCTTTATCCGATCAGGCCCTTCGCCAACTTGCTGTACATAATCCAGCTTGCCAGTTGGTTCTACTGCTTCAGTAAGAGTTTCCCATGCTTTTTCAACTGCAGGAAGAAATTTTTCTTTGCTCAGCAAATTATTATTTATCCCCCAGGCAAAGCCATAGCAGTAAAATCCTGTTCCGCTGGTTTCTTTTACATTGAATTCATTCTTATCCAATAAGCTTGAGTACCAATATCCTTCTGGAGACTGCAGATCCAATAAGCGCATGCACATTTCTTTAAATACGGTTTCATAAAAATGCCTGTTAGGGAAATCCTTTGGCATAACTTGTAAAACTCTAACAAGTCCTCCTACAACCCATCCATTTCCCCTTGACCAAAATACTTTTTTACCACTTTTTGTCCGTGCATTAAAAAACCTGTCATCCCTATAAAATAAATGTTCATCTTTATCATATAAATAATCATATGTAATCTTCCACAGCCTGTCCATTTCATTTATATATTTATTATCTCCACTAACTTCACTCATCCTGGCAAGAGCGGGAGGAGCCATAAAAAGGGCATCGCACCAGCTCCACCAGTCATATGCGTATGGATTATTCTTCCATCTTACATCGGGAGTATCAGGTGTTCTATAAAACTGCATATCTGAAAGATATTGAGTTATTTTAATCATATTAGAATCACCGGTAATTTTATATAAATCAAGATAAGTTTGTGCAATCGCAAAATTATCAGCTACATACGGATTAGGTTTTAATTTCCAATCGTTTGAATTTCCCATTTCAATCATAGCGGTCAGGTATTTTTGCTCCGGATCTGTTTTATATAAGCTCATAAGTCCTGCATAAAATGCTCCGTATTGCCACTCCCATGTTTCCGTTCCTGATGGATTTGCCAGCTGCCAATCAGCAACAGTTTTCATAATCTTAAGGACATCGTTTTTTTCAATTACATTATTTAATTGATCTGTTTTATTTGAATTACTGCTTTTTAGTCCATCATTATTAGCGGAAATAATAATTTGGATAAAAAATATTGAAGTAATGATAATAAGAAGTTTCATTGTTTTTATATAGTATTTATTTATAGCTTTGATTTTCATTTTGGGTTTTACAAATGTTAAAGATTGAGTAAACTACTAATACAGCTTCGCACCATCAGTCACATTTAATGGTTTTTCTGGAATTTTTTATGCGTAGATTCGAAATAGAGAAGAATAGTTGCCCACATTTTTTGATGACCAATTCAACTTATATTGAATTAATTTAAGTTCCAATAAAATTCTACGATAAAAGTAAAAATATTCGAATGTACTTAAATAGTGGGTGTGCTGAAGAAAGAGATGGAAGAGAAGATTGGGAGGATGGGGAGGGAGAATTAGGATTATTAGTGTTTTTAATTTATAGCTGATTATAGAGAAAAAGACTAGTAGTTTTTATTTTATTAAAAAGAATTGAATACAACAACAATAATAATATAGCCTACCCACAAAACTCCAAAACTATTGCTTGTTAGATAATATCGTTTACCCTTTCCATTAAACATATATTTATTCGAAGACCAGGTTCCTCTGGTATTAAATATAAAATCCCATCTCTGGTCCGAATATTCCTCGAGTAAATTTTTAGAAGCTAATACTCTTAGAATTAAGCTTGTAAAAAAAATAGAGAAAAAGATAATTAATGGGATTAAGTCTTTCATTATGATTGCTCCCCGCTTAACAGTTGCCAACTTATTTTGATGAATGTTTTAATTTATAATGAAAAAATTAATTTTACAAGGAATCAGAAAGTTTTTAAAGAATTGGATTAAATGTTTAGTTAGGTACTTCCTTATTTGAGCAGACACATTTTCTTACTTAATCTTTTATCTCCTATATTCAAAACATAGAAATACATTCCACTTGATAGCCCTGAACCATCAAAATCAACCTCATAACTTCCCGGATGTTTTTCTTCATTAACAAGAGTTGCTTCCTCCCTTCCCAATATATCATAAACCGTAAGATTTACGAAGGACAATTTAGGAATTATGAATTTAATTCTTGTTGTTGGGTTGAATGGATTAGGGTAGTTTTGTTCAAGTTGGAAAGCTTCAGGAAGTTTAGAAACTTCTACAACACCGGAATACCTAAAAATTCCGTTATAATCTACTTGCTTTAAACGATAATATAAATTTCCACTAATATTATCAACATAAGAGTAGGCATGAGGTTCTGTTGTTGTTCCGGATCCTTTAACAAAACCAATTGATTCAAAGTTACTATTATCATTACTTCTTTGTATTTCGAAACCATAATTATTTACTTCAGTTGAGGTTTCCCAGGACAAAGTAATTTTATTTATATCCACATTAGCTGTAAAAGATGTGAGTTCTATCGGAACGACTTTTGAAAGTTGCATTCGCCAACTACCATTTCCTGTTGAAGCAAAAATATATTTTTTATTTGCAACTATTGCATTTACTGAATTCCCGGAAAAAACACTATCATCGAGTTTTGTCCAGTTCTCACCTAAATCATTAGTTACGTAAATTCCTTTTATATAGATTGAACTGGTTGAAATGTTCGCAAAGAGTGAAGAGTTAGATCTTGTAAAAATACACGATTCTATCCAGTTTGTATCGCTAATGAATAGTCCGTTGTTTTTCAATAGCCATGTTGTACCACCTTCATAAAGATAAATACCTTTTTGAGTAGCAATAAAAATATTTGAATCGATTGCCGTAACAGCCAGACCGGTATTTAAATATTGTGAAGAAATCTGCTTCCAAGAGACTGAATCTGCAGATGTCGAATAAACACTTCCCCCCTGCCATTTAATAGTATAAAGTTTAGAACCAAAAGAGGTAATGCCAGACAATCCGTTACCATCACCAGGATATAATTGATTCAATCCCAATCCTAATGTATCAATTTTCCAAGATTTGCCGCTGTCTGCAGAACTATAAACACCGTAGCTCGTTGCTGTGTATAAATAATCGTCAGCAAAAGTGAAAGCATTAACCTGGGCTGCCGGAGGGAGGCCAGAATTTGCAGAATTCCAGCTAAGCCCTTGGTCGAGAGAACGAAATATACTCCCTGCGCCATTTGCACCTACGTAGATATATCCTAATCCCTGTCCCAAAGAAAGAACTGTATCAGCCCAAAATCCATTCCCCATGACACTTGTCCATGTAGTACCGTCATCGGGTGATCTAAGAAGTGTACCGTTATCACCTCCCACAAAAATAACACTGTCGCCTGTTGTTAACATACAGTAGACAATAGTATAATCCAGATCGGGAATTTTCTGCCATTGCGCGAATGATTCATCAAATATTATAATCCAAACAAATATAAAAATTATTATAAATGAACCTGATGATCGCATTAGATTTCTATACCCCATTTTATAACTCCTTATTTTTATTCGATGGTCATGATTAGTTGATTTTTACTTTAGCAGGATAAATTTCTGCTACTCGATAATTTTCTAATTTACAGTTTATATAGATGAATCCTGCTTGAAAATACTTCAATATTCCATATTTACAGGATAAAATGTTTCATTAGAAGAAGGAAGCTGTTAAATTATTTTTACCTATCAATATATAAATGGAAAAGACTGATGAAATAATGAAAATCGATTCAATTAATTCTTTCATATTTTTTATCACCGTTATGGTAGAAATGCCTGTTACCAAACACCCCCCACACAGATCCCGGCGTGCAGTTTTTCAGCACCGGGCTTGTTATTTTACAAAGTTATTTAATTATAAGTGTCAGGTTTTATTTTTTAGGAACTAAAAAAACAATAAAATAATTTACCATACATATTGACTTTTTACATAAGGGCTTGAAATGCTTGGTTAGGTGCAAAGTGCTCAAACCTTTCTTTGTTTGATGTTTTTGCAAGTGCTTTTATTCTAAAATTTGTTTTAATCTTCTAATTCTTTTGTTATTACACTTTTACTTTGTTTACTACAGACATTCCGACTTTTGAAATTTCTCTGCAGGCTGCTTCTGTTTGCTGTGCACTCCACTGTATGCAATGAACCTTTGAAGTGTGCACGGCAGGCTAAGTTTCATTCACGTATGGCCTTACTCATTGTTTCGCTATCCCACAGATGGTTCGTGTAGCCGTCTGGATCCAGTACCTCAGCGCCGTAACCCCAAAATTGGACCTTCGGTGGGCTGACAAATTCCACTCCAGAACTTTGGAGTTCTTGATACTTGACTTCTACGTTATCGACTTCAATCGTGAGCGTAATCTTTCGTCCAGCCAAGCTGTCTTCGCCTTGCCAGAGAAAGATGATAAGACCCGTATCATCCTTGATTCCCACCACATCTTTCAGTTCCCGCTCTACTTTAAATCCCAGCTTGTCGACATACCAATTGCGCGACCGCTGCAAGTCGGCGACCGGAAGAACCATATGACTTACTCTAGACATTTCTTGCCTCCTAAAATTAAATTGAAAATTTCCTTTTTTGTATAGTTTATTCTCTTATATAATATTTCAAGCATAGTCGTGGTAGAAATGCCTGTTACCAAACATCCCCCACACAGATCCCGGCGTGCAGTTTTTCCGCACCGGGCTTGTTATTTTATAAAGTTCTTTAATTTTAAGAGACCGCTTTATTTTTTTGGAAATAAAAAAACAATAAAATAATTTTACCCAAACATATTGCCTTTTACATAACGGCTTAAAATGCGTTGATAGGCCATTTCTATGTTGTATTAATTCACTTTTATAATGAAATGGGTAATAATTTATGAGCTTTTCACGCAATAAGAATAATTTTTTAATATTATTTAACCTTTAAAATATTTTCCCTTGACTTTAAATATTGGCTATTATTTAGAAAAGAAATGATTTACTTCTTCAAGTGCAATCTTTATTAATTCCTCAGAATTATTATTTCCAATTGTAACATTTAAAATTTCAACTTCTATAATCTTTTTTATTACCTGTTTAATTGAATCTTCATTATTAATAATTATTCCTAGTCCATTTTTATTTTCAAAATAAGATTCGCTAAGTTTTTTCCAACCAGGTCTCAAAACAAGTGCAAGTTTGGCATAATCACTGAAATATTTGGCATCGACATGTTTATTTTTGAACATTTCGCAACTAAGAAGCATTGACTTAACTGCACCTCTCGAGAATCTCTTTACTGACCAGTTTATGTATTTATTTAATAAATAAGACGACATATACATACTTTAATTTAAATGATAGTTTTATAGCCGTCGTGGTAGGAATGCCTGTTACCAAACATCCCCCGCACAGATCCCGGCGTGCAGTTTTTCCGCACCGGCTCTTTACAATGCAAGTGGAATGTTATTTCTTTATATAAGCATTTAGACCAACTACCACAGGTTCAGATTAAATAACAATTTTTCTACAGAATTTCGCCCGGGGTTTTTATTTCCTCTTGATTTTTATCCATTAATAGATGTTATAAGCTTTATTGTGATTCGCTATTATTTTTCATTTTAAAATGTTTAATAATTTTCCTTATTGATGAAGTAATTTTTCTTATGTCCTTAGTGATGGAATCTTTTTCAAATTGACTTGTTAATTTCTTCATCGTTTTTATATCTTTTTTTATATAGTCTTTTTCGAATTGGCTTACTTTACTTTTTAATTCGACAATTAAGCTTGACATCTGAAAATTGACTTTTTCCGTCTGAGAAGAATTTTCCCATACGTTTTTTAGCTCTTGCCATAAATCTTTTATTTCTTCTTCCATAATTTATTTGCCTCAATATTTTAGTTTATGAGTTATACATTGTAATAACATATCCCTAATTCTTTTCATTTTAACAGCTATATGATTTTCCTTCAATCCAGTAATTAATGCTATTTCTTTATATGGCAATTCGTCTAAATAAAGTATAATCACAGCCCTTTCTTTTTCATTCAATGAAGAGATGCAATCTTTTAGGGCTCCAAATTTTTCTTGCTGACTTTTATCAACAGTTATTTCTGGAAGTATAAAATGAATGGATTCTAACCGAACTGTGTTGTTGTTGCTCTTCTCGAACTTCATTTTTGAACTATAACAAACATTTAGTGCAATTTTATATATCCAAGTGCTTATGCTGGATTTGCCTTTAAAAGTAGGTAGTGATTTCCATATTTGGATTACCACTTCTTGAAAAAGGTCTTGAGGCTCTATTGGAGAAACAGCATAGATCTTACATATTCTGTATATTCTATCCTTATTTCCTTCAAGTAACTTTATAAAGTCTAGTTCTGTTTGATTTTGCATATTAAAAATTGTTATCTCCTATTTCTAATATATTAGTAACAAGAACTTCAGAAATATTACAAGAAATTTTATTTATTTAGAAATACTCCCAAAACGATAAAATTATTAATTCCATTTTTATAGAGCTTATAACGACCAAGGTTGAGCTGCTGCCCATAATAAGAGAATCAGATTAATTTTATCTCAAAAATGCTGGGTGTGGAAATGCTGTCGGTTTTAAATACTTTTATAGCTGACTATTTATGATAAAGTAAATTATTTTTTTCTAAATGCTTCTCCGGCTATATAAGTATCAAAAAATTCTTGGAACTTCACGATTAGTCCATCTTTTATTGTGACCAAATGAACGAAGTCAGACTCATAAATCTTTTCAGTTGATTTTACAAGACATTTCATATAACCATAGACTGCTACAGAATCATTATCGGTTAAATACTTTCGAGGTTCTAATATAAAGATTTCTTCAATTTGACGACCAATATTTACCCATTCTAAAAATCCTTTATGACCATATCGAGTTCCTTCGGTCTCATTAAAGGGATTAGATGGTTCACCCCATTCAACTTCATTACTGAGCATTGCCAGCATCGCATCGATATTCCTATTAGTAAATGCTGTATACATTTTTTGAACTAACACTATATTTTCTTCTTGAACACTCATATAATTCTCCATAAGCTGATTTATATTTAGCTAATGTCGTGGTAGGAATGCCTGTTACCAGGCACACCCCACACAGCTCCCGACATGCAGTTTTTACGCACCGAGCTTGTTATTTTAGAAGTACTTTAATTATTAGGGTTGGTTTTATTTTTTAAAGAAATAAAAACAATAAAATTGTTTTACCACACATATTGATTTTTTATATAACGGCTTGAAATGTATTGTTATATCTTTATTAAATAATTTTGAAATTTAGAAAATAGATTAGGAACATTTATATCATATTCATAATCAATTTCTATAAGCTTATAACCAAAATCTTGCATAGGAATTTCTTCTTTTCGTCATTTGAATGAACTTTTAATTGCTAGTTGTAATGAGTCCATCTAGTCAAACAATGAATATATATAATCCTTCAGCAAGGCATAAGAATCATTCTTTATACCCCATTGGTTATAATTTCCAGCCGTAGAAATAACTATTAAGTCATTATCAATATCCCAATAAATATGCTGGTCCCCATTACCAATAGCAGATACAATATTGAATCTCCTGTTCCGTGTACTATCAGACCAAATCCAAAATTGATACCCATATGCATCATTCCCTTCAGCAACTGAACTGGGAAATTCAATCTTTTTTGCGAAGGATTCCTTTACCCATCCCGCGAGTAAAATTTGTTTGCCATTCCACTTTCCATTGTTTCGGTAAAGAACAGCAAATTTCAACAAGTCTTCAGATGTCAATCTTAATCCCGATGCTGCCCCAAACTTGTCTTTTAATATTGATTTATTCCATCTTGAATAACGGTTCCATTCAATTTTTTTTATTCCTAAAGGTTTAAATAAATATTTTTCAGCAAATTGCTCGATGTCATATCCTGATGCTCTTTCAATTATTTCTGCTAAAACCTGTGTGGCGCCTCCATTATAATTAAACCGGGTACCGGGAATGTTTTCCAAAGGTTTATCAAGCACATATTTAACGGGATCATCGCTATAAACCATTTTAATTTCATCGTTCTCGGGATTGTTATAAGGTAAATTTTCATTCCAGGAAAGGCCGGTAGTCATAGTAAGAAAATGCTCAATAGTCCAATCTTTCTTTTTATCATCAAACGCATATTCCGGGAAAAATTTTGATACTTTTTCATGAACATTATTTATCAAGCCTTCCTGAATAGCAATACCTATGCAGGCTGATACTATGCTTTTTGTTATACTTCTTAAATCGTGCAGAGTAGTATCGTTATGTACTACAACTCCAAGATCACTGCCCCAATTCTGATCTTTGCCGTCAAAGTATTTTTCGTAAAACAATTTCCCATTTTTTGCTATTAAAATGCTGTGAATGTTGGGGTAAACCTGTTCAGATATATTTGTTGTCATCTCATTTAAGATAAGTGTATCGACCCCAATTTCAACCGGAGAAGCTATCTGAATGTAGTTATCAGATTTTTGAGAAGAATTTTTAGAACACCCACAAAATAGCTGGAGTAGGATAAGGGGTAATATTAATTTTTTCATTATTTGAACCTATTTTTATTAACTGTATAACGTCCATGCAATTAAGCTGCAGCCCAGACCAAAAGAATTAGTTTAATTTTATCTCAGAAATGCTGGGTGCGTATACGTAGTTAGTTTGAATTACATTTTATATACGTTTTTATTTAATTAAATCAACAAAATGGAATATTGAATAACTTTTAATTATTCTTGAATCCCATTATCCCTTTAATATATTTAGCATTCTCCATACTTGTTAACTTTCCCAATAGTTCTAAAGCTCCTCCAGTTTCTGTTATTTTACTGGCAACTTCGGCAACACATAACATCAATAAAGTAATTAAAATACCGCAAAATACATATGCTAGGATACTTGCTGCACCTAGAGCAGCTGCAATAATAGCTGGCAATACAAATATTCCTGATCCAATTACAGTATTAATAATATTAGAGCTAAGCCCTAAAAAACTAATTTCTCTTTTAAATTCTCTTTTTTATTCATTTATGTTGTTTGTGTCATCATATTGCGCCTAACGTTTATGTATAAGATTAGTTGCGTGGTTTAAGCACCTAATTTAGCAAATACAAACCGAATAGAAGATCCGCGAGGATTTCCTAAGTAGGCTTGCACAAGCAATTAATTTTATACGATGTTGTACGCTGCCTTTTTATTTATTTTTGATTTCAACACTTATAATATGTATATCATTTTCACCTACATTTTCCAATCTATGAGGTGTCAGTGGTTCAGTCCAAACGGCAGTAGAAGGTAAAGGTGATTTGTCAAAATTTCTTGAATCAACTACAATATTATTTTTGTCATCATATCTGACGAAATCTGACCAGCTCAAAATATAAAGTGTTGCTGGCCATTTATGAGTATGAAGTGCTGTTATTTCATTTGGACGAATAAGAGTGTCAAGAACTCTGACAGCATCATTTTCTAATAACAGTTTGTGATGTTCTGGTGCAGCGGTTAAAGCATCTAAATTCGTCAGGCCAGGTCCAAGTTGAGTTTTTATTATCCTTCATAATTATTCTATTAAAGGTTTCCTTTGGTTGCGTACAACGTGTGTGTAAATGTAATTGTTCTCGCACAAAATTAAGTCTTTTTCAAAACCTGAAATTTTCCCCCATTTATAAATCTTATTATCTACAGTTGGGGCAGATTCCATCAAGACTAATTTATGATTATAGGAGTCAACTAACAGTTTAAGGTACGCAACTGTAAATTACTATATCTTTAATCAATAATTTATTATCGGCGATTAAATTCTTGACTTGGAATGTTAGTTTAAACTTTTCTGTAGATATTGAAGGTTCAAATATATAATGAAACTGATGATCCCCTTTATCAAGAAAACTGACCGATATATTATGTGTTAAAATATACTTCGATGAACTATACTCGGAAAGATTAATATAGAACTTATCAAAATAGTCTTTATTATTTAGGGATATTTCTACGATGTAAGTTCTTAAGGGTTTTAAATTTGGTATCTTTGTTTCATTATATTTCGGAAGTTCATCTTTGTTGCTAAATGTATAAAAGTAAGACCATTTTGAAGTCTTTTTAGAAAACTCAATCTCAACCATAGATTTATTATTGAGCGAGAAAGTCAAATTTTTATTTTCACTCATAAAAATCTTTTCGTTTGACATTCTATCCAAAGCAAATAAAGTATCATATTTTATTTCACTAGTAGTAATATGCGAAAAAACTATTCCGTTATAATCTATAATTGGAAATTGATCCGCATAAATAAATCTAAAATTATTTAAATATTTAAGGACCTTTTCATTAGTAATATCATCCCACAATTTACTATCAGCGTGGCTCCAAAGTTGCCGTATAGCGCTTCTTGAATAAAGAATATAAAATGGGGCTTTAGGAAATTTATCAGAAATATTTAAAGACTTTATATTTAATCTATTAAAATTTGGGAACAGTCGAAAATCACGAACTTGTTTTAAAGGAACGTATACGGTATCATCGAAATCACTTACCATTTTATCTTTAAGAATTCTGTCGGGGACAAAATAACTGTCTTGATTAAAAAATACTAGGAAAGGGTTGTCAAGTCTTTCTCTTATTTCAAAAATAAAAAGTAAGGTGGTAAATAAAATTAAAATGATGTTGATATTTTTAATTTTTAATTTTTTTCTAATGAACTTAGACATTTCAACAATACCCCAGCTGGATATGATGTTTAATACAATCAAAAAACCTACAATATACCTAAACCATGGAGGTAATGAAGGGATTAACGGATCAAAACTTACAACTGAATAAGTATATAATATGTAAAGTAGTAGTCCACCCGTAAAAATAGATAGTACTATGAAGTTCCGTCTTATTATTGCCCAGATTATTCCCAGTAATCCCCCGAAAATCAAAATTTTACCGCTAAATAAATTAAATATATTGATAGGAGAGGTGAAAATATATTCAAACACCGTAACCTTGGGTAAATAAACTTTGAATTCATCGACTGTAACCATGAATATTTTAAATCTAATAAACGGATCCCCTGTAATTAAAAAATACATAATCATTTCACAAACAATGAACGCTGCAAAAATTGCGATATATTTAATTGTTTTATGGAGAGCTTTAGTCTTTATATATTCAATTAATGGAATAGTAACAAGGAATACAATTACTGGTAACTTAGTAAGATATGTAAGAAAGCCGAAGAATGTGGAAAATAATAAAATATATTTGTTATTAATATTGTCTAAATATATTAAAAATAAATAAAGTGAAGATACTGCCCAAAAAAATGCTGGTATATCCGGAAATACGTTTGTAGATTGATATGAAATAATATACGACGGTAACATTAAAATTATTGAAATAAATGCTACTCTTAATCCAAATAATTTTTTGGTCAATAGTAGAACAACTAGGAATAGCAATACTGAAAAGCCAATTGCTAATAAATAATAAGTAAAAATCGAGTAGCCAAATATTTTAATTAAAATTTTTAATGGAATTAATAGTCCTATTCTAAAATTAAAATGATTGGGATTGACAAAACCATACGGAGACAAATTTTGAGCTTTTAACATATAAGCTGTGTCGTCAGTTGTCGATGGATGTTCAATAAATATAATTTCAAAAGCGATTGCCAATAAAAAAGACAGAAGTAGGATAAATAACCATAGCCGCCTATAATCTTTTTTATACATCATGAACCCTTTTACTAATTTAAATCGTTATGATTAATTTTCTTTTATGTTAATTTTTCCATCATAAATATTCAAATGCAATCCATGTTTTTTATTAGGACTTTCGAAGTAGTTAGGAATTTTTAATACTGTTAACAAACGTGTAGCAAAAAGGAGAGGAAAATAGTTACAAATTTTATCAATTTTTCTCATAAAGCCGTAAAGGTAATCAGGGAACAATTGAGGTTTGCTATAGCCACCCGAAGCGACATAAGAAATTGCAGAAATTTTTTTTAAGTATATTATCTCCCATCCTGATAATAATTCAGGATAATTATCAGCATTGTTAAAAATTTTAAACGCATTCCCTTGGGCTGCATAATAGCCACTTTCTTCAACAATTTTATTGCTAACAACAGAAGTATTTATTTTTTTTAATAATCCAACAGGTTCATGATGAAATAAGCCAAAAACTATCAAACCCAATAAACTCAGCCATAGATCAAAAATAATAACTCTCCCATTTTTTACAAGTATTCTTTTAAATTCCTGAAAGGCATTAGCCGGAAATTCAATATGATGGAAAACATCAAAAATAATTATATTGGAAACTGAATTATTCTCAAAACTTGTTATATAAACACTTTCTGTTCTATCAATCCATGGATTCGGGAAAATGTCAGTACAAACACAATCAGGTATAACTTCTTTAATCTTAGCGATCCCGGATCCGAATTCTATAATATTGCCCTGGATATTCCTGTCAACACAACTATTTATCAAAGTATAAAACTGCTTATAAATATCGCTTAATATTTTTTTATTCTTCCAATACTCCAGGTTTAGATATATTTCTTTATTATAATGTTCTAAAATTGTCATTTAATTATTTATAAGCCTTAGTATATATAGAACCAGAAACTCCTTAAGAAGCGGCAAGCTTTCCAAAACCTTTCCGAATTTTATTACACTCTGAATCAGTCTTATTGGGGTTGACGGATGCAACCGGTTATAATTCTTGATTCTTCCATATAATTCAGTTTATTTAATAATTCATGCTATTTTGAGACAATAAATATGCCTAAAATAATTATTAACATGCCAATAATACGTTTCGTGGTAATTTGTTCATTCAAGAATAAATAGGAGAGGATAATAAGCAAAAGAAAAATAGAAGCCGTAACTATCGGATAAATATAACTAACTTCAAATTTAGATAGTATATACAAATATAATAAAAAACCAATGCCATATAAGAACAAACCTGCCCAAACATATTTGTTAGCAGTAACTTCAAATATCTTGGCAACCAGGTTGGATTGCTTATTAATCGTAATATTTCTCATTGCAAACCGTAAACTTATCTGCGCTGAAGTATTGGCTGTAATTGCTAATAAAAGGGCTAAGTATTTCAGCATTTATGTACTCCTAAATAAATTTAATTTTTCTGGCTGCAAAAAAGCTCATTTTAATTAGCAACCAGCCATGTATAAATCTTTTTATTTGAGTTTCACCATATTGCCTGTTATAGTATCGAATGGGAATTTCCACTATCTTTAGGTTTTGTTTGGATGCGCCAAATAATAAATCAAAATCGCCAAATGGATCAAAATCGCCGAAATAAATTCTATTCTTTTTTAACTTCTCATATTCTGATCTGAAAAGCACCTTAGTTCCGCAAAGAGTATCTTTAAGTTTCTGACTTAGTAAATATGTAAATAACGTTCCAAAGATTTTATTTGCAATGAGATTTAAGGAACGCATAGCCTGCCCTTCCATTGGATATACAAGTCTGCACCCATTAATGAACTCTCCTTTATTGGAAACGAGTGCATCATAATATTTCGGCAGTTCTTCTGGGGGCATAGTTAAATCTGCATCTAAAATCATCAAAACATCACCAGTGGCTTTATCAAATGCTTCCCTGACTGCATTACCTTTCCCCTTGCCATTTTGTTTTAATACAATAATATTTTTATCAGAATATTTTTCCTTAACTCTCACAATTTCATTGTAAGTTCCATCCTGTGAGTTTCCTTCAACAAAAATAAATTCTTGCTGAGTCCCAAAACTAGGAGTTCTTATTATAGCATTTTCAATATTACCTTTTTCGTTTCTACAAGGAATAATTATTGAAGCAGAATAATTTATGTTTGGATGTTCTATTTTACGTGCTATTATAAAATTAACTAAATATAATTTTCTTATAAGCGGAAGATTAACTAAAAATGAATTGAAAAAAGCACTTATTAATGGTATATACTTAGGAAAAAGAATTTTATGTTCAGCTTTTATAATTTCAAAACCTTCAAGATATAATAAGTTCTCAATATCTTTTACAGACAACCAATTCGTTAATGGTTGCTTTTGTTTTAATCCGATTCTTTCTCCGTGCTTTATAATTGGCTCCCACAGAAAATTATAATTGGATATAATGATTTTAGTTTTTGAATTTACTAAATGATTAAGATTCTTAAACATTTTCTGCACATCCTGCAGCGAACAAAGGAGATCAGATATAATTATATAATCAAATGTTGACTTCAAATCTATTTCTTCGGCATTTTGAATTTCAAAAGATAAATTCTTAAATCTTTTAGCAGCAATTGCAATCATTTCTGGAGAGAAGTCTATTCCCAAACCATATCCGGGATTTACTGCATTTAATAACTCACCAGTTCCACATCCTATTTCCAGAACACGGGAATCTTCAGGGATAAAAAAGCAGTAATACTTTTCTAAAAGTTGGTGATAATACCAATTCCTTTTTTTCCACTTTGTACGATGAGGTGCAATTGAATCAAAATATTCTTTTAAAATATTACTCATCAATTTTGAAAGAAATATTATTAAAAAATTTTTTTAGACAGAATACATTAAGTTCATTCCATCAATTATGAAATAATTTTTCATAATATAATTTTAAAAAGAATTATAAATCTCTGGTTTGAAAATTAAGAAGCAGAAACCTAAGATTTTAAGTTTTTCCCACTAAAAGGCTTTATTTTGGAAAGGTAATTGGAGCTAATTAATAAAATCCTTCAATTATTATAACTAATAATTGTTAAAAAATCAATAGTTCGAAGATGGGATAGGGAAAATTTATCTGGCAGAATTGGAGCAGATGCCAGCAGAAATATTTTAAGTAAGCTTTACTGGGTCTAAAGAATTATATAAAAATCTTTTCCAAACAAAAAGACATAATGAACAATAAATGAAAACTGTCTCACGATAAGGATCAAAAATGTTGTCAATTCTATTGGTAATCCGGCTAAGTTTACTTTCTTGTTTCAATTTATAAGAATATTCTCTCTCAAACTTGAATAAGTTGAGTTTTATTTTAAAATTGGATATAATTTTTGGATTAAGTGCAATATATCTGGGTAAATGAAAAATTTTGATAATTCATTTCTAAAAAGAAAAATAAAATATATAGCCGACTTATGTAATGGCACTTGAAAGTTGTCAAATATACTACGCAAAGTTCACTTGAAGAGCCACCTCAAGAAAAAATGATTATTATTTGAGGTCAAAAATTAAATGAAGTGAAAAAATAATGTTAACGCAAAATAAAATCTGGGAAAAAGTCAAAGAATTGCGGGGTAAAACTATTGGTGCAGTACTCGGAGCAAAGTAATTGCTTGTTGCGTCACCGATGGTCCAGATGGTAGACCCCGCTGTCGGCTTTCCTTCCGAATCTGTCCAGGTAAACGCAGTTCCACCCCAATCCTGTACGTCGATTCCGAGATGCTCTTTGTACCAGGCCCTAAGCGCAGCGGGATCAGGTGAATTAAAGAAGATACCGCCGCCGATGCCAGTGACTCTCTTCATATCTGTTTCCTATTTGTGAGTAATGGTGATTTTCCGAACCCTAACGATCATGAATTTAAGCCGCAGCCCAGAACAAGAAATTTATTTTATTTACTAATGCCGAAGATTAAGCAAACTGTGCTTAACTTTCTTTTTCATAAGCACAGGTGGCAAGAAATTAATTAGAGCACTCACTTTAAACAAGATACTTTAAACGGATCATCTACTTTAAATATCTCTAAAAAGCCGAGTGCGTAAAATGCTATCAACTTGAATTGTTAGGTTAACCCTTAATTTAATATAACTTTTCTTTTTAATGCTATTAAAAGTTAAAAATATTAAAATCCAACACCGATTGTTATTACAAATGGTTTATTTTTATCTAAATCATTTATTCCGAAAAATCCACTACCTATAGAAATAATTTTTTCATCATAATAGAAAATCCGGGGTTCAATAAATATATTGATTTGATTACTTAATTTGTAAGTAACATTTATTCCAATTATACCAACTGTAGATAAAAGGAAACCTATCGGAGTTAGTCCAAATCCAGCTTGTGGGGAAATTTTAATTGAATTTGTTATTGGAATATTTATTCGAAATGTGCCTCCTAAAATTGGAGCTCCAATTACCAATAATTCTGGTGATAACGAAATATATTTTGTAAAATAAAAATTTCTGCCAATTCCAAATGAAGGTGCTATTCGATTGACTACTCCTCCAATTTTTATTTCATAATTATCTTCTGGTTTATCATAATATTTTTTTTGAGATAAGATTGAAAAACTATTTAGTAAAATAATAGTGCATACGAAAAGAACAGTTTTTTTCATATACCTCTTTTATATTTAGTTTATTAACCGTCGTGGTAGGAATGCCTGTTACCAGGCACCCCCCACACAGATCCCGGCGTGCAGTTTTTCCGCACCGGGCTCTTCAATGATACTCGCTTCCGTATTAGGATATTGGAATATTCCTTTATCTTATTTTGCTATCTCTCGCAGTGAGGTTTGCATTATTTCTCCAGTCCTACAGTCCGGATAATGTTTCCTTTGCAAGTTTCGTATCACTGTTAACCCCTTCCCCATGTGAACGGCTCTCCCGTTCTCTGAGTACTATGAGTTAATCCGACTCCCTGTATGTCTTCAGCTTATCTTCTTTTGGTTGACTTCGCTTACCACCATTGCTGATGGAACTTACAGGGTCTCTCAAGTTCTTGTTTGCTTCTCTTTATGCATGCTACACCTTCGAACCACGGTAGACCTTTGATAATCTCGCCTTATTGATTATTAAAGTGTTGGCTTCTGAGTCGTTAATCTCATTGCCGTCTACATTGTATGCGTTCTCGAGGCTAAATTGGTTTCAGGAAGTACGGTCTTCCTTACAGCCTGCATAATTCCCTGTGTACGCTTCAGATATTTCGTTCACTCCTATGAGTTCCTACATACCTGCAACACTCGGTAGAGGTGACGTGGCTAAGTCTTACCTCTTAAGGACTTTCACCTTAACAGAAACATCAAGCTTCTCTTGACGCACTAACGGACATGCAATTAAGTTGCAGCCCAGTTTATCAGGCGAAGTCTAAAAGACGAAGCCGGGAACAAGAAACTTATATTTATTATTAATGCCGAGGATTAAGCAAAACATGCTTAACTTGTTTTTTCACACGCATGTTTTGCAAGATAATTAATTAATTTGACTCAGTTGAACAAGATACCTTAAGCGGAGCACCTAACTCTAAAAAGCCGAATGCGTGCAACGCTATCGGCTTAAAAATGCCTGGTTAGGTGCTATTAAATAGATACAGAAAACATTGAAGAGCTAATCAAGTTTTCCATATCTATCAGCATCATTATGTAATGAATCAAAAACAAATTTATCACGCCAGAACCGAAGATTAAATTGAGAATAATGAGTTGTAGTACTATCAAAAATATCCCCATAATAAATATACCCAAAAACGCCAAGAAATTTTCCAGTACTTTTCCAATCGGGAATTGTGGTTGAATCTCTGATAATTAAATCTGTTGGAATTATGAAATTCATTGTAGAATTAGTACCAAGGACATTATTTCCCTCAGAGGATTTATTTCTAAGTTCTTCCCAATCCGAATCTGTAACGGCTTTATTTTTCCCCTGCCCCCAAGCTTTAACAAGAGCTTTATATCGAATATTGTAAGCAGGGGTCTGCCCAGTATTTTTATAGTAAATAGTTAATTCTAATTTTTTCCCTATTTCCATCTGAGTAGCAATTATATCTGTTACTTGTATGTATGCTCTCAATGTAATCCTCGCAGAATTACGCGATAGATTAATTTGTTTATTGGTCAAACAATATAGAAGAAAGAATGTTGCAATAGTTCCGACTGCTAATGTAATAGTTGCATATTCCATTACATTCAACTTAGTTTTATTCAATGATGGAATTTTTTCATTGTTGAAATTTTCTTTTTCTTTATTGTCCATATTAATCTTTTAAATTATCAATTGCATAAACAATATCACTAATTTAATACTACCTAGCACCGTCGTGGTAGGAATGCCTGTTACCAGGCATCCCCCAAACAGATCCCGGCGTGCAGTTTTAGTCCAACAAAGGATTATGCCTCGGCTCGCTTCGGCATGAATCCCTTATAACGTTATGTGCGTTTAACACTAGTATATACAATATTTTAGATATTCTCTTCGTCAATATGACAAAACTCAATTTATAACTTTAGTTAAAAAATAATACTTATGATAATTATAAACATCTGATTAATAAAATTGACTGATCATCTTTTTGTTTACCGTATGAAGCTAACTTATTATTTATTTTTTCATAAATATGGGACAATTCATCATGTCTGTTATTAAGAATAGTCTGTTTTACTTTTTCCATTCCAAAGAATTCATTTTTTTTATTTGACGTCTCTGTAATTCCATCAGTCAGTAATATGAATAAATCATTCTTGTTGCATACTGTGCTGTTTGTTGTATAATTAAAATCTTTTGTCGCCGCAATTGGAAGTTGCTTTATTATCAATTCATCAAAATTGTTTGAATCATTTGCAAGTTTTAAAATCGGAAGATGACCTGCTGTTGAATATTCCACAGTATAATTTGAATTAAATTTTAAAAATGCACACGTAAGAAACATGTTTTTCTTTTTTAAATTGTAAATTGTCTTGCTGGTTTCAGTTAAAATTGAACAAAGCGGTTCATCTTTGTTTAATAAAACTCGAATCGTGCTCTTAAACATCCCCATCATCGAACCTGCCGCAACTCCATGACCTGATACATCTGCAATATAACAAGTATGTGCTCGTTTCATTTTCGAAAAAGTCAATTAAATCGCCGCCGACTTCATCAGTAGGATTAGATATTCCAAATATTTCAAAACGGTTATTAACAATTTCAATTTTCGGAACAAGGTTCGAATGAAGCTCCTGCGCAAGGTTCATTTCAGCCTGAAGCCGTAAATTTTTTATTCCCTCCTTATTTATAAATATAACAAGCAGTATATATCCCAGAACCATTGTTACTAAAATTCCAATGGCATCAAAAGATGCTCTTTGAGGAAATTCGGTAAGCAGTAATTGGTTAGTCTCTTTCCAAATGTTAATTCCAACTACAATCTGAAAAATAATAGTAAAAGGAAGAAATTTAAGATTTCTTGTAAAACTATAAACATAGAATACTGCAACAATTCCCGAATAAAATACATTTATAAAAAGCAGCAGTTCTGAATATGAACCTTCTGAAAGCAGATCGATGATAAATCCAATTCCTGAAAATAAGAAGAATATCGCCGATACAAATATTAGATATCTTCTAAATGGTATATATTTCCAGAATTTGCTTTTTGGTAAAAAATTATTTTTTATCAATTTAGTCTTCTAAATAAATTCTGAGATCTGTTATTTATAATTAAAATGCAGGTTAGATTGATTGTTAATATATTGTATTTTTTTTGATTCTTCGATAAGAAGATAAATAAATACAGTTGCAAAAGAAACTTTTCTTTAATAAAAAACTGCAGATATTGAATTTTTATTTGTATTCATAAGAACCTCTTTAAATTTACTTATGCACATAACGAACCGCAATTAAGTTGCAGCCCAGTTTATCAACCGAAGGTTGGAACCAGAAACTTTTATTCATTACTACTGCCGAAGATTATGCAAACTGTGTTTAACTTTCCGTTTACGATAAGCACAGTTTGCAAGACTATTAATTAATTTGACTACGTTGAACAAGATACTTTAAGCTGCCTGCCAGCCTTTGGCTGGGATCATCTACTTCAAAAACCTCTAAAAGCCGAATGTGTAAAATGCCGTCAACTTGAATTGCTTCGTTATACAACAACACTATTGATTTTTGATATTATTTCATTAAAATAAATTTCTTGGTTTCTGATTGAGTTTCAGTTTGTAACCTATAGAAATAAATTCCACTTGCAAAAGATGATGCATCTAATTCAATCTTGTAATTACCTTTAGATTGCTCTTTGTTAATTAAATTAGAAACTTGTTGCCCAAGCACATTAAAAATGCTTAATTGTACTAATCCGTTTTCAGGCAATGTATAACTTATAGTTGTACGAGGATTGAATGGATTAGGATAGTTTTGGTATAATTTGAAAAAATGGTTATTAAGGTTGTCGTTGTCTTTTGAAGTGACAAGACCATCATATTGGAAGATATATAAACCATCAATACCATCAGCAGCATAAATATATTTATCTTTTAAAATAATTTTATTCAAATCGCTACATATCTCAGAGGAATCAATTACTCTAGGATTTTCAGGTTCTGAAATGTCAATAATTTTCAAACCATCACCTAAAACAATCTTTTCATTTTTATAGTCAATACATTTTGTATAGCTACTTAGATTTAAAACACCTAATTCTTTTATAGACGTAACGTTAGAAATGTCCAAAATACGAAAACTATATTCTGGTTCCAGGTTTGATTGTGTAATTATATAAGCTAGTTTTTCTGTAATATAAATGTCACCTACACAATAATCATTATAATTAGCTACTTCATATAAATCCCTTGGATCGCTAATATCAATAATTCTTAATCCTTCCGACCACTCCCCAACAAAAGCATAATTACTTGATATTTTTAAATCTTTTCCTGCTCCGCTTCCCTTAGAAAATGTATTTAGAAAAACCGTATTTTCTGGATCTGTTGCATCCACAATACTAAAATCGTAAATGCCTGTTAAATATATAATTTTATTTTTTACCTCAAGATCAGTCATCAGATTTGTATTAAAATTCCCTAATATTTTTGGATTAGAAGGGGTAGAGATATCAATTATATAAATGGAATTATCAAAATCACCACTAGCTCTATCAATCATTACATAGAGAGTATTATCCTCGATGGCAACTTTTTTTGTTCTATCGGCGGGATTTTCTTTTAAATCAATATTTCCAATCAGATGAGGGTTCGTCTTGTCTATAATATCTAAAATTTGAATGCCTTCGTATCCGCTAACTAAATAAGCATAGTTATTATAGATGGCAACATCATATTTATAGCCAGTTTTATATCTTGTTATTTCAATAGGATGGCTTATATCAGAAACATCAACAATATATAATCCCGAAGAGCCGTGAGATACATAAAGATAATTATTTGAGTAATCCAAGCTTTTAGCAAATCCAATATCTCCCATGTTTATTTCTGATATTTTAACGGGTGCATTGGGAGAAGTCACATCAACAATTACTATATTCAAATCGTCCGGACCAGAATCGATTTTTTGATCTATAAATAAATAATTATTATATAATTTAGCTTTAGCACCGGATAAATCCAGATTTCCAATAAGGTTTAATTGGTATGGGTCATCAATATTAAAGACGGACATTCCTGTATATGGATAAATCGCATAAAGAATATTATTCTCAATGCAAAGGCTTGACGAAGACGCTTCGGTTGTGAATTGTGCAACTTTTATTGGCAAATCAGGATTTGCTATATTTAATACTATTATTGAATCTTGTACTGATAAATACGCAGTTGTATCCTTTATTACTATATCAAATATTGAATAATTAGTTATGTAATTATAACGTTCAAAAATTGAATTAATGTCAGAAACATCCAAGATTAAACAACCCCCATTGCAATTGTTTTCGTAACAAGTCCCATATACAATGTATAGTAGATTGTCCTTTGCAACTATATTGTTTCCGGCAGTGATCTCATATTTTTTAACAAAAAAAGGTTTAGATATGTCACTTATGTCGATAATCATCAAATATGATGCGGATAATAAAAAAGCATAACTGTTTTCAATTTTGATTGATGTAATCTTGTTATTTGGTAAGTTACATTGACTCATTAAAATGGGATTTTCTTTATCCGAATAATCTACAATTTTGAAACCTCTTCCTTCAACAAAGTATACTGTGTCTCCTTTTACTTCAACAACATTACAATCACCATTGCTTTCACCCCAGTGACCGATCAACTTAATATCGGAGTTTTCTTGACAAAACAAATTAACTACAAAAATGAAAAGAAGTATACACTTAAACATGGTAATACCTCTATTTTAGTTTGTTGTAGTCGTGGTAGAAATGCCTGTTACCAAGCATCCCCCACACAGATCCCGGCGTGCAGTTTTCCCGCACCGGTATTTTTATTTTATAAAGTTTATCAATTATAAGAGTAAGGTTTTATTTTTAGGAAAATAAAAAACAATAAAATAATTTTAACTCACATATTAACTTTTACATGACGGCTTAAAATGTTTTGTTAGGGGATATTTTATTTTTTATAGTTATTTAAATCGTAAATCTACTTAATATGGTTTTATAGTTCTTAATTATTTACCATTCCCTAAAGTTAGGTTTATATTTATGCCTGAATAATTTTTTTCAAAGTTTAGATTTCCATATAGACCTATCCCAATCCCTACTTCGTTTGCAAGTCTAAATAACAATTGTAAATCTGTTTCTAAACCAATTGTATTAAATTTCTCATTATTACCCGGAGTTATTTTTTTTTCTCCGAGTATATATGAGGGTCCTGTAAATAAAGATCCTTGAAACCATTTACTTTGTAATCTTTTTCCGATAGATATATCAAATGAATTATAAAGATAGCCGTCCCTTCCTGTCCTAGTAAATAGTCCACCTCTCTTTAAATAATTTACTTTATAAAAATTATCTGCTATTGAAAAGCTATAGTTAAAATTTAAGGTAGTATTTATGGCTCCAACTCCCAATGTCATCCAATATTTATATGTAGTATCTTCCTCCTGTGCCGATATTAAATATACTGGCATGAATACTAACAAAACAATAAAAAAGAATTTCATTTCATCATCCCTCTAAATTTCTGATTATTTGACCTAACGTGCATTTAAGCCGCAGCTCAGTTTATCCACCGAAGGTGGGAACAAGGAACTTATTTTTATTACTACTTCCGAAGATTAAGCAAACTGGGCTTAACTTTCTCCTAAGTACGGTTTGCAAGTTTATTAATTAAACAACTAACTTGAACAAGAAATTTAAACGGAACGACTAACACTAAAACTTGAAAATGCCGAATGCGAAATCGCTGTCGCCCTTGAGCCACTGGTTAGGCGGTTATTACTTTTTGTTTCTATTGATAATGTCATAAGGAATTTTAGAGTCAGCATAAACTTGCCACAACTCGATTTTCCCATTCTTGATGACTGTTTTCCACGCTGCTGGTAAACGCCAATAGTTTTCCTTTTTGTCACTCTGAGCTTGAAATGTACCACTTGCAAAGCCAAATGCTGCAACTGTGTCTCCATCAAGAAAAGTATTTGTAATTTCGATTTTATAATCAGGAAACAATTGAAAGTACCCAATCCAGCCGTCTCTCATTTTTTCTTTCCCGACAGCTTGATTGCCTTGAGAGTCAATAAATTTATGATCGTCAGTCATAAGTGAGCAGATCTTGTCAACATTGTGGTTATTGATTGCACTAATAAAGTCTTGGACAATCTCTTTGTTCATATTATTAAATCCTTGAAGGTTATTCTGAGCTTTGATTGTTAGCGTAATGAAGACTAAACTGAACATAAAGAATTGAAATATTTTAGCTGGCTGCATCTGGGCACCATTTGTTTTGAATGTTTTTTTATTTGCGACTGCTCAACAACCGCCGTTATGGTACGAATGTCTGTTACCAAATTTCCCCCTCGCAGATCCCGGCATGAAGTTTTATTATATATGTTAATAAAAATTATTTAACACAGCTTCGCCACATCACTCCCACAAACACAAACTATGATGCAAATCTTAATCTAATTTTTACTTATAAAATCCAATGAGGATAAATAGAATGGCCGGGATGAAGAGAAATTGCCCTAATTTTCCCCATACCTCTATATACGATCAGATCTAATGTAAATTGATTATTTCAGAAAGGCAATAAAAATCTTTAAAAGCTTAAAACTGAATAGTCTTGTTATATATCGGCAAGAAATTCTTCTCCTCAATCAAAGCATAACTAAATCTATTCCCAAAATACCCCAACGCTTTCTCACACACGCCCACCAAATCCCCAAAATCTTCCGGGTCCTTAAACACCTGGCACCCCGCCGAAAACTTATTTATATAATTCACTATCCCCCACTTACTTGCTCTATGAATATTTATCCCAAACAATCCCCATTCAGCTGATGATTCCAAATAATCATATTTATCATCTCTGTTGGCATCTCTATAAACTTTCACATTACCAGTTTGGATCAAAGCTTTATACTTTCCTTTATGCATTCCTAACCTCCAGCAGCCAAGATATTGCCCAGATGCAAGAATAGCAGTTCCTTTTTTATATAATGGATATCGCAGGTAATAAAGTCCTGGATCTGTCGTAGCCGGCCAGCATTGAAATTTCTGCTCTCCGGATTCATCTTTATAGAAGCAGTAAATCCAATCATTGAATTTATTCGGATTCATATCGTTGGTCCTTATGCCGCCGATATTGAGATTGTAAGGGATTCCGTTTTCGAAGATTTTGTAATTTTTCTTTTGAGTACATTTATTATTTCTTTTAAATCAGGTTTTTTCATAGATTAGTATTGAAAAAAAAGTCCTTCCTGTGCTCCATCCTGTAAACTTTATTAAAACATTCAAAAATCGTTAAATAATTATGAAACCAGCGTTGCTAATTTTCATACAAGATGCTGATCAATAATTTTAGCAACTTCAAATTTTTAAATAATCGAGTGTGCTTTGGAGGTTGGGTGGACAGGCACTTAGCTAAAATTAAGGGGGCCATCCAGCCTTCTCCTCTTTAATTTTCTCCCCACAAAATACACAACCAGGTTAATCAGCAGCGTTCCAGCAATCCATATCCCCTTCTCCCAATCCTCCTCGCCTCTGACAATTATCGGATCAGCATCAATCTTAATAGTATCCCATTTAATTATTGTATCCGGAATAATATTATAAGTGAATTCATTTTTATCCGGGAAAAATTTTATTACTGCAGAAGTGTCTTTGCCATTTTCCTTCAGCTTCACTCCCTGGTAATATTCTTCAAATCTGGTCAGTTCATCAGTCTTAATTAACCTGATTTCCTTCTCTGCTTTTATAGTGTCTTTTATCTCCGCCGGTTTAACAATAGTTCTATGAATAATTAAAGCCGGAGTGCTGCACCCGGCTAATATCTGGCTGCAGCACATGACTAATGGAAAGAGAATAAAATTATAGAGTAAGTTTCTTTCCATTTGGCCCTTTCCCGGTGAGGTACGATATAACTGTAATTGCTACTGCACCGACCCACACGTACCACTTGGAACCTTCCGGAACATTTCCCAGAGCGGTCTGTATAACAGTGCCGATGCCGACAATAATTGCAATTATATTCGTGAGAGTGTTTTTCAAATCATTCATAGGGCTCCTGTATTAGTTATTGATTATTATCCCGCCGCCGGCGGAAACTCCATTCTTTCAATCTCAATACTCAAGACTCAATACTAACTACTTCTTATTCACAAACTCATATTCACTCAGCAGCTCATTCAGCTTTTTCTCATAGCTTTCAGTAAATCCGTTTTTAGCGATATCGTTCTGTATTGCATGTACCAAGGCAATAATTTTAAATTCAGTCAGTGCAGTTTTTCTGTGCGCACGTGTCACCATAACTGCAATGTATGCTCCTACAGGAATCATAAATAATTGTACAACTGCAGTAATAATCTGAATTACATTATCCACAGCATTCTCCATTTCATTTCTCCGTCTGACTTATTGTTTTCTTCGGATCGGTATTATTATCTTCATTCATCTCAAAATCATCATCTTCAAGATTGTATCTCTTCTTGTAGTAGTTCTTTGTAAACCTGATTCCCATCTTCACAAGCTTCTCATCCCTTTCCCCGGATTCCTCAACTATTGTCTCTTTTTTCTTGAGATTTATTTTGGGAGCATCGATATGGCCGTAGTTAATGAATGTCCAGTACTGCAGCAGCCTGTCAATTCCGGCTTCTACCATTCTCTTGTCGGCCAGACCTATATATTCAAGCATTTCTTTATGTATCTCGCTTGCTTTGTAGGAACCGGTATTCGAGATATCCGTTGTGAGGGTTACAGTCAAAACGGCCTTGGCGACTTCTTTATTATGGTGTCTAACCAGGTTTTCATAAAGCTGCCCTACATCATACTGCGGAGATTCCTTCAGCTCTATCATATCTTTCAAAGCTTCAGAGAAGGCAGCTATATTTTCCTTTGTCATATCGGTAAGCTGGTCGAGAAATTCATCTATCTGAGTTTGATCCCAGGAAGCCGGATGATACCCAATCAGATAAGGCATTCCGTATCTTTCTACCATCAGCTGCCAGCATTCGGTAGCAGCTCTTTTGAATGTAATCGGCCAGTAGCATCTTGACAGGATTTTTTCGCCATACGGATTTGTATAAGTAGGATTGAACCGGTGGATAATAAATTTTAACTCCGGTAGCTCTCTACCCTCAGCAAAGAGATACATCCCATCGATATTCTTTCTTAGTCTTAATTTATTATCAATAGTAAATATGAACCACTCCTGCGGCTTTGCAACCAGGTCCATAGGAACAACCTGCCCATCGTCATCCTGTCCCCAGTAGACTTCCTGCACCGTCATTCCGAAAAAAACACAATCCATTATATCGCTGATGATATGAGGAATAGGAAGCTCATCAATAATTTCCTGTGCTTTCTCTTTTATCCTTTCATCACCGCTGTAATCTATTTCCCACTTCATCTGCTGTATCTGCATCTTTCTCTGCTGGATTGTTGCAGTCAGATGTGGATCTGTCAGGAGATCTCTGTAGATTTTATAATCATATCCGTTCTGAGCCAGTATTTCATCCGGGTCAGGCAGAACTGTCATTAACCGGTTCAGTATTTCAATCTGTTCACGGCTCGCAAATTCTGAAAACAACCTTAACTTTTTATTCCTTTTTACCATAAGTTCTCTCTTAATTCATTCTGCCGTAGACTTTTAATTCAAATATCTTCCAATCAATTCCAGACTCGGTTGAAATATTTATGTACCTTATATTTTTATTTTTTGGAATGTAGCTGTAATAAAATCCGTTGCCGTCAGGATTCGCCGTCTAACAGTATTTCTCATTCCCTATGCTGACATCATCAGAGGAAAGCCACCATCCGATCTATTTCTTGTTGGATAAGTAAAGCCGGATTGAATCGACTATCAAATATATTTCCCTAAGTCTGCAATTATATATCCCTTATTAAAATTATAAGAAGTGATATAGGTTATTATCATTTAATTTGTGAAATTGGAATAGGCTCTGCTAACCCGGTTTCTTTCCACCAGGCAGATAAGATTTTTATTTCATTTTTATCTTTTGAATTGTTATTGTACCATTCTAATTGCCAGCCAATTAAAGAATCCGGAACTCTATAATTTGAATCCAGCAGATAACTCCTCCGCTGGCCGTCATAAACAGAAAAATTAAATTTCAATCCTGCAGTGTCATCTACGTTATCAGTCTGAAAAAAGAGGTTCAGATATTTCTCAATATTCTCTTCCGGAAATGTTCTTTCATCGTAGGTAGACTACTAAAGAATCTTTGTAATTATAAAGGAGAGTCATCCTTTAAAATTGTAGACCAGTGAATCTTTAATATGAGTTGTTAAAGTATCATGAAAAATTAAATTGACTGAATCTTTAACATGATATTTTACTGAATCAATCCAGTTTATAGAATCAGTGGGTACTAAAATATTAATCGTATCCGGAGGCTTATCCTTAACATCGATATACTTTTCAAATAAGTTTTTATAATTATTGTTCAAAGAATCCAGCTGATATCTTAAAACCATGTTTTCATTCTGTAGTTTTTTAATATCCTGAATACCGCTGCAGCTTAAAAGAATGAAGATAAAATTAATGCTGATAAAAGAACTAGAACTTTACTCATATATAGTCCCTTTTGAATTTTGACTTTTGACCTCTGACTTCTGACTCTGACCTCTGCTCTTCCATTTTCCATCTTCCCAACTTCCCATCTTCAAGACTAACGATATCCCTTGTACTTACCCGACTTCTTCCTCCTATTCCCTGCCAGGTTAATCTTCGCATCAACAATTCCCCCCTTCCCTTTCACCTCGTTAATAAACTTGCACATCGCATCCACCTGGTCGTCGAATTCACCGTTCGGAAAATCTTCACACTCATCTAGGAAAGCTGGCACCCATCCGGCTTCAAACGGCAGCTTCACTCTTCCCCCTTCAATCACCGGCGCCGATGCATTGACATACTCAATTTTATCTTTTACAGCTTTTATCTCTTTCAGAGGTATGGAGGTATTTCTTTTAAGTTCCTGGATTAAAGAGATTCCGCTTGCCTTATCTTCGATCCATACCTGGTCAGGTTTTTCAGCAGTATAAAGTTCTATTGCTTTTTTCTTTAAATCAGGAAATTCCAACCGGTCTCTAAATAGATTTATCAGGTAATAGCCATCTATCATTTCAATCCAGGTTTCGCACACACTGAAATCATTTTCCTGGCTCTCTTTAAAAGCAGTATCCCATATCTGGATTTTCCTTACTCTCTTTTTCTCCGCCAGCTCGTGCAGTTGGAAAAATCCGAACCATTCTCTTTTCAGTATTCTGCTTGTAGCTGAATCAATGAACAGTCCATGTATCTCCTGGTCTCTTAGGTGAGGGGGAATTTCTTTCTCAAGCTCTTTTATCTCCTCCGGATTAATGAACGGGTTGTCATAAGTGCTGAAGTTGAATGATTCGTATTTTGGTTTTACAACTTCTCCGTTTTGACTTTTAATTTTTGAGATTTGACTTTCTTCAATCCCTCTCTGGAAAAGTTCATAGAAGAGATGCTTCTCATTTGACTTTACCTTCTTCCCTTTCGGTGTACCGCCGATAATCACATCCGCTTCATGGTCCATTATCATAGGGAGGATAGATTCCTGCCAGAGATTCTTTTTCTTTAAAACAATTCCGGCTTCATTGATTATTACCAGGTGGTATCCGAAACCTTCCATGTTTTCAGGCTTATCCGCACTCCTGAAATCGATTGAGCAGTTATTCAAGTTAAACTCATTGCTGTTTCTGTTATATCTCCAGACATTCCGTTTGAAAATGAAAAGTTCAGGCCTGAAGTATCTTTCAAAGTATCTTTCGATGTTGCTGTAGATTGTATCGACCCATAAAATCCGGTATTCATTGTTGTTGTTGTCGACTGCAGCATTCTCAATAATTTTCTTGATGCAGTATTTTGCAAGACCTCGCGTGAAGCCAAACCGTCTTCCCTTTGCAACAATTTTAAACCTTGCTTTCGATCTGAAAATTTTTGTCTGGTTCTCATGTAATTGACAGTCATAATTCCTGATAACCTGTTTAAAAGTCGGCTGGATTTCCATTGTTCAGAATCCGGATTATATATTCTATCGGTTCCGATTCATCTGTCCACATCTTAAACCTCTTTCCTAAAAGCTCAAGCGCCTTAAGTTTAGAGTGTACCTTTATTCTCTTCCTTTCAAAACCGTCATTGTTTGTTTCAGAGATTTCACTTATTGCCGCACACTCGTTTTCATCCAGGTTCTTAAGCTTATCCAGACTAATCTGGTAATCCATTTTTTTTAGTATATCCGGAAGGTTGGTGAATGCAATTTTTATCAGTTCTTTCTCAATTCTTTCAACAGTGACTTCAAGCTTTTCTATTCTTTTGCTTAAAAGTTTATCATACATCTCCTTTACATACGGTTTTGGATTTTGCTTACTATTGCTTACCCAGAGATACGCTTTTGTCCGTGCAACATTTTTAGCATAGCCTACCTTTAAGGCTGCTTTTTCCGGATTAAGCTTCGCATCACTCAGCAGTTCAAGTAAGAATAGTTTATCTCTGTTTGTAATTTCGCTCATTTTTGAAGGTTTTTATGAAATATCTTTCACATATTCTTAACATTTATTACATAAAATTAACAAATCTTCTTGTATCTTTCAAAAAATATATTAAAATTTGCAAAAACAAAAACATTTTACTAAATCCAAGGGACAGCAGATGAAAGCATTCGAAATATTCAAAACCGGTAAGCACACTTCAGATAAAGGGATTACGAACGAATATACAAATGAAGATTTGGACAAAATTGTAAGTAATTACAATCCCGAAGAACATGAAGCCCCTATTGTTATCGGACATCCCAAAACAAATGCTCCTGCTTACGGCTGGATAGAAAAGCTTCAGAGAGTCGGTGATAAAGCTTATTGCTTTCCCTAAACAGGTAAATAAAGAATTTGAAGAACTCGTTAAATCGGGTGCATTCAAAAAAAGAAGCATTTCCATTACTCCGGATTTTAAATTAAATCATGTAGGTTTTCTCGGTGCTGCAGCACCTGCAGTAAAAGGACTCAAAGATGTAGAGTTCTCTGAAGAACTTGAATATTCGAATTTCGAATTTGATGATATTGCTTTAATCCAGGATAATGATTCAGTGCCCCATCACCTCAGTTCAGCTCCTCAACACGATACCGATGATAAGAACAATTTACAGGCCGAAACCGGTAATTCCCATAACGCCTCAAATCCAACTCCCGGTACTAAGCCTGATGCTACTAATGATTTATCCGTTCAGTTTAATTCGCTCAATGCCAAAGTTGAGGAGCTGTCGAATTTAGTCCATAATTTTTCTGAAAATAATTTATCCAGGGAAGAACTGGATAAAGTCTACAACAGAATTAACGAGCTCCGCTTTTCTATTCAGACAAACGAGTTTGAACTTATGCTTAATGAAAAGCTTGCTTACGGTTCTGTTACCCCCGCAATGAAAACAAAAGTTCTTAAGCTTATTGATTTTCTGCAGACTCAGAATTTTTCCTCTTCTGAATTTTCCCGGAATGAATTTAACGAGACTGTAAAGGAGATGCTTACCGGATTTATCAATTCAATTCCGAAGATAATTTATTATGAAGACTTTGCTGAAAAAGAAGCTTCTGATGAATCTGTTGCGGATGAATTCGAAGGAGCTGAAGTTGATACGGAGTCTCTGACGATTCATAAGAAGGCACTTGCTCTGGCAAAGTCTGAAAATATAAGCTACGTGAATGCAGTTAAAAAAATATCAACAAAAGTTTAGGCTGTCCAATGGCCAGATCTTTCAGCGGAAAATCTTCAGGTTCCAGGTCTTCGGCTTCCAAACAGGCCAAAATAAAATCTTCGCCTAAGATTGTTAAAACTCCCAGCATGTTTGTGAACCATGGAGCTTTGAAAGTTAAAATTACTAAGCAAAAGAATTAATTGTCGAATAAAATTTACGGAGATATAAGATGAGTACTCTTGCCAAAAAACGAGTTGTCGATCCTGTCCTTACTAACCTTGCACGGGGTTATCATAATGCTGCTCTTATCGCCACAGTTCTGTTTCCGGTTGTAACAGTCAGCAAGGAAGTGGGGAAAATACCCGAATTCACAAAAGAGTCTTTTAAAGTATATAAGACTGAAAGAGCTATCCGGGCAAAATCAAACAGGATAAATCCGGAAGACAGAACAGAAATCGAATATGTTTTAACAGAACATGATCTTGAATATCCCCTGGACTATAGGGAAAGCGAAGAAGATATTTTTCCGGCTAAAATAAATGCTACTTCAGTAGTGGCTCACGGCATTGCACTTCGTCTGGAAAAATTAGCTGCGGATTTGGTTCAGGATCTTAATTCGTATCCTGCGGGAAATAAAATTACCCTCAGCAGTTCCGATAAATTTGATAATCCTGCATCTAATCCGTTTTTCATTTTCAATAATGCCATTGAATCAGTCAGGCGAAAAATAGCGGTTCGTCCAAATGTTTGTATTATCGGTGCAAGTGCTTTTGCTTCACTCAAAGAGCATCCGGCTGTACTGGATAGAATAAAATATACCCAGCATGCAGTGATAACAGTGGACTTATTAAAAGCTCTGCTAAACTTTGAACAATTATTTGTAGGGGATGCGGTCTATGTGGATGATGCAGGTAATCAGCCTGACATATGGTCCGATAATGTAATTCTTGCATATGTTCCTCCCCGGCTTAGTGATGTCAGCAGGAGTTATTATGAACCATCATTCGCTTATACACTAAAGAAAAAGAATATGCCTGTTATGGATTCATATGATGAACAGGGAAAGCTCTTAGTAATTCGTAATACCGATATCTTCATTCCTAAAATAGTAGGGGCTGATGCCGGTTATTTAATTAACGCTGTGAATTCATAAAAGCTTAATTTCAGCTGCAGGAACTTACCTGCAGCTTTCTTCCCTCTCATGTTTAATTAATTGGAGCAAAAATGGACTACTTAATTGTTAACACTTCTTTAATGGTAAAAGGTAAGAATTATCCGGAAGGGACTAAGATATCTGATTCAGTTTTGTCCCAGAATGATTTGAAAGAATTATCCAATTTCTTAAAACCTATATACAAGAAGGAAACTCAACCCGGTAATTCCTCTACTGCATCTACCCGGAGTTCAAAGAATAAAGATTCCAAAAAAATTAAATCATAATTTTTTATATTAAATTGGAAGGGCTTACAAATGAAAACAGAACAGCCGATTTTAATTACTTCAATCACAGCAGCGGCCGATCTATCCGCTAAAAAAAATCTATTCATTGGTTTTGATGGGAATGTCTGCGGGAACGGCGCTAAAGCTTTAGGTGTTTTAAATGCAAATACAAACATCGGCAATCAAGCTCCGGTTATGACAAATGGTATAGCTTTAACCTATTCCGGTGCAGCGATTAACCAGGGTGCAAAAGTCCAGTCAGATGCGAACGGTAAGGCGATTACTTTCTCAGCCGGCGAGGTAAATGGTTACGCAATGGATGCAGCTGCGGGTGCCAATGAATTTATTAGAATCAAATTAGTCTAAAATTTTTTGAAATAATTTCTAGGAATTTTATCATGATACGAAGATTACGTCAGGATGTAATAAAGAAATTAAATAAGCCTTCCTCTGTGTATACAGTTGGTTACGACAATTGCGATTTCACCTCCCTGGTCGAAGCCCTTGAAAATGGCATTGAAGGTGATATGTTTATTGTTTTTGGTGGTGTTCATGATGGCAAACTTCATCTCCGGAAAGACCAGTCTATTCACTGCCTCGGAAAGGTTACATTAAAACAATCAGCGAATGATTTTCTTTTTTATTTTCGGCAGCCTTCGGATTATGATGCAGGGAATCCCGGATTATACGAAGTTAATTGGTCGGGTTCACTTCCCTTTGTTCAGTTTTATTCTGATTCAAAATGGGTCTCGTTTGAGAATAATTTCTTAGCTACTGTTGATATGTCCGGATTGTATCTTCATCATATTTTTAATTTTTCCCAGCAGAATACAGACCCGTTAATCCTTAATTCCATAACTTCTAATTTAATTGCCGATAGTTCCTGGTTTTCTCCGGAAAATGTAGATACCGGTTTGTATAGTGTAAAGATATTTGCTGAAGGAAGTAATGTTCCTCCTGCCAACAAACAATTTGTTTCTCTTCAGAGTGGATCAATAAGTAGGATTCTTGTTTACGACCGGGATACTGATGCTTTTTATTTGGACATAAATTCTTTAGACTTTACAGGCAATTCTGCAAACACTTGTTCCGGTTTTTTAGAATGCAGGATTCCTTTTTATTTTGAGAACTTATCATAATATATTATAAATCTAGTCTATAAAATTAACCCCTTATCAGCAAACAAACCCGTTAGCTGATTAGGGGTTTTTAATTTGCAAACAAATAAACTGTTTCACTATTTTATCAGCAGCATTTTCCTAACCTGGTTAAATGAACCGGCCTGGATTCTGTAGAAGTATACTCCGCTGGGTAAATTAGCTGCGATGAATTCTACTTCGTAATTTCCTGCAGGTTTTTCTTCGTTGATTAGAGTTTCAACTTCCTTTCCAAGAATATCAAAAACTTTTAATGTTATATAGGAATGTTTTGGAATTGAATATTTAATTGTTGTGTTTGGATTGAATGGATTGGGATAGTTTTGATATAAATTATATGCTTCTGGTATCACTGAAGAATGACTTTTGTTAACTTCTAAAACTTCATTGTCTATGTACATCGAATCATCTATTATTCCATCACTGCCTAAATCTATTAAAATCTTGAGAGAAGTATCCTCAAGATTCTCCCAAACCGGTACTATTTTATGAGTAGTATTTTGAGTCAATGGAATAGCCGGATAAAAGGAAATTGCTTCTCCTTCAGCCGATGCAGTTCTTGCATATAAATCATAGTGTGAGCTATTGCCAGTGTTGCGCAATAATAAATTTCGGCGATCTCTTTCTTGAATTTGTATTGAGCCTCCTGCCGAAAGCCCGGCATTCTGTGCTATAAATACTTTCTCGCCGGTACTATCTTTTAAAATAATGGTTTCAAATTGAATACTCTTCTCAACTTGATCTGTGTTAACAATTTCTAAACCATTTTCGGAAAATTTTAGCTGGTCGGTATTATTTTGGTCAATATCAAACCGGCTATAATTATAAATTGTAGAATCAGCTAAGAAAAATACATAAGCCGAAGAATCAGTGAAATTCTCCAATCTGATTGAATATGTATCATTCGGCAGATCATAACCTATTGGCGGATGATAACCGCCGTTCATTGGAATGATTGGTACGCCGCCGGGAATATTACCGAATGAAACACTGTCTTTAAAACCAATTTGATTTCCACTACTTGAGGATATAATAATGTCCGCATTTGTAGTATTATATATTGTCATATTTGATGAGCCCTGAGCTGATTTAAGTAAAGCATTTTGACTTGGACTATTAGGTATTGTCTGCTGCAAAAGAAATTCGGAACTTTCAAGCCTTAGGAAACAACCGGTGCCTCCACTACCGTAACCTAACCCAGTAAAATCTGTCCATCTATCAGTTAGTGAATCAATCAATATGTATTTGCTATTGTCATTTGGATGATTACTGTCATAAACCATTAAATCAAAGCCTGAATTAAGAGAATTCCTTTTCAGTTTATAAGGTGTTACGGAGTGGGAACCTGAACCATAATTGTTAATGAACGAAAGTGTTCTTCCATCTCCGTTTTCTTTTCGAAACATATCTTTAAGATCTTGCAGCAAATTCCTAGGCGAATCTTCCCAATGTACTAGTCTATATGACCTGGCTTTACGACCAAACTGTACGACCTGAAAATAGTTAATACAATATTGGGAATTATCACTTAATGATATATTGTTCAAATCATTCCCCGCTGTGAGAAAAGGAAATTTCTGAAGCAGACCAGCCTTATGATAAAAATATAACAGACTAGTTAATGCAAATCCGTAACATGATCCATCATGTTTATCACGGATACCTCTCCAATGTGTTGTAGCTTCCTCTCTGTAGATAATCTCGCTCGAATCTTTAATGTAGTAACAATTATTAATCCCAAATACATCAACAAATAATGGCCAATCAGGGAAAATGGAAGCCTCGGTCGAAGAAAATATATTGGGATGGAATGCCAAATTCAATCTAGGATAATTCATTTTTGTATAAGGGTCTGTTCCTGAGTAATCAAACTGTTCCCACCATGATTGAGGCCAGATTACATCCTCTTCATTGCCAAAATTCCAGCCATCGGCTGGGATTTCAAAAAGTTCGAGTTTGTTATTTTCATCAATCCTGGTAAGCTGCCAGGGCTTGATTGTAAATTTAATACTCTTAGCTTGGCCCGATGTGTCAGTGGATTGTTTTATCCTTATCTTTGCCTCTCTGGTTAACAATTTCTCTGGCACTTTCCAAAAATATCTGTTTGAATCAGCTGAATACTTAGTTATAATAGGGTCATATTTTTTCCCATTATCCACACTATACTCGATGTCGATCTTTTCCGCTCCGAAACCCTTCCATTTAATAGTATCTTTTTCTCCGGAAATAAAAACAAGATTTTCTGAAACTTCATTTTTTTTTGTAAGAGCATTTACCGCAGACGTAGTTGCATCGGGAGGTTTGATTAATGATATAGATGGAAAATCATCTAAATAAAATACACTCCCCTCATGAGCATATACCTCTCCTTCTGGTGGAGCTATTTGAAAAATTATTTGGATTGAAGTTGGAGTAGTTAATGAATCAGTGTAAAATAAATCCAAAATTAACTCATGGTAACCCTCACCCGTTGAAAAATTTTTCGTCACACCGCTTACTGCTATAACATCGCTTCCGTTTAATAAAAAAGCATTTGCAATAAATCTATCACCCCCGACAGACTCAAAATTGTAATATCCGCGTATTTGTTTTGGTTTCGCAGAAAATGGAAACACTGCTGTTGTTTTATCACCTGATTGCAAAATTGGAGAATATGTACCAACCTGGCCACCCTCAATCTCTACGGCAACAACTTCTCCTTTTAATGCATAATTGCCTCCATGCGTATTTGTGGACTTAGTTACTAGGGTTAGCTTTAAATTTGGCTCATCAATATTATTGGTTAGCCAATGGGCAGGTTCACCGGACGACCACTCTTCGAAACCGCCATTTTGAATCTGGGCTTGCAAATAAAATGAATTGAAAAATATTATTATAAAATAACAAGTAAAAAATAATTTCATAACAACTCCCGGTAATTTAAGCTTTGGTTTTCAGAAGAAATTTCTCTGAATCCATTTTAAAGTTCATCTAAAAATATTTTTCTTACAGTAAGGGTATTATAACTTCAGTTTTACTATTAATTGTCTATTTTCTAACCGCAGTCAATGTGCAGGAGTGGATTCAAAATCTAAGAAAGTAGTAAATCGGCCTCTCCGGTAAAGGGAACCTAGTAGAATTTAATACTTAATATATTTTAAAGCAACATATAATTGGAAATTTTATTGTTTAATTCCTTTTTTCCCTAAAAATCAATGAAATTTAATTATCCTATCAAAAAAATAATTGCTTGCCTAAAATACATTCCAATGACTCACGCAAATATTTTTTTATCTAATCATGTATACTGTTCCTTTTTTTTGTGTCGCAGCAATGCCCTATCGGCATTCCTGCTTATCTTGGTTAACTTATCTAATATTTTCACTAAAATAATTTCTTTTCTTCTTATCTCAGCAATTCCAATAGTGGTTGAGCTAATCGCTCTTATTAGAAATTCAAAATATTTTTTGCCCCTTCTATTTAAGTTGCTGTTTGGTGTCTTTACTTCTCCTTATCAATTAACAATTCTGTTCATGTTTACTTAACCAGGGCAAGGACAAAAAAAACTATCCAGATTAGTTTAAAACTGCAACTTTAGTTTGCATCGTTTTGACTTATTGTTCCGGCAGTTTTTTTCGCCTTGCCTTCTTATCAGTTAATCTAAAACAAAGAATTTTATTCTTAAGGGGCAAAAAATGTTTTTTGGGGGCATGCTGTCCCTTTGCTATTCATAGGAGGTAAAACATGAACAATGATCATCTTAACCTGATATTACAGGAGGTCAACTTGTCTTATTGCTACATCAAACCAGTTCTTATGGCCATACACCGGCGCTTAGTTAAAAAAGGTCTCTACTTTGAAGCTGCAAACCTCATAGACTACATGAGGGGAATACATACAATATACACAAAAACATGCGTCACGTTTTGGCTTTCGAATTACAAAAAGTTGGGGTGGTAACATGCGTAAACAAACCCTCATTAAAAAAACCAGGAATTCCAAAGGATATTGGCGGTTAATCGTTATTTATTACTCTTCAAATGTTTCTTACCATGTAAATAATTTCGCTCTAAACGGCACTCTTACCTCATATCGTTTCAAGTCTTTCAGCGAAGCAGATCAATTTTTTAATTCACAAACTAACAACGGGGGTTCCAATGATAAATCTTTTGTTATTTCAGTATAAATACTTAGGGAGCATTGCACTAAGGTGCGGCGCTTCTCATTTCGGTTTCAGGTCTATTGGCTATTTCAATCCGCTGCAGCATTTTGTTGTTATTTTCAAATCTAGGGATAAACGCGCAAATTTCTTAGGCTGGCTTTATGATGCCATGGATAGCAATCAATATTATCATAAAGAAGTATATCATAGAGGGCAGCGTTTATTTTTAGTTTTCGTTAACTCAAACCTGTTCATTAAATCAAATACTGATAAAATCTATTTCAGCAATTTCCGGCAGCTCTGCAGAACTAACGAGCTTACTGTTTATAAATCAAATTACACTCATCCTCATTCTAAACTGCAGGGGGAAAAATGAAGGTTTATGAATCTAGCCATCCATTAAAGCGGGATTATAAAAAAGTCCCGCAGATTAAAATCAAAAATCAGAAGCTTGAAGAATGCGGTTTTAAAATAGGGACAGATTTCAAAATAATTTACACAAAAAATAAAATCTTACTCAAAGTTATCCATTCATAACAATAAGGGAGGTTAATATGTCAGACGACAAAAAACAAAAAATTAGTAAAATCATTAAGCAGCTCGCAGATCTTCCCGCTGAAAAGCGGGAGGAGCTCTCCTCTCGCCTCGGAATAATCAATCCGGAAGGTCACATGCTTACACCCAGGAATCAATGTTTAATCTACTTTCAAAACATCGATGAGATTTCAATTTCTGTTGTAGCAGGTTACAGGCAATGGCAGAAATTCCAAAGGCAGGTTAAAAAAGGTTCACACGGATTTTTAATTGCGGTTCCTTCAGGACAGAAAAAGCAGGAAGAAGAAGAAGGAGGGGAAGTTTATTTCTTTTATAAAACCGTTTTCGATATCTCACAAACTGAAGAATTACCTTCATACAATTAAGGGGACATAAATGGATTATACATTCAACATTGATGAGGCTGTTTGCAATTTATCTGCTTACGGCCTCGGGGAGGTTCAAAAAGTCTTAGGCCTTAGTGATGATGATGTAGTAAATCTGCTGCTCGATGACTGTGAAGTCTGGGAGCAGAAGATACTCAGCTGGTATGCAAATTATTTAAACGATGAGATATTGGACCAGGCAGAGAGTAGACATGAAGACAGATAAAATATATAGATGTAATAAGGATGTTGTCTTAGCCGGAAGAATGAAAGTTTCAACCGGCGAAGATGTTTCAATTATCGGGGAGCTATGGGAATCCATCCCTTCGGGAAAAGACAGCTTTGATATTCCCTGTTATCTCATCATTCACAAAGGTAAAACTCTTACAACTCATAAAAACTTTTTTCTTAAACACTTTTATTTTCTAAAAAATATAGAAAGGGAGAACAATGAAGCTAAATGATTTCGCAACTGATTTAGTAGCAAAGAACCATTTTATTAAAGGCAGTTTTGGAGGTTTCCAGGGTGGAGGTAAATCCCGAACGGCTGGCGATTTTATTATCGGAGTATACAAGGAATTGAAGCTTTCAAAACCTATATTAATTATTGATAATGAAAAAGGGAGCAGGTTTTTAATTAATCGTTTCAAGAAAGCAGGTATTAAAGCAATCGCAAAGGATACAAAAAGACTTGCAGACGTAATCCAGGCTTTCGATTTTCTTTCAAAGAAAGAAATTGACTTCTTATTCATAGATTCCTTGACAAAAATCTATTATCAATATGTTAGAGATTATAAAATAAAGAACCATAAAGAAAGAATGTTCTTAAATGACTGGGGAGCCTTGCTCCCGGCCTGGCAGGAAGAATTCTCGGATAAGTTTGTTGAGGTTGAGGGGAATATAGTTTTCACCGGCCGGGGCGGTTTTGAATATGATAAGGAAGAAGATGAGGTAGACGACCACGGAAAGGTAATTCATAAGGGACAGTTTGTTAAAAGCGGTATTAAAATGAAGATTGCGGGTGAAACTCCTTATGAAACTGATTTAAATGTTTGGATGCAGCTGGAAAAGGATCTTGACAAAAATAAAAGACCTGTTCAGAAAAATGTTGGTTATGTTCTTAAAGACAGAAGCGATACAATAAACGGGAAAAGATTTGAATTTCCAACTTATAGGAATTTCAAACCGATAATAAATTTTATTTTAGGTTTACCTGTTGGAGAGGTTTCAGGAGAAACCTTCAGCGATAATTTAACACCGGGAAACGATGCAGAATATTTTGAAAGAAGATTGAGACAGCAGATTGAAACGGAAAATATTTCAGGAGTATTTGACAAGTATGGTTTAGGAGATGCAAGATCCAAAGCAGATAAACAAATCAAAGCCACAATAATTGAAAAAATATTCGGTACCAAAAGCCAGACTGAAATATCGAAAATGGATTTCGGTACACTTAAAGTAAAACGGCTTCAACTTGAAGATATGTTTATAATTCTTTCAAGCCCAGCCTGAAAATGTAATTGATTGGGTTATGTCTTATCAAATAAAAGCTGCTGCTTAAAACTTAAGCTGCTGGTCCTTAAATGGTCCAGCAGCTTTAATTAAGAGGAGTAAAAATGAAACCTAGAGAACTTAAATCATTAATAGTGGACAAATATTTTGGAACAGAAAATATGGAGAATCGACTAAAAGCAATCGAAGAATTTAACAATGAAGTATGGTTCGACATTATTGAAGATTTCTGCGAATTTATCAAAAATGAATTTGCGTCGGAATTTGAACGAGGAAACCATACAACCGAAGATGACGAAGGAATAGATAGCTTAATAAAAGATTGTTTTTTATTTGAAATACGTGAAGCACAGGGAGCATTTTAGCTGTTAGAAACAACTAAAATTCCCGGAATTAATTATTGATGCCTTGCTTAATATTAGAAATAATAAGCAAGGCATTTATAAATTGAAATAATATTTTCAGTTAATCAATTATTTTTTTTCTGTCTTCCACTCAGTCACACTTTTTGACCCACTTAAACTGTAACACTTTTTGTATTGGACTTATAGTTTCGCTCCGTTGTTAATAAGAATAATTTAACAACTCCGCTCAACTATTCAAGGATAGACAAAAAGATGTTCCAGTTTTAACCTGCAAAGATATCCTTCGTTAAATATTCAACTGATTTATAAATTATTTCGGGTGCCCAAATGGTGCCCAAATTCGGATTAATTCTGATTAGTTCTGATTAGTTTGTGATAATTTCTAATTTGAAGAAAATAAAAAAAGCTTCAAAACGTTTAATTTTGAAGCTTTTTTGTGGGCGCTCACGGATTCGAACCGCGGACCCTCTGCTTGTAAGTTAGTAGGTTTCTTGGGAATAATTTCCAATTTCAAAGGAAATTTAGTTACTCCATACCAAGTCCATACTGAGAGAAAGGAAGATCAGTATGGAACCCAAATATTTAATATTCAACGATAAATCCCCTTTTTATCAGGTCTTATATAAAAGAAATGGTAAGAAAACCACTATTTCAACTGGAACTGCTGACAGAAATGAAGCTGAAAAATTCCTTAATCATTTCGATCCGGACACAATCCAGGAAAAGCCCAAAGAGAGACCTCAATAACTTTAAAAGCATTCATTAAGGAATACAAGCAGTTTATAAAGAACACATATTCAAAAGCTTATTATGAAAGAGCTGTAATACCTTCCTTTAATAAGCTGGAAAAATTCCTTCCTAATTTACCGCTTGATATGATTTCATCAAGAAATATAGATCAATTCATTTCATCTATTATGTCATATTCAAAAAGTGCGGCCTCATTATATCATAGAACTTTGAAAGCTGCTTTTAACAAAGCTTTAGCCTGGAATTATATTAAAGAAAGCCCATTTAATAAAATCAAAGCTCCGAAAGTAATTAAGAATTATCCAATTTTTATTGGCTCTTTTGAGCTAGATAGAATCCTGGAAAAAACAACTTATGATTTTCTTAAACATATATATAAGGTAGCTTTTCATACCGGTTTACGACTCGCTGAATTATTGAATATGAAATGGTCCTGGATAGACTTTGAACAAAATATAATCACAGTAAAAAATTCAAATGATTTTCTAACCAAAGGCAAGAAAGAAAGAATAATACCCATGAATCCAACTGTTCAAATCATTATGAAAAAAAGGATCCCGATTCCATTTAAAAATGATTTTGTTTTTATCCGCACGAAGGGAATTAAACTTAATGAAGATTTTGTAAGTAAAAGCTTTAAACAATCTGTTAGAGATGCAGAGCTAAATGATAAAATTCATTTTCATACATTACGCCACAGTTTTGCTTCTAATCTAGTACAAAAGGTGTTTCTCTTTATGTTGTTAAAGAATTGCTTGGCCATGAA
>CAVRQC010000043.1:0-19821 GCA_963723205.1 uncultured Ignavibacteriales bacterium
ATTCAACTTCAAGTGCTAAGTCCCTGATTGATTCTGGAAGATTGGCATATGTTGGTTTACCGCTCATATCTTCCGCACCAATAATGGTTGCCTGATGGATAAAGACACCGGGCATGAACGAGTTTGATTGATTCAATGTTAACATTCTTTTTCCTTTCTATGATGCTATTTTGAGTTTGGATTTCTTTTGTGAATAGCCATTAATGGTAGCCAGTGCTTTAGACTTGCCTGTACCGCTATTCCCCAATAACCAGAATGTTCGGATAGTAGATTCCCGCTTCTTCATACCTTTCAAAGATGTAGTTGAAATCCTGAGGGATAACTGCCGGAAGGATTCCCAAACGATCCTTCGCATATCTCCCTTCTTCCGGTTTGGTTAACCAGCAGAATAAGGCCTCATTTGTCTTTGGGTCTTGTGATACTTTCGTATAAACGATTACATCAAACCATTTCTGAATTTCATTTTTTGCTGAACCTTTAGAGCTGGATACTCAATCACCTCACCTCCGACATCTTTATCTCTGTCTGAGTGGACATTGAAGATTGTCTTTACCGGAAGTGAACAGATGTTGTAGACGAACATATTGAGGTTATCTCCATATTGACCCCAGCCTCGCTGGTCAAGCGATTCAATATGTCTGGCTATTTTGATTTGATTCCTTTCTTGGAAGCCCAGAGCAGATGCCGTATCGAATGCGATACAGCTAAGATTCAGTTCCTTAGCTTTATCAGACAACTCGAAACCTTCCTCTATTACCTGGCTATTCTCAAGAAGGGGATGTTCGAGTTTTCGTTTGACTGGTTTAATGAGTTTCTTTATAATTGATTTCGTAGGGTCCAAGCCCTTTTGAATCCTAATCGGCATGATTCCGAAAGTCCGAACCAGTACCTCATCACTTCCAATCGAAGCTAAACTGCCGTCGTAATCAAAGATTAGCGTGGTCATAGTTCTCCTTTGTTTTTGTTTCTTGTTTGTGAATTGCGTGTTTGATGGAACGGGCTGTTAAATCCCGAAGATGTGAGAGATTCTTCTCTGGTAGTTAGCTCGCAAGTGTTGTTGTACCATATGACTCACAAAGTGAGTAAGCACATTGAGCAGAACGTATTGGCTGTCTGTTGATGTAAAGTTTTGTTCAACATATTTGAAAGCAGTTTTTCCAAGATGTGTCTCGATCTCGTTAAGCTGCTTACTGTTGGTTTCAATGCTTTGCAGTATCTTTATCCTCTCGGCTATTACAGGCAGTTTAGAAGATGTGGATTCCAGTTGAACTCTCAGTTTTTCGAGATCAATGCCTCTGGTATGTCGATGATAAAATGAACCAAGCAACTTGCCGAATACCATTCCGTTGGTACAGATGGCTCTCACGGCGCCCCAAAATCCGCGGACTCCCTCAACCCCATTGTATGAATTGTGAAGGAAGAGGCTGAGGGCAACATCCGAATCTCCATCATTGACAGTTAAATCGGGAAATGTTATCTGCAATCGCATCCTTTTTTCATCGACAAATGAATGGGAGGGATCAATTACCCACTTGTTATCGAAGCTATCAAGGAACTTCACAACTGGTAAGATCACTTCCTCATTCGTGATCAGTTTGTAGGTTTTGGGCATGATTGAGATTAGCCTGTTGTTGTCTGATCTCACTATGGCTTTATACTGCTCTGTTTGCCTGAGACGAGTTTCAGAGAATAGCCGGTCTGTGTGGAATTCATAGCTGACATTTCTCTCCTCAACTGGGAAGAGAAACGGATACAGCAATTCATCCATTCTCAATTGGCTGTTTACTAGATTCTCCAAGTGATTCATGATTTGGTTTCTCCTTTTTGTTAATGGCTCTTTGGTTGTTGTTGCGATTCTTACTTTTCAGTGACGAATGTAATCTTGAGATGTTTGTTCTGAACATGATCAGTGCAATCATTCCAGTAGGAATCCATGTCACCATCGGATTCGTACCAAACAGAAATCTGTTCTTTGCACTCTTCGCAATACGCAGTTCTGAAATGCCCGTTTTCATCATGTCCACCGTGATGAGCGATTACGGGGTATTTGTATTCTATCATTTGAATTCTCCTTTAGTTTATGACTGAAGGACTCACCAAGTGAGATCTTCTTTCTTAATTGTGCGTAATTTTTTGAGGGACAGGTTTGGGTTACACTATCCCAGTGTGTCACGTTTTATATATATGGCTGTTTACTCTCTGTGTGTGGAAAAAAGAAATTAGAGAGACAATCCTTCTGGATCATCTCTCGTCAATCTCTTAAGCATTGGCAGGTCTTCTTAATAGTGTTCTTGGTCTGACATATTCTTTGTCACCAATGAAAGTGCGAAAACTTCCGGTCTTGGTTTTCTTGGCTTTTCCGATTACCAAAGTGAATCCTTTTGGTGCGAGAATGCTGTTGCACTCTTCCAGGAAATCAGCATCTTCCATTTCATCTTCTTCTAAGAAAACCGAATCGTATTTCTCAGCATCCTCTAAGAAGTCGATGTTGATGTTTCCGGTTATGTTTCCTCTACGGTCAGTTTCTGCTCGTTGTACGTTCATTTTGAATTTCTCCTTGTTTGTTGTGAATTAATTGCCGTCAGGCTGAAGGGGTAAGCCACCGGAAGGAAGAAGAACGGATTTCTAACTCAACGAAAAACTCAACCAAAACAGACCCCACCTACCCTTAAACGGAGGGGGCGGTGTTCCTGGTATAAGACGCTCGTACATTACGCAATAATTTTTGAGCTTCAGTACGCATGAGTACACTTGCTCAATACGATGTGTACTGGGAAATCCTGCTTATTTAATCCGAAATGACAAGAAAGTACAGTTAGTACACATAGTACACTTATATATAAGTGGTGAAAATTTTGAGAGTGATAGAGGAAGCTTGGGGGGGTGCCTTTGCAGGAAGTGTACTAAGTGTACTGTCCGTACTGGGTGTACTGTTTGAACAATACACTTAGTTGTTGATTAATCTTCAATTTTTGGGTCATAGTTGGGAAGGTAACTCCGTTGGAATTCATATATCTCATCTCGGTCTAGACGGTAGCGCCGGGTACTATTCCTAGATTCTATAGATGCAAGTTTACGACTTACTAGCCATCTGCTCAAGTTGGGCTTTTTCCACCACTCCGGAATGATTCCCCGCTCATGAAATTTTTCAAAAAGTTCTTCTGTCGTGACTTCAGCATATCTGCCAAGTTGTTTCAGATCGTAATCATAACAATCATCACCTATAATGTACAACAATTCCTTCAGTATCATCAGACTCATATCTTCATCTTTGTCTCTCGTTTCTTTATTCTCTAAATCAAGTTTAGCGAGGTCGAGAATCTCTTCTGAAAATGCTGTCCCAGATTTTCCATTGGTTTCAACAACTTCAGCTATTGCTAATAAAGGACTCCAGAGTTCAAAGTGTCTGTTAACGATATTTTCCATCTCGGGTCTTTTAGGCAGGGTTTTGTATACCTCTTTGATTTCATTAGCATACTTAAGGCCAAGATAATAAAGGTTAGCTCTTAGAGTAGCTACATATTGTTGCCATTCTTTTTCTTTTGAGGAATATGATTCTAACTTAATCGGAGAAGGTGTCCTGATGATTGGAATTCGGATAGTACGATCCCGCAAAACATCATCAAGATTTTCAATCCCAGCAAAAGCTTTTGGGCAGTATGTAGACAATTTCAATGTGCTGCTGAAATCTTCGTTCTGAAGTAATGCAAATCCCGATTCAGAATAACCACTTTTGAGGACTTCAATTATGCCATTGTCTTTATTTCGGCTGTGTGAGGAGAAGTGCTCACTTTCATCTAACAGGAGTGTCGGTAATTGACTGTTAACTAATCTATACAAAGATGCTTTGGTTGTATAACTTGAGCTGTATCCATTAAAAGAGAGATGATATAAGAGTGTTAAAGCTGTAGTTTTCCCCGAGCCTCGTTCTGCATGAAAATGAAGATAGGGATAGCTGGGAAATACTTTATAGACATAAGTGCCTATACTCCAGGCTGTTAAAACATCGTAATATTGTCGGTCCTTGAGATACAAGTATTTCTCAAAGTAATCGTGTACTGCTAGGAAGATCTTATCCAAGGGGATATCATAACTCATTTCCTTAGAACTGATGAGTGATATGGGGAACCGGCTATTTGAGATTTTATCAACAACTAGACTAAGTCCTCGATTTCTTAGCTGTGGGAGTGAGATAATTTCTCCATCTGAGTTTACGACACTATCGGTACCACTATTCATCAAACCGTAATACATTTTCCCATCGTAGAAGTCCTGCACAGGATGAAAGTTAACATGGGTATCCTGCTCATCTATGGATATTAAATCATTCTTATACTTCAGCATAAATTTATTTCCCAATTTTTATTCAAACCAAAAGCCATCAAATCTCTTTTTAGGAGGATTGAGGATGGATTGTATATAATTATCGAAATTCGGATCGCTATAATGTTCATGAACAAAATCAATTTGTTTTTGAAGACCTATATCATATAGCAAAGAATTTAATTTAATTTCAACGCGATTCATTCTATTGAGTACTTTTTCTAATAATTCTAATAGTTCTGGGTATGTTAGCCTCTTCTTATAAATTGTATTATTGTTTTCCAATGTTAAACCCTTTCAATTATTAATCCATTGGGAGTATATTTCTATACCCCCAATTTTATCATCTTACTTATTTTTGTTTATAGTGATTAATGAGTTTTTCTCCATCAAGGATATTATCCGGGGAATTTGCTCTTCAACGATGATAGACCTCAGTTCATTTTCAAAACCTAAAAGCTGAAGCAAACTGAGAGTAAAAGTCATTGAGTCTTTAACACCAGCTTCAAATTGATTGTAACCTTTATCTAGTCTATCCTTCATATAATTCATTAATTCTAAAACATTATCTAAATGTTTAATCATATCATCTTGTGTCATTTTTCGTTCCTTTCTTGATTGAGTTATTCATATTATATTGATTTCTGAGTCTTGCTTTGTTCTGCTTTTTTTCTTTTTGGATTTATTCCAAATCGAATAATGTAGAATGGGCAGTCAGTAATATGGCACTCTCTAAATTAATTTCGCGAGCACCATCACTACAGTCATAGCAATTTTGACGAATTGCCTGAAGTGGTGAATTGTCTTTTGTATGTTTCATAGTGTCTCCACTTGATTATATAGCTTATCGCTACTTACGATTATTTTAATCAACAGTTCATTATAATGATCAAAAGTATCGATACAAACTTATTGGATTGAAAGATTAGAGTCTTGGATAAAGTTTGGAAAGTTTTTAGATAATTTTTGGAATTTTTATCTATCTTTTTTGAGGTTAAGAGGTTTCTTACGCTTGGTTGGTTTATTGACATAGGGGTTCACATTATTATAAAAATTCTCCTGATCCCAATCGAATCTGCTCTTAATCTGCTCATATACAAGATTGCAAAATTCTTTTGCTTGAAAATTGAAGTCTTCTGTATTAATCAGAGCAATATTTTGCCAAGCTTCACCTATTAATCTTCCTACTTTCGCTTTAGAATAATTGTTTGGAAGCCGTTTAATTTTTTCGTTGATGAATTCGGCAGCTCTTGAAATAATTTCATACTTTTTATCTACAACGCTAACATATTGGCTAGAGTTTTTCTTATTGTTATCGGAATTATCGATTTTATCAGAACTAATTATTTCTGACTCATCGATTAATGGAGCAGCGAAGGTTTTTATTTTTTCAAGAAAAATAGGAGTATTAAAATTTTGAGTTTCATACCATATGAGAAACTTACCAATGATTTCATTTAATGAAGATATCCTTTTTTGAATATCTTTACTTTCAGGAAGTGTACGAAGTTTTTCCTCATACAGCTGCCTCTCGGCAATTATTTTCTTTAATTCTTTGTCATTGTAATTCTTACAAAATTGGGTCATACCTTCTTTCTTGATTTGCAGTATTTCATCATCTTCACATCTTCTGAAATCATCTTTTCTATATCTTTCTTCCCTAGTTCTCTGCGACGGCAATGGGTAATTTGGATTATTTAATCCATACTTAGGATTAATGAATAATCGACCATCATGCACAATTTCGTAATTTTCTTCGACTATTTTGAACAGTTCTTCCTTAGAGTATCCGGTTGGATTATAATCTTCATCATGAATTTCTGTATAATAGGATAGATCCTCAATCTCAAGAATTAGGTTGTACTCCGACATAAGCTAATGACTTCGATATAATTAATAAACGGAAATAAAAAGTTTTTTATCCTTTTTTGCAAGTTTCTTTTTACTCCCTTACTTGGTATTGCATTCTTAGAGTTTTTATAAAAAAATCCCCTCTCAACTCGGAGTTTTTGGAAATAAAATAGAAATTTAGTGAAGGTTTCAGGCTAGGATCAAAGGTAGGCAATTAGAACAGGTTGAGAGAAGATACAAGATCAGGATGTATCGTGGCAGATTCGGCCATTAACCGAATCCGCCAATAACTTTATCCTAACACTTTTACGGCTTCTCTTAATGCGTCAATGGTTAAGTGTGAATAGATTTGAGTAGTTGTGATGTCTCTATGTCCAAGTAAATCTTTGATAACAAAGAGAGAAACACCATTCTTGGCCATATTGGAGGCAAAGCTATGCCGAAGGGAATGAAAATGAATTCGTTCACTTAGAGGATGTTCTTTGGCAGCTTCAATTACTGCATCCTTAAATCTTTTACTGACGTGGTCTCCGTTGTACTTGAAGCCATATTTATGGAAGACATAATTCTTCTTTTTCGTATCAAATACTTTGGGAATCTGTTTTGAAGCATAGAAAATAAAGTATCGTTAACAGGTACAACTCTTTCTCTTTTTCCCTTGGGGGTGAATTCCTTTGAATCGTTCACCTGAATTATTCTTTCATTCAAGTGAACCTGCTCCCATTGTAGATTTGTGATCTCCCCAAGCCTCATCCCAGTGTGGAAGGCAAATAAATATAAATCCCTGAGAGTCTTATTGCTAACCTTATCGAGTATCAGCTTGAGCTCATCTTCATTAATGAATATTGGATTGTTCTTAGGAATTCTCGGAAGCTTAATTTCAGTAAATGGGTTCTCATGCAGGTAGCCCCACTTTATTGCTTTGTTGTAAGCACTCTTTAAGGCTATTAAATACGTTCTTGCTCCCTCTTTAGTACGGCTGAAAGTTTCAGTGAAAAATTTCTCTAGCTGGTATACAGTGACCTTCTTGTAATTGAACATTCCCCGCGCTCTTTCGAAGTAACCGGAAAGAAACACCTACAGTAACATAATACGTCTTAGAGAAATTCTTTTTGACATATTCAAGATATTCCTGTTCAAATTCTAAGATAGTAAGATGCCTAACGATTGTCTTTATACTTCTTTTTTTCCTTGAACTCACTGAGGAATTGAAGGGCTTCTTTTTTGGTTTTGCACTTTGTTGAAATTCTTGCTTCTCCCGATTCTCGTTATCATCAAGATATGCAAGGTAGTAGAGTTGCCTTCTTTTGAATAGGTACATGTTAACCTCCGATTATCAGAGGCTAAAAGACTGTTCAGTAAAGTGTGTAGTAGCGCCCGACTTTTCACTATACAAATTACTGTACACTCAATGGTCGAAAGGTATTGTGAAGTGCGAAAAACTGCGGTTTCTGACTGTTTCCCAGTCGGGGTGGAGAGATTTGAACTCTCGGCCTCTTCGTCCCGAACGAAGCGCGCTAACCGGGCTGCGCTACACCCCGAAAAAACGAATCCTAAATTAGCTTGTTTGAACTAAAATAACAATTATTTGCTCAAAATTAATTTCCACCACATATCTGTTCAAAACAAATTGTTTATAAAATGATTTAATCCGCAAATGAATTGACAGCAATAAAAGATACTATGAATTACTTAAAATTGATCCTCAAAAGAATTGCGCCTATCAGCCGAAGTTTGATGAAGGCTGATCAAAAAAAATTACGCAATTGAATGCAGATTAAAATTATCGGTAAAAAATGGAGTGTACCCGCACTTTTATCTTTTTACTTTTATCTTGTATCTTATTTAGTTGGGATCAAATATTAAGCATCAAATAACTTTTTTAATCTTTACTAAGATTTAACTTTTTTCGTTTTCCAAAATTAATTTGGGCAGACCTAAAAGCAACTTTACATGTAATTTTTTCCTTTTTCTCAATAACAAGAAAAGAAAAAGCAATATTTTTTTCAAAAATAAATATTATTGCTGGCTCACTAATTGATGAAATAATACAAACAATAAAAATAAAATTCGTGGAGAATAAAATGGGCTTTTTTGAAATTTTAGGTATAGTGTTTTTAGGGATTTTAGCCCTTAATGCAGCTATAGGGATATGGGCTTTAAAAACTGCCAGAGACAATGATTCTGTAGAATATTCAGATTCAATAGAACATTTACATGGACTGAAAATAAGCAAAGTTTAATTTTTGTTATTTTTATAAATATTTAGTTTAAAAACAAATTCCTCATAATGAATTACTTTATTATGAGGAATTTTTATTTTAAACGGATTACATGAATACTCAAGATTATTGCCCGAAATAATCAATTAATGAAATTAATTATTAGGAATCATTGAATAGATTCAAAATCCAAAAGCTTTAAGATTTTTACATTTATACATGTAAAAAAGGAATAATTGTGCTATCGCAAAAAAGAATAATTCCCGGTTAAACGGAATTAAATGGGAGTAGGATATTATTTATGAAATAAAAAAGTTAAAAGGGTTCTTAGTAAAATTTATACAGCTTCTAATTTTTTTATTATCCTGGCAGGGACACCGGCAACTACGGTATAAGGAGGCACATCCTTAGTAACAACAGCTCCGGCACCGACAATAGAATTTTCACCAACTGTTATTCCACATAATATTGTAGCAGACGAACCAACGGAGGCATTTTTTTTAATAAAAGTTTCAACAACCTTCCAGTCACTTTCCGTTTGCATTTCTCCATCAAAATTAACTGATCTTGGAAACTTATCATTAATAAAGGTTACATTATGTCCTATGAAAACATTATCTTCAATATGAACTCCTTCACAAATGAATGTATGTGAGGAAATTTTGCAATTTTTTCCAACAGAGGCATTTTTTTGAATTTCTACAAAAGTTCCTATCTTTGAATTATCATCTATCGAACAACTGTAGAGATTTACGAAATCAAAAATTTTTACATTCTCCCCAAGTTTTACATTATTAATATTTTTTTTATCCATAAGACTTTTTATTTACATTAAAATTTTTGATTTTAAATCGATAAGTTTACCTCTATTTTTTAGTGACATATCAGTTGCTTCTAAAATTTTAACAACACCTAATCCTTCATAACCGCTTGTTAATGGCTGTCTGTCATTTTTAATTGCTAAAATGAATTCATCTACGCCTAATGCAAGTGCTTCGGTTTGCGTTATTTTGGGTGAGTACATATCACCAATCCGGTATTGAACTAAAGCTTCATGTATACTGGCTGTCGATTTCATTTCTATACCTGCATCATATACTTTAATCTTCTCAAAGTTTTCCATGTCATCAAAGACCAGCATTTTTCTATCACCACCTACAATCATTTTTCTGATTTTTACAGGGGACGTCCAGTTAACATGAAAATGAGCAAAACAGTTATCTTCAAAATAAACAGATATATGAGCAATATTTTCTTTTCCATTATAATTTGCTATACCATGAGCAGAAACAGCAGACACTTTATGCTCACCAAGCACATAATTCATAATTGAAAGATCATGGGGAGCAAGATCCCAAATAACATTTATATCTCTTTGAAATAATCCCAGGTTGATTCTTACAGAATCGAAATGGAGAATATTCCCTAGTTCCTTACTATCAACCAGTTCTTTTATTTTTCTTACTGCGCCGGTATAAATAAATGTATGATCTACAAATATCTTTAATTTTTTAGTTTCAGCTAACTCGATAAGTTCTTCACCCTGGGCTGAATTTGAAGTAAAAGGTTTTTCAACCCAGATGTGTTTTCCTGCTTCCAAAGCTTTTTTAGCTAATTTAAAATGTGTATCAACAGGCGTAGCAATAGCAATTATGTCTATATCGCTATTAATTAAATCACTGTAATTTTCGGTTAATATTACACTGGGAAATTTGCTTTTAATAAATTTTAGTCTGTCTTGCCTTTTATCACAAGCTATAATACTTTCAATCTGATTATGTGCAAGAAAATTTCTTACTAAATTCGGCCCCCAATATCCAAGTCCTATAATCCCAACTTTCATTTTTCCTCCCAGATATTCATATTATTATCGAGCAAATCAAAAATTTATTTACCCCCCCGGGCAAATAACATAACTGGTATAGTTTTAAGTAAGATCTGAAGATCAAGCCACGGTGACATGTTATTTATATAGTATAAATCGAGAACTATCGAGTCCTTAAATGATACCGAGCTTCTGCCTGTAACCTGCCAAACTCCGGTACATCCGGGCAAGACGTTTACTCTCCTTTTTTGCCAACCGGCATAGTTGTCAAATTCATAGGGTAAACAAGGGCGGGGGCCAACTAAACTCATATCACCTTTTATAACGTTGAACAATTGAGGTAATTCATCAAGAGATGTTTTCCTTATTATCTTTCCAATTTCCGTAACTCTGTTTTCATTAATTATTTTTTTGCCGTTTCCCAAATCGTCATTTTTAATAAATTCCAGCATCATATTCTTTCGTTCTTCATCTTCCCCTTTGTTAACCAGCATTGATCTGAATTTATAAAATTTGAATGCTCTCCCATTACGCCCAATTCTTTCCTGGTAAAAGAAGATCGGTCCAGGTGATGATAATTTTACTAGTACAGCAATAGTTAAAAAAATCGGTGAAAGTAATATTAATCCTACTACTGCGGATAGTATATCGAATCCCCTTTTGAATACTAAATTAAATCTTCTATTAATACGGGAAGAGACATCGACCACAGGGAAATCTGCATATTTTTCAGTTGAAACCTTTTTGGTTACTATATCGAAAAGTTCTGAAGTTAATCTTACATTTACTTCAAGTTTCTTACATATATCAATAATTTCAAGAAGACGTTCATAGCTTACATTATCCATTACAACAAGAATTTCGTCAATTTTATTCTGTTGAATAACATCTTGAATCTGATTTATGTTACCCAATACTTTTTTGCCGGCAACTATTTCTTTCCCCATAGGTTTATTATCATCAATAAAACCAATAATATTTATTCCCATCGAATCTTCAAGAATAATTTTTGTAGCAAGCAGTTTTCCAGACTTGCCGCCTCCAATTATGATAAAGTTTCTCTTAAATTGTTTGTTTCTAAGTTTTAAAAATATATTCCGTAAAATTTCTACCCTGATTAAAAATAAGTAAGATAAATAAATTATTGCGAATGTAAATAAGGTTAACCTAGAATAAAGGACTTCAAAATATTTAAAAATAAATGACAGAACAATGATGGTGAGGATTCCAAAGAATAAGGATTTAATTACAGCAGTTAAATGAGAAGCCTTATTTAGAATAATGTTTAGCTTATAAAGACCGTTGTATTGAAATACAAAAACAAAAACTATAGAAACAATGGCATATAAAAAGAATATATCGAAGAAAGGTTTGAAAAAATATTCGAAGCTAAGATTATTTGTCTTCCATACAAAAATTGCCGTGGTTTGAAAAGTCAGGGCTGAAATTAAAAAATCAAATATTACAAAATAAAATTTATATTTTGGTATTTTCTTCATCTAAAATTGTCCGTGTATAATCATATTCCACAATTGAAAGTCAAAATATATGCCTTATATAAAATATATAAAAATGTTTTGTTTTCTAACTTTTGATTTTTCATTTTTTCTTAAAATGAGATGATAATCTTAAATTTAAATTTAAATTACGAAAAATAAATTTAATAAAATAAATTATTCTTTACGTTGAAGAAAATTACACTCACTTCCAGTAAAAAGAGATTAATATTTAAAAATAAAAAAAGGGAGAAAAATTTCTCCCTTTTTTATTAAGATTATTGATCTGTTTTATACACTTTCTTTAATCTTCAATTTTTTATTCATTAATTCCTGTTTTGAATAATGCCCATAATATTTATAATATGCATGGTACCCGCTCTTATAATTAAATTTGTTCAGCAATACTCCAAGGAATTTACTAGAATCATGATTTAGAAGTTCAACCGATTCCTCAAGCCAATCCATTTCAGTACTATCCGCAGATACTACCAGCAGGTTTCCATCCGACAACCTTGATAAAATTTCAGAATCGGATACTGCCATTATTGGAGGTGAATCAATTATTATTATATCATACTCATTCCTCAATTTCAGCATAAAAGCTTTCATCCGCGGAGAACCGATTATCTCAGTAGGGTTGGGAGGAATAGATCCGCCTGTAATATAATCTAAATTCCTAACTTCTGTTTTTTTAATTATACTCTCATATGAAGATTTACCAAAGAAATAGTTCAGATAACCTGGTGAATCTTCATCGCCAAATATTGTATGAATCCTGGGTTTTCTCAGATCACAGTCGACCACAACTGTTTTCTTATGATCCTGAGCAAAGCTTGATGCAAGGTTCGCTGCAACAACTGATTTCCCTTCACCGGGAGCCGATGAAGTTATAAGTATTATCTTTAGGTCTTTAGTATTAGGTGAAAATTGTATTCTTGTTCTCAATGTTTTAAAAGCTTCGCTTTGAATGGAATCAGGGTGTTTTGCAACTACCAATTCAGATTCGCTCTCTTTCCCAGACAATTCCTTAATCTTCGGAATCCATGAAATAATATTAATATTTCTTGATTCAATATCTTCGGGTGATTTTATGGTTTTATCGAAATAATTTCTTACATATACAAATCCCAGCGCAAAACCAATACCTGCAAACAATCCTATTATAATAATTTTTATTCTATTGGGTTCTGAAGGAGCATTTGGTTTACGTGCCGTATTCATAATCAATACATTCCCTGGTGTTGCCTGTTCATTAAGCTGCGCTTCTTCATATTTTTCATTTAAAGCATTATATAAATTTTCTGCAGCTTGCCTGCGTCTCTCTAACCTGGCTAACTCAAGTGTGCTGGCTGGTAATCTGTTAAATTGTTCCTCATAGCTGTTTACAACACCGGATAGGCTATTATTTGATGCAATTAATGATTGGTAGTTAACTTCTTCCTGAAAGATTTTTTGAGTGAGGTCTTTAATTTCCTCGGGACTTGAAGATAAGATCATTGACCTGTATTCTTCCATACTTCTGTTTAATTTATCTTTTAAAGCCTTTATTTTAGAATTATATTCTTCAACAATCGCATCATTAGCCTTAGTTGTTTTGCTGCTTGCCAGGGCAACATCTCTTTGTGTTTCCAGGTTTGCGATCTGTTTTTGTAAATTATTCAGGTAAGGTTCGGTACTTTTATTTGCTAAGAAACTGGAAATTGAAGGATCCTTTTTCACTAATTCTTTTTTATACTGATCCAATTTTTCCTGTGATATGGAAATTTCAACCTTCGTACTATTCTTTTGAGCTTCAAAATCCGCTAGCCTTGAAACTAATAAAGAAGCTTGTTGATCAAGTTGGACTCCTCCTTTTTTTAACTGGTAAGCCTTAATGGCGTCCTCAGCACTATACAATTCCTGCTGCTTTTCCTTGAGCTGCTCGCCCAGAAAATCCTTAATTGTACTTATCTGGTGTCTGTTTTCAAGCAGGTTAAATTCCTTATATTTTTGTGCAAAGGTATTGGCTATTAAAGCTGATTCATAGGGAGATTCAGAATTAGCACTGATATCAATAAAATCCAATCCGTTTTTCTGTGTAATTGTAACATTTTTAGTCAAATCTCCTACAATTTTTCCAACAGATTTTAATGATGGATTATTATTTGTAAAATAATCCTTATCCAGTATTACGCTGAAATCATCCTTGTTTTTTGACACTTCAAATGAGTCTATCACAGATTTAGCTACATTTTCCATAATAGTTGAGTTGTATATAGTCTGAATCTCATTAGCAATAAACCTGTCGCCTCCCTGGCTTCCAAAACCGGATAAATCTCCGAATCCACTGGTAAGAATATTACCTTTAGGAGGTGTAATTTTTAATGTAACTGTGGATGTATATACATTAGGAGCTACAATAGCATATATAGTAGTACCAATTAAGATTACTGCAGCAATAATTATTATTAAAGTAATATTGGTTTTGAATAAACTGATATAATCTCTTAAAGTATTGGTTCTGATATTTGTAGTATTATTTAATTTATTATTTGTCATAGCTATCTTGTTATTTTAATGATATCTTTGAATGAGTATATATATACTAATTATAGAAAGCACTGCAGAAAATAGCTGCAAGCCAATTCGGAACCAATCTGTAAAAAAATAGTTTTGGACTTCCTGGAACTATCAGGATATCACTTGCTTTTAGTTTAGGTACTATTCTATTCCGTACCTCAATTTTATTGTCCCACATAATGTCATTATAACTGAATTTTATCATCTCCTCTTTACCGTTATCATCTATTCTGTAAATTCTCAAATCATCCATTTCAGAATTTTGATTGGGACCCCCGGCATATGAAAGTAAATCACTTACTGAGGTATAATCCGGTACTATATATTTACCCGGTCTTGCAACATAACCCCAAACAGCTACTTTAATATTTACAGCACCCGGGTCCGAAAAATCATACAATCCGGACTCTGGATTTATTCATGGATGTACCCAACTCTTCATCCGTTATCTGGGCAAATATATTAAAAGAGAATATTACAGCAGAAGAAATAATAGTTTCAATCTCAAGATTATCTACCTATTTAAGTTAAATAAAATAATTAAATTCAAATAAAATTAATATGATACAAATTAATACCCTTAGAGATAACTGAAATTTCTATGCCAAAATTAGTTAAACCCCAATATTTAGAAATAATAGTAATTTTTAATTATTAAATGTACTAAAATATCAAAAAAATAATATTATATTTATGAATTAACAATAATAATTATAAAATTCAAATGTATTAATTAAATACATTTGCTTCTTTTTTCAAATGTTTTCAATAAAACTTTTCTTTAATAATTAAGTTCCTTGATAACTTAAAAACTTTTAATTGAATCACATACATACTCAATTTGTTCATCGGTCAATTCAGGAAACATCGGTAAAGATAATCCGGTTTCGGCAAGTTTTTCAGTAACGGGAAAATCTCCTCTTTTATATCCAAGCTAATTAAAACATTTCTGCAGATGCAAGGGAATGGGATAATGCAGTCCCGTTGAAATACCTTTTTCATTTAAATATTTCTGCAATTCATCACGTTTTTGACTTTTGACCTGGATAACATACAAATGATACACATGTTTTGCATAAGGCATTTCCGCAGGCAAAATAATATTATCTAAATCACCAAGTAATTCTCTATATTTAGCAGCTACCCTTCTTCTTCCTTCTGTCCATTTATCAAGATATTTCAATTTAACATCAAGAACTGCTCCCTGTATTCCTTCCATCCTGTAATTATGTCCAAAAGATTCATGAACATATTTCTGACGGGCACCATGGTCCCTTAACATTTTAGCCTTACTCGCAAGTTCATCATCATTAGTAGTAACTGCTCCTCCTTCACCATAAGCACCGAGATTTTTACCGGGATAAAAGCTAAAAGATGCAGCATCGGATAATCCCCCTACTCGTTTACCCTTATATTCCGCTATGTGAGCCTGAGCAGCGTCTTCAACAAGATTTATCTTATGGTTTTTTGCTATTTCCCTTAAAGGATCCAGATTAGCAGGCTGACCATACAAATGAACAGCAACAATTGCCTTAGTTTTAGGAGTTACTGCTTCCTCAACTTTTACAGGATCTAAATTATAACTATCTTTTTCACAGTCAACAAATACAGGTTTTGCACCGCATAATGTAGCTCCCCACGCAGTGGCTATAAAAGTATTTGCCGGTATGATCACTTCATCACCCGGGCCTAGTCCCAGTGCCCACAACACAACATGATTACCATCAGTTCCGGAACTTACACCAATACAATGTTTAACATCATGAGCCTCAGCAAAATTCTTTTCAAAGTCAAAAACAGCTTTACCCAGTACAAAGGCTGTATTATCAAGTACATTTTGTATGGCTGAATTGATTTCTTCTTTTATAGATTTATATTGTGATTTAAGATCCAAAAAGGGAACCTGCATTTGTATTTTCCTTATAAAATAAAAATTAGATAGTTTAAATTTACTATAATAAATATTATTAATGAAACAATATGTTCATTATGATTATTACCAGTATTTAAGAAGCTTACCAGGAGATCGGATAAATATTTATAAAAATACACCACTACATATTACAATAAGAAAGTCAGATATGATAAATAAGCCATTTATATTTTAATGTCTTGTCAGAATGATAATTTAAATGTTAATTATGTCAATAAGCCCTTCGCTTTTTAAGAGAAGGGTTGGGATGAGTTCTAGATTTTAGTGATATTTACCCTATAAAAAGCACGATTAATTAAGCAACTAATTTTAATTTTAAATTCCTCTCAAATTCTTCTGGTGTTAAATAACCAATTGAAGAATGAGATCTCTGCCTGTTATAAAATATTTCTATGTAATCAAAAATTTTCATCTTTGCTTCATCTCTTGTCTGAAAATTCTCAAAACTAACTAACTCTGTCTTTAACGTATGAAAAAAACTTTCCATTACTGCATTATCATAACAATTTCCTTTATGGCTCATGCTTTGAATCATTTTATGTCCCTGAAGATATTTCCTTACTTTTTCTGATGCATACTGACTGCCTCTATCTGAATGAAATATTATACCTGAATTTTTACCTCGGTTTGTTATCGCCTGATTTAGAGCTGTTATAACCAAAGAACTGCTCAGTGTTATATCAATATGCCATCCAACTATCATTCGGGAACATAAGTCAAGAATACAGCACAAGTATAACCATCCTTCTTTGGTCCATATGTAGGTTATATCTGATACCCATATCTTGTTCAGTACCGTTGAACTGAAATCCTGGCCAAGTATATTTTCTGCTACAGGATAAACATGATTAGAATCTGTGGTTCTCTTGTATTTACGCTTTGTTTTAGCACTTATTCCATTTATTCGCATTATTCTTACTATTCGCTTCCTGTTGTACCTTAATCCCAATTTTCTCAGCTCCTGGTATATCTTTGGACTTCCATATAAGCCTCTGGACAAGTGGTGAATCCTTCGTATTGTCTCCAATAAAAATTGATTCTCCAGTTGCCTTTGGCTCATTTTTCGCCGTACATAATTATGATATCCGCTTCTTGATACTTCCAGCATTTTACACATCTTCCCAAGTCGATATTCTTTCCTATTTTCCATTATGAATTTATATTTCATTGCCGGATTTTTGAGAAGATGCCTACAGCTTTTTTTAATATGTTGCGCTCCTCTTTTACATCCTCTAGTTCTCGACGTAAGCGTCTTAATTCTTCATCTTCAGGCTTTAGTCGGCCATTTCCTGGAAAGGAATGCTCCGGGTCTTCTCTGTATTGTTTTATCCAACGGTATAATATATTTTCATTTATCCCCAGCCCTTTGGCTACTTCTATGGCGCTTCTGCCTCTTTCTAGTACCAATTTCACCGCATCTCGCTTGAACTCAGAAGTATAGCTCCTTCTGCTTTTTCCTAGTTCCATAATATTCCTCCCATTATTACTTTATTAATATACTAGCTTAATTATTGGTACACTATAGGGGGAACATCAATGTTAATTATGTCAATAAGCCCTTCGCTTTTTAAGAGAAGGGTTGGGATGAGTTCTAGATTTTACTACACTCTTGAACTCTCTCTAATCTCTACCCTTGGGAAGGGAGAGACTTATTTTCAATCTTAACTTAATATTTTAAAATTCTCTCTTGACAACTTTCCTTTTATTTTAATACATTTTATAATGATTATTTTATCTTACGATGTTTTTTTTCATTCTTAGGTTGACGCCTATGCGAACTCATTTCGGGATTAAATATTAAGTACTAAAAACCTTTTTAAATTTTTATTTAAATTTAACTTTCCTTCGTTTTCCAAAATTAATTTGGATAGCACAGATTATGATTTGGTTTTTAGAATATTTTTGATAAACGGATGAACAGGTTCATTATTTATTGATACTTTAGAGTTCCTGATTTCATGAACAAGTTGTATTGAAGGACGTGCATCATTAATACCGAAACCTCTTCCCGATAATACCTCTTCATAAATCTTAGTATGCAGATCCGTAAATCCTTGAGAAAACTTAACTTCTTCACCATCAACAATTATTGAACGGTAAGTTGATTGTTCTTTTTCTACTGAATCGGATGGAAGATCACTTTTATTTATAGATAGGAACCATTCAACATTGGCGTTTTGCAGCTCAAGAAATCCGCCAATTCTTCTGTTTTCTGATATATGAACGATACTACGCTGAACATCTCCAAATAACCACAAAAGCATATCAAAAAAATGAATACCAATATTTGTAGCTATACCTCCGGATTTTTCATTAACCCCTTTCCAGGAATAATTATACCACAATCCACGGGAAGTTATATAAGTTAATCTGACACTTGCTTTGTGATTCAAATATTTATTCTTTATTAAATTTTTTAGTTGAATAAGTGACGGATGAACACGAAGTTGTAATACTGTATTTATTTTTCGACCGGTTTCCTGTTCCAGTTCCTGGAGAGCATCCAGGTTCCAGGGATTTATTACAAGGGGTTTTTCACAAATTACATCAGCACCTATCCTTAGGGCTAAACGTATATGCGCATCATGCAAATGGTTGGGAGAACAAATGCTTAGGTAATGAATTTGTTCTTCATTGGAACTATGTCGTAATTTTTCCAGATGCCTGTCAAATCTTTCAAATTCTGTGAAGAAGCTGACATCATAGAAAAATCTGTCTAATATTCCTACAGAATCGTGTGGATCGGTTGCTGCAATTAATCTGTTATTGGTTTCCTTCATTGCATTTAAATGCCTTGGGGCAATATATCCCGCTACTCCCGTAATGGCAAAATTTTTCATAATTATATTATTAATATTCCTATATTATTATTAAATCATTTAAAATTTCTCTGTTAATATTTTTACTATTTTTTCAGATGCATGTCCATCTCCATAAAATCCATCCGAATTGAATTCAATTTCACTATTTAAGAATCTTTCCTGGGCTTCCTTAAATTTATTTATATCGGTTCCGGTTACAACATTTTTACCGTCTGCAACAGTCTCCACCCATTCGGTTTCATCTCTTAGAGTAATGCATGGTGTCTTTAAAAAGTATGATTCTTTTTGAATACCGCCGCTGTCGGTAATCATAATAGTTGCCGATTTTTGAAGTGATAAGCTTTCCAGGTAATTGACAGGTTCGATCAGAATTACATTAGGCGGCATTACAATTTTATTTTCCTTTATTATTTTTCTTGTTCTTGGATGAACTGAAAAAATGACTTTATGGTTAGCAGATTTCAGCATTTCTACTATATTATTAAATCTATTTAGCTCATCCGTATTTTCCTGTCTGTGTATCGTAAGAAAATAAAAAGGTTCATCTATATTAAGATTATATTTTTTAAGAATTTGCTGGTGCTCAATTTTTTCTGTATTTATTAATACAGCGTCTTTCATAACATCGCCTGTCATAAAAACATTTTTCTTAATGCCTTCCTGCCTCAAATTATTAACAGCAGTTTCACTTGGGCAAAATAAAAAGTTAGAAAAATGATCGGCAGTAATCCTGTTCAATTCCTCCGGCATTTTTTTATTGTAGCTTCTCAAACCAGCCTCAATATGG
>CAVRQC010000044.1:0-198980 GCA_963723205.1 uncultured Ignavibacteriales bacterium
CTGATAAACTTCGGCGAATTAAGTATTACGATAAACTAAAAGATAAGCGTCTTGTCTTTCTTACAAATAATTTTCAATTGAAGACTTTATTGATTGCTAAAATTTTCAAAGAACGATGGCAAATAGAATTATTCTTTAAATGGATTAAACAGCATTTAAGAATTAAATCTTTTTATGGTACAACTCCCAATGCAGTTAAAACACAAATATGGATTGCTGTCTCAGTATATTTACTGGTAGCCATTGTAAAGAAAAGATTAAATATAAATTTGTCACTCTACACTTTTTTACAGATTTTAAGTGTATCAATTTTTGAAAAAAGCCCGATTTTACAGCTTATAAACGATGTTGATTACGAATCTAAAACCTATGCTCCCTCTAACCAATTGAATTTATTCGACTTATAATTGGACAGTAGTACAACAAATATTTCGGATTATAATAACTCCACTTCCAGTCATTCCATTTTTTAACTAAGCCTGCTTTAACAGGATCATATATCACATATTTAACAACTTTCCTAAGTTCCTTACGATTTCTAATAACATGATCATAACTTTCATGCTGCCAAAAAGAGCCTGAACGACTTAAAATTTTATTGCACCTTAAAGCAGTTTTTGATTTCAAATCTTGTAAAATTTTTGTTACTAAATATTGTGAAGTAGTATTTCCATCCTTGGTTTTTAATTTTAATTTGTTCGAAGCTTCGCTTCGAACTACAATATTCGATTTTGGAATAAAGACTATGTGCACATGGTTAGGCATTACAGTATAAGCTATTAAATCATATTGTTTACAATTCCGTATTAAAACTTCTTCATTAACAATTTGAGAAACTTCAGTTTTATACAACTAATCCGGACCAGTTGAATTACTATTAAACAATTTATCAAATTTATGAAAATAAATACTCTAATATTTTTTATATTCAATAAACCTTTCATTTATAGATTTCATTTCTGCAATCTCTTTTAATTTTACATCTCCTTCATTTTTTAACTTTTTAATTATATATAAAGGTAATGAACCCGTTAATCGAAAAGTTACAAAGAATGAATATCCGATTGGTTGAAAATGTGGTAGATTACATTGATAAAATATTTTATATTCTTCCAAGGTTATATTGTGAAGATATTATTAATATAAAACTTTTAACTTTTGACTTTTGCCCCTGATATTTTTCACTCAGTTATACTTCTTTTTTCCAACTTACTGTTAAGCTTAATTACTTCGGGAAGAATTGCAGGTCCATACCATGGATGAAGTTCCATTGACAATACGCCAGCCTTTACAGCGGGATCAGATTCGGTAAGTCTTTTCGCTTCTTCTATACTTTCTACATTAAAAATAAATATTCCCCGAATATCGGTATCGTCAAGAAAAGGACCGGCAACAATAAGTTTACCTTCCTTCGCAAGCCTCATTATATTTTTCAGGTGTTCTTTTTGGATTTCTGCTCTCTGAGTGGAATCCTGTGACCGGTTAGGACCTTTTTTAAGAAATGCCATTACATACTGTTTCATTCCGTATTCATCAGCACCGAGATTTTGAGCTAATGACGAATCATAACCAGCAGTATTGTTCAGTTCCTGAGCTTTAATATCGGGGGAAAATATTATGAATGTTAATATAAAAATAATGGAAAAGAATTTTTTCATAAAAATTCCTTTTAATTTATATCTACACTCTGACGCGACCTTCCTATTTTAGATTTTATTTTATCCAGAAGATTTCTGGCCCAAACAAATTCTGTTGCAAGTATTGCAAGACCGGCAGGAATAACTAAAGATGCCGGACCGGGTAATACTATTAATATAATTCCCGTAATCAACACTATAAAACCGATGGTAGCTATTATTATTTTTTTGATTTGCCTGAATGTTTTCATTCAAAATTCAAGTTGTTAAATTTTTATCTATTTTTTGAACCTATACTAATACAGGAGATAATAATCCCCGACTTATTATCAAAAAAAATTTTTATAAAAAATTTGTAAACTCAAGCCCTCTCTGAGGTTACTAATATAACAATAAAACAATAAAGCAAAAAGTTTAAATTAAATTAATATCATCAAGAAAAGGCAGATTTTTTCTGATTTTCGAGACATTCTCTTTATCAACATCTGCAAAAGTTATTTTTTCTTCATTTGTTAAGGATATAATTTCATTTCCCATCGGATCGTAAATGCTGCTGAAACCCGGGTAATGAAGTTTTGGATCATCTCCTACCCTGTTAACTCCTGCAATGTAACATTGATTTTCAATTGCTCTTGCTTTAAGTAAAGTTCTCCAATGTTCAATTCTTGTATCCGGCCAATTAGCAATTACAATTATTAAGTGAACCCTTTCTTTTGCATAAAATCTGAATAGTTCAGGAAATCGCAGATCGTAACAGATTGACAATCCAACCTTTAATTCATTTATTTCTGCAATTTTTATTTTCTCACCTTTTTGATAATGATTATCTTCAGTTGAATAAGAGAAAGGATGAATTTTTCTATACTTTGAAATTAATTTGCCATCAGAATTTAGCAGGATTAATGAATTAAAATAGTTCCCTTTATCATTTTCAATTAAACCGGCAGCTACAAAAGTTTGATACTTTAAAGCTATATCAGAAAAAAATTTAAAGCTGTCTCCTTTTAAGGATTCATTAAATTTCTCAGACATCATTGTGAAACCGGTTAATGTCATTTCAGGAAAGATAAGTAAAGATGACTTTATAAAGTCTCTTTTAATAAGTTCTATTATTTTTTTCTTATTTTCTTCTTTTGATTCCCATATGGGATTATACTGAACTAGTCCTATTTTCATAAAAAAAATATTTTATAATTTTACTAAAAAGTAGTTGACTAAATTTAAATTAAATATTATGTTTGACAAAATTAAATTTGAAAAATGGGAAATATAACCAACATAAAGAAATCTAAGATAAAGAAAGCCTCACCGCCCAATGGCTGAAGTTGGTTATGTATAACTACATTTTTAAATGAACCGGCTTTAGCATGAGCCGGTTTTTTTTTGTACTTTTTAAATAATTAATAATTGGAATGTGAATGTACCAGTCATCTCTAAGTTTTATTTTAATATTATATTTTATTTTTAGGTAACTGGCACATAGATTTACAAAATAATAAAAATACGGAGGTAATATGTTTCAGGGAGCAGGAACAGCAATGATAACTCCTTTTGATGAAGATATGAATGTTGATTATCAATCGCTAAAGAAATTTACCCGGTTCCAGGTAGATGAAGGTATAAATGCTTTAATTGTTTTAGGTACTACAGGTGAAGCTCCAACTATAAATGAAGATGAAAGAAATAAGATAATTGAAACTGTAGTTAATGAAGTTAACGGAAAAATTCCGGTAATTGTGGGTACGGGAACAAACGATACAAAAAAAGTTGCAGCATTAAACAAGTCTGCCGAAAAATTAAAAGTTGATGGATTATTAATAGTAAATCCTTATTATAATAAAGGTACACAGCAAAGCCTGGTTGAACATTACAAATATATTTCAGAAAGAACCACCCTCCCTATTTTACTCTATAACGTTCCAAGCAGAACCGGCATGAATATTTTACCTGAGACTGCCATTACTATTAGTGAACAATGTAAAAATGTTAAAGGAATTAAAGAAGCAAGCGGCAACATTTCTCAAATAGGTAAATTATTTGCTTTAAGAAAACCGGGATTCCATGTCTATTCAGGTAATGATGATCAGACTTTACCTATTATAGCATTTGGAGGTTCAGGAATTGTTTCTGTCTTTTCTAATGTGTTCCCGAAACAAATGACTGAATTAACAAGCAGTCTGCTTAAAGGTGATATGGATAAAGCGCGGTCGTTAAATAAAAAATATTTGAAATTTATGAATGCTCTTTTTGTTGAAACCAGTCCTACACCGGTAAAATATGCAGTTAGTCTGAAGGGTTATTGTAAAAATATACTAAGACTTCCGCTAACCAAGGCTTCCCCGGATACTGAATCTCTTGTAAAAGCTGAAGCAGAGAAATTGCAGGTAGAATATGCATAAAATTAAATATGGAATAATCGGCCCTTCGGGAAGAATGGGAAAAGAAATAAAATCTCTTATGGATGAATACGGGAATACTTTAGTCTTTACTTTCGATATTGACGGAGAATGGCAGGAAGATACTCCACAAGTAATTATAGATTTTTCTTCTCCAAATGCTTTTGATAAAGGTACCGATTATGCGCTAAAGTTTAAAGCTGCACTTGTTAACGGGACAACAGGATTAAAAGAAGAACATATAAATAAACTAAAAAGTATTTCAAAAAATATCCCGGTAGTTCAAAGTTTTAATTTTTCTTTGGGAATCCAGATGCTACTCAAATGTACTGAAATTCTGAAAGAGAAATTACCTGATTGGGATATGGAGGTAAGCGAAACTCACCACCGGTTTAAGAAAGATAAACCTTCGGGGACTGCATTAATGATAAAAGATGTTCTTGGCAAAGATATTAATATCTCATCTTTACGACTCGGTAATGTAGCAGGTGAACATACTGTTTATTTTGGAGGTCTTGGTGAAGTTATTTCAGTTAAACATACGGCTTTATCTAGAAGAACTTTTGCAGAAGGTGCTGTTAAATCTGCTTATTTTTTATTAGATAAATCAAAAGGATTCTATACAATTAAAGATGTTCTTTTTAATTCTTAACAAATGAGGGCTTAATGGATTCATACGAGGTTATTAATTATATCGCTCAATCTAAGAAAAAGACTCCGGTTAAAGTTTATTTACAGGGGGAGCTGGATAAAATCGATTTTAAGAATCTGGATTATTACGGCAGTAATATATCCGGAATACTATTTTGTGAATTGAGTGAATTCCAGGAATTTATTGAAAAGAATAAATCTTTTATAACAAAATATAAAACGGAAGTTGACAGAAGAAACTCTGCAATTCCTTTAGCAGATTTAACAAAATATAATTGCAGGATCGAGCCGGGAGCTGTTATAAGAGACCTGGTAGAAATCGGAAACAACTGTGTAATTATGATGGGTGCAGTTTTGAATATCGGCGCTGTTATTGGTGAAAAGACAATGATAGATATGAATGTTGTCGTAGGAGGAAGAGCAGTTGTTGGAAATAATTGCCATATCGGTGCAGGAGCTGTGCTGGCAGGAGTTATTGAACCGCCAAGCGCTGATCCTGTAATAATCGGAGATAACGTTTTGGTAGGTGCTAATGCAGTAATTTTAGAAGGTGTCAAAGTTGGAAAAGGAGCAGTTATTGCAGCAGGTTCTGTTGTAGTTTCAGATGTTGAAGAATACACAGTTGTTGCAGGTGTTCCTGCCAAAATGCTTAAAAAGGTTGATAAAAAAACCGAGCAAAAAACTCAATTAATTAGTGAACTCAGAAATTTATAGGGCAAAATTAATGAAAGTAGTAACTCATAAATACGGCGGTAGCTCTGTAGCAACAACAGAAAAAATTAAAGGTGTTGCAGAAAAAATTTCCTTGAGGGTAAAAGACGGTTATAAATTAATTGTTGTTGTTTCCGCAATGGGGAAAACAACTGACGGTTTAATTAAGCTGGCCAAAGAAATTACGGAGTATCCTTCATTAAGAGAAATGGATATGCTTCTGACAACCGGTGAACAAGTATCGGCATCGCTTCTTTCTATTGCTTTAACAAGTATGGGATTAAAAAGTATATCATTAAACGGATACCAGGCCGGGATAATTACAATGGGAAATTTTTCCGAAGCAAGAATTAAGAATTTTGACAAAGACAAGATCCAGAATTTACTTAAGAAAAATGACGTTATAGTAATTACAGGTTTCCAGGGAATTAATGAAGAAGGAGAATTAACTACTTTAGGAAGAGGCGGTTCAGATACATCTGCTGTAGCACTTGCCGCCGCTTTAGGAATTACATGTGAAATTTACAGCGATGTGGCAGGGATTTTTACTGTAGATCCGAAACTACACCCAACTGCTAAGAAAATAAAATATATTACTTATGACGAAATGCTGGAACTGGCAAGTCTCGGAGCTAAAGTGCTTCACAGCCGCTCTGTTGAAATTGCCAAAAAGTTCGGAATTAAAATTTATTGTGGTTCAACTTTTTCAAATGAGGAGGGTAGCTACGTGGTAGACGAAAACGATATTATCGAACAACCGGTCGTAACAGGTATGAGTGTTATGGATAATGAAACTCAGGTTACTATTAACAATTTGCCTGTAGATTTTAAACTGGTAAAAACTCTCTTTGAAAAGATAGCTGTTGCCGGTTTAAATGTCGATATGATTTCAATTATTAATTATGAAGAAAATCTTTCTGTTTCTTTTACTATAATTGAAGATAAAAAACTTGAACTTGAAAAGACTCTGAATAAAGTATTAAAAGAGCTTGAAGGCTGGAAAATTGAATACTATGCCGGCTATGTAAAACTTTCGACAGTCGGTATCGGGATGAAATCAAGTGTCGGTGTGGCTTCAAGATTTTTCAGGGCTCTCCAGGATATTCCTATAAAACTGGTTACCACTTCTGAAATAAGAATCTCCTGTCTGATCGAAGCAAAATATAAACAAGATGCTGTTGATGCTATCGTTAAAGAATTTGAGTTGTAGCTAAGAAACGTATTGTTTAATTGCTAAATGGTTTAATTGCTTTCAGCCAAGAACTAAATTGGAGAATCTTCTGACTTTTAAAGAAATTGCTTTAATATGCGAATAGATTCGCTGTGACTAACAATTTAACGATTTCTTTGGTAGAATTAATATTTTCTGTCTATTTATAATTATTTATTAAATTATAAAAAAAATAATGTTTTTATCACCAAAAGAACTTCGCCATCAGATGCATCAGATCCCGGAGTTAATGTTCCGGGAATTTGAGACAACACAGCTTATATTAGATAATCTTGAAAACCTTCCTGGTATTAAAATCCACAGACCGATTGAGACCGGGCTTATAGTTGAGTATTCCGTTAATGATGGAGATTATCTTTTATTCAGAGCGGATATTGATGCACTTCCAATTAAAGAAGAAACAGGTGTTTCTTTTTCATCGAAAAATGACTGCATGCATGCCTGCGGCCATGATGTTCATTCTTCCATTCTTTATGGATTTATTAATTACTGCATTTCTGAAATGGTAAATCAGAATATTATTTTTCTATTTCAGCCTGCTGAAGAAGGCGGCGGCGGTGCAAAAAAAATTATTGATACAGGTATTCTGAAACAATTTAACATTAGTAAAGCATTTGCACTGCACGTTACAGATGAATATCCTGTTGGAACAGCGGCTTCGACTCCGGGAGTCTTGTTTGCTTCCTCCCTGGAAGCAAATATTAAATTTAAAGGTAAAAGTGCTCATGTTGCATTCCCTTATGAAGGAATCAATGCTTTTAATGCGTTAAGACTTTTTTTAGATGCGGTTGATAAAATTCCTAAAAATATAGAAGAACCAACCTTGATAGGAGTCGGGAAAATCTCTGCCGGGACCGTACGAAATATTGTTCCGTCATCCGCCGAACTGGAAAGTACAATAAGGGCACTCACCTCAGAAAAAGCTTTAAATTACTATGATAATTTAGTACAGATTCTAGAAGGAATAAAAATATCAACGGGTGCTGATTTTATTATAGAAAAAGGAGCGCACTACAACCAGGTTAATGTAGATCCAGTACTGTACGATATATGCATGAAAAGCATATCACCAAAATTTAATTTTATTGACTGCGGATATAAAATGACCGGAGAAGACTTCGGCTTTTTTACTGACCTTTATCCTTCTTTTATGTGCTGGCTTGGCACCAGGCAGCCGGATACAGCAAAATACGGGCTGCATCATCCAAAATTTCTCCCTGATGATTCTATTATTGATTTAGGTGTTGAAGCATATAAGTTAATCCTCAGTAAAGAAACAAGTCGCTAAAATAAACGATGACCAGTTTAACCGCTAATTAAAAGTAATTTTCACTAAATATATAGCAATTGAATTGGAGAAATTCGTGATAATTAGTGGCGGAATTTTTAACATTTTTAGGAATAAATTATATGGAAACAAAGTCTATCGCCCTGGTTGCTCACGATAACCGGAAAAAAGACCTGGTTGAATGGGTCGAGTGGAATTACCTGCAGCTCAAAGACCATAAATTAATTTGTACAGGTACAACTGGAAAATTAGTTGAAGAAGCTATTAAAGCCAAAAATGGAGTTACAAGTAAACTAGAAGTAAATATGACCAAGTTAAAATCAGGACCACTGGGAGGTGATCAGCAGTTAGGTGCATTAATTGCGGAAGGTAAAATTGATATCATAATCTTTTTCTGGGATCCGATGGAACCACAGCCGCACGATGTTGATGTTAAGGCATTATTGAGAATAGCGGTTTTGTACAATGTTCCCACAGCTTGTAACAGGGCGACTGCAGATTTTATTATCTCATCTAATTTATATAAAGAGAAATATACACCTACAATAAAAGACTATTCTAATTATATAAAACGGCCGCTGAATATTGATTGACCAAAATACTAGCAAATGGCCTGGATTTAAGTTCAATCATTTTGTCTTTCTTTATTGAATCATGACTTTATTAAAAAGTTCTTAATGATAATTTGTGTACTGAGTGTTTTATTGGTTAAAATAAGAAAATGTATTTTACCACTAAGGCACAAAGGACACTAAGAATCACTAAGTATTCCAATTATTATATTGAAATAACACAAAATTTTGGCTATTCTTATAAAAGTTGTAATCTCATATTTCAATTCATAACAATATTCTTCCACTCAACACAAATTTTGGATGTCCAGCAGGCTTTTTTAATAGATTGCAGCTAATCATTGTAACCATTTATTTAAAGATTTCGTCTTAATCAAAAAAAGAAGGAAAAATAGCATGAAGAAGCAGCTTATAATTAAAATCAGTTCAGTTGTGGTAATAATTGCTGCCGGTTTTTTGGGGATGACTGCTCTCAGCTCTTCCAATAAACACAGCAACGAGCGTGTTTCAAAACCCGAAGTAAGAACAGTAAATACAAAAGCGGTAGAATTCGGTGATCATATACTTCAGATAGAAGGAAACGGAGTAATAGTATCCCAAAGGATGCTTAATATTGTTTCCGAAGCTAACGGTATAGTACTCTATGCAAAGAACAATCTAAAGGACGGAACTTTTGCAAAAGAAGGCGAATTAATTCTTGATATCGATTCGAGGGAAGTTGAAAATAACCTGTATTCCTTAAGATCTTCATTCATGAATGCAGTCGCATCCATTCTGCCGGATATGAAGATTGAAGATAAACAGGTTTATCAAAAATGGTTCAATTATTTCAACAATATAGAAATTAAAAAGGATCTCCCCGAACTCCCTCATGTAACCAATCAGCAGGAAAAGATAAAACTGAGTTCAAGAGATATTTTTACAAAATATTATTCAGCAAAGAACCAGGAGATACTCCTTTCTAAGTATAAAATTAAAGCTCCTTTTGACGGGTTCATAACATCAAACGGAATTATTGAAAACAGCTATATATCTAAAGGACAGAATTTATTTTCTATAAGCGATGCAAAGAATCTTGAAATCGCAGTTCCACTGCTGGTTGACGATATCAATATGATTAATTTTTCAAAAACTCCTTCTGTTAAGATATATTCCAATAAAAGCGACAATGATTTTATGTATGGAAAAATTTTAAGGAAAGAAACAAACCTTGACAGGAATTCACAGACTCTAAATGTTTATGTTTCTTTTAACAACAAAAGTTTGAATCCATATTTTCTCCCGGGAAATTATGTCAACCTGAAAATTGAAGGAAAACATCTTAAGAATGTTGCGGCCATACCGCGTAACCTTGTTGATAACGACGGTTTCGTTTATACAATGAAAAGCGGAAAGCTTGCAAAAGAGGAAGTTGATTTGATCACTGTCCAGGGAAATAAAGCCATAATTAAAAATACTATTCCCGCAAACACAGTTTTAGTAACTACTATTCTGCAGAAGCCATTGATTGGCATGGAGATACAATCTTCGGATAAGACAGCAAAAACTCAGAAAAAGAAAACAGATGTTTCAGCAGATCAGTTATCAAAATTAGATTAACATAACCGGGTTTTAATATGAATTCAAAATTAATACAATATTTTATAAAACATTCAATAATTACCAACTGGGTTGTGCTGGTAATATGCATGGCAGGTATCTTCGCTTTATTTAAGCTTGAGAAAAGAATAAACCCTAAAATGGAAATCGATCAGATATCGATCGATGTCCCCTACCCCGGTGCTTCCGCAGTTGAAGTTGAAGAAGGAATCATAATAAAAATAGAAGAAGCATTGCGCGGTATTGAAGGGATTGAAAAGGTTTATTCAACATCCCAGGATAATTATGGTTATTTAAATGTCCGGATCTTACCCGGTTATGATATGAATAAAGCTATCCAGGATGTAAAGAATGCAGTAAATTCAATTAATTCATATCCAACGGAAGCTGAGAAACCGATAGTTTACCAGGATACTCAATGGAACCGCGGTATAATGCTCAGCATTTACGGACCCGAAGATCTATTTACACTTAAAAAAATAGTTGAGGAGTTCCGGGATGCTCTCCTAAAAACAGGGAAAATATCTAATGTTCAAATGTGGGGAATTCCCGAAAGAGAATTTTCTATAGAGATATCCCCTGAAAATTTGATAAGGTATAAATTAACTATTGAAGATATTTCAAAGGCAATCAGGAATTCCAATTTAAATATTTCTTCAGGTTCCGTATTAACCGACCAGGAAGAGATTCTTATCAGATCCTACAACAAAAAATATCAAGCCTCTGATCTTAAAAAGATTGAAGTTGTATCATCAATAAACGGACAAAAAATAAAGCTTGCCGATATATGCAATGTAAAGGAACAGTGGCCTGAAAACAGGTTTTATTCGGAATACAACGGAAGAAAATCCGTGGGCTTTAATGTAATGTACAACAATAATGAAGATGTTGTTGAAGTTGTAAAAGCAACTGAAAATGTAGCAAAACAATTTGAAGCTAAATACGGCAATTTAGTTCATTTTAATTCTTTCATAAAAGAAACAGATGAGCTGCAGGAACGAATCGACTTAATGAGCCAGAACGGTCTGTTGGGATTATTCTTAGTAGTTCTTCTGCTTGGTATCTTTTTAAATTCACGCGTAGCTTTCTGGGTAGCTTTGGGTATTCCGATTTCACTTCTCGGCATGTTCTTCACCTTATGGGTATTGGGAATAACTATAAATGAAATGAGCTTGTTCGGAATTATTATGGTTATAGGTATACTTGTAGATGATGGAATTGTGATCGGTGAAAGTATCTATTCGCAGTGGGAGAAGCATGGTAAAACACCGATACGCGCTGCGATTGACGGTACTATGGATGTTATAAAACCGGTTTCAATTTCAGTATTTACTACAATGGTAGCTTTTATACCCTACTTTTATTTTTACGGAGAGCTCGGCAAATTCGTTTGGGAAATTGCTGCAGTAGTAATTATTTCACTTGCTTTTTCACTTGTTGAAGCATTGATAATACTTCCTGCACACCTGGCGCATTCAAAAGCCCTTCATGTTAACACAAGGGATAACAACCTGTTTGTAAGAATCCGCCAGTCGATCGATAAAGCACTGGAGATATTTCTTTATAAAGTTTATAAGAAATTCCTTGCTTTTTCTTTAAAGAACAGGTGGGCTGTTTCGGCAGGAGTTTTTGCTGTGATTTTATTAATTGTGGGATTATTCCAGGGTTCACATGTAAGAGCACAATTTTTCCCTGACCTGGAGCCTCCTTATGCAAGGATCCAGGTTGAAATGCCTGCAGGTACATCAGCAGAAGTAGCAAATAAAATAAGATATAAAATGATCGATAAATCATTAAAGTTTGCAAAAGACTGGGATATTCCTGAAAAAGGTAAACTAAGCCCGATACAGAATTACACTTCCTGGATGAACGGCGGAACAATAAATATATTCTTTGTACTCCCCTCTTCCGGTGAAAGAGGATATTCAATCGGAGAATTCTCGGATGCATTGAGTGAATATATTGGAAATGTACCTGAAGCAGAAAACGTTACTGTAGGAGGATGGTCATTCGGAGGAAGTCCTATCTCAGTTAGATTCCAGAGCTCCGATTATTCCCAGCTTTTAAAAGCAAAAGATTTACTTAAAGATGAATTGAAAAAGATCGACGGTGTTAAAGATATTCGTGATGATACGCCATTGGGAAATAATGAATTTATAGTAACTCTTAAACCTAAAGGAAAAGCTCTCGGGTTCACTTTAAGAGATTTAACTGCACAGTTAAGACAAGGATTTTACGGACAGGAAGTGATGAGACTCCAGAGAGGAAGAGACGAAGTTAAGGTATGGGTCAGGTTCACTAAAGATGACAGGGTTTCAATCAGCCAGATTGAAAATCTGAAAATGAGAACTCCTACAGGTGATTATGTACCTTTCAAAGAGGTTGCAGACTATAAAATTCAAAGAAGCTTAAGAAGAATAAGGCATGAAAACGGCGAACGGTCTGTTACCGTTTATGCAAACCTTGATTATTCAAAAAATGATCTGGCTGTAATTTTAGGTGATTTGAATTCTACTACAATACCCAAAATACTATCAAAGGTAGATGGAGTAAGCAGAAGCTACAGCGGTCAATCGGAAGAAGTCAATAAAATGATCGGTTCAATGACCTATTCAATGGCTATTGCCATGCTTGTTATATTTACAATTTTAATGTTCTTATTAAAATCATACCTTCAGACTTTGTTAATTATGAGCTTAATCCCGTTAGGTGTAATAGGAGCAATACTGGGACACTTTATAATGGGAATACCGGTTTCAATTCTTTCATTCCTCGGGATAGTAGCGTTAGCCGGTATTATTATTAATGACTCTGTAGTTATGCTGGACAGGTTTAATAAATTGATCCGAAGCGGGGAAGATATTTTTGAAGCATTACTTGATGCAGGTGTAACCAGGTTCCGCCCGATTGTATTAACAACTATCACAACTGCAGCAGGTCTGGCTCCTATAATTTTCCTCAGAAGTGAACAGGGACAGTTCCTGGCTCCTATGGCTGTATCAGTTGCGTTCGGTTTAATATTCGGAACAGTAATAACATTATTGATACTACCTTCAGCACTGTATGTTCTTAGTGATATAAGAGTTCTGTTCCACAAGAATAAAACCAGGAACGAACTGGAACCGGCTTACAAGACAATTGAATAATTCTTTGTGAGACTTAGTGGACTAAGTGTCTTAGTGGTAAATTAACCACTGAGACACTAAGAACACTAAAAATCACTAAGTTCATTGTAAATCTCATCCCTCTAATATTTTATCCAAGACTGATGGTTTAAATCTTGTTTAAGGTAAAATTAAGCTGCACCTCTTCCCTGCTCCTTTTGTCATATTGACACATATATTTGAGCAGGCCTTTTAAAGGCCGGGTGAAGGCCAATCAAAGGCCAATTGTAGAGAAAAACTGGTTTAGAAAAAAATCTGCATATTTGAGCCGAGAACAAACTTTTTAAAAAGACAGAATCCCGGATAGTTGACAAAATGACAATGGAAAATCGTAATAATTACTTTCTCCAATCATACCATAAATACTTACTCCGGTCTTTATCCGGATTATAATTAAATGTAGTTATTTCTCTATGATAATAAGATTTTCCTTGCCAATTAATGATAAAAAGAGTTAATTTGTAATAATCATGATTATTTACGGGGAACATACGGGAGCTTACTTAGATTCTATTCTGAATTTTATAGAAAAGAAAATATACACGCATAGAGATTTGGTAAACTTTATACTTTGTGTCCATACATTATTATTAGATTTAATAATTTAATATATAGTTAGCTACTTTACTAAAAATGAGCCTAGTGATTAATTTTAAAAAAATGATGTAAATGCTATAATGTATTTATTTCTTAATAATAGCACGTTTATTGAGAATGTTATGCACCTCTACAACAGGGATTTTATGAATAGACCATAATCTAATAAAAAACAACGGAATCTATATGAACGAAATAATTTGTCCAAATTGTAAAAAGGTTTTTAAAGTTGATGAGGCTGGTTTCGCTGATATTCTAAAGCAAGTTCGAGATCATCAATTTGAAGAAGAATTGCAAAAGCGATTAAACCTTGCGGAAAACGAAAAGGAAATTGCTGTTAAGCTAGCTGAAGCAAATCTAAAAAATTCATTACAAGAAGAATTATCAAAAAAGGATAAGGAATTAGTTGAACTTAAAGCCAAGAATGAACGAGAAATTGCTGAAAAGTTGGCAAAGAAAGAATCTGAGATAGCGGAAATGAAATCAAAAATTGAGAACGCAGAGATGGACAAAAAACTTACAGTTACAGAGGCAATTCAAAAAATCGAAAAAGAACGTGACGAGCTCGCCAATAATCTAAAAAATAAAGAAACGGAAAAGCAATTACTTGAAAAATCTTTAAATGAAAAATTTTCCGCTGAACTCAAGACAAAAGATGATATCATCAAGATGAAAGATGAAGAAATTGCTCTACGTAAAGATATGAAGCTAAAACTTTCGACTAAAATGATTGGCGAAACACTTGAACAACATTGCGAGACTGAATTCAACAAGCTACGTGCAACAGCATTTCAAAAAGCTTATTTTGAGAAAGACAACGATTCAAAGACTGGAAGTAAAGGTGATTATATATACAGGGAAACAGATGAAGCTGGGAATGAAATCATTTCAATTATGTTTGAAATGAAGAATGAGGGAGACAAGACTGCTACAAAAAGAAGAAATGAAGATTTTTTTAAGGAATTGGACAAAGACCGAACAGAAAAGAATTGTGAATACGCAGTTCTCGTTACACTTTTGGAAGTGGAAAGCGAATTCTATAATTCAGGAATCGTTGATGTATCTCATAAATATAACAAAATGTATGTTGTTAGACCCCAATTTTTCATACCAATTATCACACTCCTAAGAAATGCTGCAATGAATTCGTTGAAGTATAAAGCCGAATTGGCTTTGGTGAGAAATCAAAATATTGATATTACAAATTTTGAAGAGAATATTAACTCGTTTAAGGAGGGATTTGCAAGAAACTATGATCTAGCGAGTCGTAAATTTAAAACTGCGATTGACGAAATTGATAAAACCATTGATCATCTTCAAAAAACTAAAGAAGCATTGTTATCTTCAGAAAATAATCTACGATTGGCTAATAATAAAGCAGAAGATCTAACTATAAAAAAATTAACACGTGGAAATCCCACTATGACAGCAAAGTTTGAAGAACTTTCTGATAAGACTAAGTAAATTTATGACGGCTGATGTAAAAAAACATTTAATTCTCAAAACGTAGCTAACATAGCAATTTAAGTTAAAAACATTTTATGCATTCGGCTTTTTATCTCTAAGAAGCTTTATACCATAGATGTTTAAAGGTAAGAAAACTCATTAATATGAATAATGCAGCAAAAAGAATTTTCCTATTAATTATATTCTTCCTGACATCAAATTTATTCTTTACGCAAAGTTCTAATCCCGAAGCGAAAGAGCTTTATGCCGATAAAAATAATAAGATTGATTCTTTAATTCGTGTTACAAAAATAAATGACAAAACAATTTTAATATCGTTTGGCGCGGAATATCTAAATATTACTAAAATTAATTCAATATTGCGATTCCTTAAAAAAACTAAACAAGGAGTTAATAATGAAAACAGCTTTTAAATATTTTTGTTTTTTTGTGTTCTTATTTTGTATTTCATTTTATCTGCCAAGGGGAGACAGCTACGCTCAAGAAAAAAAAATTTCAGCCGCTGAAAATGACACGCTTTTATCTGCTGCAAGGCAGTATATAAAAAATGTAAGATTTTGTGCTTTGGTTACAAATGACAGTACAGGTTTTCCTCATGTAAGAACAATGGATCCATTTCTGCCGGATGAAGACTGGATTATCTGGTTTGGTACAAATCCCCGAAGCAGGAAGGTAAATGAAATCAGAAATAATCCAAAAGTAGCCCTTTATTATACAGGCAACAAAGGGGAAGGCTATGTGACCATTACCGGTTATGCGAGTCTTGTCAATAATCAAAGTAAAAAAGATAGTTTATGGAAGGATGAATGGTCAAGGTTTTATAAGAACAGAAAAGAAGATTATCTGCTCATAAAAGTAATACCAAAGAAACTTGAGATGATTGATTACAAGCATGGTATTTTTGGAAATAAGGAAACATGGGAAACACCTTCCGCTGTTTTTAACGCAAATCATTAACGAAAAACAATATTCATGTTTTTAAACATTAAAATAAAATATAGTAATTGCATATTACGTATTAGTTAAAGTCCTTTGACATATTCAGGATAAATTTTTTAAGCGTCCGGTTTCGGGCTTTGTTAGAAAGTCCGCCGGACAACCAGTCTTTGTTCTTCAAACCAGGGCTGTAAACCGGGCTGCGGCTTAAATGCAATATCGATATACCACTAATTTAAGAATGAAGGTATAAAATGAGTAAAGAAAAGTATCTGGCCTTTTTGTTTCTATTGATGTTTTTCAATTTTAATAATGCACAAAACAGCAGCAAAGCTCATGTCTTTTTAAATCTTGATTTTGAGCAAGTATATCCGGACGGAAATGCAAAGGGCTGGTTTCAGGGCGGTGAAGGATTTTCTGTTTATGTGGATTCGACAATTTCATATTCGGGGAAACGAAGTCTATGTATTAAAAGGATTGGAAACGGAAGTTTCGGAGTTGCCAGATCATCTTTCCCCGTTGATCAGGCACGGGGGAAATATTTAAAATACTCAGGATATATTAAAACCAAAAACATTACCGAGGGGTTTGCAGGATTGTGGTGGCGTGTTGACGGCGCTGATGGAGTATTAAATTTTGATAATATGAACAACCGGGGTGTTAAAGGGACAAATGATTGGAAAAAATATACAATTGAATTTAAAATTGATGATAAAGCAACAAATATTAATTTCGGTGTTTTAATGCCAGGAAACGGCACTGCATGGTTCGATGATCTTTCAATCGAACTGGATGGAGAAAAGTATTCGCAAAAAGAACCGGAGATAATAAAATTATCTTCAAAGCAGATAAACTGGTTAAAAAATAATGTCGATACATTTTCATCTGCAGAACCAGATGCAGATGACAAAGATTTAGGTTTTCTAAAGGATATGGTTGGAGATGCCCGGATAGTTTCACTGGGTGAAGGAACGCACGGAACACACGAATTTTTTACTATGAAACACAGCATCATAAAATATCTTGCTGAGAAAATGGGTTTTACAGTGTTTGCAATAGAAGCAAATATGCCGGAAGCACAGAAAGTCAATAATTATGTATTGTATGGAATCGGAAACCCGAAAGATGTTCTGGCCGGATTATATTTCTGGACATGGAATACCCGGGAAGTATTAGACATGCTGGAATGGATGCGGCAATATAATGCTTCGAAAAGAGGAAGGATTGAATTTTGGGGTTTTGATATGCAATTTCCAAACGTAGCGATCAAAAATACTCTTTACTTCCTGTATAAGTTTGATCCGCCCTATTTTAATGAGGCAAAAGAGAAATATCAAAAAATAATTGCCTTCAATGATGAACTAAAAAAAATAAAATCAAAGCCCGGAAATATTCTTTTTGAACCATACCTGGGGTATGCGAAGGATGTCTATAATCATTTAAAAGAAAACCTCGATAAATATAATTCTATTGGAAATAAAGACAGCACAGAATGGTACTTACAAAATTCGAGAATAGTTGTACAGAGTATAGAAGAGAAGATGCAGAAACATCAATCGAGGGATGAGAGTATGGCAATTAATGTTCAATGGATTGTAAATCATAGGCCGGCAGATTCAAAGATAATTTTGTGGGCGCATAACGGACATGTTTCTCAAAACGAAACTAATTGGCGAAAACCAATGGGAGCATATCTGAATAAAGAATACGGTAAAAATATGGTTGTAATGGGTTTTTGTTTTTATAATGGTAAATATACAGCAACAGGTAAAAACGGATTAGGTGTTTATTCAACTTCACTGCCGAAACCCGGTTCCATTGAATGGATGTTACACAGATTAAATTATCCAAGATTATTCCTTGATTTAAGAAAAATCAAAAATTCTCCATTATCTACTATATTTAACGGGGAACTTGAATTCCGAAGTATTGGCGCTTTGGTCATGGATTATGCATTTTACAGAACAATCATTACCGATGATTTCGATATCCTAATTTATTTTGATAATACAACACCATCTGAATGCTTTGGTGTTCCAAATATACAATAGTGATACTGAAGAATAATTTTAAAATGAAATGTTCTTCGACAGTCTCAGGATAAACTTAAATCTGGCTGCAGCTTAAATGAAACCGTCAGGCTTTAAAAAGTAAAAGGATATTTCCAATATCATAAAAGATATTTATTAATGGACACTATCACTGAAAACATACTTGCTATGGCAGCAGCACTACCGTGCTTGTATGGTATCATATGCTGGATACGGCGTAGTTTTAACTCCCGTAAGGTAGCCAGGTGGATAAGGGAGAAGTATGAACAGGAATGGAACAGTCTTCACTGGATTGCTAAACGAAATCCGCAGGCAGGCATTGAAGTCCTGATTACAAAAGGTTTAATCTCAGGGCCGGAGGTGGATGAATATCGTGCACGCAATGAATATTTGGAAAAAGCTACATGGATCGGCATATTTATCTCGGCAGTATTGCTGCTTGTTGTCCTTGCACTGAAATTTGCTCTATCTGCTTTCGGTTAGTTGTTAAACTATTAGAATTGATCAGTATTACCTGCAAGTACAGTATAAACTTAAGCCGGGCTCCGATTAAATGCAGATTGTCAATCTTTGAATCACGAAGATAAATCATTTGGCAGATTACAGAAGATTATCGATAATAATTATGATAGTCTTAACCTTATTCCAGACTGCTGAATTATTTCCACAAGGTATAAAACATAATTCAATAAAACTAAATATATTCAGTCCGCTTGTATTCTGGCAGGGAAGCAAGTATAAGCATAATAATTTTGATTATCTTGGAAATTTTGATGAGGATGCCTTTAAAAATCTTAATAAAAAGCGGGTAATAGTCGTAGTGATATTTTTAATAATGCTAATATCTTTAATTGTGATTATTGATAAATATGCTATGTGAAAAAACGTTCAATATAACCTAGAAATTTAAGTTGAAAGTCCTTCGCAGTCTCAGGATAAATTTTTTACGCATTGGGCTTCTGTCTTCGTTGCAGTAAAATCGGGCAAGATTGACTGCAGCTTAATTGCATGTCAGTTAGGTTATACGGAATTTACTAAAAGGAGAGTAACAAAATGAAATTTTTTATTGTAATTATCATTATTTTTTTCTCAAATGTTTATTTGCCTGCGCAAAATAGCGGCAGAGTAAGAGACTATGGTATAAAAATCGGGACATATGAAACCGGCAAATATAATGCAATCACAGATATTGATGGAGTAGAAGTAGGTCATTTCACTTTAATTAAAGGCGATAATATCAGAACCGGTGCTACAGCTGTTCTTCCGTATGCCGGAAATATATTTATGAATAAAGTACCTGCTGCTATTTACGTTGCAAACGGCTTTGGAAAACTTACGGGTTATACCCAGGTTCAGGAACTTGGAGAAATTGAAACCCCGGTTATTCTAACAAACACATTATCTGTTCCGACGGCTGCCGATGCTTTAATTGACTATATTTTATCATATGATAATAATAAAAAATATGTCAGGTCAATTAATCCTATTGTCGGAGAAACGAACGACGGTTCTTTAAATGATATCCAGGGGAGATATTTAACAAAGAAAAATGTAACTGAAGCAATAAACAATGCATCGTCCGGTCCAATAGAAGAAGGTTCAGTCGGCGCCGGCACCGGTACTGTCTGCTTCGGCTATAAAGGAGGTATTGGAACATCTTCACGAATTTTGCCAAAGCGCAAAGGCGGCTATACAATCGGCGTACTGGTTCAGACAAATTTCGGCGGCAGCCTGACTATTGCCGGAATACCCGTGGCTGAAGAATTAAAAAATAAAAAAGATTTGAACTCCGGTGATGGTTCGTGTATGATAATAGTTGCTACTGATGCTCCGCTAACATCCAGGAATTTAAAAAGGTTGGCAAAGAGAGCAATATTTGGAGTAGCGAAAACCGGGGGCCACTGTTCAAACGGAAGCGGTGAATATGTAATTGCCTTCTCTACAGCAAAAGACTTGCGAATTCCATACTATTCCCCGGATAATAATTTTTTAGAGTACCGGGAATTAAGAAACGATAAAATGACACCGCTGTTTGAAGCTGTAATTGAAGCAACCGAAGAAGCAATTTTAAATTCACTATTTAAATCAAAAACTGTTACAGGGAAAGACGGACTTACAGTTAAAAAAATACCGGTAGAGAAAGTAATAGAGATACTTAAACGTCATAACATACCGGAATGAATAATTTTGAATAGCCGTTATTCGATGTGGCCGAAATAAACTTTTATACATCCGCTTTCAAAGAATTTTTAGTTAATTATGCGTCATTAATAAAAAGCTTAATCATTCCCATCCCCCGGATTATACTGGAATACCTCATTAAGCGGAACATTAAATATTTCTGCAATACGGAATGCCAGTTCAAGAGAGGGAGAATATTTTCCCGATTCAATAGCATTGACAGTCTGTCTCGACACGTTTAATTTGTCTGCAAGTTCCTGCTGGGTCATCTCCGAATTATTAAATCTTAATTTCCTTATGTTATTTGTTAAGGCTGTCCCCTTCATTTTACAATCCCCTTTTGTAATAAAAGATCTTTGTCAGATTCAGCACTATATGTGAAATGAACAGCGAAGCCAGCAGCAAATTAAAAATAACAAAAGGTTTGTAAATATCATCATTAAAAACCGAGAGTATTATAATAACATTAACAAGAACAATAGTACTTATGTAAGCATTACGGTAAGAGCGGGATTCTATTATCTTGTCTCTCTCATCAAATTTAATTTCTTTCGACCTGGTTATAAAAAGAAGAACCAGCACTAAAATTAAATTAGCAATAATAAAACCAATGACAACAATAAAGTAATTAGCAATATAATTTTCCGATTTAAAAGTTATGAACAAAAAGTAGCCGAAGAATATGAATGATAATATAAATTCAGATTTTGTGTAAAGTTCTTTGTTTAGTTTCATTATTGTTGTTCCATCATTTGATGTAAAATATACTTAACTAAATGTAATATATTTTTTACATTATGTCAAATATATTTTACATTTTAAAAATTCTAAAATTTGATTTTATGGCGGATCTGGACAAAAAGAAGAAGAAAAATTGGAAAACGGATATTAATACAGATCTGAATAGCAAAGATGTGCAAAATATTTGTAATAGATAAATTTTATGTTCTTACGATCATTTTTATAATATTAGTCAAAATAGAATATTGCACTCCCACGGAGTGCCTGCTTTCAGCTGGGATGAATATTCTACAAATATATCTCTCATATGGAGAGAAAAATCCGTGTAAGAACTCCGAGAGGAATTCAATATCTTTATAAACACAATCCCAGAGTGACGAAAATCTGTTAGCAGTTCAATAATTATAGAAACAAAACCCTAGTGAGACGAAACTCCGGTAAGAATTAAATATTTATAAAAAAGAATATCCTGGTGAGACGGAACTTCGTCAGGAGTTAAATAAGATAACAATGATTTATTAAGACGGTTTATTTTAAATTTGATTTAAAAGAGTAAAGAAAGAACACAAAATGAAATTTTTTCATATTCTAAATTTTATTTTGGTCACCAATGCTTAATACTATAAATTTTACTTGCCTATTATTGATTAAAAGAGTTTATTTAAAGAGGTTAAAATTATTTACGGGGAAAATGCGGGAACCTAATTCAAAATCTATTCTAATACAGGGAAATCTGGTGAAACTAATATTAATTTTATTTTTCAGCTTCATTTATATAAATACCTTTGCTCAAAATAAATTTAATCGAATTAGTCCAATTGGAAGCAGAACAAATTTAGCGATTGATCTTGATAGTAATTATATACCAGGTGATAGTGTTATACCAAATAAATACTCTGCTATAAATCTGACCGGACAACTTTTAGCCGGTTCCGCTTTAGCTTTTATATTCACAGTCCCCTCAATGACAGCAGTGTTTTATAATGCATGGAGCGGACTCGGATCAAAAGAATCACAAGCCTTGTTAAGTGCAATTGGTATTACTTCATATTTAATCTGCTCTGCAACAGGGGTTTACTGGGTAGCAAAATCCGGAAACTCTGAATTATCATATTGGGGTTCAGTCGGGTATTCAGCAATCGGAGGCGGCGTAAGTGCAATACTTGCTTCAATCCTCGCATCGAAATACACAACCATTCCGGGTGCCGGTGCTTTTATAATTGCTTTATGCCCGGTAATTAGTTCTATGGTATATGCTTAATTTATTTCCGATTGGCCCGGGGAAAATGAAAGTCTGTCTTTTTCCAATAATATTTTATCGCGTAAAGATATAATTAATTACAGCAATCTTTTTAATATAGAATTAATACATATAGATCTATAAGAATTTTTAACAGGACATTTTTTAAGCTACTACTACAGCTATGAGGTTAAATATGAAAATAATTCATATTGGTTGTGTGATATTTTTTCCCCTGCTCTTCTGTTCCTGTTCGGAAACCAGCATCACCGGAAGTACACTTGAAGAGGGACTTAATTTTTATCTGCTAAATGATTCTACTGTTACTGCAGTTCAAATTAACGATTCGGATATCTACAATATAAAATTAGCAGAAAAGCCATTTCTTACCTCCAAAGATTTATTTTATTACAATTGGGCTGAACATTCTTTCAAAATTGATTCGAATAAAGCCGAAACAATCCGGAATATTTGTAAAAATAATCATACGGTATTTGGAATTCCTTTTATTATAACAGTCGGCCAGGAGAGAATTTATCGCGGAGTTTTCTGGTTCTTATTTTCATCGCTCGCACCAACTTTCCCGTATATTGATGCCCCCTTTGAAAACGGAACAACATCCAATATTTTTATAATACACAAATCCTGGGACAGCACAAAAAATGATTTAAGAAATGATCCGAGGATATACAATTCATTGAAGAAATCCGGTTTACTAATAGAATAGAAGAACGCTAATAATATTGTTAGTTCTTTTATAACATAAACTCCGGAATGAAGAATAATTGTACAAAATTATTATTCAAATGAAATACTTATTTGTAATATCTATAGTATTATCAGCCGGAACAGGCTACGCTCAAACATTCAGCTGCTCTGCTTTTATTATCAATGATACTAATAATATTCTGCTGGCAAAAAATTTTGACTGGGAACTGGGCAACGGAATAATAATATATAATCCAAACGGCAAAGCCAAAAAGAGCATATATTCAAAAGATAACGAGTCTATTTGGATTTCAAAATACAGCAGCATTACCCCTTTAATCACTTTGGATTAAATCAGCCGTTAGGCGGAATGAATGATAAAGGATTAGTTATTGAAGAGCTGTCAACATGGCCTGCTGAATATCCTCATAACAATCTCGATTTAACTGAATTTGAGTGGATACAATATCAACTTGATAATTACAAGACAACTGAAGAGGTTGCATTAAATATTGACAATACTTCAATTAAAATGTTTTATTTCAGGCTTCATTACTTAATTACCGATAAATATGGAGATAAAGCTATAGTAGAATTTATTAATGGAAAACCTGTGGTTTACAGAGGCAGTTCGTTAGATGCTCCCGTTTTGACAAATAATAATTACCATGAGCTCAATAAATATTTAAGTTTAATATCAGAATCTGATTATAAAAAACTCAATATAAACACTTCACAGGATCGGTTTGTAAAAATAGTATTATTACTTAAAGAGCAAAAAAATAGCAATAGTCCGGCAGATTATTTATCCGCAATGAATATTCTGGATTCAGTAAAAGCTGCCGATACACAATGGTCAATTATATATGATGTACTGAATAGTATTATTTGTTACAAAACTAAATTTGATAATCACATTAAGGAAATATCATTTCCAAATGATTCTGCAAAAGGAAACAATTTCCAATATATATCCCTGGGACCTGAAAGCCAGGAGCAATTTGAGATCTTGCAACCAACTGATAATATTAATTATCTGGAAAAGCTGAAAAAAGATATTATGAAACATTATGGAGAAAAGGAAGCCGGCCTAGTAAAATTAATTAATCTTTACCTTGAATAAAGGAGATTCAATAAAAACAAAAGGGAAGTGCAAATTCTTATTTCATTAATATAAGGGTATCCTTGAAAAGAGGGTTTGAAACTGCGGTTCTTAAACTCTTGTAAAGTTCAATTTCTTAAGAACACTGTTTTTATATGTCCTTCCGATTGTCAATTCCTTTTTACCAATCTCAACCGAGTAAGAGGTAAATGCATCAATTCTGGGAATGGAAACAATGAATGATCTATGAATACGCAGAAATTTTCCAGCTGGAAGTTGTTCTTCCAAATTACTGATTGGAATTTTACTAATTACATTTTTTGTATCGGTGTGAATAACAACATAGTCCTTCAGGCTTTCTATGTAAAGGATTTCATTGAAATGAATTTTAACTGCCCTCTTGTTTTCCTTAACATAAATGAAATCATTTTCACCGGACTGGTTAGCGGAAAAGACCTTATAATCCGGTTCACATAATTTGTAAAATTTCTCCAGGGATTTTAAAAATCTTTCGAATGAAACCGGCTTTAACAGATAATCAACCGCATCAAGTTCGAATCCATCTGCAGCATATTCCCGGTGAGCTGTTGTGAAAATTATTTTCGGCGGACTTTTCATCGATCTCAAAAATTCAAGCCCGGTTAATTCAGGCATTTGAATATCCAGGAAAATTAATTCAATATGCTTCTTTTGAAGAATCTCAAACGCTTCAACTGCCGAACTGCACTTTCCGGCAATCTCGAAATCGTTCAGCTTCTGCAAATATGATTCTATGACTTCAACGGCAAGAGGTTCGTCATCTACTATTAAGCATTTTATTTTCATCTTGTGTCTTTTCTGAATAAGCTTTTAAAGACAAATCAAGTTTTACTGAAAATTTGTCATTTGTTTCGGCAATGTCAAGTTTATAGTTTCCCGGGTAAAGCAGATCGAGCCGCTTCCGGAGATTGTTTAAACCCAGTCCGCCCTTTTGTTCTTTAGTGCCAGTTACTATGGAATTTTCAGCGATAAATTTCAAATTGTAAGCGGATACCTTCAGCAATAGTTTTATCCATGATTTCCGGTTTGTTGTACTGACGCCGTGCTTAAAACAATTTTCAACAAGCGGAAAAATAACCAGTGGTGCCGTATATTTATTGAGGGAATTGCCTTCAATGTTAAAATCTATTTCCAGCCGCTCACCATATCTTAATTTTTCCAGGTCGATATAATTATTTACAAGTTTTATTTCACGTTCCAATTCAACAAAATCTTTATTAGAATGATAAAGCATAAAATCCAGAATTTCGGAAAGCTTCAGAACTACTTCGGGTGATTTCTCCGATTTTTTTAGAGTAAGTGCGTAAAGATTATTGAGTGTGTTAAACAGAAAATGCGGTTGAACCTGTGCCTTCAGCATGTTCAGTTCCGCCTCCAGTTTTTCTTTTGTTAACTGCTGATTTTTTTTCTGCATTGTATACCAATGCTTTAACAGTTTAATTGAAGCCGCAAGAAAAACAACCGCGTAAATTCCCACTAATCTCAAATATATATCCAAAGAAGCGGGCTGTATCTTCGTGCTAAACTGGGAGGTTATAAAATTTATCGGCAGCACAATCAAAGCTATTGTTATCATTATCTCTAAATAAGCAACACCTAAAACCACGTAAACCGATGCAATAACGAAATCATAGTATCTCTTTTTTAAAAGATACCTGGGAATAATAACATAAATCGTAAAATAAGTTGCGCCGATATACAACGGGAAAGTATATACAAGATGAACAAAAGTATCATTAACATTTTCACCAATCCGGCTGTAAAAAAAAGTATAAAAAGCAAAAACACAAATCCAAAAGATAATGTGAAGTATTATTCTGAAAAATTTTGAAGGCGATATAATATGATCGGCTGTCATTTATATTAAGTGTCCGATTTTACGGGAAGATATTAACAATAATAGACCGAACTTGTTTAAATAATCGACGAACTGCACAAATTTACATATAAATTTAATCTCTTTGCAGATAAACGGGATTAAGCTGTCCTATCCGGTAATGTATCTTTTGTTAAGCTTCATGAAGCTATAAAGCAAAATCGGTATTTATCAAAAGATTATATTCGATTCGGTAACTTAATTCCGGAGGTAAAATGAAAATATTCCAATATTTGCTGATAACAATTCTTTCAGCTCAATTTGGTCTTTGTTCACGTTCTGTTGACAATACGGTATTACTTGGTTATTGGGGGAATACTATTAATGATTCAACCGGGATACAAAAGTTTGTTGCATATTTCTATGATGATAATAAAAACATTCATTGCGAATTTCATTCATATCAAAACGGGATGAAATTCGGCTCAGAACAAGCTGCTGATATTTATTTTGATGGAAAATCTATTTCCATGGTTGCCAACAAATCCGCGGATGTAAAATATGAAGGGGAAATAAACGAACAGAAAAACATGATAAAAGGGAAATTACTTTATAGTGACGGTTCGGGAATGAAATTTAATCTTTCAAAATATTCGCAGGACAAAATTCAAAAGGAATTCCCCGGGCTTCTGCATTTGAAAGAAAAGGAATATTCGTATTCCAAACCTGAGAACTTACACGACAGCCTGCCCACTTCCACGTTGAAGGAAATGAAAATTGATGGGAATCTCTTAGGGGAAATGGTCGATAAAATTAAAAACGGGGAATTCGGAAAGGTTAATTCGGTGCTGATACTAAGAAAAGGCAACCTGGTTTTTGAAGAATATTTTGACGGTTTTTATATAAATGATTTACACGTTCTTATGTCTGCCACAAAAAGCATTTCCTCAATATTGGTTGGGATTGCCGTCGATAAAGGATTAATAAAATCGGTAAATCAAAAGCTGCTGAATTTCTATCCTGAATATCGAAACAAAGTTGATCATACTTGGAACGATGTAACATTACAACATATTCTTACTATGACTTCAGGATTGGATATTAGTGGAAATAACTACGAAAATTATTGGACCCGCAAAGACGATATTATTAAATCAACATTTGAACAAAAATTTAAATTCCTTCCCGGTGAAAAATTCGCGTACCTGAGTCCGCCTGTTGATTTACTGGCCGGAGTTTTAATTCAAACAACCGGGGAATCCGTACAAAAATTCGCAGAGAAAAATTTATTTAAACCGCTCCGTATAACCAGTTACAAATGGCAGAATTTCAAAAAGAATAATTATCCTTTGATGGACGGTTCACTTTTTCTGAAACCGCGTGATATGGCAAAAATAGGGCAGATGATTTTGGATGAAGGGAAATGGAATAATAAACAAATAGTTTCACGGAAATGGATTGAAGAATCAACATCACCGAAAATTAATGTCGATAAAATTACCGATTACGGTTATCTGTGGTGGCGCGGAAAATCACAAAGCAGTCCGGGTCTCAATGCTGTGTTTGCAAACGGACTCGGCGGGCAGCACATCATTATCGTTCCCGGCCTTTCACTTGTAATTGTTACTACCGGAAGCAACTTCGATAAATCTCCCGGCTTCCTGCTGCGTAAGATCGATGATTACATTATTAAATCTGTAAATTAAACCGGAGGAAATATGTTTACTTTAGTTAGCCAAGGAGGAATTTACGGCATAATCATTTTTATTCTCGGATTAATTGCTTTGATATACTTAGGTATTTCAATTGTGTATATAGTTAAGTATGAAAAAGAAAAATCCGGAAAACTCGAAGACAGTATAAACAATATTGTAAGAATAGGTATTTTCTGCGCTGCTCTTGGATTCTGGGGCACTATACAAGGAGGATACCTGGCATTAATTGAAATTGTAAAAGCTGCTGATATTTCAATGCAGATTGTCTATAACGGTCTTATTTGTGCATTATCGACTACTGTACTGGGCTTTGAAATTTTTTTAATATCTGCTGTAGTTTGGTTTATACTTAGAAATATTTACAGGAGAATGATTATCCAGCATAATTGATTCCGAATCAACGACATAAAATAGAATTAGAAAAGTTGATCGTACTTATATTTGATCTCACAAAAGGAAAGGGCGGTTTCATGAAACTCTTAAAAATTCCCTTTTTACTTATTTTATTGAATATCATTCCCATTGGTTGTCAATATCAACCTGATAAAAGTATTCAACCGGCCATGGCAGATCAGGCTCAGCATTACGTTTCAATTGACGGATTGTGGAGATGTACACCTGAGACAGCACTAAAATTTCCCAACGGCACACTGGAACCGGTAATCAGAATTAGCGGAGATGCTTATGATAATCTGAAGGTACAGGGATGTTTCCTGTGGGAGAAACGGTTTTATGATTACTGGAAAATAAAAAGCTTTAAATTTACTGCCAGTACCAACCAGCTTGAGATGATTTTCGACGAAGGAAATGTTTTTAAGGGAGTAATAGATCAGAATAAAAAAATGATACACGGGACAGCTTATTCCAATGAATGGGGTGATCCGGAAAATCGCGGTTATGAAAATAAACTTGATTTTATGCGCGATGAGAAGTCTGATGAAAACAGGTTTTTCTTTCCGCGTCCTGCAGGTGTAAACGGAAGTATTAAGTATGTTTATCAGCAGCCGGAACAAATTGATAATAACCTGCAGACAGCTTCTATCTTTCAATTTATTAATGACTCAACAGCTTTTTTTAGTTTAATTGAAAGGATCATTAAACAGAAATTCGGCCGTCTGGAAACATTGCTGATTCTAAAAGATAAAAAGCTTGTTCTTGAAGAATATTTTTACGGTTACGACCGGACACAACTTCACAATATCCATTCGTGCACAAAAAGTATCGTTTCTTTACTGCTTGGTATTGCATTAGAACATAATAATAAGATGAATGTTGATAAATCTTTTTTTGAATATATTCCTAAATACGATTCTTTAAAAACGAAGGAAAAAGGACAAATTAAACTGAAACATGTATTAACGATGACTGCAGGTTTTGGAGAAGCTGAAGATTCTGAAAATTCAAACAGCGGGGATCCGATATATGATATTATTACCCTGCCAATGACAACAAAACCCGGTGAAAAATTTAAATACAGTAATGAGTGCTCAAATCTCTTAGGCGGTATAATATACTCACTAGAGGGTAAGCAGGCTAATGAATATGCAAAGGAAGTTCTTTTTGGGCCATTGAATATATCACAGTTTTATTGGGAAACAGAGAAAGGTATACCGCATTGCTACAGCGATCTCCATATGCGTCCAAGAGACATGGCGAAAATCGGCTTACTGGCTTTAAATAAAGGTTACTGGAGTAAAAAACAAATCGTGCCAGAAGAATGGATTGATATATCAGCCAAACCTCACGTCGCCGAAAGTGAGTACTTTGACTATGGATACCAATGGTGGTACCGCTCAAAGCAAAATAAACCCTGGTGGAAGAACCCTGTAAGAGGTGGAAAAACTGAACACGATATGTTTCTGGCACTTGGTTACGGAGGACAGTATATTATGATCATCAAAGACCTTAATATAGTTATAGTAACAACATCATCAGATTATAATGAAAGTAACGGTATGGCACATTCGAAAATTCCGATGGTTATTGAAGAAATTGTTCCTTTATTTGAACATTCTATTTAGTAACACATAATATAACATCATAACTATCTCATTTTCTTTTCTCAGCCAAAGGACTGATGAGTCTTTGGCTTAAATTATTTTTCATAAATATAAAATAAATTTTTCTTGCAACTTAATAGCTTGTCATAACCTGAATAAAACAAATCTCCCTGACAGGTGAACCTTTTAACAATACTTAATTTACAAACCGAAACTTTTATATATTCATAACTGGAAAGTATATTTTGGACAGATATTATGAATTTATGTAAAAGAGATATTCAAAAGTTAAAATAAGGTATAATTGCAATAGTTTTACTAATTTAAATAATGATTTTTCAAAACAATTATAAAAGAAGAAGATATAAACATGAAACCTTTTATTTATTTAATTATATTTTCTTTGATTCTACATTTACCGTCCATTTCTGCACAGGTAAATCAGAAGAACAGGGCAATAATTCTGACTGATATTGGTGCCGATCCGGATGATTCGGAATCGATGGTCCGTTTACTTTTGTACTCCAATGAAATTGATATTGAAGGCATAATAGCCACCACATCCTGCTGGCAGAGAACAACTGTACATCCTGAATATATAACAAGTATAGTTCAGGCATACGGCAAAGTACAGTCCAATCTTAATAAGCACGAAGCCGGTTTTCCCGAAGTTGATTCACTCTTAAAAAAAATAAAGAGCGGTATAGCAGAATACGGCATGCAGGGAGTCGGTGAGAGAAAAGATTCACCCGGTTCCAAATGGATAATAAAGGTGCTTGAAGAGAAAGATGAACGTCCTCTGTGGGTATGTGTCTGGGGCGGAGTAAATACTCTTGCTCAGGCATTATATGACATTAAAAAGACAAAAACTAAATCCGAAGCAAAAGAATTAATAGCAAAACTCAGGGTTTATACAATATCGGATCAGGATGACAGCGGTATTTGGATTAGAAAAAATTTCCCGGATTTATTTTATATTGTTAGTCCCGGCGATGATTACGGTACCGCAACATGGAGTGCAATAAATAGTTTTATAAAGGGAATTAATAATAAAGAAATCAGCAACAGCTGGATTGCAGAAAATATACAGCAGGGGCACGGTCCTCTCGGTGCCGTCTATCCTGATGTAGCTTACGGAATGGAAGGTGATACTCCGTCATGGCTGAATTTAATTCCAAACGGATTGAGCTACCCGGAACATCCTGACTGGGGAGGCTGGGGCGGTCGCTACAAATTCTATAAACCTGAATTTGATTCTCTTAAAAGAGGAAGTTCAGGTGTTCCGATTGTACCTGAAACGAGGGCAATCTGGACAGACGCCGCCGATCAATTTACACCCTATATTTTTAATGAATACGGCCGGACCGTTCGTTTGGATACAGTAGCTTTTACCGGTAATAAAGTGACTTTATGGCGCTGGCGGAATGACTTTCAAAATGATTTTGCCGCACGGATGCGCTGGTGTACAGAGTCATATGAGGAAGCTAATCATCCACCGGTTCCCGAATTGCTGGTTCCGGAACATATGAATGTAAAATCAGGAGAGGGCTTTGGTTTGGATGCCACAGCAACTGATCCTGACGGAGATAATCTTAGTTACCTGTGGTTCAACTACCCGGAAGCAGGTTCATATAAAAAATTGATAGAAATTAACTCGGCAGAGAACATACATAGTGTATATGTAATAGCTCCTGAAGTTGAGAAAAAAGAAACTGTTCAATTTATTTTACGAGTTACTGATAAAGGTACGCCTCCGCTATCAGGATATAAAAGAGTATTTGTGACAATAACACCCAGATAAAGTGTGCACTGAATTGCAAAGATAGAAAATGGATCATTCAATTTACCGGGATTTCTCTGGAGATCTTTACTGGAAGATTGTATAACTTCAGACATGATAAACAACGTTTATAATAAATTATTAGTATAAAGAAGAAATAAAAATTATATTATTGAAGTAAAGTTTTCTACTCTTAATATTTTGCTGTAAAAGGCGGCTTAAAATAATTTGCCGTCATTATTCATTAACAGGAGGTCAAAATGGATAATGCCAGCACAAAAAAGAGAAGCAAAATTCTTTCAGTGATTTTATCTGTCATTACACCAGGCTTAGGACATTTATATAACGGAAAACTTATCTGGGCAATTGCCATTCCTGTTATCTTTTTCACTATATATGAAGTCTTCTATTATTTTTCTCTAATAAAATCATTTACATTTTATTTAATCTTCATTCTATTTGCAATATATGTTTATATATTTTCAATCGTGCATTCAATTGTACTGGCTAAACGAAATTCCAGCTACAAATTAAAAAGTTATAACCATGTATATATTTATTTAATATGGCCAATCTTCTATTTCAATATTAATGCACTGCTCCCCGAAAACAGTTCTTTGGGAATATTTGATATGCCGACTGTTGGAATGGAAAAAACCCTGATGGTTAATGATATGGTTGTAGCTGATATGAACTATAATAAAAATGCAGATGTAAAAAGAAATGATATCATTATTTTCAGTTCACCCGAATATCCTCATGAATATATGATTAAACGTGCTATTGCATTTGAAGGTGAAAAGATATCAATTGTAAACGGAAAGGTTTATATTAATCAAAAAGAACTTAAAGAAGATAATCCCAACATAATTTATCAGAATAATAATCGTGATGATATTCCCGGTACAATAATCCCGGACAACCACATATTTGTTTTGGGAGACAACAGGCCGAATAGTCTTGACAGCAGAAATTTTGGGAGCATACCGGGAGAAAATGTAAAAGGAAAGCCTCTTTATATTTTTTTTAGCAACTCGCTGGACAGGATTGGGATCAATTTAGAATAAAAAAATCAGTTTAAAGTATCAGATGAACTATTGGATTTACTAATATTTTTAAAGTCAAAGCATTTTAAAAGCAGAATTTTATATAATGGAACCTGTTCCCTGTTGGAAAAATAAAAACAGATATGGGAATATATATCAATGAAGATTATACTGCTTATTGATGCCTTAATCAATTTTGCATTAGGTATTTTACTTATAATATTTTCACCGGCAATTGCCAACTGGCTGGGAATTCCCTTATCATCAACGAGTTTCTATCCTAATATACTTGGGGCCATTTTCATTGGAATTACAATAGCTCTGCTAACTGATGCGATAAGAAAGAAGGGGCACAGTAATATGGGGCTTGGACTTATTGGAGCAATCAGTATAAATCTTTGCGGGGGAACTATGCTGGCAATATGGTTAATTTTCGGAGATTTAAGACTTCCTGCCAGAGGTCTGATAATACTATGGACACTTGTAGTCATACTGCTTATTGTCAGTGCCGCCGAATTGATTCACTTTGGACAAGTAAAGAAGAATGTCCGGTCAAACAATATATCTGAAACTTAATTCGGAATCTGCTTTTGATTAATCAAGAAATATGATGAACCGAATTATAGCCGGAATCAGAGACTAAATAAAAATATTCAATAAAAATTAGGATTCTATCATGAGAAAAATTTCATACTTTTTCATTTCATTTTTATTAACATCAACATGTTATTCGCAGGAAAAAGTTCCGGATGTCAATATCGTGACCTCCGAGTTTAAAAGGATTGAAATTATCCGGATGCGGACCGGTACAGATATGCTGGAAGGCTTAAAGGAAGCCGTAAACAAAAGAAACATAAAAAATGCAGTTATACTGGCAGGAATAGGTTCGGTAACTGATTATCATTTTCATGTTGTAGCCGACAAGAATTTACCCCCGGCGGAGGAATTCCCAAAAGCATCCGTTGCAAAGGATTTAACCTCCGTGCAGGGTTATATTCTTAACGGACGCGTTCATGCTCATATAACATTATCGGATGAAAACAGCGTAATCGGCGGTCACCTGGAACCCGGGACTAAAGCTCTTACTTTTTTTATTATAACTCTCGGCGTATTACCCGATAACCTGGATATAAAAAATCTTGATAATTATAAATTCTGATTGGAAATAACAGAATTACTATATGATTGAAATTTATCACTGTCTGGAAATAAATGCTCCGCTTAAAAAAGTGTATTGGGCTGTGACGGAAAAAGAAGGGTTATACGGCTGGTGGACAAAAAGTCTGGATGCTGATAATAAAGCAGGAAGTGTTTCAACATTCAGATTTAAATCCGGTGCTTTTAATAAAATGAAAATCATAAATATAAGTCCAGATAAAATTGAGTGGGAATGTATTGACGGACATAGCGAATGGATAGGAACACAAATAGCTTTTGATTTAAGAAAACATGGCGCTCAAACAAAGGTCTGTTTCTCTCACTACAACTGGAAGACACAATCTGAATACACCGGAGAGTGCAGTTTTCGCTGGGCACAATATCTTGCCAGCTTAAAAAATTATGTGAAACGGGTTCCGGAATGCCGGACGAAGGAGTAAAATAAGTTTTCAAAAATACATAGTGAAATTTATAGTTTTCTCCAGCTTTAAATGAATAACCAAGTTAATCCATTGTTAATATACCATTAAAACGGTTGAAAATTTTAATATTTTTAATTAAGCAGGGATGAAAAAATTAAAGGAATTCTGATAAAATAGGTAGTATTATTTCCCATCGTTAACAAACCTTAAAAATTCACTCTTATGCCTATTACCGGACTATCCATTAATATGCATATTAATCAGAAAAAAAATGTTTCAACTACGTAGAAAAATATATAAACTGAGTGTGTTTTATTGATTTTGTCAGTCAAATCCGGAGGATGAATTTCATGAGAAATTTCTTTGGTATTTTAATAATTACATCCCTTCCCTTTTTATTTATTTATCCTCAAAACATTAATGAAGACTTAGTCAATATAGAAAAATCACGGTTTGAGAAATCAAAACATCTTTCCAAAATTGAGTATCCCGGAGATTCCAGTATTAATGTAACCTATTATAAACTATAATAAACTTGAACAAGAATTTGATATTTCTGTAGCCGGTAGGCCATTACAGGTTATACTTGATCCCAATAATTTTATTTTTAAAGGTTTAAATATCACAAGCTTGCAAGACAAGGTAATTTTACATCAATATAGACTAGAGCAGAATTATCCTAATCCTTTCAATCCAAAAACAACAATCGGTTTTTCGGTCTCTATAAATTCTTTAATTACAATTAAAGTTTATAATGTCCTCGGAATGAGATAATGACTTTGCTGAATGAAAAAAAATCTCCGGGAAATTATTTTATTAATTTTGATTCAAATAATCTACCAAGCGGTGCTTATTTTTACAGAATGCAGGCAGGTAGCTTTATATCAAAAAAAATTAGTTTTGTTGAAATGATATTATCTAGAAGGCATTATCTTTTTATATAACAGCTAGAATTTTCTTGCCTTTTATGAAAAAAGAATTTAACTTGAAAAAGCTTAAAGTTATTTCCGGGGTTGGAGGGTATTTAAGGAAATTAGTTAATCCGGAATTCATATAATCTGGACATATCTATATAAACATTTGAAGCAAAAACATATACATTTAACCGAAAAGTATATAATCCGAATACACTCGAATTGCAATCTAAGCAATTTAGTAATGCAGTTTATTCAGCTTTCATGATTAATATATAAAATAAGTTCCTTATTACGGGTCATCAGACTCTGATAGACTTTACCAGAATCTTCTTAGCTTTTACTTGCAGACGTCTGGACTAATAGTTCTAATTCATTAATCGGTATTAATTCAGGAGGGTTTTATGTACAGGTTCCTACTTCAGACACTGATTTCTTCTATTATCTATTCAATTACTTCAACTAGTTTAATTGCCCAAGTTGGAGATAAAATGGATATATCTGATGGTGCTTATATCGAATTAATTAAAGATATAAATCCGGGATATTCAGGCTCAGATCTGTATAATTTCATTGATGTTAATGGCATTCTATACTTTGTTGCATTTAATTCCGGCAAGGGGTTATGGAAATCTGATGGCACAACGGACGGAACCCAGTTAGTGATTGATTTAGATAATCCCGATATTGATCCTAATTATGGCGAATTTACTGTATTTAAAGAACAATTATTTTTCAGAGCGGTTGAAACTGCATCAGGATTAGGTAGTGAACTATGGGCAACGAATGGAACACCGGAAGGAACCCGGATGATTAGAGATATCTATGTAGGCTCGGGATGGAGTTCTCCAAGTTATCTTACAGTAAAAGATAGTCTTCTTCTATTTCTCGCATCTTCAGAAGATTTAGTAGCAGGAGGAATAGAAACAGAATTATGGCGTTCAGACGGAACTTTTGAAGGTACATGCATGGTCAAGGATATTTGGCCTGGACCCTACCATAGTCATGGTGGACCAGGAATAGATGGTTATACCTCATCTGCAGTTGTTAATGGTATTTATTATTTTGCTGCCAAAGGTCCTGGTGAAGATGTAGGGGAAAATTATATAGGAGGTCTTGAACTATGGCGTTCAGATGGAACTTTAGAAGGTACATATATTGTTACCGATTTAACTCCAACATACGACGCTATTTATGGGGAAGCTTGGTCATATCCAAATAATCTAACAAAATTTAAGAACCAACTCTTTTTTTCTGCATTTAGTACAAATACTGGAAACGAACTATTTAAGTCAGATGGTACAGCAAGTGGAACTTCCCTTGTAAAGGATATTTGTCCGGATTATATCTCAAATTGTTGTGGAAATGGTAGCCACAGCTATCCTGGAGATTTTATTGTAGTAGATAGCTTACTTTATTTCATGGCTTGTGATGGAATTCATGGGCGTGAGTTATGGAAAACCGATGGGACTGAAAGCGGAACAAATTTAGTTATTGATTTAACTGAAGGAGAAGAAAGTACCACAATTTCTGAACAAACTGCATTTAAAGGTCGTTTATACTTTGTTTATGACGATGGGGATGATAAACATGGAAATGAGCTTTGGTGTACTGATGGAACTGCAGAGGGTACTTTTTTAGTAAAAGATATCGCTACCGGTGTTGACGTTTTTAATCGGGCGAACAACTCAAACCCGCGGTATCTTACCGTTGTGAATGATTTATTGTATTTTTCTGCTTATTCAGTAGAATATGGTGACGAACTTTGGAGAACAGACGGTACAACCGATGGTACAATAATGGTGGCAGACATGTATACAACAGTTGGATGGGGAAGTCATCCCTATGAATTAACAAATGTAAACGGAACACTATATTTTGCTGCTAGATCCTATAATTTTGACCCTGATAATATCGATACCGGATATGAATTATGGAAATTAACATATGAACCAACAGAAGTCAAAACTAATTCTTCTGCTATTGATTTTAAGTTGCATCAAAATTATCCTAATCCTTTTAATTCATCGACAATTATTGCTTTTTCGATTCCAAAGAAAGAAATGGTAACTCTTAAAATTTATGATATTTTAGGCAGAGAAGTTAAGATATTATTAAATGAAGAAAAGACAAAAGGTATTCACAAAGTAGAATTTGATGCATCGGGTATAAACAGCGGTGTATATTTTTATAGATTTATTTGTGGCAATTATACCGATACAAAAAAAATGATTATTCTGAAGTAATAATATAGTTTTATTCGTTGTTTAAATTTATTAACAATAAAAATTGTAAAGATGAAATATAAAATCTTACTGTTTATTATTTGTGTCTGCACAACTGTTTTTCCCCAAACTAAACCTGTTTCAATCAATGTAGATATTACAAATGAAATGGGGCTGCTGAAACATATCTGGGCATGGTTTGGGTATGATGAACCAAATTATACTTATATGAAAAACGGTAAAAAGCTACTGTCTGAATTAGCAGCTTTAAGCCCTGTCCCTGTTCATATTCGTGCTCACAATTTAATGACTACCGGCGACGGAACTGCCGCGCTTAAATGGGGCTCTACTAACATGTATACTGAAGACAGTCTTGGAAATCCTGTTTACAGTTGGACAATTATTGATAAAATATTCGATACTTATATCGAAAGAAAAATGAAGCCCCTTGTTGAAATCGGTTTTATGCCTGAAGCACTATCAACACATCCTGAACCTTACCGTCATCATTGGGCTGCCGGTACTTCAAACAAACTTGAAACAGGCTGGGCCTATCCTCCCAAAGATTATAAAAAATGGGCTGAACTTATTTATCAATGGGTAAAGCATTGCGTGAAACGATACGGGAAAACAGAAGTTGCAAGCTGGTACTGGGAATTATGGAACGAACCAGATATCTTTTATTTACAGTCAAAAGAGAAGGTAAACGTTTATTGTAAAATGTATGATTATGCATCTGATGCTGTGAAGCGTGCATTACCAACAGCCCGTATAGGAGGACCGCATACAACCGGCGGCGGGATGAAATTTTTACATTCATTTATCCGGCACTGCTTAACAGGTACAAATGCAGCAACCGGAAAACCCGGGGCTCCACTTGACTATATAGCTTTTCATGCAAAAGGTTCTCCAAAAGTTATTAATGGTGTAGTACGTATGGGGATGAAATCACAGCTGGATAATATACGTGATAATTTCGCAGTAATCACTTCATTTCCGGAAGTTAAAAATTTACCGGTTATTATCGGGGAATCTGATCCTGAAGGATGCGCCGCTTGCGGTGTGAAAACAAATCCCGAGAATGCATACCGCAATGGGACACTTTATTCAAGTTATGAAGCTGCATCAATTCCCCGGATATACGATATGGCAGATTATTACGGGGTAAACCTGGTTGGTGCCGTTAACTGGTCGTTTGAGTTTGAAAATCAGCCATGGTTTGCAGGTTATCGCAGTTTAGCCACTAATGGAGTGGATAAACCTGTTCTCAACGTTTTTCGTATGTTGGGGATGATGTTCGGGAACCGTGTTGAAGTTTCCGGTGATCTTAAATATGATTTCAAAACTATCTGTAAATCGGGTGTAAGAGGCAAACAGACCGATATAAATGCATTTGCATCGAAAGATAAAAATATTGTTACGGTCCTGCTCTGGAATTACCATGATCTGGATATTCAAGATCCCGGTTCGCAGGTAGTTCTTAACATCAGAGGAATCCCTGCAGAGAAAGCAAAGCTAATCCAATGCAGGATAGATGGAGCACATAGTAATTCCTATGAAGTATGGAAAAAGATGGGTTCTCCGCAGAATCCAACGTCGGCTCAAATTACCGAGCTTGAAAAAGCAGGACAACTGGAAATGCTTTCGACACCTGAAGAAATAAAAATCATAAATGATGTTGCAACTGTAAAAATGCAGCTTCCCCGGCAGGCAGTTTCTTTAGTGAAACTTAGTTATTAATGTATTATGAAGATTGTAACAGATTTATAACTGCTCAGTCAGCTTAAAAGCATAAAAAAAGGAGGAGAATTTTATGCAGCAAAAATTATACTATTTTGTTTTGATTTCATACCTTATCTTATTGTCTGAAAGTTTCTCATCGAATTACCAAAAAACAGAAAATTATAAAGCCTATCTTACAGTATCATTTCAGAATCCGGCTTTATTTCAGGACAGCAGTTCACAAAGTTCTATAAAATCAAATATTGAAAAAGTATTTGAAAAGGAAGGTATTCATATTATTCATGAAGAAAACCGGAAGAATATGAATTATCAATTAATGTTACTATAGGAGATAACCTGATAATAGATGCAAACGGTATAGGTACCGGTGATGCGGCATCAATAACAATAGTGAAAAAACCGGAAAAAATCTACGCATACAAAACTGAAACTGAAATTTATAATTCAGTTACTGATTATATTAAGAAATATTTATAGTAATATTATCTCCGGACAATAGAACAGATAGAATTTAACAACAAATAAATATTATAGTCATTTATTGAATCAACAAATCGAAGATTGCTGTTAAGATCTGAACCAACTGTACTGATCATCACATAAATGTTCATTTATAACAAGTAGATTAAAAATAGAAAAATGTTTTGATGTCCAGTTTCTGCAGTTTTATTTGTTATATAAGTACCATTAAAATATTCAATAACAATAAATCAATAATTTGATGTTATTAGAGAATTTATAAGAGTATGGACAAACTTAATAACACTAAAAAAGAGCTCTCACAAAAACAAAGTGAAGAATTGCTCCGGGTATTGAAAACCCGTTTCGAGAAAAACATGATCCGCCATAAAGGTCTTGAATGGGCGACAGTACAATCGAAGCTGGAAGCTAATACTAAAAAACTGTGGTCACTCAATGAAATGGAAACAACCGGCGGTGAACCGGATGTTGTAGGTTATGATAAAAATACGGACGAATATATTATTTATGATTGTTCTTCAGAAAGTCCAAAAGGCCGTAGAAGTCTTTGTTACGATCGAGAGGCACTGGAATCAAGAAAAGAACATAAACCAAAAAATAATGTTATCGATACAGCTGCTGCCATGGGAATTGAGGTTTTATCGGAAGAACAATACTGTGAACTGCAGAAACTTGGAAGCTTTGATTTGAAAACTTCGAGCTGGGTGAAAACACCTGCTGATATTAGAAAACTTGGCGGAGCCATCTTTTGCGATCGCCGCTATGATACTGTCTTTGTATATCACAACGGAGCAGAGTCTTATTATGCAGTCAGGGGTTTCCGGGGTTCGTTAAAGGTTTAAATTTTATTAAAACAACTGCTGATAAATGAATCCTAAGGTTGATATATTTCTAAGTAAAGCCCGAAAATGGCGGAAAGAATTTGAGAAATTAAGAACTATTGTTCTGGATTGCGGATTGACTGAAGAATTGAAGTGGGGCCAGCCCTGCTACACATTTCAGAAAAGTAACATAGTTTTAATGCATGGATTTAAAGAATATTGTGCGCTGCTGTTTTTCAAAGGTTCATTATTACATGATGCCAAGGGTATTTTAATCCAACAAACGGAGAATGTGCAGGCAGCGCGTCAGATTCGGTTCACCAATGTTCAAGAAATAGTTGAAATGAAACCCATCGTGAAAGCCTATATTTATGAAGCCATTGAAGTGGAAAAAGCCGGTTTGAAAGTGAAAATGAAAAAGACTTCAGATTTTAAAATTCCTGAAGAATTTCAAATTAAATTAGATGAAATCCCTACCTTGAAAACTGCTTTTAATGCATTGACACCTGGGCGGCAAAGAGCATATTTATTTTATTTCTCTCAGCCAAAGCAATCCAAAACGAGGGAGTCAAGGATTGCAAAATATATGCAGCAGATTCTCTATGGAAAGGGATTAAATGATTAGTACAGTCCCTGTCTGCTAAGAAAATAAATTTAAGCTCCGCACTGAAGAATAAAATTATATTTGTAAAATAAATTCGGACTTGAAGTAAGAGTCTATAACTTTGTTGCGTAAAAGATTATATTTAGTACAAATAAATTTAATGGTTTCAATAAAAATAGTTTTAAAACATTTAAGGGTATTTAAATGAATGATTTGCATATCATTAATTTTAAAACAAAAATAAATTTAACACGCAACTTCTTTTATCTGCTTTTAACATTCCTTACAGTATTTTTTACTTCTTCTTTTTCTGAAATTAAAAAATCAGGAGATAATATGTCTGAAAAAGATAACCTGCTTAAAGTTTCAGGTGATCATATAGTCAATCAAAAAGGTGAAACACTCGTCCTGCGCGGTTTCGGGTTAGGCGGTATGCTTCACATGGAAAATTTTATTGACGGTTATCCGGCTAATGAAGAAACTATTAGGGAAGGTTTACTTAAAGTACTGGGCAAGAAAAAATATGATCTTTACTTCGATAATTTTCTCAAAGGCTACTTTACAGAACCCGATGCCGAATATATTCATAGTCTTGGATTAAACCTGGTTCGTATCCCTATTAATTATCATCTTTTTGAAGATGATATGAACCCGGGAGTAATTAAAGAAGATGCTTTTAAATATCTTGACGACGTTATTAATCTCTGTGCAAAATACCAGATTTATACAATCATCGATTTACATGCACTGCCCGGCTGCCAGAATCAGCATTGGCACAGCGACAACCCGACTCAAAAAGCATTCTTCTGGGTACAGAAAGATTTCCAGGACAGAGCTTTGCACTTATGGGAAGTTATAGCAGATCATTACAAAGACTATTCCTGGGTTGCGGGTTACGATCTGATTAATGAACCTGCTGATCCTTCCGGTGAGAAATTGTTTCCATACTACAAACGGTTATACGATGCTGTAAGGAAGGTCGATCCGAGTCATATTATGTTTCTTGAAGGCGACCGTTACGCAAAAGATTTCAGTAAGTTTACGGAAGTATGGGATAATGTTGTTTATACAAATCATGATTATGCCCTTCCCGGGTTTACCGGAGATTACCCCGGCTATGCCAACGGGAAATATTATGATAAGGATACGCTTGAGAATGATTTCCTCAATAAATCTGAATTTATGCTTTCACATAAAGTTCCAATTTGGGTTGGTGAGTTCGGTCCGGTTTATACAAATGATCCAAAAAAAGATGAATCGCGTTACCGGGTGCTGAAAGATCAGCTGGCATATTACAAAAAATACAAAGTCAGCTGGTGCATCTGGCTATACAAGGATCTGGGCTTGCAGGCAATAATACATCAGAAAGAAAGCACTCCATATATGAAACTTGTTTCCTCTTTTCTGAAAAAGAAAGATTACCTTGGGGCCGACGCCTGGGGATCGTCTGATAAAAATATCAGGCAGGTAATGGAACCTATAGAAGAGTTGTTTAAAAAGAGTTCCCAGATTATAATCCCTATCCAAGCGGCCAGGAAAGACACATTGCCCTGCTGGTCAGGAATATACTGATAGCTGAAGCACTTGTGCCGGAATATTGTAATTTGTTTAAAGAATTGTCAGATGAAGAATTAATTTCAATTGCTCAATCATTCCGGTTTGAAAATTACGAAAAACGACAAAGGCTTGAAGATATTTTAGCGGGGCGGGAGGAATAAATTTCTTTATAAACCCGTTTTCTCCAAGGATAAATAAAGTTCCTACAGGAATTGAGTTTGATGAGCGATTTCTTTTTTGACTTTCGGTACTTTTGTTGAACTCCTACCGGAGTTCAGTGTGCGTTTGTCATTTTGTTTTCCTCATGTTTCACATGAGGTAATTTAAGTTGCATTACTTCGTAATGCCGTTAGTTATGTTTTGTTGATTTAAGTCTGAATGTGAAATCCCCGAACGGGATTAACTTGAATAAAACCGGATGAAATCCGGTTATAAACAATGTAGGAAACAGTTGAACCCCGACAGGGATTCAACCAGAATTGGATTCAATTTGATTTTGTTAAATTTTCTCTACAGTATGAACTTTAGCTTTGGAGACCAAATAGTAGAAAGCAGGAATAACAAATAAAGTTAATATTGTTGAAACAATTAATCCGCCTATTGCAACAACACCAAGCGGGATTCTCATTTCTTTTCCTGCATCACCGATTCCCAAAGCTAACGGGAGCATACCAAGAATAATAGCTGTAGTTGCCATTATCTGAGGTTTTAGTTTTGTAGGACATGCTTCCATTAATGCATCCTTCGGCAGGTATCCCTGTTCACGTCTTAACTGGTTAGTATAATCCAATATCAGAATAGCATTATTTACAACTATACCGATAAGCATTATAATTGCCATCAAAGAAGTTATGCTAAAAGCAATATTAGTTATATAAAGCGAAAGGATTACACCTATCATCGCAAGTACTACCGTCAGCATTATCATAACCGGCTGCCAGAAGCTTTCAAGAATTGCTGCCAGCAGCATATAGGTTAACAGGACAGCCAGGAAAAATGCAAAGATCATATCTGCAATCATATCATTCATCATTTGGACATTACCTCCCCATTTTATGCTATATCCAGGAGGGAAATTAATTGTTGCTAACCTGTTCCCTATTTCAGATGTAACATTTCCCAGCGGAACACCTTTAGCAGGTGAACCGGTAAATGAAATTGTTGTAAACTTATCTCTGTGCAGAATTTTTGTATAACCGCGCGTAAATTTAACATCTGCAATCTGGGATAACCTCATAGCTCCTGCAACGGGAGATACAACAGTAATATTCCCGATATCCTCAGGGGTTCTTACAGAATTATCATTTAAAGTTACGGTTATGTCATATTCATTTCCGAATTCCCTGTATTTGGAAGATTCTATCCCTTCAACCGAAGAACGTAATGTTAATGCAAGGTCGGTTACAGTTAATCCTGCTTCCATTACCTTTTCCCTATCCGGAAAAACTGTTATTTCAGGTTTTCCTGCCCGCGATGTCTGGTCAAGGTTTATTAATCCCGGAACATCTTTAATCTTAGCCATTATTTGATTTTTGAGTTCTTCAAGTTTATCAAGATCCTGCCCAAGTAAATAGAACTGTATTTGTGCGCCCGGACCACCTGTGTGAGAACCCAGATCAACTTTAATTTTTGCATTGGGAATATCTGCAAGTTCTTTTACCAACACAGAAATCATATCTTGCAGTCCGATTGCTCTTTGCTTAACATCAACTAATTGAATATTCATTGCAGCCATGTTAGTCCCGATATCAAGATCGCTTACCTTCCCCAGATCGGTAAGTATATGAGTAACTTCTTTATGTTTCTGAACTCTCTTTTCAATTTCATCAAGAACTTTTGCAGTTGCATCCAGGTTATATCCTTCCGGCAGTTCAACTTCTACCCTAATCTTCCCGTCATCCATCGGAGACATAAATTCAAAACCTAGTTTTGGTCCGACTGTCATCATTACTGCTAAAAATATAGCAAAAGTTCCGAGGACAGTCAGTATGCTTGTCTTCTTATTTTTAAGAACCCAGCCAAGCATGTTTTTATACATATTGGTCTGCTTCTCTTCCATCTTTTCAAACCATACGGCTAATTTATTTTTCTTCTTCTTTACTTCCGGCAGAATTAATGAAGCCAGCATAGGTGTTAATGTAAATGACATTATCAATGAAAATATAGTAGCAAAAACAGCAGCCAGAGCTAATTCTTTCAGCCATTGTCCTACTAAAGACGACATATTCGCAATCGGTAAAAATACTACGAGGTTTGTTAAAGTTGAGGCTAATACTGCAACAGTAACTTCCGAGGTACCTTTGAACGCTGCTTCCTTATTCTTCTTACCAAGGCTTTTATATCTAAATATATTTTCGATTACTACAATCGAGTTTGCAACCAGAACACCAACGGACACAGACAATCCCATCAACGTCATCATATTTAAACTTAGACCGAATGCTTTTAACAAAAAGAAAGTTGAAATAATTGAAGTTGGCATTGAAAGGGCAACTATAATAGTTGACCTTAGATCATGCAAAAATATTAATAAGACTATCGCTGTAAATAAAACTCCAAGATAAACGTTGCTCATTGTATCGTTAACACTGCTTTTAACGAAATCGGATTCATCATTTACTATCTCAAGATTAGTTCCCTGGGGTAATGAAGCCTGAATATCAGGAAGAGCAGCCCTGATTCCGTCGGCAACTTTTACAACATTTCCCTCTGCACTTTTAACAATCCCCATCCTGACAACATTTTCATCCTTTTCCTTTTTAATATTATCAAAATAAACGGCGCGCTGCCGGATATCTTTTCCGGCATCAAGGACCTGCGCAAACTGCTGCAGTTTTTTAGGACCAAATGGTGTTGGTACCTGCATATTTTTCATTGTTGCAACATCTGCATATTCACCTTTCAGTCTAACCGTATATTCCTGATCTCTGATTTTAAAGTAACCACCCGGGATATCCATGTTATATGCTTTTAGAATTCCCAGAAGCTGCGGAAGCGATATATTATTTTCAAAAGCAACTTTATTATCAAGAACAACTCTTATTTCTCTTTCCTGTCCGCCGGTTATATCAACCTTTGCCACACCTTCAATTTGTGAGAACCTGTCCTTTAAAGTTTTATCTGCAATTTCATATAATTCCCTTGGATCAAGATTCCCGCTTAGCACAACATCAACAACAGGAAAAGATTTTAAATCCACTTTTTGAACAATCGGAAGTTCAGCATCATCGGGGAGATCGTTAATTATTTCATCTACTTTATCTTTAACTTCCTGGTTAGCCACATTAACATTTTTCTTCATTTTGAATTCAATAATAACAATCGATAAACCATCAAGAGAATATGATTCAACCCTTTCAATCTGGCTTATAGTAGAAACCGCTTCTTCAATTTTTTTACTTATTAAAACTTCAATTTCTTTAGGGCCGGCACCGGGATAAACAGTTGAAATAGTTACATAGGGTATTTCAACATCAGGCTGAAGATTTAAGTTTAATGTAAAATAAGCCAGAAGACCAAAGATAAGGAATACCAGTATTCCCATGGTTGTCATTACCGGCCTGTTTATTGAAACTTTTGCAAGAAACATATTTCAAATTCCTTTTTGTTTAATCAGTGTTTTAAGATCGCAATCTTAATTTTGCTCTTACTCTTCCCGGAGGAGAGTGAACTTAATCCTCATTTAAAAAACCTGATTAAGATTAAGAAACCAATCTTGAATAAATATCCTTAAAATTTTAATCAACTAGTTTAACTTTAGTACCATTGTCCAATAGAGAAATACCCTGGACAATTACTCTATCACCCGGTTTTAATCCGTTCCTGATTTCATAATCCAGCCCGCTGTCATTTCCGTTGGTTACATATCTTTTTTCTGCGGCACCATTATTTTCCAGGAAAACAAAAGTTCCTTTTTCGTCAGTCATGATTAAATTTCTCGGTATAATAATAGCCCTTGGATTTTCATATGTTAATATTTTTATATCAACAGTAACACCGCTCTTTAATTCCATTTTAGGATTATTAAATTCCACTTCGGCATAAAATGCCTGCTTATATGGATCGGCAGCCATTGAAACTTCAGTGACTTTCCCGTAATATTTTTCCCCGTTGTATTCTATCTCAGCATTCATTCCCTTTTTTACAGAGCTTATCTCTGTTTCCGATGCCCATATCTTTGTATGCATTTTATTCAGCTGGGAAACAGTAAACAGGTGAGCATCTTTATTAACATTGTCACCTTCGCTGACTTTCATATCAACTAGAATCCCGTCAAAAGGTGAATCAATAAAGAGCATATCTTTAAGTGATTCATAATTCCTTTTAGCAACAAGGTATTGAGTCTCGGCAGCATCATAATTAGCCTGAGCGGTTTCACCCGCTTTCAGAAGTGCTTTCATCCTGTTATATGTTTTCTCCGCATTATCAAATGATTCCTTTGCCTGCATGAATTGAATACCGGGATTATCCTCTGCAAATTCAACGATAACCTGGTCTTTATTTACCTGTTCACCAACTTTTGCATTAATCTTTTCAATTTTACCGCCGACCATTGCTCCTTTAGTAGCTTCCTTAATCCCTGCTAATTTCCCAAAAAAGCTGTATGACTTAGTGAATTTTTTATATTTTACAACTTCAACTTTCACAGGGACTCCTTCTTCACTCCGGATTTGCTCCATACTTTTAGCATCGGCTTTTTCTTTTCCACAGCCCTGAAAAAGAAGTAACGGAAAAGTTGTTAAGATGAAGAGAATGACTATTTTATTTTTCGTTTTATTCATTATTTAGTTCTCCTGACTTTATTAAATTTCTTAATCTTCGATTTTCAGCATATCGATATATTTGGGATCGACTTTTCCAAGGATTTCATCAAGACCTGATTTTGCAATTATATAATCATAAATAGTCTGCAGCCTGTTAATTCTTGCCTGTTTCAGTTCCATATCGGCATTCTGAACTTCCAGCTGATTGCCGGTTCCTTCTTTATAACGCACAATTGAAATGTCATAAGCTTTTTCAGCGAGATTAACATTTCTTTCCTGTGCATCAATAGAACTTCTAACCCGGTTCAACTCATATATTTTTGCTTTCACCTGGGTTGATATGTAATCCTTAAGTTGTGAAAGCTGTTCACCGGTTTGCTTTAGTGAAATTTCAGATTGCTGAACTTTGTTTTTTGTTTTTTCACCGTTAAACAAGTTGATGGACAGAGTTAATCCAACAACAGTTGAAGAATAATTTTGAAATTTTAAATTATCGGCTGAACCCGCATAGGTATAATTACCAAATGCATAAAGCGAAGGCCAGTATTCCGATCTGTCGAGATCAATGAATGCTTCATCAACCTGCATTTTAAGTTTTAAAGAACTTATACTGTAATTTGATTCCATTGCTTTTTCAATAGTCCCTGCTATTTCAGGAATTTCTTCTTTGGCATACTGGAATTCTCCCTCAACATCAACTTCTTCCTGCTGGTTTACTCCAACTACAATTTTAAAACTATTTTTAACATCCTTAAGTTTGTTTTCAATCTGGAGTACAACAGGATTTATATTTTCAACTCTAACCTCAGCTTGAAGAGCATCATAGTCGGAAACCAATCCCTGCGCCTTAAGGGCTTTAACATTTTTAAGATTTTCAAGGGCATTATTATAACTCGCAGTTGTTATTTCAAGGAGCTGTTTGGTTAGAAGAACTCCGTAATAAGCTTTTTTAACATCGAGTACTATTGAAGTCACTTTCCTTTTTAATTCTTCTTTTGAGAGATCCAGGTAAATCTGAGAGGCACCTATACCTCTGAAAACAGCAGAGTTGAATAATGTCTGAGTTAATGTGAGAGATGTTTCATAACTGTTTGTCTGTACAAATGATTGTAATTGAGTTTGAATTGGTTTGTATTTAGAATTATCTCTAGGGATTACACTCTCATCAAAGAGAATGCTATAAGTAGCATTGGTCAATAATGCTTCAAAATCCGGGAAAGGAGTTTTCGGCTTTTTAAGGAAGTGATTAAAATTGGCCGAAAGATCAAGAGATGGAAGCGCGTAACCAAACGCCTCATCAACAGCATCTTGAGATTTTTCAACATCAAGCTCAGCAACCTTTATATCCCTGTTATTATTTAATGCAGTTTGAATAGCATCGTCAAGGGTATATATTTTCGATTGAGAAAAACCTCCTGAGGAAAATGCAAAAAGTCCAATTATTACTGCCGAAAGAATTCTATTTAATAATTTGTGTAGATTCATAATTTCACTTATCTATTTTTTCTTTATTTCATTAAAATATTTTTTTCATTAAAAGTATTTTGAGAAAAATTAACCTTGATCATCTGCTCGCTCAGCTTCCATAACTGTTTGGCAATATCTTTATTATAAGATATTGCAGATGATTTAACACATTTCTTGTCAATAAAGTATTTCCCTGATACATTTGCCACTTCAGGAGAAGATGCCAGATATACGACTGTTTCAGCACCTTCTCCAGGACTCTTAAGAAAAGGTGACATACTTTTATATAAAAATCTTTTTATTAAAGAAGAATCAGGATCATTATAAATTAAATTCGTGGCAACCAAACCGGGGTGCAGACAGTTGCTGGTTACATTTGTTTCTTTTAATCTCCTGGATAGCTCATAAGTAAAAAGAACGTCTGCCAACCTGGCCTGGCATATTGCCTTAAAGGCAGAATAATTTTTTGAGAATTCAATATCTTCAAAATTAATGCGGCCCTTCCGATGAAATTCACCTGAAAGATTAATAATTCTTCCCTGCCTGCTTCGTAAAATATTTTCCAGAAGAAGATTGGTTAGTAAAAAACGGGAAAGAAAATTTACTGCAAAAGTAGCTTCAATACCGTCAATTGTAACATGTCTTTTGCTGAAATAAGCACCTGCGTTATTTATTAAAATATCAAGACTGTTGAATTTATTTTTTATTTCTTCACTCAGTTCAAGAATCGAATTTTGGGATGATAAATCAGTTATATATAAATAGAATTTATTGCTCCCTGTAATTGTTTTTAACTCTTTTAGAGTTCTTTCACCCCTGGTATGGTTTCTACTGACCAGAATAATTGCCGCTCCAAGTTTAGCAAGCTCTTTTGCGGTAGCTTTGCCAATCCCTGAATTTGCTCCCGTAATTAAACAGGTTATTTCTCTGTTGAAGTACATAAATATTTATTAAAATTTACCAAACTTAAGTACAATTTCTGCAGATGGTCCGGAAATATCACTATCTTTAAAATCATCAAGATCGGCACCTGAGATTAATCTATAACCACCACCCAAACCAATTCTAAAGAATGAAGTAACGTTCAGCATAACTCTGACTGTCGGTTCCATTACAAAGAAGCTTTTAGTATTAGTTTCCCAATCATCCCACTCCCAACTGTCAGGATGCCTGTAACCGATTCCGCCGCCGCCTATTAACAATGATACAGTATAATGAATAAGTTTATCAGAGTTTTCTATATAATGAAGTTCTACTCCACCGTATCCGAAATTCAAAAGTTGTCTTTCACCTAAAAACAAACTTTCGGTTTTAACGTTATTTACAAGTCCGTACCCACCACCACCAATTACAAATGTATGATTTATAATCCATCCGCCTTGTCCGCCTACTAAAACTCCGATGTGTTTATTTACTGAAGTAAATTTTACTACAGATCCACCGAAACCTCCGTTGGAAATTTCCCCTTTTCCCAGTAAAGTTTCTTCCTGCGCAAATGATAATGGAGATATTATTAATAAAAGCAGAATAATAGCCGATTTCGGATTCATTGTTTTCCCTATTTATAATTGAGGAAATTCGAAGGTCAAAATTATTCTGTTTGCAATGAGAATTCGTCCTGAATTATAAATCCAAACGGAAAATGTGTATTCTCCTATAAAGTAAAACTGTTTTTGCTGATGAATGGTAAATTTTAATGATGAAAATTCAATCGTCCTACGAGAACCGATCCTTAATTGAACACAGATTTTTACGATGATTATGATTTTTTATGATCTTAACCAATCACAAAAGATCATATTGATCAGTGTTTTATTACATTTGATCTATTTTGAACAAAATTATTTTAACGGAAGATTTTGTTTTTTAAACTGGGTAGGGGTCATCGAGGTATATTTTTTAAAAGCAATATTGAAGGCAGATTTTGAATTAAAGCCGACTTCTTCTGCAATAGCTAAAATTGTTAACAATTCCCCTCTTTTATCGAGTAAAAGAGTTTTTGCTTCTTCAATACGGTAGCTATTAATAAAATCAAAAAAATTCTGGTTCAGCTTTTCATTTATTATCTGCGATAAATGATGCTGGGAAACAGAGAGCATTTCCGAGAGTTTCTGCAGTGTTAAATCATTATTAAGAAATGGTTTTTCAGTTTCCATTATATTTAACAATTTATTCAGATATTTTTCCGAATTTTCTGATGTTAAAGAAGATTTCTCATATTTCTTTGATCTGCTATTATCAATTTCAGGAGGTATGATGATCGGCTGGGTTAGCCCGAAATAACCAATTGCCAAAATTACAATTGATACCATTAACGGTACTACAGCAATATAAACAGAATAAGCATTTACTCCAGAAATAAATAAAACAATAAAAATTGTCATTATTCCAAATATTATTAAAAAAGCGTTCATTCCAACACTTATCCACCGTAAATTGATTCTTTCAAACGACGACATTGTCGATTTTATTTTGATTTCGTAATCATTCAGTAATCTTTTCACAAAAAACAGATATATAAATAAATGAATAATTTGTAAAATTAAAATCACAAGATTTTCATCCAGAGTTCCTATTGTTCTAATTGAATTCAATTTCTCCCTGGAACTCTGAAAATAGAAAGGGATCCGGTAAAGAATTAATGCTACAAAAGGAATAAAATGGAAAAGTTCCTGTTTCCCGAAATTAAATCGGGAACTGGTTAATTCTTTTACATAAAAATAAAATAGGGGACCGAATAGGAAAATTACTGTTGAAGGAAGTCTGATAAAAAAAGGGAAATCTTTATAAGAATCTGATCTAATAAACACAAAACCACTTATTGAAAGAGAAAACAGGAACATTAAAATTCCAAGGAGACGGTTTGCTGTTTTGTTCCCTCTGTTCAAAGTAAGCAGTAAAACACTTACAAAGAATCCTTGTCCAATTCCTATTAGAATAATTATGGTAATTAAATCCATTTCCCCTAAATACAAATTAATAGCTACTCAAAATTAGTTAAAATTTGCAATAATGTAACAATAATTTTATCTAAAAGTTAGATATTAATTGTTAAATTATTATTAAGTGCTTTTTTGTAGTAACTGCCACCACAGAATTTATTGTTTTTGTTACCCTAATATGATCTGACAATTTCAGCCATTTCGGGTTCAGAATATTTGAGAGAAGCCTGGGTATGAGTTTTTAAGCGCGCTTTATAATTTTAAAATTATTTTGGGGAAAGTAATAATATTTATCTTACTCTTATAACTACAAATGAAATGTCATCAGCCTGAATCGTACCTTCCATCCAATTATCACCGGCTGAAGTCAGCTGGGTTATAATTTCATCGGGATTATTTTCAGCAAGCTGCGTAAAATTTTCTTTAACTCTTGAATAATCGAACATTTCTTCCTTTGTATTCATCTGCTCGGGTAATCCATCGGTAAGTAATAAAATAGTATCACCAGTTTTAAGTTCTTTTTCAATTAATTTATAAGAGAATTTTCTCATAGCACCCAGAGGCATTCCCTGGATTACTATCTCCTCAACTTCCTGCTTTTCTTTACTATAATAGTAGACGGGGGGCATACCTGCACTTGTAATAGAAAGCCTGCATCCGTCAATCTTTAAAAGGCTGAATGACATTAAAATTCTTCCCAGCCTTATTTCTTTAATCATTCTTGAGCAATGGTTCATAAAATCCTGCAGGCTTAACTTTGAAGAGTCTGAAGTAAAAAATCCTTTCATCAAAGTAACCATAGTTCCTGCCTGAAGTCCATGGCCGGTTGCATCGCCGAAGGCCACATTAAGAGTTCCGTCTTCCTGTACAATAAAGTCATAATAATCTCCTCCCACTTCAGTTGCAGTTCTCATAAATGCAGCAATTTCAAGATGCGGCAGGGTTGGAAGTTCTTTCGGCAGCATCGAAAGCTGAAGAGCCCTGGCCTCTTCGAGTTCTTTGGTTTTTCTTTCATTTTCTACTTCAATTGCCCGCTTCTCAGCTTCTGTAGCTTTCAAACGTAATTCATTTTCTCTGAGTTTTGTTTTTTGTTCACGTCTGTTTAACTCAAATCTTCTTAAACCGTATAGTGTACTCAGGAAAATAAATGCATAGATTAGATATGCAATTTTAGTTTTCCACCATGGGGGCGAGACCATTATCGAAAGAGTAGCACCTTTTTTATTCCAGACTCCATCATTGTTTGAACCCAGGACATGCAAAGTATAGTCTCCCTGTGATAAATTAGTAAAAGTAACAGAGTGATTATTCCCGAGCTGTATCCAGTTTTTATTAAATCCTTCAAGCTTATACCTGTATTGATTCTCTGTATTGTTGAAATAGCTTAATGCAGCAAAATCAAGAGTGATAATATTATCTTTATAAGTAAGGTGTATACTGTCTCTTTCTGAAATGCCTTTTTCAATAATAGGTTTTCCCTCTTCATCATCAGTATTATATCTTAAATAATTAGTGAAAATAACCGGCGGTATATAACTATTCTTTTTAACACTGTCAGGATTAAATACGCTGAATCCGTTTGTACCTCCAAACAGCAACCTGCCGGTTTCCGGATCTTTTGCAAAAGCATTCTGATTAAATTCATTCCCCTGCAGGCCGTCTTCATAATAATAATTCTGAAAGGTTTTATTTACAGGATCAAATTTTGAAATACCGTCATTAGTGCTTATCCATAAATATCCATTATTGTCTTCAACAATACCATAAACAGTATTGTTTGCAAGTCCGTCTTTATCATTATAATTTACAAAATTATTTGATTGCCACCGGTATTCACTTAATCCCGATGTGGATCCAAGCCACATATTACCTTTACTGTCTTTAAATACCCTTATAATATTATCGTCGGATATACTGGTTGAATCGCCGGGGATATGATTAAAATGCCTGAATTTTTTTGTATTCTGATCAAAAACATTTATTCCTCCTCCGAATGTACCTACCCAGATATCATTGAATTGATCTTCAGCAAGCGACCAGGCAGCATTTGAACTGATAGAATTCGGATCATTTTTGCGGAACATATAATGGGATATTTTACCGGAGCTCCGTTCAAGTTTATTTAATCCGCCTCCGTAAGTGCCTATCCATATATTTCCCTTTTTATCTTCAAGAAGTGAGTAGATCCGGTTATCAGTCAAAGATGCCGAATCGGAAGGATTACTAATATAATGAGTAAAGGTTCCCTTTTTAGGATCAAATGCATCCAGACCGTTGCTAAAAGTACCAATCCAGATAATTCCCTGATTATCTCCCATCAAGGTCAGAATTGAATTGCTTATGATACTGTTGGGATTAGAAGGATCATGAGTATAAGCAGTAAACTTTTTTTCTCTATAATTAAATTTATTTAAACCGCCGTTCCTGGTACCTATCCAATAAGTTTCATTTTTACCCGCATATATTGAGAAGACATTATTATCATTAAGGCTGTTTTTATTTTCCGCATCGTGTTTATAATGCTGAAAAACCAGTGTCGAAGGATTAAAATAGTTTATACCCCCGGTATTTGTACCAATCCAGATAACACCGCTACGGTCCTGGTAAATTGAATAAATAAAGTTATCATTTATACTTGTCGGATCGCCCGGATCATGTTTATAATTATAAAAGCTGTTTGTTTCAGGATTGAAACATGATAAACCTCCCTTTACAGTTCCTATCCAAAGTAAACCATGTGAATCCTGATAAACAGGCCAAACCCAGTTATCAGGCAGACTATTCGGATTGTCAGGTATATTTCTGAAATGAATAAATCTATTTTTGTTTTTTTCAAGTTTATCCAGACCATTGAAAGTACCAATCCAGAGATTTCCGGATTTGTCTTTAAATACCGAATAAACTTTATTGTCGCTTAAACTTGAAGGATCGTCAGGATTGTGCTTATAATATTTAATTTTACCGGTTTCTAAGTTTTCTTCCTTTAAACCCGTGGCTGCTCCAAGTCCGCCGGTCCACCTAATACCGGTTGAATCTTCATATAAAGCCCCCACGGTACTAAACATGGCTCCCTTCAGATCTACATTTTTTCTATCAACTACTCTGAAAGATTCAGTTTCAGGAAAATATTTATTGAATTTACCGTTTTGAGTCTCAAAATAAAGGTTCCCCTTTTTATCTTCATATATTGAGAATATAAAGTTATCGGATATACTGGTTGAATCACCAGGTTCATTCTTAAAAACTTTGAAGTTATATCCATCGTACCTGTTTAATCCATCCTGCGTACCGAACCACATAAAACCCTGCTGGTCCTGGAAAATACAGGTCACTGAGCTTTGAGAGAGACCGTCTTCAACAGTGAAATGATTAAATGCAATATAACCTTGAGGAAAGATATCAAAAGAGATTAGGATGAATAAAAAAAAAGTTATTATTTTCAACATAAGTTTTCCCGGGGATCAAAAAATGTAATTTCAATTACATTATAAGGGGTGAATATACTTTATTCATACCCAAAATAAAACAGCCCTCGATTTGCACTGAAATCGGGGGCTGAATTTTAATTATTTCATCAGGATTAACTTTTTAGTTGAAACATAAGAGCCGCTGGTTAAACGGTAGATATAAACACCGCTTGCCAATTGACCTGCATTCCAATAAGCACTATAATAACCAGGATTCATTTCCTTATCAACCAATGTTGCCACCACTTTGCCGAGAATATCATATATTTTTAGTGTCACATAATTCTTCTCGGGCAGTTGATAATCAATCCTTGTTACAGGATTGAACGGATTCGGATAGTTTTGACTTAATGCATATTCAGTCGGAATTTTTGAAGCTGTTTTAGATTCTACCGAAGATTTTTTCAAATTAGCTCCCATTATATTCTCGGCAAATTTCCAGGCGTTAGTCAGGTGATTAAAAGTATTTACATAATTTTCTTTATCATATTCAAGTATTGCCTTTCCTATCTCTGAATTAACATTTTTCATTAATTCATCACAATTTGAAACCTGACAATTACCTTCCGCATCATCTCTGACTGTAATAGCGAGTAAATATGAGCCCTGATAGAGATAATCAATAGCCTGCCTGATATCATCGCCAAAACTAATGTTGCTTATATATGAATATATATCATTAGTTGCTGAAGTAATGTCATCATAGAAGCTTAAACCTTTTTTAATCTTTAAATGATTTCCATCATTTTCGAAATCACCAAGTGCCGAACCTAATAATGAAATAGCACTATTTATATTGTTTGCAGTTTTTCTATCTAAGCTACAATTTTTGTTTGAAGGACAATATTTATTCATTATAGCTAAAAGTTTATTATATGCATATTGAATATATAGTTTTGGGGTGAGTTCAGTCGGCTCCTGAAAAGAAGAGACATAAAATGAATGATTAGTTGTAATTACATATTGACTGTTATTCAAAGTATCTCCTGAGACAATCACAGAATTATTATCTGAAGCAATCACATTTACATCATAGTTTCCGATTAAAGGAGTTTTCAGTGAAATAGTATAAATGCCGTCACCTTGCGGAGTCAATCTGCCAACTACTGTTTGACTATCGGGCGCAGTAATTTTAACGCTGATAATTGCATCGTTAACCGGCGTACCGCTGTTTTTCTGATCACCGCTGAATCCACTTGATTCACCGCCCTGAGTCAATTTCGCCTGGAAATTTATAGTTATAGGGACAGGGTTTCCATTTTGATCATTAGATATATAATAACGTTCCTGATCGGAATTAAAAGTCAATACCAGATCTGAACTGTTATTTGCATACACATGAACAGGTTCCGTAGAATCAGGTGCGGTGTCTGTAACAAGCTTATATTTCCATGACCCGATTCCCGGGTGGTGTACTCTAAAATATTTAAAAGGATAACCATATGATCCATATCCATTAACATATTCAATTCCGTACTTTCCATAAATGGAGTTCTGATAATTATCCGGAGTAATAATTTCATTATTGGGTGAAACCAAATCCAGTGTAAACTCGCTTCCTTCCCAGGAAACACCCATATCAAGTGTTCCGCCCTGCCATGCTAGTGCACCCTGCCATGCTAGTGCACCCTGCCATGCTAGTGCACCCTGCCATGCCAACGCACCCTGCCATGCTAGTGCACCCTGCCATGCTAATGCACCCTGCCATGCTAATGCACTCCCGATCAAATCACTACTAATGGGACCGGATAAATAGGATATCTGGAGTCCAAGTAAACGAAGCCATGTAACATTAACTGCGGTAGGAATATCGGTAAAATTAGTAAGTTGATAATAATCTCCGCCGGTTTTATTAGCCAGCCAGCTCATTAAATCTTCACCCTGGGGTACACCGTCAAATCCCATAGTATAAATTTTTATACCCGGGTCAAGACTTAAATTTGTTACCAGGGAAATGGGAGATATTTCACCTGCACTGAATAGCAGAATAATTTTATTGTTGGTCGAGCTTCCTGAAAATAAACTTTCTGCTTTTTTTATCCTATCAGCAAGGTTTCCCATTGTATCCGGCTGTAATGTTCCTAAATTCGTTAACAGCTGGCTAAAATCATTTCCAATATTTTGCACCTGATTGGTACCGTTTACCCACCCTAAATTATCACCTGTCCTTAAATATGTAATCAATCTTGCCGCTGCATCAACTGAAGGAGTAAAACCATTCAGAACATCAGGAGAAGTAAAATTAGTTGATCCGTCAAATACTAATACAATATCATAATTGATCTGACTAAGATGACTGTAAATATAGTTAATACCTCCAATATCGTGAGTTGTTACATCAGCCTGATTGGAAGGAGTTACCCCTAAAGGGTGTATATTACGTTTATAGGTCTCCCCGACATCAATTCTACCGTACATGGTAGCGCCCTGATTATTAGTTCCGAGATCAAAAGTATAAAATGGATCTCCCGGATTATACAAATCAGCTAACCCGGAATAATGTCCAATTTCGTGTGTAGCTACATCCTGAACATCGAGCTTACTTGTATCTCCATCAGTAGCCCAATAATATTGACCATGACCTGTAAGTGAAACAGGCTGACCGTTAAAGGCAATATCCGCATCCGTTATTTCACCGTTAAGAGCATTGTATCGAATCCTTGTAAGCGCAGTTACATCAGTCGGAGCGCCGGTAGAATCAACCCATGCACTTGAATTAGGAATCCAGACAATATTATTTATTCCGTCTGCATTCCCGCCCCACTCCTCTGAAGTTGTTGAATTTGAACTTCTGGTATAATCAAGCTGATTTAAAGCACTCCAGGTATTAAATCCATCCTGGACTTCGTTAGCATAACCCATGTTAACCATAGATTGGGCAATTTGGTATGTACTCTTACCATCTCTCCAGTGCAGAGGAATTCCTGCCAATGTTTTATTAACTTTATAATGCAATCCTTCATCAGTTGAGGGCGCAACAGATGGTGAAAACTCGGAAGTACTCAAAGGATTTCCGCTATTATCCAGTTTTGTTGCTGTTGCACTAACAACTTCTCCCGCTGCAAGAACAGCATTTTTTAAATTGGCAGTAAAATCAGATTCACCCGCAATGTCTGTTGAGGTAACAATTTCACCAAGAAAACGTTTTCCCTCACGGTTGCCTGTATTTGTATTGGCAAAAAACTGAATTTTATAATTTTCATTGGGTGTACTTTTCAAAGAACCCTGGATTGCCGTACCACCTTTTATTGTCGGCAAAGCAGTTTGATCCTGCCAGGTAAAAATTGTATTGAGGGTCGGATATTGCTGAGAATTATTTGCAGACTGACCTAATTCAATTCCAAGTGAAGAACTCCCATATGCTGAAGTATTCAGGATTGAATTATTATTCCCGGATTCTACAAAAATTTCTGCCCCGACTCCGGAAGCATTATTAAACACCGAATCTTTCTCAACATGATTATTATTTCCATTAATCCTGATTCCGTAATTTGAATTTCGACTGATCACATTACCGGAAATTTGATTACCTGAAGCATTAATAGATAATCCAAAATTTGAATTACCGTTAACACTATTGCCGTTGATCATTTCTGTACTATTGAATATAGAAATACCGCCGGCAATATTAGTTGCTACCGTATTATTATTAATTTGATTTCCTGTGCTGCTGCTATCGGATATACCAAATCCTGAATTACCCGATATAATATTTTCGGAGATTGTATTATTATTTGAAGCATTTAAAGTAATTCCGTTGCCTGAATTTCCCTTCACTTCATTTCCGGAAAGATTTGCTGCTGAATTTTTTAATGATATTCCTCCAAGAATATTAGCCGTTCCGCCTGAATTATTAGTACCGATTTTATTGTTTGCTATTTGATTTCCCGAACCGGATGTTACAGATATTCCAAAACCGGAATTTCCTGAAATGTTGTTATTATCTACATTATTATTATTGCCGTTTAATTCTAACCCGTTACTCTGATTATCATTTACAGTATTATTCGAAATAGAATTTGCATTGGCAGAATTCAGCAGTATTCCAATACCCGAATTATTTAAAATTGAATTTCCGTTTAAGATAGTTGAACTGCTAACTAAAGAAATACCGCCTGAGCTGTTATTTCCAATTGTATTATTTGAAATTGTATCTGAAGAACTTCCGGTTACTGATAAACCTAAACCGGTATTACCGGTAATTGAATTTCCGTTAATGTTTACAGAACTTCCGGAAAGAATTATTCCGCCTGTACCATTAGCAGTTATGCTGTTTTGAAAAATCCGGTTTCCATTTGCATTACTAACAGATATACCGTAACCGGCATTATTTAAAATATTATTTGCACCTGAAACACCTATTTGGTTATTAGTACCTCCCGAAGTAAAATAAATACCATTATTTACTGAGTTAGTAATTGTATTGCTATTGATTTTATTAGATGTTGAACTTAATGAAATACCGGATATTGTATTTGAAACAATATTATTCCCTCCCCCTGAAGAAAGTGTGAGACCATAACCAGATGAACTATTTATTGATAGTGCCTGCATATTGCAGTTACCTGCAGTTATAGTCAATCCTCCATAACTACCGGAGGTACTTACTAAGGGTAAACCAGAATATCCATGCTGCGTTGTTCCATCTAAAACTACCTGATCTGAAACAGCTGGTAAAGACGAACCCGGTACGATATTAAAAGGACCTGAACCAGGGATGTAGAAATAAATAGTTTGCGGACCCGATAATGCATTAGCTTCCTGGATAGCAGATCTTAAAGTTACAGTTTTGTTACCTGCATCAGGAACTCCATCACCGGGATTTAAATCCGGGCTATCAGCAAGAGAATTCACCACAAATAATCCCGGTTTTTTACTTGGAACTATTTGATTAATATTTTCTACATGCAAATGATTTAAATACGGAGATTGATCAGCCAGATAAGAATTATTTGTTATTTCAGTAAAAGACCACTGCCCGACAGAATATTCCGATAATGATGAGGGGAAATTTTCAGCAGGATTACCATTTCCGCCCGAACCATTTATATTATTGTCTCCAAGAGGAGTATTGAATATCCTAATTTCATCAATTAAACCTTTAAAAGCACCTTCATTCGAATTACCAACAAAAAGTCCTACGCCATTTGTATACGGAGTTCCTAAAGATACTGCAACACTTTGTGATAAATTTTTATTTAAATATATTTTAAGATTTGTTCCGTCGTAAATACCTGTTAATTGTACCCATTGAAATGCCGGAAATTCAGAAGTACTGACCGGTGTACTGTTTCCAACAGAAAAATATCCTTTCTGGTTCTGAACATATAGAGAAAAAGATGTTCCGCTTGGCTGAACTGCTCTATATATAACAGACATTTTAACACCTGGGCTTTCACCAATTAAATAGATCCAGGCCTGAACAGTAATGGTGTTATTTGTTGAACCTGAACTATCAAAATAAGCGAATCCATCCTGGTTAGCTGTTGAATTTACAGGCTGACCATCGAGAACATATAACCTGCTGTTTTTTCCATCAAAAACAAAGGCATTATTATCAGAGCCTTGTGCATATATGTTTATTAATGAACCTACAAATATTGTAATCAGAAATAAATAAAAGTTCTTTGCTGTAAAGTTTTTCATTTTGTCCTCTTAAATTAAAACTCAAAAATCTAGGAAAATTCACAGGGTATGGAATTTCCGGGTTTAATTACTTTTTAGATAATTTTTAATTTGTGCTTTCAAATATTTAATCTGCACATTTGAGCTTGTAACTTTTTCTCCGGTTTTTGAATCATTAAGAACTTTTATTTTCCCCTCTTCACCGTCATATACTTTGTATGCTGCATCCTTTTTATCTTTTTTCAGAAAAACCAGAACTTCTTCATTATTCTCAAATCGAGGCATGTGTGTATATAGTTCTCCAACGTCCCCGACTTCACCGCCTGGATATTTAACTATAATATTACTTTGACTATGATTGCCTTTTAAAAATTCATCAACCTGCAAAGTTGCTTCAGTGTAAATCCGGGTTTTATTTGTATTCCAGCTGGATTTTTGTTTAGTAACTTTTCCTGTGGCAATAACATCAGAACCCTTCGAGAGAGATTTAAGCACAGATATTTCTTTTTTTGAAATCTGAGCAAATGATGTGAGCTGAAAAATACATAGAATTAAGAAAAGCAACTTTATAGAAGACTTCATAGTAAACCCTCTTATTTTTTTATTTATTTTTAAAAACTATACTGATTGTAAATGCTTTCAGTTATGATGCAGAATTGATTTTTTCTGATTAATGATTTCTGCTTATATTTTTATTCTTAGTAAGTTAGGACTCTAAACTAAAATAACTGGAATACGATATCTTGTACATTCTACGCATTTATTAGGATTATTTACTCACTTATTAGAAATTCACTTGGAGGGAATTCTATCAAACAACTTATCACAATATTAAATTGAATAACAATAAGTAATTATTTCCGTCCGTCCGGATAATAATTTTACTTTTGGATAAAACAGTTATTCATAGAATTTTCATAGAAATTTTCGCTAAACATAGAGATTTGCCCTATGATGTCACTTGATATTGCTCACATTAATTATATTGCTTAATAGATAAATATTAGAATTGTTTTCTTGAAATAAATAAAATATTTGTTATATTCATTTATCCATCCTTTCACATTTAAGTAAGTTGAAAAATTAAATGACTTCAGATATCAATTTAGAAATAAAGCTTCCAAGAGTTCCGAACATTGAATTAGTAGCAATTGAAGGTTTGGAAAAATTAGGAGCACATCTGGGTATACCTGAAGAAAAAATAGGCGAAGCAAAGATAATTGTTAATGAAGCAATTATAAATGCACTTGAACATGCAGGCGAATCAACCCCATATGTTAAAGTGGAATTTATAATGACTAAAGAAAAATTAACTATATTGGTTACAGACTATGGAAAAGGATTCAGACCCGAAGAGATTGAAGAACCAGATATTAAGAATAAATTAGGAAGTGTAAATAAAAGAGGATGGGGACTCAAATTAATGAAATCAATGTCTGATGATTTAGTAATCGAGTCCGGTTCCACAGGTACAAAAATATCAATTATTAAAAATTTAATGTGACGGGAGCTTAAAATGAGCAGCGAGTTCAACCTTTCCAGTGAACTGAAAGATAAAACTTTAATATTAAAGACCGAAGGTTACCTAAATAATATCGGGGGTGAAAGAATTGCCAAGGAAGTATCGGAACATATTAGTAACAATATTAACAAAGTTGTATTAGATCTTGAAAAATCTAAAGTTGTTAATTCAATAGGCATATCATATCTAATTGATGTAATTGAACAGCTTAACGAGAATAACGGTAAATTGGTTTTTACAAATCTCAATCCAACAATCGAAAAAACTTTTAATATAATGGGCTTATTCCAGTTTGCTGAAAAAGCAGACTCAACTGATTCCGCTCTAAATTAATTTTAAAGAATTGCTTTTTTTCATCTCTGAATAGAAATAATTAATGACAGAAATTAATAATCTTGTAGAAAGACTTTCTTTACAGGCTGAATCTTTCCAGGAAGGTTTTGAAATTTTAACAAAAGCTTCAAGTTTTAAAGACCTGACTTCAAATTTTGCACATCTGCTTAAAGGAAATTTCATTATTAAAGATCTTTTTATTTTTCATAAAAAGACCCAGGATTCAGAATGGAAAAAAGTTGAATCACGTGGTAGTATTAACTCTTCAGATTTATCTTATCTGAAGGACAGCAACAAATTAAATATCACTTATTATGATAAACAAAAATTTACTGTTTCAATTGTCTTACCTCTTTCAGATTTATCCTTTTTAGGAATTTTAATCGGTCAAAAATTAGATAGTACTGCATTTAATGATTTCGATAAAATTACACTGCAGATTCTTCTCCAGGTTTTTAACAGTGCACATAAATCTTTTTTAAACCAGAAGAAAGAAAAAGAATTAATTTTTGATTTAAATGAGAAGATATTTCAATTGAATCACCTGATTGATGCAGGAATTGAATTATCAAGATTCGAAAAAAGGAATATTCTTTTTGAACTTGCTCTTGAGCGTGTATGCTCATTAACAAATGCTACCTCGGCATTAATTAAGATTAAAGATAATAGTGATGACTCGGAAGTATATTCCTTATTCCCTGCCGGGATTGATCGTGAAAGTATTTTAACCAGTGAATTCAAAATTCAATCTTCTTTCGAACACAAAAATAGAAGTTATTATTTTGTTTTATCCGGAAAAGAAACCCGTAAAGGCCTCACATCTTTTAATGAACTGGACAAATCTTTATTTGAAGCTGTAACAAGACAGGTTTCTGCTGCAATCGAAAACGAATATCTGCATCGACAGTCGGTTGAGAAAGAACTTATCCAAAAAGAAATAAATATTGCGGCTTCAATCCAGCAGAGAATTATTCCGAAAGAGCTGTCAAAAATTGAAGGATATGAAATTGCAGGAATAAATATTCCATCAAAAGAAGTAGGCGGAGATTATTATGACTGCATCAACTTAGACAACGGGAAAGTTGCATTGGTTATTGCAGATGTTACAGGTAAAGGTATTGCCGCCTCTTTGCTGGTTAATACTTTAAATGCATCCTTATTTTCTTATCTTGAATTTGATCTACCCCTGACGGAAATTGCAGACAGGCTAAATAAACTAATATACAGATCCACGCCTTCCGACAGATTCATTACATTCTTTATTACAGTTTTGGATCCCGGCAAAGGAGAATTGGAAGTTGTAAATGCCGGACATAACCCGATCCTGTTATTAAGAGAAAACGGAACTCTTGAAAAAATTGATGCCGGCGGAATAGGATTAGGTATGCTTGATTTCGGAATTCCTTATGCCGGGCAAAGTTTGAAATTAGAAAAAGGTGATAAATTATTTTTATATACTGACGGCATCCCTGAAGCAATGAACCCTGACGAGGAAGAATATTCCGACGAGCGGATGTTTGAATTTTTCAAAAAAAATTCCAGCTTATCATCCAAAGAATTTATTGACGCAATTGTTAAAGATGTTAAATTACATGTTGGGACAGCAGATCAAAGTGATGATATTACCTGCCTGGTTTTGAAAAAAAATTAATTTCAGAAGATGAATATTACAAAACCCGCGTTTTTATTTCCGCAGGCTCTTAATACAAACATTACTATCTAATCACCAGAAATTTTGGATTGCTCAATTTTCCACTTTTATCTTTTTAACTTATTTTTCACTTTAACCTTTTAAAAATCCTTTACCGTTATTTATGAATACTTCATTTGCCCGGATTTCAATATTATTATAATCCCTCCTGAGAACCGGACTATCATTTTGTTATTGAGATAAATGAATTGATTTTTACGTAATAAGGACCAAAGATCTTTAATAAATCTTTATGTTTTCATTGCGATCGATGAGAAAAGAATGTTTATTAATTTAGGTTTAATTAATATGTAATTATGACGAAAAACACAGATACAGCTTAAATATTTTAGATGCGAAAATGACTTTTTTTATAATACAGGTAAATATTCCATTAAGCGTGTTTTTTTTACATACAATATCTCGAAAAAGTTATTAATTACTAATAAAAATTTGAATATGCTCTAATTTATTAAGGAATGATTTTTGTCCTTTTATTTTGTCATTTATTATTATTTATAAAAAGAAAGATACGATATGAAAAAATCTATTATTTTTTTCGCATTGATATTTATTGCAATAATTGGATGTTCAGACAATGCAACTAATCCTTCTTTACAGCAAAATGGTTCACTGAAATTGTATCTTGTTGATTCACCTTCCTCATTAGATTCGGTTATAATTTCTGTTAGTCGTGTCGAAGTTCATAAAGCAACCAATGACAGTACATCGGGCTGGTATGTAATTAATAGCACAAGCAGATCATTTAACCTTCTTGATTTAAGAAATGGTGCCAGTGCAGTTTTGGGAGATTCTGTTCTTAGTCCGGGTAAATACACACAAATAAGATTAATTCTTGATAATAACAATTATATTAAGGAAAATGATTTGAAACATAATTTGACGATACCGAGCGGTATTCAAACCGGAATTAAATTAAACCACGAATTCACAATTGAACCCGGTAATTTGTATGAACTAGTCCTGGATTTTAATGTTGATAAATCTATAAACTTAACCGGCAACGGGAATTATATGATGAAACCGGTTATCAGGGTTACGCCGAAAATTATATCCGGTACTGTTTCCGGTCAGGTTCTACCATTAGATGCCCGGGCTAAAGTATTTACTACAGTTGGCGAGGACACGGTTTCAACTTATCCGGATTCAAGTGGAATTTTTAAACTTATGGCTTTACCAGCCGGGCTTTACAGCATTGATATTTCCCCGGGAAACACAGCTTATAAAGATTCTGTAATTGATAATATAAATGTTTCAGAAAATCAGAATACTAATATTGGTGTGATTGAATTGAAAAATAACTGATGAAAATCGGGGGAAATGCACTAAGAAAAATAATTTCAGATTTTATAGGAAGCGAAAACATTTTGTTTTCGCTTCTCTACTTTAAATTCTAATAATATTTTATTCCATTTAGTTTTTCTTGTATCAGAAGAAACACGATCTCTTTGCAATTAAGAAAAAAAATCAGGATTTATTAAAGATGAAACTATAGTATTTTAATTCAGAAAAGGAAAACTGTCATCTTTAAATTTTAAGCAGATCCAACCTGTTTAGAAATAAAAGTCTTTTACTTCTACTTCATGAGCTTCAGAATCAAATTTATTTAGATAGTGAATGAACTCGTTGGCATAAACTCTTTCGTTCTGCTTTTTATATTCATCAACTATTTCTTCCAGTCTTTTATGATCAAGTATACTGCTTACATAATGTTTTTCTTCATGATCATCATATATTCTGTATATAAGAGCACATTTGTTCATTATTGTTCTCCCGATTTTTAGATTAAAATTGTATCTGCATGCAGTATATCCGAATATAATTCGGATTTTATTGCTTCGGCATTTTTTCTTGCTTTTGAAAGAGCGTCAAGAATATATCTTCTTGCAGTAAAAACTTTTCTCTGATCTGAATTTGCTTCATTTAAAAGCAAAAATCCCACATAAATATAAGTATAAAGCTCAACTAAATCTTTAGATGCAACTTCCTGAAGGTTAACATCTTTTTTATCTTTAACATATTTCAGGCTTTCATAATACAGACCTCTTATCTCAATTAGATTATTAAGCAAATGAGATAAACTTCCTTTATACTCTTTCTTTTCCCATTCATTAAAATATTCAGCAAGCACATCATTTATAACCCCCCCGGCAGCAGCAACAACCTGAAGCTGGGAAGTACCTTCATAAATGTTTGTAATCCTTGCATCTCTTACAAGGCGTTCAACCATGAACTCTTTCATATAACCGGTACCGCCGTGAATCTGTAGTGCATCATAAGCTATTTTGTTTGCTGATTCACTCAAAATATATTTTGCGACAGGAGTTAAAAGTGCAACTATTTTTAAAGATTCTTTTAATTTTTCATTTGCTTCGGTAAACGGTTTTTTCTCTTTTTTAAGTTTATCTACCATCTCTTCTAGCTTTTCTTTTTTATCCAGCCAAAGACAGGTTGCGTAAAATAAAGAACGGTTTGCTTCAAGAGTAACTCGCATATCAATTAAAATATTTGACACAACCGGCATATTGTAGATTGGTTTTCCGAATTGTTCTCTTGCCTTTGCATATTTAAGAGCCTCTTCATAAGCCTGCTGAGAAATACCTAATGATTGCGCACCTATACCTACGCGTGCACGGTTCATTAAATACATTACATACTTTAATAATCCAAATCTTCTTATCCCGATTAATTGTGCAGGAGTATCATTAAACTGTAGTTCGCATGTTGGTGAACCATGAATTCCTAATTTATGTTCAATTCTCCTGACCTTAACTGATTCATCACCATAGCATACAAACATGCTTAATCCGCGAGCATCTTTTGTTCCTGGTTCAGTACGGGCCAATACAAGAAGAACATCTCCATTACCATTGGTAATAAATCTTTTAACACCGCGCAACGACCAGTTGCCGTTTTCATCCTGGTAAGCATGAAGCTTAACAGCCTGCAGATCGGAACCGGCATCCGGCTCTGTTAATGCCATAGCCCCGGTAAATTCACCGGTTGAAAATCTTGGAAGAAATTCCTGTTTCTGAAGATCATCTGCAAATTGAGCAATTGTCTTTCCAATATCCTGCAATCCAAAAATATTCATTAATGATGCTTCTGCCCTGGAAATAATTTCAACTGCAATCATATAAACTGTAGTCGGGAAATTTAAACCGCCGTATTCCCGGGGAAGTATCATACCCATTAATTCTGCTTTCGAAAGCATCTCTAATGCCTCTTTAGTCCCCTTTGCATATTCAACTTTCCCGTCTTTAAATACCGCCCCCTCTTCATCAATCTGCGCAGCTCTGGGAGCAACAAAATTTGCAGCAATATCTCCTACAACCTCAAGTACTTTCCTGTAATTTTCTTTTGCATCTTCATAATTTAAAGGAGCAAAATCAAATTTTTCAGCCTGCTTATAATTTTCTTCTGTCATCTCAACAATTTCTTTTAAATCAAGTCTTTCAAATTGATATAGTAGATCTGCATTCTCTGAAAAATAGTTAGGCATATTTATCTCAGCTTCTGTTTAAAAACATTTATAAACATAGGAATGACCTGCATAGCATCCCCCACAATTCCATAATGGGCAACATTAAATATAGGAGCTTCAGGATCTGAATTTATTGCAATAATTTTATTCGATTCCTGCATTCCGGCACGGTGCTGAATGGCACCGGAAATAGCACATGCAATGTAAAGCTTCGGTCTAACTGTCACACCTGTTTGTCCGACTTGTCTTTCCGGCGGAACAAAACCTGCGTCAACAGCAGCACGTGATCCGGCAATTTCTCCTCCTATTGCTGCAGAAAGCTCATGGATCAGTTTAAAGTTATCGACACTGCCCATACCATAACCGCCGGCTACTATAATGGGTGCAGCCTTTAAATTAACTTTGTTTTCCGTTCTGTGCTGATCAATAATTTTAATTATATTATCAAATTCATTCGGTGTATATGGTATCTCAGTAATTTTTCCTTCCACCGGTTTTTCGAGAGGTTCCATTTTCATTACTCCCTCCCTAACCGTTGCCATTTGAATTTCTATATCCGGAGATATAATTGTTGCTATTATATTTCCGCCAAACGCAGGACGGATCTGCAGCAGCAGATCTTTATAATCTTTTTTAAGATACGTAACATCGGAGATTTGAAGATCAGTACAGTCTGCTGTTAAACCGCTTTTAGTATGCGAAGCAACTCTTGGAGCTAAATCGCGACCGATAACTGTTGCACCGAAAAGTACAATCCGCGGTTTATACTTTTCAACAAGTTCATTTAGTATTCTGCTGTAGGGCATTGTTAAAAAGTTATGAAGCTCAGGATTATCTATAATGATAGCTTCTTCTGCTCCATATTTAAATGTTTCTTTTGCAAGGTCTTTTACATTGCTTCCGATAACAATTGATTTCAGCTTCCCATTTAAATTTTCGGCTAATTTTCTTCCTTTTGATAAAAGCTCGAAACTAACATCGGCAGGTTTTCCATTGCGCTGTTCAACAAAAACCCAAACATCTCTATTGGTATTATTCCCCATTATTATTATCCCAGAATGTGATTTTCCATTAATTTATCAACTAAATTTGCCATACCTTCTTTGGTAGGTAAGATTGTTTCATGATTCCCTCCTGCAAGTACTACAGATTCAACTTTATGTACTTTAGTTGGAGAACCATGAACTCCGCAACGCTTTATATCAAGTTCAAGATCATCCATTGTCAGAGTCTGAATATACAGATTTCTGGCAATATGTTCTTCTTTTAATTGGTCAACATATAAGAGTGAATTACCTTCGGTAAGCTTTTCAAGCTCAATCAAAGTCTTCGCGTTTTTATAGGCCATTAATCTTTTTGCTTTGAACGGTCTTGGGAAACAGGCATCTTTCAAAACTGTAAGAAGTACCGGCAGCATCGATTCAAGTATTTCAAATCCTCCGTCAATTTTCCTTCTAACTTTTACAGTTTTGTCTGTTATTTTAAGGATTTCCTCAACATAAGTAATCTGCGGAATATTTAGTTTCTCGGCAGTTTGAGGCCCAACCTGAGCGGTATCACCGTCAATAGCCTGTCTGCCCGCAAAAATAAAATCATAATTACCGATTTTTTTAATTGCTTCGGCAAGTACATATGAGGTAGCCAATGTATCAGCACCGGCAAATTTCCGATCACTGATCAAAACTGCTTCATCGGCACCCATATAAAGGCATTCGCGCAAAATATCTGATGCTCTCGGCGGACCCATAGTAACAGCAGTAATTTTCCCGCCTTCTTTATCTTTAATCCTGAGAGCTAACTCAAGTGCAACTCTATCTTCATGATTAAAAATAGCCGGCAATTTCGCCCTGTTAACAGTCCCGTCTTCTTTCATTACCTGTCCGGATATATTTGTCGTATCCGGAACTTGCTTAACCATTACGATACTATTCTTCCCCATAGTACCCCTTCTATTAATTATACTTACGCAAAGTTACGAAAAAGATCTGTAGTTAAGCAATTCAATTTTAAAAATTTTAACTGGATTTCTCAGAAAAAATGCAGTATAATTTGCGGCTTCAGGGAAGAAAAAGTAGAATGTACGGTTGAATAGTTGTATGAATGAATAATTTATTGAATGGCTGAATATTTGAACGGTTATTATTATTTAAAAAAGAAATTTTTGGACTTTATAATCTCATTTTCAAACCTTATATTATCACTAAATCAAATTTGTTAATTAAATAAGTGGGGAATTAAAATGACATTTATTTTATTAACTAAGTTCTCACCTGAAATTTCAAAACAGATGAAAGACAGGGCCCGACTAGGCAGAGTTTGGCTTGAACAAGTGAAAGAGAAATGCCCTGAAATTAAGTTTATTGAACATTATGCTCTGCTCGGCTCACATGACTTCCTGGATATTTATGAAGCACCCGATGAAAAGACAGCCGCAAAAGTATCTATGATAAGTCTTTCCAACGGAGCATTTGAAGCACAAAGTCTAACAGCAATACCTTATAAAGAATTCCTCAAGCTCACTGAAGAAATCTGAAATTGTTCTTGAAATATTAATCAGAATAATTAATTATTTAAAGAAATTTTTTCTTTGGGAGGTTATTATGCCGCTACAAAAATTAATGGAATTTTTAGATAAAGAAAATGTAAAATATGTTTCCATAAAACATTCCTCTGCATATACGGCACAGGAAATTGCAGCATCGGCTCATGTACCGGGAAAAGAATTAGCAAAGACTGTAATGGTTAAAATAAATGGTAAAATGGCCATGGCTGTGCTTCCGGCTTCTTACAAAATTGATATAAACTTACTGAAAGAAAGAACAGGTGCTGAAAATATAAGGTTAGCCGATGAAACAGAGTTCAAAGATAAATTCCCCGATTGCGAAGTAGGAGCTATGCCTCCATTTGGTAATTTATATAATATAGATGTGTATGCAGCTCAAAGTCTTGAAGATGATGAAGAAATAGTTTTCAATGCCTGCTCTCATACAGAGTTAATAAAATTATCTTTTAAGGATTTTAAGAGATTGGTTAATCCCGAAATTATAGAATTCACTTATCATTCTAAATTATAATGTTAGCTAATTTTAAGTCGTTTATTAAGTTCTATCTTTAAGAAGTTGGTTGAATACTAATCTTAAAAAGAGACAATGTATTCGTTGGTATCAATAAACATTGGAATTTTTTATTTTATTAACCGTTCAGATAGCTATAAGCACCTTAAATCTTAATATTCTTTTGAATATATAAAAATTTTCTTACTTTTCCGGCAATAAAATTTTTTATAAGGATTTTTTAACATTTTAACTGCAGCCTTAATGTTTAAAAAATTACTTGTTTATAAATCATCAAGGATTCTTTTTGCAATATTTGCTACAGTCTTAATTTTATTTATCATTGTTGGATATTTTTATTACCGTAACGAAAAGAATTACCTGTTAAAAACGGAATCCAAGGATTTAAATTCAATTTCATCGCTAAAAGAGAATCAGATTTTATCATGGTTCAACGAGAGATTGGATGAAGCAAGATATTTAAACGAAAATAACTTTTTTAATAAAACAGTTTGCGAGTTTTACCTTAAGGGGGATAAGGAAGATTCTTTAGCTGTTTATCATACTTTATATCCAATCTTTAAAAATCATGGTTACCGGTCAATTTATATTTTAGATGAAGCTAACCGGGATTTAATAAATCTTAATCCGTCTTACAAACCTGATCCTCAGGAATTATCCTTTATTGACTCTGTTTTAAAATCAGAAAGAATAATTATATCGGATATAAAAAGAAATATTAAATCGGGGTTATTATATTATGATATAGTTGTACCCTTACGTTTGAACAGCAGACCTGTTATGGCAATAGTACTAAATATTGATCCGAATAATGTTATTTTTCCTTATATGGTTAAGTCATATGTAGCAACAAAATCACGTGAATCTTTTATTATTAGGAAACAGAATGACAGTGTTTTATTTGTAAGTCCGGTTCGCTTTAATTCTTCTCCCGCAATGACACTTAAACTTCCGATAAGAAAAGGGGGACTTCTATCCGGAGCAACTGAAAAAGATTTTAGTAAAATCATTTCCGGGAAAGATTACCGGGATGTTAATGTATTAGCCGATATAAGAAAAATTTCCGGTACAACCTGGCATATAGTTACAAAACAGGATATTTCAGAAATTCTTGAACCGCTGCATTTTAGATTAATAACAGTCGGAGTTATAATTTTTCTGATCACCGGTTTATCTGCTGTTTTTGTTCTGTTTTATGACAATAAACAAAATTTAATCAACCTTAGTAAAATTCAGGAATCAGAGCTAAAATATAGTAATCTTGTTGAACAAGCTTCTGATGGAATTATGGTTTTTGATAAAGAATTTAATGCCGTTGAAGCAAATACCTTTGTATGCCAGACACTTGGTTATTCGCGGCAGGAAATATTAAAACTTAAATTAACCGACATTCTGGATCCGGAAGAACTGAGAGAAAAGCCATTTTTACTTGATGAATTGTATTCCGGTCGCATTGTTCATTCGGAAAGGGTTTTATTAAAAAAGGATAAAACGTCAATTCCCTGTGAAGTAAGCAGCAAAATTCTGTCAAACGGAAATATGCTGGCAATAGCCAGAGATATTACCGAAAAGAAACTGGTTGAAACCAAGATAAAAAATTCTGAAAAAAAATTCAGGACATTATATGAAAAAACGAATGATGCAATTTTTATAATGGATAACCTTGAAATTGTTGATTGCAACCCGGCAACTGAAAAATTATTTAATATCCCTAAAGTAGAAATCATTGGAAAGACGCCGGCTGAATTATCCCCCCCTAAACAACCGGATGGTAGATTATCAGAAGAAAAAGCCTTAGAACTGATTGAAAAAGTTTATAAAGGTGAATCGCAGTTATTTGAATGGGTGAATCTGAAAAAAGATAAACCATTTTATGTGGAAGTAAATCTATCTTTATTTCAACTGGATGATAGACCGCTTATAATTGCTGTTATACGGGATATCACGGAAAGGAAAAAATTTGAGGAAGAACTTATTGCAGCAAAAGAAAAAGCAGAAGAAATGAGCCGTCTAAAATCAAGTTTTCTTGCCAATATGAGCCATGAATTAAGAACTCCCTTGGTTGGAATCCTGGGTTATTCGGAGATTTTATCTGGAGAAATAAAAGAACCGGGCCAGTCAAAAATGGTAAAAGATATTGCAAATAGCGGGAAGAGGCTGCTGGAAACATTAAATTCCATTTTAGATTTATCAAGGATCGAAGCTAATAAATTTGAAATAAAACCAACGAGTTTCAATCTTGTTGATTTAGTGCAGGAGGAAATTGAACTATACAGGGGAATTGCTCAGGTTAAAAATATCTATCTAAATGTTCGGATATCCCGACATGAACTTATAGTAAATTCAGATAGAAAAATTTTACAGAATACTATTTCCCATTTAATTAATAATGCAGTCAAATTTACTTCTGAAGGCGGAGTAATAATATCGTTAACTACAGAAAAGAACGGCAATGACTATGCATTAATAAAAGTGTCCGATACAGGTATTGGAATACCTGAGGAAAGTCAAAAATTAATTTTTGAAGATTTCAGGCAAGCCAGCGAAGGATTAAGCAGAAAATATGAAGGGAGCGGTCTTGGACTAACTATAACAAAAAAATATATTAAACTGCTTCAGGGAACTATAAATGTTAAAAGCAAAGCCGGTGTCGGTTCTGAATTTTCTGTTAAGATACCGGTAAATTATTCATCATGATTATAAATGTTAACGCTGTTTCGTTTCCGATTTCCGAATAATTATTGTTTAAAATAAAAAAACCCGAACGAACGCCCGGGTTTTAATTAAAGACAGATTAGAAAATTTTATCTTCCCATCCATCCGCCGTCAACAATTACAACACTTCCATTTAAATAACTTGATGCGTCAGAGCTTAGGAAAACGACAGTGCCCATTAAGTCTTCTGGTTTACCCCATCTTCCGGCAGGGATTCTATTTAAAATTGCTTTGCTGCGGACCGGATCTTCCCGGAGAGCTTTTGTATTATCAGTAGCAATATAACCGGGTGCAATAGCATTTACAGTTACACCTTTACATGCCCACTCATTTGCAAAAGCCATTGTTAATTGTTTAATGCCACCCTTAGAGGCTGAATAACCGGGGACCCATATCCCTCCCTGGAAAGATAATAATGAAGCTATAAAAGTAATTTTCCCGTATCCTCTTTCAGCCATATCTTTCCCAATTTCACGGGTTAAAATAAATTGTGAAGAAAGATTTACTTCAATCACCTTATCCCAATATTCATCAGGATGTTCGGATATTGGTTTTCTCAAAATTGTTCCGGCATTATTAATAAGTATATCAATTTTGGGGAAATCTGATTTTACATTTTTAATAAATTCATATAAAGAACTGCGTTTGGAGAAATCACTTACATATGTTTTTATATTTCTGCCCGTATTATCTATTAATTTTATTGTTTCACTAAAATCTTCTTCATAGGAAACACCGATAATATCTGCTCCTGCTTCAGCAAGTGCAAGAGCATATTTCTGCCCGATCCCCCTGTTGGAACCGGTAACAATCGCAGTTTTACCTTTTAAACTAAATTGGTCTAAGATCATTTCTACCTCTTTTTATAAAAAAGAATTATTTAAGATTACGTAAACTCAATTTCCTAAATAAATTGGATTTATTGTCTACATTAATTCATCCATTTTCACTGCATCCATATCATCAAAGGCTTGGTTTTCACCACCCATCGCCCATATAAAAGTATAATTTTGAGTACCGGAACCAGAATGGAATGACCAGCTTGGTGAGATAACAGCTTGTCGATCTCTAATTACTATATGCCTTGTTTCGGAGGGAGTTCCCATGAAATGAAAAACAAGTGAATCATTCTCAAGATTAAAGTACATATAAATTTCAGATCTTCTTTGATGTGTATGAACTGGCATTGTATTCCAAACACTCCCCTCTTCTAATTCAGTTAATCCCATAACGAGCTGGGAGCTTTTTATTCCTTTAGGATGAATATATTTGTAAATTGTTCTATGATTTGAATCTTTCAAACTGCCAAGCCTGTTTGGTTCAGCATCGGAAAACTTTTTATGCGCAGTTGGAAACTCTTTATGTGAAGGATAGCTTACAAAATAGTATTGAGCAGGTTTGTTTTTATCCTTACTTATAAATTCTATATCCTTAGCTCCCCTCCCTATATATAAAGAATCTTTATGTTCCATTTTATATTCTTTACCATCTACAAGGATTGCCCCTTCGTTTCCAATGTTAATCACCCCTATTTCTCTTCTTTCGGCAAAATAATCTGCTGACATTTCTTTTTTGCTTGCTTCCAATTTTAATTTATTATCTGTCGGGACTGCAGAACCAACTATAGCTCTATCAACATCGGAATAGACTAGATAAATTTTACCCGGCTCAAATAATTTATCAACCAGAAATTCATTCCGAAGTCCAGCAGTATCAAGTTTTTTAAATCCTTCAAAATTAGGAGAATATCTTACTTCCATTTCTTACCTCTCTTTCTTATTCTTTACATGTGCCGGTCATTTTATAAGTGACTGCACAATTCAATATCGTGATTTTTATTTTATGCTTACTTCAACCGGATTATTCAAATCCTCAACTGTCTTATTTAAATAAGATTGAAACTCGTCTTTATTTTTAATCCCGTTAGGTTCTTCTTCCCAGGCACCAGCAAAATAGTACTGAAGTCTGCTATTCGTAGGTTTTAAAACTACAATATAACTATCTTTATCTTCAGTAGTTTTGATTAAATCAGGATTTTTATAAAAAACAGATATTCCGAGATTATCTCCTGATAAGCTCTGTTTACCATAAAGAGCTATGTAACCCCATTCTGAGTTTTTATTTACAGATTTCATAAATACGCAATTCTCATGTTTAGCTAAACCCGTGCAAAAATTTGCTTCGCCGCCTGATAGATCAAGGTCTACTTTTGTTAACCTGCTGCCGGCAGAGATCGAAAGGTTTGAGAGAAGATTATACTTTTCTTTTCCAACCTGCCATCCATAATATTTTGTGAAAACGCCAGATCTAATCGGACCATCTGCAGCAATAATACATATAACGCTATCGGTTTTACTTACGGTATAAACCTTATTATCCTGCCACATCCCAATTGAACCGATACCAAGCGATTCACCGACTTTAAAAATATCCATTCCCCAATCAAGCATTTTTGTATAAGATTCTTTGCTGTTTGAAACTAAATCATTCACTCCTACTTTCTGTAAAACCAATTCGTGCACTTTTTTACCAAAAATATCATTTCTATTCCTTGAATCAAGATAAAATCGGTAGGCAATTAAATCAGATTCCCAACCTGGTCCTTCAATTCTGTAAAGTGCATCATGAGCTACATGATTAGCAGGAACTTTAACCGAATCAACATCTTCAAATCTGCCTCCTGTATATTCACCTTTTACTAATTTATATCCGACTTTTTTACCCAATACTGCCTGTGTCCTTTTAGTGTATTCCCGTTTTTTTATTCCGACTTTTGCATACCTTACTGTTAAGTTTTGTTTTTCTCCCGGGTTAAGATTAGTTAGAAAAACAATCCTGTCCGGGCTGCTGTCTCCATTTATATCTTCCGGCTGACTAGGCAGTTCATTTCCTTCATTTAATACAATGAAAGCCAGGGGATTAAAATCCGGATATTTTTCTTTAATAGAATTGACATCTAATTGAACCGCAACATCTTTTCTTAGTGAATCCAGAGGATTCGAGACCAGGAGCTGAAATTGTTCCGGATAATCAGCATTAAATATCTGATTTTCTTTTGAAGATTTAGAACATCCAATCAAAAAAAAGATCAAAGATATTAAACTAACTTTTATTAAAATTTTCATTTGATTATTCCTTTATAATATCTTAAAAAAATAGACTATTGCAATAGAACACGGTATAAACAGATCAAGAATTTTTTATCCGTCAAAATCCATTTAATCTGCAAAATCCGTATTCTATTAATAAAGTTTAAGCGTTATATGTTGAAGAAGCAGTTTTACCGCCTCTTCCTGTCCAGTTTGTATGAAAGAACTCACCTCTCTTCTTATCAACTCTTTCATAAGTATGAGCACCAAAGTAATCTCTTTGTGCCTGAAGTAAGTTAGCGGGTAAACGCGAATTACGGATACCGTCAAAATAATTTAATGCTGTTGAAAGTGCAGGGATCCATATTCCGTTGGTTACTGCACTTGCAACAACTCTGCGCCATGACTGCTGTGATGATTCAATTTTATCTTTGAAGAAAGGATCGAGCAGTAAGTTTGTTAAATCAGGATTCTTATCGAATGCTTCTTTTATTTTTCCAAGGAAGATAGAACGGATTATACATCCGCCTCTCCACATTAAGGCCACACCGCCATAATTCAAATTCCAATTAAAGTCCTTTGCTGCAAATCTCATTAAAAGATAACCTTGTGCATATGAAACGATTTTAGAAGCATATAAAGCTTTTTTAAGATCTTCTATAAATTCTTTTTTATCTCCTTCGAATTTTGGAACAGGTCCCGATAATACTTTTGATGCTTCAACTCTTGCATCCTTCAATGATGATAGTGTTCTTCCGTAAACTGCTTCTCCAATTAATGTTAATGGTGCACCTGAATCAAGAGAAGCAAGAACCGTCCATTTTCCGGTTCCTTTTTGCCCTGCGGTATCAAGGATTTTTTCAACAAGGGGTTTCCCGTCTTCATCATTATATGCAAGGATATCCCTGGTTATTTCAATTAAGTAGCTGTTTAATTCACCTTCATTCCATTCTTTAAAAACCTGATGCATTTCTTCATAGTCCATTCCAAGCAAATCCTTCATTATCTGATAAGCTTCACAGATTAATTGCATATCGCCATATTCAATTCCATTATGAACCATTTTAACAAAATGTCCAGCACCGTTCTCACCAACCCAATCACAGCACGGAGTTCCGTCTTCAACTTTTGCTGCTATGGACTGGAAGATTGGTTTTACATGCGGCCATGCTTCGGCAGATCCTCCGGGCATTATTGAAGGACCTTTTAAAGCACCCTCTTCACCTCCTGAAACACCGGTACCAATATAACGCAAACCTTTTCCTTCCAGGTACCTGGTTCTTCTAATTGTATCGGGGAAATGGGAATTGCCTCCATCTATTATTATATCTCCTTTTTCAAGATGCGGGATTAACAATTCAATAAAATCATCAACAGGCTTTCCGGCTTTTACCATCAGCATTACTTTTCTTGGTGATTGTAAACTTTGAACAAGTTCCTCTATTGAAGATGTCCCAATAATGTTTTTATCTTTTCCGCGTCCGTTAACAAATTTTGTTACTTTCTCAACAGTCCTATTAAAAACTGCAACTGTGAATCCATGGCTTTCCATATTCAAAACGAGATTCTCGCCCATTACGGCTAATCCAACAAGTCCTATATCTGCAAGTTTTGTCATTTTTATTCCCTTATGATTTTTTATTTGATTTTAATTGTTTATTTGAAAACCGATTTCTTTTAATTTATTTCTAATTTCATTCCGGCAATTTTTTATTTTTATTTTATAAAAAGGGAATTCTCTCCTTACAGGATAATTACCTCTTTGTTTTTCAAAAGTATCAACAGAATTTCTAAGTGTACTATCATCATCCAAAATATTATATGAAGAAATAAAAGCTTTATAAAATATTTCCTGGTCCGATAGTCCGGTGCAATCAATTGAAATTTCGTTTGAGTTTTGCGGATAAGGCAATTCATCCGGATACCAGTTTTTATCACTATCCAGATTAAAAAATGATGCAATGTTCCTGACGCAAACCGATGTACCGTTGGCTTTACCATCGGCAGAATAACCGGCGATATGCGGAGTAGCAATATCAACCATATCTAATAACTCCAGATCAATATTCGGTTCATGTTCCCATACATCAAGAACAGCCGCATTTACAATTTTATTTTGAAGTGCATTCTTTATTGAATTTGTTTCAATAACCTGTCCTCTTGAAGTATTAAAGATAATCTTACCTCCGTTAAATTTATCGAAGAATTTTTCATCTGCCATATGATATGTTTTATCTACTCCGTCTCTTATAAGAGGCACATGAAAAGTTATAATATCACTCTTTGAAATTAGTTCATCAAGAGTTACAAATTTTTCATTCCCTTCTTTTCGTGCACGTGGAGGATCATTCAACAGGACTTTCATTCCTAATGTCTTTGCCAGTATTTCAACTTTACTCCCCACGTTTCCAACGCCTACTATTCCAATGGTCAATCCTGATAAATTTAGTTTTCTCTTATATCCAAGAGTTAACAAAACGGACGCAACATACTGCTGTACAGAATATGAATTACAGCCGGGAGCATTAATCCATCTTATATTCTTTTCTCTGCAATATTCCTGATCAATATGATCAAATCCTATTGTAGCAGTTGCTATAAATTTTACATTGGTTCCGTCCAGAAGCTCAGAGTTACAATTTGTTCTTGTTCTTATTATTAATGCATCTTTATCTTTTACTGCATCCTGGGTAATATCAGCCGGATTTAAATATTGAATATCGGCATAAGGTTCCAAGACTCCTTTTAAAAAAGGGATTTTATTATCTGCTACTATTTTAACTTTATTATTCATTCAATTTCTATTTAACTTATTCAATATATGATTTCAAAAGATTTTTGACTTTTGATTTATTTACTTGAATTTATCTTTATAAGCCCATAATCCTAAAGCAGGATTTGAGATATAATATATTTCTTCACCGTCATCAGTAATATTAAAACCATCAATTAATTTTTCAGGATCATATTTTTTCATCATCTTATTAAGATCAGCATACTTATAATTCACGCTCTCAATTTCATCTTTAGTCAAGTAGCCCGGACAATAAGTAACCGAAAATCTGTTTTCAGATGAACCATGTATTAAATGAGCCGCAGCACTCAAATTATTTTGAAGTTCCGGGTTTTCATCTACAAATTCCAATATTTCGGGGGTAGTTTTGTAACCATATTTTCTGATCAGTTTATCGATAGCTTTATCTTCTCCAAATTCCTTTAATCCCGGAGCTAAAATGATTAATTCACCGCCATCATCAATTGCCATTCTTGTTCTATAAATACTTTTATTACCAAGCCATGTACTTTTGAATTCTTCAGGTTCCAGGTAGACAACAACCTTTTTCAAAGGTTTGTTTAACATTTGAAAATTGACTTTCAATGATAGTTCGGCAGCCTGTTTAAAGTTTTCAAAATCATCGCCTATAAATAAACCCCTAGGTACTATGTTACCTGTATTATCTTTACCAACAACAGTTAATATATATACGATAGGGAGATGATTTGCAAAATGATCCGAAGCATAATTCAATACTTTTCTAACAGGAGTGTCTGCCCTTCCCATCATTCTTTCCATACCGTAAACAGCTCCGAGGAAATGGCTTTTATTTATCCCTTCTGTTCCGCCTGTTCCTACAAAAATATTTTTATTATAATTTGCCATACCAACTACTTCATGCGGAACAACCTGGCCGATGGATAAAATTAAGTCATAGTTTCCTTCAACTATTAATTTATTTACCTGTGCCGGCCATGAATAATTTAATTTACCTTCAGAAACTTCATTAATAAATTCTGCCGGTACTTCTCCTAAAGTAACTAGATCTTTTCTCCAATTATGAACTCTGAATAAATTACCAGGAACATCTTCATACATCCTGGCTATTTCTTCATCCGTCATAGGGAAATGCGTTCCAATAGAAGGGAGAACATCTCTTAATGCATCTTTGTAATATTGATATACAAACTTTGTAAGTATTCCGGAATAGGAATAGAAACGGGTTATATCGGGAGGAATTACAAGGACTTTCTTTTTAGACCCTAATCTTTCTAATGTAGAGAAAATTCCTTCTTTTAAATCATCATTACTTAGAGCATCAATTTCGTTAATTTTTGCAAAGTATTGCATAATACGAGCCTAATTTACATAACAGATTAATTTCTGCATGTACAAATTTATTGAAGGTATATTAAAAAGGAAATGTCTATTTGATTATAAACATTTCCCAAACTCATTCAGATATATTTTTAAATGTAGAGACGTTCTGTGGAACGTCTCTACAAAGTCATATTGATATATATAGAATTTATAAATTTACCTTTGAATTCTTGCAGAACCTCCCTGCGCAAAAGCTCTCACTTCATCAACAGTTGCCATGGTTGTATCACCTGGATATGTAGTAAGAAGAGCTCCATGCGCCCATCCGAATTTTACTGCTTCTTCGGGTGATTCATTATTAATCAACCCGTAGAAGAAACCGCTGGCAAAACCATCGCCTCCGCCAACACGATCAAACACATTCAGCTCGGCAGTTGGAGCTGAATACGTTTTACCGTTAATCCAGGCAACAGCGCTCCAGCTGTGATGATGAGTTGCATGAACTTCACGCAGTGTGGTCGCAACAACTTTTACATGCGGGTATTTTGCAGTAACCTTATCGATCATACCAAAAAATGTAGTCGGATCTAATTTCGATTTTGAAGCGACCTCAGGTCCCGGAATTCCCAAGCCTTTTTGAAGGTCTTCTTCATTGCCGACTAAAACATCTACATGTTTAACAATTCGATCAATTACCTCAACGGCTTTCTGTTCACCACCCCAGATATTCCAAAGTTTTGCACGGAAGTTAAGATCAAAGCTGGTAACAGCTCCTGCAGCTTTAGCAGCTTTCATCGCTTCAACTATTAGTTCACCGGTTGTTTCGGAAAGCGATGCAAAAATACCACCGCTATGAAACCATTTAACACCGCCGCCAAAAATTTCGTCCCAATTGAAATCTCCTGGTTTTAATAGAGATGCGGCTTCGTTGCACCTGTTGTAAAATACAACGGGTGCACGGATCCCAAATCCGCGGTCGCTGTAAACAGTAGCCATATTAGGACCATTAACGCCGTTGTGTTTAAATTTTTTATAGAAGCCTTTAACTCCCATTCCTCTAACACGCTCTGCAATTAAATCACCAATCGGATAATTTACTACTGCCGACACAACACCTGTATTCAACAAAAAACAATCCGCTAAATTTGCTGCAACATTAAATTCACCGCCGCTTACATGTATACTGCATTTTACAGCTTTTCTAAAAGGTACAGTACCCGGATCAAGTCTGTGTACTAATGCACCAAGCGATACAAAATCAAACTCAGCTTTTGATTTAATATTTAATCCCGTACTCATATTTATATTTCCTATATATTTTAATTAATGCTTGTAGTACAGATTACTAACTATACTACACACTACCAATAAGAATTTTTATACTCCTGAATAGGCGCTAAATCCGCCGTCGACAGGAATAATCGTTCCTGTAATAAACTTAGCATAATCAGACAACAGGAAGAGAATTATTCCCTGAAGTTCATCAGCATCTCCAAACCTTTGCATAGGAGTAAGATTTATAATTTTTTTCCCTCTTTCAGTTAGATTACCAGTTTTTTCATCAGTTAATAAAAACCTGTTTTGATCAGTTAAAAAGAAACCCGGGGCAACAGCATTAACCCTGACATTTACCCTGGCAAAATGAACTGCCAGCCATTGTGTAAAATTATTTATCGAAGCCTTAGCCGCTGAATATGCAACAATTTTAGTCAGTGGTCTAAATGCATTCATCGAAGAAATATTTATTATTGAACCGGATTTGTTTTTGACCATAACATCAGTAAAAATAAGTGTGGGTAAAAGAGAACCCATAAAATTAAGATCAAAAACTTTTTTAATATCATCCAGTTCAAGCCCAAAGAATGTACTTTCAAGATTACTCAAATCTTTTTCTTCAAGAAATTCTCTTGCAGCAGTTGCTTTGGGAAAATTACCGCCGGCACAATTAATCAGATAATCAATTGTACCGAATTCATTTAACACATTTTCCTTAACCTTCAAAAGAGTATCTTTATCATTAACATCCGAAGGAAGACCAAGGGTTTTTATATTATACTTTTCCTGTAGCTCAAGACCTTTCTTTTCAACTTTTTCTTTTGAACGGCTAATTAAGACCAGGTTAATACCGGCACTTGCAACAGCGTCGGCAATGGCCGACCCAATTCCACCGGTTCCTCCGGTTACTACACAAGTTTTTCCTTTTAAAGAAGATAAATCAAAATTCATTTTTTTCTCTTTTTATCTGTTAAACATTTTTTTCAAATGGTGCTAGGTGCCTTCTGAAATGCTTATAAAGATATTCGTCATAAAGATCCTCATTTTCTTCTAAGCATCTATATAAATCATCCCTGAAGATATAATTATTGTTATTATCCCTGTCAGTAAGCACCTTACCAAAAGTAACATGCAGAATCTGCCTTACGTTATTATCATCAAAAAGACCGACTAACTCATCATCTTTATAGTCCTTAGCTGCTTTTACTTTATTTATATCAGCAGAGACATGGTATGTTTTCTTTTCCTGCTCATAAAGACCTGTTGAAAAATCAAGTATTTTTCTAAAAAGTCCCGGTTCTCTTGCTGCAGTTACTTTAACAGCTTCAAGATAACTAGTCCCTGCAGTTTTAACATGAATAACAACATTTTTGTCCTCGGAAATTATATCATAAACACTAAATTTATCACTGCCGGAGTGAAGGCTTATTTTATAGTCGCCAAAATGCTCTGCTATAGCCGCATGTTTAACAAAATCCCGTCTGAAAACATTTAGATCACCTTTATAATCAATTCCTTTTTCAAAATCTCCAATAAATCTTGGAGCTAGACTGACAAATTTAACATTCTTCTTTTTCAGTTCATTAACGACAAAGAAATGATCAAAAGGTGAAGTAACAGTATCTGTTTCATCTATAGAGATTTCAACTTCGAAATCATAATTTTCAAATGAAGACAAATGGTTATACATTTTCTGACCTTGCAGCGCGACACCAAAATATTTCAGTACAGCTGATGTAATCTCTCTTTTAGATGGAGTGATTGAAAAGCTGTCATTAATCTTTATATTTTTATTTTCATACCTGCTTAATAATTCATCATAACTTTCTCCATATTTATCCCAAGGCAGACTTTTTATTTTTTCTTCGATTTCGCTATCAGTCATCTTTTCAACTCCTGATACTACATGGTCGCTGGGATCAAAAGTGAACATTGTAAAACCGGCATCAACCAACCTGTTGATATCTTCTATTGTTTTTAAGTGATCAGCATCGGCACCAAATCCTTCAGTATATCCTTCCTGGAAAACAGCCCATACAGCAGCGCTCATAATGTCATCGGGATTACGTTCTGTCCTTGTCATTTCCCTTATAGACTGCTGAGCAAGAATAACACCGATTTTTTTATTTTGAATAGATTTCAGGTGACCGGGATTTGCTAAACCGATTCTATCACCAAAGCCAAAAGAATATCTGAACCCGATTACTTTAGGTTTTGTGAATTCAAATTTTTCCTGTATTTGCTTGGCATTATTGTTACTTAAACCGCACTCTTTAATAATATTAAACCCGTTTATTTTAGCATCTACTTTTTTACCGTCAAACTTATTCAATAAATCGTTTTCATTTTTTGAAGCCAAATATAAAAATTTGGAAGCTCCCCTTTTTCCAATAAAGAATGTACAATCATTCAATTCATTAAATGAATTTGGATAAATAGAAACATCTTCATTTAAGACTTTCAATCCGTTAAATTCTGAAACATTGCTTTTTTCATCTTTTTTCATCTTCACTTCCTTTTATTATTTACTAATTTAATCTTGCTGAATCAACCCGCTGCATCTTAGGAGCAAGAAGATTTATAAGCACCCAGGCAATTAAATATGCTGAACCGCAAATTATAAACATTATATAATAGCCTGTTTCAATTGTGCCTAATGCTTTATAATAATCCAGAATAAATCCCGCGAATGCAGCTATTAAAATACCGCCAATAGAACCGGCAGTACCACCAAGTCCGGTTACCGATGCAACGGCTTTCTTTGGAAACATATCGGAGGTTATGGTAAAAATATTTGCAGACCATGCCTGATGGGCTGAAGCTGCAATTCCAATAATTATAATAGCAAACCAAGGACTAATCCGTCCTAAAGCCTGAGCTGAAATTACAGGGACAACCAGCAATGCAAAAATTAACATTGCAGTTCTGCGGGCTTTATAGACTTCCCAACCCATTTTAATAAATTTACCGGAAAGCCATCCCCCGAAAATACTTCCTACTGTAGTCATCGTGTATACGACAGCTATAGGAAGTGCAACTTTTGTTTTTGTCATTCCATATTGTTTATCTAAGAAAGAGGGTAACCAGAATAGATAAAACCACCAGATAGGATCCGTAAGAAATTTTCCGATAACAAAAGCCCATGATTGCCTGATTCCAAGAAGTTTAATCCAGCTGACTTTTTTTGCAGCATCTTCCTGATCTTTTTGCTCATCAAGATCGCTATGGATATATTCAAACTCAGGTTTCAACAGCTTTTTATGTTTTCTTGGTATCTCATAAATTTTAAGCCAAAAAATCAGCCAGATAAGACCAATAGCACCTGTAAATATAAATGCCTCCTGCCATCCGTAAGCAGCAGCAATAAATGGAACTGTAAGAGGAGCAACTATTGCTCCGACATTAGCCCCGGAGTTAAAAAGTCCTGTTGCCAGAGCCCGTTCCTTTTTAGGAAACCATTCTGCAACTGTTTTAATTGCTGCCGGAAAGTTCCCTGCTTCACTTATTCCTAAAAATCCCCGGGCAGTCATAAAACCAACTGTACTGCGGGCAAATGCGTGCCCGATAGCTGCAAAACTCCATACCGTTAATGATAAAGCGTACCCCAGTTTTGTTCCCAGCTTATCGATTAACCACCCCATAAACAGCATTCCAATTCCGTAGCAAACCTGGAAAGCTACGACAACACTTGCATAATCTGATTCCGTCCAGTGAAATGCAGGATCGAGGTAATCATCCTTCAACAGACTAATTACCTGCCGGTCAAGATAATTGACCGTTGTGGCAAAGAAAACCAAAGCCAGGATTGTCCACCTATAAGAACCAACTTTAGCCAGTTTGTCGGTTATTAAAGGGTTTGCAGATTCTTTATTTATATCATTATTAGCCATTCTACCCTCATGTTAATGGTTGTTAATTATTAATAATTCTAAAAATTATAAATATCATTTATCAAAAAAAGATCTAAATAGTAAATTGAAGCTAAGGAAATTAAAATCTTAATTTACTCTAGCAGCTATCTTTCTACCCTTCCTGAACCGCTTCCTTTAGCAAGTTTTTCAACTTCACTTATTGAAACAGAATTAAAATCCCCCGGGATGGTCTGTTTCAGACATGATGCAGCAACGGCAAATTCCAAAGCTTCCTTAGTATTATTTTTATTTAAGAGTCCGAATATTAATCCACCGGAGAAAGAATCTCCACCGCCAACGCGATCAATTATTTGTATTTCATACCTTTTTGATCTATAAGGTACCTTACAATCTTTATCGTCATGTAAAATAGCACTCCATCCGTTTTTGGAAGCAGAAAAGCTTTCTCTTAAAGTAATTGCAACTACTTTAAAATTAAACTTATCTTTTAATTCTATAGCTAAATTAGAATATCCGCTTTCATCTAAACTGGCTTTTTCAACATTAGTAGTTCCGGCTTTGAAGCCCAGACTTTTTTCGGCATCTTCTTCGTTGGAAATACAAACATCAACATATTCCATTAATGGGATCATTACAGATTGCGCTTCTTTCTCTGTCCAGAGTTTAGCCCTATAGTTTAAATCTGAACTAACGATAACACCAGCTTTCTTTGCAGCTTTACAGGCTTCAACAAGGCATTCCTGTGCATCCTTACCCAATGCGGGTGTTATCCCGGTCCAATGAAACCATTTGGCATTTTCAAAAACTTTGCTCCAGTCAAGTTCATTTTTTTTAAATGATGTAACTGATGAACCGCTTCTATCATAAATTACTTTTGAAGCTCTTTGACTTGCGCCTGTTTCCAGGAAATAAATTCCAACTCTGTTGCCACCCCTGACAATATAATCAGTCTTTACACCATATCTTCGCAGGCTGTTTACTGCTGCCTGACCAATTTCATGAGATGGAAGTTTGCTAACAAAGTAGCTGTCAAATCCGAAATTTGCCAAAGAGACAGCCACATTAGCCTCTCCACCGCCAAAGTTTACATCAAAATTATCAGTTTGTACAAATCTCTTAAAATCTGGCGTTGATAACCTTAACATGATTTCCCCGAATGTAACTACTTTTTCAGGCATTTATATTCCTACTTTAATTAAAAAAAATTTATATAAACTGTTTTATACGCATTCATGGTTGAATGTTTGTACGAATGAATGATATAAAGGTAGTATCTTTTAACTTTTAAAACACACTCCCATTTTCCATATTAATCTTTTACATTATTTATACTAGCTATCAATTTTTCAGCATTCTGTGTTAACAAGCTGTAATTTTCTTCAGCAATTGCTTTCTTATCTAATAATGCTGAGCCAACACCTACAGCACACGCCCCGGCTTTTATCCAATCACCTGCATTAGTTAATGAAACTCCGCCTGTCGGCATTAGTTTTAAATGCGGCATAGGAGCAAGAACCCCCTTAAAGAAAGCCATTCCAACAATGTCGGCCGGAAAAACCTTGACTACATCAGCACCTGCTTCAAAAGCAGTCAAAATTTCTGTAGGTGAAAATGCACCGGGCATCACTGGAATATTATGTTTTTTCGCTTCCTGGACAATTTCCGGTTTAAAAACCGGACTAACTACATATTTTGCACCGGCACTTATAGCATCATTTGCAGTTTGTCTATTTAAGACCGAACCCACACCAATATTTATAAAATCGCCAACCGTTTTACTGGCTTCCTCAATTATTTTTAAAGCACCAGGAACAGTCATAGTAATCTCTACCGATTGAACGCCGCCTTTATAAATAGCCTCAGCGACTTTTATTAATTTGGCAGAATCGTTCATCCGGATAACTGCAACAGCTTTGTTCTCAAAAATTGTTTTTAATGTTTTATTTTCCATATTATATATTCAGATCCTTCAAAAAAAATAAAAGTTAAAGTTGTAAATTAGTAAATAATCCAAGCTTATTAAATCCGGTTATGATAAATTTGAAGAATTATCTCAGTAGCTAATCTTGCAGATCCGCCGGAAACTATCGGTTCACGATCTTCATTTATCGATTGGATAAAATCTTTGATAATTTCTTCATGTCTTTGAGTATCTTCCACCGAAGCAGTTGATGCACCTGTGTGAACTTGTATACCGGAATTCTTTCCCGGGTTATCCATACCTTCGATATACCATCCGGTAACTACATCATTTTCCATCACTATAGTACCAGCTTCCGAATGAATCTCAAATTTTGCAGCAAAACCGGGTTTAGCAGCAGTTGAAACTATAACAGTACTTATCATACCGTTACCATGCCGAAATATCGCTGCACCATGATCTTCAGTTTCAATATCGTGCATGAAAGTGTCAAGAAAGCTTACAACCTTATCCGGTTTTCCGAAAAACCATCCGTACAAATCGATATAATGCGATGCCTGCTGCATAAAAGGTCCGCCGCCATCAATGTTCCAGGTACCCCTGTAATCACCGCTTTTATAATAGTTATCATCACGATAATTTTTTACAGTGAGATCGGCAGCAAATATTTTTCCCAGTTTATTTTCCTGAATTAATTTCTTTATAGTAATGTTGTCAGGACTAGTTCTCCTTTGATATGCTACTCCAAGTTTAACATTTGCTTTTTTACAACTACTAATCATTAAATCCATATTCTCTAATGAGATATCCAGAGGTTTTTCAGTTAAAACATGTTTGCCGATGCCTGAAGCTTCAACAGCACCTTCATGATGAAAAGCATTTGGTGTACATAAAATTACAGCATCAAAATTATTTTCTATATTTATAATAGAGCTTGCAACTTCAATGTCTACATCAAGTAAGTTAGAAGGCTTTTTTCCCGTTCTTGAGACTATTCCAACCAATTCAGTATTTTCTATTTTTCCCAAAGCATTTACATACGTATTACTTATATTACCTGGACCAACAATAACAAATTTCAATTTTTCCTACTACCTAAAAGTTTATTATTTCAACAAGTTAAAACGCTATACATACTCAACATTTTCCCAAAATCCGGTTAATTATTTCTATTTATAAGTTTGGATATTCTTTACCAGACCTTTTGCGGTTTCCCTGATAATTAAACCGGTCGGAACTTCGATATGTTTTGGAATAAAATCAATAGGACTATTTATATTCTCAAGTATTAGTTCAACCGATTTTCTGCCCAACTCTTCAGTTGGTTGATCTACACAGCTAAGAGAAGGTGTAAGGAATTTATTTATATCACTACTTCCAAAACACATTATATCAATATCGTCGGGTATCTTCAGACCTAACTCGGATATAGCAGAATAAACACCTAATGCAACAGGAAAAGTAACGGCAAAAATAAACTCAGGCAGATTATTGGAATTATATAATTTTTTAAATGCTTTATACCCATCCTCCTCACCAAAACCACCGTAAATAACCCAGTTAGGATTTATAGGAATATTATATTTCTTCATAGCTTTCTTAAAGCCTAAATATCTTCTTTTACCGATATTTATTTCCTGGTATCCGGCTAAATGAGCTATTTTTGTATAGCCCATTTTTATTGCATGTTCAATTGCATTATAGGATCCACCTTGATCATCAACGGTAACGCTGCTAAACCCGGGTAACTCGACAACTCTATCCATAAATACCAGGGGCATATTATAATTTTTGATGGTATTAAAGATTTCATAATTTTTTGTCTGCTGGGAGATAGAAATAATTAATCCGTCAACACGCATAGATAGTAATGAGCGTATGTGGTTTTCTTCGCGTTCGGCATTTTCCTGAGAAACAGTTAGAATAATTTCATAATTATTTTCTAATGCTGCTTCATATATTGATTCTATAACCGAACCAAAGAAATAATGAGCTATTTTAGGAACAACCAGGCCTATCGTATGAGAACTTTTAGAAGATAAATTTCTGGCCATAAAATTAGGAGTGTAACCTAATTCTTTTGCTACAGCCTTTACCTTCTGGGTAGTTTCATATGAGATATCGGGATGTCCCCTCAATGCTTTTGATACTGTAACTTTGGATACATTCAGTTTTTTTGCAATGTCATCCAAAGTAATTTGAAATCTTTTATGCATTAAAGTAATTTACTTTACCGATAACTTTATTTGTAAATGTAATTAATTTTTAACAATAATAAAATGAATTATTGGTTTATTTTATTAGATTTTTTGTCACTTTCCCAGTTCAATGGAAGAAAGTATGAAAGGCCCGATCGCTTTAAAATCATTTGTCCTTTGGGGTGTAGAAATATAATATTCATAACTCCCATCCCTGTAAGGATTACCGCCTAAACCTGCACCGGAACAGGCATGTAAAATATTAACCAATCCGTTTTTATCCACTTTTATAAAATTGTTTAGAATTCCTTTGTATGAATTTTCGGCAGCTTTATAATATTCTTTATTCAGATAACCCTTATTTGCTCCTTTGGCAAAAGCATAAACAAACATGCAGGAACAGGAAGACTCGAGGAAATTACCTTTTTCAGTTCCTTTATTTAAGACCTGGTACCAGAGCCCCGTATTTTTATCTTTATATTTTAATAATGCTTTACAGGTCTTCTGTAAAATGTTTATTAATTCTTTTCTTTTAGGATTGTCCTTCGGGAAATAATCTAAGACATCAACAAGTGCCATTTCAAACCATCCCATTCCTCTACCCCAAAAATTTGGTGAATCCCCGGTTTTGGGATTTGCCCACTTCTGCTCTTTACTTTCATCCCAGCCATGGTATAATAGTCCGGTTTCCGAATCAACCGTATGTTTATATATTAAAATAAATTGATTTGCAATATCATTGAAGTCAGATGTTTCGTTAAACATCTTTGCATATTGCGCATAGAACGGTTCTGCCATGTAAAGTCCGTCAAGCCACATTTGGTGAGTGTAAATTTCTTTATGCCAGAATCCTCTCTCCTTTGTTCTCGGCTGAAGCCGGAGTTGTTTTCTTAAAGTATCTGCAGCTATTTTATATCTTTCTTTCTTTGTAGTTTTATAGATATCAAGAATAGCTCTACCCGGCGTAATATCATCGAGCCTGAATTTTGAAAACATATATGTTTTAATTTTTCCATCATTGGTTATATAATGATCGAGATTTTTGATAATATAGTTATAGTATTTATCATTATTAGTTTTAAGATATAATTTATATAGAGTTTGAAGCATTAATCCCTGTTCATAATTCCAGTCTTTCCTTTCACCGTAATTGATATAATAATCAGGATGCCTGTATATAAATGAATTAGTCATTCTAACCGACCACGGGGCATTTTCAGCAACTACAAGACTATCTATCTTCTCAATTTCATAATTATTGAGATTCTTTTTTACATGGTTATCTAAAATCATCCTTTGCGAAAAGGAGAGCAGGATAACTAAACCTAAAGAAATAATAAGAAATGACAGGAAAGATTTCATTAATTTTCCTCCCTTTACTACTAATTAAAAAACTAGGATTTTATAATGTGAATAGTAGATGACTAAATGAATTCATCTCAGCATTAATAATTTATCCGCTTAGAATTCATTAACTTTTAAATAATGTAAATAATAAAAATTATTTTAAAAGAATCATTTTTCTTGATAAAGTTCTGTTCCCATCCGAAAGCTCATCGAAATAAATTCCGGAAGCTAATTCACCGGCCTTAAACATTACAGAATATTTACCTGCAGGTTTTTCTTCGTTAACCAGTTCTTTTATTTTCTGACCCTTAAGATTATAGATTGTCAATATAATCTTTGATTTAACAGGCACTGTATATTCTATAATTGTTGCCGGATTAAAGGGATTCGGATAGTTCTGTGAAAGAGTAAACTTTCCTGGCATGTTTCCACTATTATTAATACTATTCACAACGCTTGATTCAAAAGCGCCAATATCAGGAGCATTGCCTACAAAAGCTATCCCGACATACGTACCTTCATTTATTAATGTGCTGTTCGGTGCAAGTCTGAAAAGATCAGTTTGGACAATACTACTATCGGCAGCCCTGGGTGTCTTTGCTAGTGAAGTATCAAGGCTTAGAAAATCAGTACTTCTGACAGTGAATCCATTCCAGCTGTTAGTAACCTGGACTGATGATGATTCAATACTGTTGTTTCCTTCAAAAGATAAATTGTTTATTAAACTGTCAATTCCTGTAGTCGGAACTTCTGGAAAAGAAAAGTTTTTGTTTTTATTTCCCACTCCCGTACAATTCAGAATAGTTACACCTGCAGTATTATGATTTTGATCGAAACCTTTTCCCATGTTATCAAAAGCGACGCAATTCATAAGAAGATGGTGTGTAGGGACATAGTTACCGCCGACCTTGAATCCATTGCCATCGCCCTGGTAATTTGAATCACCCCATATATTATAACCGTTATCAAACGACCAGCAGCTGTCAAGTATTACCTGGTTTTGTGCTTCGTAGAAATCCCAGCCATCGTCAGCATTGGCCCATGCGCAGCATCCTCTTAAAACATTACCAGGACCTACATCAAGTTTAGGTGCAAAGCCGTCGGCATTTTCCCCATGTGTTCCCGGATCGTAGTTCTCGAATGAATCACAATTATGGACATAATTATGTCCGCCGCCGCCGGATATCTGCAGCCCTGTATCTTTATTATGATAGAAAGTGCAGTTTTCAATTATATTGTAATTTCCGCTTAAATTTATTCCGTTATCACCGGCGTTCCGAATCACAAGACCTTTGAAGTACCAGTAATCCCTTGATAAATTAAATCCCCGGCTTGAAGAACTGTAAATTTGTCCTGAAAAATCCAGAATGGGGGTTTCGCCTGGATACGCCCACAACTTTATATATTTTCCGGATTCTCCACTTCTCCCCGGTTTAAGAGTAGAAGTAAGTTCGTACACTCCTCCTCTTAAATAAATTGTTGTATCGGCATATGCCAGACTCATTGCATATGAGATGGTTTTATACGGTTTATCAAAAGTACCCGGATTTGAATCATTACCATCAGGAGATACATATATTTGTGCATTAATTATTATAGATGAGCATACAAAAACAAAAACGAAAGACAAAATTCTGGACAATGCAGTTCCTTTCAGAAATTCCGATTAATTACAAAATTATTATATAACAGGAACAGGAAAATTATTTTTCATCTTCCATAAGCTGACCATTTATATAAAAATTGATTACTTTCAGTCCGTCGGTATAATTAATATAGTTTCCTTTATCAACCCCGTTAAATTTACAGTCTTCGATAGTTATATTTCTTATATGTGAATTTTCAAGTCCGTCAAGAAATAATCCGTACCGGCTTTTCTGGCTTGTAATATTTTCAACATAGACATTTTCAAATACGGGATCATCATGATATCCTACAGCTTCAGGAGGATCATAATGCATATTCAGTTTTACAATAGCTTCTTTTACCTGGCCGACTTTCACATTTCTCATATAAATATTTCTAACAGTCCCTCCTCTTTTAGAGTTTGACTTGATGCGCAAAGCTCTATCTAAATTCGGACTATCCATTTCACAGTCTTCAGCATAAACATTCCAGCATCCGCCTGTAATTTCGCTTCCAATAACAACTCCGCCATGTCCGTCTTTCATCTTACAATCCTGGATGATTATGTTTGTGCTGGGAGTATTCCATTTTCTGCCGTCATTATTCCTTCCCGATTTAATAGCAATACAATCATCGCCATTGTTAAAGGTACACCCTTTAATCAAAATATCAGATGAAGATTCAGGATCACAACCATCATTATTAGGACCTAATCCGTTTGTTGTAACATCAGTTATAGTAATATTACTGCTAAGAACCGGATGAAGAAACCAGAACGGAGAATTCTTTAAAGTTACATTGCTTATAAGAATATTTTTACATTGGTAAAATTCAACAAAAGTCGGTCTTAAATAATAACCTGCTCCGAAAATTCTTTGACTAACCGATACTTTATCATCATTCATCTGCATTAATCTCGGTCTACTGTCCTTTTTGTTCCCTAATTTTTTCCACTCCCACCAATTTTCATCACTTGCCTGTCCATCAAGAACACCCTCGCCGGTCACCGCAATATTTTTCTGTTTATAAGCATAAATTAATGGAGAGTAATTCATTAAATCCATACCTTCCCATCTGGCACGTACAACCGGTAAAAAATCTTTTGGATTTGTACTGAATTTTATAACTGCACCTTTCGATATATGTAAATTAACATTACTCTTTAAATGTATAGCTCCTGTTAAATATTCACCTTCAGGAACCTCAACAATACCCCCACCTTTTTTATTGCATGCAGCAATTGCTTTTTCGAATGCTTTTGTACAAAGAGTTTTTCCATCAGCAACTGCTCCATATTTCATTATATTAAATACTGTATCGGGAAATTTTGGAGCAACAATTTTTTTAAGAATTTCCGGGACCTGTTCCCAGCCATTTTTTTCCGCTTTTTTTACATCTGTGATTCTGTTTTTTCCATAAGTAATTTCGATACTGGATGAAACAAAAGATAGAATTGATAAAATTATAAAGATGTAGAATAAACGAGCTAAATTTTTAGTTGCGGTTTTATATCCTTTGTTAGAGAACATGGTTTAACCTCTCTTTATTTTTTTAATTCTTAATTAGGTAAATATTTTTGAATGCAATCGGTTTCCCTTCCAGCTGCAAACCAATTGTTCCGCTGGGATTACTAATTCCAGATGCTCTGTTTTGTAAAATACCATTGATATAAACGCTCATTGAATCGTTCATACAAAGGACATCACATGAGTTCCATTCTCCTTCAGGTTTTTCACTCGCTTCGGAAAAAATAAGAGCAGTATTTTTAGGTTTTTCTGCAGCCTCTTTAAAACTTGCACCGCTCATAGCAATAAGATCACCTGCATGATTTGCCTTCAAATTTACCTGGATACAGTTAGGCCAAACTGTATCCGGCGGTTGAACGTAAAATAATATTCCGCTGTTACCTTTCTCACCCTTTTTAGTCCATTTCCATTCAGCGTGAAGACTGAAGTTGGTATATTTATCTTTTGTCCTAAAATATCCTTTAAGTTGTTTATTAACGTATAAGATTTTATTCTTAATGCTGTATAAATTGCCTATATCAAAATCTTTATTTTCTAAAACCAATTTTAAATTTGACAAGTCCTTTCCATTGAATATCCATATCGTATCTTTGTCTTTTAAATTTTTTACTTTTTCATTTAAATTTATTTTACTTGAACCGGGAGGTACAAATGCTTCGAAAGAAAGAAATATTATAAAAATTGTTAAAACCAAATTAAATTTTTTATTTAATTTCATAAAAAAATCCAAAATACAAAATTTTAATAATACGCGAACCATTATAATCAATTATGAATTATTATGATCATAATTATCAAAAACTCTCAATCCTATTTACGGCAGTTTATTGATATTTTCAAATTTAATTTTCCATTTTCCGTTATCAGGGAAACCGGGAAGTTTTTTTGCACCCGTTTCGTCTGAGCCCGCAACCATTAAAGCGATTGCTGCTAATAATGAACTATTAGCAGGAAGATAAACAGGTAAATCTTCTGTTTGCGGACAATTTCCATTACTCAAATAATGATTATGCGGTGCATTTTTTAATAATATGTCTACTGCTAATTCAGGTTCTTTTAGACGAGTAGCAGTCATTGCAATCATCGGGTAATCCCAACCCCAAATTTTTGCTTTCCAATCCCAGGTATCAACAACCCTATGTAGAGTTCTTCTCATTATTTCAGGATTAACCATATCTCCCGGCAGTACTCCCATCGGCATAAGCATCGAAGGATGATCTATTTCATTTGCCGGATCAGTAAAAGTATTAGGTATAGAACCAAGTACTACGTATAAGCTATCTTTTATTGGCAAAGGAGATATTTTTTCTATTACATCATCCCATTTAGGATTTCTTTTCATACCTAATCTTTGATGCCAGTTTTGAGCAACTTCGAGACCGTATCTCCAATATGCAAGTTCAAATGAAGGATTTTGAGCTTTTACAGGATCATAAATTTCCTGAACAGGCCAAACCGGAGGCCCAAGTAAATAATGCTCTTTTGTTTTGTCGAAATGAGCATATGAAGCCATAAACTCAGCTGTCTTAAAAACCACATTTTTATATTTTTCCAGAGTTTCGTCATCATGCTCAACTCTATAACATAACTCGGCTAAATAAATCGGATTTGGTTCATTCCAAATAATGAATGGATTATTTCCGGGACTTTCTCTTCCTTCAGGACCAACCATTTTTGACCATCTTGCACCTTCAAACCCCTGCTGTTTAGCAGTTGTTTCTGCATAAGGAAGAGTTTTAATGTACCAATTTAAATTCTTTTCAAGTAAAGTAGTTCTATCCCATAGAGCAAATTGAGCAGTATGCCACCAAATCATTTCAGTATTATGCTTTCCAAACCATGAACTAAGCGTAAGACCGGTTTCCTGGGGAGGGAAATTACCCGCAAACTGTGCTGCTGTTAAATATTGTGATAGTACAATTCTTCTTTCAAGTTCTTTAGCCCTGGGATCTGTACTGCCTGAGAAATCAACTGCACCACCATGCATCCAAAAATTTTCCCAATGCTTAATACTTACCGATTCGGTTTCTGTAAATTCCGGGATTGTTCCTTTAAATTCATTTTCAGAAAATCCGATTGAAAAACTGAATGTATCTTCTCCCCTGTTTGGAATTAACTTAAAATAATGATCAGATTCCTTCTCAAAATTCATATTACCCGTCCAATTGATATAAACAAAATAATGTGAGGTATCAATTGTCCTTTCTAATTCAGAATAATTATTTCCTTTCATTATTATTCTTGTTGTATGAGCACTTGGTTTATCCCATTCATAAGGTGGATTATTTTTAATTGAATCAACATATGAATAAGGAAATTTAAAAGATATACTAATTTTTTTTTCAGATATTAATGAAGATTTGACATTTACAGCAATTATATCTCTATCAGGATTGCAGATTGTTGAGATGGATACGTCTTTTCCTTCGAATGAAAATCTGCTCTCAATAATTCCTTTCCATAAATCGAGTTTCTGAGAAATATTTTTTATATCAGTTATTTCCAATTGAGAATTATCCTGTTTTATAAATTCAAATCCTACCTGACCAAGCGGTAACCGCTGAGGATTTTCTCTTAACCATTTTCCTGCTTTACTTTTCATGTCGGAAGGATATTCGACTTTTCTTCCATAGACATCATAATATTTATAAGCATCTTGTATCTTATATCCTTTGGGATTTGGGAAAGAATGCCATCCCCAGTCTGAAATTGTCTGCAGTGGAATTCCATTCTTATAATAGTAATCAGGAAACGTTTGAAGTCCGGTTACATCAGCAGTAAAAGCAAACCCTCCGTTACCAACAGTAAACGGGGACCATGCATCAACTTTTTCATTAACTGGATTATGTCTGCTGACAAGACTAAATCTATCAATCTTACTTTGTCCGCAGGAATATAATGTTAAAAGAATCAAAAAAATGATCAGAAAACTTAAGTTTGTCCTAAATTTTATTTTCAATAAGTAATTATTTTTCAATAAATATTTTATTTTACCAGAACAATTTTTTTTGAGAAATAAGAACTTCCGGAACTCATCCTAACAAAGTATACAGCACTTGAAACTTTATTCCCATTGCTATCTTTACCGTTCCATATTATTTTATAATTTCCGGCATTTAAATCTTTATTGACTAAAGTTCTTATTTTTTTCCCAAGAGAATTAAAAATACTAATTTCAACTTTCATTCTCTTTTTTAAAATATAATTAATAGTAGTACTTGGATTAAAAGGATTTGGATAATTTTGTTTTAATTCAAAATCACCCGGGATATTATTATTAAGAAATTTATTTACATTCGTTGTTAACTGCTTTCCTGCACCCGCCCCGCCTTTAACAATTGCAGGAATCGTGTTAGCACTATCCAAAGAATATGAATAATATAAAGCAGGGTTAAAAGAAATTCCTGTTGATGCGCCTGGACCGCAACCGATAAAAATATTTCCTCGCTCCTCAAGATCACCTGCGGGTGAACTGCCCTCTTGTATCTTAGTAGGATTTTTAACTTTTTCAAAATAACAACCTTCTACCAATACTTTCGCTCCATCTGTTGAAGCGATTCCATAATCTATTCCATAAGGATTTCCTTTACTGCCGTCATAATAATTATTAAAGACATGACATTCTGTATGCCTAACTCTTGGATGGCGTGAGTAAGTACCCTCAAACCAGTTATGATGATATGTTGTTTTTAATTGTCCCATTTCTTCTGAATTACCATCGGTGAAACCAAGCAGGCAGGTTTTTCTATGGTTATAAAAATGACACCATGAAACTGTAATAAAACTTGATCTGTGTGAAATATCGAGTAAGCCGTCATGATTCTTCCCATCAGGGTCAATTTCAGGTGAATCGGAAAATGTACAATGATCAATCCAGATATGATGAGTAAAACCGGAGCTCGTAGTATTAATTGTAATGCAGTCCGGTTTGCTGTTTCTGAATTCAATATTCTGTACAATTATATTTTTGCTATTAGTAATTGCAAGCCCTACTCCATCAAACACTGCATTTGAACCAACACCCAAAATTGTTATATCATAAACACCTTTTGCAACTATTTGTTCTGATCCTTTTATCGTATCTTTTACTACAATTACTTTGGGAGGGAAATTTTTATTCAGTTTATCATCTCTCCTGGAATCCAGAAATGTCTGGAAAGAGATCTGATCGTTAAACTGAATAGTGTCACCGCCGGCTCCGCCTGTAGTTCCTTTTTCACCCAAAGTATCAATTGAAGCAAAACCAATTTGGGAAATTGCAAATATTAATGCTTTGGAATTTCCGGTTCCTTTTGATTGAAAAGGAAAACAATAGTATTGTACTAAAAATAAGAACAGAAAAATTTTCATAAATCAAAAATCCCGATTACTTCAATATTACTGTGCTTTTATTCAATCCATCCATAAATTTAATTTGATTATAAGAATCCGGAATGTGTGTATTCTCAATTGAAATTGATTTCGAATCTTTGCCCGAAACATTTAAAAAATCTGTAATATCTTTTGGATACATGATTTTATTTAAAGTAAAATCAGAACTTTCATCTAGATTAAAAACAGGAGCGCTCTTTGTTATGATTTCAACATTATTTAACATAAATCCTTTAGCATATTTTGATTCAAAACCCTTATCTGCAGATATATATGAATTTGAAATTTTAATATTCTTTATCGGCATTTCGGGCAGGCCATCTGCTAATACAGCCTGCCTTGCCCCATCGCAATAAATGCTGTCAATAAAAATATTTTTGAATATTGGAGTTCTATCATTCACTGCTGCTTTTTCATTTCCTTTAGAATTTTCATAATATGTATTGAAAAGAATTGCCTCCCTCACAATATCTTTCATAAAAATATTTTTAATAAATATATTATCTACAAGCCCTCCCCTGTTTCTGCCGCTTTTAAATCTTAAACCCACATCTGTACCTACAAAATCACAATTATTAACATAAATATTATGCATTCCACCGTATGTTTCGCTACCGGTAACAAATCCTCCATGCGCATGATAAACAACGCAATCAGTAATTACAACATTTTGAAGTGCAGGTTCATTTGGATTTTTGCTATGTCCTGATTTCATGCAAATGCCGTCATCACCTGCAGTTATCGTACAGCCGTATACCAATACATTTTTGCTCATCCCGATATCAACAGCATCTCCATTTTGAGCCCAGTACTCATTACTTACTTTTATATTTCTAATTACAAGGTCTTCACAGAAAATGGGATTTAAAGCAAATGTCGGAGCGTTTTCCAAGGTTATATCACTAATAAATATTTTTTTGCAATTAATTAATAGAACTAACCGCGGTCTCATTGCATCCCTAAAAGGAAGTAAATCTTCCGGTGTAATTTCTTTTTTATTTTTTCTTAGTTTAGCAAATTCTTCCCTGCCGTCACGGGCAGCTTTGGACGGATACCAGATTGAATTATCGCTGTTTGTAACCCCGCCTGAATAAACAAATTTTTTCCATAATGATTCATTAACTTTAGATCTTTTTAATGGACGCCATGTTGTTCCATTTCCGTCTATAAGCCCTGAGCCTGTTATTGCAATATTTTCAAGGTTAAAGCCATAAATAGGAGGCGCCACAATATAACTGCCAGTCGGCCTCTTTATAATTGGGTAATCACTATGGTTAGGACTAAAAAGAATCAATGCACCTCTTTCGACATGGAAATCGATATTGCTTTGCAATACTATTGGTCCAGTGAGCCATAATCCCGGCGGAACTACCACTTGCCCTCCGCCGGCCTTAGAACATGCATCAATTGTATTTTTGAATACATTAGTGTTCATTGTATGTCCGTCACCAACAGCACCATAATCTTTTATATTAAAAGTTTTATCACTGAAATGAGGAAGCTGTATATCAAAACTCTCGAAAGGCAATTTCTTCAAATGGCTGTTAACTTCATCCCGTATATTTTCCTGTGCAGCAATTTTATTATTAGACAAAAGAAACAGAATTATAACCGGAAAAATTATTTCGATAATACTGCTTATACTTTTCATATATATTTGTCCGAAACTCGTTTATAAATATTTTTTTAACTTTTGACTTTTTCAGCCCCAGGCTGATTGCCTTTGGCTAAGACTTTTGACTTTTCAAAGTTTTCCTCAAAAACTTAAGGGTAATATCAAAAGTTTTTTCAAACCAGGGATTAAACAACCAGAATGTATGAATTGTACCTTCCAGCGTATGAACCTCAGAATAAATGTTTAAAGATTTCAATTTCTTAATCATTTCATCCCTTCCCGCATGGAAACGAGGCTGTCCGCTATTAATAAATAAAATCGGCGGTGTATTTTTATCGGTATGATTTATCGGGCCGGCTTCTTTCCATATTTTCGGGTTTTCTTTTGCAGATACTCCAAACCACAAATGAGCAGCACTTGGTTTACCTGATTTCTTGTAAACTTCCTCAGAGCCTTTTCCGAAAAAATCCAAAACCCCGTCAACATCAATTACAGCTTCAACATTACTTGAATAATTATTATTTCCTTCATCCCCTTCAAATTTTTTATATCCGTTTGTAGTTCCTACCAAAGCTGCAAGATGCCCACCTGCGGAACAGCCATAAATAGCAATCTCTTTACTATTAATGTTATATGTAGAAGCATTTGCTCGCATCCACCTTATCGCAGCTTTTATATCACATACAGCGGCAGGATAAAGTGCTTCTGTAGAAAGCCTGTATTCAACCGCTGCTGTCACATAGCCGTTGGCTGCAAGTTTTTGTGCCATAGGAATAGCAAGCTGCATGTTCCCCGATCTCCAGCCGCCTCCGTGTATAAGTACAACTCCCGGGAAATCTTTATTATTTAAATTCGTTGGATAAAATATATCTAAATGTAATTCTCTTCCACCAACTTTAACGAAGACAATATTCTTTACTTCTTTTACATTTGGGGGAAGATGCGGCAATACAAGTTCAGCATCGGGAAATTTCTTATGCATCTTAGCAGATGCAGTATAAAAATTATATGAAGTATCTCTTTTGGGACTTAATATTTCGTTTCTTTGAGCTAAAGATAAAACACTAAATGATAATAAAAGCAGAATTATTTTTATCATTAATTATATATCAAAAGGAAGTTTTAGACTATTTCTTAAGGAATCCCGCCGGGAAGAGAATCACTGAGATTAATAGATTATTTCTATTTTTGCTTTTGTCCCTTTATTTAAGCTAGATTCAACCAAACCTTTATCTTTATTCCATTCATACTTCATATTTTCATTATTTAATTTTACTGAAGAAGGTTTAGCTGTTGATTTTATTAATAATTGGAATTCGGTTATTAAAGGATCTATTTCTATAGAAATTTCACCTCTTATGTTTTCCATAAAGATGTTTTTTTCTTTATTTGAATCATTTAAGTCAACATAGTTGTAAATTGTTTTATTGCCAGCCGATCCCGGGAAAAGATGAACAGTAAAATTATTCTCAGGTTTATTTTTCCATATTTTGTCACTACCCTGATAAATATTTCCGGTTACATATACAGAATTGCTTTTTACAAAGACAGGTATTTTATCAAGTGGAACAGAAATATTGATTCGTTTTCCTCCTTCATAGGTTTTCGATATATCATTATAATCATACCACTTCCCTTCCGGCAGGTAAACACTTCTTGAATCTAGAGAATCATAAACTGGAGCAACAAGGAATGCATTCCCGAAAAGATATTCATCCCATATTTCATATGTATTCTTATCATCTGGATATTCATAAGATAAAGGTTTCATTATTACACCGTTTTTAAAGGAAGTATTGGCTGCAGAATAGATATAAGGCATCATGTTCATCCTTTGAGTACATGCATCTCTGAAAATACTTTGTAAATCTCCGCTGTATTTCCATGGCGGCCTGTCTTTTCCATTTCCCCCGGAATGATCGAGTTTAATTTCAAACATACCGCTCCAGGTTCCGAATTCAAGCCACCTGGCATATAATGATTCGGATATCCATCCTCCTAAATATCCACCAACATCCGAACCCCACATTGGAAATCCCATAAAGCCACATCGTATAGCATTTGCCATATTGCCTGCTAAGCCATCCCAATTTGAACGTGAGTCACCTCCCCACACAGCACTAAGATAAGGCTGCGACCGCTGAAATGCGGCCCTTGCAAAATTGAATTCATCTTTACCGAATGCTTCCTGCAAAAACTGGTTAATTACTTTAGCATATAGGTAAACATATTTATTTCTATGTTCAGCAAATGGTGTTTTATCATACCACATTGCATATTCAGGAAATTCTTCATCTGCTCTGTCCATTTTATGTCCCCTGACATTAACCGAATACTGATTTGTTTTAAGTCTTCTGCCGAATTCTTTAATTGCATCGGGATTAGTTAAATCAATATAACCTTTAAAATTAGGGAGTAGTCCGGGGAAATCCTTATCCGACATTGTTAATGGTCCGACCCATGTTAAAAATTGCAGACTATATTTATTGTTTAATTCCGAGATCCATTCTTTGGGATTGGAGAACTTTTCATTGAAATCCATCTTTGACCATTCATGAGAACCATTGCTGTAAGGCCGATCTACCATTAAAGCTGTTAAAGGAATTTTTAGATCAGCCATTTTCTGCGCATCATTAAGAACATCTTCTTTACCGTTTTTATCTTCGTCTCTCCAAATAATCGGACCGCAAGCCCAAACCGGAACATATTTAGGATTTCCTATAATTGAATAATATGATTTGAGAAGTTCATTACCATTAGAACCAAAAAATATGTACCAATCAAGTTTTCCTGTTCTATGATAAAGCTCTGTAATCCCGTTTATAGCAAATCTATACTGTCCTTTCGCAAATGAATCGAAGAATGAGGCGTATCCATTGTTACTCATATAAAAAGCAGACCAAACAGAAGCATAATTTTCGTGATATTGATTTGCATCTCCTAAAACATCAACATCAACTACTTTACCTCTTAAATCAGGACTTTTTTCATTATCAGGAAAAAGAGGTTCCAATACTCCGAAATAATGTTCATTTAAATCATTCAAGCGAATTGTTGTATTTCTTGCCCATTTAGGATTGCAGTAAAATCTCAACCCGTTATCTAATTTTGTTATTACAATTGTATCAGTTAAATCTTTACCTGAACCCTGGTATTCTGCCACACCCGGATAAACGTATTTTAAGCGAATCTCCCTTTCATTTTTATTTAATAGAGTTATGGATTTAGGAGGTGTGAAATTAAAGTTAATCGAAGCTATATCTATTAATTTTTTGTTCTCTTTGAATACAATCAAATGGTTTTGGGATAACTCAAGATGCAAACCATTGCCTTCAAATAATTTTTGCGGAAAAGCCCGGGAATTTGCAAAGAAAAAAATCAGGATAACTAATGATATTGTTAGTTTTTTCATTTTAATTTTATTTTATATTAGAAATATTTCATGGTATGAAAGTGCCAGTCACCTATGCAGGTTGTTTATTCGTTTATAACATATGTAAGGTGACTGGCACTTAATAAATAAAAATAACTATAAGCCAAAATCGGCATCACGTTCGTTTACAGAAGCCGTGTTTCCGAAAACTTCAGCGTTATTTATTAATGCCAAACCAATTAAATCCGATTCAGAGCAGTTACCTTTATAATTAAAACGGATTGTATCGGATCCTCCTCCGGAATCATATTTGAATTCCATTCCTGATTTGGATTTTAAAACAGGCTTCCCTATAACTGTCAGGTGATCGCTAAAAAATAAAAGAATATACCCGTTATGAATTTCATGTTTTACTATTCTGGGACTTTCTTTTGATTCGGGATTCCATTTATAGTCAAATGTCCAGGCAGGAGTGATATCATCAGGAGACGGTGAATTTTTAGCTGCTTCTAAATTATTTTTGAACCATTCATAATCGCGGCCATCACGATGGCAATTATAAAAATAATATCTTTTACCCCAGTTAAACGGACGATCTTTTTCCGGGTGATCGGGATAATAAACTCTGTAAATCGGTGTATCAGCCATATTTTCTGAAAATTGACAATTCAATAGATAAAACTGGGCCTCATAATGATGCCTGCCGAGCTGGAATCCTTTCACACCGTCAAAAGTACAGTTTCTCAATACAAATTTCTGATTTATATCATAACCTCCTGCATGCCAGATTGATGCAGTTTTTAAATGTTCATAAAATTTTGAATCTTTAATAAAGCACCATCCGCGCGGACAAACATAATCTACAGAACCCTGAAAAGTACAATTAGCATGATAATACATTCCTGTTTTATAATTCCATAAGGAAACGGTATCACCGCCTTTGCTCAATACATTACAATTCAGAATGATTGTCCTTGTACCATTTCCATAAATGGTAAAGGCATGAGGACCAATTAATGACTGTGTATTTTTAATAGTGAGGTTTTCAAGAATAATATCATCCGCATGAATATTTATTACTGCCGGACCGATAGGATCTTCATTTGCAATCCAGTCTGTTCTAAGCTGATTATATTCGATGATTGTACTATCCCTGCTTTCTCCTTTTAGTGTAATATAATCCTGTGTGATTCTAAACTTTTCATTGTAAGTACCATTCTTAATGTAAATAACTACACGTTCATAATTAAACATCGGAAGAGATACAACTGCAGCAGAAATAGTATTAAAATTCCCGCTCCCGTCTTTAGCCACAGTAATGAAGTGCTTGTATTGGGAAAAGGACTTTGTGAAACATATAATAATTAAGATAAAAATCAGACGAGTTTTTTTATTCATAATATAGCTTAATGTTTGTAATACCTAGTGGAATATTGGGAATTGTATAATCTTTTGGTGAAATTGTTTAGAAGCTATTTTTATTTTTGAGTATATAACTTGTCCAATCTGTTCCAAACTGTATCAGCAATCTGCTTCTGTCCTTTTTCATCCGGATGAAGACCATCAACATAATTTGGAGGAGATACAGTTTTTAATAATGATATAAATCCCAATTTATCTTCTTTTGCCAATTCCTTATATTTCTTTTCAAGCTTAATCAGTGAGCTTTTAGTATTTCCATTATATTTTTTCTTAACATTCAGTTGAGACATTGTATTAAGATTTATATCGGTCGGAGCAAGGATTACTATTTTAGTTTTTTTATTTGTCTCCTTAATTTTATTAATCATCCACTCCATATTTTCAACACATTGATTTACCATACTGTCATTCCCGTTTTTCAGATCATTAACTCCAAGGAAAATAAGGTAATAATCTGCATCCGGATATTTTTTTAAAACCGGCAGAAGTTCTTTTTTATCAGAGGTTCTTCTTCCGTTTCTTCCTTCATTTATAAAATTAACGTTTTTATGCTGTTTAGAAAGAAAGAAAACCCAGCTATGACCATTCACTTTTGCACCATGAGTAATAGAATCACCAAAACAAACCACTGTACCTTTGACCCCATTGTTAAGTGTCATAGCTATTAATGTTAAAACTAAAAAACCGCTGATTAAATAAAATTTCATAATCTTCCTCTTTTCTATATCTTTCTTGAACCTGCTCTTGAACTCATCCGTAGTTCAAGTTTAATCTTAACAATCTTTTTTACCTGCTGAAACTTTTGCGCAAGCAGATAATCTTTTAATCTTTCTATCTTTTTAATTTTTAATTTTCTCAACTCTTTCATTCCAGGCCGGAAACTCGTCCAATACTTTCTGAGGTTCATAAGTGTACCATGTATAACCATCACGTCTTTCCCTACCGACTTCAGAAAGTGAATAAACAGGTACACTATTACGATCAGTGAAGAATGGTTTGTTTCCTTTGAGTGTATAGAAACGCGCCCAGATTGGCGGAGCTGCAGGATCTTTTACTACTTTTTTATCGGTAACTGATGTCCTGTATTTGAAAACTACTTTTGGTGCTTTTATCCTTTCGACTTTTATTCCATGGATTTCCGAATTTTTAAACCAGTCTACGGCACTCCTTACCGAATTAATAATTTCTTTGTTAGGATGTTCTATACTCATCAATAATAATGTTATACCAGTACTTTCTTCCCCGCATTTTGATGGAAGTTCAAATGTTCTTGCTCCGCAGGGATGAAAATCAATATTATCATGCTGCTGGCACCAGACAGTTAATTTTCCATCTTCTTTAATCTGACATTTTAGAATACAATTAATTCCCCTGTTAAAAGCTTCATTTACCTTTTCATGCACATCTTTATCAATAAAAGAATAGTATGGTTTATTCTGAACAATATGATGCAGAACATTCATAATCCCGACCATAGCGTCATCGTTGAATGTTATATATTTCCTGTAACCGCTTGTATCAGGATAAAACTGAGGCCATCCGCCGTTTGAATACTGTGCTTTTAAAATGAAATCGATTCCTTTCAGGCAGGCCTGTTTATATTTTTCATCTTTAAGTTTGCTATATGCTTTCGCTAAATATTCTACCTGTGAATATGTTGCACCGTTATCAAATGAAGTATGTGAAGAATCTCTGCCTTTTTTAAGAATTGCTTTTTGTTCAGGAGTCAGAATTGCCAGCATGTCATAATTTTTAGGCCAGCCGCCGTTCTTCTGCTGATATAGTAAAATGTTATCGGCAATCTCTTTTATTTGATTGGGTTTATAATATTTCTGATCCCGAACAGGAAGAAAAGCCTGGTTATGATCTGTAATATCCTTCCAGTGATGTGCACTGTCTAAGAAACCTGAGACATCAAAAGTGCTGCTGTCTTTTATACCATTTTGCGGATAACTGATAGTTTGAAAGCCAACAATAAGTATTATAAAAAAGTTAATGATTAAAGGCTTAGGAAATTTATACATTTGAATTCTTTATTTATTAGTGAACTGTTTTATTATGAAAGCTGAAGGATGATTTTCTTTTATGATACTGCCGATACTATCTCTTAGAGAGATAGTATCGGTTTGAAAAATCATTTAAGAAGCATCATCTTTTTAACCTGGGCAAAATTACCGGCTTCAATTCTGTAAAGGTAAACACCGCTTGCGAGCGATGAAGCATTAAATTTAACAGTATAATAACCTGCGTTCTTAACTTCATTAACAAGTATAGTTACTTCTCTTCCAAGTATATCATATAATATAATTTTTACATGACTGGACTGCGGAATTCCGTATTTAATTGTTGTCGAAGGATTAAATGGATTAGGATAATTCTGAAAAAGTTGGAAATTAAGTGGGACCTGTTCTACAAATTTGTCATCCTCAACAGAAGTTACAGGGTTTGATGGAATCCAATCATAAGCAAAATCCGGATTTGAATTTTTTGAGAATATATTATCGATTGTATAATTCGCCGCTTCTGTACTTGTTAAAATACTGCCGATACCCTGCGCATGGCCTATTTCATTATATCCCGGTCCGTAATCCTGATAAACGCCATATACTGCAGGTATGATACCTGAGTTAATAGGCTGCTGATTCCAGCCTAAGGAATCAACTACAGAAGGTTCATAAGTATTCATAAATACAGTTCTTGGTTCTGCCTGCCATGCTCTTCCCAGATAAATTTTACTTACTACATTCCCGTCAAACCCGACAGAATCATATGATATTTTACAATCCTTAAAAACAAAACCAAATTCTGATTCAGGATCGGTACTGGCAGCAGTTAATGAACATTGATTCCTGTTAACATGTAATTCACAACTGTCAAACAAAACAATATCTCTTCCAAAAATAAAATCAACGGAGCCTTCTATATAGCACTTTTTCATAAAAACTCTTCCGGTCCCGCTGCCACCCCAGGCATAATAAGTATCCTGGTAGCCGAGTAATTTGCAATTATAAAAAGCCTGCCTGTCTCCGTTTGATCTTAAAGCCACAGCCTGCTGCCCGGAGACTGTTTGATCGTTTTTAACTGTATTCTGAAAAGTTATATTCACTGCGGTGAAATCCGGTGCGTCTATACCAACACTATAAGAACCGGATGTTCCTCCTGCGATACCGGCATAATCATCATATGTTAAAACTGTACTGTCCCTATCCTCACCTCTTAAAACAACATTTACTTTACTGGAGGATAATAAGAGTTTTTCTTTATAAATACCTTTCTTAACAAATATGGTATATTGCCCGGTATAATTACTTGGTACATCGTTAAAAGCAGCCTGGACTGTAGTATAATCACCGCTTCCATCCTGGGCTACTGTCTTTGTTATTGCAGGTGCAGGCATTTGCGTTTTAAATGAATCTACCTGACCGTACCCGGTTCCCTTACTGTTTGATGCATAAGCCCTGACATAATAAGTAGTGTTAGCTACAAGAGGATATAAAATACTGGTATATGAACCCAACCCGTTTCCGTTTTCAGTTTTGTTGTCTGAAATAGTAGGATTACCGGTTGAATTCCAGCAGACTCCTCTTACTGTCACAGTATCACCACCCCATGATGTAACGTTTCCGCCGCTTTGAGCTGTTTTAACTAAAATATTCGATGGAGTAGTTGTATTTACTGATGGAACCATTTGAGAATCGAGGGTTGAAAATGTAATTTCATTTCCATATGCCGTCCCGGCATCATTTGTTGCATAAGCTCTTAAGTAATATTTAACTCCGGGAGATAAACCAGTCACCTGGCTGACAAATGCTCCTGAACCAGTCCCATCAGTAGTTTTATTCTTTGCTGTAGTTGGAGAACTTACTGTATCCCAGACAACTCCCCTCGCAGTTACAGCAGCTCCTCCATCAGATGGTATATTACCGCCGCTGGTAGTAAAAGTTGTTGAAATATTTGTTACGGCATTTGTTGTAACTGTAGGAGGATCTGCAGTTACGCCCATTGCTGTTCCGGAAATTAGAACGTTCTGAATAGCCAGGTACTTACCGGTTCTTACAGATGGATCATTATCAACCCATGGGTACACCCTTAAGTATATACTTTCACCGGTATTCAGAAGAACATTAAGTGAAGTACCAACATATTGAAGCGAATCTATGCTAAGGTAGTTGTTAGTATCACTCGTAGTATAATTAATTTGTACGGGTGAAATGAAAGCTGAATCAGTTGAATAATAAATATTAGCCTTCATTGAATTAATGCTGATTCCTGCAATTCCAAGAGAAATCGAGTCCACATTAAATGTACCGCCAAATTTGGGTGCCGCTTGAAACTGGATATAGACAGAATCAATTTGTGTAGTCTGATTTGCAGGCCAGGCGTTCCCTAAAATTCTAACTCTTTGGCTGTTGTTCGGACCTGTATAATGGTTTATTTCAGTATTGTTAAGAAGTTCATCTTCACCTTTAACACCACCAGTAACAACAGGAGACAATCCGGTTCCACCTGAAGTAGGATCTGTAAGAGGCCACATCACTGAGGATGGTACGGGCAGACTTTCCACTTCCCCAGATATTTTAACATCCTGCAGACCTATATATTTTCCGGTCCTTACCGAAGGGTCATTATCAACCCACGGATATATTCTTAAATAAATAGTTTCTCCTGGATTTAAGGTATCAGCTATAACTGCTTTTACGGTGGAAAAAGTATCCCGATCCAGATAGCCGCTTGTATCTTTGGAAATAATGTCCAGCATTCTTGATGTAGTAAATGTGGAATCATTTGAATAATAAATATTCGCCTTCATTGTGTTGATACTTATTTGCTGGATATTCAAGGAAATCGAATCAACATTAAATTTAAAGCCATTGGGAGAAGTAACAGAAAATTGAACAAACACAGTATCTAATTGAGTAGTTTGATTAGCTGGCCAGGCATTCCCCGCAATTCTAATCCTCTGACTGTTATTTAATCCGGTATATCCGTTTATTTCCATATTATTTAATGTCTCGTCACTCGGTAAAATTTTACCGGAAATTACCGGGGACATACCGGTGCCGCCGGTATTTGGATCAGTAAGAGGCCATAATGCCGATGCATTATTCTGCGCCATTAATCCAAAGGACAACAGCAGATTAATAACTAATACTAAAAGGATAGATTTAATGTTAACCATGAAACCTCCTGAAGCAATTATTTTGTTGACTCGATTTTAATATTAATTATGAGATTTAATAAATGATTAGAAAAATCAGTAAGAGTACCAGCTCTAAATTTTAACAGGCAAAAATAATGTAAGATTCGTTTTATTTTTTTTAAACTCCTGGAAAATTAAAATAATTTCTCCGGGTACCCAACAAATGTATGATATAGAAAATTTCCATGAGAAATATTATTATAACTTGTAAGCTTTTTTAACCAGCTCATATGCAAGAGCTTTTCCCATAGATTTTGCTTCATCCATAGTAATTATATGCCTTGCAACAAGGCCAGCTAAAAAGTTGGAGTCCATTCTCCTTGAGACATCATGCCTTGCTGGAATAGATAAGAATGCACGTGTATCATCATTAAAACCTACAGTATTATAAATACCGGCAGTCTCAGTCGCATTTTGTCTGAATTTTGTCATACCTTCAATACTGTCATGAAACCACCATGGAGGCCCAAGCTTAAGAGCAGGATAATGACCGGCCAACGGGGCAAGTTCTCTTGAATAGGTAGATTCATCCAGAGTAAAAATAATTATTGTTAAATCCGGATTATTACCATAAGTATTTAACAACTCTTGGAGGTTTCTGGTATATTCAGTCTGCAGCGGAATATCAGCTCCTTTATCCAGACCGAATCTATCAAAGATTATTTTATTATGATTTCTTAATGCACCGGGGTGAATTTGCATTACAAGTCCGTCTTCAGTACTCATCCTTGCCATCTCCATCACCATATTGGCTACAAATAAATCTGCATCTTTTTCTGATGCATTTTCCTTCAGTGCTCTTTTGAAAATTTCATCAGCTTCATTTTCAGAAAGTTTGTGAGTATAGGAAGAGGTAATCCCCTGATCGGTTGAAACTGCTCCCATTGATTTAAAGTATTCACGACGATTTTCAAGTGCTTTAATAAAATTCTTGTAAGAATTAACTTCAATTCCGGAAGAACTGCTTAATGCTTCAATTTCTTTTAACCAATTCTTAGCTGTAATATTAACTGCAGCATCCGGTCTGAAACAAGGAATAACTTTTCCTTTCAAACCTGCTTTTTTAATTTTTTTATGATTCTCTAAATTATCCGAGGCGCCGTCTGTTGTATTTAAAACTTCAATTTTGAATTTATCAAACAAATTCCTTGGTAGAAATTCTTTGGTATTGAGCATATCAGACATATGATCATAAATTTTCATAGCATTTTCAGAATTCAATTTTTCATCAACACCAAAAACTTCGGCCAATTCATGCATCAGCCAAACACCTGTAGGAGTACCATTAAAAAGATAAAAATTGTCTGCAAAAATCTGCCAGATTTTTCTATGATCTTTTTCTACTTCAGTACCATCAACGGTAGGAATTCCAAGTGATTCCAGTTTAATTCCCTGAGAATACAGCATCCTAAAAATGTAATGATCCGGGATAATAAGTAATTCAGTAGGATCAGGAAATGGTTCATTATTTGCCAGCAGTTTCGGTTCAACATGTCCATGCGGACTAATAATGGGTAGGTCTTTTACATTAGAATAAAGCTCGTAAGCTATATTTCTTACCGTTTCATTTGGATCAAAGAAACGATATTTATTTAGTAAATTGTTTTCCATAATTTTTTATTGTTTAATTGATAAATTGTTATTTCCCTGGATTTTGGATTTTATAAAATGGATTGCACATTGTAGAGACGGGGCATGCCCCGTCTCTACACCTGTACGTACTTGATAATTTTTACTTTCTCACGGCCTTAGCCTTGATCAAAAGCCATTTAAATAAATTTTCAGCAGCTTTATAATTTTCAAAACCCACAGGCAGCTTATGATTATCAATATATTCGTTGTATAACCATGGATCTCCGACAGCAAAGACAAAGCCTTTGCCAAAATCTGATGACGCCATAATTACATCACCGCTGTCAGTAAGAATTGGTTTTGCAGGAGGGGTCAGACTAAGTGTACTGATTTCTTTTAAATATATTTTTTTTACACCCTTGAATATCGGCTGGTCAGGGAAATTTTCAAATTTACCCATATCAAATTTATCATCGACAACCCTATTCCTGCTTACTTCATTAAAATGAATCCCGAAATTTTCAGCAAGATTATTAAAATGCTCAAATTCTGCATTACCTTTATCATTGCCGAAAAGCACAAGTACTCCGCCGTTTTTCACCCAATTAACTATTACTTTTACTGAACTGCTGTCAATATAATGCGGATTCGGATTTTCAGCCTTAGTATCAGGATCTACTATAAAATAAATGCTTAATTTACTCAAACTTTTTTGAGTAGGTGCTTCCGGCAGTTCTGTCAATCCTGCATCAAGAAGTGTAATTATATTTCCCAGCTTGGAATAACCGGAATTTATATCATCATCTTCCCAGGTGTAGTGATATCTTACCTTTTTACCTGTTTTATTCTCTTTCCATTCATCATTAAAATAATAATCTAGTCCTACAACTTTATTTTTTCCAACATAAGAGATTGAATTATCATTTTTAATATAATCCATTAATGGAAGATTTAACTGTTTAACACCGTCAACTACAAGTTTGGCAATTTCTATTGCACCATCCTGCTGAAAGTGAGTGTTATCCTCTTTACCCTCCGGTAAAGATTTATATTCCCCGGGTTGAACCCATATAAATATTTTTTTTGTACCTTCAGGACCAAGCTTGCTAAACAGTTCTGCACTCATGTTTTCTAAATCTATTAAAGGAGCATTCTGTTCTTTTGCAACTTCTCTAACAACCGCCGGATATTCTCCGTGAGTTGCTTCCAGTTTATTGTCCTTATCAAATTTCCTCCTGGCGACAGGTGTAATTAAAACAGGAATAGCACCTTTTTCTCTTGATTCTTTTACAAACTTTAAAAGATTTGCTTTGTATGCAGAATGAGGTTCAGTATATCTTGTTGAGTCATATTTCTTTTCATCATTATGTCCAAACTCTATAAAGACATAATCTCCTTTCTGCAATTTATTGTAAACTATTTTCCACCTTCCCTCGTCAATAAAACTTTTTGTACTTCTGCCGTTCTTCGCATAATTTTCAATCTGTACCTGGTCTGTAAAAAACATCGGGAACATTTGTCCCCAGCCTCTTTCAGGATTATCAGCGAGAGGTTTGTCGGCCATAGTGGAATCACCAATAAGAAATACACTAACTTTAACTTCCTGGTAGAAATTTAGTATTAACGATACCGTTAAAAGAATAAGGAATAGTTTCAGAAATGTTTTTATTTTTTTCAATTTGGTCACCAATAGATAAATAGTATTTTGTTTTCGAACAAATTTATCCAAATATTATGAATAACACAGAATTAAATAAAAAAATTTTGTTTAATCTATAAAGAAAATTCAACTGAAATTCGATTAATATCTTTAAATACATCCATTTTTGAATATGAATAATTTACGCCTATCTCATTTCCGTCAATCGATTTATTCAATCCGATACCAAAAGAATATGAAGATATATCCCTGTTAGTCTGATATCCGCCGCGCAGAGCAAGCATTCCTAAGAACTTATACTCTGCACCAATATTAAATCTTTCGGAATAATTATTAGAATGAAGAAAATCCACAGCAAAAGTTAATGCATCATCCTGTGAGTGTGAGGGATTAATAAAGTCCATTAAATCGATAGCTGTTCCTACAGTAAATGTTAATGGGAGCTGTTCATAAATTGCTTCTCTAATTATATTTGAAGAGAAGTTACGGATGGCCATCCCGAACCTGAAATTTTTGAATCCCGTATAATATTTTACGCCCACATCAAATACTAACTTTGACGCATTGTTTTTGGTATCCGTTCCATCTATAAAATGATTTTCGCCTAAGTTTTGTCCGGCTATCCTGATATTACCGCCAATAGAAAACTGCGTGCTGACAGCTTTCGCATAGCTTATACCGAAAGAATAAGCTCCTACATTTGAAAGTGTTCCGTTGTCAATATACCCAAGGGTACTCCCTGTGTTTGGATCTAAACTTGTTCCGTAAATAGTACCATAATTTACCGAGAGCAGGCTGATTCCAACTGCACCGTAATTACCAAGGTTCCAGGAAGCTGCACCACCAATATAATTTATATCTGCAATCCACTGGGTATAATCTATTACAACATTAAATGTATTTTTGGATTCTATTAAACCGGCAGGATTGTAAAAGATACTTTCTGCTCCGGTGCCGACTGCAAAATAAGCATCTCCCATAGCACTGGCTTTTGGTGAAATGCTCACTAGTTGAAAATTCATTGTACTTTGTGCGAGTTTTTTTAGACCTATTTGACCATAAGCGTTTATTAGGAAAATAAAAACTGCAAACATTGTTAAAATCCATTTTGGATTTATTCTAAAATTCATATTAAACTCCTCATAATTTATCGTACAACAACAAATTTTTGATAAGATAAAGCACCGTCAGGTTTTTTGAATACGGCGATATATAATCCACTATTAATAACCTGCTGGCTGGAAGTTAACATGTCCCAATTTTCAGAACCGGTACCAAGAGGATTATTATGCTCAATAGTTCGAACCAGGTCGCCATTTTCAGTATATATACTGATTGTACAAAACGGAGGTAAATTATAAAAAGTAATATTCCTTTGATCTGTAAATCCGTATTTAATTAAAAGAGGATCCCTAATATTATATGGATTCGGAACTATTCTGATTTTTGAAAGATCTTCCTGAGGAAAGTGAGGCGGTTGAACATAATTTATATCCGGGTATAATACTCTGCTGCTGTACATAATTTTACCGCGGGTTGTTGGATCGGCATTAGGATCATTTTCTCCTATTTTTACTTTTGCTTGAATATAAAAGTAATATTGCGCACCAAATAAAACATCCGTTAGCTTAATCTTGTGTTCCCCTTTATCATTGGCATCCGAATTATACACCTGTTTATAATGAATTGTATCAGCATTAGAAATTCTGCTCATTATTCTATATCCGGCAAAATTAGGCATACTCTCCGCTTCGGGATCAGTCCATTCAACCTGAACACCATCACCATACCCGGTAACAGTAGCTGTTGCTGGCGGCGGCGGTGCCTGCGGTATATTATAATTGTGATCATAATTCCATTGAGCACGGTATGCACTTAACATAACCGAATCGATACCCATGCTGATCCATTTATCTTTTCTTATATCCATTTCAGATGCATCGGCAGGAAACTGGAAATTACTAGGCAGCCACCCGGTGTTAGGGTCTGGCATATTGGGTGGATTCTCTAAAGTCCCGTCATACCATTTTTGCCCGACCTCCTGACCTTTTTGAAATCCAATACCGGTATAACCGCTCGCATATACAATATGAATTTTTTGTCCAGGCATTATATTATATGGACCAAAAGAAGCATATCTGTATGCTTCATGCTGGGGTAAAGCTGCCGGTACACCCGAATTATCTGCAATACCAAATTCATCGGAGTTTTGTTCATGATGAGTCTCCGGGTATGCTCCAGGCATCGGGTTATCATCAGAAAATCCCCCGCGAATCACAAAGAAATTACTACTGTTGTAGACATCGTTTTCAACATTCCGGGGAAAAGCAGTTGGAGCACCAGAATATGTTATTTTAGGTTGTAAAGGATCATTTACATCCTGACCTGGATCACTATAAGGTTCTTTTGAAGCATGAAGTATTGCAAAATATGTCATATTAGGATCAAGTAGCCGACCTCTCTGAGTAGTAGCAGGTGCGCCCATATTATCTCCTGATTTTTGAGGATTATCTGCACTATATTCATAAAAAATCCTTAAAGAGTCGCCTGGTTTACCACCATAGTAATGCTGCCAATTATTGGCATTAATATCAAATTTATCAGCATCGCCAGGCGCAGGATTTTGCCCGTTCGAATATTCAAGATTATCCTTTGATTCTCTCATATTTATATACACACTATCCAGGGCTACGTTGCTTGCATTTGTAAAAGTTAAGTCAGCAATGATATAATCATCATTAAAACTTTGAGACCATGCTAATAATTTTCTATTAACATTAATACCGAAAATTGTAGAATCAGTTACTTCACAAATTTCATCATAAGTATGATTTTGAAAAGCAGAGTAATTCGGATCAACTGTACCAAAATTATCTAAACCAATAGTATTAAAATTTACTACCTGCTGCGGGAAACCAAATCTCAAATAATTTGTAATAGGTGCCACTACTATACCTGCGTTCCAGGCCGGGAAATCAGAACTGGTATAACTATACTGCGCTACAGGCTGAACTGAATCGGCTTCAGGGTTAAACCAGTGTAAAGCAGTTATTATAATACCTGCACCGGTATATCCTTCGGCATATTGTCCTCTATTGGCCATAATATCATAATCATTCGGAAAATAACCGGATAAATACTCAAAACTGGATCTGTATCCGTTTGCAGATACTCCTAACCAAATGTGACCTAATTTCATAACAGCAGTTTGCAATTCAGGAGAGGTTTGTGCTTTTATCCCCATATTACTAAGAATAAATAATATTACTAAAATGCTTGTTCTGAATGCAATTTTGTTTATCAATTTAATTTGAGAATTATTCATTTTTAAACTCCAAATTTCTTATTTATCAGTCTTCAGACTATGATTCTTAAAAATCAACTTTCATCCCGAACCATATATCCCTTGGCCGATTGTACATAAAAAATGAGTAATTAGGATCATTTATATATGGTTTAGAACTCGATCTTAAATCACCTACCTTATCATTTCCTGCAATATATTCACCTGGATTATTACTACGTAATTGATCGAACTTAGAGGAGTTATACATAGGAAGATGAAGTGAAGCCAAATACCGAGCTTGATCATTATCATCTTGAAATGGATAACCTTTGCCCAATAAGTTTATTTTAAGATTTAATACATTTGTACAATCGATATAAAAGGTAGTTTTAGTCCCTGCAATATTAATTGATTTACTTAATTTAAGATCAACCATATAGTAATCCGGCCAGGATAAATTATTATTGGTGAACGGATCATTTAAAGGATTCCATGTGAAATAGCTTCCGGCTCTCCATTGCCCAAAAATTGTAAGATCCCAATTCCCGAAAATATCCAGTCCACCAAGTTGCGGCCCCCAATTATCAGGCGAACGAAAAGTTATATTGGCATTTATACTCGGTGTTGGTAAAGTACGGGTTTCATCACCCTGGTATAAAGTTGATTGTACATTATTGATAACAATATCTGAAACTGTACTAACACCTGTATGACCTGATTTTGTCAACATGTAATCAAAATTTATCCATCCGTTTAACCAGCTATTATCAGTTTTGGATATATTTAATTCTAAACCTTGCACATCCTGAAATACATTATTCAAATATGATTTGTAATTTAAGGAGGAATGTTCAGGTTGTGCAGATTGATAAGTAACTGTACCATACTCACCGGTAATATCCTTATAATAACCGGATACTCTTGCAATATAATTCTGATAAAAATTATACGCTACACCTAGTTCATACGAAGTGGTTCTAGGTGGTTCAAGATTAGGATTTGACATCTGGTATAATCCGTTTTTAGTATATCTATACCTGAACTGATACATAGTATAATATGGAGGATTAGATCTAAATTGTCCGTAATTAAAATAAAATTTAGCATCAGCCGTAACAGGAAATGAAATACCCAAACGCGGGCTAACTGTGAAATAATTTTTTATTTTTTGTAAAAATCCTGGGTGCTGCTGGTCGTACTGATTCCAATAGTCCCAGATATATGATTTCCCGGTTGCCAGGTATTCATATAATGTACTGTCGTTTGCTGTGCCGATTGGTTGTGGAGCGTAAGCATCATAGGCAAATGGATCACTTGGCCAGAGACCACCGCCGCCGTAATAGTAATCAAATCTTACTCCCAGATTTGCAACTATACTACTATATGTTATCTGATCCTGTACAAAAAGACCTGTCTGACTCGGCTTTCTATTATAGTTATATTCATAGGTATTATAAGAATTCTGATTCCACAACTCATAAAACTTGTGATCTAAATGGATAAGATTATATTCAATACCGGCTTTTACATAATTATGATCATCTATTTGAGATGTAATATTGAACTTAACTGCATACTGGTAAACTTTTTGATTATCATGGAGATCACCCTCGCGATGCCCCAAAGTCATACTGGGTACCCATGGCAAAGTAAATGAGTAATCTGCATATTGTTCATGTGAGAATTGTGATTTGCCGTAAGGCATTTGGTCGACATAAAAAGGACCAAAGTTTGTAATTGTTGTGGTATCCCGGTTGTCTCCTGTAGGGGTAAAATCTTTTATGGTTAAATAATTAAAAGAAAATTCAAAAAATGTTTTTTTACTTAACATTTGGTTTAATGTTAAACCTGTCATTACCGTTGTTTGATTTAAAATCGGATAATAATTAGGATCATAAGAATAAACAAAATCGTCATAAGTATATTTAAGATTATCAAGCGGCATAAATCCTCCTCTGTTGTTTGCATCGGGAGCATCACCATTTACAGGAATTATAGGAGAAACTCCTATTTCTCTTTTCCATAATCCATTTAAAGTCAGGGTTGTTGTTGCAGTCGGATTAGACCTCATTGTAAGCAGTGTAGTTGAATTAAAATCATGGTCCAATGTGATGGGCATTGTATAATACTGCTGCTTAGTATTGTTTGAAATAAAAAACGTTGCATCTCCTAATGCATGACTGACAAATGGTATGGGTCCGCCAAATCCCAAATCGATATTTTTATCACTGAAACTTTCGTTGCCTGCTCTTTCAGCAAATAATTTCTGTTGATTTTGCGGAACAGTGTAACCCAATTTGGCTAATCCCTGGTAATCAGGAACTACCCGGAACATCCATGCGGTTAAAAGATAAAGGTCAAGAGGTTTTGCTGTTGGCCAACTTGCTGTAATTACTCTTTGTTTAACCTCATTATCATATCCAATAAATGTGGGATGCTGCTGTTGTTTATAAGGATCATCAGCCCAGGCATTTTTTGTTCCCTGAAAGGCAACTGCTGGATCTAAATAAGAGACCAAAAAATCATTGTGAGGATCAAAATAAGACTGACCAAATCTTCTCATATGAGATTGATCGGCAGATATATTTATTGTTCCATGATATCCGTCTTTTGTTCCGCTCTTTGTAGTAATATTAATTAAACCGGAACGGAAATTACCGTATTCGGCATTATATCCTCCCGACATCAAAGAAACCTGCTCAATTGCACTTAATGGAATTGAAGTTTCAGCATTGCCGTTTGAAGCATTATTGAAAGAAAGTCCATTCACAAAAGTACCAGTTTCATCTGCTAAACCACCTCTAATTGTTAAATAACCGTTATCATTTTGACTTACACCCGGTAATTTTTCAAGGAATGTATTTACAGCCCTGATCCCGGAAGAATTTACAATTTCACTGCTTGTTACCATTAATTGTGTACTTGAAACTTCTTTGTGAAGTTCATCTCTTTTTGCAGTAACAACTACAGCCTGGGACTCTATTACAGCCGGTTCTAATTTTATAGTCTGTTCGGTTACACGATCAACTGATACTATTAATCCTGTTATAATTTGAGTTTTATAACCGATCATCGAAACTTTCAAATTATAAGTCCCAACCGGAACATTTACAATAAAAAATTTACCGTCAATGTCTGTCGCGGCTCCCAGGTTTGCTCCTTCAACTATCACATTCGTTCCAACCAATGGTTCACCTGTTTTTGCATCCTTTACCGTTCCTACAATTCTACTCCTGTTCTGAGCAAAAATATCTGTAGAAACAATTAAAAGGATGACAAGGATAAATAGACCAGGTTTTAAATATTTCAGGTACTTTGGTAGATTTTTTAATAGCATTTTGGTCTTTCTCCTAAAAATTTTTCTGTTCTTTTATTTTCATCATATTAAGTTCATATACAAACTATTTTTGTATTGATATAATTTTTTTCATAATCATTTGATTAAAATTCTTAATCATAATTCAACTCAGTTTAATAACAGGTAAAATTTTGATTAAGATTTTTAATTGATCCACTAATCCACAAATTAAGATTATCCTTTAAAAAAAAATATGCTGGACTGATTATAGATAAGAAAAGTTCTAAATTGTTTATTGAGTTAAAGCTAGTATACATTATGAGTGCGCACATAGAATTTGTCTATGTGCGCACTTCATTTAATATAAGTCTATAGCTGGTTACAAGCTACAGTTTACTTTAGCAAGGTCATCTTTTTAATGCTATTGAAGTTATCGGTTTTTAACTGATACATATATACTCCACTTGGTAAATCTGAAGCATTAAAATTGACAGTATGAGAACCAGCCTGCACAACTTCATTTACCAGGGTTGCAACTTTTTGTCCTAAAAGGTTATAAACATCCAATGAAACAAAACCGGTTTTTGGTGTATTATATTGTATGGTAGTAGTAGGATTAAAAGGATTCGGATAATTTTGTTCCAGACTGAATTCCTTTGGTAAAGCTTGTGCATCTTGTACACCTGTTGCCGGTGTAGTAGTTCCATATACACGTACAAGCCACAGAACCAAATATTTCGAAGTACTTGAGCCGCCGCTATACCATGGGAAAAATCCCAGAACAAATTTGCCGCCATCATTAATTTTAGTGTTTACTGCTAAGCTTGTATCATGTAATGGCCCGTTCGCTTCATCCCTAACATCCGGTAATCCTTTATAATCGTTTGGAAGATCAACTGTATTGCTATCCAAAAGTAAAAGGTATTTTTGATTAAATGTTTCATCCATAGCCCAATAAACTGCAGCATGAAAAGCACCATGAGTTCCATAACAACCCATCCAGAATGCAACACTGTCAACTTGTAAGTTATAACCGGCTTTAGGCATAACGGTAAATGCGACAAATCTATCGTCCATATACCAAGTTTCATCACCATTAAAGCCCCATCCATTAGAATCAGCATTTATCTTTACTGCAGGTCCAGCTAAACGAGCATCATAATCTTTTATAACCAATCCACCGTTTAAAGACATACTGTCTGCTGTAACTTCTAAACCGGACGAAATAGAAGTTGGCTGTGTGTCTGAGCTTAGTTCCCAATAAACACTATCTACTGTTTGTGCAAAGACTTGTGCTGAGAAGAATAATCCTGCAACCAACAGCAAGGTAGTTAATTTTTTCATATTAGCCTCCTAATATATTTGTTGTTAATTAATAATTTACTCCCCAATTTTACAGCAGGTATTTTGAATTTAATACATTTTATCAAAATAACTACTACGACTTTTGCATTTAGATCTAAAAATATTATTCGCCGCAATCCAATATTCAAACGAATTCAACTTTTAGAAATAAATCCCCCCGAACAGAACTTAAATAAGTTAATGCATGCGACATTAGCTTATGTAATATTTAGAAACCTACATTTAACGCAAAACGGTTAATACCATCAAAATATTTTGTATGAGAGTATGAGTAATCAACATCAATTCTGGTTCCTCCTAAAGAAGTACCCAAACCAATGCCGCCTGACCAGCTAAGAATATCATGGTTAGTTTCATACCCTGCTCTCAATGAGACCAAATTCATAAAAGTATATTCAAGACCTGTATTTATTCTGTCGGTATAATCATTAGGATGTACAAATTCTGAGGATAATACAAGTGCATGTTCTTTGGACATATCTTTATTGATTAAATCCATCAGGTTCATACCAAGTCCTACTGAAAAAGCAAGGGGAAGCGGTGATTCGAAATTTTGATACTGAACAAATGTGGAAAAATTTCTTATCGACATTCCCAGTCTTAAAGATTCAATACCGGGGAAATATTTAACTCCCATGTCAAATGCCAGTTTATTAGCATTATTATCGGATGTATTTCCGTTTGCATCTGTCAATTGGCCAAGCTGCTGGCCAACATATTTTACAGTACCGCCGATAGCGAATTTAGTGCTCACAGCTTTAACATAGGTCAACCCAAATGAGTATGCTCCGACATTCTTAACATCACCTGTTAAAGTATAGTTTGCCCCGGTACTGGCAGCAGGCACCAAAGATGTTCCTTTGATTGTACCGTAATCAACAACTATGAAGCTTAATGCAAAAGCTCCATAATCACCTGAATTATACCCTACAGCACCAGCCAGATATTTAATATCGGCAAACCATTGTGTTGATGAAACGAAAGCCTGAAACTTTGAATTCATTTCAGTTAAACCTGCCGGATTGAAAAATACACTCTCAACTCCCTTGCTCATTGCAGTATAAGCATCACCAAGTGCAGAAGCTTTGGGTGAAACTCCCACCTGAAGAAAGGTCATTGAAGATTGTCCGGTTAATTTAACATTCGCACTATTCTGACCTAGAGAGCTTATATCTTGAGCAAGCAGGTTCATACTGCTCAATGATATGATAAACGCTATAATTTTTATTAATAATTTCATCTAAATCTCCTGTTTAATTATTAGCGTGCAACTACTAGTTTTTGATAAGCGGTACCGCCATCCGGGGTTTGGAATAATACGACATAAATACCGCTCGCTATTGTTTGTCCGTTCTCATTAGTCATGTTCCAGGAATCCGAACCGCTGTCCTGGTTGTGTTCAATGGTTTTAACTAAAGCCCCTGCTTCAGTAAATATTCTTATTGTTACCCTTCTGGGTAATTCAAAAAACTGTATACGCAGATTAGTCGGGTTATTAAAACCATAACCTCTCAGCAAAGGATCATTCCAGTTGAAAGGATTTGGAACAATAGCAATGTTAGCAAGATCACCGCTTTGATTAACCAAACCTTGCCCTATAACCTGGGAGTTATTATAAAAATAAACCCTATTGCTGTAAATTATCTTTCCTCTTTCCGAAGGGTGCGCACTGTTATCTGTTGCAGGTATCCTTACCATAGCCTGAACATAATAATAGTAGAATGCTCCGACTCTAACTACCGGATCAGTATATGAATTTACATTTTTATTATTGGTTGTATCTGATCTGAATACCTCATGGTAATATGTAGTATCAGTATTACCAAGCTTTTTCATAACTCTATAGCCGACAAAATTTGCTAAACCTTGTGCAGCAGGATCAGACCAATTGAGTGCAATACCTGCACCTGTTCCTGAAACAGATAAGTTGGTCGGTGGAGGTGGTGTTTGCGGAATATTATAATCATGGGAAAAATTCCATTTCGCTTTGCTGACAGTCATATAAAGTGAATCGATCCCTGTACTTACCCATCTGTCTTTTTTCTTATCTGTTTCTGTTGCACCATCAGGAAATACAAAATTACTCGGGAAATATCCTGTTGTTGCATTCGGTATGTTAGGAGGATCTGCAAGTGTATTTGTTCCGTTCTTTGTATCATGGTACCAGGCTTCACCAACCTGAACTGCTTTTGTCCTGCTTATACCGGCAATACCTGTTGCAGTAACTATTCTAATTTGCTGCCCCGGTTCAAATGTATAAGGACCGTAACAGGTGATCATACTTTCAAATGAATTTGCAAAAGGTGAAATACCCGGCTCACCTCCAGGTGCATTATTTCCTTCTTCATCAAGATTTTTTCTATGATGACCCGGACGGACATCAGCTCCGGTCAGATCTTCACTTGCTAATGTCGTCCCATTAATAAGCTGGTAATAATTACCTGCATCAGTACCTGTCGGATCATAAGTATTATTGAAAAGACCCAGATTTAATACGTTCTGCATGTTGGCAACTGTCGTAACAGAAGGCTGGCTCATGTCGTTCTGATCATTAGCATCAATGTTATTGATCATATTACCTGAAGGTGTATATGGTTGTGCAGAAGCGTGAAGTGTGGCAACAAATGTGTAATCATAGTCTAAAAGTCTACCCCCCTGTACTGAAAGGGGCTGTCCCATATTATCTCCGGTTTTCTCAGGATCATCAGATGCATAATAATAATAAACACGCAATGAATCGGTTGTTTTAGAACCATAATAATGATACCATTTTCTTGAGCTATTACCATTATAATATTGGTCTGCTGCAGCAACACCCGGATTATTTCCATCGGCTTTTTGAAACGGATATTCCCCATTGTGCAGAAAGACGTAAAAGTTATTAAAAGTTACGCTGGTATCGTTAGTTAATGTCAGGTCAATAATTGAATAATTATTATCCAGATTTTGACCCCAGGCAAGCACTTTCCTCTGAAGAGTTATACCGCAGGAATATTTATTTGTAACTTCAACAGTTTGATCGCTGGTTCCAATACATTTAGTAGCATCTATGACAGCACCTCCCAAATCATTTGATGGAGGAGATGTTGTTGCGCCTTCTGATGTAATTGTATATGCAGGATTTGCATATCGGGCATAATTTGTTAGCGGAGCTACAATTCTACCATCCTTTTGATCTTTTTCTACCGGTGAAAAGACAGCAGTAGCACCGTTCCAATCATCAGTAGCAACGCAAACAAAACCACTGAAGAATCCTTCAGTACCCTGGAACCTGCAACCAAAAGCATTATAATCGGCAAATAAATTCAGATCACCGTTAGTATACTGCACTCCTTTATTGCCTCCATTTTCGGTAACTTCACCCCACAGCCTGTTAACACGGATTAAAGCTTGTGAAAATATGCTACCGATAAAGAGAAAAACAATCAGAAGAGCTGCCTGAAATAGAATTCGACTTAATTTAATTTTGATCTTCATTTTTTCTCCAATTTTTAATTTTATAAGCCTAAGCTTAAATTACTTCAAACTTCAAATCCATTATTAGATTTCCTAAAAATCAAACCTAATTCCCATCCAAACTTGTCTTGTATACCCGTAAGTAAATAAATCAACATTCGGACTGTTTATCCATTTTTTATCAGATGAATGCATATCTCCAATTTTATCTTCTGTTGTTACTTTTTGTCCTGCTTTATATGTAACTCCATTGATTGTAACATCCTGAGTAAAAACATATCCCGGGTACAGATATGCACCGGTAGTCTCATCGCGTATAGGATCATAATAAGAACTTTGATAATCTTTCAGGTGCAGTGACTCCATATATGAAAGATAATCCGAAGGAGCATTACTGGCAGGATTGCCATTAGCTCCATAGAATGCATATCTATATAAAAAGTCTTTATTATTAAACAGATTGTTTATATTTAAGAAAGCTGTAGCTTTAAGAAAACCTACAGTAAAGGATTTACTAAGTTTTAAGTCTACCCTGAATGTATTCGGCCAATAAAAATAGTTTTCACTTCCTTCGTCAACACTTCTTGGATTGAAGGTAAACCTGTTCCCCATTCTCCAATCTGGTAGAAGACTTAAGCTCCATCCTCCCCAGATATAACCCCATTCGTCCGGAGATCTGAAATTTATATTTGCTCTCACTTCAGGAACAGGATAAGGTCTTGAAGCATTAGCATAATAAAATCCTGAGGTTGCATTGGTTGCTGGGTCCTGATATATATCTGTTTTCCCTGTTGCACCGGTACTTGCATAAGATAATTGCAGGTTAACCCATCCGGTTATATACTTACCTGTATTTTTACTGAACTGAACTTCAAGTCCCTGGATATTTCTGTAAGTATCATTTATCCTGTATCTGTAAGTTCTAATACCAGTACCACTTTCCGGATTTAGATTAATAGTCCTTACATCACCGGAAACATCTTTATAATAACCGGCAATATGAAGTAGATACTGATCTAAAAGGGTATAATCTACACCTAATTCATATTGAATTGTTTTTGATGGTGCCAAGTTAGGATTTCCAAGTTCATAAATTCCGCCTTTTTGTGTATCATATCTGAAGTCATAAGCTAACATATCAGCAAGAGGCGGCATGCTTCTAAAATGACCATAATTAAAGTAGAATTTTGCCCTGTCACTTATCGGGAATGAAATACCAAATCTAGGGCTAAATACTAAATGCGTTGCAACGGGTTCTAAAAGGGGATTACTTCCTTGATTTATTAATTGAGCATTAACATCACTCCATCGCTGCCAAATAACTGACCTGCCTGATTGGAGTATATCTAGATAATCGCTGGGAGTCCAGTTTGGAGGCGCAAATGCAGCAGCATTCCACGGGTCTCCGGTCGGCCAATGTAAACTACCAAAGCTGTAGTAATCAGCTCTTATTCCTATAGTTGCAACCATATCTTCAAATGTTATCTGATCCTGAACATAAGCTCCCAGATTTCGTGGAAATACACTAAAGTTGTATTCATACATACTCAATGGTCCTTGGTTCGGCCAGTAGGACCATCTGTTATTATTTAAGCCTGTATAATTATATTCAATACCGGTCTTAATAAAATGTTCTTTATTTATCTGGCTGCCGAAATCAAATTTAAATCTTAATTGCTGTGTAAGAGAATTATCATATATTACACCGCCTTTACTATCAAATCTTTCACTTAAACCCGGGATTGAGAAATACTGGTCATAAACCCAATTAGCAATAGTATCTGTACTGACTCCTACTGGAAGTATGTTTCTGCCATATGGCATCTCTGTGACGGGTATAGGACCAATATAAGCCAAAACATCCTTACTTCTCATTGTGCTTAAGTCAGGATTTATATCATCTCTTGTTCTCTGATAGCTTGCTGTTACATCATAAAAAGTAGATGCACTTATTGCATGCGTTAATTCTAGTCCTGCTAGTAAATTCTTCTCAACCCATGGCTGAAGCATAGTATTATACCAGTAATATGTCGGACCATAATTACTTCCATATGAAGTATAGAGCGGAATATTATTTTCCGGCATAAAAGCACCTCTATCAAGTCCCTGATATATAGTTCCTGTCACCTGGGTTACATTATTAGCTGTAGAAAGAGTTGCCGGTTCGCTGTCGGCGGCACGCGCAGGATTCATTCCTTTATGATATGAATATAAGCCTGTTAACTTTAAAGTAATCGCCTTGCTTACATTTGTTTTTAAAGTTAATAATGTAGCAGTACGTAAATCATAATTCAGTTCCAAAGGTTCAATGTATGAAGTCCTGTTTGTAATATTTGACAAGTAAAAAGTTGCATTTCCGAGATCACTGCTAAAGAATGGTACCGGGCCGCCGAAACCGCCATCAAAATTGAAATCGCCGTACTGACCTTCTTTGTTTGCATGGTCATTAAAAGCATTTATTAATTTTTGATCCGTAATCTCGGAACCGACATTTAATCCCTGACCATTTAAATCTCTTATTGTAGAATTCAGTTTAGTAAAATCAGGTTTAACCATATGCATCCAGGCATCAAATAAATACAAATCGACAGGTGTGATTTCCTGGCCGGGTTGTAAGCTACTCTGCCAGGACGTTGGAATATTTCTTCCTGTAAGATTATTCCAGCCTTGGAATGAAGGATATTGTGCGAATTGTTGGGCTTCGTAATCTGTAATGCTGCCTTGTTCTTTAGCTGCATTGACTCCTATAAAAGCAACCGTTGGATCCAGGTGTGGTCTTAAAAAATTGTTCATGGGATCAAACAGAGATGGTCCGAATCTTTTTATATGCGCAGGGCTTTGAGAATAGCTGAATGTACCATGATATCCATCAAGAGTACCTGTTTTTGTTGTAACACCAATAAGACCTGAACGAAATTCACCGTATTCAGCGCTCATACCACCGGCTTTTAGTGAAACCTGTTCAATTGAACTGGTGGGGATAAATGCTTCGGATTTGCCGACCCTTGCATTAACAAAAGTTAAACCATTGATCATAGTTCCGGTTTCATCAGGTCTTCCACCCCTTATTTCCAGGTATTGATTATCTGTAATACCTGCCTGGGTATTTAAAAAATCCTGAAGTGTTCTGGTTCCTGCAGCTTCCTCCATCTGCCGTTGATCAACAACAATCTGGCTGCTTGATACATCTTTATGCAGGATATCCCTTGGAGCAGTTACTACTACTTCCTGCCCTTGAATTGTTGTTTGTTCCAGATCAAAGTCAACCTCGGTAATTCGGTCGCTTGATACAACTACTTGTGTCTTAACTACAGATGTTGCTCCAACCATTGAAGCTTTTATTGAATATTCTCCGACAGGAACATTAACAATTGTATAATCACCATCTATATCTGTAGCTGCGCCCAAATAGGTACCCTGTATGATTATATTAACCCCTATTAATGGCTCCCCGGTTGTTTTGTCTTTAACATGACCGACAATTTTACCTTGAGCAAATACTTCTGCGAATGAAAAAAGAAATAAAAATATGAGAAGTATGCCAGGTAAAAATATTTTTTTTAACCTTCGACTCATAATAACTCCTCTATTATATAAGTAATTTATTAAAAGATATTAGAGGTAAGAACAAATTTCTGATTTTAAAATCTTGAAGAAGTATTTTTATCATCATGCAGACTCCTTTCTTTAGTTAGAAAATTTCTTTTAGGATAACAATCTTAGATTAAGACTAAGCGGTTTTAATCTTAAGATCGATAAACTCATTTAAGTAAAATCATTTTCTTTGAAAGAATTTGAGCAGGAGAAAATAAGCTATAAATGTAAACTCCGGAACTAAGTCTTGAACCGTCAAAATTAATTGAATGATTTCCTGCCGCCTCTTCACCATCAACCAGAGCTAATACCTCCCTGCCCAGTATGTCAAAAACTACCAGTTTAATTTTTGACTTTACAGGGATTGAATACTCTATTCTTGTTATAGGGTTAAATGGATTTGGATAATTTTGTTTCAATGAAAAACTTGCAGGTACCTGGTTTGTATTTTCAACTCCGGTTATATTCCCGCTAACCAAACCATTAATATATTCTTCTATCATGGTAAAGCCGCTAGAGTCAACTAACCTGGAATCTGAAGAATCATAAGGATTAAGATTATGAGATAATTCCCAAGCATCTGGCATTCCATCATGATCAGAATCTGGAGGTGCGGTTGTCGATTTTAATACGGGCCAACCGCCTACTTGGGTTTGAGAATCAATTATACCACAGATCAAAGACGGATCAGGAATATTATGAACAGTTTTATAAATACCTTCATAAGTAGCCACACCTGTTCTTGCTTCGTGAACGAGTCTTGCATCTACAGAATCAAGTTTCGGATAATTAGCACCTACATTATCAAGAACCGTTTCAAATACATTTTCGGCAGGTTCTGTTTTTACCGGAGCAATCGGGAATGGTTGATCAACTTTAATTGTATCTTGTATTGTTTGATTAACTCCTTGAATTCCCGTTCCCCAATTATCTGCTGAAGTATTCGGATAACCTTCAACATAATTATCTGCAACATAAAATTTACCCCATGTAGAATTAGTTCCCGGATCCTGGGTCGGATTAAGAATTCGATTTCTTACACTGCTTCCTGTAGCGGGTCCGGGTTTATAATAGTTTGCCCTCACATTTTGCTGCCCCATTTCCCCGCCGTAAACACTATTAAAGCCCCAATTGTAAATTAGGTTGTTTACAAAATCAACGACTTCCAAATTTGCAGTGGAATGATGATACCTTGCACCGCAAAATCTCGGATTCCTGCTGGAATTATTTATGTATAAATTATGATGAAATGTTGCTCCCCATCCTCCTTCTATTCCACCATATCCATGGTTACCTTTTTCATGAATAGAGTGAAATAAGCTTTCACCAACAATACACCATTGCATAGTAAAATTCTCATTATCATAAAAGCTTGCACATTCATCTACAGACCAAGTCATAGAACAATGATCGATTATAATATCTTTATGATCCCTGCCATTCATTGCATCATCCTGTGATGGAGTTAAATCACCATGCCTAGAACGGATATATCTTATAATCACATTATTGGCATCAACAGTAAGTGTGTAACCACCTAAACAAATTCCATCGCCCGGAGCTGTTTGTCCGGCAATAGTTACATCGCCATATTTAATAGTTAAAGTTGAATTCAAAAAAATTGTACCTGAAATTCTGAATACTATAATTCTAGGAAAGTTTTTATTGATAGCATCTCTTAAGCTCCCCGGACCGGAATCATTAAGATTGGTAATTTCCAGAACAGTTCCCCCTCTTCCACCTGAAACATATTTACCATAACCTTCAGCACCGGGAAATGCAGGAGTTAAGCCCGTAGTATCTAAAGTTGTAAAAGATATTTCATCGCCATATGCTGTTCCGTAATTATTTGTAGCATATGCACGTATATAATATTCGGTTGAAAATTTAAGATCAGTTAGTTTGCTTTCGAATGAACCCGTTCCGTATCCATCAATAGTTTTACTATCATTGATAGTCGGACTTCCGGTTGTATTCCAACATACTCCTCTGAATCTTACTGTTGCTCCTCCATCCGATAATACATTCCCTCCGCTTACTGCAGAATATGAAGTAATGCCGGATATTTCAGATGTTGCAATAGTAGCTACAGAATCAACAGATGCAGGTGATTGTCCTTTTACTATTAGAACAAAAGAGAATGACAAGATAAGTATTAATAAAATTTTATTTAAGCCCATACTATTATAACGAATAAGATTTTTCATAGTTGTTCTTTACCTTGCAAATCAGAGATATCTCAAAAACTATTTAAATTATTTATTAAAATCAGCAGTTGGTTTTCCCGGAAAGCTGATAATGGATTTTTATCCCTCAATTCAGAGTTTACAGGTGAATCAATTCTTACTAATTTTCAGAAAATGTGTATTAAGATTTTTTAGGGAAAGAAGTAAAAATTGAATCAAATATTTTCTATATAAAATTATAAATTAATGACTAAGTAATCGTTTACTTAAACGATAACTTAAAATTGCACAATTATTTATTAATAGTCAAGACTATATACGTTATTGAATATCAATTATGAGTCTTTGAAATACCACTCTATTAAGGCTATTAGTATTTCAAAATCTGAACCAGAACTCATTAATAAATAATACAATTATAATTATTATCAGCTGGTTCAATCCTGAACCAGTCAAAATCAGCATAACCGGAATCATGTGCTTTTTTTATGCTGGTACAAAACATACCTATTTTAGCTCCTATCCATTGTCCCGGTTGAGCTGTAAATGGTTTTTCGATTTCATTAAAATTATTTCCATCCATACTGTAACTGAAATGACATATTGCTCCGGTTTCTACTTTCACTCTTAGATATATAACGCCGTCTGTTAATTTCTTTATCTCTTCGCTTTCTTCTGCATTACCTTTATTTGCTTGTTTGCAGGTAGAATAGTACAAATAAATGCCATCTTCTTTTTTTGTTAATGATAAATATGCATAATCCATTCCCATTACTATAAATCCTGTTTTATCACCAACCTGTATAGGATGGAAAGTTAATTTTGTAGTAACCTGGAATTTATCTGCAGGGAATTTCTGCATTAGAATATTTGGCACGTCCCAGTAATTTCTAAAGCTGTCAGGTAGTGTCCTGGCATATAGCCTTAGATAACCTTCACCTGAAGTAAACAACCAGGTTGCCATAGGATTTGCCTGCCATTGCCATTGAAGCCCTAATTTAATACTGTTGAATTCATCGGATGTTTGGGGAGTTTCAATCGGGTGAGTTTTTCCAACATCTGGTTTTTGATATGAATATACCGGTTCTCCAATACCGCTGCTGCTTTGATCAATCCCTATAACAGGCCAATCATTAATCCATCTCATTGGTTCAAGATAAACAATTCTTCCGTATGCTCCTTTTTCACTAAAATGTATAAACCATGATTTTCCTTCAGGCGTTACAATCCATGCTCCCTGGTGAGGACCATTAATAGTGGTTTTTCCCTGCGTCATTACTACACGTCTTTCGTAAGGACCATAGATATTTTTAGAACGAAGGACTAATTGCCAGCCATTTGAAACTCCGCCGGCAGGAGCAAAGATATAATAATATCCTTTTCTTTTATAAATTTTAGGACCTTCCACCGTAGGATCTATACCATGCCCGTCATAAACTAAAACTCCATTATCAAGGAACTTTGTTCCATCTTTGCTTAATCTATTAATAGTTAAAATACTTTTAATACCTGCACGACTTCCGGCATATGCATGCACTAAATAGACCTTTCCGTCGTCATCCCACAAAGGACATGGATCAATAAGTCCCTTTCCGGATTGAACCAGAATAGGTTCGGACCATGGTCCGGCCGGATCTTTAGCTTTAACTAAGTAGATACCATAATCCGGGTCGGGATAATATATATAAAATTCATTGTTATGATATCGGATTGCCGGAGCCCAAACTCCGTTACCATGCTGAGGTGTTGAGAAATGCTTATAAGGTGGCTGTCTTTGAAGTGCATGCCCTATAATTGTCCAGTTTACAAGGTCTTTGGAATGTAATATTGGTAAACCTGGTACGGCATCAAAACTTGAGGAAACTAAATAAAAATCATCCCCTTTTTTACAAACATCAGGATCAGAATAATCTGCGAATATAATTGGATTTTTGTATTTGCCATTTCCTAAATCCGGAACCCAGACTTTAGAAATATCATTTTTCTTTTGAGGAAATATATCCTGAATTTTATTCTGTGCAATTGTACTTTCAAGATTAATCAGAATAAATGTCAGGATGGCAAGAGCAAAATATTTTAAGCCAAAAAGTTTATTTGTTGTCTTTTTTTTATAAACCATTTTGTTAAAAGATAGTAAAAATTAATTCAGATAAATTCTTCCAGTATATTAAATATTATTAAATGATTGTTTAAAATGGAAATGTTATATGACCACAGTAATTCTCTTGTATTACCAGCCAAAAAACATTAGCTCTTTTTTATTATTATTTGCGGAATTGAATATACTATTGATTAGAACCAGACTTTCTCCCTGATTAGCATTTACTTAAACGATCTGGATAGTATTAGGTGGTAAAAAATATATTAGAGTAAGAACAAGAAAAACGAAGGTAAATATCAAGGAAAGAATGGTAAAAATTATTTCCAAATAAGCCTTCTTAATATTGAAAGTGTTTTTTGAAGGAGATAAGTATTTAGGTAAATTAAGGACGGTTTAAATACTGCTTCGCCCCTTGAGTCACAAATATCGTTGTGAAGAGTTAACGATAACTTAATCGATAACTTTATGGATTACAATTTTGTAATATTTTTTTGAAATGTCAATAAGTGCATAGTATTTTTTAAATTTTTATTAATGGATAAATTAATGAAGGGTATATCGTGCCACCATCAAAAAGTAATTATCTGATAAAATCTACTAAATCTGCAAAAATAACATTCAATAAGTGTTTTTTAATATTTCTCTTAGAGATAACCTTACAGTTTAATTCCCAGTCATAAATCCGATTTAAGCCTGTAATGCCATGTATAGAATCCTCTTTGAATCACAATCCTATTATTATTCAATAAATTAATCATCTCTGCACCGGCAAGTAAAACTGGTCCGTATCCATGTGACGCTTTTGCTGAAGCCGGCCTATGATAGTAATAAACTATATCACCCGCAAAGGTCGTACCCCAGCATGTCCCTTCAACTTTACCATCAGTAGATACCCGTGAAGTTAATGCATCCCATCCTGCCTGGGCTACTGAACCAAACGTATAGTCAATCCATCCTTTATTTATTGAATGAGCAATACTATAAACAAACATCGCTGTTGAAGAAGTTTCTAAATAGCTATCCGTTCTATCCAGCAGGTTATGCCATAATCCATCTCCGCCCTGATGTTCTGCCAATCCCTGAACATGTGTACGAAGTATTTTCAAAATGTCATCGATACCGCGATAATTTTCCGGAAGGACATCAAGCAGTTCATTTATTGCCAAAATTACCCAGCCATTTGCTCTTGCCCAATAAATATTCGGATCATATTCATTTTGAAGGTTTACACCATGATCGTAAAGTCTTTTTTCCCATCTGAAAAGATACTTTGACATTTGTTTTACCTGCTTTACGGCATCATCATAATATTTTGTTTTCCCGGTCAGGCTTCCCATTTGAGCTAAAAACGGGATAGACATATAAGCGTCATCTGCCCACACAGATCGTTTCTGAGGACGCTGGCGAGCCAGGGTGCCGTCTGAAAGCCTAAATTGTTTGTTTGAAATATAATCGGCAATATGATCTATTATTGGACGTAATCTTTCATCTTTGGTTATCTTATAAATTTTAATTAAAGAAGCTCCCATTGATCCGCAATCATCCAAAGAGTTTGTATGAAGAAGTGGATCATATCTATTTCGCTGTTCTCCAAATGCAGAATCAATTTTCTTGAAATACGAAAGATTGTCTAAATAAAAATCTATATTTTTAATATCATATTGTTCAAAAGTTGTATCTCCTGTTGCTTCCGCTGCTTTAATCATTCCACTATATGTTACACCCATTGTATATGACCATAAAGATAATACATCATTATTTTCCCCGGTTGCAAGATCTGCATCTTTATTTAATTTTGATAAGTTGGTAATTTTTTTCCCCGTTCTCTTATCGATAATTTTATACTCGGTATTTTTATTGAAATATACTAGGATTCTGTCCAGTACAACTTTTATACTATCCGTATTCGGAAGTATATATGGAAGTCTGTATACTCCTTCACCTTCCGCAACTCTATTTTCAGTTACTGATTTTGATTCACCTGTTCCCTCTTCTTTACAAGAAAAGATTAATAAAGGAAAAAGAACTAATACCAGGATGATATTTTTTGTAAACATTTTAAACCCCGCTTTTTAATATTACAATTAAATTTTAAATATTTACTTTAAATAAATTTAATCTTACTCTGACTAGTAAATACAAATCTATTTTTATTTTCCCGGAATCCAATCTCCGAAGATCTTTTTAATTGTGTATTCGTTTGCCTCTTTATCGGCAAGCTGATGAGACCAATCAACACGCTTGTCCGGCTGATATCCGGGGCCGGTATTTTTATACTCGGCATAATAAGCAGTTTTTTCATTCCCCGGATTGCCCCAATTATTCCAGCCCTCAGGTTTAATTAAATCCGGAAGTTCGCATTTCAAAAACACAACATTTGAATATGGTCTCCATGGCCGGCCAAGATAATAAGAACTGTCAGGTGCATCCCCGGTTATATTACAGTTAATAAAAACAAAACCATACTTAGAATCTCTATCTGTTGATGCTGCAGTAATATAGCCCCCGCCTTTTTTACAAAAAATTTCACAGCTGTCAAATACTGCTGTGGACCAACCGAAAATAAAATCAACCGTTCCTTCAATGTAACAATTATAATAATACTGCCTGCTTTTTTTTCCATGCGGGTAGAGTGTATCCTGAAATCCAAGAAAACGGCAATTAATAAATTCGGCTCTATCTCCTTCTATTCTTACAGCTACAGCCTGTCCCACAGGACCTGATGAATTTTCAAATGTCATGTTCTCTGCGGTGAAATCATTTCCAAATATAAAAAAGCTGGATGATCCGCTTGTTCCTATCTCCTCACCAAAAATATTTTTCTTTGCAGCATAATTATCATAGGTCAGGATTGTACTATCAGCATTTTCTCCAATAAATTTTATAAGATCCTTGGAAGCAGGAAGGATTAATTTCTCTTTATAAATTCCATTTTTAATAAAGATAGTAGTAATCTTTTTTCTAAAATCAGGGACTGCATTGATTGCCTCCTGTACTGTTTTAAAATTCCCGCTTCCATCTTTTGCAACTACAAAATCGTATTTGCCAGCGGCGGATAATTCTTTAACTGCAAGTAAAGATAATATTAGGATTGCTATAAAAGATTTAATTCTCATAACATTACTGACTTATGATCTAATTTCTATTTCTAAAATAAAATATGATAAACCTTATTCCAAAGATTATATGTGTTTCATTAAAAATATATTGTTTGTATTTTTCTTTTCTTAAAATTTGGGAGAGATATTTGCAATATGAAAAAAATATTTTACTCTATTCTATTATTCTTTAGTATTTCACAATTAGTTTTTTGCCAATCAAATAATAAAATTAATATTTCAGAAAGCTATTCCACAACACCATGGTCGATTCGTATGGTTGAATCCGAAATGAAAAGAAAACCGATTTATTTAAACTCGTGGGGTTATGTTGAAGGAACTTTTTTAAAAAGTGTTGAGGAATTGTGGAGAACAACAAACGAAAATAAATATTTTCAATACATTAAAAATTCTTTAGACGCAGGATTCAAATCAGATGGTGGATTAAAAAGTTATAACTATTCGGATTATTCACTTGATGAAATTTGTGAAGGTAGAATTCTTCTGCTCATGTACAAAGAAGGATTAAATGAAACCAAATATCAGAATGCTATAGATACACTTAGGAGTCAACTGCGGCATCAACCGAGAACGTACGACGGCGGTTTTTGGCATAGGAATAATAGCTCAGGTCAATACCCTCATCAAATGTGGTTAGACGGCATTTATATGGCAAACCCGTTTTACGCCGAATACGGATTACTGTTTAACGAACCAAAAGATTTCGATACTGTGCTCACACAAATAACAGTTATGGAAGGACATGCGAGAGATAGTGTTACCGGGCTGCTATACCATGGCTGGGATGAACTTCATACCCAATCGTGGGCAGATCCCGTTACAGGATGTTCCCCATCATTTTGGGGTAGAGCCGATGGCTGGTACGCGATGGCAGTTGTAGATATTCTGGATTATCTGCCACAAGATTATTCCGGTAGAGATTCGGCAATCGCAATTATTAAGCGATTAGCAGAAGCGATAAAAAAGGTACAGGATCCAGTCTCAGGTGTGTGGTGGCAGGTTTTGGATCAGGGTAGTCGTGAAGGTAACTATTTGGAATCATCTTGCTCATGCATGTTTGTTTATGCACTTGCCAAATCAGTTAGACTTGGTTATATCGATAAGAGTTATTGGGATGTTGTTAAAAAAGGATATGCAGGAATATTGAATGAATTTATCTCCATTAATAGGGATAGTACAATTAATCTCAATCAAATTTGCTTAACTGCCGGCTTAGGTTTCGGCAGAGACGGGACCTTCGATTATTATGCAAATCAAACCACCATAACGTCTAATGACGGCAAAGCAACTGGTCCTTTCGTGCTCGCAAGTTTAGAAGTTGAAAAAGCGGGGCTTGTCGTACCTCCATTAAATTTTTCTGCAAAATTATCTAGTGAAGGTAAAGTTGTTTTAACCTGGAAAGACATGAGCTTTAACGCAAACTCTTTTGTAATTGAAAGAAAAAGAGAAAACGAAAATAATTTCCAACAAATTGTTGAAGTGCCTAAAGGTATTACTTCATATATAGATTCTACAGTAGATGGAATTAGCAGCTACTATTATAGAGCCAAAGCTGTTTTAGATTCTTCTGTTTCCGATTATTCTAATATCGATTCAGTAAATACAAATCCCTCGGATATAAATGAGAAAAATTTAAACAATCTTGATTTCAGACTTTTCCAAAATTATCCAAATCCATTTAATCCCGAAACAAAAATAAAATTTTCATTAAAGAAGGCTGGAAAAATAAAACTTTCGATATATGATATTTTGGGGAAAAAAATATCAACTCTCATTGACGGATATTTAACCAGCGGACTGCACTCAATAAATTTTAAGGCTTCAAATTTAAGTTCAGGAGTTTATTTTTATCGAATAGAATTTCATTCCGATAAATCAAATACTAATGATTTTAATGTTACAAAAAAAATGATTTTGTTGAGGTGAGGGAAATTTCATTGAACACCAACCTCCAAGGTTTTCTATGTAGTGGTGGCTTTGCCAAAAACCTTGTTTTTTTTATCTTGAAAATTATTTTGTGCTAAGAGGAATTACCATATTCCATGTATAGCGATTACCATTTACAGTATTCCCGGTAGCTAAAAATACATAAGCTGCTTTTCCATTCTCCAAAAGGATTTTGGGCCGTTCAGTGCTGTTCATTTTTCTATACTTGCCATCATCCCATAAAATATTTTTTGTGATAACAACAGGATTTGATTCGACTTTCCAGTGGAGTAAATCATCAGAGGCTGCAAAATATATTTCTTTGTTTGAATATTTTCTACCTGTATCAAGCATTAGTGCATAATACTTCCCGTCTTCATACCAGATAGTCGGATCTTCAGCATCTACTCCCATATTAAAAGGTTTATCTGATATTCTTTTGTATGGTCCTAAATAATTATCGGCAATTGCAACTGAAATTGCATGGTGCCGCAGCTTTGAAACTCCTTTATAAAAAAGCATAACCTTTCCATCGGGCAAAATAACAGGAGAAGCATTGCTGACAATTAAACTGTCCCATTTCCCTTTTCGTACATCCAATACCGGCTTATCAAATCTTTTCCAGGGACCGGATAAAGATTTGGATATTGCTAATCCTATCCTTTCATGATAGTGGGCATAAGTCACTAACGCAGATTTATCTGAAGCCTGATGTTCAGGTGTCGGCATTTTTCCAGGGTATGTTGTCCCGGTATAGAACAGAAGATATGTATCCTTATACTTTTTAATATCAGGATTGTGTGTCATTTTACCATCCCAATACTTTTCTCCCCTGGGAGGAAGAGCCACCCTTTTAAATTTATATGGTCCCTCGGGATTATCGGAAATTGCCAAAACTATTTCTGAATTTGTAAGCCAGTGCGGACCAAACTTTAATTGATGCGGCCACCTGGATGCAAACATGTAATAGCGCCCGTCATCACCCTTAATTACCGAAGCGCCCCATATCCAGTAGCCACTCATCTTAAAGCCGCCATTTAAAGGAGCCGGGAGAAGTCTTTCGCGAAATTCTGCCGGACTATTTTCAGCTGTTATATTTTTCTTTTGTGATCTTACGGAAATTTGGAGTAAAAATAGTTGACTAAGAATTAATAGAAATATTAATTCTCTTCTTTGCATATCTTACCTTTTTTATTTAGAAAGGTTTGGAACTATTATTTATTATATCAATCAATTTTGAATGGATAACTTTATTAGAAGCAAGAATCCTTTTTGCATAAATATCAATCTCTTTTCCGCTAAAATCAGTAATAAAACCACCGGCTTCTTCTACAATTAACATTCCGGCGCAGATATCCCATGGATGAAGGAACAATTCCCAGAAGCCGTCAAAAACTCCTCTTGCTACATAACATAAATCTATAGCTGCCGAACCTAATCTCCTGATGGCCCTTGCTTTCCTTGTAAGTGCTGAGAATATCCCTAAAGCATTCTCCGGATTATCGGCAATATTATATGGGAATCCCGTAACTAAAACACTATGGTTAATTTTTTCATTTAAACTTACTTTTATTCTCTCGGCGTTTGCATATGCTCCATTCCCTTCTTCAGCAACATAAGCTATATTCTGCATAACATCATAAACCACCCCCATTATAGTTTTGCCGTTTTTTTGAAGTCCTATTGAGACGGAAAATATCGGGAGTCCATGAGCAAAATTAGTAGTGCCGTCTAATGGATCAACAACCCATAAATATTCAGAACTCGCTTTCTTCTCACCGCTTTCTTCTGCAAGTATATTATGTGTGGGATATTCCTTTTTTATGAAATCTATAATATGTTTCTCAGAAGCTTTATCTATTTCTGTTACCAGGTTGGTTTCATTAGACTTATATTCTACTTTTAGCTTTTTTCCAAATCCTTCTCTGATTATTTCGCCTGCTTCTTTGGAAATGTTAATTAAATCTTGAATCATAAAACTCCATGGCTATTTTCTTATTAAAATTATGACTCTAAAAATAACCAATTTATTTGTTGGAAAAAAAGATGTATAAAACTTAAGGAATAATTACAATTTGATTTTAAAAGTATAAAACTGCCATTTTTACTTTCCTTGAAAGCCGGAATGAATTTTGGTATATTTAGAAAATTTATTGGAGAAACAATTGAACGAATTTAAAGAAATAGAACACGAAAAAGGGAAAGATAATTCTATTGTAGACAGCATGCCTGAGGTGCTTCCTATTCTACCTTTAAGAGACATAGTAATTTTCCCGTATATGATCTTCCCGGTTTTGGTAGGAAGAGAACAGTCAATAAAAGCAGCTAATTATGCTTTGGATAACACAAGATATATATTTCTTGCTGCACAAAAAAAATCAAACATTGAAGACCCCAAAAAGGATGATATTTATCTTGAGGGTACTATTGCTAAAATAGTCCAGATTTTAAAGCTTCCAAACGGCTTAATGAAAATTTTGGTTGATGGTTTACTTCAGGGGAAAATTGTTGAGTTTACAAATAAAACTGAATTTTTTGAAGGAAAAATAGAAATTATTCTGCCGAAACTTGAAACTGATCATGAAATGAATGCACTCGTCCGTCAAATGTCTCAGCTATTTAAAGACTATGTTAAAATCAGCCGCAATATTCCAAATGAAGCTTTAACTGCATTTGAAAATATTGAAGAACCGGACAGGAAAGTATTTTATGTTGCAGCAAATATTAATCAATCTATTGATGTTAAGCAGGAGATATTAAAGAAAATTACTATTAAAGATCAATATTACGAAGTTGTCAAAGTATTGAATTCTGAAATTGACATTTTAAAAATAGAAAAAGAGATTGATAATAAAGTCCAGGAAAATATTACTAAAACACAGCGCAAGTTTATTATCCAGGAACAAATAAAAATTCTGCAGGATGAGCTTGGAGATGAAGACGAAGCTTCCCCCGAATTTGTTAAGATGCGGGATCAGATCAAAAAAGCTAAAATGAGTGAAGAAGCTGAGAATAAAGCTCTGGAAGAATTGAATAAGCTCAAAAAAACTCCGCCAATGTCCCCTGAATCTACAGTGATTAGAAATTATCTCGATTGGCTGATTGATGTCCCATGGTCTGAAAGTACAAAAGATAATTTAACTATAAAACATGTTCAAAAAATTCTGGATGAAGATCATTTTGGCCTTGAAAAACCGAAAGAGAGAATTATTGAGCATATTGCCGTATTAAATCTGGTTAAACAAATGCGCGGGCAAATCCTTTGTTTTGTCGGCCCTCCGGGAGTCGGAAAAACTTCATTAGGTAAATCAATTGCAAGAGCGTTAGGCAGAAAATTCGTGAGAATCAGTTTAGGCGGTGTAAGAGATGAGGCTGAAATCAGAGGGCACCGGAGAACTTATATAGGCTCGATGCCTGGTAAAATTGTTCAGTCAATGAAAAAAGCCGGTACAATAAATCCGGTCATCCTTATGGATGAGATAGATAAAATGAGTATGGATTTTAGAGGCGATCCTTCATCAGCTATGCTTGAAGTTTTAGATCCGGAACAAAATCATACTTTTAATGATCATTATCTCGAAGTAGATTATGATCTTTCCCAGGTTATGTTTATAACAACAGCTAATGTTCGTTATAATATTCCTCTTCCTCTTCAGGACAGAATGGAAATAATTGAACTTCCCGGATATTTGGAATATGATAAATTTGAAATCGCTAAACGTCATATAATTCCTAAACAATTAGAAAATCATGGACTAAAAAATAAAAATGTAGTTATTACAGACGAAGCAGTTAAAAGAATTATCAGCGAATATACCCGTGAAGCCGGCGTCAGAAATCTTGAGAGAGAACTTTCCTCTGTCTGCAGAAAGTTAGCCAGAGATATCGTTTTAAAAGAATCAACAAATGGCAAATCTAAAAAGGCAAAACAAAAGTTTATTGTTGATGAAGAAAAGATAGAAGAATATTTAAAGGTTCCTCGCTTCAGACATAGACAGCATAGTAAAGAAAATCGTATAGGCAGTGTAACAGGTCTAGCCTGGACAAGTGTCGGCGGTGAACTCTTAAATGTAGATGTTGCTATAATGAACGGTCCTGCCAAATTAACTTTAACCGGGCAGCTAGGAAATGTTATGAAAGAATCTGCCCAGGCTGCTCTAAGTTATCTAAGGGCAAAAGCCAAAGATTTTAATTTAAGTACTGACTTCTTTAAGGGTAAAGAAATACATATTCATTTACCTGAAGGAGCTATTCCAAAGGATGGGCCTTCAGCAGGAATTACTATGGCAATGGCACTGCTATCTGCTCTTAGTTCTAAACCTGCATCAAATAATATTGCAATGACAGGTGAAATAACACTTAGAGGTGAAGTTCTTCCGATTGGAGGATTGAATGAAAAACTCCTGGCTGCAAAAAGAAATGATATTCATACGGTATTAATCCCTGCCGAAAATGAAATCGATCTGAAAGAAATCTCTGATAGAGTTACCGAAGGATTAAAAATAATTCCCGTTAGTAAAATTGAAGATGCTGTACCGTATGTTTTCCCCGATCTTCATACAAAAGGTAAAAAAGCTAAAACTAATTCAAAGAAAATAAGTTCAAAGAAGAGAAGTAATTTGAAAAGAAAGCGATAGATTGACGGAAACGATTGTTATAAATAATTCTCTTTCAACGGAAGAGAAATACATTGAGCTATATAAGAAGCTTAGAAACTTATTAAATAAAAATGAAAATTTAATTTCCAATCTGGCAAATTTCACAGCATTATTAAAGCAGACTTTTGAAAAAATAAGCTGGATCGGCTTTTATTTATTTGATGGTAAAGAGTTATATCTTGGTCCTTTCCAGGGAAAAGTTGCTTGTACGATAATCCGAATAGGCAAAGGCGTTTGCGGCACATCTGCTCAAAAGAAAGAGACTATTATTGTGCCGGATGTAAATCAATTTCCCGGACATATATTTTGCGATCCCGATTCAAAATCTGAAATTGTTGTTCCGGTTTTAAAGAATGATAAATTATTCGGAGTACTTGATTTAGACAGCGGTTCATTTAATTCTTTTGATGAAACAGATAAAAACTACCTTGAAGATTTTGTACAATTTTTATCTGAAGAAATTATTAAAATATGATTTGTCATTTATTAAGAATATTTTTGGTATGATCAGGTTTCGGTTAAAATTTTTGAATTTTGAATTTTGACTTTTAAATTTCTGCATTCGTATATTTTTTTTCAATTAAAGACTTGAAGCAGATGCTGCCTTTGACAAAATTTTTAATTATTAATTGTTAATTGGTTAAACCTTATGTCTTTCGTAGTAACAGCTCGTAAATGGCGTCCTCAAAAATTCAGTGATGTAGTAGGACAGGAACATATAACAACCACACTTAGGAATGCTCTGAAGAATAACCGGATAGCACATGCTTATCTTTTTACTGGGCCCCGTGGTGTTGGCAAAACTACAACCGCCCGTATATTAGCAAAAACTCTTAATTGTTTAAATCCAATTGATAATGAACCTTGTAACGAATGTGAAATGTGCAAATCAATACAGTCGACTCAGTCTCTTGATATCATCGAAATTGACGGTGCCAGCAACAGAGGTATAGATGAAATCAGAACTTTAAGAGATTCGGTAAAATATGCACCGACAAGAGGAAAATATAAAGTTTATATTATTGACGAAGTCCATATGCTTACAAAAGAATCATTCAATGCTTTTTTGAAGACTTTGGAGGAACCACCTGCACATACAATTTTTATTTTTGCCACAACTGATGTACAAAAAGTCCCTTTAACAATAGTTTCAAGATGCCAGCGATTTGACTTCAGAAGGATCCAGCTCGATACAATAAAATCATTATTAAGTAAAATTGCCGAATCAGAGAAAATCAAAATTGATGACAAAACTTTAACTATAATTGCAAAAAAAGCTGACGGGGCATTACGTGATGCAGAAAGCTTTTTTGATCAGGTTGTTTCATTCTGCGGAAATAATGTTGATACCGAAACTGTTTCAAAAATGTTGAACTTAATTGATGATGAAGTTTTCTTTATAATTTCGGATGCAATTTTAGATAAAAATTTCAAAGCAGTTTATGAAGTTTCAAGCAAAATTTATGAAAACGGTTGGAATTTTATTGATTTCATGGATGGTCTTGTTGAACATTTCAGAAATATCATGACTGTAATTGTAACCGAACATATTAATCTGATTGAAACCTCAGAACCCCTGAAAGTAAGGTATATGGATTATATTGATAAATTTTCCAGGGGGGACTTATTACGTTTGTTAAATTTCCTGGTAAAAACACAGCAGGAATTGAGATATACACAAAATCAAAAGCTAAAAATTGAAATTTCACTTTGCCATTTAATTGGCCTGGAACGTTCTTCAACATTAAATGAATTGATATCAAATTTAAGTAGTCTCCCTGCTTCTGATACAACAGTGAGTAACCAAAATCAATTAAATCTTTCTGAAAAAAAAAATTATTCCCCTGAAATTCCTAAAAGGGAAATAAACGAAGTTAATACTGCAAAAAAATATTCTTCGTCTACCATAGAAAAAGCAAATGTTTTTAATACATCACCTGCATCCGAAATAGTAAATTCAGCAAATTTTGATTTTAGTACGATTGTAAATAAATGGCAGGATTTTATTAATATTATTAATTCGGAAAGAACTCTTACCCTGGGTCAATTTGTAAATAATATTAAATTGTTAAATCTTGAAGGGAACAAGCTTAATATTTACTTGGGTGATTCTCATGCAAAGGATACTCTTAAATTAAATGAGGATTATATTTCTAAAAGAGCACACGAACATTTCGGACGGAAAATCATTTTTCAAATTAAAGAAAATGATATTCCGACAATCACTAAATCTACAAAAGATAAAAAAGAAGCAAATAACCTGAAAGATGAAATATCTGATGAAAAAGATCCTTATATCAACGCAATTATAAATGAATTGGGCGGTGAAGAAATAAGCTAAGAATTACATCCACAAATAGTCCTTAAAATCTTTATAAATATTGCATTTCCTGTAATCCTTTTAATCCCAGTAAATTTTGAAAATTTGATTATTTTTGCCTATTTTTATAGACTATGTCGAAAAATCTAATTATTGCGATTGACGGACCGGCTGGTTCCGGTAAAAGTACATCTGCAAAATTAATTGCGCAAAAATTAGGTTATTTATATATCGACACCGGTGCTATGTATCGGGCAGTAACTCTGTTGGTTTTAAGAAATGGAATTCCGCTCGGTGATGTTGATAAGATTACCTATTTGGCAGAAAAAATAGATATAAAACTGGAATTTGTGAATGGTAAGACTTCGGTTTTTATATCAGGTGAAAATATTACTGAAGAAATCCGTACACAAGATATAAATTCCAGTGTAAGTGAAATAAGTAAAATAGAAGGCGTTAGAACTGCTTTAGTTGCAAAGCAGAGAGAAATGAAAGACCAGAATAACGGAATTGTTATGGAAGGCAGGGATATCGGTACTGTAGTTTTTCCCAATGCCGATATAAAAATTTTCTTAACGGCTTCTATTGAACAAAGGACAAAAAGAAGAGTCAAAGAATTTGAAGATAAAGGGATTGAAGTTTCCCTTAATGAAATTAAAGAAAATATTCTGCACAGAGATGATATTGATTCAACCAGGTCCGTAAGTCCGCTTAAAAAAGCTCCCGATGCGGTCGAAATTGATACATCAAAAGTAACGATTGAAGAACAGGTTAATTTAATCTTAGATGTGATAAAGAAGAAAGCAGAAATTAAAGGTATCGAAGTCTCAATTTAAAGTTTGAAAACCATATTAATTAATAAATGTAAAAACAAAAATTTATTCTATTTTATTATTTTGATGGTTTTATAATACAAATAGAATCTTAATTTATTTTTTTAGGAGGCTTAATGTCCGAAGAGACTAAAGAAACGACACAGAATCTTGCGACTGCTGATGATTATGAAAAAGCAAAGAAAAATTTTAATGATGAAGAATATTCAAAAGAAGAATTTTTATCTTTAGCAAAGTTATACACCGAATCCTTTAAAGACTTAAAGGAAGGTGAAATTGTAACAGGTAAAATAGTACGAATTCAGGGAGACAATGTTATCCTTGATGTTGGGTTTAAATCCGAAGGTACTATTTCAAAAAGTGAATTCCATGAATCGGAAGAAATTATAGTCGGTAGAGAAGTCGAAGTAGTGTTGGAAAGTGTTGAAGACCAGGAAGGTAATCTTGTTTTAAGTAAACAACGTGCAGACTTTTTAAGAATCTGGGATAGGGTTGTTAAAGCTTACGAAACCGGGCAAATTATCCAGGGTAAAATTATTAAAAGAATTAAAGGCGGAATGGTTGTTGACTTAATGGGAATGGAAGCCTTCTTACCCGGTTCACAAATTGATATAAGACCTATAAGAGACTTTGATGCATTTGTCGGTAAAACTATGGATTTCAAAGTTGTAAAAGTTAATATCCCGACAGAAAATGTTGTTGTTTCTCATAAAGTTCTTGTTGAAGAAGAAATTTCAGATCAGAGAGCTGCTATTCTTGACAGTCTTGAAAAAGGACAAATCCTTGAAGGAACTGTAAAAGCTATTACAGATTTCGGTGTATTTGTTGACCTTGGCGGTGTTGATGGATTAGTTCATATAACCGATTTAAGCTGGGGCAGAATAAATCATCCTAATGAAGTAGTAAAACTTGATGAGACAATTAAAGTTGTAGTTACTGATTTTGATGAAGAAAAGAAAAGAATTTCTCTCAGTCTTAAAAAGCTTCTCCCCCATCCATGGGAAAATATTGAAGAAAAATATAAAGTCGGCGATAAAGTTTCAGGACGAGTTGTTTCCCTTACGGATTATGGTGCATTTATTGAAATTGAAAAAGGTATTGAAGGATTAATTCATAATTCTGAAATGAGCTGGACTCAGCATATCAAGCACCCGTCGCAAGTTGTAGCTATGGGACAAATGATTGATGCTGTTATACTAAGCCTTGATAAAGATGAAAAGAAAATATCTCTCGGTATCAAACAATTAGAACCGGATCCATGGGAATCCTTGCTGCAGAAATATCCTGTCGGGTCTAAACATATAGGTATTGCAAGAAATCTTACAAACTTCGGTGTTTTTGTTGAACTGGAACCGGGTGTGGATGGTTTGGTTCATATATCAGATTTATCATGGACGAAGAAAATCCGCCATCCCGGTGAAGTTGTTAAAAAAGGTGAAAAGCTTGATGTAGTTGTCTTGGGTATTGATATAGAACAAAGAAAAATATCTTTGGGTCATAAACAGGTATTCTCTAATCCATGGGATAATTTTGAAAGACTTTATACAGTCGGTGCTGTTACTGAAGGTAAAGTTGTTAGAATTATCGAGAAAGGATTAATAGCAGAGCTTCCTGAAGATGTTGACGGCTTTATCCCCGGTACTCAATTAGCTCCATCTAAAGTTAAAAATATTGCCAATCATTTTCCGATTGATGATGTTATACCGTTGAAAGTAATAGAATTCGATAAGGAAAATAAGAAAATTGTTCTGAGTGCAATTGCTGCATTAAAAGAAAAATCTGAAGATGAAATACGTGCATATTTAGACAAACATAAACTGGACAGGGTTTCAGTTGAAGAAATTATGAGTATGGATACTGCTTCTGTTGATATTTCTGATTTTCCGATTTTCGAAGCATCTGATTCTTCTGATTCGGAGAAGAAATAAATCATTAGGGTGTTTACCGCAAAATTAAAGCGGGATTTTTTCCCGCTTTTTCTTTTAAATACGAATGATGAAAAAAGTTTCTTTACATACTATTGGCTGCAAACTGAATTTTTCTGAAACTTCAACTATCGGTAACCAATTTTTACTAAATGGTTTTAATATAGTCGATTTCAAAGATTCCACTTTGGGTAATGAGCAAGCTGATGTCTATGTATTTAACACTTGTACCGTTACTGAAAATGCAGAAAAAGAATGCAGACAACTTATTAGAAGAGCACTTAGGAAAAATCCTGAGGCATTTGTAATTGTAACCGGTTGTTACGCACAGCTACGACCGGAGGAAATTGCTCGTATAGACGGAGTGGATGTTGTGCTGGGAAGTAAAGAAAAATTCAATCTCTTTTCGATTATCAATAATTTTGAAAAGAATCATCTGGCTTGCACATTTGTGTCTCCCGCCGAAGAATTCAATGAATTTGGATATGCACATTCGACAGATGCAGATATAAGAACACGCGCTTATTTTAAAATCCAGGACGGCTGCGATTACACATGTTCATTCTGTACAATTCCTCTGGCGAGAGGTAAAAGCAGAAGTATGAATCCGGATGAAGTTATATCCGAGTTCAGGAAATTAATTGATCAGGAATATAAAGAGATTATCCTTACCGGTGTGAATGTCGGCGATTATGGAAGCAGTTATAAGACTGATCTTTATTCACTTTTAACAAGAATGATAGCAGTTCCGGGTGATTTCAGAATAAGAATAAGTTCAATAGAACCTAATCTGTTATCGGATGATATTCTAAATTTAACTTCAAAGTCAGAAAAATTATGTAATCATTTTCATATACCACTGCAGAGCGGTAGCAAAAAAATATTAAGATTTATGCAGCGGAGATATAAATTGGAAGATTATAATGAATTGATTTTTAAAGCAAAAAACATAGTTAAAGATTTAGGAATTGGAGTTGATGTGATTGTAGGATTCCCTGGAGAAACAGAAGAAGATTTTCTTGAAACTTATAATTTTATTAATGAACTTCCTGTTTCCTATATACACGTCTTTACATATTCCGAAAGACCTGATACAAGAGCTATTAAGCTGCCGGGAACTGTTGATATTTTCGAACGGAAAAAAAGAAATAATATGCTTAGGATTTTAAGTGAAAAGAAAAGACATCAATTCCATGAACAGATGGTAGGAAAAGAGTTGAACGTACTTTTTGAATCTGAGGATGGTGACGGAATGATAAAAGGATTTTCTTCAAATTATATCAGGGTAATAAATAAGTTTTCTCCATACATGGAAAATCAATTTTGCAGTGTTAAAATCAAAAATATAGATGGAAATATCTGTGAGGGGGAAATTATGGGGAATTCTTATAACTTAAAAGAGATTAAAAATTCGGTTGATAAATTGGCATCTTAGTTCTAATATTACATCTAAAAAATGAAAAAAATTCCATTACTCTTTATACTTTTTTCGGTATCTCTTTTTTCTCAATCAATTAACTCATCAAAGATTTTGAATTTGAGGAATGAAGTTTCCAATTCATTTAATAATTCACAAAAATTCTCAAGTATAAATTCAATCCAGGTAAATGATAAAAAAAACGTTGGATTAGCAATTATCTATTCCCTTTTGCTTCCGGGTATGGGTGAACTTTATGCTGGTTCATATTCAAGTGGAAAATATTTTACTATTGCCGAAGGAGCCTTATGGGCAACTTATTTTGGTTTTAATACTTACGGCAACTGGCAGAAGGATAATTATAAATCTTTTGCTGCCTCAAATGCAAGAGTGATTAATAATGGTAAGAATTCAGATTATTATGCTAATATAGGACTTTATTTAAGTATAAATGAATATAATGAAACACAGGCATTTGACCGGAATTTCGCTGCTATGTATAATCCGGAACAATATTACTGGAACTGGACAAGCCAGGATAGAAAGACTTATAGAAATATGTGGCTCTCCAGTGAAAACGCTTATAATGATCTAAGGTTTGTTGTAGGAGCAATGATTCTAAATAGAATTATATCGGCAATAAATGCGGTACGACTTGTATCCAAGTATAATAAATCTGTTGATGAATCTGCCAACAAAGGATTAGACTGGAATTTATCGGTTGGATTATTAAATCGATTAAATGTGCCGGCAGGTTTAACTGTAAACTTCCAGACACAATTTTAATGAACACACTTAAACAGTGCAGGGGCGAATTTCAATCCGCCCCTATAAACCAGCCCCAAACAATTTTTTAAATTCTTCAATATCATTTATTGCTTTTATTCTATTTTCCTCTTCATTTATGTTTTCTCTTGAAGTCAATTCCTTAGCAAAATCTTCACTTGAGGAAACATCACAACTACATACTCTGGCAAAATTCTGAATTTCATGATCAGAAGATATTACAATTAAATTTTTTCTGTTTTTAGTTATTTCAATTTGTTCTTTAATTTTCTTATCGGCTTTTGATTTTTCCGAATAAATTATATTTCCTTTTGACAGATTCAAAGGTGCATTTGGAAAACCATCAAAATGCAAATAAACTTTCCCTTTTCTTTTATTAAAATATTTTTCAATCATCATAACTAATCTTTCCCTAGCCATTTGTTTATCTTTAATTTGAATTTTTATAATTGGCCTGATTTTCCCCATCAGATTATTTCCATCAATCAAATAGCTTTTCATTTTATCTACCAACTAAGTTTAATTATTGAATCTCTTTTTATGTCACTCCAAAAGGGATTTATATTCTCCTAATGTTACATTTCTCCTAATAATATTTCACACCTAAAGGTGTTCCATAATTCAGTAAGTTTTTGATAGTGGTTTTGAATTTTATTTTTCTTCTTCAATAATTAATATAATTGCTGATTCCAAACCCTAATAGGAGCGAAATATTATTACATAAATTATTGCAGAGGTATATTAACTCCTTTAGGAGTGAAATGAGATTTTCTTTGCGCTATACCCTGCACCGTTTTTCTAACTACCTATTGCTGTAGAAGTTACTGCTCTTGGTTACTTTCAAATCCTGTAATTGAGGAGCTTTAATCTTAATTTCAAAATAATAACCACGAGCTATACCGATCGGGTTCCAGGTAAAATTCATTACCCATTCATGCAGATCTCTTGATATCCTTATTTGAGGCGCGGCAAATTCTTTTTGCTTGAAATCGTAACTTCCTGAAAAAGAGAATTTCCAGTTTGGAGTTAAATTAAAATTAAAACCGCCGCTTATGGTTGAATATTCCGTAAAAGCTAAAGGTGTGGGACGATTAAGTGTATAATTATACGTTAATGATACGTTCCACGGTATGGAAAAATCAGCTTCTTTTCCCTCTTCATAAATTCCTCTGTAAACTCTGTTTTCATCCGGCATTACTTCACTGGAATCTTCAGGTGCATTTTTCTCTCCTTCTTTAGATTTTAATTTCTCTCCTGAAAGACTTGTTGTAACAGAAAACTGAAGATTTGTCATTCTTAAAAAACCTTTACCTTCGCTAATTAAAAACTTATTAATTCTTGATTTGGTAGCAGCAGAATAATCGTAAGGCGTAAATTGAGAAGAACCATTAAAACTTAAGAGATCACTCACCTGGGTTCTAAAATTCAAACGAAGATCGGAAAATTTCAAGCTATCGGCAGCAAAATTATAACCCATCGATGCATCCAAATTTAATAGCTGAATTTTCTTTTCTTTGGAAGTGGTATCGGTAGGATCAGATTGAGTCTTCATTTCAAACAGGTTTCCTACCCTTAAAGATATACTTTGCTGTTCACCAGATGATGCTCCTCCAAATACTTCCTGTGAATACTTATCATATTTCACTTGCTTCTCATCTACATTAGTATATGTACTATAATAGCCCCAGTTAGGTTTTGAAAAATCCGGACGATAAGAATATGATATAGATGGAGTTACTGTATGCCTTATCGCCGATATCCCGAACATATTTGGCTGGAATATGCCGAAAAATCTCGTGGAGGCTGTAATTCCTGTACTAAACGTTCTAACAAAATTTATTTCTTTTACATCTTTTGTTATAAGTGAATCAGTACCCTCATAACTTCTTACATCAGATATTGCAATTCTTTTATTATACCATTTTTCCTGGTACTGAAAATTTGGTGTAATGCTGAAATAACCAATCTTAGGAGAAAAACTGGTAGTAATAGTATGCAGTATGCCTCCCCTGATACGCAAATTGCCGCCGGTTTTTACTCTGTTATTTAAAAATTGACCGGAATAACTATAACCGAATAATTCATACCATTTTTGTTTTCCTACTCCTTCTCCTTTAAAAGGATAGCTTTGAGATTTGTTAAATGTAAGATTCGGGAGATGTTCTTGAATATTTCCGCTCTTTAAATCCTGTGTCCTGCTGTAACTTAATGAAAGACTATTCCCTGATTCTTCCCATGTTTTTAATAAAGTTGCATTTGATACAATCTGGCGCTGAAGTACCTGGTTTATATCACGACTTGTAGTACTGAAAAAACTTCCTGAACTAAATTGTAAATTGGCATTAAATTTTAATGATGGATTTATTGTTTGAGAATGAGACCATTGTAAATTCCAATCAATTCCCTTCGAGTAATCCGGATCCCCGGTATCATTATATTTTGAGACGTGATAATCACCAGATAAATTACCAAAGAAATTATATCGTTTATTGTATCGGAATCTACTTTTCAATTCGAAGCTTCCCCTTGTCCAATAACTACCTTGTAAGTTAACATCAACATAATCATTTATTGCCCAGAAATATCCAAAATTAGAAAAATAATTGCCTTGTAGCGCACTTTGACCGAATACCGGTGGAATTATTCCTGAACGTCTTCCTGACTCAATAGGGAATACTGCAAATGGCAACGGTAAAGGAAAAGGAACTCCACCAAAAAATAACCAGATCCATTTTGCAACAATCTCCTTTTTTTGAACTACTTTCATTTCACTGGCATAAAAGTAATAATGAGGTGTATCACTGTCACAAGTTGTATAAATACCATCTTTAATGAAATAATCATTCTTATCAATTTTTTTTATCTTAGCCCCGGTATAAATTGCTCCCCCGGTTTTTGTTCCTGCGGAAGAAATGAAACCCCTTAATGTTTTAAAATTATATATCATCCTTTTCCCGGTATATTCTTCTCCTCCTTCGTTTAAGACAGGAGTTCCTACCAGCTTACTTGGAAGTGAATCAGAGGAAACACCAAGAGCTTCAATGTTGTTGGTATTAAAATCAACAAAAATTTTGGCACTTTTTAAATCGGTCTGTTTATATTTAAGTTCACCCTTTCCATATATATCCATTTTCTTTTTGTTAACATAGAAAATAAGTGAATCCGATGATGAAGAATAGATTACTGAATCTACATCATAAGTCTTTTTCTTTGAAGTGTCCGCAGCTGTTAAATTGTATGTTGAATCTTGTGCCCCCTTTACCTTAAATAATGAATCTTTTTTACTTATGATATTTAAGGAATCCTTTGAAGCAGAAAACGGATTGCTAAAAAGAGTATCTTTTTGTTGGGCAGGTAAGCAGGAAATTCCCGGTATGATAAAAACTAATAACAAAAAAAATTTCATATATGTGCAAGAAAACAATCCGTCAAAAATAATTTTAAAATTCTATATTGGTTAATTGATAAAGACAATTGATGTTATTTATAAATTTAATTATTCTATTCAATTTACTTAAGCTATTATTAAATATTACTGGATTTATAAAAAACTAAGGCAGATGCTCCTTTTATTCCGGCATTATTTTTTAATTTTGCTGGCAAAACTTTAACTCTTTTTCTTAGAGGAGTAAGTACTCTTGCTCTAATAGTTTTACCTGCTGCGTCAAAAAGAGGTTTACCAAATCCGGCTACTCCGCCACCAATTATAAATGTGCTGATATCGAGAAGATTGCTGACAGAAGCTAGAGCAGAACCAAGGTGTAAACCCATATCGTTAACAATAGAAACAGCGAATTGGTCTTCCTGTTCCATTGCCTGCTGAATAACTATTGGAGAAAGTTGTTCCGGATCATTTTTTATTATTTTCCATATTAATGAATCCTGATGTTTTGGCAAAGATTTTTTAACCCTATTTACTAAATATGAATTCCCCAGATAGGTTTCAACGCATCCATATGAACCGCATTTACATTTTATTCCGTTGTATTCAATTGTAACATGTCCCACTTCACCTGCTGCACCAAACTCTCCCCTAAACAATTTTCTATTCATAATTATTCCACCACCTACACCTGTACCAAGTGTAACCATAATAAATGAATGTAAATTTTTCCCGTTTCCAAAAATCATTTCTCCAACTGCTGCTGCATTTGCATCGTTTTCAACATGAACTTCAATATTAAATTCTTTTGAAATTATTTCTCCTAATTTTATTTTTCCCCACCCGGGAATATTAGGCGGATTTTCTACAATACCTTTTTCAACAGTAACTACTCCCGGCACTCCTATCCCTATACCTGTAACCTTTCTATTTTTTGATAGTAATTCTTTAATTCCCTTTTTCATCTGGGAGATTACAAATTCCGGACCTTTTTCGGCATATGTTTTTATAGAAGTCTGCTTAACAATTTTGCCGCTCTGAGATACAATTCCAAGTTTTATATTTGTACCTCCCAAATCAACTCCCAAAGCAAATTTTTCTTTTTTATTCATAAGCTTTCTTCTTTGAATTAGACGAAATATCCTTATTTATTGTTACAAAAAAGAGGATTAGATCCTCCCAAAAATATAGAACTAAAAAATAACTATTTTTATTAAGAATATTATCTTTCAATAAAAATAATTATATCTATTTTGTAAACTCAGCGCTTACAATTTTAATCTCTTGAGGATAGGCAATATCTCCGATAATTGTTGTTACTACTGGCTTGGCAAATAATTCGAGATTTGATGAACCGGAACTTGCTTTATTATAGCCGCCAATGTTTAATGCCAGATTTATTAATGATTCATAATCTTTATTCTTAAAGAAAGAAGCTAAATCAAAATTCATTCGAAGTGGAATTGTCACTATTTGACCTGTCCCGGGTATAGTTACTGAGGAAGCCAAATCTCCTGAGATAGTTTCCTTATTATCAATCATTAGTCTCCATGGAAAATCTTTAATTGTTGCATTTGTACTTTTGTATCCACCTTTTCCATCATTAGGATTTTTTGCATCAACATTTAAGACAAATGACACAGGAAGGCTGCCCTTGGCTACTGCAGCAGAGATTTTCAATATATCGATTGTAGAGAAATCCTGTATTTTTGTTTTTCCGCTTATAGATACACCGTTAAGAGTAAAATTATTTACTGCTCCCAGCTTAAATTGCAGTCTTGAAATATTAACTATTGTCTGGTAAACACTGCAGCTTAAATTTATGAAGATAATAAACGGTAGAAATAATAAAATTTTTTTCATAATAATGAATTGTTTAATTTCTTATTGCGTAATTGTTTTACTGTTATTTTATTCTAACAATTAAAACAGTTTATCAATTAAATAATCTTTTGTTCTTCAATTTTTACGATAATCATTTGTGCCACCTTAAGTGCTTTTAAACCATCTTCACCTGAAACAACCGGTTTTTCATTCTGTAAAACAGAATTAACGAACAACTGCAGCTCATATGATAGTGCATTAATTTCTCTTACTTCAGGTTGCTCATAGATTAGACGTTTCTTTTTATCTCCTATGCCTATTTCACCAAAAGAGACAGATGAACCTTCGACATTTTGTTCAACGGGGAGAAGCCTATATAGCTCGGAAACACCAGTAATAAAATCCAGAGCAATATAATTATCTCTCTGGAAGATCCTCATTTTTCTCATTTTTTTCTGAGATATTCTGCTTGCTGTTACATTAGCTACTGCCCCATTCTCGAACTGAATTCTGGCATTAGCTATATCGATATTATCAGAAACAACAGCAACCCCGCTTGCTTCTACATGATTCACTTCGCTTTTTATAAGGCTCAATATAACATCAATGTCATGGATCATTAAATCTAAAACGACTGCAACATCGGTTCCTCTTGGGTTAAACTGAGCGAGTCTATCGGTTTGAATAAACATAGGTTTAATAATATATTTTTCAAGTGAAACAAGTGCAGGATTAAACCTTTCAATATGACCTACCTGAAGATTCAATTTATTTTCATTTGAAATTCTTACTAGTTCCTCTGCTTCGGAAATAGTTGTGGTAATCGGTTTTTCAACAAATACATGCTTTCCCATTTCCAGAGCTTTTTTCACCAGATCATAATGAGAACTTGTTGTAGCAGCAACTGATACTGCATCAACTTTACCTATAAGAGTATTTATATCTTCAAATTCGGTTACACTATACTCGGATGCAGCAGCTTTAGATTGGATAAAATTTTTATCGTATACACCGATTAATTCACAATTTTTTATGTGTTTAAACATCTTTACATGAAGTTTACCCAAATGACCGGTTCCAATAACACCGATTTTTAAATTGTTCATATTAATTTAAGATATAAATTAAAAATGCAGATTAAGGATCATTTTTTAGCAATTAATCCTCAAATAAGCCGTATTATTTAGTAATAATTTTTTGATAGCCGATAATTCTGTCATATCCGCCATAATTTTGATCATTATAATATAAAAATATATAATAAACATTTGAAGTTTCCCAAAAGTTACCCTCAAGCACAAGCCAGTCCGGATTTTCTATCTTATCTCCGATTATATCTGCGGCAACATACTGGTAGTCATAAATTCCTCTTTTAAGTGAAATTGTTTTAGTATAAACTCCACCAATGTTCGTCATCTTATATTCTGGTAAAATCCGCCAATGATTAAATGCACCAACCAAAAATATACTTTGAAAATTATTATCCGGCGGCCGGATTTTAAATGTTACATTTAAATAATCAGCGTAATCATTTTGGTAATTTAGATATATTGAGCCTCCGTGAAGGTCCTTGTTCCCTTCTTTATAGAATCTGGAATAATCCATTCCGTCAAAATGTGCAGGGACATCTTTATGATTATAAATATTATAATTTCTCAAATCTATCTCCCGGTATCCATTTCCAGGATGAATATCCCTTGCGATAAAGGAAAAATTTCTGTTTCCATCCCAGTAGTACTGTCGTGTATTCGTATTAAAATTCCTGTTTATTATAAACGGGTAATATACTTTTTCGTTTTCAACTATTTCCATGTGATCAACATAGGAAGGATAATATTCTTGAGGCAGATAGAATTTAGTAGTTATATTGAAGATTTTTGCCAGTACAGGGGGTGAATATACTTTATCTTCAAGAACTTCATTTTTCTTTGTAACATTCAGCTTAACATTAGACGTTACTACGTAAAATCTTCCGGATGCATATGTTTTTGACGTATCCTGTGCATCGGTTATAAAAAACATCCACTTCCCTGAAAATGGAAAATCTATATAATTATTTTTATTCGGCACAGACCCTTCATAATGGTAATGTGCATCCATCACTGTAGAAGGCAGAAGGACAAAATTCAGATTATATTCGATATTTTTTCCGTAATTTAATAAAAATATATTCTGATAAGGTTTCCAGTTTCTATCACAGAATCTAAAAACTATAACTAAGTTCGGCTCATAATCTGATTTAATATCGAATTGTATGTTTAATCGACTATCAAAAAAGACTACAGGAATTTCAGTTTCTTTATCAGTAAAGGCTTTTAAGCTTTTAATTTCAATTTTCTGTGAATATGTATTTGTAAATATTGCAAAGAGGAATAAAAAAAGTAGTTTTATACGGTACACTAAATTCCCCATTTAGAAATTAAAAATTTCAATGCATTTAATATATTGATAAGGTACAAAAATTTTAACCAGCTGCTTTTCTCTTTCTGTTTCTAATAATAATCCGTCATCATATGCATTTACCAACTTTCCCGTTTTAAAAACTATTTCATATAAAGGGCTATCGGAAATAGTATCAATTGCGAGTCCATAATTTTCATAAAGAGTAATATGAAGTGTTTGTCCGACATATTCTTTCCAATCAATTTTCATTCATCGCCTTTTATTAGTTTGTTTAATTCCTGTTTAAATGCTGGTAAATCTTCGCATAAATAATAATTCTTTAAAAATTGAGAGGCAACGGATTTTTCACCTGCATTAATATAATTCACATATGCAGCAACAATCGGGGCTTTTTCAGCATCTGATGCTTTACAGTTTTTCGGATTATCATTAAAATAATCATCAAGATAATTTATTATACTTTCATTCTCATTAATAAAAACATTATATACTTCATCATTAACTAAAAAAATTGATGAATCTTCATATCGCCAGCAGTTTATCGGGATAAAATAATTATCGTTCCGGTTATTAAATTGTTCAAAATCAATATTGCCAGAAATTATTATTGTCCCGCCTATCTCACTGCTTGTAGCTTCATACGGCTCAGTTGTTCCGGATACTATAGAATCTATGAAAGAAAATTTATCTATTGTATTATATATATAAAGAGTAAACCATGGCAGACCCTTATTAGTTGTTGAATCCAATACAAGATATTCATCTAAATTATCATCATTTAAATCTGAAATGTAAGGGCTTGGATTGATAAATTTTTTCTTGTAGATTATTCCATTACTGTTGTCAAACGCACTTAGTTCATTATTTTGAAACGTTAAATAAAAATTATCAAAACTTAATGTATCTTCTTGTGCAAATAAATTTATTGAGAAAAATAATAAGAAGGATAGAACGAAATTTTTCATATTTCGTGAAGAATTCCCATGTTTATTTAAATACAAATATAACAGTTTGATTTTAATATTAAAGGGGGAAATCAAATATATTTGATTAAAAATAATAAGAGAATTATCCCCGTTTTTTTATTCTCAACTTTAATTTCTAATTAAACTTTATTAAAACCAAAAGCCTTCAGGACCAGCTAAAGGTTTTTTATTTCGTTTGTCAGTTTAGTAATAGCGTCTTTGGCATCTCCAAAGTACATTAAAGAATTATCCTTATAAAACAGCTCGTTTTCAATTCCCGCATAACCCGGATTTAATGAACGTTTATTTATCACAACTGTTTTTGCATAATCTACATTGAGAATAGGCATTCCGTAAATCGGACTGTTTTGATCATGCCTGGCAGCCGGATTAACAACATCATTAGCTCCAACTATGAAAGCTATATCTGTATTGGCAAAATCATCATTTATATCTTCAAGTGCATAAAGTTTATCATAAGGAACATTAGCTTCAGCCAGAAGGACATTCATGTGCCCAGGCATTCTGCCTGCAACCGGGTGAATAGCAAATCTTACATTTATACTCTTTTTTTCAAGTACATTCATTAATTCTCTGATTGCATGCTGAGCTTGCGCTACTGCCATTCCATAACCAGGAACAATAATAACATTGCTCACCGAATCAAATAACATGGCCAGTTCTTCAGCATCAACAGATTTTACATTTCCTTTCGGCACAGAGCCATCGCCGCTAACTGCAGCAACAGAACCAGCCGAAGCCCATCCACCTACTAACACATTCATCAATGATCTATTCATACCTTTACACATTATATTGGTAAGAATAATTCCGGATGCTCCTACAAGTGCTCCTGCAATTATTAGCTCATTATTTTGTAGGATAAAACCCGTTGTAGCACCTGCTAAACCGGAATATGAATTTAACAATGATATTGCTACAGGCATATCTGCTCCGCCTATAGGTAGCACAAGCAGTACTCCAAGAATCAAGGATGCTATTGTAATGATTATTGTAAGAGCAGACAATTCAGGATTTATTATTACAAATATACCCCCGGTAATCACAAGTAGTAATAATAATGCGTTTAACGGATGTTGTCCAGGGTATTTAATTACTTTACCGCTAACAATTCCTTGTAATTTCCCGAATGCAATCATTGAACCTGTAAATGTAACGCTGCCTATTAACAAACTAAGAACAATTGCCACTCCTGTATTTATTGGAATATTAGGATTCATCTTATAATATTCAGCCAAAGCCACCAGAGTTGAGGCTCCTCCACCAAAACCATTTAACATCCCAACCATTTGCGGCATACCTGTCATAGGAATTTTCATTGCCATAATTGTCCCGATAGCAGAACCGATTATGACTCCAACAATAATCCATTCAAATGTTAAAACCTGTTTATCAAAAAGAGTGATAACTATCGCTAAGAACATTCCGATTGAAGCGTATAAATTTCCCTTCCGCGCAGTCTTTGGGGATGATAAATATTTTATACCGAATATGAAAAAGACTGATGAAATCAGATATATAATTTCAATAACAATTCTCATTTTTCAACTCATTTCTTTTTAAACATTTTGAGCATACGGTCGGTTACCAAAAAGCCGCCGACAACATTTATCATTGCAAAAATTACGGCTATTAAACCAAATATGGTACTTATTGTAAAATCTTTCATTCCTGCACTTAATAGTGCACCAACAATTGTGATTCCTGAGATTGCATTGGAACCGGACATTAAAGGTGTATGCAGTGTTGGAGGTACTTTTGTAATCAATTCAAAACCGACAAAAATTGCTAAAACAAATACATATATTTGCATTAAAAAGCTTAAGGTTTCCATTTACATCCTCATTATTTTGTATTTTATTTTCATTTTCTTAAACGTAATTCTAAATTAAGTTTTATTTATTACTCTGTGCTAATAAATCTTTAACTCTACTATTAATAACTTCTCCTTTATAAGTTATAAGTGAACCTTTTACTATTTCATCCTCCAGGTCCAATTCTATTTTTCCTTCTTTATTTAAATAACTTATAAGGTTCAAAATATTTTTAGAATACATTTCACTTGCATGGTATGGAACTAGGCTTGGCAAGTTAGGTTCACCAACTATTGTTACACCGTATTTTTTTTCAGTCTTCCCTTTCTCACTGATTTCACAATTTCCACCGAATTCAACAGCCATATCCAGGATGACGGAACCTTCCCGCATATTCTTTACCATTTCTTCAGTTACCAGCACGGGAGCTTTTTTACCGGGAACTAAAGCTGTTGTTATTACGATATCAGCTTCAGTAACATGTTTAAATATTAATTCCTTTTGTTTTTTCAGAAATTCTTCCGATGCTTCCTTAGCGTATCCTCTCTCATCCTCCATAGAAGCATCTGTTTCAACCTCAATAAATTTTCCGCCAAGACTATGAACTTCCTCTTTCACAGCAGGACGTATATCAGAGACTTCAACGACCGCACCGAGTCTTTTGGCAGTTCCTAGTGCCTGCAGACCAGCAACACCGGCACCCATTATTACAACTTTTGCCGGCGAAATTGTACCTGCTGCCGTCATCATTAACGGAAAAATTTTCCCAATCAGGTTTGCTGTGAGCAGGACACTTTTATATCCTGAAATGTTAGCTTGTGAACTAAGTGCATCCATCTTTTGTGCAAGCGTTGTTCGTGGAATCATATCCATTGAAATAACGTCGATCTCTTTCTCTGCACATTGACTGGCAAGCTCATAATAATGAAGAGGATATAAAAAAGTAATTAATAGGGTACCTTTTTTCATCAAGTCAATTTCATTTTTGTTTAATTCGGGATGTACAAGAGGTCTCTGAACTTTTAAAATTATTTCGGAGATATTATATATCTCTTCAATATTATCAATTACCTTGGCTCCCGCAGATTCATACTTATCATTTGTAAAACCGGCCCTTAGTCCTGCATTTTTTTGAACATTTACTTGGAAACCCGTTTTTATTAACTTTGATACAACATCAGGAACTATTGCAACCCTGTTTTCTCCTTCTAAAATTTCTCTTGGAATACCTATTACCACTCTTTACTCCTCACTTTAATTAGAAGAAATTATTTTAAGTATTGAAATTAAAAGGAATTAGAAAGAAAACAAAACATAAAGATCACGTTTGTTTTTCTAATTGAAGAAGAGATACTTTAATATAAATATTATGATATTTTTATTACTAATTTAATTAAGAATATTGATGAACAAGTTTTATAAATAGAGCAGATTTACATTTACTACAGCTCATCATATAATTTTCTAAACTTCTGGACATCCTCCCAGCAATCTTTTTTCCATTGAGGATTTCTAAGTAGTGCAGCCGGGTGATAAGTAACCATAGCTTTAGCCCCCCTGAAATCAAAAACTTTACCTCTCATACTCGTTAAAGAACTTTTTTTATTCAAGAGTCCTTGGGCTGCTGTTAATCCAAGGCATAATATTAGTTCAGGTTTTATTAAATCTATCTGTTTTAGTAAATATGGGGAACAGGTTTCCATTTCACCAAGAACAGGTGTTCTGTTTCCGGGAGGTCTGCATTTTACAACATTACCGATAAATACATCATCGCGGGAAAATTTAATTGCTTTAAGTATATCAGTTAAAAGTTTCCCCGCCCTTCCAACAAAGGGATAACCCTGTTTATCTTCTTCGGCACCAGGGCCTTCCCCGATACACATGACTTTTGCATTTGAATTTCCTACTCCAAAGACAAATTTATTTCTCCCTTTATGAAGAATACATTTTGTGCAGCTACCAATATTCTTATGCAGTTCTTCTAAAGTTTCAGAAGATTCCCAAGTTTCTACTGCCTGTTTAGCAGGGTCTTCACATTCACTAAATGAAAATTGTTTATCATAAACTTGGTTTTTTGATGGAATTGTTTTTTTCTTAAGCATCGGATTTTCCGGTTCAATATAATTTTGATTTTTAGCAGCTTCTTCTATTCTTGTTTTCCTGGAATATTTCTCTTCGAATAAATCATTGCCGAAAATCTCTTTCTGATCTTTGAGCAGTTCAATTAATTTTTCTTTTACAGAAGCATTCATAAGTAAGGTAAAGATAATTTCTATAGACTCAAAATTCCCGACAAGATATTATTTGCAGCCTGGAATTTTGATTGAAGGGGAAAATCTTTCTTTTTCCCGCTTTTATAAATGATTGCTATTTTATTTGTATCAAACTCAAAGCCACTGTTTTTACTAGTCAATGAATTCAAGACTATCATATCAAGGTTTTTATTTTTTAACTTACTCTTTGCGTTTTTAATTTCATTATCAGTTTCAAGTGCAAAACCAACAATAATTTTATTCTCTTTTTTTAATGAAGATAAGATATCCGCATTCTCAACTAGTATAATTTCGGAAAGTTTTTCTTCTTTTTTAATTTTTTTATTAGAGAAGGTTTTAGGTTTAAAGTCCGCAACAGCCGCAGACATAATCAGGATATCATTTTTTTTGATTTCCCTTTCAACCATCGATTTCATTTCATTTGCTGTTCGCACCTTTATCATGTTTATTTCCGGGTATGGTATTTGGGTCGAAGGTCCTGAAATAAGTGTAACACCTGCCCCTCTTAAATAAGCGGCTTTGGCAATTTGATAACCCATTTTCCCTGAAGAACGATTTCCGACAAAACGGATCGGATCAATATCTTCGTAAGTTGGTCCGGCCGTTACTAAAACTTTTTTACCCATTAAATCTTTATTTAATCCCGACAAAACTAATTCAGCCGCATCAACTATCTTAGAAACATCGGCTAATCTTCCCTTCCCTTTTAAACCGCTTGCCAATTCACCTTCTTCAGGTTCCACAAAAAAATATCCAAGTTCGGAAAGACTTTTTATGTTCTTAAGATTTATTGGATTCAAATACATATCTACATCTGCAGCAGGTGCAATTATTAAAGAGCACCTTAAAGCTGAAACTAATGTAGTTAATGCATTATCTGCAAATCCATGAGCTATTTTTGCAATGGTATTTACTGTTGCCGGTGCAATGACCATTAAATCAGCCCATTGACTTAAATCAATATGCCAAGTTGAAAGTTTTGTACTACTTTTTTGTGATTTCGGAAAGATATTTACTATTACTTCGTCCCGTGAAAGAGTTGACAGAGTTAATGGTGTTATAAATTCACAGGCAGAGGGTGTCATTACTACTTTTACCTCTGCCCCGCGTTCTATTAATTTTCTTATCAATAAGCCGGATTTATACGCTGCAATACACCCTGTAACACCGACAATAATCTTTTTTTTTGAAAGGATGTCATTTTGCATATATGACATTCGGGTAATTTATGGATATGATTTTTTATTGAAAAAGCAAAATGATTTTTTAAACCTTACCAATCATTAAATTCACTAAAATTAATCCATTGTTATTAATTTTATATTAGATCTTGTTTTTATATTCGTATTCTATTTTTCCTTCTAACAATTGTTCCAAAGCTTCAATATGAGGTTTTTCTTTCTTTTCCAGTTCAAGTGCAATCTTTAACTGAGCAGGATTTTCAATATCTTCATTCTCATCCTCGGTTCCGGTAGTAGGAATTGTACTTAATAATGCATTATACTCTATTTTATTTTCATCATTGATTTTGCGGGCTTTTTTTGCTGAAACTATAATTGCTTCATAAACATTAGCAGCGCGTTCATCAATCACTCTTAAATCAACTGGTTCTACAGCCATTTAATTATTCTCCTTATTTAATATATTATTTATTAAACTCTTTGTATCTGAAATTGCTTTTTCCAAATCTTTATTAACCACAAAATAATCAAATTTATCCTTAATACTCAATTCCATAATTGCTCTCTCCAATCTCTTTTTGAGATCCGTATCATTTTCCGTTTTCCGGTTTTTCAGCCGTCTAATCAGCTCATTATGGCTTGGCGGAATCACATAAATTAAATTAGCTTCCGGGTAAATCTTTTTTATCGATAATGCTCCTTTTACATCAACCTCAAGTATAACAGATTTACCTTTGCTAATGTTTTCTTCTACAACACTTTTAAAAGTTCCATAATAATAATCGTATACCTTTTCCCATTCAACAAATTCATCATTTTTTATTTTTTTCTCAAATTCTGCTTCAGAAATAAAAAAATAGTCTATTCCGTTCTTTTCATTATCTCTTTTCTTTCTGGTTGTAGCTGAAACAGAGAAAACCAGCCCTGAGATTTCATTAATAATTCTTTTTACAATTGAAGTTTTACCGGTACCGCTCGGGGCAGAAATTGCAATTATTGCTCCTCTTTTGTCCAAGTACTACTCAATATTTTGAATTTGTTCTCTGATTTTTTCTATCTCTTCCTTTATCAAGACAGTATTGTGCACAATATCTGTTGAAATACTCTTTGAAGAAATTGTATTTGTTTCCCTGTTCATCTCCTGGCAAAGGAAATTTAACTTTCTTCCAGGTTCTTTATCTTTATCAATGCTTTCAAGGAAAAATTTCAAATGGCTTCTTAGCCTGATACATTCTTCTGTAATATCGGCACGTTCTGCAATAACGGCTAATTCTAATTCCAATCTATCATTATATGATGCAGTATCTTCAATCAACAATTTCATTCTTTCTTTGAACTTATCAAAATTTTCCTTAACACTTTTTTCAGCTTCACTTTCAATAAAACTTAACTTACTTCCGATATTATCTATTCTTTTATGTAAATCTTTAGCTAATTCCTTACCTTCATTCTTTTTCATTTTTTTCAATTCTACCAAAGCAGCATTTAACGCATCTTTTATGATATTAAATTCTTCTTCAGGAACTTCAAAATTGTCCGCTAAAAACATCTCTTTATTATCCAATAAATGAGATATTTTTATTTTTTCATCTACTTTTGCAGCTTTTTTAATACTTTTTATTAAAGATAATAAATCACTTAGCTTTTCCTTATCAATTATTTCAAGATTATTATTATTGTTCTGCTTAACTTGAATTGACACTGAAAGCTTTCCCCTGCTGATATTATTTTTTATTAATTCACGAAGTTCGATATCCTTGCTAATTAAATTAGACGGCAGTTTCAGGAAGATATCTAAATATCTGCTATTGATACTTTTTATTTCAACTTCGACGGAAAAGGAGTTGTTTTCAGCTTTTCCTTTTCCATAACCTGTCATGCTGCAGATCATAATAAACCTTAAAAAAAGAAAGTAAAAATAGTAATTTTTGAGCTTTTTAACAAAGAAAAGAGTTAACTATAACTTATTAAGCACATGCACTTTTTGTATTAAAAAAATTAAAATAAACACAAAATCGTAGATTTTATGATAAAGCTTAAGCTAAACTTCATTCCCCTTATAATGTATTCTAAATTATCTCTTAATGGAATTAGATATTTCCAAAAGTAATTAAACTTTCCCCTCAGACATTATCAAAATTTCATCCCATTGTTCATCATTTACAGAAAAGATATTTAATTCGGGAATATTCAATAAATCAAAATTTCTAAACTTGGGATTAAGTTTTAATTCCCATAGGGCTACCGGTCTTTCTAATTGTTTAACAGGTTTAATATCAACTACAATTTCACTGTTATTAGGAGCCTCTCTTTTATATGAGTTGGAGACTGCTTCCGCAGTACCTATAATTTTTTTTTCATCACCGCTATGAAAAAAAACTATAGTATCGCCTTTAGATATGTTTTTGAGTCCTTTCCTTTCAATAATATTTGCAACGTTACTCCAAGTATATTCTTTGTCCTCTAATAACCTTACAAAAGAATACTCGGCAGGATCAGTTTTAAATAACCAGTGTTTATTCATAAATCCTCCTACCTAAATTGAAATTGAAAATTTGATTATAAGTAAATTTATTTAATAAAAATTAAAAGATAATTTTCCCGAATATCCTAAAATGCTTCTCCTATTCCAAAATGAACCTCAAGATTTTCGAAGAAATGCTTGTTCCAATTATTCCAAATATATTTCTTAGCTATAGGATCATAAAATTTAAATCCAAAATCAATCCTAAAAGGAGCGATTTGTGTGTAATATCTGAAACCAGGTCCAATTGCCTGGGCCAGTTCATCATATCTAAATGGTTTATATCCTATCCAGGTATTACCATAATCATAAAATAAAACAACTCCAAAACTCGATAAGAACCTGTATCTATATTCAAACGATCCCTCGATAAGAAAGGTTCCTCCCTTAATATTTTTACCTTGGGCATTTTGAATCAAAGGCGCATTTTGAGGATGAAGTTGATTTGCTCTCCAGCCTCGTACTGAGTTATTACCACCGACATAAAATGTTCTGTTAAGCGGAATACCGGAATAATCACCAATATAAGTATGGATGTCGCCAACTTTTGCTTTTACTGCAAAAATATTGTTTTTCTTTAAATCGAGAGCAAAATAAAATGAACTGCTTAGTAATAATTTGTAAAACATTACGTCATCAAAATTTTTCCCTGCAATTTTCGAAAAAAGATATGGAAATGCATTTGCATGTTCTGTCTGCAGAGATATATTGTATCCCTGAGTAGGAAAAAGAAGATCATTAGCTGTTGTTCGTCCAAAATTAGCTCCGATGAGTGAAATCAATTTTGTTGATAGTGGGCTATGGTATAAAAGATCATTTTCTTTAGTAACTTCAATGTTATAATATGTGCTTAAAAAATTTATAAATGTATACTTAGGCAATTCGAATTCAAAAGTAAGTTTTGACCCATAGATCGTGAGGTTATAATCACTTTGCTTATTTATCTGCGCATAATTTTCCCATGTCCCAAAAATTGGCTTGCTGAAAAGATATGGCTGGTCAATTGTCATTCTGAAATCTATATACCCTAATAAAGATGTATCACGAAGTGAAAACTTCTTGAATATCTGAGCAAAGTCAATATGGGAAATATTCTGAACAGCAAATGAAGGGCTAATTGTTAATTTCCTTGCATTGCCTAAAAAATTTTTCCTTATATATGAAGTACTTAAACCGACATTTATTGCATGGTTCTGATCGTTTAAAATGATTTCCGGGGAAAGTTCATTCATTAACCCGATGCTTCCATTTAAATTCAGTGGAACACCGTTTCCTAATGTATCTTTCGCATCAGCGGACAAAATTACCGAATTAAATAACCCTGTTCGGTATAATCTGACTTGTCTTTGACGGATTTTCTCAAGATTAAAATAATCACCCTTGTTAATATCAGTAATATCACGCAATAATTTGTCATTTACTTCCAAAGCCCCTTCACCGGATTTATTTACAACTACGGAATCTATGTGATAACTTTTCCCGGTAGAAAAATAAATATCCAGGTTAGCTAAATTATTTATTGTATCCCTGATAATTATAGTGCTATCAAATTTTGCAAGCATATAGCCCGAATTTAAAAGAACATTAACAGCCTGATCGATATTCTGTTGAACTGTCGACTGAGAATACCATTGTGATTTATCAAAAGTTAATTCATTTTCAACATTCCCTTTTACCAAGAAAGGAAGAGTTTGAATTCCGATAATTGTGTCATTACCGAATTTTGAACGTTTATTCTCTTTCAATATATAAGTTAAATCAACATCTTTATCAGCAGAATCGATATTATATTTATATGAAATTTTTGTCTCAAAAAAACCATTTGCATTGTAATAAGCATGTAAAGCACTTATGTCGATTTGTATATTAGATGAGTCAAAATAGACAGGTCCCTTTCCAAAACTTGTAAAAGAATTTAAAAACTGCCAAAACCATCCGGGACTTTCTTCTGAATAAATAACAGAACTTAAAGTTGAAAAAGAATATTCATTATTACCTTCGAAATTTATCGATCTTAATTGATACTTTTCTTTCGTTTGCGGATAGCAATTTGCTGATATAACTAAAATTATAATATAAATAATCGAAACTTTGATCATTATTTAATTCTTTCTTGCACAGTTGATAAAGTTTCTATCATATATCAATATTTACATCTTTAGAAACTATTTGCAAGTTAGGATAATCCCTTTTAAAGTTGGCAATAAAAAAATTTTTTATTTCTGAATTATCAATATTGTTAGACAAAAAAAGAGAGATTTTTGATTTTTTTAAAAAAAGATGTGCATAGAATGTTTTTTGATTTTTGAAGTCAATGATATAGGAAAAGATTTCGCCTCCTCCACTGCCGAGAAAATAATCCTGGGAACTATAAAATATTAATTCATAATCAAATGCTGGAAATTCAATTTTTTTAGTCAGAGATTCTTTGAATGAGCCTTTTAGTAAATTAGTTTGAAAAGTTTTTTTTAGTATATTTTTTTCAAGCTTTAATAAATAGAATTGAATACCCCATTCGCTTTTATTTTCGATCTCTGTTCCTGCAGCTATTTCGACAACTGAATCCTTATCGAAATTTCCTTTATAGGCAAATTTCATATCAGGTCCTAATATTTTTTCTGCTTCACTTGTCACTACAGCAGACTTATTATAATCTTTTGAAGGTTTCATCTTTTCAGCGGGATGTTTCCTTTCACCGCATGAAACTATAACCAGAGTTATTAATATAGATAACATATAATAACCTGACTTATTTGATAACAACTTTAGTTCCTTTCTTTATTACAGAATAAATTTCATCAATATTTTCATTACTAACTGCAATAGAACCGTTTGTCCAATTATAAACAAACGGCAAATTCTTAAAAATAGAATTATACTCACCTATTCCCTGTATTCCCATATTTCCTCCGAGTGCAGTATTACTACTTGGACAACCTTCATGATAAAATTCAAATTTTAATGTGTCAAATGTTTTTTGAGAAATCAATCCCATCCTTAATCCCTCCGTAGCATCATGTATATTGGGATAGTTTAGCCGTAAAAATTTATGATATTTACTGCTTGTATCTATTGAACATATCTGATAATCACCAACCGGGGTAGCATCATCATTCGCTTGAGCCTTTGGTATATTTATATTTTTACCAAAACTCGCTCTATATGATTTAATTAAAACCGTATCTTCGTAAAGATTCAAAGTATAAGTTTTTCTATCGATTACTATATTTGGATTATCGAGTTTTGTAAAACCTTTTAACCTCATTGCTTCCGATAGAGGTATTTCTCTTAAATTTATAATGATTCCGTATACAATCACTCCGGCCATAAATAAAATAATCCCGCCACTAAAATAAAGAGTATTTTTTAGCGTAGAAGTATTTATATACTTTCCAATTGAACTAATACTAAACTTTAATATTCTTTGATTTCTATCTCTTACCATTAAATCCCAAGTTCTTAAGTGAACTTATTTTTTTCTTAGTTTTAAAATTTACAGAAAATATTACTAATTATTAGAGGTAAAGGCAGTTTATCTTCAATTTTTTAATAAGGGTATAGTTTGCCTGGGAATTCTTGAGTTAAGATACAATTACTTTTGAGAGAAATAATTTGCATCGGCTTTTCTAATAGGAAGTTTGATTAATGTAATGTAAATATTTATAAACTTTTCTTCTGTAGAGTTTCATAAAATTACCTTTTCCACAAGGCTAAAGGTATGCCGTAGAGTGTGCCAAAAGTGTGTCAAATTCATGGCACAATCGTAACTCACTTGAGGTTTAGAGAAAAGTTAAAACTAAGAAAACAATCAAAATATGAAGTTTCCCAGTCGGGGTGGAGAGATTTGAACTCTCGGCCTCTTCGTCCCGAACGAAGCTTAAAAACGCTGTTTTCCGTTTCTAACTCAACTTTATTCCCCTTGTGTGTACCAAATTGTACAGTAATAATACTTTTTAGCCTCATTTGGTTTAAAAATACAACCATGTATGAATAATGCATTCAACCGGTCTTAATTGGAATTGCAATATGTGAAATGTACTTGACAGATGCAACAAAAGAAACTTCGTCAGTTCTGCACTTTGGTTTGGAAAATTAATTCAGAAAATCATTAAATTTGACGCCGGAATTTTTCCCGATTTATTTTTCTAACTAAATAAGAAGAAGGCAAAATGGAATATTTATATGGAAAAAGAATTAAGGCAAGTCTCAGGACATTTATTAAAAATTATGAATCCGATCAATCCGCAATGATTAAGAAAAACCGCAAGAAATCAGATTCTTACTATTGGGAAGCCAAAAAGTTATCGACTAAAGCAGACAAAGAAATTGAAATTGAATTTAAAGGTAACGAAGATAATAGATTGATATTAGAAACCATACGCTTAATAAATACATTTCATAGAATCCAACCCAAACGATTAAACATTGAGATTTGAAGTATAACATGTGAAGTGATAAGCTCAGGATTTTGTTTCCTTAGACCCGAGGATTTTATTAATTGAACAACAATAGATTTACTCTCACTCATGCCCAGAGAATTTTCATTGTGCGGTTGAGATATTAGTAGAGTTCGATCCTGTAAACAATCAGCAATTTTAACGAGTTGCAAATTGTCTCTAAGAAAGTTCAGGCAATCACCGAGGTAGATATAATTCATACTTGCAGACTTCTCGCTATCCTCTGGATTATTTCTGGTGTTCTTGCTCTTATTTGATTGATAGCTTCTTGAACATAGCCATCAGTGCTTTGAGAACCATGTGCAGCTTTTTCTTGTTTAATCTGATTTGCCAAGATCAATACCTGGGTTGTATAGATCTTATCTAACATCTCCTTCAGTTCATTAGTCTCAGATGACATGGAACCTCTCCCATAAAGTTTTTTGATGCTTTCAAATTAATGATTTCCTTTGACTTTGCAAAACCTAAAAAAATGAAATAATCACAGAGAATTAAACTATTTCGATTTAATAAAATATTTTGAAATGTATCTAACTCCCATTGAGCAATTTTTGTAAGACACTTTTATTTCCAAGATAAAGGGGGTATTTACTTAGTTTCTTGATTCGTATTGGTTTATAATGATGAGTATACGTTACGGAATCCGAACAGAGTAATTCTATTCTCATTTTTTCAAGATTTTTGGCCTTTATTTCCCCATCGTATGAAACTGGAAGGTATTCAACACATCCCATTTTACCAAATCTGTCTAATTTGTCTCTTATGATTATCGCTTGAAAATAATTAATGTCATTTCCTTCGCATGCTTTTATGATTTTCATTTTTTTCTCTAATGACATTTGTGCACCAAATGCGATTGAATCAATGCAATCAAAAGAGAAATCTGATAAATATATTGAGCTTTGGTTTCGATGCACTTTATTTTGTGGATTAAATTCATCAAAGTCAATTAATTTTCTAACAATGCGATACTCATTTTCACTTTCCCAACGATTATTTTTGGAGAAGAATACAGTCTCATATATATATTCAAAATCATGAAAGTTTTTGTGGGACAATATCTTGTTAATTTTAATTCGATAAGCATCAACATATTCTACTTTGCCAATCTTATATATTTTTCCGTCTCCTTTGGAACGTAGACATGGATTTTCATTAAAATCATCTTTAAACTGTATCATAAATCCTTTATGACCATTTGAATATAAATTCCACATATCAAAGGAATCTATTTCAGAAGACAAGGAAAGAATGCCAAAATTATTTATGACAGATTCAATTAATTGAATACGACTGAATAATTCTATACTCGGCAATCGTTTATTGTTAAATTCATATGGATTATGGACGTTTTTAACTGATTCACCAAAAATTAATGTTGGATTAAACTCTAGTGGGTCATTTAATGCGGCAGGTTGAGTAAATCTTATTTTCCTGTTCTCAAAAATACTTTCAATTACAACATCAGAATCACTAAAATATTTCACTAGTTCTTTAGGATTCTCATTGGTTTTATAGATGCATTTCATATGTTGATATCGAAATGCTATAAATTAACTCTTTTAACCTCAAATAGGCAAGAAATTTTTCAAAAAAGTTTGTAAAGCGGTTGATCAATTATTAGATTTAATTGTGTTCATCGAACAGTTTTCATGAGAAAACCAAGAACCCTGTCTATCATTAAGATGGGGTTTTTTATCTGCTAAAAAAAGAGACAGAAGTATTCATAACCTCTGTCTCCACATGACTCAATACATCGATAAAACCTTACTTCACTAACATGATCTTCTTTGTCTGATGATATTTACCCGCAGTTATTGAATACAAATATATACCGCTTGACAGATTGCTACCATCAAATTGAACCCTATAAGTACCAGCTGCTTTTTGTTCATTAACTAATTCGGCTACTTCTTTTCCAAGAATATCATATACTTTGATAACTACCTTTTCATCTGTAGGCAAGGTATAGTTAATCATGGTAGTTGGATTGAATGGATTGGGATAACTTTCAGTTGAGAAACCACCTATTGTGTTTGCTGATGAATCAGCGAGTATCGCTTTAACTTCCATATCCATGTATCCCAAATGATTTTTTGCTTGTTTGACTAATTTATTATTTGGGTACTTGTTTATTATACTGGTAAAACATTTTGAAGCTTTGTCTTTATCAGAAAGTGAATATTGGTAGATCAGCCCTTGCCGAAAGATAGCATTGCAGACCAAATCTTCATCTGATTTCTGTTCTTTTATAATTTCATCCGCTGTTGATAAAGCTTGATTATAATCAGCATTTTTGAGGTAATAATCCACCATGAATCTCTTTGCTAAACCCCCAGACAAATCATATTTCTTATCACCTTCTAATTTTTCTAAAAACAATTTCATTGTATCAAAATCTTTGAGTTTTTTGTAACAACTTACAATAACTACTAACGCAGATTTAGAAAAATTTGAATTTGGATATTCTTGGATAAACGATTTCATGCTATCAATTAAACTTGTATACCGATCAATGTATTTTTCCTTTTGAAATTCACCACTTTCTTTTGTATCATTTCTCACTTCCTTCGACAGGGCTCGGTATGAATTCATAACTTGAGCGAAAGAAGTATATGCAGGATCATCATTCGTTCCGGCACTTTTATTTAAAGATGCAATCGGTGAGGCTTTAGACATACCGCAAGTTGATATTGAAGTAGGTAAGTATACCTCACCCGAGTGAGGGACAGGATTTGCACTAAATGTATTATACGCAAAGCTTGCATCTACTGTTGAATAATTTGCTGCTATTATATCCCAATTGTTGGAACAGAAGGTAGTATAGTAGATAGAAGCATTTGAGCTTCCATACACATATACTCCTGTATAATTATTAGTGAAATGGGCATAATCTATGACACAGTTACTGGACCCATTTGCAATATCAAAAGCTTCCTCACTTGAATTTACAGTTGGACTTACATCAGCATCATCACAATCATTTATATATAATTCACTCGAATGGTTTGCGGTTGTTATATCATCACAATTATAAAATTCAGTATAATTGTTGGTTAGATTTGAAACTCCTGATGCATCTGAATTCTCAAAAGTAATATCATTATTGATCGTAGTATTGTTTATACCGGCTCCATTTATTTTAACTCCCAATTTATTATCGACTGAAACGTATTCATTGAATGTACCGCTAGGAATGTTTATTATATCGTAGTTATCTGCATTATTAGCTGCTGATTGAATAGTTGAAAATAATCCTTGCACAGTCCCACTAATATTTTTTAAACTTGCTCGCAAACCATATATAGTCGGCGAATTAATTAAATTTATTGTACCATTACTAGAGGTTGTAATCGATTTTCCATTTAAGTCCACCCTATCCGATACAATTGTCAATGTAGCGCCCAATCTAACATCAATATCTCCAGTTAAAGTAACATTTGTAAACCAGGTTTGATCTTCATATATATAACCACTTGTCGTTACTTTTGCCTGAGTCAGATTTGCTTGATTTATTACACCATCATCATGATAAGTTGGTGTATGTGTATAAGCTTGACTAGATGATTGGAATAATCCATCTCTTGTCCAATTACTTGGAATGGCATATGTACCTGAATACCACACTCTTTGATACCCTTCATTATCAGTTTGAGGTGAGATAGCCGTTAAAGTTAAATTGGTGCCGCCTATTATCGCAGGTAAAGTTACGGGCACAGTATATATGGTTTCGTTTCCATTACCAATTTTAACTCTCATTTGACCATGAGTACTATTTCCCGTATTATCTGTAAAATTGTTATCGATTGGCACATACCATTTAGGATTGTAATAACTCAAAAGAATTTTAACGTCACACGAATTTAGACCACGACGAACTGGGTAATCAGAACCTACATCAGGATCCATAATGCTTGTATTATCATTTAATTGATGACCTCCACCCAGAAAAATGTGTCCCATTTCATGTGTTATAACTGTATTAATATCAAATGCATTTCCCGCCAAAGCTTGGGTAACACTATTTGTCCAGGGTTCATCACTAGTAATATACATTAAATGTGAATTGGGAGTATTACCTAAATCACCACTAAGATTTGTAAATATTACTTCAAAAAAATTAGACCCAGATGGAGGTCGAGACGTGGCCCGCTCAAAACTACTTATTATTATGCCTCTTGAATTTACTGAATTTTTCCATGCATTTACAGCTGAAATGATAGCAGATTCTACAATTTGTCTTTTCTCATCAATATCATTTATATACTGGTTGTTGCCGTCTTTAAATAAAGCACCATTTACATTTTCATCCCAATACCAATAATATGTACTTGTGGTAATTTTTTTTGACCACCCTGAATAAGGTTCAGGACAACTACTTTGTGCTAATAAGAAAATTGGGAAAAAAGTTAAAAACAAAACGAACAAAAAATTGAAACTTTTCATCTTATACTCCTTTTTTTGAGCTAAAATTTTTGTTATGTTTTAAAATATAAATAGCTGCTTATTTCATTCTTTTTATAATGAAATATAAAGGTAGCCAACCTCAAACAGCTATTTTAAAAGAAGGAGATGATGTGCAGTCATCTCCTTTCATTTATTAAAAAGCTTCAACCTCCTTCTAATTTTCCATGATAAATTAAGTTCAGATTATGCGCATAATCAGTAACCAAAAAGAATACTTCCTCTTTAAAATTGCAGAGCGTAAAATATGAGTTGACGGTTTATTATATTGGAAAAGGTACTCAACATCGGTTCCATTATAATGTGCTAAGCCATCAATCATGGAAAGGAAAATATCTTTTGAATTTCTGCCCCATATTTTTTGATAAAAATTAGAATTATTAATTGTCAGATAAGTCTGAAATTGATTATTCTTTCTTTGAGCTATTTCATTCCCAAGAATAAAATATATTTCTCCATTTATCAAGCTTATATCTGCTTGTGAACCTCTGTCCCAGACACTACTGTAAAGCTTTGTATATTTTCCGTCAGAATATTCATAAATTAAAGTGCTGTCATAATGTTGGCCACCACCAATATCAATGGATTGTATAAAAATATCTTTGGATTTATTTTCATACAAATGTTCGACAATCCCTTTTAATCCATTTGTATTTAAGACTTCCCACTCATTTCCTTGAAAACGAACAATTACACTTTCATTAGCATACCCATGTTCATCTGGATAAGCACCAAAGGCATATAGTTCATATGTTAATAGATGACCAAATACACTCATTGTTGGTCCCCACATATTATCAAAAACAATATCGTTATGTCCATCTTTTGTTAATTGTGCAACTATTTCCCACTGATTTCCATCGAAATGTGAAATAATACCAAGTCCACTACCGATATATATATCGTTTGGTGAAAAGCCATAAATGGAATAAGGTGAAATTCGTCTGAAGGTATTATCAGTTGACCATTTCTCTCCATCAAAATGCCAGATTGTTTTATATAAATCCCCTCCAGGGCCAACTGCCCAAACATCTGATGGTGAACTTCCCCAAATTCTTGTTATGGAATTGGGATAATTTATTGTATCAACTGTCCAAACATAATCCCTTCTTCCAGGTTGATCATTAGGAGGAGAAACCGGGTTGTCATTACAACTAAGCACAAGCAATAAAAAAAATGAAATCAAAACTACAAATCTCATATCAGCTAACTCCCTTACTTATCGAATGTAAAATTGGGTATTCTTTTTCCAGAACTAAATATCTTCTCAGATACTATACCCCATATTGCTTTCAATATCTGTTGAAAATGTTTAAGAAATGCTCCCCGTTCACTAGGTAAATACTTCACCCTTTTATCTTGTAAGGATTACAAGACATAAATATATTGCCAGGAGGTTTCTAAACAATTATTGTGTCTTTTACAAGCATAAAAAAAATTGATGCGATTGTCAATAGGTTTCAATATTATTTTTTATCAACAATAATAAGACCACAATCTTTCATATATCCCCTAGTTCTACACTAAGGGATATGAATCAAAATCATGTTATGCTTCACTATAAACACATAGTCTTTCCGTATAGTTTTTTACTTGACGTAAATCCATCCCACTATCTTTCTCACTTAGTGTTGAACTAAACTTACCTCAGTTGTCTACTTTAAGAGGTCTTCTTGGCTTAACGGATCTGGTCTCCAATCCCACAACATATATGTTGTAATCATAGTATGGATCAAAATAATGCGGAGGTTCTTTTCGTATTCTATCATGTAAACATTCTTTCACTCCCTTCTCCATTATACTACTCCCAGATCATCGGGTAAAATCTCCCACTTCAGTATAATCATATGTATTGTCTGAATAGCGGATTCTTAAGTCGGAAAGTAAATCTTTTTGAATTTTTCAACAAGGTATCTTAACATATTATTTAATCCCGGAACTAGTAAAAGGTAATATTAAAACAAAGATCAGGTTTCATTTATCCCCTAAACTCTCAGTTAAGATTAAATTCATAGATTATACATTTGCAAATGTACTATCCCGAAAGAAATAAATCCTCCGAGACGCCTTACAGTTTGGAACTTCTACAATTTATTTGAGCAGCATTAACTTCTTAGTAGCAGTATAACCATTTCCGCCTCCAAGATCATTTACCTTCAACTGATAGATATAAACTCCGCTTGCCAGACTGCTTGCATTGAATCTCACGTTATATCTTCCCACTGTCTTTAGTTCATTATTAACTAATGTAGCAACTTCACGTCCTAACATATCATATATCTTCAAAGTAACTATTCCATCTTTTGGAAGCTGGTAAGTAAATGTAGTAGTTGGATTGAATGGATTGGGATAATTATTATATAACTTATATACAACCGGCAAATCGTTCCTATCTGACACGACTGAAACTGGTTCAAGACTTCCCTCAAATTTTCCTATACCTACCGCAGGTTCCCATGTTATCACACTTTTGTAATTTGAACCATCCACTAAATCTAATTTAAGATCGAGAGCTGCGGAATCAAAGTCCGTATAATTTGAAAGATCTGCAGAATATACAAAACCATACTGGGGATTATAATATAAATAATTAACGTTAAGAGAATCCCAATTTTTGCTGTTTTGCTCTTTAACGAACATTTTAATACTATCGCCCAGTGAGAAATTGGTAACTGAAAATAAAATATTTGCCTTCTCATTTTTTTCTAATAAGGTGGAAGGCATATTTTGGGAATTTAGTATTTGAAGTGTCTGTGTTATTGGAGGGGATACAGTCGTCCTGTTCTAGCTTTATTAAAACTAAAATTCATTGAGAGAGTTCCACGTTCTTTTTCAATAGTATAATTACTTGTGTTTCATTTCCAGCCTATAATTACCCACGATTAATGCATCAAGGATTATACCTAATTCAAAAAATTTCCTTGGTGAATGATAACATCATCACTATTAATAAAGCTTATATGTTGTATTTACAAAATCCGAATATCTATATTCTCCAAATTGTCCTATGAATGCCGAGATTCATATAGCTAGAATAAATTGAATAATCTTCAGTGCTGAATGGATAAAATAAATTTGAATTTGGGACTGATATTCCTTTCCCTAAAATAATTTCACCGCCATTCGGGACCATATATTTTGTATTGGCTGAGTCGAATAAAGAATGAAACCCGATACTGTCATTTCTGACAACAAGCATACCGGTAGTTAACCACGAATTATCAGGATTATTATTTTCAGTCAACGGTTCAAATATATTCGTTGAAAATCCGTAAAGGTTACTTTTATTTGGAAAATATATAAGGTCCCTTTCCAATGATTGGTATTTAATTCAACCGGATCTTTATAAACTGTGCATAATATCCAGGCAAATAATCAAGATATGTAAAGTCTACACTTTTTCCAAAATATAATTTGTTCGTATCTGTAAAAGGTGAATGATATATATCCAGATTTGCACTAATATATTTATTATTCGCGTTGTTAGTTAAATAAATATCAGAATCAATTCCTTTTATTACATCATGATAATATAAATATATCTTATTGGAATTATAATCTTTTTCAAACTCTCCAGGAAATAATGAAAATTTCTGGCGACATATCTGATAAGCTTAAAACAATCCCCGAAGCTATATGTAAACTTAATGATTTTATCTGCAAAGAATCGGGATAAATCAAGAATAAATCTCCTGTCCAGTTCATTTTTTTTGAAAGCTCTGTCCCTGTTTCATCTGTTGCTTCAAAAACGAGTTGATTTTTTGCATCCTCCGAGTTTATAAAAATGCTGTCGCTGTTTTTTACTGTCACATTTTCATCATTTACTATATTAAAACCCTGTATATTATCCAGAGTATCATAACTAAACTGAGTAAAAAAGGATGTAATATTATAAGTGCTGCCGGGTAAAATCAATTCAGCTTGAGTATAATCATCATTCCAATCTGCATCGATAGCATCAAAGGGATAGTATGTACTATCATTATTGGTAATTATACAATACGTTGGAGGTTTATCAAATGAAAGAAATATTCTTGTGGTTTTTACAAACGCCCAGGGAATATGTAATTGTTCCAATCCGTCTGAAATATTTAAGTTCCCATTATACGAATCAGAACCTGACTGTAGGAAATCAATTTTACTATTATCGACTGTAAGTTTAACAAATACGTATTCAGAATCATTCGGGCCAATAGTTAAATTTGAAGGCGTAACTTCTAACATCGGATTTGATACATTAATTGAATAATCTTTTGAAGTATCGGAATTATTTTTTATAAGCAAAGTATCGGTTTTAATCCAAACATCTACTTGAGTGTTGCAAAATCCATAACTTAAAGATGAAGGAGTTATTATGGTTTGTTCAGTTAAGAGCTTTATCGGGATTTACAATTCCCGCTCCTTGTTCCATTATATCATTTGGAAGAGATGTAGCGGTAGTCATGATAACAGATTTAATTTTTTCCGGTGACCAGTTTTTATGAAGCTGCTTTAATAATGCACAAACACCGGCAATATAAGGTGTTGCCATCGAAGTGCCGCTCATTTTTTCAAAAGTGTTATTTAAATAAGTTGAATATACATCTACACCCGGGGCAAGCACATCAGGTTTAATTGCAATAAGTTTTTTTTGTTGGTCCCCTTGAACTGAAATAAGGCAATATTGTTTTCATAATCAGATGCACCGACTCCAATTGCTGAACGTGCATTTGCGGGAGCTACTAATTGTAAAAAAACTTCCATAATTTCCAACTGCAACACAAAATACTATTCCCAATTCAGAAGCATTGTCCACTGCTGTTGATAACGGATCATCCGGATCACCGGGACTTCCAAGGCTCATATTTACCACATCCACTTTATCATCAAAATTTCCGTCATTATTAGGATCTACACCTCTTTCAATTCCCGCTATCACATCTGCGTCATAAGTTTCCTTTGTTGGACTGAATATTTTGAAAGCCATTAGCTTTGCATGCGGAGCTACTCCTTCTAAACTATCTCCATCAGCTGCAATTATCCCGGCAACATGAGTCCCATGCCCTATATCATCCATTGGATCGTCATCGTCATTGATTATATCATATCCGCCGATAACTTTATATCCCGGCCCGAATCCTCCTCCTAATTCCGGATTCATATAATCAATTCCTGTATCAATTTCTCCAACTACAATACTATCTCCTTTAAGATTTGCAAGATTGCCTGTCTTCATTGAATAATTATATTTTGATAGAACATCATTTTCCAAAGGATAAACTCTATTATTCTTATAAATATTTTTCACATAGCTTAAAGAAGAAATTGAAGCTAATAATCCTTTCGGTACCTCAACATTAACACCTGTAAATAATTTGTAGAATTTCCTTTTTATTACTGGAGCAGTTTTAAAAGTTTGATGTTTTTTGAAAGGCTATTTGACAATGACTGAAAGATCATTCGAAAATCTATCGAATAAATTTTGATAATCGGATACCAGATCTTTTTTGTAGTTTGTTTTTATTTGACTTTGAACATTGGCGGAGTAGTGAATTCAACAATTACGTTTTCAGTCTCTAATAAATCCAAATCATATATTTTTAATAGAATCGTCTTTAGTCTGAATGGAATAATAAAAGTGCCCTGGTTTTTGTTCAATAACTTGCTGCTTTTTTTTGTGTGATTTGAATTGATTAAAGTCTGCGCAGAAACATTGATAATACTTATTGATAAAAGGAATAACAAGAATAGCTTTTCCACTACATTCTCCATTGTTTATTTAGAATGACTACTTTGAATTGAATGCCAAATGGGATTAGGCAACCTGTTCGTCTAAATGTCGGAGTTGAGCATCCTGTAATATTGCTCATATGTATTTTTAAAAATTGATACCTACTAATAATTGATTTGTATTGACAATATTTTTATTGAATTGATATAAATATCTTATATCGAGATTTATTCGAGAACCTAATCTGTAATTTGTTCCTATCCCCAATCCAAATAAATATGATGCTTCGTCCGATATCTGAGGAGGTTTATTTTTATATTCTGATGGAAGCTCATTGTATGTATTGTAAGATCCGGCTGCAGCTGATACTATATATGATTCTTGAATATGGAATGAATAGTAGCTGTAACCAGCTTCTGTTATTATATATGGTGACAATCGCTCTTTAGTAATATAATATTCTAGGCTTATAGCAATTGGGAAAACATCATAATCGATTCTATCTACATTGTAGGAGGATGTTACATAATATTGATAATTATCTATATCAATATATCCGTATGTTTTAACATTGTATCCTTCCTTTTTTTTAATATTTGAATATCCTGCCATCACTCCTACATTGAGATGAGATGTTAAATTAGTTTTTCCTTCAATTAGCACCGAACCACTTGCATATTTTGTTACATTTACCCCAGCAAGAAACCCAAATTTATAATTAGAAAATGGGCTATTATTATCATTTTCTTGCGCGAATAAGTTCATACTAAATAATATTATAATAGGAGACCAATTATGTTTTTCATATTATTCCTCTGTTTTATTAAATAATAAGTTAATTAGGAATTAGTAAAAATATAAGTGTTTTTTTCTCTTCTACATAAAGTTCTCTTATCTGAGTTTTATTCCTATCTATGATTTCCTCGTAAAACTTAAAACGAATATCATATCTTCCATAATTTAACCTTATAACTATTCTGAAATTCTATGTTTCATAAAACTTTAAAAAAGGGCAAGTTTAACCTTGCCCTTATGATATTTTATTTCATCAGTGACATCTTTTTTATCGCTGTAAAATCATTTACTTTTAATGTATATATATAAATACCGCTGGATAAGTTATCTCTCATTAAATTTTACGTTGTAAATCCCAGGTCCTTTTTCTTCATTTACAAGATTAGCTACCTCCTGTCCAAGAATATTAAAAACCTTTAAGCTGACAAAACCCTTTTCCTTTATTTGATAGACTATATTCGTCGTCGGATTGAATGGATTTGGGTAGTTCGAAATATCATATTCGAGCGGAATTGAAGTTGATGCATAATTAGCTGTCTTTTTACCAAAAGGATATGGATGACAGAGTACAGAACTACTATAATCTGAAGTATTATTATTAACATCCTTAGCTCTAACTTCATAATATACATCAAAAGGGCTGTCATTATATGCAAAATTTGGGTCAACAAAAGATGAACTGGTTGTAGATGCTATATAATTATAGCTCCCCATGTTGACTTTTCTATAAACTAAATATGAACTGAGATCTGCCTGGCTAACATTGTTCCATGTTAGCTTAATATGATTATCTCCAGGATTTAAACCTACAGCTAAATTCTGAGGTATTGATGGCGCATAATTATCAACGACATAACAGTATAATGTAAAGCTCGAATACATCCAATAATGTCCACTTCCACCCATATCTCCAATAACATAAGCGCGGGCTTGTACATGCCAAGTTCCAGCTTTTGTGCAATGATGTACCCCATAACCATTTGTATAACTCCAATCTGACCAATTTCCATCAGGATCTTGAAATCTTGCTCCAAAGTTATTTGCATCACAGACAAAATAAGGAGAAGGTACAATTATGTGATATGGAATTGAAGCATAGCCACCACCTTGATCACTGTAAAAAGTTTGCCCATTATCATAAATATATCCTGATATTGGATCGAAATAAACATTAGCACCAAACGTCAGAATACTAATGCTAAAAAATAAAATAAGTAAGAATAACTTTTTCATTTTTCTTCTCCAAAATTATTTGATTTAGTTAATTAAAAAATAGAAGCTGTTAAATATTTAATTAACAAATCAGGCTTTTCACCTCCTTTTTGGATTTTAAATATTGAATGAAATTGTTACCTTTCAAATAACAAATAAACAACTATTACTTCACGAGTATAGTCATATCACCTTGCCAGGGCGAGATGGTTTTGTTTGCCAATTTACGGACGGTGTTCATAGCACCGTCCGATTTGTTTTTATATTAAATGTTTGTTAAATAAAATTTCACATTAAATAATAAACTTTCTAATAAATTTAAAAAAATATTAATTAAAAGGCATCAGTATAATTACCTACGAAAATATTTCATGGCAAACACACTTATTAGAAAAGTTTTAATTCAAATTAAAAACAGAGGAAAGGGCAATATTTTATAACAGACATAATTTCATATAAATATAAAAAATCAAATTCGTTATTATAGATATTCGGAGTGGTTGATTTATTCTGAATTCAATGGTCTGAATATTTAATGAAGAACAATTGAACGCATAACATTCGACCAATTGAACATTTTGATGGAACAAGGGTAAATATTTTTTTGGTCAAAATTTTTTTATTGTATTTCAATGCTTCCATAACTCCCCATCTAAACTTCTATATTGAATATCTTCACTTGTATGCTGGGGTAAGATATTGTCCGAACTATCCAGCTCCGCAATAGTTCTGCTGACTTTCAAAATTCTATCGTATGCCCGGACAGATAATCCTAATTTCATCATTGCCATTTTCAATATTCCAAGATTGCCTTTAATCGCTATTGGACAGTAGGAACCGCTACTTAATGCAGTTTCATTTATAAAGTTATTCCAGCAATACCGTTCTAGTGAAGAAATTCTCCGTAAGAACCGGCTACAAATACATCGTTTACAGCACTTCCCCGTATTGTAGTAACATAATAATATTGGGCAATATTATATATGCCATTTTTCCATAATGAATCGCTCAACAAATGTTTTTCATACAATCCACTTCCACCGACATAATAATGCAGGTTTGGAACAATCCAAATTGCACTAAGAGTATAGTTTATTGGATTAGTCGAAACAAGCTTTGAACTATTACCTTAATTGCAAGTATACTTGTAAGGAAATTAGTGCCCAAAGCATTAGCGACAGCTAATATCCGTGAAGGATTATAAGAGCCTCAGATATCAGTTAAATCCAAGGTTGTTCCGCTTTCGATTTTAATCCACTGATCGTTTTGGTAATGGGCAATGAATCCATTACCACTAACAACATAGATATCTCTACTTGACACACCACATATTTTATTTGCCGACCCATTTAATTGTGTAATTAAAGAACAATCATTTGTGAATTCTATTCCATTTTAGTAAGAAATGCTGCCATCGATATGTCATTTGATGAAAAAACAAAAATCGCCTGAATTGGGGGGTAAACTAAACCACCACATGCATTTGTTTTTATTCAACTCAACTTCCATTCATTTCCCATCCCATTGGACTAGGTTATGAGCATTTGGATCCGGTTTACCTGTAGAATCATTCAAATAAATTTTCCCAACTGCCCAGATATCCGAATCATTCACAATTGCAACATCGTGCAACACACTAAAAGCTTCACTGCCAAAGTAATACTTTTGACAGGTAAAGTTATTACTGGTCGTATCTAAAGTTTGCACTGTTAGTTTGTTTGTTGTTGATTGTTAGTAGTAAAAAAACCTTGTAAAGTATAGCTCTTGTTTGGAAGAAGTGAGTCAATATGAATCACTGAATCAGTGCTATTAGTTTTAATGTAAGTAGAGTTTTTTCATCAAAATTAATCGTTAGGCTAAGAGGGTAGTTTATGTTTTGTGCTTGTACATTATGCCAGACTTCTGTAGAGGATACATCTGCAAGAAAGAGTTATGTCGTAATTATTTATTGGTTCTATTGTATTGCAACCGATTAAGCTTAAAACGAGAACGTTTGTAACTACTGCATAACAAACTACCATCCTTTTCTCTCTCTGTATAAATTTTACATAATCATTGGGTGAAAATAGTTAATAATAAAATGACTGTGTAATCAAAAAAATTCCTCCACAAAAATTATTCCCTCCTCTAAGTTATTATTCTGCAATCATCATCATCTATTCTTTTGGTTTCGACAGGTAAATTTTTACTTAGTGAGGTAAGAAATGATGAATTGATATGTAAGGTAGTTTCAATCAAAAAAAGAGACAGAAGCCTTTTAGCAACTGCCCCTTTGATTTAGTTCTTCCTTTGGAACATTCGAATCGTCTGCTCCTCTTTCACTTCAATTGCCCTGTGCTTTTCCGGTAAAGCTTTCACTCCACAACTCTCGCTAACTTCTTCTTTCAGTTTAGTAGCCAGTGTGAACATGCTGTGGTAATTCACCTCTGAGGTTTCCATATACTCTTCCAGTGCATTCTTGAGAGTGCAGTATTCATCATAACTCAACTTCGGCAATTCAAAGGACTTGTATTCATCTTCCACCAGGCTCATGATCACTCTGCTGGTTCTGGATACATCCCGCTTAAACCAGAAGTTGTTTCCTTCAATCTTTTCCAGTTTGTTCTGCCTCAGATATCTCATTAGCCTTTGCCTTGAGTCTGCTCTTTGTGGATTTCAGCTTCTGAATGATCTCATCAATAGCCTTCTTCCTTTCAGTGAGCAGTTCAATGTCCTTGTCAATTCCACCGTCTTTCATTAATAGCCATGCCCAGGCATCAACTTTTGCTGGAATAGCCAAATCAAGTCGGGTGAGTTCATCATCTTCACTGGGTAGTATCTCACCATCGTTCTCATAGATGTCATTCAGGATGCAGTTCTTTATGAAGAGCATCTGTTGAAGTGACTCGTTTGCGTTTATCGGTATAACATTTTGCGAGTGCATTGTATTTTCCTTTCGATTAGCGAGGGAGACTCTGACATCTCCCTCCGGTTTATAATAGCCTTCTTTCAACGAAGGACGTGTATTCCTCATCTGCGAATACAATATGATCGAACACATGAATTCCAAGTATCTTTCCAGACTCAACAAGAACTCTCGTTACTGATATATCCTCATTGGATGGATCGGGGTTTCCAGATGGATGGTTATGAGCCAAAATGATATTCGCACAATTCGCAATAATAGCCCCTCTGAAAACACTTCTCGGATCAATAAGTGAAGAGTTCAGTAGACCTTGAGTTACTTTCTCGAATCCAATCACTCTGTTTGAACTGCTTAACCAGGCCACAAGGAATATCTCGAATGGTTCTTCCTTCAATAGCGGTTTGAACAGTTCAAAGAATTCAGCAGGTGAGGTTATCTTCTTCTTTGGTATCTGTGAAAGCTCAGGGTACTTCACTGTCGTCTCCCTGAACTTCCACTCAATCGTTTTGAACTTTACTGTTGTTTCTGTAGGAATCATTATTGCTCCTTTCAGAAAGGGAAATCATCATTCGAATCAACAGACGGAGATTCGTTGACATTAGCTCCATAGCTGAATGAAGCATCTTCCTCTGTTTGTTGATTCAGCAGTTCTGGTTTGTAATTGCTCGGATAACCTCTGGATAGTGAAGCTTTGAATTGCGCTTTCAATCTGTCCTCATTGGTATCCACAATGTTCCAGGTTCCGTATTTCAGCTTCCCGTTATCGGCAACATCTTTCACATAGTCGAGCAGAAATACCTGTTTGTTTCTGACTTTCACCATGAAGTCGGCAGGTATATCTTTGTGAGAGAATGACTTCAGCTTCTCGGCTATTTCTTCTTTTGTAAGATTATTGAAACAGCCGGTCTTAGTAAAGAAGTCTCTGACAACAAATGCTCCTCCCCAGTCGATTGATTTGGGATTTTTCGGATCGACAAGCTTAAGGTTTCCCTTAAAGATCACTTTCTTTGTCCATTCCTTTCCGATGTCGAACTCGACTTCAAGTGCTAAGTCCCTGATTGATTCTGGAAGATCGGCATATGTTGGTTTACCGCTCATATCTTCCGCACCAATAATGGTTGCCTGATGGATATAGACACCGGGCATGAACGAGTTTGATTGATTCAGTGTTAACATTCTTTCTCCTTTCTATGATGCTATTTTGAGTTTGGATTTCTTTTGTGAATAGCCATTGATGGTTGCCAGTGCTTTTGATTTGCCTGTCCCTGACTCACCAATAACTAAGATGTTGGGATGATAGATTCCGGCTTCCTCATACCTCTCAAAGATGTAGTTGAAATCCTGAGGGATAACTGCCGGAAGGATTCCCAACCGATCTTTCGCATATCTGCCTTCTTCCGGTTTGGTTAACCAGCAGAATGAGGCTTCATTTGTCTTTGGGTCTTGTGATACTTTTGTGTACAGGATGATATCGAACCATTTCTGAATTTCATTTTTTGCTGAATCCTTTGAGTGCTGGATACTCAATCACTTCACCTCCGACATCTTTGTCTCTATCGGAGTGGACATTGAAGATTGTCTTTACCGGAAGTGAGCAGATGTTGTAAACGAACATGTTGAGGTTATCACCATATTGACCCCAGCCTCTCTGGTCAAGCGATTCAATATGTCTGGCTATTTTGATTTGGTTTCGTTCCTGGAAACCGAGAGCTGAAGCCGTATCGAATGCGATACAGCTTAGATTCAGTTCCTTTGCTTTATCTGACAACTCGAATCCTTCCTCTATTACCTGGCTATTCTCAAGCAGAGGATGTTCGAGTTTCCGTTTGACTGGTTTGATTAGCTTCTTCACGATTGATTTGGTTTGGTCCAATCCCTTCTGAATCCTAATCGGCATGATTCCGAAAGTCCGAAGCAGAACCTCATCACTTCCAATCGAAGCTAAACTGCCGTCATAATCAAAGATTAGTGTGGTCATAGTTCTCCTTTGTTTTTGTTTGTTGTTTGTGAATTGCGTGTTTGATAAAACGGGCTATTAAATCCCGAAGATGTGAGAGATTCTTCTCTGGTAATTAGCCCGCATAGTGCTGTTGTACGAAATGACTTACATAGTGAGTAAGAACATTGAGCAGAATGTATTGGCTCTCTGTTGATGAGAAGTTTTGCTCAACATATTTGAAAGCAGTTTTTCCAAGATGTGTCTCGATCTCCTTAAGCTGCTTACTGTTGGTTTCAATGCTTTGCAGAATCTTTATCCTCTCGGCTATTACCGGCAATTTGGAGGAAGTGGATTCCAGTTGTACTCTCAGCTTTTCGAGATCAATGCCGGAGGTATGTCGGTGATAAAAACTGCCAAGCAACTTGCCGAATACCATTCCGTTGGTGCAAATGGCTCTTATGCCTCCCCAGAATCCTCTCACTCCTTCAACTCCATTGTATAGAATTGTGAAGGAAGAGACTGAGTGCGACATCCGAGGTTCCATCGTTAACAGTCAATTCAGGAAAGGTTATCTGCAATCTCATCCGCTTTTCATCAACAAAGGAATGAGAGGGATCGATTACCCATTTGTTATCGAAGTTATCAAGGAACTTCAAGACTGGTAAGATCACTTCCTCATTCGTGATCAGTTTGTAGGTTTTTGGCATGATTGAGATTAGCCTGTTGTTGTCTGATCTCACTATGGCTTTATACTGCTCTGTTTGTCTCAATCGAGTTTCAGGGAATAGCCGGTCTGTGTGGAATTCATAGCTGACATTTCTCTCCTCAACTGGGAAGAGAAACGGATACAGCAATTCATCCATTCTCGACTGGCTGTTTAATAAGTTCTCCAGGTGATTCATGATTTGGTTTCTCCTTTTTGTTAATGGTTCTTTGGTTATTGTTGCGGTTCTTACTTTTCGGTGACAAATGCAATCTTGAGATGTTTGTTCTGAACATGATCAGCGCAATCATTCCAGTATGAATCCATGTCACCATCGGATTCATACCAAACAGAAATCTGTTCTTTGCATTCTTCGCAATACGCTGTTCTGAAATGACCGTTTTCATCATGTCCACCGTAATGAGCGATTACGGGGTATTTGTGTTCTATCATGTTGTTCTCCTTCTGTTTTATGTTGAAATTTTTTGTCGTTATGGTCTCGACTTTCACCTTCTGGGGCTTGCCTTCTGGTACAACAGATTTTGTAGCTTTAAAGCATGATCTGCGAGTAATAGTTGAAGTAAGATATATCAAGGCTCCCGGTCATTTATTGTACGTCGTCAGGCAGGGAATTCTACCCGATGAAGCTCTTCGACTCCGACCACTGATTGACACAGAGATACTTTAAGTCGAGACCCTCAAGAGTGAATACGAATGCAATAGACGTGATTAGCCACGAGAAGCTAACTGTAATGAATCCTTTTCCCAATCCTCTGAAACCTCTAATGTGACTCGTCCATCGGGAAACCTTGAGGGAGTGAAAGTTTTTTTGGGGGGTTACGGATTTGCTCCGCTTCGCTTCGACAAATCCGGTTAGGAGCTGAAACCTTTCTGTTGATTCCTCTGACTATTCCCGCTAAGAAATGCCCAACGTCACCTATGATTTATGACAGACGGGCTCACCAGGTGAGTGCTTCTTTTCTTAATTGTGTAATTTTTTGAGGTGGCAGGTTTGGTTACACTAACCCAATGTGTTAGGTTTTATATATATGGCGTTTACTCTCTGTGTGCGGGGGAAAAAGAAATTGGAGAGACAACCCTATTGGGTCATCTCTCGTCAATCTCTTTAAGCATTGGCAGGTCTTCTTAGCAGTGTTCTCGGTCTGACATAATCCTTGTCACCAATGAAAGTGCGATAATTTCCGGTCTTGGTTTTCTTGGCTTTTCCGATCACCAAGGTGAATCCTTTTGGTGCGAGAATGCTGTTGCACTCTTCCAGGAAATTAGCGTCTTCGATTTCATCGGGTTCAAGGAAAACCGAATCAAACTTCTGTGCATCTTCTAAGAAGTCGATATTGATGTTTCCGGTAATGTTTCCTCTACTGTCTGTTTCTGCACGTTGTACGTTCATTTTGAATTTCTCCTTGTTTGTTGTGAATTAATTGCCGTCAGGCTGAAGGGGTAAGCCACCGGAAGGAAGGTGAACGGATTTCCAACTCAACGAAAAACTCAACCAAAACAGACCCCACTATACCCTTAAACGGAGGGGGCGGTGTTCCTGGTATAAGACGCGCATACATTACGCAATAATTTTTGAGCTTCAGTACGCATGAGTACACTTGCTCAATACGATGTGTACTGGGAAATCCTGCTTATTTAATCCGAAATGACAAGAAAGTACAGTTAGTACACATAGTACACTTATATATAAGTGGTGAAAATTTTGAGAGTGATAGAGGAAGCTTGGGGGGGTGCCTTTGCAGGAAGTGTACTAAGTGTACTGTCCGTACTGGGTGTACTGTTTGAACAATACACTTAGTTGTTGATTAATCTTCAATTTTTGGGTCATAGTTGGGAAGGTAACTCCGTTGGAATTCATATATCTCATCTCGGTCTAGACGGTAGCGCCGGGTACTATTCCTAGATTCTATAGATGCAAGTTTACGACTTACTAGCCATCTGCTCAAGTTGGGCTTTTTCCACCACTCCGGAATGATTCCCCGCTCATGAAATTTTTCAAAAAGTTCTTCTGTCGTGACTTCAGCATATCTGCCAAGTTGTTTCAGATCGTAATCATAACAATCATCACCTATAATGTACAACAATTCCTTCAGTATCATCAGACTCATATCTTCATCTTTGTCTCTCGTTTCTTTATTCTCTAAATCAAGTTTAGCGAGGTCGAGAATCTCTTCTGAAAATGCTGTCCCAGATTTTCCATTGGTTTCAACAACTTCAGCTATTGCTAATAAAGGACTCCAGAGTTCAAAGTGTCTGTTAACGATATTTTCCATCTCGGGTCTTTTAGGCAGGGTTTTGTATACCTCTTTGATTTCATTAGCATACTTAAGGCCAAGATAATAAAGGTTAGCTCTTAGAGTAGCTACATATTGTTGCCATTCTTTTTCTTTTGAGGAATATGATTCTAACTTAATCGGAGAAGGTGTCCTGATGATTGGAATTCGGATAGTACGATCCCGCAAAACATCATCAAGATTTTCAATTCCAGCAAAAGCTTTTGGGCAGTATGTAGACAATTTCAATGTGCTGCTGAAATCTTCGTTCTGAAGTAGTGCAAATCCCGATTCAGAATAACCGCTTTTAAGGATCTCAATAATACTATTGTCCTTATTCCGGCTATTTGCGGAAAAGTGCTCAGCTTCATCAAGTAAGAGGGTGGGCAGTTGAGTATGAACTAACCTATATAGAGTTGCCCTAGTGGTATAACTTGAACTAGTTCCATTAAAACAAAGATGCTCTAAGAGTTTTAAAGCTGTTGTTTTCCCTGATCCTCGTTCTGCATGAAAATGTAGGTAAGGATAACTCGGAAATATTTTGTAAACATATGTCCCTATACTCCAGGCAGTTAAAACACTGTAGTATTCTCGATCTTTGAGGTGGAGGTATTTTTCAAAGTAGTCGTTTATCGTAAGAAAAATCCTGTCTAATGGAATATCGTAACTCATTTCCTTGGAATTAATGAGTGATATCGGGAACCGGCTATTTGAGATTTTGTCAACGATTAGATTAAGCCCTCGATTTTCTAATTGGGGTAATGTTAGGAACTCTCCATCTGAATTCACAACATTGTCTGTTCCATTATTTTTCAATCCGTAATACATTTTTCTATCATAGAAATCCTGCACTGGGTGGAAATTAACATACGTATCTTGTTCATCTATAGCTATCAAATCATTCTTGTACTTTAGCATGGATTACGAACCTTTCAGTGTCTAATTTAATCAAAGTGTTTAATTCTCCTTTCTTGCTTGTCTTATAAAAAAGGGAGCATATTGCTATACTCCCTTTTCAGATATTAGTCAAATAAGGTTTTATGTCCGTCTTTCGGTTTCAAGGCCGACTCGAAGTAATTTGATATCTTAAAGGAACAATACTCGTGATAATTACCTTCAATATAATCTGTTTTACCAATAGTCCTCCAGCAAAGCATTTAATTTACTCTCAACATAATTGATTCTGTTGATTGTTCTTTGCATAAGTTTTCTTATTTGATATATTCCCAAATCATCATAATTGATTACAGGTGGCATAAGCAATGGATTTTCATCAGGTAAATCTTCAAAATTATATTTCATTTGATCGTCCGCCGTTTTTATTTCTAGTGTATTATCATTCTTATCAATTTTAATATAACGCTCTTCCATATTTTCTCCTTAAATTTTCAGAAGATATTCTTCTGAGTGAATTTTAGAGGTCCAAGTACAGTTAAATCTTGAACCTCTTTGGTTGAATTAATCACTGAATCATAAACTTTCACATCATAGTCTTCTGTTATTTTTCATGGGTTCGGTGGGTAAATATATATCGAATTATATTTACCTATATGTTATCATTGCTTTGGGTACTTCCCAAATTTTTCTCCCACCCAAGTCCCTCTCTATTAGGATTCTTACCTAATCGGAAGGGGTAGAGCGGGCAGTCATTTGAATCGCAAAGTTTTACGTTCTTATGACTGCCGACCATACATTCGATACATTTTAATCGTATCGACTTAATCGGGGAAATAAATCTAGCCATTATCTTCTCTCTTTCCGGCAGAGGTTTCAAGGTACTCTGCACATTGACCTATGATTATTAGCCTAATACCTGATCCATCACTCGTCTAACGTATTCAGATATGCTAATTCCTTTGTCTTCAGCATTATTGCGAATAATGTCGTGTAGTTTCTTAGGCACGAATAGTGAAATCTTAATCATCTTTACTGATCCTTTCTGTCATTAATTAACGATGCAAATAAAGCACTTAATTAAGCTAATGTCAAGTAAGTTCTTAAAGAAATTTTATAACTCGTTGTTTTATAAGGAAATAAAATTTTGGTGATAGCTTGTTGGCGAGTAATTACCTCAATCAGAGGTTGGATATGTTGTGAAAAACAGATTCAAACTAAAAAAAAGTTCATCCGGATCCAACAAATTTTTCCTCATTAAGTGATTTTTTTTCATTCAGTATCTGCTCTGGTTGTTTGGATTTGATTTACAGGCCAATTGGGTGGGTTATTTTTTGTTAACCGTCTTAGGACGAGTATAATGTTGTCCTACTAGAGTTCTGTAAAAATTCTCCCACTCAACTAGGGGTTTTTGGAAAATAAAATGAAAATTAAGAAAGGTTCTAGGTTAGCTCTAAGATAGGCAATTAGAATGAAATGCGAGAATGTGTAAGATTAGGATATACGGTGGCAGATTCGGCCATTAACCGAATCCACCAATAATTTTATCCTAACACTTTCACAGCTTCTCTTAATGTATCGATGGTTAAGTGTGAATAGATTTGGGTAGTAGTTATATCTCTGTGTCCCAACAGATCTTTAATCGTAAACAGAGATACCCCATTCTGTGCAAGATTAGAGGCAAAACTATGTCTTAAAGAATGAAAATGAATCCGCTCATTAAGATGATGTTCTTTGGCAGCTTCAATCACAGCATCCTTAAATCTTTTGCTAACGTAATCTCCGTTGAACTTGAAGCCATATTTGTGAAAGACATAATTCTTTTTTTTCATATCAAATACTTTCGGAAATCTGTTTTGCAGCATAGAAAATAGAGTGTCGTTGACAGGTACAACTCTTTCTCTTTTTCCTTTGGGAGTGAACTCCTTTGAATTGTTCACTTGAATTATTCTTTCTTTGAGATGAACCTGCTCCCATTGAAGATTTATAATCTCCCCAAGCCTCATGCCTGTATGGAAGGCAAATATGTATAAATCTCTGAGAGTTTTATTGTTAACCTTATCGAGTATCAGCTTCAGTTCATCTTCAGTAATGAAGATAGGATTATTCTTTGGGATTCTTGGAAGCTTAATTTCAGTGAATGGATTCTCATATAAATAGCCCCACTTGATAGCTTTATTGTAAGCACTCTTCAATGCTATTAGATATGTTCTTGCTCCCTCTTTAGTACGGCTGAAAGTTTCAGTGAAAAATTTCTCTAGCTGGTATACTGTAACCTTCTGCAATTGAACATTCCCCGTGCTCTTTCGAAGTAACCGGAAAGAAACACCTACAGTAACATAATATGTTTTAGAGAAATTCTTTTTGACATATTCGAGATATTCCTGCTCAAATTCTAAGATAGTACAATGCCTGGCAATTGGTTTTTTTCTTCTTTTTTCCTTGAACTCACTCAGGAATTGAAGTGCGTCTTTTTTGGTTTTACACTTTGTTGAGATTCGCTTCTCCCGATTCTCATTCTCATCAAGATATGCAAGATAGTAGAGTTGCTTTCTTTTGAATAGGTACATGTTAACCTCCGTGTTATCAGAGGCTAAAAGACTGTTCAGTAAAGTGTGTAGTAACACCCGACTTTTCACTATACAAATTACTGTACACTTATGGTTGGAAAGTTGTTGAGATGTGCGAAAAACTGCGGTTTCTGACTGTTTCCCAGTCGGGGTGGAGAGATTCGAACTCTCGACCTCTTCGTCCCGAACGAAGCGCGCTAACCGGGCTGCGCTACACCCCGAAAAAATCGATTCCTAAATTACCTTGTTTGAATTAAAATAACAATATAATACCAAAAATAAATATTTTATAACAGGAAAATTACCCCGGTTTAATTGGAAACTTTACATGTAAATTTTTCCTCTTTCTCAATAGTGAGAAATGAAAAAGCTTTATTTTTGCTAAAAATGAACGTTTTGCTGGCTCATTAATTGTTAAAATATAAACAAAGTAATAATAAAATTTGTGGAGAATAAAATGGGCTTTTTTGAAATTTTAGGTATCGTTTTTTTGGGGATTTTAGCTCTAAATGGAGCTATAGGAATCTGGGCTTTAAAAACTGCAAAAAGTGATGAATCTGTTGAATATTCAAATTCAGTAGAACATTTACATGGTCTGAAAGTAAGCAAAATTTAATTTTACTTATCTAATTAAAATTTTTATAACAAATTCCTCATGATGAATTATTCCATCATGAGGAATTTTTGCTTTAAATAAATTACAAGTTTTTCCTGAGTTTTGACAATTAGTGCGGTAATCCGCCAAAGGCCGACAAAGTTTTTATCAATTTTGATTAAATCGGTTTATTTATTTTGTGTAGATACAAAAATTCTTTTGAAACTATTTAAAATAAATTCTATAAATAAATCCTTGTAGAGGATTTATTATTGTAGCTAATGTTATCTCTAACTAAACTAATCCTCGTAGAGGATTTATTATTATTCTCGGCTTATCTACACCTTACATTCCATTTATAATTATTGATTTATGTCCTCTGTTTGTTAATATCCCGCTAATATATTTGAAAACTTCACTCCTTATTTCTTTAACTAATAGTCTTTCCCTGTATTTGGGAGATATTACTAAATGGACGTACAATTGTGTAAACACTCCCGGCTTCATAGAACCTCCTTTTGTTATTCCTCTACGAGGATTATTTAAGTACATTAATCTTGATACTACAATGATGGGGCTGTCCAAAAAGTAAGAAAGTGTCATTTCGAGGGAGTCCTCGACCGAGAAATCTTTTCAAAACGTAAGATTTCCCCCTTCGGTCGAAATGACAAACGTACTACGAGGATTATTTATATGCATTAATCTTGATACTACAATGATCGGGTTGTCCAAAAAGTAAGAAAGTGTCATTTCGAGGGAGTCCTCGACCGAGAAATCTTTTCAAAACGTAAGATTTCTCCCTTCGGTCGAAATGACAAACGTACTACGAGGATTATTTATATACATTAATCTTGATACTACAATGATCGGGTTGTCCAAAAAGTAAGAAAGTGTCATTTCGAGGGAGTCCTCGACCGAGAAATCTTTTCAAAACGTAAGATTTCCCCCTTCGGTCGAAATGACAAACGTACTACGAGGATTATTTATATGCATTAATCTTGATACTACAATGATCGTGTTGTCCAAAAAGTAAGAAAGTGTCATTTCGAGGGAGTCCTCGACCGAGAAATCTTTTCAAAACGTAAGATTTCTCCCTTCGGTCGAAATGACAAACGTACTACGAGGATTATTTATGTACATTAATCTTGATACTACAATGATCGGGTTGTCCAAAAAGTAAGAAAGTGTCATTTCGAGGGAGTCCTCGACCGAGAAATCTTTTCAAAACGTAAGATTTCTCCCTTCGGTCGAAATGACAAACGTACTACGAGGATTATTTATATGCATTAATCTTGATACTACAATGATCGGGTTGTCCAAAAAGTAAGAAAGTGTCATTTCGAGGGAGTCCTCGACCGAGAAATCTTTTCAAAACGTAAGATTTCTCCCTTCGGTCGAAATGACAAACGTACTTTTTAGACAGCCCCGCATTATTTTATTAACGACTATTTCCATTTCTCAAATTTGTTTTTCTATTTGAGAGACGCGTCAGAAGTCAGGATGAATAACTTCATCCTGAAATCTTTAAAAAGGCTTTGCCTTTAATAATTAAATTAATGACACACTCTAATTTGTCATTCTGAACGGAACGAAGTGGAGTGAAGAATCTCCCGCTAGATTACTTGCACAATATAAAATTTATAAAGGTGTCACTAGCAGGAATTTTTGCTTTAAATAAATTACAAGTTTTTCTTTCCCAAAGATGGGAGCTTAAATTGCAGTTAATGAGGTAGTGCTGAAGGAGAAATGACTATAAATGACAACATCTGACTTTGATTGACAAACCTTTACGCGGTCTCTAACTTTTTTATTATTCTGGCAGGAACTCCGGCAACCACCGTATTAGCCGGTACATCCTTAGTAACAACAGCACCTGCACCAACAATAGAATTTTCTCCGACTGTTATCCCGCACAATATTGTAGCAGATGAACCAACCGAGGCGCCCTTTTTTATAAAAGTTTCAACTACCTTCCAGTCAGTTTCATTCTGCATCTCACCATCAAAATTAACTGACCTGGGAAGTTTATCATTAATAAAGGTTACATTATGACCTATGAAAACATTATCTTCAATATGAACCCCTTCACAAATAAATGTATGTGAAGAAATTTTACAGTTTTTCCCAACAGAAGCATTTTTCTGAATTTCTACGAAAGTCCCTACCTTTGAATTATCATCTATCGAACAGCCGTAAAGATTCACAAAATCAAAAATTTTTACATTCTGCCCGAGTTTTACATTATTAATATTTTTCTTTTCCATAATTTTTTTACAGTAAAATTTTTGATTTCAAATCGATAAGCTCTCCTCTGTTCTTAATTGACATATCAGTTGCCTCTAAAATTCTAACTACATCCAATCCTTCATATCCGCTTGTTAACGGCTGCTTGTCTTTTTTAATTGAGGTTATGAATTCATCTACACCTGCGGCAAGTGCCTCTGTTTGCGTTATTTTAGGAGAATACATATCGCCAATCCGGTACTGCACTAAAGCTTCATGTATACTGGCAGTCGACTTCATATCAATACCTGCGTCATATACTTTTATCTTTTCAAAGTTTTCCATATCATCGAACACCAGCATTTTCTTATCACCGCCTACAATCATTTTTCTGATTTTTACAGGGGAAGTCCAGTTAACATGAAAGTGAGCAAAACAATTATCTTCAAAATAAACAGATATATGTGCAATATTTTCTTTTCCGTTATAATTTGCAATTCCATGAGCAGATACAGCCGAAACTTTATGCTCGCTTAGAACATAATTCATAATTGAAAGATCATGAGGAGCAAGATCCCAGATAACATTTATATCTCTCTGGAATAATCCAAGGTTTATCCTTACCGAATCGAAATGGAGAATACTTCCTAGTTCATTACTATCAACCAGTTCTTTCATTTTTCTAACTGCACCTGTGTAAATAAAAGTATGATCAACAAATATTTTTAACTTTTTACTTTCAGCTGTCTCGATAAGTTCTTCACCCTGGGCCGAACTCGATGTAAACGGTTTTTCTACCCAGATATGTTTTCCGGCTTCCAAAGCTCTTTTAGCTAAATTAAAGTGGGTATCAACAGGTGTAGCAATGGCAATTATGTCTAAATCACTATCGATTAGATCACTATAATTTTCGGTAAGTCTTACGCTGGGGAATTTACTTTTAATAAATTTTAACCTGTCCTGTCTTTTATCACAGGCAATAACACTTTCTACTTGGCCATGTGCGAGAAAATTTCTCACTAAATTTGGTCCCCAATATCCGAGTCCTATAATTCCAACTTTCATTTTATCTCCTAGGTATTCATATTATTATCGTGCAAATCATAAAATTATTTACCCCCCCGGGCAAATAACATAACAGGTATGGTTTTAAGCAAGATCTGAAGATCAAGCCAGGGTGACATATTATTTATGTAGTATAAATCAAGCACTATTGAATCCTTAAATGATACCGAGCTTCTTCCTGTAACCTGCCAGACACCGGTGCATCCCGGCAAAACATTTACTCTCCTTTTTTGCCAGCCGGCATAACTTTCAAATTCATAAGGTAAACAGGGACGGGGGCCAACTAACTCATATCACCTTTAATAACATTAAACAGCTGTGGTAATTCGTCAAGTGATGTTTTCCTTATAATTTTTCCGATTTCCGTAACTCTGTTTTCATTAATCATTTTTGTACCATTTTCCATATTGTCATTTTTAATGAATTCCAGCATCATATTCTTCCGTTCTTCATCTTCACCGTTATTAACCAGCATGGATCTGAACTTATAAAATTTGAATGCCCTCCCGTTACGCCCGATTCTTTCCTGGTAAAAGAATATTGGTCCCGGTGATGACAATTTTACCAGTACGGCTATTGTCAGGAAAATCGGTGAAAGTAATATTAATCCCACAACTGAGGCTAGTATATCGAAAGCCC
>CAVRQC010000045.1:0-18693 GCA_963723205.1 uncultured Ignavibacteriales bacterium
TGGTTCAGCGTAAAATGGAATTTTGTGTTATTTAAATAAGGTGAAAAATCAGGAAGCATTTCTCACCTCAATTCTGTCGTTCTTAGCTTGTTTAAGCTTAATTTTTCTTTCTTGTAAGCGTTCATCAACTCTGTTAAGAAGAAAATCTTCAGGGGTTAAATAAAATAAAGAACTATGAAGTCGTTTAGTATTATAGAAATCAATAAAGTTCCGAATCTGTTTTTTAGCATCATCCAGATCAATAAAGGAAGATCTGGTTAAACATTCCTGGTTAATAGTGCCATGAAACTTCTCAATCTTGCCATTACTCTGAGGATAGCAAATAGAAGTCTTAACATGAGTAAGGCCTGCAAATCTTAAATATTCAGAAAAGTCCTTAGAGATAAATTGGGTTCCATTGTCAGAAATTATTCTGGGCTTACCACCGGGAAATTTTTCTAAAGCTTTCTGTAAAGTAAACTGAACATCATATTCCTGCATGTTCAGTCGAAGTTCATGATTAACTATAAACCGAGAATAACCATCAATAATATCAATTAGAAATAAAAATGTTCCTTTGAAATTAACATACTTAATATCAATATGCCAATGCTGATGTGGTTTTTCAGGCTGCTCAAAACCATAGTGTTTAGATTTAGATTTTACTTTGCTCCAGCGATTGAGCATGCCATTACTTTTAAGAACCCTGTAGACAGTGCTGGGAGAGACAGCCACAATATTTTCATCAAGCATCATATAGGTAAGCCTGCGGTAACCTTCTCCGATATGAGATTTAGCATAATTGACAATAGCTTCCTTTTCCCAGTCAAGAATCCAGCTATTTCTAGGAATAGCAGCATTATGATGATTAGGCTGACCAATCCGGTCATTCCACTGGTAATATTTGCTCTGAGTAATCCCAACCATCCGGATTAGTTTATTAACGGGAATATCTGTTAAAGGATGAATCATAGTTACAAACTCAATAATATTATCTCTGATATCAGGCTCGGTCCACTTAGCATTCAATCTTCTCCATTGAGATTTTTTTTTATTTCAATATTTTCTTGCAGCAAGATTGAGATAGCTTCATTACGCTTTTTTAACTTATCCTCAAGCAGAGCAATTTTCTTTAGCTCGGCTGAAGATGGAGATGTCTTTTTCTTACCAGCTTTGTTGACAAGTAAACTGGCAGCTCCTTCAAAGAGCTGCTTCTTCCAACGGTGGATTAGATTTACATGTATATTGTATTTTTCTGCCAACTCACTGATAGGAATCTTATTGTCAAGAAGTTCCCTTAAAATAACAGCTTTCTGTTCCGCACTTAAATGTTTTCTTTGGCTCATGGAATTTCTCCTTGTAAATGTAACTTAAATTATTACTATGAAATTCCATTTCCAACTGAAGCTTTACAAAACGCAAAACAGCAATAGAATTATTGGTTAATGCATCGCTTATGTTTCTAACAGCAGATAAATTTTTAGTGCATGTAAAGCAATGAGCAAACATTGCATAAGCAACCGGTTTATCGTCAACAGGGAATTCAAGTTTTGCTGATAGATTATACCCTGAAAAATTCTTAAAATTTAATTTTGTGACACCTAAAATAATTTAGATTGCTATTCTGCAAGCTTAAAACGATCACTATAGGAATTTTTAATTTTTCTGTCAGGAGCTTTACCATTTATACTCATCCAGTAATCCCTTTGTTTTTTAAATGGTAAAATAAAAACCTGCAAAAAATTATTATCGTCTTCTTTTGAATATGCAGGAACACCAATAACAAGATCATTCTGCGGAATATTTAACCGTATAGTATTATGCAGCCAATCCCACCAGGGAACAACAGTGGAATAATTTGAATTGGTTTCATCTTCAACCTGTGAATGGTGAATACTATGCATTCTTGGAGTTACAATAAGTCTATTCAATATTCTCTCAAACTTAATTGGAAGCTTAATGTTACTATGCTGAAATATTGTATTGGCATTAAAACAAACTTCATAGATTAAATAAGGGACTATATTTACACCAATCAAGGTAACCTGTATCATCTTGAAAACTACCGACATTGTAATTTCTCCGAAATGAAATCTAAATGCAGTTGAAATATCCAAATCAGGATCAAAATGATGAACATTATGAAACCGCCATAAAAAAGGGAGTTTATGATTAAGCAGATGCCAGTAATAAAAAGACAAGTCTAATAAAAAGAATCCTAAAATCCCTTTAATTATTGAAGGTAATTGCAGGATATAGAGAACCCCAAAATCTTCCTTAGAAGTAAAACCCAAGGATTTTTTAACTACAGGCATGATAACAAAAAATGCGACAAGAAATGAAAAAATACTAAGTGTAAAATTAATTGCTAATCTGAATTTCGGAGAATGCTCCTTTTTTCTTAAGGGGAATAAAAATTCCGATAAAAAAAGGAGAAGAAAAAATACGATAAGAATAAACAGCACAATTTCAGGTGATAAAAAATGAAAGTTCATTATTACAACTCAGTTTAGATTATTAGAGCACATTATTTTTTATTCTATACTACTTTGTATTTATTTGAGATATCAGGTAAACTTCCTTTATAACCGAATAATTTTTGAAGTAATTTTACAAACAAAACCGACTGCTTCTGTATATACCATTGGTCCGCCGCACGCCGATTACCTAAAAGGAATGTAGGATAAGGATGAATAGTATCAGAAATTTTTCTCAAAGAAATATTATTTTTTATAGCCAATGCAAATTCACTAATCATTTCACCGGCTTCAGCACCTAAGATATCTACACCATAAATCTTACCATTAAATTCTTTTGCATAAACTTTTATCAAGCCTTCGGTATTACTTTCTGCTGAAGCCCGATCAATTTTATTGAAAGGGAACCTATAAATTTTATAAACAATATTTCTATCATTCAGCTGCTCCTGCGTCAAACCAGCGTGGGCTAATTCAGGATCAGTATAAGTTGCCCAGACTATATTATCAGGTTCAATACTAAAAGGAATCTTTAATAAAGCAGTACTTACGGCTTTCTTAGCCATATGTTCTGCATAATGAGTAAACTGGAAAGCTTCTGCACAGTCGCCAACTGCAAAAATATTGCTAACATTTGTTCTGCAATTATTATTGATTATAATTCCTTTTTTGGTACTCGCAACTCCTGCAGCTTGTAAATTAAGATTATCAATATTTGGTTTTCTCCCGGCAGAAATTAATACAGAATCACACTCAATGATCTTTTCATTTCCGTTTAGTGAAATTAATACTTCGGTTTTTCCTGAAATATTATTAAATTTTTTAACCTGACAGTTAAAAATGTATTTTATACCTTCTTGTTTTAACTTATCCTGAAGAATTATTGCCAATTCTTCATCATCCTGCTGAAGTATTCTGCTATTATGATCAACAACCGTAACTTCAGAACCTAACCGGATAAAAGCTTGCGACATTTCTGTTCCAATGGGGCCAGCACCCATAACCAATAATTGTCGGGGGATCCTATCAATTGAAAAGAGTGTTTCATTTGTATGATAGCTTATTTCATTAATTCCTTCAATTTTAGGAATAACAGGGGAGCCTCCAGAAGCAATTACGAAGTATTTTGCAGTGGTCTTAAAAATAGATTTGTTATCATGGAGCAGATTAATTGTATGTTTATCAATAAACATTGCTTTGGCATTAAATACATCAATACCCATATTTTCATAAATCTCCGGCTTATCAGCTTCATTATAAATATCATTTTGTATTTCATGTACATGCGAAATGACGTCACGAAAATTAAATTCAGCCCTTTGATTTTTAATACCATATTTTTCTGCAGTCTGAAATGTCTGAATAATTTTTGCAGCTTTAAGCAAAGCTTTGCTCGGAACGCATCCATACCAGGTGCAGTCACCGCCAAGTTTTTTATATTCTACCAAAGCCGTTTTAGCTCCGAGCGAAGCAGATAAACCGGCTGAAGTTAAACCAGCAGCTCCGCCACCGATTACTATTAAATCATAATTATAATTCATACTGTTCTTTCTTCAACTTTATGTTTTATTTTATTTATTGTTGAATAGACGCCGTAAATTATCATCAGCGCCAGAAAAACGTAAACCCACCAGGGAACATGTTCACCCGCAATGATCAGGTAGAGATAAGCCGATATAAAAAAGAAGCCGGCTAAAATAGAGGGGAGAACAATTGATTTGTTTTTCTTATAATTCTTAATTAACCAACCGATGCAAAATGTAAAGAATGGAATAGCCCCGACATAAATTCCACCAAATATCCAAGGATTAACTTTATATTTATCCCCTAATCCTAAAAACCAGCCTTTAATAGCATCAAGGTCGAATACGCAGCGGTAATTAGTAAAACTTGCACCTTTGTCATTTAAACACCAGTTATAAGGTAAATATTCAATATCCCATTTATCGGTATTATTTTTAATGGATTTAACAACAGCCGGATTATTCAAATACCTTGAGATATACAAGAGAAGATCCTTATTGCTCTTACCAAAATCACTCTTATACCAGTCGAATATTTTAGAAAGATAAGCAACTCTATTCTTAAGATCGAACCTGTTTTTGTGCTGATTATTTACAAAAAGTTTTCCCTGTTCATTGAGCTGATTATTAAGTTTATCAGAGGTGTAAGCTTCGGATCTTAAAACAGGACAGCTTAATGATGCGCATACAAGAGCAAAATGGACGCGCGGATCTTTAAAATTCTTTCTACTAATTCCATGCTCGATATCATTTAGTGAATATTGGGTTTTGTTAATTGTAATAAACTTTTTATCCCAGATTGTTTTCCCGAGAATCTGAGAAATTATCATTCCCCCCCAGTTTAAATCAGTTAATGCTGCTAATAGGGTAGTTGTCCACAATTATCTTTAATGTAAATGCGTTATATGCATTTATCCAGAATGAAAGTTTTTGACGCACGCTATTAAATGAATCCGGATTAGTCTCAGACAATGAATCCAGATATATCCGGAACTCATTATCATTTTTTAATTGTGCATAATCGACCAAACCATCTTTAACATATTTCCTGAGGAGATTATCGTAAACATAATTAATCTGCTGCGGGTATATTAAAGATGAAATTAATATAAAGAATATGGCTATGTTTTTCTCCATGATTTAATTTCTTCCTGTTAGTATAAACGATTATTAATTCTATTATTGAGAGCCTCCGTGTTTATTTTATTATACTGTTGGCGAAGACTGCGATATTTTACTGCTAAATCATCGGGGGACTTACCGGCAAAAAACTGTAGAATATGCCAAGCATTTGTCAATTGCTGTTTGATTATACCTTTTTCTTCAAACCTCCTTGAAGATGTTACTACAGATAAAGGGAAAGAATATATTTTTGACATCTTTCTAGCTCTTCTTAATAAATCAACATCCTCATACAACACCCAGTTTTTAAACCCGCCCAGCTGATCAAAAAAATCTTTTCTTATTACAATACATTGATCTCCAAAGCGGGTAAAAATAGAATCAATAGAGGTAAATTTTGTATACCAGGACAGAATAGGATTCTTCTTATCGAATGCAAGCCGAAATGTCCCAATTTTTATATCATCATTGATAAAATATTTAGCCAGAAGCTTGAAAGCATTACCGGGAAGAGTAGTATCCGAATGAAGAAAAAGTAATACATTTCCACTTGCAGATTGTGCACCAATATTGCATTGAATACCCCTGCCCGGTTTTGAAGAGATAATTTCTATATTTTCTTCAAGGGCAATTTTTATTGTTGAATCAGTACTACCACCATCAGATAAGATTATTTGAACATTACGCCCTGCAAGCCTGATACTATTAATACAGGCACGAATCCTGTCCTCTTCATTGTATGCAATCACTATGACGGAGTATTTTATTTCAGACATAATTTTCCTTTAGAAAGCGTGCAATAAAAAAGACAGCCCGGCATGTTTATTAAAAAGTGACAACATTATATCCTTCTTCTATGTTGTGACGGATACTCGGATGTTTGTCATATTCATTCAGCAGCGGGATATTGAGTTTTTTTAGTTCCTCTTTAACACCGAAGGCATTAGCACAATACTCACAAGCCCCTTCAACTTTATCTTTAACGGATTCATAAAGCAGGTGTATTTTGTGATTTTTATTCGACAGCTCCGGAATCCAACGGGTACCCGCACCATCAAAAACTATCTTTATATCGTCATCGAACTCTTTGCCTTCTTTTGCAGTTTCAAATGCATTTACAACTCTTCCTAGAACTTCATGTGATTCAGTATCTGCAAATACAATTAATGCTATCTTAGCCATTTTATCCTCAGCTTTTTTTACAAATTATTTTTTCTACAATTTAATGATACAGCTTCCACGAGAATTTAACTGTAAAAAATTTGACAGTTTTGTAAATAACGCAGATAAGTATTCAAATTAAATTCTAAAAATCGAAATATTGTTCTGTCAAATAAGCGACAGTTAATAAGTATTCTATGTGTTATTTTTATATAAAACAGAATAAATTTTTATTATGAAGAGTATCCAGACATCTTTAATAATTTTTTTGAAATACCCGGACGAGGGGAAAGTAAAAACAAGACTGGCTACCGTTATTGGCGATTATTATGCAAAAGAAATTTATAAATTGATATCATCTAATATTATTGAAGAAATAAAAAAAATAGAGAATGTGAAAATTTATATCTTTTATTCAGGTGAGAATAATTCGGAAAGATTTGAAAATTGGCTGGGGAAAGAATTCAATTATTTATCGCAGAACGGTAATGATTTAGGGGAAAGAATGAAAAATGCATTTGAAAACGTTTTTTCATTTGGAGCCAATAAGGCAATAATTATGGGAACGGATATACCGGGATTAAATTCTAAAAATATTTCAGAAGCAATCAGGAAGCTGGATAAAAAAGATATTGTAATAGGTCCATCAAAAGACGGAGGTTATTATCTGCTAGGAATGAGAAATTTTTATAGAGAGATTTTTGAAGGCATTGAATATAGCAATAATATGGTCTATCAAAGGACACTTCAAAAAATAAATAAACTAAAACTTGAATATGAATCTTTAATTATACTTCAGGATATTGATACCGAATCTGATTTAAATGAATGGCTGCAAAATGAAGAGGAATCAAAAATAAAAAGAGAAATGGAACTCTATTATAAATCTATAATAAATTAAAATGATAGATAAACAAAGAATTCTTGTAATAATTCCAGCTCTTAATGAAGAGGAATCAATTAAAAAAGTTATCAGCGAAATTCCTGAATTTGCTGACGAAATAGTGGTTGTGGATAACGGATCGATTGATAATACAACTTTAAAGGCATGGGAAGCCGGGGCTATAGTGATTAAAGAATTTAATAGAGGTTATGGAGCAGCATGTTTAAAAGGAATAGAATATGCTGATACGAATAATTTTGATATTATAGTTTTTATAGATGCCGATTATAGTGATTACCCCGGAGAAATGAATTTATTATTAGAACCAATATTAAAATATAATTATGAATTAGTAATTGGTTCGAGAATGATTACAAGAAAGAAACATAAGGCTTTATTACCACAAGCTATTTTAGGTAATTGGATTGCTTCTCTTTTAATAAAATTTTTGTGGGAATATAAATATACAGATCTGGGACCGTTCCGTGCGATTAAATATTCATCTTTGAAAAGACTGAATATGAAAGATAAAAACTATGGATGGACAGTTGAAATGCAGATAAAAGCTGCCAAACAAAATTTAAGAATAATGGAAATACCAGTAAATTATAGAAGTAGAATAGGAAGATCGAAAATCTCAGGTTCATTAGGAGGAGCAATTAAGGCTTCGGTAAAAATCTTATTTATAATTTTTTCAAGTCTTTCTAAAGATAAAAAGTATGTGCTCAAAGAGAACAGAAATAGTTTGGAGTCTTTATGAACCTAATATTATTCTTATCAATTTTATTTAATATTCAGATGTTTTCACAAAACAGCGAACCAGGTAAGATTTACAATTCAGCAGAAGATGTATGTCCCTTAAAAGTGGGCGAGAAAATTCCCGAAACATCAATAGTTAATTTGAATGGAGATTCAAAAACACTTTCAACTATTATTGGAGTGCGACCTTCGATTATAATTTTCTATAGAGGCGGATGGTGTCCATATTGCAATATGCAAATGTCTCAATTGGTAACGATTGAAGACACTTTAATAAATTTAGGATATCAGATTATTGCAATAAGCATGGATATACCGGCAAAATTGAAAGAGAGCCTTGAAAAATATGAGATGAAATATTCTCTATATTCAGACAGTAAAGCTTATGCATCAAAAGCATTTGGTATAGCTTTCAGAGTATCCAATGAATATTATAAAAAATTAAAAAGCCACAACATAGATTTAGAAGAAGCATCCGGCGAGAAGCATCGCATATTACCCGTTCCCTCTGTATTTATTGTTAAAAACGGAATAATCCAATTTGAATATGTAAATCCGGATTATAAAATAAGAATAAAGAGAGAACTCCTACTTACTGCAGCAAAGACATATATAAAGTAATTGCATGAAAAATATTTAATATTAAAGTGTAATTCTGTCTGTCAACCAGGATTCATTTCACAATTCCTATCATTACAATTTAACCTAATATAAAAAGCCTACGCTTCGGAATATTTTTGATTTAAACAAAAACACAAGACTTAATTAATAAAAGAGATTTTGTCAAAATATTGACAGTTCCAATGACTTTCTAAGAGTAAGTTTACCAGTGAAATTAAAAATCAAAATAAAGGAATACGAAAATGAAAAACAATTTTAATTTAAAATCAGCAGTCTTGTCAGGGTAGCCGCGACAATAGCAATGACATTGTTTACATGATGAGTGCAATTAATGAAATGGGAGTTATTGCAGGTCTTTTCTCCGGCTCAATATTAGACGCTACTGCAAGCCTAATGGGGTATTTACTTTACGGAATTGTATTAAGTAAAGTATATAATTCTGAAAAAAAGAAAATATACATAGAGAAACCAGCTACCAGATAATTGAATTATATAATAATTGAAAAGGAAAATTAATGTATAAAAACCAACTGATAGGAATTATAGTATTGGTTTTAGCCGCAACTAAAATGAATTACGGACAAATTATCAATTACAAGCCCGGAAACGGGCTTCATATAACATCGATAAATAACGATTGGTATTTTCTTTTTTCAGGATATATAAACACTACATACAATTATCAAAATACAAAAGAGAATGACAATATAAACAACTCATTCTATGTTCACAGAGAACGAATTGATTTAGGATTTAATTATTTGAACAAATATGATTTGTTTTTTGAATTTGATGCGGCGGGAAAGCGAACCGAGATGGTTCTAGCACAGGTTCGAGCCAAAATATTTTCTTCAAATTATCTTTTGGCTGGAAAATTTATAAATCCATTCTCACCTGAAAATAACCGTTCTACAAGGAGTTTAACTACAATTGAAAGATATTCCGGATTAAATTCATTGTTTCTTTTACCGGCACTCGATGCGCAATATGGTATAATGTTTTACGGAATCAATTCGAACTTAGGATATTATTTAAGTATTACGAATGGAAACGGGACAGCAGCACAGAACATCAAGGATAATAATAATAGTAAAGAGTTAACAGGAAGGCTCGAATATAAGTACTCATCCAACTTTGGGTTCGGTGGCAGCATTGATTATACAAAAGAAGAAGAGCAAAAACTTAGTCTTTTGGATCATACCTTTGCGAGTTTCAATACAACCAATGTGTATGGAGAACGAATAGGTTATCTTGGAAATATTTGGTATGAAAGAGATCGTTTATTACTCAGAAGCGAATTTTTTCAATATAATTTTAATGACAAATTATCTTCTTTAAATGAAATAAAAAAATTCGCCGGCGGATACTTTGAAATAGGATATTTTTTAACCGGAAATAAAAGTAAAGGGGTACAAGTAATAGGAAGATTTGAAACAGCCGGATATAATGAAACGATTTCGAATTTTTCCGGACCTACTGTTTTAAATAGCTATATACTTGGCTCGAACTGGTATGCAAATGATATTTTCAATCTCCAGCTCAATTTGATATATGAGAAGACAAACCAGAAATCAGAATTAGCGGGACAACATGATGGTGAAGATAATTCACTACTAATTTTAACAACGATTCAAATAGCATTTTAAGAGGACCTTTATGTCAATTTTAACATGGCAATGGATAGTACTTCTTATTTTTTCTTTTGTACTTATAGCGATGACACCCTTTGTAAAAGAAAACAAAGGATTTTATAAAGGTACATCAAAAAAAGCCAAAAAACCGGGATTCATTATGTTGACCTTCAGCATGGTTATAACCTGGATATTTGCTAAATCAATTACCAATGCTGCAAATCTTGGTTTAAGCTTCGGGATAGTAGGCGGTACTGCATATGCAGCATATTATTTTTCCTTTCTTGTTGCAGGAATCATAATATATAAGATGAGAACTAAACTGAAGATTAATAGCATACATGAATTCATTGATAAAAAATTTGGAAAGACAGCTGTCAAACTTTTCACAATTGTTATTGCAATCAGGCTGCTTAATGAAGTATGGTCCAATACTGAAGTTATCGGAACTTATTTCGGTTCACCAGGAACAGTACAATATATTTCAGCAATAGTAGTTTTTACCGCATTGACACTAGTATATGCTTTAAAAGGCGGATTAAGAAGCTCGCTAATTACCGACCTGTTACAGATGGCTTTATTTGCTGTTTTACTAATAATAGTATTGTATTTAATTATCCCCAAGGGTGGAACTATTACAAATTTTATTTCAACAGGGAAATGGACTCTTTCAAACGGAGTTAATCTTTTACTGGTAGCATTGATTCAAATATTTAGTTATCCGTTTCACGACCCGGTTTTAACGGACAGAGGATTTATAACCGATGAAAGAACCACTTTAAAAAGTTTTATAGCAGCTACCATAATAGGCTTCCTGGCAATATTACTTTTTAGCTTTGTAGGAATTTATGCTCAGATGGCGGGATTAAAAGGACAAGCAGCAGTTGAAGTTTCAAAATCGCTGGGAGTTTTTACAACTATAGTAATGAACTTTATAATGATTACTTCAGCATCCTCTACAGTAGATTCAACATTTGCTTCGGTATCAAAAATGGTGGTTATAGATATAGGGAAAAAAGAATTTGCAACTGTTACCAAAGGAAGAATAATAATGATCATTGCTGCTGTTACAGGAACAATACCATTATTTTTTTCTCCTCAAATTTTATCAGCAACCACAATTAGCGGTACAATGGTACTCGGTTTAGCGCCAATATTTATTTTCTGGAATTTACCTGCACCAAAAATTTCATTTCATTTAGCACTATGGACAGGAGTTGCTGCCGGTATAATATTTACTTTCGGGCTTCTGCCGAAATCATTGTACATAAGCGAAGGCAAATATGCGGATTTATTATCAATAAATATTTATGCATCAGCACTTATTTTAATATTTTACTTAATACCTGTATTAGCTTTAAAAAAAGAAAAGCTGCCTTAGCAGGTTTTGTGGAAATCAATTCCTTTAGACGGAAAATAAAATGATTGAAAAGCACCCCAAAATATATTTAGAAAATTTAGATAACCTGTGGTTCCAGGTAAGCGGAACAATCTGCAATATTGCCTGCAAGCATTGCTTTAATAATTCAAGTCCTACAAACCGTAGTTTCGGATTTATGTCTTTAAAAGAATGTGAAACTTATATTATGGAAGCAGTTAAAATGGGATTAAAGGAATTTTATTTTACCGGAGGTGAGCCGTTTGCTAATAAAGAAATAATTCAAATACTGAAATATACACTTCAATTTGGACCAGCGACAGTACTTTCAAACGGTATGCTAATAAAAGAGAATACTGCACAACAGTTGAAAGAAATATCATTAACTTCAATTTATACATTAGAGTTCAGAATCAGTCTTGACGGATATACTGAAAACATGAATGATAACATCAGAGGAAGGGGTATTTTTCAAAAAGCAATGAAGGGATTAAAGGTGTTATATGAAGCAGACTTCCTTCCAATAGTTACCATAACCAAAACATGGGAAGATTCCGAGGAAGATATAGTAATTAAAAATTTTACTAAAATGTTAAAAGAAAGCGGATATTGCAAGCCAAGAATTAAAATACTACCTTCCATAAAGATCGGTCAGGAAGCATTGCGTACACGGGGATATGATAAATATGAATATGTATATGAAGAAATGCTACAGGATTACGATGTAAGCCAATTAATTTGTTCAAACAGCAGGCTAGTTACAAATAAAGGAGTTTTTGCATGTCCTATTTTATTAAATGAACAAGATGCAAGATTAGGTGATACGTTAAAAGAAGCAAAAAAAAATTATGAACTGAAACATCAAGCCTGCTATACATGTTATTTATATGGAACAATTTGTTCAAATTTTTCTTCGGTGAAAAGAGATGTATAAAAAAATAGCATTATTTGGAGGTGTTTACAGCAATTATTTAGCATTAGAAGAGGTAATAAAAGATGCTGAAAACGAAAAAGTCGAGGGAATATATTGCCTGGGTGATCTTGGAGCATTTGGACCTAATCCAGACAAAGTATTTCCTGTCTTAAAAGAAAATAATATCCCGGTTTTAAAAGGAAATTATGATAATTCTATAGGCAACGGATTAAATGACTGTCAGTGCGGGTATACAGATCCAAGAGATAATTATTATGCCAGATTAAGTTATGATTATACCTATACTAAAACCAGTGAAGAAAATAAAAGATGGATGAAGGGGCAGCCTTCCGAAATAAGAATAAAAATAGATAATAAAAATATACTTCTCTGCCACGGTTCACCCAGGACAGTAAATGAATTCCTTTGGGAAACTACTACTCCAACACATTTTCTAGAAAAACTTTGTAAAGATTTTAATGCAGATATAATTTGTTCTACACACACCGGAATCCATTGGGATAGAAAATTAGGGGATGGTAGGCATTATATCAATGTGGGAGTAATCGGGAGACCTGAGAATGACGGAACTACGCAAGTAGGCTACACAATTTTAAAGATAAACGAAAATGATTTAGAAGTTGAATATAGAAAGGTAAGTTATGATTATGAGAAGCTTGCTTTTGAAATGAATCTGGAATTACTCCCTAAAGAATTTATAGAAACAATAGTGACCGGATGGTGGACAACCTGCTTAGAAATTCTTCCGGGCAAAGAAAGAATAAAAGGGAAATATTGACCTGTTAAACAATATATTAAAATAAAGGAAAATAAATCCAAACTGTCGAAAAGTTGACAGAACATCATGAGCCACCAGATTATATTACCATTGTTCAAATTAAATAACATTACTTAAAAAGAGGAAAATATGGCAACACAAATTAGAATAAAAAACCTTCCGGAAGGCTACCAAAGTATAATCACTAATGGTAAACACACAATTATAGGAGATGAACCGCTTAGTTCAAACGGTACAGATCTTGGTCTTGCCCCATCAGAATTAGTATTATCCGGGCTGGCAATGTGTAAAGTTGCAACTGTTAGATATATTGCCAGAAAGAACGGATGGGAAATTAGAAACGTGGAAGCGATTCTTACACAGGAAGTCAGAAAAGAAATAAACGGTTTAAAAACAAATGTAAAAATTGATATTAAGATTGAAGGTGAAATAGATGATTCACAAAGAGAAGAATTATTGAAACAGGCGGACAATTGTTATATTCACAGGCTGCTGAAAGGTGAATGGAATATTGAACATGCACAAGCCTTAGAGCCTGAACTTGTAACATATTGAATAAATAAAGTATGAAAGAATTACTAGACCAAATAATCGACGGCAGAAATTTTTTCAAACATTTGAGAACTGCAATATTTGTCGGTATAATTCTAAATTTAATTAATCAATGGAATCCTATAATGAATGTTGATCTTCATGGAATAGACTTCTTTAAATTAATTATGACATTTTTTGTTCCCTTTTCAGTTTCAGTATATTCTGCAGCGACCATAAATAAAATAAAAAATAATATTTGATATAATTACATCATTATAAAAGTTGTTAATCATGAACTCAGAAGAAAGACTAAGGATAAATAAATCTGCCTTAAAAAATAACTGGAAAAAATGGGGACCATATTTAACAGATAGACAATGGGGAACTGTACGTGAAGATTACAGCCAAAACGGAGATGCATGGGAATATATTTCACATGATGGTGCGCGGAGTAAAGCATATAGATGAGGTGAGGAAGGAATCGGCGGCATCAGTAATGATAAACAAATTCTATGTTTCGCATTAAGTTTTTGGAACGGAAGAGATCCGATACTGAAAGAGAGATACTTCGGATTGACCGGAAAAGAAGGAAATCACGGAGAGGATGTTAAAGAATATTATTACTATCTCGATAATACCCCTACTCATTCTTACATGAAAATGCTTTATAAATATCCTCAGGATGAATATCCTTATAAAAAAATAATAGACGGAAATAAGAGGAGAGGAAAACTTGATCCGGAATATGAGTTAATCGATACAGGGATTTTTGATAAAGATAAATACTTTGATATTTTTATCGAATATTGTAAAAATGAAGCGGATGATATTTTAATCAGAATAACAGTTAATAACAGGTGTGCAGATGAAGCAGAAATTAACGTTGTACCGCAAATTTGGTTCCGAAACACCTGGGCATGGGATTATAATGACTACAAACCTAGAATATCTGTTAATCACGATCATGTAATTCTTGCCGAACATAAGGGTTTAGGGGACTACAATCTTTATTGTGAGAAAAACTGCAATTTTCTTTTCTGCGAAAATGAAACTAACGTTAATAAATTATACGGAGCGGAAAATCCGGAAGGATATTTCAAAGACGGGATAAATGATTATATAGTAAATGGTAAAAAAGATGTAATTAATCCGCAAAAATTCGGTACCAAAGCAGCAGCAAATTATAAAATTACAGTTTCAAATTCACAGCCAAAAACAATTAGATTAAGATTAACAAAATCTTCTTTAAAAAACGCCTTTGAAGATTTTGATAAAATATTTGAAACTAGAATTAAGGAAGCAAATGAATTCTATTCAGAACTTCAATATAGTCTGTCAAATGAAGATGAAAGAAATATACAAAGACAAGCTTTTGCCGGAATGCTGTGGAATAAGCAATTTTATTTTTACGATATTCCGAAATGGTTAAAAGGAGATCCAAGACAACCTGTTCCACCTAAAGAAAGACTTAACGGGAGAAATAGTACCTGGTTCCATTTAAATAATGCGGATATAATTTCCATGCCGGATAAATGGGAATATCCCTGGTATGCTTCATGGGATTTAGCATTTCACTGTATTTCCCTGGCAATGATTGATTCAGAATTTGCAAAGAAACAGCTTGTTCTCCTGACCCGTGAATGGTATATGCACCCAAATGGTCAACTGCCGGCATACGAATGGAACTTTTCAGATGTTAACCCGCCTGTACATGCCCGGGCTGCATTTCGTGTTTATAAGATCGATCAAAAAAATAAAAATGGAAAAGGAGATATACCATTTCTAGAATCAGTTTTCCATAAAATGCTTTTGAATTTCACCTGGTGGGTAAACAGAAAGGATAAAGATGACAGAAATATTTTCCAGGGTGGTTTCCTGGGATTAGATAATATCGGTGTTTTTGATCGCAGTACGGGATTAAGACCCGGTGAATATCTTGAGCAGGCCGATGGAACTGCATGGATGGCAATGTTTTCCCTGAATATGTTGAGAATTTCATTAGAACTATCAAAGGAGAATCCTATATACCAAGATTTAGCAACAAAATTTTTAGAGCATTTTTTATATATAGCCGGAGCCATGACAAATATCGGCGGAGAAGGAATAAATCTTTGGGATGAAGATGATGAGTTTTATTATGATATACTTAATACACATAACAGGTGCAGCAGAATAAAGATACATTCAATGGTAGGTCTGATTCCACTGTTTGCTGTTGAAGTAATTGAACCAGAGATTATTGAAAATTGCCCTGAGTTTGCAGAAAGAATGGATTGGTTTTTAAACTACAGAACGGATCTTTCCAATCTCGTATCAAGATGGAATGTAAAAGGAAAGGGAGAGAGAAGGCTATTCTCGTTATTACGTGGTCATCGCTTGAAAAGAATATTAAAAAGAATGCTTGATGAATCTGAATTTCTCTCAGATTACGGGATCCGTGCACTATCGAAATACCATCAAAAAAATCCATATATATTTAAGAGTGACGGTAATACTTTTACTATAAATTATGAACCGGCTGAATCTGAGACAGGTTTATTCGGCGGCAATTCGAACTGGCGCGGACCTATCTGGTTCCCTATGAACTTCCTAATAATCGAGTCACTCCAAAGATTTCATCATTATTACGGAGATGATTTCAAGGTAGAGTACCCGACAAATTCAGGAAAATATTATACACTTAAAGAGAGTTCTGAAGAACTGACGCTCAGGTTGAAAAAGATATTTGTTAAAAGCAAAGAGGATAAACGTCCTATCTTCGGGACTATTAATAAATTTCAAACCGATCCTCATTTCAAAGATTATCTTTTGTTTAATGAATATTTCCACGGAGATGATGGCAGGGGGCTTGGAGCTTCACATCAGACCGGATGGACAGGATTGATTGCAAAATTATTGCAATACAAGGATATATAATTTAAGAGGATAAGATGAATATAAATGAAATTAAAAATTTGCCTGAAGTAAAATTACCCAAATGTGAAGTCCCAAAATTATTGCAGGGGCAAAAAGCACTTGTTACCGGCGGAAATTCCGGCATCGGAAACGGGATAGTTTTAGAATTAGCTAAAGCAGGAGCTGATATTGTTATAAACTATGTATCTAATGAGGAATCAGCAACGGAGCTTACTGAAAAAATAAAAAAAATTGGCGCTAACTCTTTTGCTTATAAAGCCGATGTAAGTAATGAGGAAGAAGTCATCACCATGTTTAAAACTGCTTTTGACAAATACGGTACTATCGATATATTAATAAATAACGCAGGACTTCAACAAGATGCTCCTTTTGATGAAATGACTTTAGCACAATGGAATAAAGTAATTAGTGTTAATCTTACCGGTCAATTTTTATGTGCACGTGAAGCTGTGAAGGAATTTAAAAGAAGAGGTATTAGACAAGAGATTTCTGTAGCAGCCGGGAAAATAATCCATATCAGCTCAGTACATGAGATAATCCCCTGGGCTGGTCACGTAAATTATGCTGCATCAAAGGGAGGGATAATGATGCTAATGAAAAGTATCGCCCAGGAAGTGGCGCCTTATAGAATAAGGGTAAACAGCATATCTCCGGGAGCAGTTAGAACACCTATTAATACTAAAGCCTGGGATACTGAAGAAGCTTATAATGAATTAATGAAATTAATACCTTATAGGAGAATTGGTGAGATTGAAGATATAGGAAGAGCGGCTGCATGGCTGGCATCAGATCAGGCAGATTATATTAATGGTTCCAGCATCTACATTGATGGTGGAATGACGCTTTACCCCGGATTTGCTACTGGAGGTTAAATAATCAGTAACTGTTTAAGGTCAGTAGATTTAAGTATATTTTCATCTATCAAGAAACTTAATAATCAATTAAAAGAAACTGCATAAATCTTAATATTTGATAGTGATTGAAGCAATTAAATATTTTGAAACTGAAACAGGTATTAAAATTCCCGCAGTAACCCGGGAAAAAATGATTGAAATTGATAGAATCGCAATTAAGGAAACCGGGCCAAATTTATTTCAAATGATGGAAAATGCAGGAAGAGATCTTACAGAATTAACCTTAGCTCTTCTAAATAATAGGAAAAGCAATATTCTGGTTTTAGCAGGAAAAGGAAATAATGGTGGGGGAGGTATTTGTGCAGCAAGACATCTTAAAAACCACGGTTATAATGTAAGTGCTACCTTTGCAGAAGATAAAATTACTGACATCCCCCAGTTACAAACAAATATTTTTAAAGCTGCTGAAGGTGATGTTATTTCGTTTGAAGACGCAAAGTATCGAAAATATGAAATTATAATTGATGCTTTAATAGGCTATAATCTGAAGGGAAAACTTAAAGCTAATTATGAAATAATAATAGATTGGGCAAATCAACAAGATTCTAAAATTATTTCGTTAGATGTTCCAAGTGGAGTTGATGCTAATACCGGAGAAGATTTCGGAATTAGCATAAAGCCTTTTTGTACATTAACTCTAGCTTTACCCAAAACCGGATGTATTAAAGAAAAAACAGGCAAGCTTTATTTAGGGGATTTAGGTATTCCTAAAAATGTATATAAGTCTATAGGAATTGATTCACACTTAATTTTTTCCGGAGACAAATATATCATACCTATTTATCAGACTTAATATAATCGTTTTTGAAATTTGGCAGGGAAGCTACGCGATAAAGATCGAACCTTATTATTGAGTTAATTTTTTTAACAGCTTGTGCTCATTCACATCACCATAAGAAAATAGTTCATCGCCTATTAATAATGCAGGAACAATTGCAATACCCGGCCGATTAAAATCATTTATATCCATTATTAATAGTTCTATATTAAATTTCTCAATAAATTTCTTTAGCTGGATTTCAACTCTTTGACAAGCATTGCAATTCTTGGTTACGAGTAATGTTAGATTCATTTTTTTATTTT
>CAVRQC010000046.1:0-67674 GCA_963723205.1 uncultured Ignavibacteriales bacterium
TGTACCCCAAAAACTGGACAAAAAAATAGGATAATTTAATGTGGCTATTTATAAAATAAATATATAAATAAGGAGCCACAAAAATGACAAGAATAAGAAAAACCTTCAGTAATGAATTCAAAGCAAAAGTAGCCTTGGAAGCAATAAAAGGATACAAAAGCCTAAATGAATTGGGAAAAGAGTTTAAGGTACACCCAAATGCAATAGGCAACTGGAAGAAAGAAGTACTTGAAGGTCTACCAGAGATATTTAATAGCAAACGAGGTCCAAAGACAGAAGCTAATTCAGAGCTGATAGACCAGCTTTATAAACAAATAGGAAAACAGCAAGTAGAACTGGAGTGGCTTAAAAAAAAATTTAATTCTATCACTTGAAGAAAAAAGAGAATATATAGAACCTGATAATTTCCTTTTAACAGTCCAGAGACAATGTTCTTTGATAAATTTGCCCCGCTCGAGTTATTATTATTCTCCGTTAGGTATAACGGAAGAAGAACTTGAGATAATGAGCCGGATAGATAAAATATATACAAAGTATCCATTTTTTGGAGTAAGACGCATAACTGATGCATTAAGGAAACAAGGCAGCAAATATAATCATAAAAGGATCTACAGATTGATGCAAGTCATGGGAATAGAAGCAATTAGCCCTAAAAAGAATTTGAGTAAATCCGGGAAGGATCATATAGTATATCCATATTTACTGAAGCATGTAAAGGTAACGCTCCAAAATCAAGTATGGTCAAGTGATATTACCTATCTGCCGATATACAGAAACTTTGTATACCTGGTTGCGGTAATAGATTGGTTTAGTCGATATATATTAAGTTGGGAGCTTTCCAATAGTCTTGATGTATATTTTTGTTTAGAAGCTTTAGATAGAGCCTTAAGGCAAGGGAAACCGGAAATATTTAATACTGATCAAGGCAGCCAGTTTACTAGTAAACTTTACACAGAAAAGGTTATAGCTAATGAAATCAAAATGAGCATGGATTCAAAAGGCAGAGCATTGGATAATATTTTCATTGAAAGATTCTGGAGAAGTTTGAAATACGAAGATATTTACTTGAAAGACTATCAATCAATTTCAGAACTCAGGGATGGATTAAAAAATTATTTTTATTTTTACAACAACCAGAGAGGTCATCAATCTTTAGGATACAAAACACCAGCTGAAGTATACTTTAATTTAAATAGGAATTAATTAATTTTAGTACACATTAAATTATATAAAAAATCTGTCCAGGGGATGGGGTACAGTTAAACCATTGACTAACTGCAGAACTATAAAAGTATTCTGTTACTAATGGCAAATTTCACAAGACTGTGAGCTCCATGCAGATTAAGTTTTTTTGAAATGTTTGCACGATGATTTTCAACTGTCTTCTTACTAATGAATTGTTTCTCAGCAATTTCTTTTGTTGTTTTTTCTTCCGAAATGAATTTTAAGATTTAATCTTTCGGTCTTAGTAAGATCACTAATTGTATATTCTGTTCGATTTAATTTTTTTAATTTATTTTGACGTTTCACAAGATATTTAGAAATTTCCGGACTTAAATAATATTCTCCCCTGTTCACAGCCTTAACACAATCAATTATGTCTTCTACTGCATTTTCTTTCAATAAGAATCCATATGCACCCAGCTCCATCGCTTCATTAAATATATCTTCATCATTGTACATAGTTAAAAAAACTATTTTAGTATTGATTTTCTCTTCAACAATTCTTCGTGCTATTTCAAGCCCGTTCATCCCAGGCATTTCTACATCGAGCGTTACAATATCAAAATTTTGTTCTTTTAAAAGATTATACGCCTGTTTACCATCCATAGCCTGAGATGTGATTTCCAGGTTTAAATCGTTTTTTAACGCCCACTTTAACCCATCTATCATTAACGGGTGATCATCGGCAACTAATATTTTTGGTTCATTATTCATACTGCTCAGAATATTTTAATAAATAAAAAGAATTTTAATCTAGAGGAATAGTGATGTTAATATAAGTACCAACATTAACAGACGAATTTATTTTTAATGTACCGTTAACAATGTTAACTCTCCGGGAAATGTTCCGAATTCCGAAACCTTTAGCAGGATCATGTTCTGCATGAATGCTGTTAATGTCAAATCCTTTACCGTAATCCACAATATCAATCCGAATATTTTTTTCATTCTTTTTAATTTTAACATCAGCACTATCAGCTTCAGAATGTTTAACTATATTGTTAATACATTCCTGTACAATTCTATATACATTAATTTCATTCTCTTTTGAAAGTAAACCGTCAATATCATCAAGTGATTCATTGAAGTTTATTTCACAGGAGTTATCAATGTTATTTAGAATAGATCTAATGGTTTTGGTTAACCCGAGTCTTTCCAGCTGATATGGATGTAAATCATATGAAGTTCTTCTTACTTCGGTAATTGCGGTTGACGCAGCCAATGATATTTCTTTTAATTGTTCACACTGCATATTGTCTGTTTTGGCTTTCATTCCCATCAAAGCCCGGTTTTTAATAATCAGCAGATTCTGACCAAGACTATCATGCAGTTCGGAAGCAATCCTTCTTCTTTCATTTTCCTGGGACCGGATCAAACTTCTTGAAAACTCTTCATGAGCTGTACGTTCCTTTTCGAGATTATATATTCGTTTTTTATATAACATAAAAATCATCCCGGTCATTATCAGACCGGCTAAAACACCGAACCAGCCGGTTTGCCAGAAAGGAGGAGGTATAATAATAGTTAAAGCTCTCCCTTTATCATTCCATACACCATCATTATTTGATGCTTTCACACGAAAAATATATTTACCAGGATCCAGGTTTGTATAGCTTACATAATTTCTGGTCCCGATATAATTCCAATGATCTTCTAATCCTTCAAGCTTGCAGGCATATTGATTTTCGACCGGTCTGGTAAAATCGAGAGCTGCAAACTCAAAGGAAAAGAAGTTGTCATCGTAGGCGAGATGAATTTCATTCGTATTTAACAATTGTAATGAAGATTTTTTTACTTCCTCATATTTTTTAAACCTAGTTATAACGACTTGGGGAGGATAAGGATTGTCTTTTATGGATTGAGGAGAAAATTTAATATATCCATTTGCACCTCCGAAATAGATTTTTCCCCTTTTACTTTTGAATTTAGCATCAGCATTAAAACTAAATGCTTTTATTCCGTCATTAGCACCAAAATTCCGGAAACGCTGTCCGCTAAATTTCGAGATATATTTACCGGCAGTAATCCATAAATTACCTTCAGCATCTGCTAAAATATTTGTAACAAGATTGCTTGGTAAACCGTCCTTCTTAGTGTAATGAACAAACCTACTTTGGGCACGATCGAATTTATCCAAACCGTATTTGGTTCCGATCCATATTATTCCGTTTTTATCTTCAATAACCGAATTAACATCTGAAGGGCTGATACTATTTGTATCGTTATTATTGTGAATGTATTTTTCCCATTTTCTTGAATTACAATCAAGGCTGAATAAACCTTCGCGTGTGGCTATCCAGAGAATATCTTCTTTATCTTTGTATATATTGGTAATATCGATCCCTTCAAGTATCCGAGAATCATTAAGATCGAAGATGTAAGGGAAAAATTCACCGGTTTTGATGTTCATTTTACATATGCCGATATGAGTCCCAATCAGTAAATAGCCATTATTTATTTCAAAAATTTCAGTGATTCTGTCATCTAAAATACTTTTGGAATTTTCTGGATTATGTACGAACTGTTCAAATTTTTGAGTGCTTTTGTTAAATTTAAATAGACCGTCTCCGAAAGATCCAATCCATAAATTACCTCTGCTGTCTGTATATAAATCAGATAAAATAAACCTGTTTGAACCCTTTCCTTTATTTAAATCGTAATGTGTATAGTCTTTTGTCAGATGGTCAATTTTATCCAGACCTTTGTTTGTTGCAATCCACAAATTGCCGGTATGATCTTCAACTAAGGAATTAACAAAATTATCCTGAATTGAATTACTATCATGCGGACTATTTTTATAGTGAAAGAATTTGATCGGTTTTAAATCCAGCTTATTTAAGCCCTTATCTGATCCGGCCCATAAATTATTCGAATTGTCAATAAATACTGAATATATAAGGTCGCTGTTTAGACTATTTGGTTCTGTTGCAATATGATTGTAGGAATGAAACATTTCGTTAACAGGATCAAATTTATTTATCCCGCCACCGAAAGTACCGATCCATAAAAAGCCGTCCCTATCTTCTTTTATTGAAAAGACATGGTTATTACTTAGGCTATTTATACCGGAATCATTTTTATAAACCTTAAAAAGTTCATTTTCAGGATTAAATTTTATTAATCCGCCTCCATACGTTCCCATCCAAAGTGTACCATTATGATCAACAAATAATGTAATTATATAGTGGGAATAGGAAGGACTACCTTCATTAAAGTAATGACTGATTTTATTTGTTTTTAAATTTAACTTATTCAATCCACCGCCAAGGGTTCCTATCCATAAATTTCCATAATTGTCTTCTATTAAAGAACTTATTCGATTGCTGCTGATTGTTTCCGGATTGTAGGGATCATTAAAGTATCGAACAAATTTAAATGAAGTTTCTTTTTTTGTATTTTCAATATCAAGTTTATTTAAACCATGGGTTGTACCTATCCAGATTTGGCCAGAATGATCCTGATAAATTGCCTCAATATTATTATTACTTATGCTGGAAGTATTTGATGAATCATATAAGAAGTGTTGAAAACATATTTTATCATTAGCTAAATTATCAAAAAAGTTTATCCGGTTCAAACCATTTCGTGTTCCAATCCAGATTGAATTATCTTTATCCTGATAGATTGTTCGGATGTAACTGTCTGAAATAGAGAGGCTGTCCTGTTTACTATGCTGAAAATTCTGAAACTCATAACCATCATATTTATCCAGACCGTATCCCGTACCTATCCATAAATATCCGAAATTATCCTGCATAATGGTTTTTACGGTGGATTGAGATAAACCGTCATTTTCTGTAAATCTTTCAAACCGGTTTTCCCTGGTTTGCGAAATTAAGGTAATACAGGAAAAAATAAGAATCGCGGAAAATAATTTTCTTTTTAACATAAGTTAAAGTGTTTTTTTGGGATTGACAGAATAGAATCTAAATAGAGCAATATCCAAAAAAAAGTACCGGTATTTAATATTTTATAGTACCAATTTTCTTAAATGATTAAAATCATACCATTTATAATCCGGGTACATTTTTCCCTTTTAAGATTTACTTCCTCTTTATTGAATATATTAATACATTACATACATAAAATGCATTAAATTTTATTTTATAACTGGAAATAATTTAATTTATAAACCAAATATCCTTTACAAAAGAGCCAGTATTTAATATTTTATAGTGCCAATTTGAATATGTACAAACGGCCACAGTTCATACTGGAAATCATGGCAAGACAAATTGAAGAAATTCCACTAGTAGCAATAAAAATTAACTTATCGCTAAAAATACCTCTCTACAAACAACTTTATAGTAACCTGCGAAACTCTATACTTGAAGGTAAATTTTCTACAGACCAAAAATTACCAAGTACACGTTCACTTGCCACAGCACTGAAAATTTCCAGAAATACTGTAGACTTAGCCTTTGAACAATTATTAGCTGAAGGTTATATATATAAGAAACGAGGTTCGGGTACGTTTATCAGTGAGATTCCCGATAATTTTTTTCATGCTGATTTCCGCTGGAAAGAATTAAGGGCAAGGACTTCCAGCAAAAAAATCATAAAACGGGACGAAAAAAAAGAACCGGATGAGAAATTACACCATAGTAAAGAACGGGAATACAGATCAGTAACAAAAAAGTTAAGCAAAGAATTCGGTTCAATAGATATAATATCGCGATATAAAAAAGTTGATGATGTAATCCCTTTTCAAAACGGGATCCCTTCTTTTAAAGATTTTCCTATTAAAACATGGCAGAGGTTAATTAATCAGTCCATTCCGCAGCCTTTTTATTCGAATTTCGGTTATGGAGATGCAGCAGGTTACAGACCGCTGAGAGAGGCAGTTGCTGCTTATTTAAAAACATACAGGGCGGTTAGCTGCAATGCTGAACAGATAATAATTGTAAACGGTGCACAGCAAGGTTTGGATCTAATCGCAAGGATATTACTTAAAAAAAATACCGAATCAAGAAAAGTCTGGCTTGAAGATCCGGGATTCTTTGGAATAAGAGCTTCTTTCATTTTTGCGGGGGCTAAAGTATTTTCATCACCGTTGGATAAGGAAGGAATAGACATTAATTATTCAATAAAAAATAACCCTGTACCGGATTTGATTTTTACAACTCCTTCAAGCCAGTTTCCACTTGGATTAACAATGAGCATTTCAAGGCGAATGAAACTGCTCGAATACGCAAATCAAAATAACTGCTGGATTTTGGAGGATGATTATGACAGCGAATTCAGATATTGGGGAAATCCGCTGCCGTCTTTGCAGGGACTTGATGAGCAAGAGAGGGTTATTTATCTGGGTACATTCAGTAAAGTTATGTTTCCAGGATTACGTGTCGGTTATCTTGTATTACCGAATCACGAAATTGTCGAAGAATTTGCAACTGCAAAATCTTTAATAGACCGGCAAAATCCTATATTCGAACAGATTGTTTTAACTAAATTTTTAGAGGGCGGATATTTTACAAGACATCTTAGAAAAATGAGATTATTGTACAAGGCGCGTCAGGAATTTTTAATTAATGAAATAAATAAAGATCAAAATGAAATTTTAAAAGCGCAACCTTCGCCTTCGGGTATGCATATAATAGCGTGGCTGCCAAAAGATTATGATGATAAAGAAATTGCAGCGGAAGCTTTAAAAAATAATATTATTGTCAGAGCATTATCAGAATATTCGACAAAATACTTCAGAGAACCAGGATTACTTTTAGGTTATACAGCTTTCAACAAAGAAGAAATAAAAAACGGAATTAAAAAATTAAATGAAATATTAATAAACTAAGATTTATTTCATTTTCCTAATCCGCACTTCTATACCTTTAGTATCTTTCATTAAATCAACAATCTCGGAGACATCCGTTTCACCATAATGATACGGATAAAGTATCTTAGGCATAAATGATCTGGCTGCATCTGCAACCATTTCAGGAGTCATCGTATACGGCAGGTTCATCGGCAGGAATGCTATATCTATATTTTTCAAATCTTTCATTTCAGGGATATTTTCAGTATCACCCGCCACATATACTTTTTTATCGCCGAAATGAATTACATAACCATTGCCGGCTCCTTTTGGATGAAATGGTTCCCCGTTATCTCTTTTGTGAACAATATTATAAGCCGGGACAGCTTCTATTTTAATTCCCTTTATAGTTTTAACATCCCCGTTTTTCATCACTATTCCGCCTGGTATTTTACTTGTACAGGCTTCAGTTAAAACAACAGCAGTATTTTCAGTGCGAATCTGCTTAACGGCTGCAGGATCACAGTGGTCACCATGTTCATGTGTAATAAGAATAAGATCCGCCTTCGGCAAAGATGAATAATCTGCTAACCTGCTGAAAGGATCAATATGAATAACAACATTATTATAATTAAATATCAGTGAAGCATGACCGATGAAAGTAATTACAAGATTCCCCTCAGAGGTGGAAATTGTATCTTTTTCAAATTGCTGCTGTGCTGAAACATATGTCATCCCAATTAAAACAAAAGCAAATAAGAATACTGCTCTTCGCATATTTTCTCCTTAATTTTTAATAATACCAGGATAAACTATGATGAAAATAAATAATAAAGGATCTCTTTATTATTAATATAAATAAAAAGGTACAATTATATCTTTGCATTTCAATAAAAAAGCCCCGGACAAATCCGGGGCCGTAAATCGAGTATACAAAAAATTCAGAAATTATACGCCTTCCTTCACTTCAATAATTTCATCGGGAATTAATCCATGAGCCTCTTTGTGAACTCTTAATGCAGCATCTTTATCAGGGGCTTCTGAAAGGCAAAATACTGTACCATCCTTTTCGTTATACCAGTATTTTATATATTTAACTCCGTATTGACCTTGCTTTTCAAGATCTTTTTTATGAGCATCTGCAACAGCTTCGGCCGTTAACCCGTCAACACCTTTGTGAACGTCCATGAATAATGCCATAATACACCTCCATTTTAATTTAACATATTTAGTTATTTTTATTTAAAAAGATTCTCCATTCCGGATGTATTAATTTCTCAGTTTCTTTATTCTGAATATTTGTCCAGATAGATATTGTAGTACAACTGAAGATCAAAGGATTAAAGAAGTATCCCGAAAATTTTATAGATTTTTATAATCATAATTTCAACTGCAAATCCTTAAAGGAATTATGAAACTAATTAAACTATTACAACTCCACTTTTCTATGATATCTATCACAATAATTAAAAGAGTCTCAAATAATTATTTTTATTAAGAATTAGGATTTTACACAGGTTCATGGAGAGTCATGACCACTTCTGCTATCAGGACTTCAGGATCACCTTGAATTTTGTATGATGCAGAAATGGTCTGACCCAGTTCGGATTCACGGAATTCTTTCAAATCGGATTCTTTTTCCCAAACATAGACCGCACCGTACTCACCTGTTTCAGGGTATCTTAAATAATATTTTTGTTTAAGACTTTTTAATTCTCTGTAGCGGGGAGCACGGGCATTGTATTTCTCTAAAACCTGCTCTTTCGTCAGACCGGATTTAAATCGAACAATCTGTATGATCATTTGTTGATCTCCTTCACTTAATTTAATTGAAAATGCAGTACTCAGAGGTTAACTTTTATATCAAAACATAATTTCATCAAATCGAAGCATGCGTTCTTTAGATAATATTATTTTGCCGTTTTGCTTTGGCAGTCTTGAAGCATTAAAAATCACCTGAATAGTAAAGCCAATCACAAGCGATAAATAATGATAAATATTAACCAATTATTTTAGAGATTTGTTCATCTGTAAGGACCGTCGATATTTCAAACACAAGAGAATCGGACCAATCCTGGATCCATTTACCGAGAGCTTCTATGTCGGAAGTTTCGGCAATAATGAATCCGTTACTCCCTTCAACATTATGCCAGCGCCCTTTCATAGTAACTCCGTCAGGTGGCAATGCACCTGTCTTTTTAAATTTCTGCTGAACATTATCCCGTTGCCCGGGTGTAACGTTATACTTAATGTGAAAAAGCATTTTTAACTCCTTTCTAGTAATAAATAAAAATCCCATTAATTATTTACCTGAATAATTTTGTTGTACTGTTCCAATTTCAATCTCTTTTTTCGGAGGCATTGGGATTATTTGTGAAACTTCATGCTGATATTTTATATAATCATCACCATGCATTCTAACCATATCGCGTTCTTCAAATTGAATTGCAACAAGAATATATCCTGTGGTCGCGAAGGCAAAAAGTAGATGTCCGATTGTCATGTGTGGTGCTGCCCAGAATGCAATAATAAATCCCAGCATTAAAGGATGTCTTACAATTTTGTAAAGGAGTGGTTTGACAAATTTTGGAGAAGCTTGTTCCTGCTGTTTAAGATATCTGAATACCTGCTGCAATCCGAAAAGATTAAAATGATTTATCATGAATGTACCGGTTAAGACAATAAACCATCCTGCAAAATAAACTGCGGTTATTAAAGAAGCTGCGAATGTATTCTGCACATTCCAGGCTGTACTTTCCAGAGGTCGCCAGAACACATATAAGAGAATAAGAACTATACTTGAAAATAAGACATAGGTACTCCGCTCAATTTGCCTGGGAATTAATTTTGTCCACATTTTCTTAAATCCCTGCCTGGCCATTACACTATGCTGAATAGCAAAGAGAGACAGCAATAATATATCAATAAGCAACGCGAGATTTGTCCCTCCCTGGAAACCATTATCAATGGTTTTTGGAACAATAAAATTACCTACAAATCCAACAGCATATAGAAATGTTACAAAAAATATTAGGTAACAAACGATGCCGTAAAGAAAAAATATGAACCTTTTCATAGGAACCTCCTTTTTATTAATTATTTTTATTAATTATTCCGGGGAAGAAATTTCTAAATTACCAGGGTAGATTTACCCAGAAATGTCAATGTTTATATAAAAGTTCGGGATATAAACATTATACGATATACCACAAAATATTTTAAGCTATGTATTCTTCTTTTCAGCTATACAACAAATCGATTCAATTTTCATAGGTTTCCCGCCTTCTTCAATTATTGATTCTGAAATCTGTTTAGCATTTATATTTGAAAATCCATTTTGCTTTAGAATTGATTCCCAGTCCGCAAGATCATAAAGAACAAAGCCATATTTTGTAAAAGGGAAATTCAGGGAACTTTTTCTAGTTCTTAATCCGGAATAAAATTTCCCTCCAGGTTTCAATACCCGGTAGATTTCTTTTAAGTGCCTGTGCGGTTCTTTCCAGAAATAGATAACATTATTGCAGAACACTTTATCAAAAGAGTTATCTTCAAAATATATATTATCGCTGTTGCCTAATTTTATATTCAGTTTACCCAACGATACAGCAGTTTGATTGAGTTCTTTTGCTGAATTTACCATTTCCCTGGAATAGTCTATTCCATTTACTAGTAAATTATCTGCTTTTGAAAACAGCTTGTTAAAGAACTTCCCTGTACCGAATCCTATTTCAAGAATTTTTTCATGGTCATTTAATTCCATAGCATCAATCACAAAGTCATAAAGTGCTTCATTTATATGATTCATTTTTTCCCCGATTTTTTTGGCAAATTCTCCTGATGGTTTTCTTAATTGCTGAGCAATAAATCTTGGTTCAGGTTTTGTATTATTTCCATTTTCATACCTTCTGGTTTCTGATTTCAACCATTATCTATAAAATCAATCTGCATATAATTCATTTTCGACTGATACTTCAACAGGAAATGCATTAGTAATTATTCTATAAGCCGGTGAAGATTTTTTACCTAAATCACACAGAAAATCTTTTTGTTCTTGCAGTAAGTTGTTTCCTGCTATTCTGATTTTGACTTTAATATTATCAGTTGTATCTCCTAACTTGTTTTGCGTGATAAATAAATTTCTTAAATTAAAATTTCCTTCCAGTTCTGATTCCAACTCAGCTATTTGAATTCCATTCACGGCTGCATTATAGATAATAGAGTCTGCTATGCATCCAGCCAATGCATTTAAAATATATTCCAAAGGATTAGCACCCTTATCGCTTCCTAGCAGGATTAAAGGCTGATCATTTTCAAAAATATAAGGTTCATTTCTTGTATCATCTTCTCTTTTACCGCCATAAAAGCCCTTTATAATTGAACGGCTGTGCCCGCCGTTCATCCATGTGTTTTTTGCACGGAACTGAAATCTTGCCAAGTCAGGATTTTTTTCAATAGCATCCATAATTTCAGTTAACCGGTTAATACTTATGCCATTTAATATTTTTTGTTTTTTCATGTTTTATAAAATCAAATTGAATCTTTATTATAGAGTAACGCATAGATGATGCCAGGGAATACAAGCGCGTTAAATAATAGGTTATGATTATATTTTGACAACAATATTCAATTTCAATATTACGGGATCTCGTAAAATGACGAATTCTCGTAATTTGATTTATGAGATTTAGTTAGAGAGTTTTAACAGAAGATTACCTTTGATTATCCGCCAAATAATACGCGGATGTAAGATACTAGCGGGCGGAGTAATCATATCGATCACATTTAAAAAAGCAACAGATACTTCAGCATCATTTAGTGCCGCAATATGGAGTTTGTTAATGTACCAGTTTATAAAATGCGTCATCGGAGTGCGTTTCCCTTCGACTTCGGGGAACATCAGATCGCCATTGGCTGATAAGCCCCAGGGAATATCTATAAGCTTGTTTGCTTTCATAAAGAAACGCTGCGCCAATTTATTCTTACCTTCTTTAAGACATTCATCAAGTGCTTCTGCTTCAATTGCTGCAACGGTTATTCCTTGTCCATAAACCGGATTGAAACTGCACATTGCATCCCCCTCTTTTATTTTACTCTTTCATGGTAATTACCATTTACTTTTAGTCCGGGAGTGATACTCCCGGTCATAATATGATTTCCCTTCGGAGAATTTAATTAATAAATTGCATCTGATTCAGATTCTTAACGGAATTAAAAATAAAACACCGGTTTAGGCATCCTGTAGCGGAATATATGTGCATTCAGAGCGTATTCAGAGTATATTCAGAGCGCATTCAGAATAGAATAATAAAACCTTTATATTATTTCATTACGGTTGTAAAACTTAAATTATGTATTCGATATAAAATCAAAAACTCTATTTCACATAGTGACTTGTAAAAAAGGCTTTGCTTTTAATAATTAAATTATTGATATACTTTAATTTGAAAATTTATAAAGGTGTCAATATCTGCAAAGATTCTATTGCCGCCGCAATTTTTAAAATAGAACTTGAATTATTAGGCGACAATAAATCAACAGACCTCATAACCAGATGATAAATCGGCTTAGCCGATTGGGAAGGAAACCGGAATTTGATCAAACAACCAGCCATGGAAGAGTAACTGCACTTTTGAATTCAGAAGAAAAGCCGGCCAAGAGTGGAAGAGTCAAATGCTGATCTTCTATGAAAAACAGGATAAATCATTTTATGATTAGTATCACCGATTTGTTTTTTTTAACTATCAGAGAACAGATAATCAGGCAATTGCATTGAAACTATAAAAATAAATTTTATATATAACGAAAACTTAAAACCTTTCTAAATCTGTTCTTTTATTTTTTAACTATTTTTTTTGAACCGAATAATCTTGGAGGTAATAATGAACAGACAACAAGTAATAGATGAAATAAAGGAGACACTAGGGAAAGTACCGGGTTTTTTTCAATCTATTCCCGATGATACTCTGGAACTGGAATGGGGATTATTCAAACGGTTTGAACTGCAGGAAACTTCTGTACCGCCGAAATACCGTGAACTTATGGGACTTGCCACGGCATCAGCATTACATTGCTGGTATTGTGCAAACTTCCATAAAGCTATGGCTAAATTAAACGGTGCTACAGACGAAGAAATTCAGGAAGCATCGCACTATGCAAAATTTTCCAGTGGATGGAGCACCTATTTAAATGGAATGCTTTATGATAAAGACAAATTCATGAAAGAACTCCATGATGTTGGCGAATATGTAATGGCGCATAATACAAACTAAGTAATAACAAAAAGAACAGATTGGGAAGGGGATATTGATCTTAACCTTTGAATAGTTCTCCTTAAGTTGTTATTCTGCTAAAAATTAATTTTTTTTAACATTGATAATTTGTTCCTTTAATCACATACATTTCTCAGCCAATTAATTAATATTCATTGTTTTTAGAAGATCAAGCCACCGAAGTTCTATAATCAGATCTGGACTTTATATTATATCAAATTAAAATAAATTAATATCCTGCAACAATTTAAACCTGCAGGCAATTAACCTTAATATTCAGGAATAACTTTATGAAGAATTTGATACTAGTTCTTCTTATCCTCTTTTGTTATTCTTTAGTTAGGGGACAACAAAGTATTAGAATAACCGGCATTGTAAAGGACAAACAGGATAATCCATTACCCGGTGCAAATATTTTTATTCCGGCACTGCATCTTGGTTCAGCTGCAGATAATAATGGTAAATATGAATTTACGGTACCTAAAGAAGATGCAAAAGGAAAGATGGTTAATTTAACTGCTCAATACATCGGCTACAAATCTCAAACTTTACTAATATCCTTAAAAGGCGATAGTATAGAACAGAATTTCTCCCTCGAAGAGGATGTTTTTCAAAGTGACGAAGTTGTCGTTACAGGTTTAGCTTCCAAAACATCACGATCGAGATCAGAAGTATCGGTATCAAGAGTAGATGCCGCAGGTTTAGAGAAAACATCTTCTTTTCAATCAATATCTCAACTGGTTGAAGGACAAATATCAGGTGTTCAGGTTACATCTTCATCTGGAAATGCAGGCAGCGGATTCAGATTTTACGTCCGTGGCGGAGGCGGTTTAAATGGAGACGAACAGCCTGTTGTTTATGTCGACGGTGTTAGAGTGCTTTCTGATGAAGTTACAGGAGCCCCAAATGTTGGGGGGCAGGGGATCAGTACTCTTTCAATTCTATCTCCCGAAAATATTGAGAAGATCCAGTTTTTAAAGGGACCTTCTTCTGCAGCGATGTATGGAACTAGTGGTTCAAACGGAGTGGTGCTTATTACAACAAAAACCGGTCATCTCAATGGTTCCCGAAAATTCTCAGTTAATTATAAGTTTTCTTATGGATTGAACACCCAGGCTCATATATATAAGACAAGTAACTTCCTCTCGGCAAATTCTGCGAATGCAGTATTTCGAAATGGGTTAATACACCAGAATAACCTGAGTTTAGCCGGAGGATCAAACTTGTTAAATTATTATGCTTCCTTTGATAACAGGCAGGAAGATGGTATTATTCCCAACAACAGCATGGATCGAAAAGCACTGAGGGCGAATCTGACCTCATATGCCACTTCTTATTTAACTATAAATATTTCTTCGGCGTACAGCATGACAGAAAATAGAAGACCAATAAACGATATTTTAACTCCTTATGGAATTCTTTTGAACGTCTTAGAGACGCCGAAACCCTACGCAACTACTGATAGTGCGGCGGTCTTCCAGATTAAAGATGAATATAGGATCCAATCTTTCATCGGCGGAGTTCAGCTTATATTTAGTCCTTTAAGTAACCTGGAATTCTATTTCAGCGGCGGCATTGATAATAGTGCACGCCGTCAGGACCAAACATATCCTCAGGATATACCTCTCCTATTTATCAATAAGGGTAAGCGGACCATTTTTAACGGAATCGACAATGAATTCACATATGAAATTAATGGCAAATATTCATTCAATCTATTAAGATACTTAAAAATAAAATCTACCATCGGAATCCAATTATTTGAAAATGTGGATAGACAAGCAGGAGTACAATCTCAGAATTTCGAGACGAACCTGATCGATAATGTTGGAGCTGGTTCTGATCAAACGGGATGGGAGGCTTACGGCAACACCAGAGAAGCGGGCATTTTTACAGAGCATAATTTTGACTTTAAGGATCAATACTTTCTTACTCTGGGTTTGCGTGAAGATTATGCTAGTTCGATTGGGCCGGAGGCTCCGAGCATATTGTATCCAAAGGTTAGTTTCGCTTTAAGATTTGATAAATATGACTGGTTCCCTTCAGGTTTGTTTGACTTATTTAAATTTCGTGCGGCCTACGGAGAAAACGGAAAGTTGCCGGATGATCTTGCGCCAATACCTCTTTTATGGGGAGCAGAAAATGTTGGAGGTAAAGTTGGTGCCGTCATTTATAATATAGGGAATAGTTCTATTAAACCTGAACGAATCAAAGAATTTGAAACGGGAATTGATGCTGAGTTCCTGAAAAATTATTCCCTCGAATTTACCTATTACAGACAAAATGCCATAAATTCAATATTTTATAGTTATGAATCTCCATCGACCGGCTTAACTGAGAGACCTGTACCATTCAATATGGGTGGAATAAAAAACTGGGGATTTGAATCTCTAATACAAGCAAGCTTAATCCGCTCTAAAGATTATGGGCTTGATATCAGCTTAATTTGGAATTATCAGAATAATAAAGTTACAAGTCTTGGAGGAACAGCTCCGAATTATACATGGGCCAATGCCATAAAAGAAGGGCTTCCAAAACATGAATTCTATTTACATGGAGTAACAGGAGCAAAATTTGATGCCAGTGGTAACTACCTCGGTCCTAATGAAACAGACAAACGGCAGGATTTCGGAAATCCTATTGCAAATCACACTGGTTCTTTATCTATTAAATTTAAGTTTTTAAGGAATTTTAATTTCTATTTGCTGACGGATTGGGCTTTAAACCGTAAAATGTGGAACGCCACTGAAGAGGATGCTACTCAAGAAGGAAATAATCCTGAATATAATTCCCTGCAAGGTCAACTGGGACAGTTAGTACCCGGCAGTCGAGAATACGTTGCTGTAGCAAATAAATTAGCAAAATTAGACCCGACTTATACTAGCAATTATATCGAAGATGCCGCATATTTTAAGATAAGAGAATTAAGCTTGAGTTACAGCTTCAGGGATTTAACAGCACACACCTTCTATAACTATTTAAAAGATGTCACTGTAGGCATTTCAGTCCTGAACGTATTGACATTCACAAAATATTCCGGAGCTGATGTGGAGCTAAATGCTTTTGGAAGCAGGTCTCTTGCAAGAGGAACAGATTTTTATACCCTGCAACACCCCAGAGTTTATAATATGTGGGTAAGCGTTTCATTGTAATAGGAAAAACAGAATATGAAAAAATTTTATCTGCAGGTCTTCTTTCTATCCTGGACATTTATTTTTATTTCCTGCAAAAATTTTGTTACTAATGTTGATCCTCCGATAGATCAAATAAAAGACTCTGAATTAAATAATGAGTCACAATTGCCTTTTTTAATAAATGGTGTTGAGATTCAGTCTGCTGCGGCTTATTCTGAAACAGACATACTAGCTGCGGATTTATCAGATGCATTCATTTTCAATCCCAATGTTCCCAATGAAACAGATCCTCAATTTGATGAAATTAATAATGGCAATATCAGGGAGGACAATACGCATGTGACTAGTGATTATCGGGCAATAGGTCAGCTAAGATATTATGCCGATGACCTGGTCAGAAGGGCAAATTCAATTGTTGTGCATGACACTACTCTGAGGAATCGTGCTCTTTTCACAGGATATTTCTACGGAGGGTTAGCCCGGTATTTGTATGCGGCATTTTTTGGAATATCTGAGACAGAAGGTGGATCGCCTATAAATAATGGTCCCTTTATTAGCTCTAACAGTTTGTATGATTATGCTATAGTTAAGTTCGAGAAATCTTTGCAATATACTGATGATTCTCTGACAATCAGGAACGTGAATTCTATGATTGCAAAAGCATATTTGTACAAAGGCGGTTCTGGAGATTATGACAGCGCCGCAATTTTTGCGGACCAAGGGCTGGTTAGTGGCGATGCCGATTTCAATACAATCAGCGGAAAAAACTTCTGGCAAAATGCAAGCAAAGAAAACTTACTTGAAATGGTTGCAGATTACCGCTTTAAAAAGTATATAGATGCTGATCCTAATGAATCTGCAAGGATAAAATTAGATACAGTGCAGGTAATTAAAGACTCGACTGTAATCGAGGACTCCGCAGGAATCAAAGATACAACTGTAATCCGGGATACTACTATATATTACTCTCAATCCGCTTATCCTGTCAGTTCATCTCCAACAAAGATAATAAGCTGGCAGGAAAATTATTTGATGAGAGCCGAATTAGCTTTGCGTGGGTTCGGCAGTAACCCGGAACAATTAGTGAATGAAGTCAGAGAATCTCATAATATTGAGGATCTGAATTCTCCTGTTAATCTTGATATAATTTATACAGAAAGGGATAAGGAGTTATTTCCTTCTGGCAACCGGCTTGTAGATGAAAGAAGATTTAATAAGTGGCACCTTCCACCCGGTACATGGGAATATCTTCCGATACCGCAAAGTGAGAGAGACGGAAATCATAATATAAATTAGCCTAAACTGATTGATTTGGGAATAAAGGAGTACCGAACACTATTTAAAAATAAAGGAGGCTGCCATTTGAGACAGCATCTTTATTAAATAAAATCACAATAAACATCTGAATTTTATTAAGTTAATTATTGTCTTTTAAAAATTAATTACATTCCTCAGTATAATTGTCAAAATTTACTGTCATTTTACCGTTTGCATTAATTGTATAATGAACAGTTTCCTGCACAATAAAATCATTATCGGGTCCCTGACCAATAAGACGGAAATTATCAGTAAATGTTTTTTCTTCATTAATTTTACCGGTAATCTGATGGTACTGCGTTATACCGGTTCCAACATATTTTTCACCGGAACTTAATCCTATTCCAATTACATCATGCGGATTATGTACACTCTCCAAACTATAGATACCGTTACTATTGATAGTGTATCTGAAAAGTATATGAAGCGAACCTCTGAATTCCACATCTTCACCTGTACCAGCCGCAGCACACGGGATGAATTTAGTAAAATTTATCTGTTGAGAATAATTCTCCTTATAGGTTGCAGCATTTAATGACCTCGAAGGATTATCCTTTGTAAGTTTAGTACCTACCGGATTGTATTGATCTTTACAACTCCAAAAACCAAGAGTTATAATTACAAATACTATAGCTAAAGAAAATAACTTTTTCATTTCAGACCTCCTTTATTTATTTGTTTAATTATTTTATTTGCAACAAACTTCATAAATAAAAGAAGGTTTAACTACCAGAGAGGTAACAGATGATGGAACTGATGTAACAGGGGCGGTTAAAAATTAAAAATGGACAAATTGGAAATAGCCATAAGCATTATATCACTATTATAAGGTGGTGAACCTTCTCAAAATTTTTTTAATCTGCTTATTATGTTGAAACCTTAATTTTCCAAATAATCTAATTTTTCACAAAAAGATTATCGATTTTGATTAGATTCTTTTTTGATTCTCGTTTTGTATATGTAATAAATTTATCATTATATCCGCAATTTTGAAGTAAAATATCTTCTCCCTTTTTAATTGTATATACCTTAAAACTATTTAATGTTTTAAGATTCATTCGCCAGACAGCATCATTTGTCTGGTAATACATCCACTTATCTGAAAAGCAGGGATTACTAATTCCACTTATATTTTTACTTTTTCTGAACAAAAGTTCACCTTTTGCCTGCGGATTTTTTTTAAGTTCCTCTTTTGAAACGATATAAGCATGAGGATGGTTAGAAGCTACATAAATGATTTTGCTTCCGCCAAGTACCGGGATTGCGACTCTGCTTGAATCTCTGAAAAATTTTTGTTCTTTCCCGGTTTTTACATTCAACATCTTAATTGAGTGTGACAATTTTCCTTCACTCTTTTCTGCTGTTCCCGGTTTACCTCTTCCTCCCAGTCTTTGATAATCAAGCATTTGCGGGCCTGAAACTCTTTGAATAACTGCCACTGAATCATCTAACCATTTTACCAAGGCCCCATATCCAAAATCATACAGTTTATTTCCTTCATAAAGGTTAAGAATTTTTATCCTTGGTATAGAAACATTCGGTCCTTTGGAAAATTCCGCATATGCAAGATAATCTCCGGAAGGAGACCATATTGGTCCTACTCTATATAAAGTATCATATGGGACGAGAGTTTCCTGCTGACCGGTTTTAAGGTCCCTGAGCACAAGAGCTTTTCCAAGAGTAAACTGATTAAAAATGACCATTGCAATTTTTTCCCCGTCAGGGCTAATACTTGCACTCCAGACATTTTCATCAGGTATCACCTGCGTATTTCCGGAACCGTTGGTATTTATTTTCCATAAAGTACGGATTTCAGAATTCCGCTGAAAGATGAGCCTGTCTGCCTGGCTGGAATATGTCATACCGAAATCATCATATGCTTCATTGGTTATCTGTCTTGTCGTACCGCCGTTTTCTGGAATAATCCAAAGATTAGAATTTTCCATGTGTCTTGAATTGTAAATGATATATCCATTGTTTAACCAGTCAATATCATCAGTTATCCGGTGATTATTAGTCAGTTGAGTTTCCTTGCCTGTTATTAAATTGCGGACTATAATTTCATTATAATCTCCTTTAAACGGCCGGGTAAAAGCTGCTTTTTTATCATCCGGTGACAATGAGAATGTAAAGTCATTGTCGAGTCCTTTAATTAAGGAATCAACAAACTCCAGTTTTGGCTGAGTACCATTAGAATTCACACTCCAGTACTCGCGCCATCCGGAATTGCTGGGTGCCCGGGGTTTTCCCCGAAAATAAAATATACGGTTCCCTTTATGATTCCAGCCTAAACAAATCCCGGTATCAACAATAACATGGACGATTCCCCCCAGGACTGATATTCTGCAGATCTCTTCCATATTTGTTTTAGGATTCATTCTATCAAAATTAATAGTACCTCCATCGGGAGAAAATCCTGCGCCCTGAGTCGGGTTTGATCCTACATTAAGCTTTCTGCTCTCACCCGATTTTATATCCATAAGATATAAATCCCAATTACCATTGACATCCGAACCGGGAAAAACAAGCATTTTACCATCCGGGGAAATTCCGGCATAATCAAAATCGGCTACGGGGAGTTGAATGACAGACAAATTTCTGCCCGGGTTCAGTCCGGGAAGATTCGATTTTGAAAACCAAAAAAACAGAAGAAAAACAACTGCAATAAAGAAGACTCCTGCACCAATCTGAAATATTTTATTTCGGAAAAAGATATTGGAACTGTTGTTTTTATAAGATTTACGGCTGGTTTTAGATTCTTTTAAAGTAAGCGCTTCAGAATATACTTTTAATCTTCCTGTTTTTTCTTTTATTGATTTTAGATCATTTAGAACATCCTGCATTGATTTATATCTGTCTTCAGGATCCTTTGCTAAAGTTTTATCAATTATCTTTAAAATGCCTGAACTAACTTCCGGAAGATATTTTTGTAAAGATTCAGGTTCATTATTCATAATAGAATAAATAATTGCCTGATCATAATCTCCTTTGAACGGCAATTCGCCTGTTAACATTTCATAAAGCACCACTCCAAATGACCAGATATCTGTTCGACTGTCTACCTCTTCACCTCGTGCCTGTTCGGGCGACATATAGGCTGCGGTGCCTATGGTTGTTCCGATTTTTGTTAGATGAACACCCTTACCGACCTTAGCCAGACCGAAATCCATTATCTTCACAATACCATCATTGGTTATCATTATATTTGACGATTTTATATCTCTGTGAATTATTCCTTTTTTATGTGCTGTTTCTAATCCTTTTGCTATTTGAATCGCATAATTAATAATATCATTCATCCGCAGGGACTGAATATTTTCAGTCTCTGCATGCCCGTGCCTGATTATATCTTTTAATTCTTTTCCTTCTATATATTCCATTACAATAAAAGTTTGTTTTCCGCCTTCCGGATCTTCTGCTTCTTCTATTGAATGCACTGTTGCAATATTAGGCTGGTTTAATGATGCTGCGGCCTGCGCCTCTATTTCAAAACGTCTCCTCTCTTCTTCATCTGCAGAGATATAGTTAGGTAAAAATTTAATTGCTACTTTACGCTTAAGTTTCAGGTCTTCGGCAAGGTAAACTACTCCCATTCCCCCTTCGCCAAGCTTTTTTAGTATTTTGTAATGAAGAATATTTTTACTTATAATCATTTTAGTAAAACAGCTTAATCTCTTTTAATAAGAATGATTTCTGGATGTGAGAATAAAACAGGCTGACAGATCAGCTTTCAACTTTTCTCAACCAATATTGAAAAAATATAGGAATATTTCATTCTAATTAATCTAATAAAGTATTTTCAATCAATTTATTCTTAAACTTTTCAGATTCACTTTTTGCAATTTGAAGGACCCGCTTAAATTCCAGATTATTAACTGCATAATCTAAAAGAGAATCCTTAACCATTAGTTGATAGTTGTAGAATCCATGATCAACAGATTTTTTCAGGAGTCGAATGCAGTCTTTGACATTTCCCAACATACGAAATTTATTTGCAAGGATATAATATGTTTCACCATCATAGATATCAGATTTTTCGAGAGCGCTGTCCAAGACATTTAAAATGTTAAGTGCTTTTCCCGGGTTCCCGCTTATAAATTGAAAATCTGTTTCAGCCAGACTGCCGATAATTCCTCCGGAATCAATCTCCGCAGTTCGTTTTAAATTTTGTTTTGCAAGCTCCATTTTATTTTTTCTAATATAGATTTCTCCTCTCCAATAAGTAACGAAAGGATTGTTTTGATCAGTGCCGAGTGCGTCTAATGCATCTCTATATTTTCCGACATAGAAATATGTTTGCGCAATATCTTTAAATTGAGAGCTTTCAGGATCTAATTTTATTGCAGTTGACATCTCTTTGACAGCATAATCCAGCATTCCGGTATATCTGAATATATAGCCCAATTCAAAATGGGCTCCGGCATTATTGGGATTAATCTGCAGAACTCTTCTAACGAGTTTAACTGCTTCGATATGTTTTCCGATGTCCATATATAAACGGGCCAGGCCGTTCAATGCACTAAGTAAATTACTGTTCAATAATAATGCTTTCTTATAAGCAGTTTCCGCAGCTTTTCTGTATCCTTTTTCTGTAGGATCAAGATCAGAAAGAGAGATATAGTTGTCGCCGAGCGCTACAAACAACGGAGCGAAGGTCGAATCTAATGAAACTGCTTTTTTAAGTAAAGGTAATGCTTTTTCTTTTATATCTTTGACTGTATGGGAATTTTCAATCGATTTTAAATAATATTCATACACTAAGGAATTCTTTGGTATATTTTTATTTCCCCCTTTCGGGGAAAATTGTATTTGAAGTCCGCTCATAACTTTCCTGGAGACTAAATCCTGCAGTTTAAAAGCATTCTCATATTTTACATCGAAATTATTTCTCCATACAATTTCATTCAAACGGATGTTTATTAATTCCAGATTTAGTCGTATTCTGTCAGCATTCTTTAAATAGCTGCCGTCTAATATATATTCAACTTTTAATTGATTCCCAGCTTTTTTGGGGGATACCTGTTCACTTTCAAACTGCCGGACTGAACTTGCAGGTCTTACCAGGATATTATTAACATATGCAAGTGACCCTATAATTTGATCGGCTAATGCAAAACCAAGAAAGTTTGTCTCTTTATCTTTTTTTATATTATTAAAGGGGAGAACTGCAATCCTTATTGTTTTACTCTTTGATTCAGCGGTATTGTTATCAGGGTAATTGAAGTCTTTTAAAAATATTGTAAGCAGGAATATTATCAATATGGCTGAAGCAATTGCGATGATTGTTCTGCGTTTAATTTTCTTTGAATTTGAAATTACATCTTTTCCTTTACTGTTTTTTATATTTTGAAGAAGTGTTAATACTTCACTAAAGTCATTAAATCTTTTATGGGGGTTCTTCTCAAGAGAATTGTTTACAATTTGTTCCAGTCCATCAGGAAATTTCTTCCAGGAACTTGAAAACGGTTTTTGCTTTTCATTTAATATCGAGTATATAATTGCCTGATCATAATCTCCTGCAAAGGGTAATTTACCTGTAAGCATTTCATAAAGTACAACTCCAAATGACCAGATATCTGTTCTGTCATCTACTTTTTCACCCCTCGCCTGTTCAGGCGACATATAAGCAGTTGTGCCAATGGTAGTTCCGATTTTTGTTACCTGCGATCCTCCTTTTACTTTTGCCAATCCGAAATCCATTATTTTTACTTTGCCGTCATCAGTCACCATTATATTTGAGGATTTTATATCCCGATGTATTATTCCTTTTTTATGCGCAGCTTCCAATCCCTCGGCAATCAGAATTGCATAATCAACAATATCATTCATCTGTATAGACGCATCATTATGCGTCTCTATAATATTTTTTAATTCTTTTCCTTCTATATATTCCATTACTATAAATATTTCTTCACCTGATTCCTCAATGGAATAAATTTGAGCTATGTTGGGATGGTTTAATGATGCGGCAGCTTTAGCTTCAATTTTAAATCTTTCTTTTTCTTCTTCATTCACAGACACTTGATGAGGTAAAAATTTTACAGCAACTTTTCTTTCTAACTTTGTATCCTCGGCAAGATATACTATTCCCATTCCCCCCTCACCCAGCTTTTCTAAGATTTTGTAGTGAAGAACGTATTTACCGATCATAAGTTTTTATTTGAATTATAATTGGCTGCGATGATAATGATGTATGATTTTATCATTCATGATTTGATTACTAATTTTAAGAAACAAGATTAAAGTTCCCGTCAAAAAAGATAGATACTTAATAAACTGTATTTTTATTTTTTTTTATTCCTAAGCCTTTCAATCTTGAATTCAAAGTTGTCGGTGGTAATCCTAAAAGTCTCGCAGCGCCGTCTTTCCCGGAAATTTTCCAGCTGGTAGAGTTTAATGCGCGGATAATATTTTCTTTTTCCAGATTTAAGAGCTCTTCCTGCGATAAAATTTTTTCTTTAGTTTCTGCATCTCTGACTGTGTTATTTTTCGTGTCATAATTATCCGGGAGTATTTTATCCAGGATTATTTTATCATTCTTCGAGATAATTACTGCTCTCTCAATTACATTTTGAAGTTCGCGCACATTTCCAGGCCAGTTATATGAAATTAATCTTTTAATTGATTCGTGAGTCAGTCTCGGAATCTCTTTTCCCAATTTCCTTGAATATCTTAATATAAATTCATTTGCCAGTTTTATTATATCATTTCCCCGTTCCCTTAAAGGAGGAACTATAATGGGATATACATTCAGCCTGTAGTAAAGATCCTGCCTGAATTTCCCTGCTTTCACTTCTTCTTTGAGATTACGGTTTGTTGCGGCAATTACCCTTACATCAACTTTCTTTGTTTCAGAACTGCCGACCGGTTCAAATTCACCTTCCTGTAAAACCCGCAATAATTTGGACTGAAGGTCTAACTGTAAATCCCCGATTTCATCTAAGAATATTGTACCTCCGTCAGCAATCTGAAACCGGCCGATCCTCGGTTTTGTAGCCCCGGTAAAAGCACCCGGGACATGGCCGAAGAATTCACTTTCTATAAGTGCGGCCGGAATAGCAGAGCAATTAACTTTAATTAATTGTTTGCTCTTCCTTTCGCTTGCAGAGTGTATTGCTCTTGCTACTAATTCTTTGCCGGTTCCCGTTTCACCCGAGATCAATACAGTACTATTGGTTTTTGCAACAAGATTTATTTCTTTCAGCAGGTTCATAACCGGTTTGCTCTGGCCGATAATCTCATCAAAATCATTCAGCAGTTTGATTTCTTCTTTCAAATATTCTGTTTCCAATTCAAGGTTTTGAATTTTTTTCTCTGCCGCCAGCTTTTCATTAATATTTCTCAGTATGACGGTAAAAAAGATTTCATTGTTAACTTCATACTGTGAAATAGTTGCTTCGGCCGGAAACTCTGCTCCGTTTTTACAACGGATATTCAGGCTATCGGTAATCCAGATATATTTTTCACCTTCCGGCAATTTTTGAAGTTCATTGATAGAATTTTTAAAAATATTTTTTCCTTGTTCCGAAAGAAGATTTAAGAAATTGTTTCCAACTGCATTTGATAATTCGCAGTGAAACAATTTTTCTGCAGCAGGATTCATCATTCTGATGACAAAATTATAATCGAGATCAATTATTCCGTCCATAGCACTGTTCACTATCCTGCGTAGTTTTTTTTCTTTATCTTCAATTTCCTTTTCAGCATTAAGTCTTTGCAGTTCTGCAGCGGCTCTTGCAGCAAAAATGTGAAATATTGCTTCATTGTTGGGCTTATCGGGCATCGGTTTATCATCAATTACTCCTAAAAGTCCCAAAGTTTTTCCATCAACATTCAGTAAAGGCGCTCCCATATAGCTAACAACTCTGATCCCCAAGTCGGGTGCATCGGGAAATAATTCTGCTACATTTTCCTTTATATGTACAAATTTTGATTCGTCAATTACATCCTGGCAGGGAGTATTATCTATCGGGTACCCGAAATTTTTAATCCATCTGTCATTATACCAGAAAGAATGAGCACGAAGAAAACGTGTTTCTTCAAAATATTCTGTTACCCATGCTCCTTTTGTATTTAAGATATTACACAAATTTTTAACCAGGGCAGCAAAAAAGTCAGCACCCGTTGCCGAAGATGTTCCTTCAAAAATCGCCCTAATCGCAGAATCTTCCTCCCTGTTATGAAATAGGATTTTTGATTCACTTTGCATATTAATTACTGATCTGAATTAAAATCTTTGAATTATAGAATAGATGACGGTTTATTTCAATAGGAAAATTAAGATATAAAGTTTTTATTAAGAGGTTTGTGATATGTATTACCAGACCTTAAGGCAGATTTATGGAATGCAGGCTGATTGAATAAAAGGAATTTTTCCTGACTTTCTAATCATGTCTTTTTTTCATTATTTCTCCTTCCCGTTTTTTCATTTCTTCCGGTGAAACATCTTCAATATGAGTGGAGATCCACCACTGATTCCCCCAGGCATCTTCTATCCCGCCAATCCTATCACCGTAAAATTCATTTACCGGCTCACGTAACTTTTTGGCTCCGGCCTTCAAAGCTTTATCATAAACAGAATCAACTTCCGGTACATACATATAAATTGTGCAGGGCATTGGTTTCCATTCACCTGTTGATTCGCCCATCATTATATATGAATCTCCTATTTTTAATTGCGCATGCATAATTCTACCTTCGGGAGTTACCGAACGATGGTTTTCAATGGCATTAAAAGCCTTTTTTAAAAATTCGATAAATTTACTGCCACCATTTACTATAAAGTATGGTGTTATTGTATGAAATCCATCGGGGATTGGCTCAACTTTTCCGCTCATATTATTCTCCTTTTTATTAAACGAATAATTTAAAACAAATTGCAATTCTTTCAGGACTGGAGTTCTCAGGACTGGAGTTCTCAGGACTGGAGTTCTCAGGACTGGAGTCCTGATATACAAGTTGCAATGTTACGGTCTGTAACATTGCACGTACTTCAGTTCTCCGGAACTAAGCAGATAATATGTTCATAATGTATATGAATCTTCACATAAACGTTTAGCCCAAAGCTAATTTAATTTCTTCACTGAGAGGTGAAACCGCAGGACCAAAGTAATGTGTTAATATACCTTCTTCATTAATAATATATTTACTGAAATTCCAGTCAGGCTGCTGACTGTTCCACCCGTTTTTCCCGGAATCCGTTAACCATTTATAGATTTCATTTTGTCCGGCCTTTTTTATTACTACCGATTTCTTCATTAAAGGGAATGTTATACTGTAATTGTTTTTACAGAACATTGCAATTGCTTCATCATTTCCCTTTTCCTGGTTTGCAAAATCATTTGAAGGAAAACCCAGCAGATTAAATTTTTCTTCAGAATCATTATACAATTCCTGGAGCTCGGCGTATTGAGCAGTATAACCGCAATCAGATGCTGTGTTAACAATAATTATTTTTTTACCTGCAAACTGGCTGAAATTTATTTCTGCACCTTTAATGTCTGCAGCTGTTAAAGAATAAAACGGGATAACAGGTTTGATATCATCTTTATTTATTATTTTTTTCGCATTTTTATCTGAATTTTTACTTAGTCTCATTAATAAAGGATAAAAAGTCTTCAATAATTTTTGTCTAAAGGTCATAAATTATCCGCATTTGTATACACGTTTATATATAAATAAAATCCCTCCTGTAAAATCTGTTTATAAAATTAAATGATTATTTTTCTGTCAATATTTTTTCAATAGATTTTAACTCGTCTTCGCTAAACTTCAAATTACTTAAAGCACCAACTGCATCTTCGATTTGAGATACCTTGCTAGCTCCTATTAAAGCCGATGTTACAGCAGGTTTTCTTAGTACCCAGGAAATTGCCATTTGCGCCAGGGATTGATTTCGCTTTTTAGCTATGTTATTCAGCTTTTTTATTTTTTGAATTAATTCTTCTGTAATGCTCTCACGCTTTAAGAAAGTCCCTTTCTTACCAGCCCGTGAATCATCAGGGATTCCCTTTAAATACCTGTCTGTCAACAGACCTTGTGCAAGAGGAGAAAAAACTATGCTGCCAATGCCTTCCGCTTCAAGCACATCGAGGAGGCCGTCTTCAACCCATCTTTCAAACATACTATATTTGGGCTGGTGGATAAGAAGATGAATTCCCATCTCTTTAAGAATTGCAGCTGCCTTTTTAGTATCTTCGGGTTTGTATTGAGAAATACCGACATATAAAGCTTTCCCGCTTCTTACTGCATGATAAAGTGCATTCATTGTTTCTTCAAGAGGAGTTTCAGGATCAGGCCTGTGATGATAAAATATATCTACATAATCCAGTCCCATCCTTTTTAAGCTTTGATCAAGACTTGCTGTTAAGTATTTCTTTGAGCCAAAATTCCCGTAAGGTCCGGGCCACATATCCCACCCGGCCTTCGTGGAAATAACTAATTCATCCCTGTAATTTTTTAAATCCTTCTTAAGAATATGTCCGAAAGTTTCCTCGGCAGATCCATAGGGAGGGCCATAATTGTTAGCCAGATCGAAATGAGTAATTCCTAAATCAAAAGCACGGAAAATCATTTTACGGCTGTTTTCAAAAACATCAACATTTCCGAAGTTATGCCATAAGCCAAGAGATACAGGAGGGAGTTTCAGTCCGCTTTTCCCGCAGCGGACATATTTAAAATTTTTATACCTGGAATCAGATGGATTGTATTGCATTATATTCTCCTAAAAAAGAAAGTAAATGAAATCAAATTTAATTAAAAAGATAATAGAAACCTTCTAAAACATCGTATTACTATTTGCAGATTCTACCGGAACCATTTGTATAACGTCCCAATGTTCAACAACTTTACCGTTATTATCGAGACGGAAAATATCAATACTTGCATAATCATTATCTCCGGGCCATTCCTGTCTGCAATGTACAACTACAAGATCATCTTCAGCAATAGTCCTGACAAAATAAGCTTTCTTACCGGGGTATTTTTTAGCCATGTTTAGGAAATATTTAATAAACCCATCTTTACCGCTTATAACCATAGAGTTATGCTGAACATAATGATCACCTGCATATTTTTCAATTGCTTCTTTTGGCTTGCACTTATTAAATGCAAGGTCGTAAAATTCAATTACATTTTTTTTATTTCTTTCCAATTTTGATTCCATAATTCACTTTAACCTTTTTACTTATAAAATAAGGATAAAAACAGGAAAGCGTAATTACGCTAGACACAAGAAAGGATATGGCAATTTTGTGAGAATAAATATACCTATTGGAAATAGGAATTTAATATTGCTAAACCGATTAAAGTAACATTGATACCTTATGCCGAATAAGATGAAAATAATTAAACCTGCGGAACATATACACAATAACCTCTGGGAGGTGCCCAAAAATCAGCCCAGCCATCTTCCTGACTATGCTTTTCCTGAGATACTCCAAGATCTTCCCCTCTCCAAGCCAACGGTATAAATTTAGTATTTTTCCATTTGGTTTGAACTGATGTTCCATTCCAGCTGTTCTGATTATTTAAAACAAAAATTAATCCTCTTTGGTTTTTAAATCCGTTTCTCTGCATTATGTAAAGATTATCATCTATGTATAAAACCGATGTAGTACCTCCTGCATAATTTTCATGAATTTTTACAAGTGCTGCTATACCACTCAGATTATTTTCTTGTGCAAGATTCCAGTTATAATAATCCTGCCAGAACACACAAGGATAGCCTTCATGGGTTAAAATAAAAGCATAAGCCAGCATTTTGTCATTAATTATCGGATCGTTCCTAACTAAATCATGATTTTCAACAAAAGTAACTGCAACTGATGGAGAATCATTTAATAATGTACCGCTTCCCCAAAGATTTTTTAAGCTAAATCCATAAGTTTCACAAAGGTTTTTAAGCCTGTATCTCAAAGGAAAATCGAAAGCAGATGCAGGATTATCAGTCCATGCATTAGTTTCATTAAGCCATTCTTGTATATTTCTGTCACTATCCCAGCATTCACCAACACCAAAAGGTTTATAACCTTCGTCATTTTTTAATCCTCTTAATTCCTGAATTGCGCGAACCATCCAACCTCCATAACCTTTAACACAATCATAGCGGAAACCGTTAAAACCGATCTCTTCAATCAGCCACCTGGCATACTCAAGGAGTTCGGTATAAACATAAGGATCACGGTGGCATAAATCGGGCATATCTCCAAAAGTTCCGTCATCCCAGGTTTCATAAGGCGAAGGATGAAAACATTTCCAGCTGCGCGGAAATTTATTGCTCTTAGGTGAAAACTTTGTCCATCTTTTCTGATTTGTTATAGGATTAACTTCTTCTGCATCAGCTCCGCTATTATGATTTAAAACCAGATCAGCATAAACTTCCATGCTATTTTCATGAGCCGTTTTAATGAAATTAAGCAATTCATCTTTTGAACCATATAACGTTTTTACCGAGCCTTTTTGTTCGATATCTCCAAGATCATAATAATCATAGGGATCATAACCCATAGATAATCCATCCAAATTTGCAGCTTTATTTGCAGGCGGCAGCCACAATGCTGTGAACCCGACAGAACTTAATGAAGGTATTTTACTGTTTATAAAATTCCACCATTCACCTTCTTTATTTTCCAGCTTAGGTGAATCCCAATAAAAAGACTGCATTATCACACCCATTATGGCCTCCTAAATTCTATATTGAAATAAAATATTAAACATCAGGAAATTTTTGCAATTAGTTTTCTTCAGTGTGAAATAAAACAAAATAGATTTAAATAGCAAAAGATATAGAAGGCTTTTATTACTAAACTTTAATTTCAGATTTCGGATTTGAAATGTCAAGTTTCAAGGAAAACCAAATCGTCTCAGACATATTATTTACCGGATGATTAGTATGGTAAATTCAATAAAATATACTGTTTTGTTAATCTTAGCTTAATTTTATATATTATTATTAAATAAGTTTTCGAGGATAAAGAGGGATTTATATTTTGGAAATACGGGGTACTATATTTGATATTAAAAAATACGCTGTGCATGACGGCCCCGGCATTAGAACTACAATATTTTTTAAGGGATGTCCTTTAAGATGTTTATGGTGTCATAATCCTGAAAGTCAAAAGTTAACACCGGAATCTGCAGAAAATATAACCCATAAAAAATTTTTAAATTATTCGGATTCAAAAAATGGCAATTTTATCGGCAGAGAAATTACTGTCTCCGAACTAATGAAGGAAATTGAAAAAGATGTAATGTTTTATGACGAATCAGGAGGCGGTGTAACTATTTCCGGCGGAGAGCCCTTGATGCAGCCGGAATTTTTATTTAAGCTATTAAAAGAGTGTAAAGCAAAAGACTTTAATACTGCTTTAGATACTTCCGGGTATGCAAGTCAGGATTTATTTAATAAAATTTATGATTATGTAGATCTATTTCTATTTGATTTAAAAATCATAGATAAGAAAGAACACTTAAAACATGTTGGGGTTCCGAACAAGCTCATACTATCTAATCTGATTAACCTTTGTCATAAAGGTAAGAAAGTTAGAATCAGAGTTCCGCTTATTCCGGGAATTACGGATACGGAAAAGAATCTCAATCAAATCATCGAAATTATTTCTGACCTAAAAAATATTTCAAACATAGACCTGCTTCCATACAATGAAATGAGTGAAGGTAAGTATTCGAGATTCAATAAAAAGTTTGAGCTTAAAAATCTGAAGACTCAACCTGAAATAACTATTAATCGTATTAAAAAATCTTTTGAGCCGTTAGGCTGCGAAATTAGTATCAGAGGCTGAATATGATGAATGAGAGAATTAAAAAATTAAGAGAAGAATCATTAAAAGCAATTCCAACACTTTCTCATGAAAGAGCAGTTTTATTAACTGAATTTTACAAAACAGGTATATCTGAAAAAGAATCGGTGCCGGTAGCCCGAGCACTTGCATTTAAATACATTCTTGAACATAAAAAATTGTACATCGGTGAAGGTGAATTAATTGTCGGCGAACGCGGACCTAGCCCAAAAGCTACGCCTACTTACCCTGAAATATGCATACACTCTTTAAATGATCTTGAAATCTTACATTCAAGAGAAAAAATATCATTTAAGTCAGATAACCAAACCAGGAAATATTATGAAGATTCAATAATTCCTTTCTGGCAGGGAAAGTCAATCCGCGAAAAAATTTTTAAGGAAGTCGATAGCGAATGGATCGATGCATTTGATGCCGGTGTATTTACCGAATTTATGGAACAGCGGGCTCCGGGTCATACCGTATTGGATAATAAAATCTACAAAAAAGGTCTGCTGGATTTTAAGAAAGATATTGAGGAGGAAATTGCCAAATTAAATTTCTATAATGATCACGAAGCATTTAACAAACGTGAAGAATTAAAGGCTATGCTAATTTCTGCCGATGCGATTATTTCCTTTGCTAAGAGATATTCCGAAACAGCTAAAGAATTGGCATTGCAAGAGAAAGATCCGGCGCGGAAAAAAGAATTGGAATCCATTTCAGAGATATGTAATTATATCCCTGCTAATGCCCCGCGAACTTTATGGGAAGCACTTCAATGCTACTGGTTTATTCATTTAGGAATTATTACTGAATTAAATACCTGGGATTCGTTTAATCCCGGCAGACTTGATCAGCATTTATTCCCTTTTTACAAAAAGGATATTGAAGAAAATAGGTTAACGACCGAAACGGCAAGAGAACTTTTAGAAGCATTCTGGGTAAAATTTAACAATCAGCCTGCTCCGCCTAAGGTTGGTGTTACTGCACAGGAGAGCAACACTTATACTGATTTCTGTTTAATTAACATTGGCGGATTAACCGAACAGGGTGAAGATGCAGTTAATGAGTTGTCTTATGTTTTGCTGGATATAATTGAGGAAATGCGTCTGCTCCAGCCGAGTTCAATGATACAGGTAAGCAAGAAAAATCCCGACAGATTTATTAAACGTGCATTGAAGATAATTAAAACAGGATACGGACAGCCATCTGTTTTCAATTCAGATTCTATAATTCATGAGCTGGTTCGTCAGGGCAAATCGATCATTGATGCAAGAAACGGAGGTGCAAGTGGTTGTGTTGAATCCGGTGCATTCGGAAAAGAGAGTTATATTTTAACCGGTTATTTTAACCTTGTAAAGATATTAGAACTTACATTAAATAACGGTGTTGATCCGAGAACCGGTAAAAAGATAGGAATAAAAACCGGAAATCCGCTGGATTTTAATTCTTATGATGATTTGTTTAACGCTTATATCAAACAGCTGAATTATTTTATTGATATTAAAATTAAGGGAAACATTATTATTGAAAGATTATACGCTCGCTATCTTCCTGCTCCGTTTATGTCGATTTTAATAGATGACTGCATCAAGAAAGGAAAAGATTATAATGACGGAGGCGCGCGATATAATTCTTCTTATATACAGGGAGTTGGAATAGGCAGCATAACAGATTGTCTTGCATCAATTAAATATAATGTTTTTGATAAGAAAAAAATCAAGATGCAGGAGCTTCTTAACGCTTTGAAAAATAATTTTGATAATTCCGAAAAAATTCATCGGCTTTTCCTCAATGATACACCCAAATACGGCAACGATGATGATTACCCGGATGAACTTTTGAAGCAAATTTTTGAAATTTATTTTAATGCTATTGATGGAAGACCGAATACGAAAGGGGGACAATACCGCGTAAACCTTTTGCCGACCACTTCACATGTATACTTCGGCAGTGTTGTGAGTGCTACACCGGATGGCAGGCTGGCTTACGAACCTTTATCCGAGGGAATATCACCGGTTCAGGGCGCTGATGTAAACGGACCAACAGCAGTTTTAAAATCCGCTGCAAAAATAGACCATTTAAGAACCGGTGGAACTTTACTTAATCAAAAATTTACCCCGCAATTGCTCGAAGATAAAAGCGGAATTACAAAGTTAACACAGCTTATAAGAACTTACTTCAAGATGGATGGACATCATATTCAATTTAATGTTGTTACTGCCGAAACTTTAAGAAAAGCTCAGCTAGAACCGGAAAAATATAAAGATCTTATTGTTAGAGTTGCTGGTTATAGCGATTATTTTGTAGATCTCACTACTGCACTGCAAAACGAAATTATTAAAAGAACTGAACAAGCTGTCTACTAATTACATTATCTAACAAACCTAAATTGATTCATCTGATTTATAAAAGCTGGTGCTAGTGCAAATTGTTTTAATACTTCTGCTAAGCTATTTTAACGTGGAGGCCCAGGAGGACTGGGCGGCATATGTCTTTCCGGCGAAGGAGGCATTAGCGGTTTTTCTTTTGGCCCAAATGACGATAGAAAAATATCTTTCAGTTTTTCTCTTTGTTCCGGCTTACATATCGAGGCCAGTTTTTGAAAATGCTCCGACAAAAACAATTCATATCCTTTTTGTACTGAACCTATACTATCGGATATAGCTTTAATTTTCTGCATATCAGGACTTTTCTTAAAAGATTCCAATAATATTTCTTTTTTATAAGCAGCAATTTTATCTTCATATTTTTTTGTTGTTTCAAAATGTTCTTTCCTCAATTCATCAAATCTTTTTCCCTGTACTTTACTGAGCTCCAACTCTTTATCAAGAAACCTTGCTACATTCTCACGGCCAGGAGGATTAGACGGTAATGGGGGTAAAGGAGGCCGGTTAGCTTCCCTGAACCAGATAAAGGATAAACTGCCAATATTAACAATCACCAAAATAATAATAAGTATATTTGTAAGCTTTTGTTTTGAAAGAATATCCATTTTATTTCCCTATCATTTTTTCTAATTTTGTATAATATGAACTATTAATTGAATATTCAGAAGAAATAGCAGAAAGATAAGTTTGTTTTGGTGAAGTTGTTTCACTCTCAGAATTAAAGAAAAATATTGCAGTAAAAACATTCATAATAAGTATAAGAAATAAAATTACAGGACGTAAAAATTCTCCTTTTAAACTGTAACTTTTCTCTTTTGTTTTAATACTTTCAATTTCAGATTGAATCCTTGTAAACAGGTAAGGATTTTCTTCAAGATTTTTTATTTGATCGAAAGCATTCAAAGTTTTTTCTACTTCTTCTCTTATTTTATCTTCTTTATTCATATTTCTTCCTTATAATTTGTTTGACGCTATTCCCCGAAAAAACTTGCGCGATCAAATAATTTTTTTCTGATAATAGTGATATAATTTCTTTTTTAAATTGTTTTTTGCCCGATGTATTAACGACTCTACAGAAGAAACGGTAGTATTTAAAACTTCTGCTATTTCTTTATAGCTCAATTCATCATATTTACTTAATGTAAAAGCAGCTCTTTGATTTTGCGGTAATGATCCGAGGGCTTCATTCAGTATCCTGACTCTATCTTTTTCTTCAGCTTTTCTGCCGGGATTCAGATTCTTATTATCAGGAATTTCTACGGATAAGGAATCATCACTAAAAATTCTTTTTAATATTGCATAACGTTTTTTTCTTTTTTTCTTCCTTAAAAAATCCAGCGATTTAGTTACTGCAATCCTGTATATCCATGTTGATATTTTCGCTTCACCACGAAAAGAAGATATGGATTTGTATACCTCTATAAATACCTCCTGGGTTAAATCTTCGGCATCTTCCTTATTATTTAAAAACATATTGCAGGTATTTAATACTTTTTTCTGTTGTTCATCAACTAAAATCCTGAAAGATTTCATATCCCCTTTTTTCAGATTTTCTATAAGATTATTAACGGACATGTAAAAAAATAAATGAGAGTAATCAAAAATTCAAAACAAGTCTATTTTCAAATACTTTTCAAGTCAATGAAAGGCTTTTAGAAAATTTAAAAAGTGCAGCACAATGTTGTAATTAAATCGTGCCATTTAAAGATTTGCTAATGATAAAAGCCCCCACCATCCCTCTACAAACGTAAGGAATTACCATCTTCTTGCCCTCCGGAAGCGGCATCAGGTGAGGGTTGTTTATTTAATACATTTATCTGCTTGAAATTTTGGCAGCAGATAATTTTATGTTTCTGTACCACTTTCAACTTTATTATCAGCATCGGTTTTGGTCCTGATCAGAGTATATATTAATGATACGGCAACCAATACTACACCAAGAACCAAAAAGGAAATGATTTTATATGTGAAATCCTCACTTGTAATTCCAAGAATAAACACATAGACAACGGTTAAAAGAAGTGTAATGATTGCCATCCACCTGTATTTTTTATTCTTTAATAATAAACTTAAGGTATAATATAAAAATGCAAGTACTACCCAGGAAATGGCCACAAGCCCTCCGGGTATAAAATTATACAGCGCATATGGAATAATTAAAAGGGCAATTATTAAATATGAATTACGCATATACTCGGTTCTTAGTTCCAACCTGTCTTTTTTCCAATTCAATATACGCGCACTTAATAACGCCACAATACCGTAACTTATACTTACAGCATCTATCTTGCCTTCCATAGCTAGATAAGCAATAAGAACTATCAGGTAAATTATAAAATTCGCCAGAACAATAAATTTAGAACGGAACCACACAGCAGTTGAGACTACCAATAGACTCTGCCAGCATAACCATATAAAAAAGCTGGGTGCCTGAAATTGAATTACAATTGCAACACTTAATGCTAGATATCCACACATAGCTAATATAAATGTTGAAAACCTGCTTTTCTCTCTAACCCAAAAAATAATTGAAAATGTTAAAAATAATATTGAGGCTAAAAGATGATATAAACCTATGTAAGAGTGGATTGTTGTTAGTGTAATTAAAAGAAAAATTGAATAAGAACCTGCGGTATTAAGAGCAGTCACAGAAATTACATTTATACTTTCCCCGGATGATTTATCTCTTAAAATATTGCCAAGATAAAAAATAGAAGCATAAATAAGAAGAAATATCGTATTTATTGCGGGAGAAGATACAGGCTGCAGCAGTTTACCCAGCAAGGGATTATTAAAGAACCACATTAAATGGATTAAATAAGTAATTATTATACCGTAAATAATTAAATATGTCCATTTATATTTTAGCGTAAAATAAACTGCAATTGACGATAATATAGTCAGCATAATAAAAATAAAATACGGTTGGTCACTAACCAAAGCTGTCAGGTAGCCAAGCGTAAGGCATACAGCAGTCAAATAGACTGAGTTTTTTTTAACAGAATAATATAGTGTCAGCCCGCTTATAATGATTAATAAAATTACTTCAAGGTTACGGCTTGTGATATAAGGAGTAGAACTAAAATAATATAATCTCATAGTTGTGAAGTAAGACAAAACAAATCCTCCACCAAGTATAAACCCGCTTATATGAGGAAAATTTTTCCTGAAGTATTTTGAAAGGATAATTAATACAGCCGAAAAGAAATATCCCAGCACAACCGGAAAAACTGAGAGAGAATTTTGATAAGGCAATGTTAAGAGAAAGGCAAGTCCTATAATTAATACAACAATGCCAACTTTAGCAAACCAGAACTGACCGATCCTGTATTCAAGATTATCTTCTCTATCTAAGGAGCTTATTACCTTTGCTGATTCATTTATCTCTTCTTTTTCCAGATATGTTTCTTTGAAAGGTAATATTTGGAGACGGGATTCTATGCGGGATATTCTTTCATCTAAATCGATTAAGAATTTCTTTATCTCGTCCAGACTTGGATTATCAGAGAGTGACTGCATACAAACCTCCCTGTTTAGTTACTGCGAAAAAATTATTTGTCGCGCTCTATTCTTTTTATATAAAGATATAATACTAAAGCAAGAAAACTGATTATTAATACAGAAATACCTAAACCAATCCGGCGGAAATAATATTCATGTATAGCACTCTTAGCCTCCCCGATTACAATATTACTGACAGCCAATCCCTGTCCAATAACAACACTGTCAAATTTTTCTTCATTAAAAGAATGCACTACTGTTCTTGCCTGGAGTTCTGCCTGTTTCACATCTCTTAATTTAAATTTAGCTTCGGATACTGACATACCTTTTTGTTCAGCAGTATTGATCAAAGAATCAGCAAAATTTTCTGAATAGCTAAGACTGTCTATTAATAACCGCATATGTTTTGCAACTTTATACCCGTTAACATTTTCCGTCGGAGTATGGCATCTGCTGCAGATAGCATTTTTAGAAACTCCTAAAAGAAGATTAGTAGGGACAACGATCCCGTGATTACCATGGCAAGTTTCACATTCAGGATAATGGTGTTCATCAAAAGCTTTTTTATGCGGGCTTGCGGAAAATAATTCTGCATTTAGGGCATGACAAGTTCCGCAGACTTCTGATATTGATTCAACCCCTGGTGGTATCGCACCATGATTACCATGGCAGCTATTGCAGGCTGGTGCACTCAGGTCATGCTTTTCAAGAAGATCAACACCATGAACACTTTTTGTAAACTCTTCATACTGGTTTGTCGGTATATTATATTCCCTCATATATGATTTATTACTGTGACATTTAGAACACGTCTTTGGTATATTAACTATATAGACACTTGAATTTGCATCTTTAATTTTAAGAATACCATGGCTTCCATGACAGTTTGCGCATTCTGCAACTTTAATATCCCCTTTGGCATTTTTAATACCGTGAATACTCGTTCTATATTTATTAAGCTGATCAACCGCAAGAGCAGGATTATAGTTTCTCATATATACAGCATTGCTATGGCATTTTGCGCATGTATTTGGAAGATTAAGTGGGTAAACCGGTGATTTAGGATTTGTAACCTCAACTATACCATGCGCATTATGGCAGGTAACACATTGAACTATTCTATCCTGACCATTTATAGATAATTGACCATGAACACTCTTTGATAAAAGTTCCATCTGATTGGTCGGTATTTTTGCACCATATTTTTTCATTGTTTCGGGATTGGAATGACAGTTGGCACATCTTTCTGAAATTTGATTTCCTTTCGGAATTCCAATAAACCCAGCATCCTTATTCATAGCTGCATCCATATCATCTGTCTTACTATTTCCGCCGTGACAACCTGAACATGGAATACCCTTTTTATGATGAATATCATTTTTAAATAATGCAGATGGATCATCACCCTGAGCATCATGACAATTAAAACATTCATCCTCAGCAGCTTTAACATTAGCTCTTAATAAAAAAATAAAACCAAGTAATAAAATCATTGTTAACTTTTTCATGAGGTCCATCCAAGTATTGTTAAAACAATGATGAATACGACAGCAAAAATTCCAATATAATTTATAAAGCGGTTTTGCTTCCCCCTCGAGCTTTTTATATCCCAGAAAGGCACTAACAGCCACAATAAACCGGCAAGGCCAAATAACAATATACCTAAAACTTCACCTTCCATAAAAAAGATATGTGCAGGGAAATATTTTAAGGTTTGGAACATAAATAAGAAATACCACTCCGGTTTGATCCCCGCTGGTGCAGAAGAAAACGGATCTGCTTTAATACCTAAATGTGCCGGGAAAAAGACTGCAAGTATTGCTAATATATTCAGAACTATCAGCCAAAGCAGCAAATCGCGAAGCATAAAATTTGGAAAGAAAGGCATTTTCTTTTTTTCAACAGCCGGCTTTTTAACCTCCATTTCAAGCGGCTCACTCATTCCCTGTCTTTGCACAAGCACTAAATGGACTAATAATAAAAACGTAAAAATACCGGGAAACAATGCAACGTGAAATCCGAACAAACGCGAAAGAGTTGCTCCTGTTACATCATTGCCGCCTCGCATAAATATTTTAATTGGTTCACCAATTAGTGGAATAGCGCCAACAATATCAGAACCGACTTTAGTAGCAAAAAACGATAATTGATTCCATGGCAGCAAATACCCACTAAATCCAAAACCAAGTGCCAGGAAGAACATTAAAGCACCGGTTATCCATGTAATTTCACGTGGTTTGCGGTATGCTTTCTCAAAAAATACACTGAACATGTGAATAAATACAGAAAAGATAAATAAGTTTGCTGCCCATGCATGAATCGAACGTATAAGCCATCCGAACTGAACTTTTGACATAATAAACTGTACACTTTCGAATGCCAAGTCAGTGCTGGCTTTATAATAAAATAAAAGTAATATTCCCGTTACAACCTGAATAATAAATAAAAAAAGTGAAACTCCACCGAAGTAATACCACACTGAATGACGGTGAATAGGGACATATTTTTTCCCCATAAATTCTACAAGGCTCTCCAGTTTAACCCGTTCATCAAACCAGAGATATACTTTTTTAAAAGAGTCTTTCATTTTTTTATCTTAGGCAGTTTTTGAAACGAAAATTTCATTTCCTTTTTGAATAACTTTATATTCTTCAAGAGGTTTTGGGGGTGGACCGGAAATGTTACGTCCATTAAGATCATATTTACCGTTATGACATGCACACCAAATTAATCCCATATCGTTCCTATACTGAACAGTACATCCAAGATGGGTACATACCGCTGAAAAAGCTTTAAATTTATTATCTGGTGTGTGGACAAGCAGTACCGGCTTACTGCCGAACTTAATAATTTTGCCACTCCCTTCTTTTAAGTCTTCCCGCTTACCAGCGGAAACACTTGAAACTTCTACTTCACTTTGTTTCGGGGGTTTTAGGTAGGCTAAAAGTGGATAAAGAATTATTCCTCCTAAACCAAATAAACCGGCAGACAGAAAATATTTCAGGAAGTCACGCCTTTTATGAACCCCACTACTTGTAGTGTTATTCATTATGTCCACTCCCTTAGTTACTAGAATGACAATCGCTGCATGCAGTTTCTTGCCAGGAATTACCTATATCGACAGGGTGTTTGTATGTTAAACCTGTTAACGAAACATTGGGCTGATTATCACCAAATTGTTCCGCTAATATTGTATGGCATGAGTTGCAATCTTTAGGGATAACCTTACCATCTTCACTAACATGTTTTCCATCATGACATCTAAAACAACCCTGAGAATATAAATGCCCAATATTATTGGGATATTTTTTCCAGCTTACATCCATTTCAGGGAAATAATTTCTTTGATAAATTCCCTGTAACTGCACTATAGATTTTTCAATATCTTTATTTTTAGTAGAGTCGATGTGCGGGTATCTTGTTTTATAAAAATCTTCTACGACTAATTTGATACTATCCAAAGCTATGGGTTTAGTTGAATAACTGCCTTCAAGAGCATCCACAGAAATACTTTTTATATAAGGTAATTTAGGATCTATCAGTCCTGCAGCCATATCTTCATTCACTGACTGAGAAGGCGGGTGATATATATGTGAGGGCCTGTTATGGCAGTCGATACAATCCATTGTCCTTGTTTCACCTTTTTTAAGCTGTTCATCTGTTAATTTAGTTTCGGTACTTTTATATATTGTTTCTTTCCCGGTTAATAATGATTTAGCTTTTACCCATGGAATTACTTGACGGGAGGAATCACTTGCAATGTAAGTAATTTGATTGGATATATTCATATGCCAATGAATTCCTGAAGTTACTCCTGTAGCCTCATTTCCTCCACCGATTTTTAACAAAAGAGTTAAAACCATTTTGGAATTATCATTATCGGAGAGATAATAAGTATTAACAATTTTCTTTTGATTGTAAAATACATTCGGCCAATGACATTGCTCGCAAGTTTCTCTTGCAGGTCTTAAATTACTAATGGGAGTTGGAATAGGACGCGGATACTGATTAAAAATTGTAGCATAAACCTGGTATGCTCCTGATAGTTTTGAACGAACGTACCACGTCGCACCAGGACCTATATGACATTTCACACAATCTACCCGTGCATGAGGAGAATATTGATAAGCTGTATATTCAGGATTCATAACCGAATGACAGACTGTTCCGCAGAATTGAACGGAATCGGTATACTCATAAGCTTTAAAACTTCCGAATGCAGAAAATAATAACAAAAGAATTGTTCCTACAGAAAAAAATGTTACTGCAGAACGGTGTTTGGGATTATTAAGATCAACGACAGGAAATCTTCCAATCCTTCTAAACCCATGTTTTTCTCTTCGATGTTCCCTGATAATTCCAAAAGCAATCAGCAGTAAACCAATAATTAAAAAACCTGGAAGAATTATAAAAGTTATTATACCCATATAAGGTTTTTGTTCTCTGGAGAGTGCTTCTAAAAGAGTAAGGAAAAGTATCAATCCGAAATTTACTACAGCTACAGCTGCGCCGATTAATGTAATGGGATTATAGAAAGAAGATGGAAAAATTTTTTTCATTTACATAACAATTGTTAAAAAAATTTATTAAAAGATTTACTTATATGCAAATATCATCGCATAAATTATCCATACAATTATACTGAAACCAACAGACAATGCTGTCCATCCGAAAACCTTAATACCTTTAATAACTATTGGAGGATAAGTTTCGACAAGATGTTTTTCCAAATCTCCTTTTTCTATCAACTCTTTATACTCTCTTGGTCTGTCCAGAATAAATTCTTCTAGAGGTGTTCTTCCAGAAAAAATCACAATATCCATAGGAAATTTTTCAGGGCGCAAATGGGTATTAAAGAAATGAACTGTAAATATGAAACCGGTCGCCAATAAAGCTTCATCACTATGTATTATAGTTGTAACATTAATGACCCATCCCGGAACAAACTGAGTAAAAAATTCGGGGAACCATAAAGTTAAACCAGTTGACCCGATTACAAATATTCCCCAGAAGACCGCGAAATAATCGAATTTTTCCCAATAGGTCCACCGCCCATATTCCGGCCGTTCACCAAGCCCTAAAAACCATTTTAAAGAACCTATAAAATCCTTCAGGTCCTGTTTATTAAACAACATAGAATTAGGCCCAAAAATCATGTCTTTAAATGATTTTTTTTCTTTTCGTTTGATTCTAATTAAATCGATTATATGTGTTACAAAAACAGAAGTCATAATTAGAGCAGCAAACCTGTGGACATATCCTGCAGATTCAAAACCGCCGAAAAGTTTAGATAAAATAACAGCCCAACCGGTATATGAAAATTTTAATGTCATTCCGGTTAGGGCCAGGCTGATAAAACTAATAATCATTAATACATGTAAGACCCTGTTTAAGCGTGAAAACCTTTCGATTTGTGTTTCACGCACCACTATCTTACCATCTTCCCTTATGGTTTGTTCATCTGCTTCTTTATTCAAGTTTACTGTTTCTTCAGATGACATCATTATCCTCGATACTTTTATTATCTTTTTCCATAGCTTTTTTCTTTTTTAATTGACGCCGCCATTGGAGTGAACGAGGTAACCATAAAATAGTATGAATACCTGCTATTACAAAAGTAAATACTAATAATCCGGTCATGCCCCAAAATGTCCAAAACAAAAATGGATATTTCCCAGGTTCATGATGAGTGGCATGAGTAAAATATCCTGCAAATTGCCTGGTTGCTCCCTCATGACATTTTTTACATGTCTGTACTTTATTTTGGAAACTCAAATGCGAAGCAGGATTTTCAACCTGCAAAATATCATGTGCACCGTGACAATCCCAGCATTTTGCAGTTTTAGCATAACCAAGACGCGAAACCTGTCCATGGTACGTTGTAAAATAAGTTTCTGCATACTTTTTATGACAATTACCGCAGATATTCATAATCTCTAGCCTAAAACCTGCGTTATCAGTCCGGCTTATTTTGTGAGCACTGTGACAATCATAACAAACCGGTAACTTTTGATTAGTTTTAGTAATACTTGGAGAGTGAACGCTGTTTTCAAGTTGTTTTTCAATACCATAATGACATCTTCCGCATGTTGCAACAATATTTTTCCTGTTGATACTTGACCTAGGATCATCATGCGGAAGTTCTTCATGAGCAGTATGGCAATCTGTACAAGTAGCTGTAACAGTTAAACCGCTTTTCATTAATCCTTTACCATGAATACTCTCCGTATAATTTGTGAGTATATCATGTTCCTGACCAACATATCTTACTGCAGCGGGCTCTCCCGTTCGATGACACTTACCACAGAGAGTTGGAATATTAGTCGGGAAAGTTGGAGAGCTCGAATTATTTTTGCCCAGCACACCATGAGAGCCATGACACTCTTCACAGGTTGGCGCATTTTTGTCTTGTTTTGCAAAAAGCTGCCCATGAATACTTGTCCTATATTGATCACCTACTTCAGCATGACAAATAGAACAATCAACTTTAGCAGTTATTCCGGTGCATGGACGAAGTAAAGACGGATTTACGGTATTATGACATTGACTGCAAGATATTTTTGTATGCATTGAATTTTCAAGCTGCACAACATCAACAAACATTGAACGTCCATCTATCGACTTTAAATCAGTTCTACCATGGCAATTTAAACAGTCCTGATTAGCAATACTCTCTTCATAAAGAACCTGTTTTATTTTATGCGGAGGATGACAATCGATGCATACAGGGAGAACGTGTGGTGTTTGCTCCCATAATTTTCCTTTAATAATTTTCCGGTGAACTACTTCAATTTCTTGATGACATTGTGTACAAGTCCTTGCAATATTTTTTCTAGCTATTGTAGATTGAGGATCGGACGGAGGAAGAATTTTATGCGGAGAGTGGCAGGATGCACAATTTGCAGCTACAGAAAGACCTTTTTGCATCAAACCTACTCCATGTAAACTTTCCGAATAATTTTCCAAGATATGATCTTGAGGAATATGCCTTTGTACCTGTACTTTTGTACCTTCTTTATGGCAAGATCCGCATACAAACGGAATTTTAATCGGTGATACTGCAGAGCGAATATCTTTAACCGGAACTATATCATGAGAACCATGACAATTCTGACAAATAGGCGCTAATGGATCTCCCTGGGCCTTGGCTTTACCATGTATTCCTTCAGAATATAGAGTCTGTTCATCTTCGTGGCACGGAATACATTGTGCTGGCGCCACATCAGTTTTATGAGGGAAATCAGAACCGGCCAAATCGGCATGGCAATCAATGCATTGAACATCACTATGAACTGAGGAAGCTAGTTTTTCACTATTGACAAACACTGAAACTGTTTTTCCATTTTTTTTAGCCGTAAGAGTATTGTCGCCGTGGCACATTAAACAATCATCATTTTCCTGTGCAAAGGTACAATTGGCTATGGAAAACAAAAAGAACAGTAAAAAATAGACACAAATTGAGAAAGTATAGCAATTTAATTTGTATAACTTCATCCTATAATTAATTCCTTCTTCTCAAAATCCAATATCTTTTGATAATCTTCTTTATTCAGAAGTATGTTTCTCATCCCCTGCTTGCTGTTCTTTTATTCTTTCCAACTCGGCAGGATGTTCTTCGGCCATTTCTTCTTCCGTCATTTTACCGGTTATCCATGAAGTGTTCATTGGATAAATATCAGGATTAAAAATTACAAAATAAAAATGCCAGACAATTATGGCCAACGTTGCCAGCCACGCTTCATAATAATGAATTGTTCTTGCAACTTCCCATCCTAATAAAGTAAACAGCCCAATGAAAGTATTATCGAACCACATTATAAATCCGGTTGCCGACATTATCATGGTTCCCCAAATAAGCGCCCAGTATTCGGCTTTTTCAATATAACTGAAACGATCCAGTTTTGGCTTTACTTTAGATAAGCCTAAATTGAATTTGGCAACTTCAATTGCATCGAAAAAGTCTCGTCTTTTAGGTAATAAATCTCTTATTAACTGCTTTCCCCTATCAGTAAATAAAATATAATAAATATGATATAAGCTCGTTCCTATCATAATAACAGCAGCTATTCTGTGGAGCAGGCTTCGATACTCGAATGCATTCTCAACCACGTCTCGGATATGAGTTACCCACCACGAATTAGGGAACTGAAGCATAAATCCGGTAATTACCAGTATAATAAAACTTATAGTAAACAACAGATGCTGAATTCTTTCGTTAAGATTCATCCTGAGATAAAGAGCGTGGCTGTGTTTTTCCTGAACAATATAACCCATCTGTTTAAGTTTTTTGATTTTTGCTTTTTTCAAGAAATCTAAAATATTATGCAGCAGCATTGCTCCGATAATCGAAACAATCATTATAATATAAATCAATGAAATCCAATAAATTATCGGATCCGATTTTTCTTTTTGTGTTGCATGTATATCACCAACAGTAAAATTTTTGTTAGCACCCGGGTGACATTTTCCACACGTCTTTTCGAGGTTACCCCGATAAACAGATGATTTTGGATTATTGGGAGGTAATATAAGATGAACCCCATGACAGCTGCCGCAATTCGCAACGGTTGTAGCACCACCCTGTAAAGCTAAACCATGATAACTATTTTGAAAGGTAGACCATCGATTCGGATTTAAACCATATTTTGTAGCTAGTGTAATTGAAGCATGACAGCGTGAACAGACTTCACGGGAAACATTCGCATTTGATGTTGGTGCAAGGGGATTGCTGGGTTTTAATATATTATGTTCTCCATGGCAATCAACACAAACCGGTGCATCACTGCTTCCTTTTTGAAGTGCTTCAACACCATGAATACTTTCCTTGTATTCTTTTTCAATATTTGCGTGACATTGTCCGCAAGTATTTGGTATGTTAAATCTGTTTACTGTTGATGTAGGATCACTAGTCCCTTTTACCCTATGTGCGGTATGGCAATTTACACAATTAGCTGCTTTGCCATTGCCATCAAGTAATGCTTTGCCATGTACACTATTCGTGTATGAAGAAATAAATCCTGCCGAAGGAGCTGTTCTTGATCTGATTTCCGGATTATCGAGATGGCATGATAAACAGAGTTTTTCCTGGTTAATTTTAAGTTGTGTACTATCTTTCACAGTGCCAAATGCAACAATTTGATTTTTATGGCATGTAAAACAATTTGGAGCACCTTTAACTCCTTCTCTTAAACCATTTGCATGAGCCGATGTTTCAAATTCTTTTTCCTTACCAGGATGACAGCTGCCGCATGCTTTAACTATATTGGAAGAACTAAATTTTGAGTCCGGAACTTTTGGAGATATTATATCATGAGTACCATGACATCCTTTACAATTTACATCCTTGCTTCCATCAACTCCATTTGCATTTATCATTTGAGGATGAAAAGGATGTTTTATAGGTGCATTTGTATGGCAAGATTCACAATTAATAGGTTGAATATTTTCTTTATGTGGAACTTCATCTATATCAAAACCTGTATGGCAAGCAATACACTGAAGTTTGCCGTGTGCAGAATGCTCAAAAACCTTCTGATCAACAAACAATGAAACTTCTTTGCCATTTTTTTCCGTTGTTAAGGTATTATCACTATGGCAAGTTAGACAGTCATCATTGCTTTGAGGTAAGATATAAGTTGGAAGGAAAATTAAATAAACAAGAACAATCAAAATTTGCATTAAATTATTCTTCTTGTTTAACCGTCTAACATTGCCAAAAAACATAATTATCAATACAACAAATAGTGAATAAATAGGTCGAAAGTCTCTAAAATTTTTGGGTTACTAGCAGATCCCGTAAAGGAACCGTAAAAAATCTTTCTTAAAAGAATAACATCTAAAACTATCTTTAACATTTATTAAAAAGAAAATGCTATTCCGTAAAGAGCTACCATTGAAAAAATAAACAATATATAAAGCAGTAAGCTTTTCATAATAAATTCCTCAGAATATTTAATAATGTTTAACCAAAATTTTACTGAAGTCCCATTGTTTTCTCAAAGAGTATGCCGTGAATAAATTCCTTTTTTGTAGAATTATTAAATAAGCCTGAAATAAATTTCTCAACAATGGGAAACAATAATTTAGGGATTTTTATATATAAGAAGCGGACAAAAAAGCTTCATTTTCACATTTAACATATGATTCTTACAATAATTAACAGACTTGAATATATAAGGAAGCTAGAGGTGGAAATTTTTAATTATAAGTACCTGTAAGTGCGGAAAGTTCTTTCGTTACCTCATTAAGGTCAAATGGCTTGTAGAAAATAAAATCTGCAAATTTTCTAATCTTTAAATCAAATTCCTTGTTCTGATTTTTAAAGACATATATTAAAACAATTGGAACTCCCGGGTTTATGGTTTTAATATCTTCACATAATTTTTCAGTTTTATCTGAAGGTTCCATATCCAGCAGTACCAGGTCAAACTTTGTACATTTTACTATCTTAAGTAGATCGTCATTATCAGTACTGACCGTAATATTATATCGGTCTTTTAAGTACATCAAAAGGCTGAAACTCATCGTAAAATCGGAACTATATAAAATTATTTTCTTCATAGAATTTATTAAATCAGGTAAATTCGCTTAATTTCCTTCACTATTTATGTGCCAACTATTTTTGATATTCACAGACGATAGTATATTGAAAAGGGGGCAAAATTATCAATTTTTTCAAATTCGAGAATATAATGGAGGGATTCGATTCTTGTTCGTGAAAAATATTTACATGATCTGAGAAGCAGATTATCTATTATGCTTTAATATCAAGCTCTTTCAACTTTCTGTATAAAGTGGAAAGTCCTACCTGAAGCTGTTTAGCAGTTAATTCTTTATCGTATTCATTGCTATCCAAAACTTTGAGTATAAATTCCCTTTCAAAGTTTCTTACAGAGCTTTCCAGGGAACCTGTTGAATTGACTTTTGAAAATTTTATTTCCCGGAATGAATCAGGCAGATCATTTATTGAAATAAAATCTTTCTTACAAAAAATAACTGCCCTTTCTATAATATTTTCCAATTCCCTTATTTCTCCCTTCCACTCATGACTTATAAGTACATGAATAGCTTCAGTATCAAAACCTTTTATGTTCCTATTCATCTCCTTTCTATATTTATCGAGGAAATGATCTGCGAGAAGCGGAATATCCTCTTCTCTTTCTTTTAGTGAAGGGAGCTGTATTTCAATTACATTTAACCTGTAATAAAGATCTTCGCGAAATCTACCGGTTTTAATTTCTTCTTTTAAATCCCTGTTCGTTGAAGCAATAATCCTGACATCAACTTTAGTTGTAGAAGTTTGTCCAACCGGTGTAAATTCTTTTTCCTGAAGAACTCTTAAAAATTTTACCTGGAGCTGCAAAGGCATTTCACTTATTTCGTCCAGAAAGAGAGTCCCTTTATCTGCAGCTTTTACAAAACCTTCTTTGTCGTATAATGCTCCTGTAAAAGCACCTTTTTTATGTCCGAACAATTCACTCTCAACCAAATTCTCAGCAATAGCACCGCAATTAAAAGCAATAAACGGTTTATTTTTCCTGTTACTATTATAATGTAAAGCACGAGCGACTAATTCTTTTCCTGTTCCGCTTTTTCCTACTATCAGCACAGTACTATCCGTTTCGGATACAGCCTGGATCATATCATATATTTTCTTTATAGCAGGACTTTTACCTATAATATTTTCAAAGTCATAATTCCTTTGTATCTCATTTCTTAATATTCTGTTTTCAAGTAAAAGGTTTTTTACATCAAATAATTTTTTGATCTTTAAGATAATTTCATCAAACTCAACGGGCTTTAAGATATAATCGCTGGCCCCATTCCTTAATGCGGAAATGGCAGTGTTAAGGGATCCGAAAGCAGTAATAATTATAACAGAAGTCTGAATATTTAATTGCGTTATTTTTTCAAGTAATTCAATTCCTTTCATACCTGGCATTTCAAGATCGGTAACAACGAGGTCGTAGGAGTTTTTTAGCAGCATTTCATGTGCAGCCAGGCCATTTTCAGCTTCTTCAACATCATACCCTTCTTTCTTAAGAATATACGAAAGGGATTCACGTATTATTTTTTCATCATCAACAATTAAAATTTTTTCTGCCATTTTATATCTTTCTGTTAAATGGTAATTTAATTGTAAAAGTTGAGCCTACTCCATACTCACTTTCGACAGAGATTTTGCCTTCAAAGCTTTTAATAATTCCATAGCTAATCCAAAGCCCGAGGCCGGTGCCAATTCCTTCTCTCTTTGTTGTAAAAAAAGGTTCAAATACTTTACTTAATTCTTCATCAGTCATTCCTTTACCTGAATCAGTAAACTTGATGGTAACATAATCATCGTCCATACTAGAAGTTACAATAATTTTTTTACCACTATAAAAATTTTCTTTCTCCGCAATAGCATCTACAGCATTTAAGAGTATATTTAAGAATACCTGTTCAATCTGATCAGGTACCAACGGAAACAAAGGAATTTTTTCATTTAAATTAATTTCAAACTCTATATCTTTAGCTTTTTTACCAACTCTCGTAATATTAATCGATTCGTTTAGAATCTGGTTTAAATCAGTGAGTTTTAATTCATAATTTGAAGGACGGGAAAAGTCTACTAAATCTCTGATTATTTTAGAAATTCTTGTAACCTGTCCTTTAATCAATTCTAATTTTTCTTTAACGAAAAAGTCATCGGTAGTTCTTAAAACAACCTGTACTAAAGCAGAAATGGAAGCCAGAGGATTTCCGACTTCATGAGCAACACCGGCTGCAAGTGTCCCTATGCTTTCCATTTTCTGTGTATGAATCAATTGTTTTTCTAATAACTTTTTATCCGACAAATCCCTGTGGACACCAAAGAAACCTGTTACCTCATGATTATGATCAACAATCGGCGAAATCATTAATTGAGCATAATATGGTTCACCATTCTTTCTTCTGTTCTCAACTTCACCTACCCAAACTTTCCCGCTTCTTACGGTATCCCACATTTTTTTCCAAAACTTTTTGGATTGCCGACCGCTTCCAAAGACATTAGGATTTTTTCCCAATACTTCTTCTTTTGAATAACCGCTGGCAACAAGATATGCGGGATTAACATAAATCATATTCCCATCAAGATCGGTAATAACCAAAGGAAATATTGTCTTTTCTGCAATATTAAAAAACCGCAGAAGTTCCAGCTCTTTCTTTCTCTCTTCAGTAATATCCCTTGCAATAACAAATAAATTTTGACTTTTTGAATAAGAATTTTTTTGGGTAGGAGAAACAAACAAATCTATATCATAAAGCCGGTTTAAAACATTAAATTTGGTTATGAAATTTCTGCTGTCACTATCCTTCTTGCATTCCTCAAAAAAAGAATGAACTTTCTTTCTATAAGATTCATCAATTAAATTTAAAAAATTTCCCCCTTTAACACCATGTCCGTCAACATCTGCAATTTTACCAAATGAATTATTATAGTTCAAAATTTCAAAATCTTTTGAAATAATAATACACATGTCATAAAATTCATCAAGAAGACTAAAATCCAAATTGAATTTCTTAGAAAGGGTTTCTGTTACGTTCATCTATATTAAATCAAATACTATATATTATTATCTTTATCAAAATCAAATATACTATACGCGCTTACCGGAATATTTATTTATAAGAATGAAGCATTTTCATATAGTTAGCCCGTTCAAATTGAGACGGATCGGCAGTCTTAAGATGACTCATACTTCCACGCATCTGGTTAAGAGATTCATATTCATTAATTTCCATCCAATATACCATGTTGGTTAATACTTCGGAAATATGGTTCGCACCGAATTTTAATAAAGATGAAAGCATTTGCACAACAGTTGCCCCGGCCATAATCATTTTAAGTGCGTCTTTTTCGTTTGATATACCGCTGGTTGCAGCGAGATCGGCTTTTATTTTACCATATAAAATACCAATCCATCTTAGAGGCAGTCTCATATCCATTGGCGTACTCAAAAGAACTGTGGGTACAACTTCCAATTTTTCAAGATCAATATCAGGCTGGTAAAAACGGTTAAACAAAACAAGTCCATCTGCACCTACATTTACAAATTCTTCAGCCATTCTAGATACGGAACTAAAGAATGGATGCATCTTAACAGCAATGGGAATATTTACATTTAGTTTTATTTCTTTAACAATATCTATATAAAGTTTTTCAATTTCATTTGCAGTTTTTTTAGGATCAGTTGCCAACATGTAAATGTTTAATTCAAGGGCATCAGCTCCAGCTTGTTCAATTTTTTTAGCATATTCAATCCAACCGCCAAGTGATTTTCCATTCAAACTGGCAATTACCGGAATATCAACTGCAGATTTTGTTTTTTGTATATGATTTAGATATTCTTCAGGCCCGGTTTTATAATCAAAGGGTTCCGGGAAAAAATCTACACTTTCAGAATAAACTTCCTGTGTACTTGTAGTACGCTGATAAAGTTCAAGCTGATCATGTTCAATTTCTTCTTCAAATAAAGAATATAAAACGACAGCTGCAGCACCGGCATCTTCCAAAGTCTTAATTTTATCAACTTTATCAGTTAAAGGTCCGGCTGATGGAACAATAGGATTTTTTAAATCCAGGCCCAAATATTTTGTTGTAAGATCCATAATTCTTTCCTATTAAAGTATATAAATATTCTTAATCAATTTTGTTTTAATTCACTCACCGATGTTTCTGATCTCAGAATATCGATTAACGAATTAAGCTCTCTGATTTATTTTCCCGGGTAGTTCAAGACCTCTTAAATCAAAAATCGTTAATCCTTGTTCTTAAATCATTTAATTATTTTTATTTTTAGTTAAATATAATTCAATTCAGATTCTTAAATGTAAACCACCAATCGTAACCTTCTTCACTTTTCAATCTTTCTTCGGCACCAGCTACATCTTTAGGAGGAGGATTAATTACTTTATCTCCGATTAATTCATTATTAGGCCAATTCTCAGGAATTGCAACCTTTTTAGCATCAGCAATCTGCAATGCATTTAATGCTCTTAATATTTCATCCACCTGTCTCCCGATTTCCTGCGGATAATAGATCATAAGACGAATAACGCCTTTTGGATCGATTATGAATACTGCTCTTACAGTGTTTGTTTCTTTATTAGGATGAATCATTCCAAGTTTAGCGGCAACATTCCCCGAATGATCCGCAATAACAGGGAAAGGGATCTCAACATTTAATTTATCTTTAATCCATTCAATCCACTTAATATGTGAAAAGACCTGATCAATAGATAGACCTATAAGTTCAGCATTAAGTTTTTTGAATTTTTCATTTCTTTTAGCAAAAGCTACAAATTCTGTTGTGCAAACAGGTGTAAAATCCGCCGGATGACTAAATAGGACTACCCATTTATCCTTGAAATCATTAGGAATACTAATTACACCTTTTGTCGTCTGAACAGTAAGTTCAGGAAATTTTTCACCAATTAATGGTATACCTGCTTTAACTCCGTTATTTTCAATCATATTTTTATGCCCTCTTTTTATCATTCTAAAAAGCTGCCTTATGTTTTTGGACAAGGCAGCTTGAGTTCATAATTAATTATTCTTAGATTCATTAGGATTATTAGCATTCAATCCTTCATAAGTTTTCCATCTATCTACTACGTCCTTTTGAGCTTCTTCCAGAAGCCGTTCAGCTCGATCCGGATGAGTTTTAGTCAGCATCTTATAGCGGGTTTCCATATATGCATAATCTTTTAATGGAATTTTCAATCCTTTAGATTCAAGCTTAAACGGATTTTTACCTTCTTTGCTTAAATCAGGATTATAACGGTATAACTGCCAGTAACCGGAATCTACAGCAGCTTTCTGATTCTGCATCCCTGTACCCATATTGATTCCATGAGCAATACAATGGCTGTACGCAATTATTAGAGAAGGACCATCATAAGCTTCAGCTTCAAGCAATGCTCTGAGTGTTTGAGTATCATTTGAACCCATAGCCACTTTAGCTACATATACGTTTCCGTAAGACATTGCCATCAATCCGAGATCCTTTTTCGCAAGCGGTTTACCGGCAGCCGCGAATTTAGCTACAGCACCGCGGGGTGTTGATTTCGACATCTGACCACCTGTATTTGAATATACTTCGGTATCCAATACCAATATATTCACATTTCTACCTGAAGCCAGAACATGATCTAATCCGCCATAACCAATATCATAGGCCCATCCGTCACCGCCCATAATCCATACTGATTTCTTAACCAGGTAATCTGAAAGGCTAAACAAATGTTTTATTTCATTCAAATTTTCTTTTCCATTTGAACTTATTAAATCATTTAACTTTTTATTCAATGCAGCTACTCTTTCTCTCTGCTCATAAATTCCAGCCTCATCTTTTTGATTGGCAGTTAACAAACCATCCACTAAATCCTGCCCAATTTCACCGGCAAGTTTTGTCAACAGATTTTTAGCTTGCAGATTATGCTTATCAATTGCCAACCTAAATCCGAATCCAAATTCAGCATTATCTTCAAACAGAGAATTTGACCAGGCAGGCCCTCTTCCATCATTGTTCTTAGACCATGGTGTAGTCGGAAGATTTCCGCCGTATATCGAAGAGCATCCTGTTGCATTTGCAATAACTGCCCTGTCGCCAAACAACTGGCTTACCAGCTTAACATAAGGAGTTTCACCGCAGCCTGAACAGGCACCTGAAAATTCAAATAACGGCTGTAAATACTGGGAATCTTTAACCTTTGTAACGCTTACCTTTGTTCTGTCAAGTTCGGGCAAGGTTAAGAAGAAGTCCCAATTTTTTCTTTCCTGTTCACGTAAAGGAATCTGATCATGCATATTTATTGCTTTAAGCTTCGTTTCTTTCTTGTTCTTAGCCGGACAAATATCAACACAAATTCCACAGCCTGTACAATCTTCAACAGCAACCTGAAGTGAATACATCATTCCTTCACCGTAATCTTTTGCCTTATATTTGGTAGATTTAAAAGATTCGGGTGCATTTTTCAGTTCTTTCTCATCAAATACTTTCGCTCTGATCGTAGCGTGAGGACATACTATTACGCATTTATTACATTGAATACAGACTTCATCATCCCAAACAGGTACTTCAAGTGCAATATTTCTTTTTTCATAAGCAGCAGTTCCAACCGGGAAAGTACCATCAATAGGCATTTTGCTTACAGGAATATTATCTCCATGTCCCTCAATAATTTGTGCGGTAACTTCTTTAACAAACTCAGGAATATCATCTCCAATAACTGCAGGCTGCAGCTTTGTTTTGCTTGTTACTGTTTCAGGAACTTTTACTTCATGTAAATTTTCAAGTGTTTGATCAACAGCATTAAAATTCATCTGAACTATCTTATCACCTTTTGCACCATAAGTTTTCTTTATCGAGTCCTTAATCATCGAAATTGCTTCATCTTTAGGGAATATATTTGAAATAGCAAAGAAGCAAGTCTGCATGATTGTATTGATTCTTACTCCCATTCCCGTTTCATTTGCAACTTTATATGCATCAATAACAAATAATTTCATCTTCTTATCAATAAGATCTTTTTGAACCTTTTCCGGAAGAGAATCCCAGGCCTGTTCCGGGGAAACCTGTGTATTCAACAGGAATGTTGCACCTTCAACAGCGTCCTCAAGCATATCCATTTTTTCAAGAAATACCTGCTGATGACATGCAATAAAATTAGCTTTATGTATTAAATAACTGGATTTTATTGGTTTTGGTCCGAACCGGAGATGGGAAACTGTGGTTGAACCAGATTTTTTTGAATCATATACAAAATAACCTTGTGCAAAATTGTCGGTTCCTACACCAATAATCTTAATTGAATTTTTATTTGCACCAACAGTACCATCAGCACCTAATCCATAAAATTTTCCTTTAAATGTTTCATTATCTTCAACAGAAAATTGTTCATCGTAATCTATACTTGTATTTGTAACATCATCTTTAATACCCGAGGTAAAATGATTTTTTGGTTTTTCACTTTTTGCATCATCGAAAATGCCTTTAACCATTGCGGGGGTAAATTCTTTTGAAGAAAGGCCATAACGTCCACCTACTATCTTGGGATAACTAAAAGGCAATTCACCATTTATATGTTTTTCGGAAATTGCATTAACAATATCAAGATAAAGGGGTTCACCGGGTGCACCAGGTTCTTTTGTTCTATCTAAAACTGAAATTACTTTTGTTGTTTTAGGTAAGGTATTAATAAAATGCTCAATAGAAAAAGGACGATATAATCGTACTTTTATTAAACCGACTTTTTCTCCTTTATTCTGAAGATAATTTACTGTTTCTTCAGCTGCATCTGCTCCCGAGCCCATCATTACAATTACTCTTTCAGCATCAGGTGCACCAACATAATCAAATAAATGATACTGACGTCCGATTATCTTAGCAAATTTGTCCATTTGTTTCTGGACAATATCAGGGGCTTTCAAATAATAAGAATTTACAGTTTCTCTTCCCTGGAAGAAGACGTCCGGATTTTGAGCAGTTCCTCTAACAACAGGATGATCCGGAGACAGAGCTCTTTTGCGATGAGCAATAACTAATTCATCATCAATCATAGCTTTCATATCTTCAATTGAAAGCTGTTCAATTTTCATTACTTCATGAGAAGTTCTGAATCCATCAAAAAAATGGACAAAAGGAAGTCTGGCTTCAAGTGCCGATGCCTGTGCGATTAACGCAAAATCCATTACTTCCTGTACAGAATTCGAAGAAATTAGTCCGAAACCTGTAGATCTTGTTGCCATTACGTCGGAATGATCACCGAATATTGACAAAGCTTGTGCAGCCACAGAACGGGCTGAAACATGGAAAACAGTCGATGTTAATTCACCGGCAATTTTATACATGTTGGGAATCATTAATAAAAGACCTTGAGAAGCAGTAAAAGTAGTAGTTAACGCACCTGTTTGTAAGGCACCGTGAACACTACCGGAAGCACCGCCCTCACTTTGAAGTTCACTTACTGAAGGAGTTTCTCCCCAAATATTCTTTTTATCTTGTGCCGACCACGCATCGCACCATTCTCCCATGTTTGACGATGGTGTGATAGGATAAATTGCTATTACTTCGTTAGTATGAAAGGCAACGTAAGCTGCCGCTTCGTTTCCATCGATAGTTACTTTTTTTCTTTCCACAATATGCCCTTAATAAATTATATTTTATAATATGAAAATTTTTCGCCCTGTTTAGCCAACTTCTATACCAAGCTCTTTTTTAACAAAAAACTAAACTATTATTGAGAATTTTATCAAATAAGATAAAATATTCAAGGAATGATTTAGTAAATTATCATTATTGAGAATTTAAAATTAGTGGAAATATATATAGAAAGAGTGTGAGAAATTTACAGTAAAGATAGTGTATAAAATAAAGTAAATATCGTCAAATTGTTTAATTGCTTAATTCTTGTCAAAAACAATTTAACAATTAAGTAATTTAACCTTTAATTTCCGTTAATTTTTCCGGTTTGTATAGTTTTTCAATAATTTCCTGTCCATTATTATCATTCAAATTACAATATTCGTTATTAGATGAGGAATATTTATAATCTTTCTGCCAATTTGATATATTTTGAACAATCTGTTTTATTGAATCACATATAAAGTAGATTTCATCATTTGTCATTGTAGGATGTACAGACATTCTTATCCAGCCCGGTTTTTCTGAATAATCACCATGATCTATTTTATCGGTTATGCTTTTTGATTTATTTGGATCTACATGCAGCAAATAGTGACCATAGGTTCCGGCACAAGAGCATCCTCCTCTTACCTGGATTCCGAACCTGTCATTCAAAATTTTAACGATTAAGTTATAATGTATGTTATCAACGTAAAAAGATATTGCTCCCAGTCTTTTTTCAATGTTATCAGCAAGGATGTGAAGACCGGGAATTTTTCTTAGCTGACTGAAAATAATTTTTAATTGTTCATCCTCCCTTTCTCTCATCTTAACTGTCCCAATATCTTCTTTAAGCTGAATACAAAGAGCTGCTTTAATTGTTTGTAAAAAAGGAGGGGTTCCTCCATCTTCACGAATTTCTATATTTGAGATAAATTTATGCTGCCCCCAGGGATTAGTCCAGTCTACAGTTCCACCACCCGGATTATCGGGAATTTTATTATGATATAATTTTGAATTAAATATTAAAACACCCGGTGTACCCGGACCACCCAGAAATTTATGAGGAGAAAAGAATATTGCATCTAATTTCTTTAATGGATCTTCCGGGTGCATATTTATATTCACATAAGGAGCAGAACAAGCAAAATCAATAAAACAATATCCGCCGTTTTGATGAATTATTTTAGCCAATTCATGATAAGGTGTTTCAATCCCTGTTACATTTGAACACGCAGTAAAAGCCCCGATTTTTAATTTCCTATCTTTATATTTAATTAATTTTTTCTTTTAAATCTTCAAGATTGACTAATCCTTCATCATTGGGTTCGATATTAACTACATCTGCAATAGTTTCCTGCCATGAGGTATGGTTTGAATGGTGTTCCATATGTGTAACAAAAACAACAGGAATTAATTCTTCTGGAATATTTGTATAAGCTTTCAACTGTTCTGGAATTTTTAATCCCAAAATCCTTTGGAATTTATTAACCATTCCTGTCATGCCGGAACCGCCTGTAATTATTACATCATCCTTTCCTGCGTTGACATGTTTTTTAATAATTTGATGAGCATTATGATAAGCTAAAGTCATCGCACTGCCCGTAGCACTAGATTCGGAATGTGTATTTCCCACTAAAGGTCCAAAGTATTCAAGCATTTTCTTTTCAATAGGATAGTATAATCTTCCGCTTGCAACCCAATCGGCATAAATAATTTTCTTTTCACCATATGGAGATAAAAAAGTATAATTATTACCAACTATATTTTGTCTGAAATGTGAAAAATATTCTTCTATTGAATTCATAAATTTCTTTTCTTTTTGACAAAAATATAAGAATTAAATTTGAAATAGAATAACCAATTGGGAAGTCAAAAGTAAAATGTCAAAATTCAACAGTAAAAATCAAATTTTCTGAAATTTAGAATCAGACGGTAAAGATGAAAATTCCGGATGAATTCGGAAAATTGATTGAAATTCAATTCTAATTTAAATTTTATGTTTTCAAAGTAATTCAAAATACTCTTCTATTTTTAACTTCTTTTTATTTTCCATATTTTGTGATAAATAAACATTTACAATTCATATGAAATATATTATAGGAATTGATGGTGGTGGTACAAAAACTGAATGTGCTGCTGCTGATCTGGATGGAAATATTTTATTTGAAACAAAGGGGGAAGCCTCAAACTTTCTTATTAAAGGAACCGAAAAAGTTTCTGAAGCAATATTAGATTTAATAAATAAATGTAAAGAAAAATTAAACTTTAGTTATTCAGACATAGAAATTATTCTTATCGGTACTGCAGGAGCCGGTAGAATAAATGATGCTGAAAGATTAAAGAAATCATTTGCTGATTATTCAACTAATAAAAGAATCAGTTTCAAAAATTTTATTGTTGAAAGTGATGCAAGAATTGCTCTGGAAGGTGCTTTCTCAGGTATGCCGGGAGCTATTTTAATTTGCGGAACCGGTTCAATAATGGTCGGGAAAGATCTTAGTGGAAATATTCACCGGATTGGAGGATTCGGCAGACTTATCGGCGATGAAGGAAGCGGCTACAGTATCGGCAGAGAAGGATTAAATGCTGTTTCAAAACAATTTGACGGAAGGGGAAATTTTACTTTAATTTCTAAATATTTAGAAGATAAGTTTGAGATTAATTCAGCCGAAAAGTTAATTACGGAAGTTTATAAACATAATTTTGATATAGCCTCAGTTGCACGGGCTGTAGTCTCAGCTGCAGAAAATAATGATGAGATAGCATTAAGAATAATTAACGAAGAAATTAATGAACTGCTGAAGTATATTCCGGCAATTATGCAAAGGTTAAATCTGGCTGAATTAAATCTTTCCTTTGTTGGCGGTTTAATTACTAAAGAGAATTTTTATTCGCAAAAGTTAAAAGCAAAAATCATGAATGATTTCCCCGATATAAAAATTCAAACACCTCAAAATTCTCCTGTGATGGGAGCAATTATAATGGCAAAAAAAATCTTCGATAAAAATTTAAATTCATAATGATATTTAAGAAAACCGAGAATCGAAATCCCTGGGCATGGATACCAACATTATATTTTGCTGAAGGTATTCCTTACATAGTTGTTATGACAGTTTCTGTTATTATGTATAAACGTTTGGGAATTTCAAATACGGATATAGCATTATATACAAGCTGGCTTTATTTACCATGGGTAATTAAACCGCTCTGGAGTCCGATTGTAGATATTTTAAATAAAAAAAGAATCTGGATTATAATAACCCAGGCAATAATTGCTGTTGGTTTGGCAGGCGTAGCTTTTACTATTCCTGTTTCGAGTTTTTTTCAATATTCACTGGCTTTTTTTTGGCTCATTGCTTTCAACTCTGCTACTCACGATATTGCCGCTGATGGCTTTTATATGCTTGGATTATCTCAGCATGACCAGACATGGTTTGTGGGAATCAGAAGCACTTTTTATCGATTTGCATTTCTTGCAGGACAAGGCCCGCTCGTAATTATTGCAGGCGAATTAGAAAAAAGTTCGAATGATATTCCAAATGCATGGATGATTTCTTTTTTTATTCTAACAGGATTGTTTATAATTTTCTTTTTATATCATACCGTAATGCTACCTCATCCAGCATCAGATAAAAAGGAAGAGGGAGCTTTAAGACTCATCAATAAATTATCTAATTATATTCTTTTTATCCTGGTATTGTTAATATTTTTGCCATTTTATTTTTTAATGATTTGGTTAACACCTATTACCAAATTTGATCCTAGATCTCTAATTCAAAAACTACCGTTTAGTGATAATCCGTTTTCAGATACTATTATAAAATTCCTCATTAAAGATAATTTTGGGATCATTCTTGCTTTTGTTCTTTTTTACAGATTAGGTGAAGCACAGCTGGTTAAAATTGCTTCACCATTCTTTTTGGATCCTAGAGATGCCGGCGGCTTGGGATTAAGCACTATCCAGGTTGGATTTGTTTATGGAACCGTGGGAGTTATTGCGTTAACTCTTGGTGGGATTTTGGGAGGGTTTTTAGCTTCAAAAAATGGTTTGAAGTACTGGCTCTGGTGGATGATTGTAGCAATTAATCTGCCTGATCTTGTTTATGTGTTTTTATCTTACACTCAAACATCTAATTTTTTTGTTGTAAATTTAATGGTTGCTATTGAACAATTTGGATACGGATTTGGATTTACTGCTTATATGCTTTATTTAATTTATATTTCTGAAGGTAATCATAAAACGGCACATTATGCTATAGCAACAGGTATTATGGCGTTGGGAATGATGATCCCGGGAATGTTCAGCGGCTGGCTGCAGGAAACTTTAGGCTATAAACATTTTTTTGTATGGGTTTGCATTGCAACAATACCGATATTTATAATCACAAAGTTTATTCATTTGGCTCCTGAGTTTGGTAAAAAAGTCGAGTGATTTCACTTTGATAATTCTACCTAAATTCACCTTGTTCCTGATACCGGATACATACTAAAAAACCAAGGATTATTCTTAAAATCACATCTATTTCTTTTTATAATTTTTATCTTATTATAGGTGTTTCTTAATCATATCAACTATAGACAGGCATAAAATTATGAAAAAAATTCCGGGATACTTTTTATTTTTTATTTTAGTAACCACTTCATATTTAAACTGCAGTCCAAATCATAGTGAAAATGGAAACAATAATGACAGTCTCAACAATTTAGGAATTACTCTTCCAGCGGGATTTAAAATTGATATATATGCAGACAATGTAAAAGGAGCAAGATCGATGGCACTAAGCCCGGATGGTGTTTTATTTGTTGGAACAAGAGACGAAAATGTTTATGCAATTTTAGATACCAATAAAGATTACAAAGCCGATAAAGTAATTACAATTGCAAGCGGTTTGAATAGTCCCAACGGAGTAGCATTAAAAGATGGGAATTTATATGTCGCTGAAATTAACAGGGTAATAAGATATGATGACATTGAAAAAAATCTATATAATCCTCCTGAACCAGTGGTAATAAATGATAGTTTCCCCAGCGATAGACATCATGGCTGGAAATTTATACGTTTCGGTCCTGATGGAAAATTGTATGTCCCTGTCGGAGCCCCATGTAATGTTTGTTTACCCGATTCTAAACATGCCTCTTTATTCAGAATGAATCCTGATGGCAGTGATCTTGAAAAATATGCAAGCGGAATTCGTAATACAGTGGGATTTGATTGGAATCCAGAAACAAAAGTTTTATGGTTTACAGATAACGGCAGAGATATGCTGGGTGATAATATTCCTTCGGATGAATTAAACAGAGCTCCTGAAAAAGGATTAAATTTTGGTTTTCCATATATGTTTGGAAAAGATGTCCGCGATCCCGAATTCGGTAAAGGTGTGGACTTAAGTAAATTTGTAAGACCTGCAATGGAACTGGGCCCGCACGTTGCTTCTCTTGGTATGAGATTCTATACAGGCAATATGTTCCCCCCGGAGTATAAAAACCAGATATTTATTGCAGAGCATGGTTCATGGAATAGAAGCCAAAAAATCGGGTATAGAGTAGTTGTAGTAAAAGTGGCAGATGGTAAGGCAATTAGTCAACAGATCTTTGCACAAGGCTGGCTGAAAGGTCAATCTGTTTCAGGCAGACCTGTAGATGTTCAGCAGATGCATGACGGTTCTCTTTTGGTGTCTGACGATTTTGCAGGTGTTGTTTATAGGATAACCTACCAAAAATAATAATATTAGTTACTTCAGATGGAAATCAATAAATCTGTTTAAAACAAAAAGCCCTAAAACAAATTGTTTTAAGGCTTTTTATGCGGGGCCGACGAGACTCGAACTCGCGACCTCCTGCGTGACAGGCATGCAGTAAAGTCTAATTTTCTTAATTTTCAATCCATTTTAACAAGTTTTAGCCGTTTATGATTTCGGGTGCCCAAAATGGTGCCCATATTTGCAACTGTTGAAATTTCATTTCCAATTCGTTCAAATTCTATATCTCTATAAGCTTCCAAGGTAGTCTTGAAATCAAGTATGTCTGGCAGAAGCCATTACATCTGGTATTTTTAATCCTGAATTAACTAACCGGCTTATAAATGTCTTTCTCAAGGTATGAAGTGAATAATGTCTAAATCCCGCATCTTTAAGATATCTCTTAAAAAAATTAAGTGAATGTCGGCTTTTATAATCAAAAAGTTTTCCAATCCTGTTGGGGAATTCATTTAACAAGAATTCCCTCAACTCAGGGTAAATTGGGAAATAATCCGTTCGATCACATTTTGTATTCTCCACTGAAATTATATTATTCTTCAGATCAATATCTTTAAAATCCAAATTTAACAGTTCGCTTACCCTAAATCCCGTTGCTAATAATAAAAATATAACCTGATAGTGTTTCCGATTCTTCTCTTTAAGTCCTTCTAATATTTGAATCATTTCCTTTTCAGGGATGACTACTATCTTCTTTGGTTTCATTTTTTTATAACTGAACGGATTTGAAACTGAGTATATTCATGTTCAACAAAATAATTAAAAACATACCTTAATTTATTAAAATAACTTGCTACTGTATTGGGAGACCTGCCTTCCGCCAGGATATGATTCTCTAAACTGTCAATAGTGTCGGCATTGATTGAAGATATTTTTTTATTTCCGGTAAAAGCGATCAGCTTATTAAAAGCACAATCATAATGTTCAATGGTCTTTTTAGATCTCTTTTTCTTTGTTGCTATGTATTCATCATATCCATCTTGTAAGGTTATATTCTTGATTTTGTCCCGCTTCAATTTTTCTGTGTATACGCCTGAAGCTAGTTCATAGGTAATTTTCTTTAATTCGAGTTCAGCTATTTTTCTGTTTTCTCTGGTATCTTTTAGACATAAAGCATCTCTATGCCTCTTCCCCGCTTCATCGTGATAATCTAAATATAAGAATCCTCTTTTGGTTCTGATTGTAGCCATTTCGTCCTCCCTGATTTGTTGATTTGATATGTTGATTTAGTTAAGCGGCGAATCAGGTAAGCGTTATTTTTTTTCCAGCAGTTTATTTTTAAGAATCAATTCGTATGATGCAATTAAATTTTTCTGTTTGTCCACAATATCCTCAAGCTCTTTTACTCTTGATTCAGCAAGTTTTATTCTATAAGATAAGTTTCTTGTTTTTGTTAATTCTTCCTCGTTCAATAAATCTAAATCAATACCCGACTTTCTGCAGGCATTCATAAAATGAACTGTTTGGTTTTTTATACCATTAGAAACCTGCGCATCTGTTAATCCGGCTGCTTTCGCAAATTTCCCTTGTGTTCCGAACTTTAGAATTATTGCATTTCTTAATTTGGGCTCATTTATTTTCATATTAATATTTATTTTATTTTATAAAATTTTATCAATATTTGTTTATTTTTATCAATTTTTATATTTTATTATTAGAATTTGTTTTATTTATTACATTTGTTCAAATTTACATACTTTTGATGGATTTTACAAGTATTTCTACTTATTCAATAAAAAAAACTTCGCAGCGTTTAGGGGTCAGCCCCTCTTATATTTCTTTTTTAATTGCTGAGGGTGAACTTGATTTCTTTCTTCCACCGGGGAAAAAACATAAAAGAGTACCGCATAGAGCCATAGAGGAATTTATAGAGAGATATACATACAATAACAAAAAGAAAGATGAAGAATGAAAAAAAATAATGTTATAAAGAGAGCAGTCCCTTCAAAAAGTGGGATAGTACATATTGATGGCAATGTTCATCTGAAATTAAAAATCTATTGTGCTGAAAATAGTGTGGATATGGGCAAATATGCCAGCAAAGAATTAATGGAATCACTAAAGAAAAAGGGAGTTAAATTTTGAACTTAAAAAACTATACCTCCAGCGTCCCTGTGCTAAACTCTATTTCAAGAATAGAACACCGGTTGGCTCAGGCCGGTGCCCCTCATATTGCAAAGAGCTATGAAGGAGACAGACCTACAGGAATGATATTTCAAATCCCAATCAACAATATTCCGACGACATTTAAGCTGCCGGCCAAGACTGAGAATGTATTTAAATACCTGGTTAAGCAGCGTTCAAGACCGCCTAAGAATTCCGTAATAAATACAATCAGAGCTCAAGCTGACAGAACCGGCTGGAAGATCCTGTCTGACTGGATTGATATCCAGATTTCTATGATAGAGATTGACCAGGCCGAATCAATTGAAATGTTTCTTGCATATACCTACGACCCGGTTTCAAATATGACACTGTTTGAGAAGATTAAAAAGAATGGATTTAAACAATTGACTGAGGGAAAATTTTAATTAATATACGTTACTTCGTATTAAATCAAGGGAGTCACATTGAGCGATTTTTTAATTTATGCATCGGGATTTTTTGTAAGTTTTTTATCCGGTTTTCTTTTCGCAAGGTATCTGTATTTAAATCATTTTAAGAAAAAGATTTCAAACTATGATAAGATAAACTCTTCACTAAATGAGAAATATTTTTTTGCCTGCCAGAGAAGTAAAATTCTTGAAGAAAAGTTTAAGCTGCTGCAGCCGAATCTAATTTCATTAGATGCAATTTTCGAAAAAATACTGGTGTCAAAAAATTGAAAAGGAATATTACGTACTACATAGAGAAGGGATAAAGTCAATTTGAATCAGCGTTCGTACTATGCAATTATTCCGGCTTTTGTAAGATACGACGAAGATCTTCCGCCTGCGGCCAAACTTTTATACGGTGAAATAACCGCCCTCTGCAATGAGAAGGGCTATTGCTGGGCGGGCAATAAATATTTTGCAGACCTTTATAAATGTGAGATAAGATCTATAACCAGATGGATTAACATTCTTATCGATAAAGAATATCTTAAAATGACAATAGAAAAAGGTAACATCAGAAAGCTATTTTTAACCGACCAATATATTAGACGGTGGACAAAATTGTCCACACCCCAGGACAAAAATGTCTACCACCCATGGACAAAATTGTCTACCGTATCTATTAATAATACAATTAATAATAAATTAATTATCGGAGAGGAAAAATTTTCTTCGAACTTATTTGATCTTGAAGAAAAAATTATCGATGAATTATTTATAAAAACATGGGGAAGAAATCCTGCCGGAAAAGAAATTCCTAACATAATTGACCTGATTAAAAAATATAATTGGGAATCTATTGAATATGCATTTAATCAAGCATGGCAATCCGGACCAAAAGCAATGAATTACAGGTATATTAAAAAAGCTGCGGAAAGCAGGTTTGAATCTGTAAAGCGGGAAAAAATAAAAGATGCAGACCGGAAAGCTGTTGAAAAAAATATCAAAGAAGCTGAGGCTACCAAAAAGGATATTACAGCTTTGGGGAAAATAGGTTATCCAGAAGGCTGGCTGACAAAGGTTTTCAAAATAAAAAATGATAATAATAATAAAATTCAAGAATCTCCTGAAAAGAAGGAAAAAGAAAAAGAATTTCAAAAAGCATTAAATGAAGAATTAAAAAAGAAAAAGGGATGACATTTTGAAAAATCACGTGGATGAAGCATCTATTAAATTATCTGTCGAAGATCAGATCTGCAGAGAGCTGGTAAAGCTGCGGAACTGTGGTTTTAGGATCTTTAGTTTCAATCAAAAGGATCTTCTTTCCTTCGGTTTAAAGTATTTCGTCAATCACATTGTTGTTTCAAAAAAGTATCTGATTTTTGTTGAAGTTAATCCGGGTAAAGAAATTCCTTCGGATGATAAGAAGGAACTGCAGCTATTTTTATCTCATCTTAGTTCCTTAAATAAATCTCTGCACTACCGGATTATCAGGAATATTAAAGATTGTAAAAGACTGACAGAACTTTTAATATCTAAAAAATTATAGAGGTGTTTATGGTAAAGCTTGATAATTATAATCAGCTGCTCAACGTGCTTCAATATGGAAAGAAGAGTGCAGTGAGCGCCAAACGTTTAGCAGGCAATTTCAATGTAACCAACCTGCTTGAATTTAAACGTAAGGTGCGGACGCTGACGCAAGAGGCACGTTTCAACGGGCACTGGCTGATTGGTGATAATAATGGATATTACCTGGCACTGACAAGAGCCGAATGGGAATCATACAAAAGTAGGCGCCTGCTGGCAATTAATAATGAGCTTAAAGCTTTTGCGAATTGCGATAATATTTCGCTTGCAGATTTAATAAAGAACGTTTATAGAATAATACCGACAGATAAAAATTATGAATTATTTTGAAAAAAAATTTTTTGTTTTTATAATTGTAATAATCGAATTTTTATATACTTAATACAAACCCCCATAAAAAATCAGGAGAGAGAAGAATAATGTTTAGTGACTTCCAGGATGTATATAGTGGCCCTATTGATGAGAGACTCTTCCCGTATTACAAGCATCTTGAGACAACAGCAGAACTTCTTGTTGGTGCTTCAGAAAGCTGTAAACATTTTTATATAGGTGATGTTGAAAAGGCTTTGACAGCCCTTACAGCCGCTAAGCTGGTTATAAATGAACCAGGGGACAAGAGGGATAAATAATCTTTCCATTTAATACCGGTTAGTGTCATTGTACCGGGAATTATTTTTGTAATTTAAATATTTACTTTTCAAATTATGGCTGTTTTTATCAGCCTGTGTTGGAGAGGTATGCAATTTTGTTCATGAAGGGTAAGATTGCAGATGAATAAGTATGCTTATTTTGTGAAAAAAAATTAGCTCCCGTTTACATCCGGTATAAATCCCCCTAAAAGCCTTCTCATATTTCACCAGAATTATAAACAAAATTATCATTCAAAATTGTTGAAAATTGTATACTTTACTATACAAATTTAGGTCGAAAATCCGAGTTCGGCCGAACTTTGCAAAAGTTCGGCCGAACTTTCTGAAAGTTCACCCGAACTGAACAACATAAAGAAAGAGAGAGAAAGAAAGATTAGGAGAGTAATGTGGATATGTGGATAAGTTTTTTACCGGCAGCAAAATGAAATGAAAGAGAGCAAGCAAAAAAACAGTCAAAAAAATATTACAAAGAAAGAAGAGTTGTAATTTGCGGGCTGCCAAATCATCAGCTCAAAAAAATACCCGCTTCACAAAGTAAAGCGGGTACTCTTGTTCAACGAAGTCTTCTAATTAATATCCCTCTCTTTGGCAAAAAAGGAATGTCAAT
>CAVRQC010000047.1:0-336159 GCA_963723205.1 uncultured Ignavibacteriales bacterium
AAGAAAACAAAAACAACTCCTTTTGGAAGTGTGGATTACCCTTTTAATCCAGTATCATTAGCTTTAGGTGCAGATGCAACTTTTATTGCCAGAGGAATTGATAGAGATCCTAAACATCTGCAAACTTTAATAAAGCGGGCTGCTGATCATAAAGGTACTGCTTTTATCGAAATATTCCAGAATTGTGTGATATTTAATGACGGAGCATTCGATATCTTTTCCGATAAAAAAGTAAAAGGTGATCATCTTTTAGTTCTTGAGCATGATAAACCGATGATTTTCGGGATAAATAAAGACAAAGGGATTAAGCTCGATGGAATGAAACCGGTAATTGTAAACATTAATGAAGGCGAAAATAGTGTTAATGATCTTCTTGTTCATGATGAGCATGATGCCTCTCCTCTACGTGCTACTCTTCTTGCTCACTTAACGGATAATCCTGAGTTCCCTACACCTGTCGGAGTGTTCAGACAAATATCAAAACCAACTTATGATGAAGGTGTTGAAAAACAGATTTCACAGGTAAAAAGCGCTAAAGGGGAAGGTGACCTCGAAAAAATGTTATTCAGCGGGAATACCTGGGAAGTTAATTAATTTCATAAATAAGCACTTCACTAACCCGGTTTTTATTTGAACCGGGTTAATTAAAAACATATCCCCACATTGAAATTGTTAAAATATTCTATAATATAATCTAATATAATTATGCAATAAGATACAGTAACCTAATTTATATAGTTAATATTTGATTTTTACCTTATAAATTTCTATTATAACATTTAAAAAAATTAAGACAATTAAGTGATCCAGGTAATGGAAATTATATCACAAACTTTTTATTTAGAAATTAGTCTAATACATATAGGATTTTATAAAAAAGGAAAGGTTTAAACATGAATAAAATATATGTCACTCCGCATATTAATGATTGGGCAGTTAAGCAAGAAGGATTAAAAGCTTTAATCTCAGTACACAATACTGAAGAAGAAGCAATTACAGCTGCAAAAAAAGTAGCAGCAGGTAGAAACGCTGAAATAGTAATATTAAAAAGAGATGGAGCAATAAACAACCTCGGCTTTTTTAATTCAAATCTTTTTCCTATGGGTACGGAAGGTATTAGAATATAGAATATTGAGATTTTTTATTTAAGGGGAACTATATTAAATTTATTCAACGATGTAAATTTATTGCTGATCGTATTTCAGATTTTATTTACAGGCGGATAAATAAATTTTAAATTCTGAATTTTTCTGCTCTGAGTTCATTTCTCAATTGCCAGCCATATTTTATGTGTGAATTAAAGCACAGAAAGAAAGAGATTACAGACATCATTGAAATTAATGTTTAATTTTATTGCGATAATAGAATTTCAAACTTGTGGATAGCGACTGAAAATTATTTGAATAAAAATTGTATTGAAATCGTTCAAATTTTAATTAAGTTTATTAAAAATTTTAGTAGTGCTATTATCCTGTGAATTGGAATATTAGAATCTTGTCAGATCTTCTTTTTATAATCAGCACCAATTATAATCCCAGAAAAAGCATTTATTTCAGTTAAGTAAATAATAATATTGTTAACAAAATAAGAGTGACTAAATGACTAAAGGTATTGTCGATTTAAATGATGTTATTGTAAGATTCGCCGGTGATTCCGGTGATGGAATGCAGCTTACAGGCACACAATTTACAAATACCAGTGCTATAGTTGGGAATGATGTAAGTACTTTACCAGATTTCCCAGCTGAGATCAGGGCTCCTGCAGGAACAACATATGGAGTAAGCGGTTTTCAATTGCATTTCAGCAGTAATGATATACAAACTCCCGGTGATTCTCCTGATGTTCTTGTGGCAATGAATCCTGCTGCACTAAAAACAAATTTGAATGAATTAAAAAAAGGCGGATCAATCATTATTAATATTGATTCTTTTGATTCTAAAAATTTAAGATTAGCTGGTTATGAAACGAATCCGCTCGAAGATTCTTCTTTGGATGGTTATAATGTTGTCCAGGTTCCGCTTAGTAAATTAACTGCTACTGCATTAGAAGATAGTGGATTATCAGCAAAAGAAATTGGCAGGTGTAAAAACTTTTTTGCTCTCGGAATGATGTATTGGTTATACAGCAGGCCGTTTGAACCGACACTTAACTGGATAAAAGTAAAATTTAAATCTTCTCCTGAAATAGCTGCAGCTAATGAAAAAGTATTAAAGGCCGGTTATTACTTCGGGGAAAATACCGAAATATTTACTACACGGTACCAGGTAGCTCCGGCAAAATTGTCTCCCGGAATTTATAGAAATATTTCCGGGAATGAAGCTTTGGCACTTGGGTTTGTAGCTGCATCAGTTAAAACCGGTTTACCGTTATTTTTAGGCTCTTACCCGATTACACCTGCCTCGGATATTTTACATGAATTAAGCAAACATAAGAATTTTGGAGTTAGAACTTTTCAGGCAGAAGATGAAATAGCAGCTATCACGGCTGCAATTGGTGCATCCTTTTCCGGTGCTCTTGCAATAACAACAACCAGTGGTCCTGGTGTTGCACTAAAAACAGAAGCAATCGGTTTGGCAGTTATGACTGAACTTCCATTGGTAATTATAGATGTACAAAGAGGAGGACCTAGTACAGGTCTCCCGACAAAAACCGAACAGTCCGATTTACTCCAGGCAATGTTTGGAAGAAATGGTGAAGCACCGGTTGTTGTTGTAGCTCCTTCTACTCCGGCTGATTGTTTCAGCTTGGCTATTGAAGCTTCAAGAATAGCATTAAAATATATGGTTCCTGTAATGTATCTTTCTGATGGTTATATTGCTAATGGATCTGAACCGTGGAAAATTCCTGAACCTGATAATATTCCTGAAATGAAACCTAAGTTTGTTGAAGCAAAAGAAAATGGGCAAACAGGTTTTGATCCTTATTCCAGAGATGAGAATTTATCCAGACCATGGGCTTTACCCGGCACTCCGGGTTTAGAGCATCGGTTAGGTGGTTTGGAGAAAGCGAATATAACCGGAAATGTAAGTTATGATCCTCAAAACCATGAATTTATGATTAGATTAAGAGCACAAAAAGTTAAAAATATTGAGAATGATATCCCTGAGTTAAAAGTTGAAGGAGATGATGATGCTGAGCTTCTAGTAATTGGATGGGGTGGCACTTATGGTGCAATAACTGAAGCTGTTAATAAAGTTAAAAAGAACGGTAAAAAAGTTGCACAGGCACATTTTCGATATTTAAATCCTCTTCCTAAAAATACCGGTGAAGTATTAAAAAAATATAAAAAGATTCTCTGCCCTGAATTGAACCTGGGACAATTTAGTAAAATACTTAAAACTGAGTTTACTGATGATATTATTCAATTTAATAAAATTCAGGGACTTCCTTTTAAATCTTCGGAAATTGAAAATAAGATCGAATCAATATTAGGAGGTGAGATAAATGGCTGAAGCTAATCTAAAAACCGGAAATGACAACGGAGTAAAATTAAATGCAAAAGATTTTTCATCTTCTCAGGATGTAAGATGGTGTCCTGGTTGTGGAGACTATTCCATACTGGCACAAATGCAAAGAGTTTCTCCGGATTTAAATATTAAACTGGAAAATTTTGTTTGGATTTCCGGTATTGGGTGTGCAGCAAGATTTCCTTATTATATGAATACTTATGGAATTCACGGTATACATGGAAGAGCTCCTGCAATCGCAACCGGAATAAAAGTAAATAATCCTGAACTATCAGTTTGGGTAGCAACCGGTGACGGTGATTTATTAAGTATCGGCGGAAATCATTTTATACATGCATGCCGGAGAAATATCGATATAAAAATTCTACTTTTTAATAATAGAATTTATGGATTAACCAAAGGACAATATTCTCCTACATCTGAAAAGGGAAAGAAAACAAAAAGCACTCCTTTTGGCAGTATAGATTTTCCGTTTAATCCTTTGAGCCTTGCTATTGGTTCAGGGGCTACATTTGTTTCCCGTTCACTGGATAGAGATCCTAAACATCTGAAAGAAATGATGAAAAGAGCAGGTGAACATAAAGGAACTGCATTTATTGAAGTATATCAGAATTGTAATATATTTAATGATGGTGCATTTGAAATCCTGACTGATAAAGAAACCAGAGCTGATAATGTATTATTCCTTGAGCATAATAAACCAATGGTATTCGGCAAAAATAATGATAAAGGAATCAGGCTGAATGGTTTAACACCTGAAGTGGTTGATATTTCAAATGGAAAATATTCTATTAATGATCTTTGGATTCATAATGAATTTGAAAAAACAAATGCTGCAGCAAATATATTATCTCATTTGAATGAAATGGAAGGATTTCCAACTCCTGTGGGCATTTTAAGACAGGAAATCAAATCCACATATAATGAAGATTTTCATGAGCAGATAAATAATATCAAAAAAATAAAGGGTGAGGGAGATTTAAGAAAACTTCTATTCAGCGGAAATACATGGGAAGTTGCAGCATAGAAATAATGTGTCTACGAATCTTTCTTGTGTAGAGACGTTCTGCAGAACGTCTCTACAGAATATTAATAAAATCCCACCAGTAGTTTTTAATGATAAATAATTTTAACTTCTAGTTCACATTTCCAAATACGCTATTCATAATTTATTGTGCTAATCAAAAATTTTCATATTTTAAATATTTGAATATTTTTAACTATACATAATTGCAAAATATCTTTCCGTGAAAATATTTGTAATTTATAAAGCATGATAGATTTTACAAAGCTCAAAGAAATTTTATTAAATAATAATTCTTTCCTAATAACTACACATGTTAATCCTGATGCAGATGCTATCGGTTCTGAAATTGCTCTTTATTTTATTTTAAAAAATTTAAGTAAAACCGTATATATAGTTAACTACAGCTCAACTCCTTATAATTTACAATTCCTGGACACTGATAATAAGATAGAAAAGTATGATGAAAAAAAACATAAAGAATTATTTAATGCAGCAGATGTATTAGTAGCAATTGATTATAACCGTTCGGACAGAATTGTAAAAATGCAGCAGAAATTCCTTCACTCCCGAAAGATAAAAATTTGCATTGATCATCATCAGGAACCTGAAAATTTTGTAGATCATTTTTTTATTGATATGTCTTATACCGCATCCGGACAAATAATTTATGATCTTATAAAAAAGTCCGGTATTGTTAAATTGACAAATGAAACAGCACTTCCTATTTATGCTGCAATTATGACGGATACCGGATCCTTCAGGTTTGAAAGAACTACGCCGGAGATTCATAAAATTGCAGCAGAACTTTTAGAATGTGGTGTAAATCCAACCAGCGTTTTTGATAAAATTTATGATCAAAGTAAATTCGGCAAAATCAAATTGTTAGGGAAAGCTTTGGATTCGCTGCAGCTTTATGGTAAAAATAATGAAATTGCTTATATGGTTTTGACAAGAGATATGTTTAATTCTACAAAAGCGGAAGAACATGATACTGATGGTTTCGTTAACTTTTCTTTATCCATTGAAAATGTGGAAATCGGTCTCCTTTTTATAGAATTAAATAAGGGATTTAAAGTTAGTTTTCGTTCGAAAGGCAGCATTGCTGTTAACAAGCTGGCGCAGGAATTCGGCGGCGGCGGACACGTAAATGCAGCCGGGTTAAGAATATTTGATAAAAAATTAAATGATTATTTAAAATTAATTCTCAATAGAGCAGAAGATTATCTGAATAAAAATTAAAGGTTGAAATGTTTAGTTTGAATTTAAAATCAGGAAACAAAAAAATATCCTACAAAAGTTTATCCGTTTGTATACGATATTTGATTGATGAAAAAAAATTAGACGCAAGTCTTGAGAACATAGAGAGGGTTTTTAATATTCGATTGTCCGAATTACAAAAGAAATCTTTCCTTAGTAAGGATGGTACTGAAATAAGAGTTTCAAAGTTCGATGGAAAACCTGATGAAGTTTACATATTCAAAATAAAACCGGAAAATAGTTTCTCGGTTGACTATTTCAGGAACCATCTTGCCGGTTTTTTACCACAGCTTGAAAAAGAAGAAGTAAAACATCTTCACATATTTATTCCTAAATACCAGGCATTTCAAAAATATTTTGAAAAAGAAGAATACTTTTACCAGACATTTATTGAAGGAATCATTTTAGGGAACTATTCCTTTAATAAGTATAAAACGGAAAAAAATGAAGTAAAAAATTTATCTGTCTATTTTTATGCAGATAATGAAAAGAAGCTCAAATCTGCTTTGTCGGATGCTCAAAATTTAATGGATGGTTTAAATTTTACAAAAGATCTGCAGAATGAACCTGCCGTAACAATTACTCCGAATGAACTTGCAAAGTCTGTAGTTTCCGCATTTAAGCAATTAAATGTTAAAGTAAGTGTCTTTAATGAAAAAGAGATAAAGAAAAGAAAGATGGGCGGTTTAACAGCAATTGGAAAGGGGAGTGAAAATCCGCCTCGTTTTATAATTTTGGAATATAATCCGCCGGTCAAAAGTAAAAATAAGAAGAGAAGAAAAAAGATTGCTTTGGTTGGGAAAGGAGTAACCTTTGATTCCGGCGGTATATCAATTAAACCTTCAAATAATATGGGTGAAATGAAAGCCGATATGTCCGGAGCAGCTGTTGTTGCGGGTACAATATTAGCAGTTGCAAAAGCAAATTTACCTGTTAATATTTTAGGTGTAATACCATCTGCTGAAAATATGGTATCGGGAAAGGCAATAAGACCGGGTGATATTATAACAACTGCCTCAGGTAAAAGCATAGAGGTAGTGGATACGGATGCGGAAGGAAGAGTAATATTATCCGATGCACTTGATTATGCATCAAAAAAGAAACCTGATGTAATCATTGATTTAGCAACATTAACAGGTTCCTGTGTCGTTGCATTAGGTGAATTTGTTGCCGGTTTGTTTACAAAAAATGAAGCTTTATCTAAGGAACTTTACAATGCTGGTTTAGTTACACATGATCGGTTGTGGCCGATGCCGATGTGGGATGATTATAATGAGTTAAATAAAAGCGATGTAGCTGATGTGAAAAATCTCGGTGGAAGGTGGGGCGGGGCAATATTGGCAGCTAAGTTTCTTGAGAATTTTGTCGATAAAAAAATTCCATGGGCTCATATTGATATAGCAGGTCCTGCAATGGCCAATAATTATAATAACTACACAAAAAAATATATGACTGGTTTTGGTGTAAGATTGTTATTCGAATATTTGAAGAATAGTTAATCTCCGGCAGATATAACTTAAGAATTCTAAAAAATAGGTAGTTATTATTTTACTATTTTTATAATTTGAAAAATTTAAAATTAATTATATGGATTCAAAAAAATACAATAATATAAAGTTAGGCTTCAGTATTGGTGAAGGGATTTTAAGCTTTCTTCTTATTCTTTTATTTGTAGTTACTGGAGTTAGCTTAAACCTGCAGAATTATATCAATAATTTCGTATCGAATTCCTATTTACTTTTTCTTTTATTTACAATAATAACCGGAATTGCGATGGCGGTTGTCTTTTCGCCTGCTAGTTTTTATACCGGATTTTATCTCGAACACAAATATAATTTATCAAACCAGACTTTTTTTAAATGGATATGGGAAGGTGCAAAAGGTATTGCTGTATCTTCGGTTATTGGTCTTCCGATTCTCCTGTTTTTCTATTATACTTTAAATCAGTTCGGAAATCTCTGGTGGCTGCCGTTTGCGATTGTACTCTTCCTGGTATCGGTCATCCTAGCTAGAGTAGTTCCTGTTTTTATTCTTCCTTTATTCTATAAAATTACACCGATTGATGATGAAGACTTAAAAAACAGGATCAATTCTTTAGCAAAAGATGCCGGGATCAAAGTTGAAAATGTTTATAAGTTTGATATGAGTAAAAATACCAAGAAAGCCAATGCAGCTTTTACCGGTATTGGAAAATCAAAGCGGATTTTGCTAGGTGATACACTTCTTGAAAAATACACCAAAGATGAAATTGAAACTGTAATTGCTCACGAACTTGGACATTATAAAAAGAAGCACATAATTAAAAATATAGTTATCGGAACAACAGCAAGCTTTTTGACTTTATTTATAATTTCTGTTTTATACAAAATTTCTATTTACTGGTTTGGTTTCGATAAAATAACAATAGTTGCTGCTTTGCCGCTGCTTTCATTATGGATAATGTTAATCGGATTAATCCAGACTCCATTAACTAATATTCTCTCAAGAAAATATGAATATGAAGCTGATGAATATGCAATTGCCTCGACAAGAAAGCCGGCATCATTTGAATCCACTTTAAATAAATTAACAGAACAAAATTTGGGAGATACAGATCCGCATCCTTTCGTTGAATGGTTTTTTTACAGTCACCCTTCAATAAAAAACCGGATATCGGCTTTGAAAAAATTTGCTCAAGCTAATAATATTATCGAAGAACCTGTAAGTATGCAGTTCGATCAAAAAGTATAATACAATGAATTAAATTTTCTGGAATTTCAACCTGTGTTATCTTATATAAAAATTTTCTTTATTATCATTCATGCAACTATTTGTTCAATATTTGCGTTGATCTTTTCACTTGACAGAAGTTTCTATCTGTACTATAAGCTTTCAAAGTTTTTTTCAAAAGGAATTTTTTTAATCTCAGGAATTAAATTATCTGTAAGCGGCTTGGAAAATTTCGATCATAAAAAAATTTATGTTTTCGTGTCTAACCACAGCAGTCAATATGATATTCCTTCACTCCAGTATGCTATACCCGTTCCTATCAGTATAGTTTTTAAGAAAGAATTAAGTAAAATTCCGCTATTCGGATGGCAGCTTAGAACGGGACCTTATATAATGATTGACAGATCAAACACGGAAAGTGCTTTAAAGAGTATCGAAAAGGCAAAAAAAAGAATGGTTGATAAGAAGCTTTCTCCTTTGGTTTATGCGGAAGGTACAAGAAGCAAAACAGGAGAAGTTCAGGCTTTCAAAAGAGGAGCATTTTATCTTGCTGCTAAAGTGGGTTTCCCTATAATTCCTGTATCAGTCAGCGGAGCATCAAAAATATTACCTAAAGGAAAATTTAAAATTAAAAGTGGAACAATCTATATACATTTTGATCAACCAATTTCTACAGATAATGTATCCAGTAGGAAAGATGAACTTGAACTTATGGAAAAAGTAAGAGATATTATAATTAGTAATTTAAAAAAATAGGCAAATCGATGGCTGTTACGATTAAAGATGTTGAACATATTGCAGAATTGGCGAGGTTAAAATTTAATGAGAAAGAACTGGATAATTTTACACATCAGCTTAATGAAATATTATCCTATGTAGAAAAGTTAAATGAACTGGATACTGAAAATGTTGAACCTTTATCGCATCCGGTTGAAAATACAAATGTTTTTAGAGACGATGAAGTTAAACCTTCGGTACCAAAAAAGGAAGCTTTAAAAAATGCTCCGGATAAAAATGAATCCTTTTTTAAAGTCCCGAAAGTTATTGGTTAGAAAATAATTACTATTTATTCTGGTTAGAATAATAAAATCATAATGGTTTTATAAATATGTTGGCTCTTTTACTTATCCTTTACAATTATTCATTGTTAATTGTTAATTAGTTAGCTTAAGTATGATAATCGGTATTATACCTGCACGTTTTGCTTCTACACGATTAATGGGGAAACCACTGGCAGATATAGGCGGAAAACCGATGATTCAGCATACCTATGAAAACTGCCTGAAATCTAAACTTCTTAATGATGTAGTTATTGCAGTGGATGATCAAAAAGTTGCACAGGTTATCAATGATTTTGGAGGAAAAACAATTATGACTCCAAAAGATATTCAAACAGGTTCCGATAGAATAGCTTTTGCAGCCAAAAGTTTGCCACATGCAAAAATAATAGTTAACATTCAGGGAGATGAACCATTTATAAAAGGAGCAATGATCGATCAGGCTATAGAACCTCTTTTATTTGATTTGTCTGTTAATGTTTCGACTTTGGCAAAAAAAATAGAAACCGTAGAAGAATTGAAATCAGCTTCGATTGTTAAGGTTGTTTTCGATTATAATAATTTTGCACTTTACTTTTCCCGTTCTCCCATACCGTTTGTTAGAGATGCAAAAACTAATTTGGAAAAAATAGTAAATGCAGATATTTATAAACATATCGGATTATATGTTTACAGGCGTGAAGCCTTACTAAGGTTTACAGAACTTGAACAAACCGATCTTGAAAAAATTGAAAAGCTTGAACAGCTGAGAATGCTTGAAAATAGTTTTAAAATTAAAATTGTTGTTACTGAATATGAAAACCTTGCTGTTGATACCCCGGAAGATCTGGATAAAGCAAGGTTCTATTACGCAAAATATGTGAACATGTAAAGTATAGTCAGGAAAATAAAATTTCATTTTGTCAAATAAATATTAAGAGTTATTTTTAATTTATGGATTGTATTTTTTGTGATATTGCAAATAAAAAAGAAGATGCAGAAATACTTTTTGAAAATGAACATGTAATATCTTTTTTAGATATCAGGCCTGTTAATTTCGGACATACTCTTGTAATTCCTAAAATTCATTATGAAAACTTCCTTTCTGTTCCTCAAAATCAACTCAATGAATTAATTGATATAACGCAGTATTTATCCAAATATATAAAGCAAGGATTAAATGCCGACGGATTTAACATAATTGTTAATAACGGTGCAGCAGCCGGACAGACAATTTATCATTTTCATTTTCATATCATACCAAGACTTGAAAAAGATTTTAATTTTAAACCTAATTTTAAAATATATGCATACGGTAAAATGAAAGAATATGCTGATATTATACGGGATATACTAAAAAAAGAAGGTCAAAATAATGGAACAAAAAATTAGAGTTCTAATAGCAAAAGCCGGATTAGACGGACATGACAGAGGTGCAAAAATTATTGCTGCCGCTTTAAGGGATGCCGGGATGGAAGTTATTTATACAGGATTAAGACAAACTCCGGAGATGATCGTTGAAGCCGCATTGCAGGAAGATGTAGATGTTATTGGTATTAGTATATTATCAGGTGCTCATATGACCATCTTACCAAAAATTCTTAATTTAATGAAAGAAAAAGGTTTGGATGATGTCCTTCTTACGGGAGGAGGTATTATCCCCGAAGAAGATATTAAAACACTTAAAACTCAAGGTGTAGGTGAATTGTTTACACCAGGTGCTCCTACAACAGAAATTGCCGGCTATATAAAAAAGTGGGTAAAATCACATCCTAGAAATTAACTTTTAATAAATTAGTTCTTTCAGAAATAATCTTTAATCTGTATTTATGATTTAATTTTTACTGCTTGCCTTGTAATAAAAATTAAATTAAAAGTTTAACTGCTAAAATACTAATCAGGTAGTTCATGTCGGTTTATTTCAAATAACCGCAAATTTTTTCGTTCGTCTAAAAATCAATTGAGTCAGATTTCATTAACACTTGATAATTAATTTAATTTAAATTTTGAGGATTTTTAATCATGAAGATTTACTGCTATTCAATTTCTCTTTTTCTTTTGATCTCCCAATTTTCTTTTTCACAAAATTTCTGGCAGCCTACAGGAGCGATTGAGGGAGGCAGAGTTGTAAAAGTTGCTGTAGCACCCAACGGTTCTATTTTTGCCGGAGGTGAACTTGGAGGAATTTTCCGTTCAACCGATAACGGTGCAAGTTGGGAACAAACCAATAATGGAATGGAAGATCTTAAAATAAAATCAATTAAATGCGATCCTGAAGGCAGAATCTTTGTCGGTACGTCCTATCATATTTATAGATCCACCGATAATGGTGATAACTGGAAATCATTAGACAATAATTTTTGCAATGACATTAGTATTAGTTCCAGCGGGATTATTTTTGCTGCCAGAGGAAGAAATAATCAGGTATCTGAATCAACTGATAATGGTGACACCTGGATGCAGATTAACAATGGAATTGATACTGCGAATATAACCTATGTGCAGTATACAAGCCATGGTGTTTTAATTGCGGTGGATTATTATAAAGGTATTTATAGAACGACTGATACTGGAACAAACTGGTCACCTTCTAATACAGGATACTCAATAAATGACGGTCCTTCATCATTGACCTCGGATAACAATGGAAATATATATCTGTCAACTTATTATGGAGGATTATATAGATCGACAGATGATGGCAATAGCTGGTCATTAATAAATGGTGATATTGCAGATAATTATATCCTTGATGTGGCAGTAAACTCTTCTGGAAACATTTTTGCAGTTACGTTTACTGATCTGTATAAATCAGTTAATAACGGAACAAACTGGACTCAGCTGAATAGCGGTACTGTGTCCCATAGTTTGCAGTGTATTACAATTGATGATTCCAATAATTTGTTTGTTGGTACTTATTATGACGGTATTGTCCGCTCTACTGATGCAGGTGCAAGCTGGGAAACATTACATAGTGGAATGTATCTAACTAATATAAAATCACTGGTAGCTGATTCATCAGGAAATATATATGCGGTTGTTAACGGGAAAGGAGTTTATAAATCCACTGACGAAGGTAACAGTTGGGATTTAGTAAATATTAAAGATAGTCTTTTCAACGAATCAATTCTATCAATATCGACAATTCCTTCCGGTGGATTAATTGCCGATGCCACAATTGGCGGACCATATATTACTACTGATTATACTTCATGGAGTCCGTTTACTGACCCGTCTTTCACTGGTAATCCCTTTATAACAGTTGCAGCAAGTGCAAATGGTTATTTCTACGGTGGAACTTCAAGCGGTAAAATTTTTCGTTCTTCCTCTTCAACACCTAACTGGAGCGATATTACGGATACACTTTCTACAAGTTACATATATAAAATAGGAATAGAATCATCAGGTGAAGTTTTTGTTATTTCAGATATGGGGGTCCTTCGCTCAACAGATAACGGGGATTCTTGGAAATATGTAAATGGTATACCGGCAACTTATAATTTTTCAATTGTATTTAACCCGGATGGTGATATTTTTGTCGGTGGAGGAGGAGGTGAAGGCGGGGTTTATCGTTCTACTGACGACGGAATAAACTGGACAAACTATCAGGACGGCTTAACAAATACCGGCATATTATCTTTAGCCCTTAATTACAATGGTAGTATTTATGCAGGGACATTTAATGGTGTCTTTAGTTCAGATGATTCAGGAAAAACCTGGTATAAAACAGGAGCAGGTTTCGCTTCAGCCAAAATTAATTCTCTTCTTTTTACTTCTTCGCACTATTTACTCGCCGGAACAGAAGGCGCCGGAATTTTTAAGAGCGCAGATCCTGTTATAACAGACATAAAAGATAATAGGCAATTCCCGGAAACATTTTACCTAAGCCAGAATTATCCGAATCCGTTTAATCCGTCTACAAAAATTACTTATACTTTACCAGGGGATGAGAAGGTTGTACTCAGTGTGTATAATATTCTGGGACAAAAATTAACTGAACTAGTAAATGAATACGAAACAAAAGGAAAACATTCCGTTCGGTTTAATGCAGTTAATCTTTCCAGCGGAATTTATTTCTACAAAATAAATGCAGGAAAATATCATCAAACTAAAAAAATGATTTTAGTCAAATAATCTTTCTTTAAACTTTAAAAAAGAATAATAAATAATGGAAAACCCGAATTTAGTATTTTTGTTATATATTTATTATTTAAATAATAGAGGGTGATTAATGTCCGCTTTTTTAAAGATTCTTATTCTCTTATGCCTTTTGTTTGTATTTACTTCTTGTAAGAATGAAAAAAATACCAGGATTTCGAAGAGTAATATTCTTGTGGAAAAAAGAGACGGATTGATATATAAACAAAAAAGTGATAAACCTTACACAGGAGTTATTATTGATACGGTAAATAATAAAATTATGGAGTACAACGTTAAGGATGGATTAAAGGGCGGCCAATTTAAAATTTCACATTTAAATGGTCAGGTTGAAATAGTAGGCAATATGATAAATGATAAAAATGAAGGGAAATGGAAATATTATTTTCCTAATGGTCAGCTGGAATCAGTAGGTGATTTTAAGAACGATACTCCTTCGGGTAAATGGACCTTCTATTATGCAACGGGTATAAAGAAAGAAGAAGGTAAATATAAAGAGGGGAAGAGAGACGGTAAATGGGTTGAATACGATTCTACAAGTAAAGTCATTAATTATACAAACTTTTCCAAAGGGGACACAATCAAATAAAATTTTCTTGCCCATTATTAAATCACATAATTGTTTTTAAAAGAAAAATAGTGACATATAGTTTTTATTGAATTGAAATTATTACGTTTCTTAATTAGTTTAGTAAGTCTAATTAAAAATATTTTCTAAAAAGGAGAGGGAAAATGGCAATAAAAGTTGGTATAAATGGCTTCGGAAGAATTGGAAGATTAGTATTTCGCAGAAGTTTAGAACTTGGCGGTTTTGACTTTGTTGGTATTAATGATTTAACCGATGCAAAAACTTTAGGACATTTATTAAAGTATGATTCTGTTCATGGTAAGTTTAAAGGTGAAGTTAAAGTTGACGGTAATGATCTGATTGTTAACGGCGACAGAATAAAAATAACTGCAGAAAAAGATCCTTCTAATCTTAAATGGGGAGAATTAGGTGCGGATGTTGTTATTGAATCTACAGGTATTTTCAGAACAAAAGAAGCCTGCATGAAACATATTGATGCCGGTGCAAAAAAAGTTGTTTTAACTGTACCTTCAAAAGGTGATGTTGATGCTACTGTTGTTCTTGGTGTTAATGATAGTGTTTTAACCGGTGACGAAAAAGTCCTTTCTAATGCTTCATGTACTACAAACTGTCTGGCTCCGATGGTTAAGGTTTTACATGATAATTTTGGAATAGATAAAGGTCTCATGACAACCGTTCACTCATATACAAACGATCAAAGATTGCTCGATCTTCCTCATAGCGATTTAAGAAGAGCAAGATCTGCAGCAGTTTCAATCATTCCTACAACTACAGGTGCAGCAAAAACTATTGGTAAGATAATTACCGATTTAAAAGGAAAGCTGGATGGATTTTCATTAAGAGTTCCTACTCCTGATGGCTCCATTACAGATTTTGTTGCAACATTAAACAAACAAGTTACTGTAGAAGAAGTAAATGCTGCAATGAAAGACGCAGCTGCTAAAGGATTGAAGGGAATTATGGAATATACCGAAGATCCACTAGTTTCTGCAGATATCGTTGGTAATTCTCATTCCTGTATATTCGATGCGTTATCTACAATGGTTAATGGTAACATGGTTAAAGTTGTCGGATGGTATGATAATGAATGGGGATATTCTTGCAGGGTAGTTGATTTAGTATTAAAAATTACAAAATAATATTTCAGTGAGAGTAGCACAGATCTAATATCTGTGCTGCCACTTCCTTCCAATTATTTTTTTTATTATCTCAACTTTAATTTAATAGTTAAAAACTAGGTTTTTTACTTTATGAAAGGCAACTGCAATGAAAAAGCTTTCAATTGATGATGTTAATTTAAAAGATAAAAGAGTTTTAGTTCGGGTTGATTTTAATGTACCTCTTGATGAAAATAAAAATATTACTGATGACAGGAGAATTACATCATCCTTACCGACAATTAAAAAAATAATCTCAGAAGGCGGTAAAGCAATTTTAATGAGCCATTTAGGAAGGCCTAAAGGCGGTCCTGATCCAAAATTCAGTCTTAAACCAGTAGCTGAAAGATTATCAAAATTATTAAATAAAGAAGTAAAGCTTGCTCCGGATTGTGTTGGTGAAGAAGTTAAGAAAATGGTTGACCAGATGCAGACAGGAGACGTTTTATTACTGGAAAATGTCAGGTTTCATGCGGAAGAAACTAAAAATGTCGAATCATTTTCGAAACAACTTGCCGAGCTTGGCGATGTTTATATTAGTGATGCATTCGGAAGCGCTCACCGTGCTCATTCTTCAACCGAAGGTGTAACTAAGTTCATTAAAACAGCTGCAGCAGGATATTTAATGCAGAAGGAATTGGATTATTTAGGTGATGCTATCTCAAATCCGAAAAGACCTTATTGTGCAATCCTGGGCGGTGCTAAAATTTCTGGTAAGATTGATGTAATAAACAATCTGCTTGATAAGGTTGATATTCTTTTGATCGGTGGCGGAATGGCTTTTACATTCTTCAAAGCTGAAGGAAAAGAAATAGGAAAATCCCTGCTTGAAGAAGAAAAAATCAATCTAGCAAAAGAATTACTTGAGAAACTAAAAAATTCTAAAGTGAAGTTTTATTTGCCTGTTGATGTAGTTGTAGCGGAAGAATTTAATAATGATTCACCCAAAAAAGTAGTAGATGTAGATAGCATTCCTGCTGATAAAATGGGAATGGATATCGGTCCTAAAACAATAAAAGCTTTTTGTGATGAAATAATGCTTTCAAAAACAGTTGTCTGGAATGGTCCTATGGGTGTTTTTGAAATGGAAAATTTTGCAAAAGGAACGATGGAAATTGCGGAAGCCTTAGCTAAAGCAACAAAAGGAGGTTCTATTACGGTAGTCGGTGGCGGCGATTCTGCCGCAGCTATTACTAAAGCCGGATTGGATAATAATGTTTCTCATGTCTCGACCGGCGGTGGCGCATCACTTGAATTCCTTGAAGGAAAAGAGTTACCGGGTGTTGTTGCTTTAAGCGATTCCGGTCATTGACATTAAGAATTACATTGATTAAAATTATTTTAATGTCTAAAATTGTATGTTAAACCCAATTTTTTTAAAAAATTGGGTTTAACAATATAATAGGAACTCTATCTGGATTTTTTAGTAAAAAGGTAATTTAATTTAAAAAGGTACATTTTGAGTAATTATTACAGACCAAGCGGGTTTGGCGGCTTCAGTTATTTCCCTCCGGTTATTAAAAATTTATTAATAATTAACGGTGCAGTATTTTTTCTGCAGCTTTTATTACAAAATTTAACATTCGGAGGTATTCCGGCCGATAATTTCATTATTCGCTGGTTTGCTTTAATGCCACTTGGAAGCGGTTATTTCGAGGTATGGCAACTGATTACTTACCAGTTCATGCATGGGGGATTTTTCCATATCGCAATAAATATGTTTATTCTATGGATGTTTGGTATTGAAATTGAAAATCTTTGGGGTTCTAAAAAATTCCTTCTTTTTTATCTTACTGCAGGTGTAATCGGCGGTCTTTTCCAGATTTTATTAAGCCCTGTTTTGATTGGCGGACTTTCCGGTCCTACAATAGGAGCTTCCGGAGCAATAATGGGGGTTATGGTTGTCTTTGGTATTCTTTTTCCAAACAGACTTATTTATCTGTACTTCTTAATTCCTATTAAAGTAAAATACTTCATTATAGTTCTAGTCTTGATTGAAATATTTGCCGTTAATAGCGGAGGTAATGTTGCGCATCTGGCGCATGTAGGAGGCGCATTAACAGGATTTTTTTATATGATGTGGGATCGGAGTGCAAGTTTCAAAAGTATTTTCAGTTCTGGTTCTCAGTTTGGAGGTGGGGGAAATATTTCTAATCCCTTCAAGAATATTTCTAATCCATTTAAGAAGAAGGAAAGAAATGTTGAAGATGCAAGTTTTTATGAAATAAAAGATAAAGAAGAAAAGCAGATAAATCAGGAAGATATTGATAAAATTCTTGATAAAATTAGTCAATCAGGTTACCAGAATCTAACTGAAAAAGAAAAGAAAATCTTATTCGAAGCCAGCAAAAAAATGAAATAACTTAAAGTCAAAAATCAAAATTAACGATACGAAAATTTTTTTGACTTTTAATTTTTGACTTTACATGATAAAACTCAATTTTTATATCCTACCGCTTATCTTCCTTTTATTTACTATTGCCGGTTGTTCAAATGATAGAATCTTAGATGAAAACAAATTTGTAAAAGTCTATACGGATCTTGTAATAGCTCACGATACAATACCTGAAAAGACAGTAAGCTTCGATTCTGTCAAACAAACTATATTTAATAAGTATGGAATTACAGCAGGACAGTATGATTCGACCGTGATTTATTATAATAAAAATGTGAATAGGTGGCAGAACTTTTTAAAAGAGCTACTGCTTATATTGATACATTGAGGAGAGAGAACCGGAAATAAATTTGTGTTTGGCAACTGCAATTCTGATTAAAGGGTAAGAAATTTCTTCCGGCAAACGTTTTTTCAAATCTTTCAAATCAGTAAATCCTTTTTCTATTTCAGAATTTATCTTATTAATGTCTTTTTCACCTATTAGATTTTTAATATTAATATCTGGTTCATATTCAATAATTGTTTCTATCTGCATTGATATTACAGCTTCCGATAAATTTCTTAAAGAAGCTATGCTGTTTAACGGATATCCTTTTTTCAGAAGAATGTAAGTCTCCTTAATATTTTGAGGTAACTCTTTATTTTCTTTTTTTTGTATAGTATCAGTCCCATGTCCATTTTTTTGTTTAAAGTTTTTTATCCCTTCTAAGAATTCTTTCCCGATTTTATTAAACATCCTCTGATTAAATCCCTTAATTGACAGGAGTTCATTTTCGCTTGAAGGTTTTGTATTTACTATTCCCCTTAATACTTCATCAGGGCATATAAGATATCCTGTCTGCATATATTTTTTTGAAGCGTTCTTTCTGATTTCTTTTAGAGTATTAAAAAGTTCAATATCGCTTTCATAATCTTCTAATGATATTTCGCTTGTTTCTATTACATTAATCTTTTTTAAATAATTTAGTCCTTCTTCATCAAGTTCAAATTTTTTACTATTTGAAGTCTTTCTTTTAATTAAATTTCCCGATAGCAATATTTGCATTACGGTTTTCAAATCATTTCTCAGGAAATTAGAACAAGTTCCGAAAGTTTCCAGTTTGTGATACTTATCAGGTTTAGCAGAGCCTTTTAGTATACTTACCAAAATCGAATCGGAAATAGGTCCGGTTTTATGAAAAGTTCTTAATATTAATCCTTTTAAATATTCTGTAGATTCGGAAGAAATATTTTTCTCTATCAAGCAATTATCACATTTATTGCATGAATAATTCTCTACATTCTCCCCGAAATAATTCAATATGTATTTAAACCGGCATTCATTCGTAAAAACATAACCCACCATCTTATCTATCTTCTTTTGAAGGTTTAGATAACTTTCATTTAATCTTTTATAATCAATTCTTAATCTTTCTGCATTTACTCTGGGTGAAGTCATTAATACACTATTCTTTGAAAGCGGTTTGATGTATTTACCAATTCCAAGGTTATCCATGATAATCAGTGACTCATCTATATCAAATTCTTGTAGGCCTGATTTTGATGCCAGATCCGTTAAAAATAATTGTACTTCATTTGAAAAGATACTACTGCCGTATAATCTCAGAAACAAAAGAATTACTTCCTTTAGGTTTTTATTTGAGCTGTTTTTTACAAATTCTTTAAGTTTATCTTTATCGGTAGTAAAGTGGAAAGTACTTTTATTATCAAATTCGGAAATTGTTCGGAGATAACCTGCAGATTCTAATATTTTTAGAGTTGTGTAAAGAAGACCTTTGTTAATATTTTTTTTGACATATGCAGAAATATATTCCGGGTTTAAAATGATCTCCGATTCAGGCTGTATCCCTTCAGCAATTTTATTGTAATCGCATATTGCATTGTAAACGCCATGGATTATCCTTTTATCCGGATGCGAATTTGATAGAAAATAGTTATGTATATTTATGTCGGAGTCATCATAAAGAAGAAAAGCATATGATTCTTTTCCATCTCTTCCAGCTCTGCCTATTTCCTGGTAATAGTTTTCAATTGATCCAGGAATGTTGTAATGAATAATAAGCCGTATATCTTTTTTATCAATGCCCATTCCGAATGCATTTGTAGCAGCAATGATAGGTATTTTATCATTAAGAAAATCTTCCTGGATCTTTTTCCTTTCTTCATGTGCCAAACCAGCATGATAATAGCTGCAGCTAATCCGCTTAAAAGTTAAGAACTCTGAAACTTCTTCCGCGTTCCTTCTTGAGGATGTATAAATTATTGCTGGAGTTTTATAACGGATTATTAATTCAAAGCATTTTTCTTTTTTCTTTTTTGTTATAACTAAATTCAGCCTAAGATTATCCCTTTCAAAACCTTTAACAAAAACTTTTGGCGATTTTAAATTTAACTGGACAATAATATCATCAATAACTTCAGGAGTTGCCGTAGCAGTAAATGCTGAAATGTTTTTGATTCCGGTATAATTAATAAAATCTAAAATTTTCCTGTAGCTAGGTCTAAAATTGTGTCCCCATTCGCTGATGCAGTGCGCTTCATCTACGAATAGATATGAAGGATTTAATTTTTTTATTCTTTCTGCAAATGTTATATTTTCTAGTCTTTCTGGTGCAACATAAAGAATTTTGATTTTTCCATACGAGATATTTTGAAGAACTTCCTCCGTTTCATAAAAGCTCATCGTACTATTAATGAATGCAGCTAAATTTTCCCCTGTTGTTGATGGATTATTTAATGAATCAACTTGATTCTTCATTAAAGCGATTAAGGGAGAAATTACAATTGAAAAATGCTCTGAAACAAGAGAAGGTACCTGGTAACATATGGATTTGCCTGCTCCAGTAGGGAGGATAGCCAAAACATTATTTCCCTGCAATATTGCATCAATTATTTCTTTCTGCCCAAGCCTGAAGCTGTTGTATCCGAAATATTTTTGCAGTGCCTGTATGGGAAGCATTTAAAATTGAAGATTAATTAAATAATAATATTCTAAAGATATTAAAAAATTTAGTTACTATTAATTTATAATAGTTGGACAAGATGTGAAAAACAACCAATTGAAATAAGGCAACAATTAAGTGTTGTTTAAAGCCTCATTTTATCCAAAAGTATGCGTATCAATCAGAAAATTGTCAAAACTGATGAAAATTGCAAAATAGATTAAAATGACTGAATAATCTGTAGTTTTTACTTAAATAATAATATTGAAGATGCTTAATTTAATTGACTTTTTAATCATATATGGCGATTTTAATAGGTTTAATCCTGAAAAATTTTCCAGGAAAAGGTTTATTACAGTTTAGCAAAAAAAACTTGCTGTTTAAGATTTATGGATAAAATAAAAATTACATTTCCTGATGGAACTATAAAAGAATTTGATAAGGGTATTACCGGTTATCAGGTTGCAGAATCGATCTCATCAAGATTGGCTCAGGAGACACTTGCTGTTGAAGTAAACAGTATGACTAAGGATATGAATGCGCCGATAAATTCGAACGCAATAGTCAGGATTCTAACTTTTGAAGATAAAGAAGGTAAAGAAGTATATTGGCATTCTACTTCACATTTGATGGCTCACGCTGTACAGGATTTATACCCTGAGGCCAAATTTGGTGTAGGGCCTGCTATTGAAAACGGCTTCTATTATGATATAGATATTAATTCGCATTTGAATGAAGAAGATCTTCAGAAAATTGAAGAGAAAATGATGAAATTATCGAAAGATAATAATTTTTTTATGAGGGAAGATCTTTCCAAAAGTGAAGCAATAAAATTTTTTGAAAATAAAGGTGATAATTACAAACTGGAAATACTTTCTGAAATTGATGAAAATTCGGAGGATATTAGTCTTTATAAAGAAGGAAACTTTATTGATCTTTGCAGAGGACCTCATCTTCCATCTACCGGGAAAATAAAATATGTTAAACTGCTTAATATTTCCGGTTCTTACTGGAGAGGAGATGAACATAACAAGCAGCTTCAAAGGATATATGGTATTTCTTTTCCCAAAAAGAAAATGCTTGATGAATATCTTCAAAGATTAGAAGAGGCCAAAAAAAGAGATCACAGGAGATTAGGTAAAGAGCTTGAATTGTTTCTAATATCAAATAGTATTGGAAGCGGACTTCCTGTTTGGCTGCCGAAAGGAACAATATTAAGAGAAACACTGGAAAGTTATTTAAGGGAAGAACAGAGAAAAAGAGGATATCTTCCTGTAATTACTCCGCATATAGGTAATATAAATTTATATAAAACCAGCGGACATTATCCGTATTATAAAGACAGCCAATTTCCGCCTGTTCAGCTTGAAGATGGAAAAGAAGAATACTTGTTAAAACCGATGAACTGTCCTCATCATTTTCAGATTTATCTTTCAAAACCAAGAAGTTATAGAGATCTTCCTATAAGGTATGCCGAGTTTGGAACTGTTTACAGGTATGAGCAATCCGGTGAACTTAACGGTTTAACCCGCGTCAGATCATTTTCAATAGATGATTCACATATATTTGTAAGACAGGATCAGCTGAAAGATGAAGTTTGCGATGTAATAGATCTGATTCAAACAATATTTTCTCAAATGGGATTTACAGATTTTGAATCTCAATTATCATTCAGAGATAAAAATATTGAAAAGTATGGCGGGGACATAGCGCAATGGGATAGAGCTCAGCAGGAAATTAAAGAAGCTGCTGATCAAATGAATCTTAAATATCATGTTGAAGAAGGTGAAGCAGCATTTTATGGACCCAAAATAGATTTTATGGTTAAAGATGTTTTAGGAAGAAAATGGCAGTTAGGTACTGTACAAATTGATTATGTTATGCCGGAGAGATTTAACCTTGAATATACCGGAAGCGATGGTCAAAAACATAGACCTGTAGTAATTCATCGCGCTCCTTTTGGTTCACTTGAAAGATTTATTGGTGTTTTAATTGAACATTATGCCGGTGAATTCCCGTTATGGCTGGCACCTGTGCAGGTTGCTGTACTACCGGTTTCACAAAATTTTATTGATTATGCTAAAAAAATTGAAACAGAATTGAAAAATAATAATATTAGAGTTGAATTTGATGAACGGAATGAAAAGGTTGGTTACAAAATTAGAGATTGGGAAACCAACAAAGTTCCTTACATGTTAATTCTGGGTGAAAAAGAACAAAATGCCGGCAATATCTCTGTAAGGAAACATAAGAAAGGTGACATTGGAAGTTTGTCTTTATCTGAATTTATTGATAATATAAAAGATGAAATAAAAAACAAAAAATAATAACAACAGAGAGGTAATAATCGCTAAAAATAATATAAGAGTAAATGAAGAAATCAGAGCCCCGAAGGTTAGGGTAATTGATGTTGATGGTTCCCAGCTTGGTATCTATACTGTAAGAGATGCATTAAAACTTTCAGGAGAAAGAGGACTTGATTTAGTTGAAATTGCTCCTCAGGCTCAACCACCGGTTTGTAAAATTATTGATCATGGTAAATTTAAATACGAACGGCAAAAACGGGAAAAAATTCAGAGAAAAAATCAACAGACATCAACACTTAAAGAAATCCGGTTGCACCCTAATACCGATGTTCACGATTTTGAATTTAAAGCAAGGCATGCGATAGATTTTCTGGATGAAGGAAATAAGGTTAAGGTTGTTGTTATTTTTAAAGGAAGGGAAATGGCCTATACTGAACAAGGTGAAGAATTGCTGAACCGTTTTATTGAAAAAACCGAAGATATTGCAAAGGTTGAATCTGCTATAAAAATGGAAGGAAAGAACATGAATTTAATTCTTGTTCCTGATAAATCTAAAAGTAAAAAAAAATAAGATAATTTCGCAATACAAAATGATTGGAATAATTGAATCTTTTGAGTGATGGTTCTGGATACTGGATGCTCGACAATGGAGAACGCATCAGGTATCAGGAATTGAGTAACAATTCACTCCCAGGATTTTGAAAAGTTTAATTAATGTGAATAAATAATTACTGAATAATAGGACAGCATTATGCCAAAAATGAAAAGCAATAAAGGTGCAAAAAAAACTTTTAAAAAAACCTCCGCCGGTAGTTTTAAAAGAAAAAAAGCTTATAAAAGCCATATTTTAACATCCAAAACAACAAAAAGAAAAAGAAATTTAAGACATGCTACACTGGTTTCTAAATCTGAAGAAAAGCGTGTTAGGGTGATGGTTCAATAAATTAATTGTAAGGTTTACAAAAAATAAGGAAATATAATTATGCCTCGTTCAACAAATAGAGTAGCATCTCACCATAGAAGAAAAAAAATTCTTAAGTATGCTAAAGGTTATTGGGGTGCAAGAAGTAAAGTACACACTATTGCAAAAAACCATGTCGAAAAAGGATGGACTCATGCATACAGAGATAGAAAACTTAAAAAGAGAACTTTCAGACGTCTCTGGATTGTTAGAATAAATGCTGCTGCAAGAGCTAACGGAACAAACTACTCAAAATTAATTCACGCTCTTAACGCTAAAGGCGTAAATATTAATAGGAAGATTCTTGCAAGTTTAGCTGTAGAAAATCCATCTGCTTTTACTGAAGTAGTCAAATTTTCCGCTAATTAATTTTTTTTGCCCTCTTTAAATAAAAATTAATTTTTATTTTAAAGAGGGTATTATTTTAAATTTTCGTATCACTCTTATGATTGCTGACCAGATAAAAAATATAAAATCTTCGTTTGAAAACGATATTGAAAAAATTAGCGCTCCAAAGCAACTTGAAGATATCAGGGTAAAATATCTTAGCAGAAATGGATTAGTTGCCGGATTATTTGAAGAATTAAAAACCGTTACCAAAGAGGATAAACCTGCATTAGGTAAAGAACTTAATTCTTTCAGATCGTTTATTACCGAGAAGTTCAATTCATTAAAAGAAAAAATTAATTCAAAGTCTAATACTTTTGAAGATAAGCATGATTTAACTTTACCTGGAATTTCACAGGAAATTGGTAGAAAACATATTTTAACCCAAACCCTGGATGAGATCCGGGCAATATTCAAAGGAATGGGATTTTCTGTTTCGGAAGGACCTGAGATTGAATCGGACTATAATAATTTTGAAGCATTGAACTTCCCGCATGATCATCCCGCAAGAGATATGCAGGATACATTTTTTTTAAGTAAAGATTTTCTTCTCCGCACCCATACTTCTCCTGTTCAAATCAGGGTTATGGAAAATAATGAGCCGCCAGTTAGAGTTATTATGCCGGGTAGATGCTATAGAAATGAAGCTGTTAGTTCAAGAAGCTTTTGTATGTTTCACCAGGTTGAAGGACTTTATGTTGATACTGATGTTACTTTTAGTGAATTAAAAGGAACGCTTGTTGGTTTTGCAAAACAATTCTATGGAGAAAATTTAAAGTACAGGTTTAGACCAAGCTTTTTCCCGTTTACTGAACCCAGTGCAGAAATGGATATTACTTGCTTCCTTTGCCATGGTAAAGGATGCAGAGTATGTAAAATGTCTGGTTGGCTTGAAATATTAGGTTGTGGAATGGTTGATCCGAATGTATTTAGATCTGTTGGATATGATCCGGAAAAATATACAGGTTATGCATTTGGTATGGGAATAGAAAGAATTGGACTATTGAAATATAATATTCCCGATATCAGGATTTATTTTGAAAATGATTTACGCTTCTTAAAACAATTTTAACTACAAAATTGCAAGATTACATAATTACAAGATAAAATGAACTTAAACTTACACCTGAACTTGATCTTGAACTTCACCGAGGAGCAATTGTATTGAAGATATCACTAAACTGGTTAAAAGACTATATTGATTTATCCGGAATCTCTACTACAGAAATTGCAGATAAATTAACAATGTCAGGACTAGAGGTTGAAGATGTCATCGACCAGAATGAAATTTATAAAGATTTTATAGTTGGATTTGTAAAAGATAAGAAAAAGCATCCGAACGCCGATAAATTATCTTTATGCACAGTATCAAATGGAAAAGAAGATTATCAGGTAATATGCGGAGCTCCGAATGTTGATGCAGAACAGAAAATTGTATTTGCACCAATCGGTACAATTATACCAAAAGGAAATTTTAAAATCGGTAAGGCGAAAATCAGAGGTATAGAATCTTTTGGGATGATTTGTTCTGAGGCTGAACTTGAATTGAGTGATGATCACTCAGGTATAATGGTTTTGTCTAATGGAGTAAAAGAAGGAACACCAATTACGGAAGCTTTATCCTTAAACGATGTAATCTTCGAAATCGGAATAACACCTAACCGTCCGGATGCATTATCTCATATTGGTGTGGCAAGAGATCTTGCTGCAATATTTAACCTTGAATTAAAAATCCCTTCAGTTGAAATTGAAGAATCTTCGGAAGACGTAAATAAACTGGCTAAAGTTGAAATTATAGATGAAATTAATTGTCCGAGATATTCATCAAAAATTGTAACTGATGTTGTTATTAAAGATTCTCCGCAATGGCTGAAAACCAGGTTGAAAAATATTGGTCTCCGGCCTATTAATAATATTGTAGATGTATCTAACTATGTAATGTATGAAACCGGCCAGCCGTTGCATGCTTTTGATTTGGATAATCTTGAGGGAAGAAAAATAGTTATTCAGAGTACAACTAAAGAAACTAATTTTATTACTTTGGATTCAAAGGAAAGGAAGCTACCTTCCGAAACTTTAATGATTTGTGATTCGGAAAAGAATGTTGCAGTTGCCGGAGTAATGGGGGGTGAGAATTCTGAAGTCAGTAACAATACTAAAAATATTTTGATTGAAAGCGCATATTTCAATCCATCAAGTATTCGTAAAACATCTAAAAATATAGGATTAAGTACTGAAGCTTCGTATAGATTTGAAAGAGGTATTGATCCGAATAATACTGACTTTTCTGCAAAAAGAGCAGCAAAATTAATCTCTGAATTGAGCGGTGGTAAAACCGCAAAAGGTATTATCGATGTTTATCCGGACAAAATTGAAAAGAAAGAAGTAAGAGTTCGTTTTGCGAGAGTCAATAAGCTTTTAGGATTTAATGTAGATAAAAGTTCTGTGATTGATATTCTGAAGAAATTAGGAATGAAGATAGTTTTTGAATCAGATGATGAATACCGCTTTTTAGTTCCTACCTTTCGACCCGATATAGAAAGGGAAATTGATTTAATTGAAGAAATTGCAAGAATAAATGGATACGATAATATTCCTACACAAAATAAGATCTCAATTACATTGGATGAAAAAACTGATGAAGCTGAGGTTACAGATAAAGCCCGTAACATTTCTGTAGGATTAGGTTTTTATGAGATAATAAATAATCCATTGCAGGGAGAAAAATTATCCAAAATTGTTGGTAGTCCAATTAAAGTACTTAATCCGCAAAGTCTTGATATGCAGTTTTTAAGAACCTCCTTAATTCCCGGAGGCTTAGAAACTATCTCTAGAAATATTAAAATTGGTGAGAAAAATCTGTCTTTGTTTGAAATTGGAAATGTGTTTAATAAAAAGGATAATAAACAGATAGATAGTTTTGAAGATTTTACTGAAGAAAACAAATTATTATTCCTAACATCAGGTTTGGTAAGTAAAAAAGAATGGAATCAACCGGAAATTATGGTAGATTTTTACCACCTTAAAGGTTTGGTGAATGAATTCTTATTTAACTTTTTACTTGACAATGTTTTAAATGATTCATATTATCACAATGTCGATAGAATTTTTGATTATAAATTCGAGAAAAAATATAAAAATATAGTCATTGGTTCAGGTGGCAAAGTTAAAAAAGATGTTCTTAAACTTTTTGATATTGAGCAGGATGTTTATTGTTTCGAATTGAATATAAATTCGCTGAAACAAATTACTGCAAAATCAAAGGCATTTTCAGAGTTGAATAAATTTCCTAAAGTATTCAGAGATTTTGCATTTGTATTTGACAAAACAGTAAAATATTCCGATGTTAAAGATTATATTAAAGAAAAAGGCTCTGATATTCTAAAAACAGTTGAAATATTTGATCTTTTTGAAAGCGATAAGTTAGGTCAGGATAAAAAAAGTATGGCATTTTCTTTGGAATATTATTCAAAGGAAAGAACTCTTACGGAAGAAGAAGTAGAAAAAGATTTTAATAATCTTATTGTTCAGGTTGAAAAGAAGTTTAATGCTACATTAAGAGGAAATTAATTTGCCTGATTTAACAAAATATGAGATTCTGTTAAAAGATCTTGAAACAATTGCGACTCAGGTTTCAATTTTAAAACATAACTATTACGATTCTGTAAAAAGAGTTAAAGAGCTTGAAGACATGTTATCTTCATATACAAAAGAAAATTTAGCTCTTCAAAAGAAAATGGAAAATATGGGGAATGAGCTTAAGATTTTTCAGAATGATTCTGAAAATGATATGATAAATTCATTAAATTTAAAGGAGCGCGAAACATTAAAAGTTAAATTAAAAGATTTAATATCAAGAATAGACTATCACTTGTCTGTAGAAAAATAAATTTAAGTTCTTAGTTTTACTGAATGTAGGATGGAAATGGTATAATGACGGAAAAAAAGAAGCTTAAAATTAAAATATTTGAAAAAGAATATTCTTTGTTGGTCGAAAATGAAGAAATAGCAAAAGAACTGGCTATTTATGTTAATAAAGTAATGGAAGAAACAAAAGATGAACTTCCCGATCAACCGGCGCAAACCATAGCGATTATCGCTTGTTTAAATATAGCTTATGATTTATTTCTTGAAAAAAATAAAAATAGAGAATTTGTTATACAAGCATCTGATAAAGTAAAAAAGTTAAAGCTTCAGTTGAATGATACAACAATATCCGAACCATCCTAAAATATTAAATACCGCTCCGTCAGTTCATACAATATGAAAAACTAACACCAATTCATAGGGAGTCTGACTTACGGCGTCTATTGCAGGCCTCATCCCGATTTTATCGGGATTCCGAACTGACCTTGTGTCAGAATAATTCGGAACGGTGGAAGCAAAAAGCGTTCGAGCATATTCCCAAAACTGATGAATAAATAGGGTTTTTCCTATTAATCAGTGGCTGGCGGAGATGGTTTTAAAAACTCATATTACGCATTAGTCTTATTCATAATCTTACTCACAATCAGATTAAGATTATGTAAGATTATCCCAAAGGAATTCCTTTGGAATGATTGAGAATCGGATTAAGATTTTTCGTCGTATAAATGAGTTAATAATTATAACCCGACATTGGAGGAAATATGGGCGCTATTAATATGGATATTTTATTTCTTATACCAATGGTGATTGTCCTCGTTGCTTTGTTTTTTTATTTTGGATGGGTTTTCAATTCAAGGATCGGGAAAAGGAGTATAGCTTCGGCTGAAGAACGGGCTAAGCAAATTATTAACGATGCACAAAAAGAAGCAAATAATATAAAGCGGGAAAAATTACTTGAGGTAAAAGATGAATGGTACAAAAAGAAAGTTGATTTTGATAATGAAGTAAATCAAAAAAAACAAAAATTCGGTAATTTAGAAAAACAATTAAGTGTTCGTGAAGAGAATATTGAAAGAAAATTTGAACTTGTCCTTAAAAAGGAAAAGGAGAATAAACAATTAGAAAAAGATTTACATAGTGAAAAAAAAGAATATGAGGTTAAGCTAACCGAAGTTAAGGAATTAGAAACGGAACAAAACCTAAGACTCGAAAAAATTTCAGGTTTAACAACAATTGAAGCAAAAAAAATGCTTATGGAAAACCTGATAAACCAGGCTAAGGTAGATAGTGCTCAAAGGATTAAGGAAATACATGATCAAGCTAAAGCCGATGCTAAAAGAGACGCTCAAAAGATAATAGTTCAGGCAATTCAAAGAAGTGCTGCCGACTATGCTATTGAGACTACTGTTTCTGTAGTACAAATCCAGAATGATGATATGAAGGGGAGAATCATTGGCAAAGAAGGTAGAAATATCCGCTCTTTCGAAGCAGTAACTGGTGTGGATGTTATTGTTGATGATACACCGGAAGCAGTTATCCTTTCATCTTTTGATCAATTCAGACGCGAAATTGCCAGGGTTTCATTGGAAAGGCTTATTGCCGATGGCCGGATCCATCCGGCAAGAATTGAAGAAGTAGTTGAAAAAGTCAGGCAGGAGCTTGAAGAAGAAATGGTTCGTGAAGGTGAGAATACAATCCTTCAGCTCGGTTTGCACAATATGCATAACGAATTAATTAAGCATATAGGTAAAATGAAGTACCGTTCGAGTTATGGTCAAAATTTATTGCAGCATAGTATTGAAGTTGCGTATCTTACCGGAATTATGGCTGCTGAAGTTGGTTTAGATCCTATTTTGGCAAAACGTGCTGGACTGCTGCATGATATAGGTAAAACTCTAGATAAAAGTGTTGAAGGTCCGCATGCTTTACTTGGTTATCAGCTTACAAAGAAATATAAAGAGCATCCAATCGTAGTAAATGCAGTTGGTTCACACCATGAAGATATTGAGATGGAACATCCGATTGCTCCGCTTGTACAAGCTGCCGATGCCGTTAGCGGCGCTAGACCAGGTGCACGTCGCGAACCTCTTGAAGGTTATGTAAAAAGATTGGAAACACTTGAAGCTCTTGCAAAATCATTTGAAGGTGTTGCTAAAACCTATGCAATTCAAGCCGGGAGGGAAATCAGAGTTGTTGTTGAGCATGATAAGATAAATGACCTTGTTGCAGATAAATTAGCGCATGATATTGCTTCTAAAATTGAGGGTGAGATGGAATATCCTGGTCAGATTAAAGTTACTGTGATTCGTGAAGTAAGAAAAATTGGTTATGCAAGGTAATGAATATTTTCTATAAAGTTAAAGATTCGAAATTCATTATTCTATCATTTTATATCCGAAGTTTTCTGCTAGAAGATCTCGGGTATAATAACTTCGGGTAATGAGCCTTCAGATGAAAAAAGGAAAATTAAAAATTGCAATTACCGGGGGGATTGGTTCAGGTAAATCTGCATTTTCAAAATTCATTCTGGAAAAAGACTATCCCGTAATAAATGTTGACGATGTATCCAAAGAAATCCTAGTTACTGATAAAAATGTTAAGTTAAAGGTAGAAAAGGAATTTGGAAAAGAATCATTTAAGAACGGGAATATAAACAAACAGTTTCTTGCCGAAAAAATTTTTTCAAATCCGTATAATGTAATCAAAATTAATTCTATTGTTCACCCCATAGTTATAGAAAAAGTTAATATTTTAATCTCTGAAAAATTAAAAGATTCTGATATTGTTTTTGCTGAAGCAGCTTTAATTTATGAAGCTGAAATGGAAAAGTATTTTGATTATGTTGTACTTATAACTGCTGAAGATAGATTGAGATTAAATAGAAAAGTTCAGTTTAATAATCTTACTAAGGAACAATTTTTAAAAGAGATGAAAATCAAATCCCGGATACAGAAAAGAAGAAAAGAGCCGACTTTGTTTTTGAGAATAATGGAAGTTTAGATGATTTAAAAATGAAAGCAGACTTATTGTTAAAAATATTTAACGGACTTAAATGAAAATCAATTGCCAAGTTACTCGATTGTGAAACTGCTGGTTAGGACTTATTACAATTAGACAATTTCGTAATTAAACAATAAATAATATTATGAAAAATGTTGCATTTCAAGGCGAACATGGTGCATTTAGTGAAATTGCATCCAAATTTTTTTTCAGTGAAGAAGTGACAAACGTACCTTCATATTCTTTTGAAGAAGTATTTTCAAGAGTTAAAAACAGTAAAGTCGATTTTGGAATAGTCCCGATTGAGAATACACTATATGGAAGCGTTTTTGAAACGTATGACCTCTTATTAAAATATTCCCTTACTATTGTAGGTGAACTTAATTTGCAGATTAATCATTATTTAATTGCTCAGAAAAAATATAAATTAACAGAAATTCAAAGAATCTATTCCCACCCCCAGGCTTTGGGGCAATGTTCTGAATTTTTAAGCAGGTTTAAAAGAACTCATATAACTCCTGCATATGATACTGCGGGAGCAGCTATTTTAGCACTTGAAAATAAAACCGAACCTTCAGCTGCGATCGCCAGTATAGAGGCAGCAGAGTTTTACGATTTAGAAGTTCTTGAAAGCAATATCCAAAACAATAAAGAAAATTATACAAGGTTTTTGGTCATCAGCAAGAAAAAAAATGATACCGAAGTTATAAGTCCCAAAACATCAATTTGTTTTGAGTTAAAAAGTATTCCCGGAGCTTTGTTCAAAGCATTGAGTGTTTTTGCGCTCAGAGATATTGACCTGGTAAAAATTGAATCACGACCGATTCCGCAAAAACCTTTTCAATATACTTTTTATGTTGATCTATTAGGAAGCCTTGATGACGAGAAAATTATTTTAGCTATAAATAATTTATCTGAAATTTCAAATAATATTAGAAAGTTCGGAACTTATAATATAGGGGAGACTTATAGTAGTTAAAATCTCTTAATCATAATTTTCATCTTAATCCTAAACATAAAATAAGATTGAATATTGCTATTATGGTCGCAGTTAAAAGATTAAGAAAATTATAACTTATTAATTCAAAAGATTAATAATATAAAAACTTACTTACAAGGAAGTAAAAATTGAAGTTGATAAATGATGCGATAGTTTCTATCGTAAAAATAATGCCTAAACCGATTGTTGGGATTTTTTCGAAAAAATATATTGCCGGCGAAAAACTTGAAGATGCGGTTAATCTTGTAAAAAAATTAAATTCAAAAGGTATTTATGCTACCCTGGATGTTCTTGGTGAATCAATAAAAAATAAAGAAGATGCAGTTGCGGCAAAAGATAAATGTTTATTAGTCCTTGATAAAATTATTGAAAATAATTTAATGGCTAATTTATCAATAAAACCAACGCAGATGGGTTTAAGTATTGATGAAAACTTTACTTATGAACAGGTATACGAGCTTATCCAAAAAGCTAAACAGATTAATAACTTTGTTCGTATAGATATGGAAGATTCACCGTATACCGATAAAACTATTACATTATTTAAAAGATTAAAAGAAACTTTTGATAATGTAGGTGTTGTCCTCCAGGCATATTTAAAAAGAACATTTGATGATGCTGTTATTTTAGGCAAACTGAATACAAATTACCGTCTGTGCAAAGGAATTTATATTGAACCGGCAGCTATTGCTTATAAAGATAAACAGAAAATTAGAGAAAATTATCTCGAGACTTTGAATGTGATTTTAAAATCGGGTAATTATGTTGGTATTGCTACTCATGATGAATTCTTAATTAATGAAGCTTATCGGATGATAAAGGAATTAAATATTCCCAAAGATAAATTTGAGTTTCAAATGTTGTTGGGTGTGCGTGAAGATTTAAGAGACAAAATAAATGCTGATGGATATAAAATCAGGATTTATGTTCCTTTTGGTGAAGATTGGTATGCCTATTCTCTTAGAAGATTAAAAGAAAATCCTCAAATTGCAGGTTATGTATTTAAGAATATTTTTTCATTTAATAATAAACATTAATATTAATGAATATTATAGGAATTGAAAGCTCATGCGATGAAACATCTGTGGCTGTTATATCAAATAATATATTGTCGGCGAATTTAATCTCTTCACAGGATTTTCATTCCAAGTATGGCGGTGTGGTTCCTGAGCTTTCAAGCAGAGCTCACCTTCAGATGATTATCCCTTTAGTAAGGGATGCATTAAAAAAATCCGGTTTGGAATTAAAAAATATAGATTTGATATGTGCAACTGCAGGCCCGGGATTAATTGGAGCTTTGTTAGTCGGATTAACTTTCGCGAAAGGATTAGCATATTCATTAAATAAACCTTTTGTTGCGGTTAATCATATCGAAGGACATATTTTCTCAGGATTTTTAATGGACGAAAAACCAGAATTTCCATTTTTAGTGTTAGTTGTTTCGGGCGGGCACACTTTGCTTTTATTGGTTAAAAGTTTTACTGAAATAAAAAAACTGGGAACGACTGTTGATGATGCCGCTGGTGAGGCATTTGATAAAGTAGCAAAAATGTTAGGACTTGGTTATCCTGGCGGGCCAAAAATTCAAAAATATTCCCGTGAAGGTGATAAAAACAAAATTAAGTTCCCGGTCGCCCAGCTTGCTAATCCTTTGAATTTTTCTTTCAGCGGATTAAAAACTGCTGTATTGAGATATGTGAAAAAAAATTATCCTGATGGGAAAGAAATTCCCCAACAGGATATTTGCGATATTGCTGCATCTTTTCAGGAAGCAGTAATAAAACCGTTAATTACAAATACAGAAAGAGCATTAAATAAATATGAAATCAAATCTCTTTCGCTTGTCGGAGGTGTTGCTGCAAATTCTGCTTTAAGAGAATCTTTTATCGAATTATCAAAAAGTTTTAATAAAAAAGCTGTCATTCCTAAGTTAGAATATTGCGGAGATAATGCCGCAATGATTGCTTACAGGGGTGCCAAATTATTTGAGGCAGGGGAAAGACATAATCTAAAATTTAGTCCATTTCCGGGTTTAACTTCTGAAAATTTTATTTGAAATTATCTTCAACAGAATTAATAATTTTCTTATCTTTTATTAATGGAAAATCTTATAAACAAAATTGAAAATGAACTTAATTCTTTATCCAAGGAAGAAAGGGAGGAGATTCTTAAAAGATTAAGAAATGAAATTGACACTATTGATAAACAATTAGTTCCGCTGCTTAGTAAAAGAACTTTAATGTCGGTGCTCATCGGTAGGGTTAAAAGGTCAATGAACCTTCCTACATATTCTCCGGAACGAGAAAAGGAAATAAGTAAAAAAATTAGTCATTATGCTGAAGAACCTTTGAGACCGGAATCTTTGTTAAGAATTTATGAACGAATACTCGATGAATCACGTGCAATTCAGAGGGAAGAAAAAAATGAAGGAAATATATTCAGGATTTCGACTTCTAAAATGAAAAAAAGTTTGAAAAGCATGTTTACTAAAAAAGAATTTTTAATAATTACTATCTTTTTTTTTGTAGTGCTTGGATGGTTGTATTATATCTTTTTTACTCCTAATTATTATTCAGGAAAGTCACCGGTTAGATTTGAAATTAAAAAAGGGGAAAGTCTAGATCAAATAACCGATAGTTTGTATGATTGCGGTATTGTTCCAAACAGTACAAGTATGAAAGTCGCTGCTTTTCTTTTCGGAGCTGAAAAAAGAATAAGAGCAGGAAGGTATGAAATTCCGAACGGATTAAGCTACCTGGATTTAATAGAATTATTTTTGTATGGAAAAGCAGATTACTTAGTAAATGTAAAACTTTATGATGGTTCCAGGATAAAATCTATGGCTGCAACACTAAAAGTTAATGCTTTTATAGATTCAGCATCCTTTGTCGATATATGTAACGACAGAGAATTTTTAGATTCGATAGGTCTGGATTATCCAACTATAGAAGGATATCTTTTACCTCAGCAGTATTCGATTTATGAAAGAAGCTCTGCCAGAGAAGTTATTAAAAAAATATATAATGGCTTTAATAATTTTTTTAATGATTCCTTAAAAGCCAGGGCTAAAGAACTAGGGTATTCAATTCACGATGTTGTAACACTTGCTTCAATAATTGAAGGTGAAACAAAGAAAGAAGAAGATATGCCGGTTATTGCCGAAGTTTATTATAACCGGTTAAAACGGGGGATGAAACTTGAAGCTGATCCAACTATTCAATACCTTATTAAAGGGAAATGGAGAAGAATATTATATAAAGACTTAAAAACTAACAACCCATATAATACATATTTGAATTACGGTCTTCCTCCCGGACCAATAAATAATCCTGGAAAACCTGCTTTACTTGCAGCTCTTTACCCGGATAATAATAATTATCTTTACTTTGTAGCTGATGGAAACGGAGGGCACAAGTTTTCCAGGACATATTCGGAACATTTAAGAAATGTTAGAGAGTATAGAAGATGGCTTCGGGCACAAGAAAACAAATAAAGAATTTTTTACTGTTAATTACAGGCTTAATTTTATCTAATTGTGCAAACCAGTTGCCTCCTGGAGGTGGTGAAATCGATAAGACTCCACCTAAAATAATTAATGTTTATCCTTCCGATGGTACAACAAATTTTAAAGAGGATTATTTCGAACTCGAATTTTCAGAATATGTTGAAAGACGTTCACTTCAGGAAGCGATTTTTATTTCTCCATCAATCCAGGGTTCCTTGAATTTGGACTGGAGCGGAAAATCTGTTAGAGTGAATTTTCCATCCAAACTGAAAAGTAATACTACTTATGTTGTTGCAATCGGAACTGATGTTGTAGATTATAATAATAAAAACAGGATGGCCGAATCTTTCAATTTTACTTTTTCGACGGGAAATGAAATCGATAAAAGAGTAATTGCCGGTAAAGTATATAATGAAAAACCAGATGGGATTTTAATATTTGCTTATAAATTAAGTTCCGATACGGCGGATCCTTTTTTACATAAACCTGGATATATCTCACAAACCGGCAATAATGGTGCATTTAAATTGCTTGGATTAGCAGAAGGAACATACAGGGTTTTTGCCGTTAAAGATGAATACAGGGATTTGCTTTTTCAGCCGGAACAGGATTTAATCGGAATGCCTTATAAAGACATTTCATTTAGTAAAGATGATACATTGTTTAGTCCGCTGAATTTTTTCCTAACCAAAATAGATACTGTCAAACCAAGATTTATTAGTGCATCAATGACAGACAGGTTTCATATTCTTATCAACTATACTGAAGAATTTGATACATCAATAATAAAAGCAAAAAATTTCTTCATATTTGATTCTACTGCAAATAAAAAATTGATTCCAATTTATGCTTATAAAGGAAATACAAAAAAAACGGAAATGGTTCTTGTTGATACTTCTTTATTCCCGGCTGATCATGATGTTTATCTTATTGCCGATTCAATTAAAGATATTACCGGAAATGTCTTTTTGAATGATGAAACCCGGATAAATTTAAGCGAAAAACCAGACACAGCTAAATTGAATGTCTATAAGACTATTCCGCGGGATAACTCAAGAGATATCGATTATATCGGGGCCCGATTTAATTTTTATTTAAATGACGCATTTAATACATCTTTACCTAAACAAAATGTAATTTTTCAGGATACTCTGGAAAGGAGAACCGCATTCAAAATAAAAATTCTTGATGATGCATCTTTCACTGTAATTCCTGATAAAAAATTGGAACCGGCAAAAGACTACGTAATAAAGATTGACCTTTCAAAATTTGAGAATGCTGCCGGAAATATTGCAGATACAACTTTTACATACAGGTTCAGAACGATAAGCGGCCTGGATTTTACGGGCATTTCAGGTAAGATCAATAATGTTGATTTTAAGAAAAATCCTGTGCTGGTACTTTCAGCCGTTGATGATTTCAAACCTATCTACAGTAAGAAATTGAATGGTAATAGTAAATTTAACTTTGACCGGGTAGTTCCGGGAAAGTATATATTTTGGTGTTACCTTGACGAAGACAGCAGCAATACATATACATATGGTTATCCTTTCCCCTTCAAATCATCGGAAGAATTTTCTTTTTATCCAGATACTTTAAATCTCCGGGCAAGGTGGGTTCAAACGGATATTATTTTTGATTTTAAATAGGATTATAAAAATTATGGTTATCACCTAAACGTTCTGATGTAGAGACGTTCTGCAGAACGTCTCTACAATTACATCAAATAAATTTTAGTTTAATATATCATGAAAATCTTAGCAATTGAAAAAGAAGTACCGGGAGTAAAAGAAGAGCAATATTCTCCTCATTTAAAGGCTGAAGCATTAAAAGCATGGGAATTATATCAAGCTGAAAAAATTAGAGAGCTTTATTTCTCGAAAAATAGCTTTGCAGTATTAATTTTAGAATGTTCAGATGAAAAGGAAGCCTCTGAAATCCTGGGTTCTCTTCCCCTTGTAAAAGAAGGTTTAATTGAATTTAATCTAATTCCTCTAATGCCCTATCCCGGTTTCAGCAGACTTTTCCAAGAAAAAAAATAGATTATTTATAAAACAATTACTGAACTTGATAAATAATCTCCCCGTTTTTAATTGTCATGCAATTAAGATTTCTGCCAATACTATATAATATATTTGAATATTCATTTGTATCAAAAACAGCAAAATCAGCATTCTTACCGATTTCAATATTTCCAATTTTATCATTCAGCTTTAATGCTTTAGCCGCATTTATAGTAACTGCTGAAATTGTTTCTTCAATTGTCATTTCCATTTTTATGGCTGCTAAACTCATAATCAAATGCAAATCTGAAATCGGTGATGTACCGGGATTGCAGTCGGTTGAAAGGGCTACAATAAGATTATTATCAATTAGTTTTCTAGCAGGAGCATAGTGATAATTAAGAAAGAAAGAAACTCCCGGCAGCAGAACACACACTGTATCTTTTCCTTTTAGCTGATCAATTTGTTTCTCTTTCAGAACCTCAAGATGATCTACGCTGACCGCATTATGCTTTAGAGCAACTTCTAAACCGCCGATATTATTAAACTGTTCTGTATGAATTCTTAAACTCAAACCTAATTCTTCTGCTTTTGAAAAAATCAAATCGATTTCATCTGCAGAGAATGCAGTTGATTCACAAAAACCATCGCAGGCATCAGCGAGGCTATTTTCTTTTATATAAGGGAGCATTTTATTAACTATTTCATCGAGATAAGTTTCGTGCTGAGATTTGAATTTGTTTGGGTAAGTATGTGCTCCAAGAAAGGTGGGAACAATATCAATAGGACATGAGTTTTTTAAGTTATTTATTACTCTCAACAACTTAATTTCATTTTCAAAATCAAGTCCGTAACCGCTTTTTATTTCAACTGTTGTAATTCCCCGGGAAATAAAATAATTTATTGCCTTTAGAGTATTATCAAAAATTTCCTGATTACTGCTGTTTCTAACCGATTGAACAGTGGTATTTATACCGCCGCCATCTTTGGCAATTTCCTCATATGATTTCCCGTTTAGTCTTTCCCTGAATTCATTTGCCCTGCTTCCCGTAAATGCAGAATGAGTATGACACTCTACTAATCCGGGAAGCACCACTCTATCTTTTACATTGATTAATTTATCAGCTTTGCCTTTGAATTTTTCAACTTCAGAGTTTGTAATAAAATCTTTGATTATTTTATTTTCAACTACTATGGAGTGATCATATAGAATATTTAATTTTTTTAATGAATTACCCTTTTTATAATTTATTCCGTTTGTACCAACGGTAACAATTTGAGAAGGATTTGTTAGAATTTTTAACATTAAAAATATTTTTTAGTGTACAACTTAATAGAACGATATAATAAAACTCAGGGTATTAATCTGCTTTTGGTCATTACTTGTTATATATATTTATCTTATCATTAACAACTCTTGCTTCAGTATAACCAATTTGATTCAGCTTAAACTTCAAATCATTAGCTTCCGAGATTTTTAGAAAGTCACCAACTTTTACTTTATAAAATGGCGGCTCAAAAGTAATATAAACTGCTTTTTGGTTTGTTTCCAAATATAATTCTGTACGAATACTATCAGCTTCTTCAAGGTTGTCGGTTGAAAGTACCTGAACTCTATATCCATTAACCTGGTCAATTATTTGAGGGGCAGAAGTGTCGGATGCGGATTTAGTTTTATAATTATACCAGACATCAGGCCTTTCCGTTTTCATGGGCTTTTCCTTGCTTTCTACATTAAAAGTGGCACGGTACGGCGTTAAATCAAAATCTTCATTATCCTCTTTTTGAGTTGGAGTTTCTTTTTTTTCTCCTTTTTTCTCCGTATTATTTTTTTCATTACCATATCTGTCCGCTGTTGAAGCACTGCAGGAAATAAGCAGAATTGATATTAAAAAAGGAAATATATTTTGAATTATTCCTAGCTTCATCATTTGTCCTAATATTAATAATTCTAAATAACTAATATTTAACGGAATTTATTAAAATACAATTCTTTAATAGAATTCTATCTTATTTTATTTGCAATTATCAAAGATAAGTATATGTGTGACTTGGAATTAAAAATCTTTGAGAAAAAGTGTTTATTTTTGTAACTTAGTAAGTTAAAAAATTAATCCTTTATAGAAAAACCAACCTTTATAAAAGAATGGCAGCTAAAAAATTAAAAATTTTATTTGTAACATCTGAGGTAGTTCCTTTTGTAAAAACCGGGGGACTAGCCGATGTATCTTCTGCTTTACCTCAACGACTATCGGAAATGGGACATGAGGTAAGGATTGTTGTTCCGAAATATGGTGCAGTAGATGATAGGAAATTCAAAATTCATGAAGTAGTCAGGCTGAAGGATTTAAAAATTAAGATAGGAGAAAAAGAAGTAACTTTTTCTTTAAAATCATGTTTTTTACCCGGTCAGAAAGTAAGAGTTCAGATATATTTCCTTGATAATTATGAATATTTTGGAAGCAGGAATAGTTTATATATAGATCCATTATCAGGAGAAAATTATCCGGATAATGATGAAAGATTTATTCTATTAAGCCGATCGGTTTTTGAATTGATTTCAAAGCTTGGATGGATACCTGATATAATCCATTGTAATGATTGGCAATGTGGGTTGATTCCTGCCTATCTGAAGACCGTTTATAAGGATGAAGAACAATTTTCTAAATTTAAGACATTATTTACCATTCACAACCTTGCTTACCAGGGTGAATTTCCGAAATCTTCTTTTTATAAAACCGGTTTGCCTGAAGAATTAAATTCTGAGAAGGGGTTGGAAATTTACGGTCAGATTAATTTTATGAAAAGTGGGCTTGTATTTGCTGATGTTATAAACACAGTTAGTGAAACATATGCCGAAGAGATTAGAAAAAATGAAGAGTTGGGTGCCGGCTTAAAGAGTGTTTTAGCTAAGCGAAAAAGTGATCTGTATGGAATTGTTAATGGAATTGATATGCGGGTTTGGAATCCTGAAAAAGATAAATTACTTCCTAAAAAATATTCTATAAAAAATCTTAATCATAAGATTGAAAATAAAAAAGAATTAACTCGGAAATTCAGTTTCGAATTTGATGAATCAATCCCGGTAATTGGAGTAATTACGAGATTATTTAATGCAAAGGGCATAGATTTAATAAGTAGTGCTTTTAACGAAATAATGAAATTGAATATACAGATGGTCCTGCTTGGCACCGGAGATAGAAATTACCATTTGTTTTTTGATAAAATGGCTACAAAACACCGCGGTAAATTTGCATGCTATTTAGGTTTTAATGATGAATTAGCTCATTTGATTGAAGGCGGAGCTGATATCTTTCTTATGCCATCAAGGTATGAACCTTGCGGGTTAAACCAGATGTATAGTCTTGTTTATGGAACTGTTCCGGTTGTTCGTGAAACAGGAGGACTTGCAGATACGGTTATTAAGTATGATGAGAAAAAAGATGAAGGCAATGGCTTTGTATTCAAAAAATATGAAAAAGCAGCTTTTATTAGGGAATTAAAAAGAGCGGTTAATACATTCAAGGATAATAAGACCTGGACCAAGATTATGAAGAATGGAATGAGATCTGATTTTAGTTGGACCTCATCTGCTAAAAAATATATTGATTTATATAAAACTGTTTTAAACAGTGACTGATGCCGAATTTTGCTATATTTTTAGATAGAGATGGTACACTAAATGAAGATCCGGGTTATCTTGGTGATCCGCAGTTACTCAATCTTTATCCAGATACAGGGAAGGCTCTTGCATATTTAAAAAATGAATTAAATTTTAAGTTAATTGTTATATCAAATCAATCGGGTATCGCGAGGGGATTGATTACCAAAGAAAAAGTTGATGCTGTGAATGCTAAAGTGAATGAATTATTGTCGAAAGATAATGTTCAAATAGATGCCTTTTATTATTGTCCGTATCATCCTGATTTCAGCAGTATGGAAGAATGCTCATGTAGAAAACCGTCCCCGAAGCTTGTTTTGAAATCTGCTAGAGAATTAAATGTTGATTTGTCAAAATCTTATTTTATCGGGGATGCCGTCACCGATATAGAATGCGGATTTAATGCTAAGTTAAAAACCATACTGGTAAAAACCGGATATGGAAAGGACAGTTTTTATATCTTGCAAAAGCTAAATAAAATACCGAGTTTTGTTGCCGAAAATATTTTGGATGCTTGTAACTTTATAATTAAAGATTTTACTGGAGAAAATTAATTTGTTCATTAAAAATAGAATATTTATACTTATTGCTGTTTCATTTATTCTGTCCTTTTATGCTTGCAGCGACAATCCCTCTTCAATAGGGGCAAATTTATTAAAAAGTGATAATTTGAAGATTAACGAACTCGATTCCCAAAATGATTCACTCGCACAGAAATCCTGGTATCTTAAAAGGACTTTAAAACTTGGTGCATCTTATACTTTGCTTGTAGGGAAAGATGAAAATTTAGAAGCATCTACTCTTATTAATTTTCTGATATCATTACCCGATTCAATAAAGAACAGCATTAATGCCGATTCAATTACAGTAACCGGGGCAAATATACAATTTATTAGGGCGTATCCTACTAAAGAAAACAATTCTTTTTATGATTTTACCGTTCATAAAATCCAATCCGGATGGACAAGTAACTTTACTTCCGATAGCCTGTCAATGCTATCATATGATCCTTCAGATATAAGTTCCAATAAATCATTAACCGATTCCCTTGAACAATTTGACATTAGTAATGATTTTGCTTTCTCCTTGTTGAAATATGCAACTGATTCAACAGGGACTAATTTTGGGCTCTATATTAAACCGACTGAAAATTCGCAAAAAGTTGTAGGATATTATTCTTTATACAATGGAGTCAACATACCCATTTTAAGAGTTGCAATTCAAAAGCTGAATTTATATCCGGATACATTGTCCTTTTATGCCAGCTCAAATGTAAGTGTTGTTACAGGAAATATCCCTCCATCTAACCTTCAATCGAGAATAATAACGGAGGGAGGATTAGTAATAAATTCAAAATTATGGTTCGATATTTCCAAAATTCCATTAAATGCAATAGTAAACGATGCTAAGTTAACATTAAATATGGATGCATCTGAAAGTTATCTTGGTGATACTACTAATTCTGTTTTGGCTGCTTTTTTAACTGATTCATCTTCAAATGTCTTGGATTCAGCAACAAATATAATAACATTCTCAGAGAAAAATAATTCTATGACAGGAACACTCACATCTTATGTGCAGAGGTGGGTCAATACCGGGATTAATGAAGGAATTATTTTGTTTCCCAGAAATCAGATTGGCAGTGTAGACTTATTTACTTTTTACGGCAGTAATGCAGTTGATTCATTAAAACCGCGTTTACATATTATTTATACATTGAATAAATAAAAAGCCAAAGGCTTAATTGAATGAAGATTAAATTTTTATATATTTTTTTAATTATAACTTGTTTTTCTGTATTCGGTCAGGTGAATTCAAGTTACACACGATTTGGTATCGGAGATATTCAATATAACTTTTCAGCTAGAAGGCTGGGAATGGGCGGAGTAAATATTGCTATTGCAGACCCTGATTTTGTAAATATTAATAATCCAGCAACTATTTACAGATTGAATTCAACTCGTTTTGAATTGTCACTTAAATATGGCGGGGAAAAAGTTTCGAACAACAGCCTGAATAAATTTTATTCAAATACGGTCTTTAGCGGATTCACATTTGGTTTCCCAATTAGTTCGTTGGATGGTGTAGGAGCAGCCATAGGAATTGTGCCGGTTAGCAGTATTAATTATAATGTAATTGATAAGACTGTATATGCAACCAATTCAACGAATAACTATTATTATTCATATTCGGGTAGCGGGGGATTATCAAAAATCTTTATAAGTTCTTCTTACCGTACACCTTTTAATGTGAATATCGGTGCTTCTTTCAACTATTATTTTGGAAATTTAAACTATTCTTCTGTTGCAAATTTTCCCAATAATAGTACTTATAATTCCGTTTATGAACGGACATACAGCCCCCGGGGATTAGGAACAACGGTTGGCTTATTAAGTCCTGATATAGCACCACTTTTTAATTCTAGCAGCATTACGGAATTTAGAGTCGGGGCATCAGTAGATTATATAGCTAATTTAAATACTGATACAATTCTTGTAGGAAATTCATACTATAAAACTGATACGCTTGGCGAAGCTACGGTTAAAATGAAAATACCTGTAAGGATATCAACCGGTCTTAGTTTTATCTTAAATAGTAAGTATTTATTTAGTATTGATTATCTCTACCAGCCATGGAGCAATTTCAAGCTCAATGGTATTAAATCGGATTTTTTAAGAAATGCTTCTAAAATTAGTGCAGGTTTCGAATTCAGACAAGCAAAAGGGCTCGGAAAAAGCTTTTGGGAACAAATTTTATTACGAGCAGGTTTAAGTTATGAAAAGACCCAATATTTAATAAATGGAGTAGGGATAAATCAATTTTCCGTTTCTGGTGGTTTTTCTATACCGATAACTTACGCAAATGATATTGATATTGGCTTGGAATATGCTATACGAGGTTCTAAAAAGGATGGTTTGTATAAAGAAAACATTTACAAGCTCAATGTAAGTTTTGCTCTTGGTGACCTTTGGTTTATTAGGACGGAAAGATAATTTTTTTATTAAAAATAAATTGAGGGATAAAAACTTGGAAAAGAAAATACAAATGTGGAATTATGTCATTATTCTACTTCTATTATTTAGCTCTTCAGCTTTTTCTAAAACATATATGAATATTTATATTCAGCAATCTGATTCTATGCAATTGATTGCGCAATATAGTCTATTTTCTGAATATTATAAAAATAAAGATTATGTAAGTGCATTACCGTATGGGTGGAAGGTTCTTCAAATGAATCCCGTTAAATTTAATAAATGGATTTATTATAAAATGGAAGATTGTATGTGGAAGATCCACGATTCGACGGGGATGTCAGAAGAAATAAAAAAAGAAGTTACTGATTCAATTAAAACTTTCTATAACTATGCCATTAAATATTACCCTCCCGATAAAGGGTACTTTGAAGTAAGGGAAGCTTATGTTGAACAAAAATGGTTGCAAGAGAATCCCGATTCAGTAATAGCTACTTATGAACAAGCGTTTAAAGATAATCCCAAATTACCAACTTATTATTATGATTTATTAGGTCAATTGTACAAAGAAAATATGTCGCCGAATAATGAATATCAGTCTAAAGCTGTTGATTTATATAATAAATTAATTGATAGGGAACCGAATAATGATGAGTGGACTGATAAATTAATGGAGCTGGCTAAAGATCCGGAACAGCTATTAACTATATTGAAACAAGCATGGGATAGGGATAAAGACAATTTAGCTAAAGCCTGGAGATATGCGTCTATGACTATTAGGGAAAGCAAATTTGAGGAGGCAATTGTACCTCTTGAATTCTTAACTCAGAAGGCACCTGAAACAGTAAATTATTGGAATCAACTGGCAACAGCTTATCAGAAAACCAATCAATTAAAGAAAGCCGAAGAAGCTTATAAAAAATTAATTGAACTGGAACCCGATAATAAAAATTATTACCTGAATCTCGGTATTGTTTATAAAGATGAAGGTCAATTAGCTGCAGCAAGGGTTCAGTATGAAAAAGCCAGCAAAGTTGGAAAAGGATGGGGATTACCAGTATTTTATGAAGGTTTATTGTACGAACAAGCTGCAAGAGATTGCGGAACCTTTGATTTCAGTGCTAAAATTGTTTATCAATTAGCTGTTGATACATACAAAAAAGCTATAAGTTTGGATAATACAGCAACTCAGGCTCAGGAAAGAATTAATGCTTTGAAAGGTTCGGTTCCTACCCAGGAAGATTATTTCTTCAGAAAATATAAATCCGGGCAAACCATCCCGATAACCGGAGATTGCTATGGATGGATAGACAGAAGTATAACGGTTCCGTAGCTTTTGGGCTTTTGAAAGGAAGAGTTTTAATTAAATATTTTTTTTGAAAAAAGGTTTCAAAGTCTGTGACTTAGAAACCTTTTCTTTTGAGCTGATAATTAATTTTAGGTTTTATTTGAACTCTTTTCTCATTTAAATTTCATTTCATAATCCTTTTATTTAATTTTGATGACTAATAAAAGTATTTATATAATTAAAAGAGTAGTAAATGTACAAACATCTGCAAAAAGATAAAGAAATTCATAATGCATTAAATCTTGAATTAAACAGACAGCAGGAATACCTCGAATTAATTGCCTCTGAAAATTTTGTAAGCCTTGCGGTTTTGGAAGCTGCCGGTACTGTATTAACAAACAAATACGCTGAAGGATATCCCGGAAAGAGATATTACGGTGGTTGCGAATACGTTGATATTGCGGAAAATATAGCAAGGGATAGACTTAAAAAATTATTTAATGCGGAATATGTAAATGTACAACCACATAGCGGTTCTCAGGCAAATATGGCCGTTTACATGACCCTTCTTAATCCGGGTGATAAAATTTTAGGTTTGAGCTTAGCACATGGTGGTCACTTGACTCATGGTTCTCCCGTTAATTTTTCAGGAAAACTTTACCAGGCTATCGGGTACACACTGAATAAGGAATCTAAAATTCTGGATTATAATCTAATTGAAGATATTGCAAAAAAAGAAAAACCCAAGATGATTGTTGCAGGTGCAAGTGCATATTCAAGGGAATGGGATTATAAAAAGTTTAGACAAATAGCAGATTCTGTAGATGCATTTTTAGTTTGCGATATGGCGCATCCTGCCGGTTTAATAGCCAAAGGTCTTTTAGACAGTCCACTTCCATATTGCGATGTTGTTACTTCTACAACTCATAAAACCTTACGCGGACCCAGGGGAGGGATAATTCTGATCGGAAAAGATAAGGAAAATAGCTTGGGAATTAAATCTCCAAAAGGTGATAGAGTAAAAATGTTATCTGAACTTATTGACTCTACAGTTATGCCTGGAATTCAAGGCGGACCATTAATGCATATTATTATGGCAAAAGCTGTGGCTTTTGGAGAAGCACTGGAAGATTCATTTAAAGATTATGCAGAACAAATAATCAAAAATGCCAAAGTTCTGGCAGATGAGTTGATAAGTTATGATTTTAATATTATTTCCAACGGGACAGACAACCATTTAATGCTTGTCGATTTGACCAATAAAGATATTACAGGTAAGCAAGCTGAAAATACCTTGGGGGAAGCCGGAATTACTGTGAATAAAAATATGGTACCATTCGATGAAAGAAGCCCATTTGTTACCAGCGGTATAAGGATTGGTACACCTGCTGTTACTACCCGCGGTATGAAAGAAAGTGAAATGAAAAAAATTGCCGAATTAATTAATAAAGTAATTGATAATATTGATGATAAAAAAATATTGCTGGATGTTAAAGAAAGCATTAAAAAACTTTGCTCCGAATTTCCTTTATATCCGGAACTAAACTGAGTCTAAGCTGTGGCCTCTCAAGATACTATCGACCAAAATGAAACTGATGAAGAAGAGGAACGATCCGGTGCAGAAATGACTTTCCTCGAACATCTCGAAGAATTGAGATGGAGGATAATTTATTCCCTAATTGGTCTCGTTATCGGCACCATAATTTGCTGGATTTTTATAGATTTCCTTGTTGATGTTGTTTTATTAAAACCTGCGCGCGATGCCGGTGCATCACTTCAAAATTTAAAACCGTTCGGACAACTATTTTTATATTTTGAGATAGCGATCATTGGAGGTGTTGTTTTAAGCATACCAAATATTTTTTATCAATTCTGGAAATTTATTTCACCCGCTTTAAGACAGAAAGAAAAAAAATATATCTCTTCCATAGTAATTTTTTCATCCTTATGTTTTTTAATAGGAATCGTTTTTGCTTATTATGGTATGCTTCCATTAACATTAAAGTTTGCAACTCAATTTGGTACTTCTGCAATTAAAAATGAATTTGCAATAGATGAGTATTTTAATATCATAATAAGTGTTATGCTGGCAGCCGGTGTAGTGTTTGAACTCCCTATGATTTCATTCTTTTTAACTAAATTAGGTATACTCACACCTAAGTTTATGACAAAGTACCGGAAACATGCGATTGTTATAATAATGATTTTAGCTGCAGTATTAACTCCAGGCACTGATCCGGTCTCGCAGATCGTATTAGCAGTTCCATTGGTTTTATTATATGAAATAAGTATATTTATCTCGAAACTTTCCTTAAGAAAACATTGATTAGTAAAGGTCTATCTCAAATAAGCCAGCCAATTACTGCCGAATTAGATAAATTTAATGATATTTTTAAGCATTCAATGAAATCTAATGTAGGTTTAGTGGATTTAATTGCCCGTTATATTTTAAGACAAAAAGGTAAGAAGATTCGTCCTCTGCTGGTTTTACTTACTGCCAAAGTTGCCGGAGGAATAAACGAACGAACATACCGGGGTGCTGTACTGGTAGAACTCCTGCATACTGCAACTTTAGTTCACGATGATGTTGTTGATAACGCTGATAAAAGAAGAGGATTCTGGTCAATAAATGCTATCTTTAAAAATAAAGCTGCGGTTCTGATGGGGGATTATCTTTTATCCCGGGGTCTAATGATAGCTGTTGAAGGAAAAGATTATGATTTCTTGAATGTAATTACTAATACGGTTAAACGAATGTCTGAAGGTGAGCTTCTTCAAATCCAGAAAACCCGGAAATTAAATATTGATGAAGAGACTTATTTTAAAGTAATATCTGATAAAACAGCTTCCCTTTTAGAGACTTGCTGCCAAATAGGTGCTTTAAGTTCTACAGATAATAAAGAACAGCATGAAGCTATGAAGAATTTCGGAACAAGTTTAGGAATAGCTTTTCAGATCAGGGATGATATTTTAGATTATGATGGTACTGCCAGTTTAATCGGCAAACCGGTAGGAGGCGATATTAAGGAGAAAAAAATTACTTTACCTTTAATTTATTCTTTAAATCAAGTGGATAAAGAAGAAGCAAAAGATATAAAGAAATTGATTAAAGAGGGGAATAAAAAAGAGAATATAAGAAAGGTTATTGACTTTGTTCGTCGAAATAAAGGTATTGAATATGCGTTGGAAACAGCTGCAAATTATTCGGAAAAAGCTAAAGAGTCTCTCAAAAGCTTCTCAGATTCTCCAAGTAAAATGGCCCTGGAATCTCTTGTTGATTTTGTAATTAATCGAAAAAACTGAGAAAATTTATTTAACCCGGATATGAATCCTGTGACTTTTATATATTAAAAAATATTTCTATAATCATTGTTTTACCATACTAAAGTTTGTTGGTATATCATACCTGTTTGAAAGTAAATTATAATAATTTTATCCGATTTTAAATTCTTTCTTAAACTTTCCTCCTGGTTTTCGGAATAAAGATAGCTTAGTAATAAATTCCGTAGAAGTTATTTCCTACAAAATGACTTCACTGTTTAATGTAAAATTTTCAAAATCTTTAACTAATTTGAAAATCTTAATGAAACAAAAAGAAGAACAAAAGCTAAAGATGTTATTTGGTATTAAAGAAGGGAGGAAATCATTTAAATTATACCAGGTTAATGAAAATGAATTTCTTATAGTAGAAAAACGTTACCTGTTAAATATCTTTCTGAACCGCAAAACATTAAAGTTTAATAATAATGATCAGGCCGAAGATTATATAATTCACAACACGAAAAAGTTCCATGTTATCAGTACATAGAAATCCTAAAATTCCTTTGATAGAACTTTAATAATTATTTCCATTACTTCTCATATCTTTGTAATCTTAAAAAATCAAATCCGGATTCTATTAAAATTTAACCCGATTAAAATGATATTGTTAAGGATAGCATCTCTATGCCTCCTGTCTTTTTTTTATTATTTTTTTTATCAGATGATATAAACCTTCAATAATAAATGGAGCAAGAATAATTAAAGGAAAAATGTACTCTGATTTTTTTATAAATTCAGCTAGTAATTCTTTTTTATTGATTAGATAGGAAGCCAAACCTGTCCATAAACCAACCCATAGTCCGGCACCAATCAAATTAAATATTAGGAATTTTCTCCATTCCATTATGCTAATCCCTGCAATAATTCCATTAAATTGTCTAAGCCCCTGAATAAAGCGGGCTACAATTACAATTTTGCCACCGTATTTTGTAAAAAAAATTTCAAATTTATTCAATCTTTTTGCAGTTAAAAAAAAGTATTTTCCCCATTTCGAAACTATTTTTTTACCGCCATAACGTCCGATAATAAAACCGGTATTATCACCTAAAACTGCTCCAAGGAATCCTAGGATTCCGACATAAAAAATGTTGAGTTTTCCAATAATTGCAAATAAAGAACAAGCAATAAGTACAGTTTCACCCGGCATGGGCAGACCGAAATCTTCCAGGAAAATTGAAAAAAATATAGCCCAGTAACCATAGTTTTGAATATAAGGCGTCAACGTCTTTATATAAGAAGCAGCATCAGGGAACTGTTTTAATACTTCATTCATAATAATTAATCAGAGGATTTAGTATTTTTCTGTGAACAAAATTATATAAAGAAAAGTTGATAAAAAGTTATCATAATCATATTTATTTGGAAGTGTATTATAATTCAATAAAAGTAAAAAGGATATTATGAAATTATATATTATTGTTATCCTGCTGACAGCAATTGCCAATATTAAAGCGCAGGATTCCATTAAAGTTTTTCTTTACAAACACAAAACCCGGTTGAATACGGGAAAACAGTATTTAAAATAGATATCTCAGCACCTTTTAAAAATCCTTATGATCAAAAGGATATAAAACTTGACATGGTCTTAATATCTCCCTCGGGTAAGCCGATTGTTTTACCATGTTTTTATGTTTCGGGAGACAGTGAATTATCAAGATGGAATGCCAGGTTTGCTGCTCAGGAATCTGGAAATTATATCTATCATTTTGTTTTAAGCAGAAGCAATGGTGTACAGGTTGAATCAAAAACACAAAGTTTTAATGTTTCCAAATCAAATAGAAATGGATTCCTGCATAGAAATGATTTCTGGACATTTAAATTTGATTCATGTAAACTTTTTAGAGGTATAGGGGAAAATATTGGCTGGGAATCAAGAGCATGGGAAGATTCGATTTATAACTACAATTATTTATTGACTTCCTTAGCCAGTAATGGAGCAAATTTCTTCAGAACCTGGATGTGTGCATGGAACCTGCCTTTGCAATGGAAACATGTTGAGAATACAAAAAGGTATTCAAATTCGGATGAATACTTCAATCCTGGCGCTATAAAAAGAATGGACCAGCTTGTAGATTTGACTGATTCACTCGGTTTATACTTTATGCTGACACTAAGCTGGCACGGAGCCTTAATGAAAGATGGTTCATGGAAAGATAATAATTATAATATAATAAACGGCGGACCTGTAAAAAATCCAGCGGATTTTTTTACTTATCTGTCTGCAATGGATATGTATAAAAATAAGCTGCGGTATATAATTGCGAGATGGGGATACAGTACAAGTATTGCCGCATTTGAATTTTTTAATGAGATTGATAATGCTGCATTTACTCATCAAGATAGTGTAATTATTCTGCTACCGACTATAACAGAATGGCATGATGAAATGGCAAGATATATTAAAGAGAATGATCCATATGGTCATCTGGTTACAACTAGCGTTTCTCACAGAGATATACCCGGATTAAATTCATTGGCACACACCGATTTTAATCAGAAACATATTTATAAGCATACGGATAGAATACCTGGTATTCTTACCAACTATACACAAACTTATAATAAACCATATGTTGTCGCTGAATTCGGATACAGGTGGGAAGATGATAATCCTAAATATGGAAAAGAATTTGATTATGATTATAAACGAGGTTTATGGTATGGTTTGTTTAACCCTACTCCTGTTTTACCAATGACCTGGTGGTGGGAATTATTTGACAAAAGACGTATGACTCCTTATTTAAGAAGTGTTAGAGAGATCAGTGATAAAATGTTGAAAGATGGTAATGGTTCTTTCGAAATGATAGCAATTTCTTCAGAACGCTTGGAATCTTACGGGCTAAAATGGGGTAGAACATATTTTATTTATTAAATAACAGTCTTTTTGATGTTTCTACAGACGTAAGTTTTGATTATTCAGGTAATCAAAATATCAATGTACAAAGCTATAAACCAATTGACAGAACTTATAAAAATTTGGGAGAAGCAAAGTCTAGGGAGAATAAACTAATTATACCTGGTATAAATCTAAAATCAAAAGATGAGCTGTTATTAATATTATCAACAAAAGAAGATAACTAATTAAAAAGCAATTTTAATAATATTTTCAAGTAAGGAACTTTCAACTAAAATTCGGCGCTAATCCCGATTGAAGGAAGTATTCCTATTGAAGAGGTTTCATCAACACGGTTTTCACGGGGATCCCATCTGACTGATGTGGAATTTTTTTTGTTATAAACATTTTGAATATCAAGATATGTAATTAAAGTCCATCCTGAAAAATACCATCGTTTATCTGCCCGAAGATCAAGGCTGTGTGCCGATTTAAGTCTTCGTGTATTATAGTAAATAACATCCTGTGTCCCATCTGAATTAAATGGTGTATATGGGCTTCCGGATGCAAATCTGAATTTCATGCTTACTTCCCAAAATTCATTTATTTTATACCCGCCGCTTAAATTAAAAAGCCAGTTCTGATCGTAGCTCCCGGATCGTTCAACTCCATCTAAAGAAGTATAATCAGCTTTACAGTAAGTCAAACTTAGTATTCCGTAATAAGGTATATCAGATAATTTTTTTTGAATAGATAATTCTACACCTCTTGTCTTTCCAAAACCTTCATCGATTAATGGTTCTAACCCGAATGATGCAAAATTCCCGCTGCTTCCTTCAAATCCTGCACCTGTATTAGAAAGAATTAAATATGGCCTTATTGTACTTGTGGGATAGTCAGAATATTTTTTATAAAAACCTTCAATCTTTAATAAAGCATCCTCGGTAATTCTATGATCAAACCCAAATATATATTGATTGACCTTGATCATCCTTAAATTTTTATTGCTTTCAAAAGCTTCAAGCCAGATATAAGAAGGTGATTGATAATAAATCCCTGTGCTGAAATTTATATTTGTAATTTCTGTTAATTTGTATGAAAGTGAACCGCGCGGGCTTATATTAAAATTGTTATTTATTGCAGAAAACTCATCTGCTCGCAATCCAATATTGAAGTTAAATTTATTAAACAGAAGTCTATTGTAATTAAAATAAGCGCTGTATTTAGTGTAAATATTCTTATTATTAAAATTAGAAACCGGTAGAGTATCTCCAAAAGTAGTTACAAAAGCAGGAAACAGGATGTCATAATTGGCTTCAATTAATTTGACTGTACCTCCGATATTTATTTCAGATTTATCGGATAATTTATAAACAAGATCGGCTCGCAGTGAATTTTCTGCTTCTAACGATTTATCTAAAAAAATCGGGTTAAGTTGTATATCGTTCTGAATGCTGTTATAATTAATATAATTCCTGCTTAGAGTAAAATTTAAAAATCCATTATCAATTAAATGTCTGTAGCTTATTCCGGCTATGTATTGTGTTTGATCAGAACCAAGAACCCGGGTATTATCAAAGCGTTGCTCTTCAGTATTATTAAAGAATTTTGTATTATCAAATGCACCTATAAATAAAAAACTAACGTTATTTTTTGCATGCGGGGTTATATCAGCCTTAAACATTACGTCATAATATTCCGGAACAAATGCAAAGCCGGCAGCTTTAAAGATAAAATCGAGATAGCTTCTCCGTGCAGAAAAAATGAAGTTAGAATTCTCTGTGATCGGACCTTCAAGATTTAGTCCGAACTGAGATGCTGAAATAGTAGCTTTCCCGCCAATTCTATCCTCTCTGCCGTCTCTTAGTTTTATTGAGAGAACGGACGAAAGTTTGTCTCCATACAGAACCGGGAATCCTCCGGTTGAGAATGATGTTTCTCTTACAAAATCAAGATTGATATAACTTAAAGGTCCACCGCTTACACCTTGCCCCCCAAAATGATTTATATTGGATACTTCAATTCCATCCACCAAATATAAATTTTCTGAAGGAGCACCGCCGCGAACAATCAAATCATTTCTTCCCGCATCAGCTTGTGCAACTCCGGGCAGTATTGAAAGTGCACGTATTACATCTTCAAAACCGCCGGGGCTTCGTCTGATTTCTTCGTAACTGAAATTTTTTACACTGTTTACTTCGAGAGGATTTCTGGAAAAATAATCATTTACAATTACTACATCTTCCAACTCGATTGTTTCTTCGATGAGTCCGAAATTAACTTCGGTGGGTTTCCCCGGTTGTACTATTATATCTGTTTTTATTACAGAACTATAACCAATGACTGATGCCCTTAACCGGTATGTATTATAAGGAAGTTTTTCAATGCGGTAATATCCGTTATCATCTGTAGCTGCACCATAAGTAGTACCTAATACAAGAATGTTAGCAAATGGTATTGCTCCTTTTGTCTGGGCATTTATGACTCTTCCGTAAATACTTATATTATCATCTTGGGCAAAAGTTATATTGACAAATAATACAAACAATATCTTTGTTAATAATTGTATTTTCTGCATAATTATTTAATATAATAAAGAGGAAAAAGATTTTATTGCTACTTAATAAACGAAACAGCAATACTCAAATATTTTATTTTATTTTTAACTGCCTGTTTTTTTCAGCTCGCTCAATTCACATTCAAAAGGTATATCGCCTAACTCAATATTACTGTTCTTTTCCTTGAAATAATTAAGCGACCACTCACTTGTAAAAAGAATTACATCTCTCTCTTCGGTATCATAAGCCCATGTAGCACCGGCAGGAAGCAATATCCCTGCCTGCATTTCTTTTGTGATTTGAGGTGAAACCCAACGGCATACTTTCCAATTTGTCTGCTCTAATCTCGATTCAGCACCGTACTCATCCTGGAGTCTGTATTGTACTACTTCAAATTGCAATGGACCAACTGCTCCAAGCAAAGGAATTTTTTGAGCCGATTTACTTAAATAGAAAGATTGAACAACACCTTCCTGTAAAAGCTGTTCTAATCCATCTCTGAATTTCTTATAATTTGATGGGTTCGGATTCTGGAGAAAAACAAAATATTCAGGTGCAAACTTTGGTATTTCATCAAAAACTATATTTGTATCATCAGTAATTGTATCACCTATTCCAAAATTAGAGTTACCAATGAATCCTATAATATCTCCTGCAAAAGCTTCGTCAACAGTTTCTCTTTCCTGGCCGAACATTTTTTGAGAATTTGAAAGTCGTATTTTCTTGCCGGTTTTAGTATGATAAGCCTGCATATCTCTTTCAAACTTTCCCGAACAAACACGCATGAAAGCAATTCTATCACGATGTTTGGGATCCATATTCGCTTGAATTTTAAATATAAATCCGGAAAATCTTTTATCATCAGGCTGAATTTCTCCTTCACTGCTTTCTCTTGCAGAAGGCGGCAATGCATAATCTAAAAAGCCGTTTAGGAGTAATTCTATTCCAAAATTATTTATTGCGCTTCCAAAAAATACCGGAGTCAATTTTCCATCTATTACTGCTTCTTTATTAAATTCTGCACCGGCAGTGTCAAGCATTTCAATTTCTTCAACAAATTTCTCATAATTTTCTTCACTTAATTTACCCTTAACAAAATCACCGGCAGGATCATGGATTTCAACCGGAGCTTTAAATGCTCCGCCGGTTGTTCTTTCAAAAAGATGGACCTTTTTTGTCTTACGATCGTATACTCCTTTGAAATCCAGACCTGTTCCTAGAGGATAGTTTATTGCGTAAGCATGAATTCCTAAAACACTTTCCAGTTCGTCCATCAATTCAAGTGGATCACGGGTTGGACGATCAAGCTTATTCATAAAAGTAAATATTGGGATTTCCCGTTTGCGGCAGACTTCAAAGAGCTTTCTTGTTTGTGCTTCAATACCTTTCGCTGCATCAATAACCATAACCACGGAATCAACGGCAGTTAAAACACGATATGTATCTTCAGAAAAATCCTCATGCCCGGGTGTATCAAGCAGGTTTATTTTGTATCCATGGTAATCAAACTGTAAAACAGTTGAGCTGATTGAAATTCCTCTTTTCTTTTCAAGTTCCATCCAATCGGAGGTAGCTTTTCTTTGATTTTTTCTGGCTGTTACTGAACCTGCCAATTGAACCGCTCCGCCGTACAAAAGCAACTTTTCGGTTAAGGTGGTTTTCCCGGCATCAGGGTGTGAAATTATTCCAAATGTTCTTCTTTTATTTATTTCTTTTAAATTGCTCATATTCAGTATTGTTTTTAATAAAAAATGGATTGCAGAAAAAGGAAAGATCTAATGGAAGAACTCACTTATATAAAATAAGTAGATTTGTTTCCGGGTTAATATATTTTTCTTTAATTCAAACATAATTATTCAAAAAATTCTATCAAAAATAAGCAAAATAATTGTATTTACAAAAACCGAACCAAAAGTTAGTGACGTTGTAAATATCAAATTTCAAATAGGGAACTCTGTCAGTTATAATTGGAAGAACTAAGCCGGATGTACATATGAAAGAGAAATTGAATATGAAAAATCTATGAGTATTAAAATTTTGTTGAAAATTGCAAAAAAAGAACGTAAGTTAGAATAAACTAAATGTTTTTGGGGGTAAAATGTGCCGGGGAATTTTATTTATCATATTATTCTTTTCAAGTAACCTCTTTTCTCAAAATCTTTCTTTTATTAAAGAAAGAATCAAGATGACTATACAAAGTGATTCAAGTTTTACTATAACCGGTAAATATTATTTCCTGAATAAAAAGGACGAAAAAGTCTCTACATCTTTTTATTATCCATTTGTTATCAACAGTAATTATAAATACCCGGATAGTATACTAATACTGGATGAGAATGATCTTCCGGTTTCTTACTCAAAAGGGAAAAACGGAATTTTCTTTGCAATTAAAACTGCATCAAAAGATACTTCTGAATTTACAGCAATATACAGGCAAAGGTGCATTCATAAAAAAGCAGAATATATACTAACAACTACACAACACTGGAATGTACCTTTGCAAAACGCTGAATATATAGTTAACCTGCCAAACTATTTAAATTTGAAATTTATCTCTCTTCAACCTGACAGTGTAAAAAACAATTTTTCTTATAAGACTTTTTTTATAACAAAAGTAAATTTTATGCCCATAGTTAACCTTATTGTTGAATGGGGAAAGGAATAAAAAATGAAAAAGGTAAATTTTATTATCTTTTTGTTGCTGTCTCTTTTAATGATTAATGAAGCTGCTGCAAATCCGATCGCTATTTACTGGATAAATGAATTCGGGATAGATTCAACGAGCTGGAAAATTGAGCTCCATTGTTCGCATATAACCAGTGATTATATCTCCTTAAATGGATGGTTTATAACTTCCAGTACGGATACAGCTTTTTTTAAAGACGGAAAAACTTTCATTCCTATTGAATATACTGCTTTTGATAATAATGATTTGAAAACAGAGGTGAAAATAAATGCTATGGGAGATACCATTACACTTTTTGATTCAAGTTCTAATTATATAGATAGATTAATTTTCGGTGATACAATTTCGTATTATTCAATAGCCTGCCCTAAACCAGGTCAATCAATATGTAGAGGTAAGCTTACCGGTTTATATTCAGATTATGATTTTTTATATCTTGATGATTCTCCAACTTTTGGTTCTGAAAATGATACTTTAGGTATTAAAGGTTATGTAGATGGGTATGTTAAAGATCTCTCTGGAAATCCAATAAAAGGTGCGAAGGTTTTTTATTCTTTTAATGAAATTTCTCCTTACCAGGTTGATTCAATTTTTGTCTTAACTGATTCTTCGGGTTATTTTGAATTCAGAGATTATGCTAGAGTAAGAGCAGTCTATTTAAAAAAAGACAGCTATAATGATTCAAGTAAATTAATCCAAATTTGGCCGGATAGTACTGTTACTATGGAAGATATAAAGTTAGTTACCGGAATTGTAGAAAAAGTTCCTGTCAATATTATTAAAGAATTCAATCTCTCTCAGAACTTTCCAAATCCATTCAACAATTCAACTTCCTTTTTCTATACTTTACCTAAAGCAGATAATGTTGAAATTTCAATATATGACGAAAAAGGAGCACTCGTTCAAAAATTATTTTCCGGGTATCAATCAGCAGGAAAGTATAGAGTAAACTGGAAGACAGATAATCTTGCTTCAGGAGTCTATATCTATCATTTGAGGACAGGATCATTCAAAATTAGCAAAAAAGCAATTTTGCTGAAATAAAAGAAAATTGTTATGAGATTATTCTGAGTTTAGGTATTCTATTGCATCATCAACAGCTTTATGGCCCCCAGTAAGCACTAATGTATCATGTGCTTTAATTATTTCTTTTCCAGGAGGATTAGATACTGTTTGTTTTTCTCTTACAATTGCAATAATTGTTGCATCTGTTTTAGCTCTTAAATTCATTTCCGATAAAGTAGAATCAACAAACTTGTTATTCTCATTTACGTAATAGACTTCTGTTATCCCGGCCATCAGGAATTCATTAATATTGGAGAGTGCATGAAACTTACCCGGCTCTTTTCTCATCAAGGAGTAAGCTTCACTTCTTAAAATATTAACCTGCTGCATTATTACATTTATAGGAACATGAAATTTTTTCAATACAATGCTGAAAATTTGAATAGACGTTTCGAATTCTTCAGGAATAGCTTCATCTGCTCCAATACTCAGCAAATCATCAATATCGCTTGCAAAGCGGGTTCTAACAATGGAATATATTGAAGGATTTAAATTTTTTGACAAATTTAATCCTCTTCTTAGTGATAACGGATCTGAAATAGCAAATACTATTGTATTAGCATTTTTTATATTTGCCTGATTTAAAATCTGTGCTTTTGTTATATCACCGTATATAATATTTTCTCCTTTTGATTTTTCTTTTTTTACAGTTTCGGGATTTAACTCAATAACAATATAATGAATGCCGGTTTCCTTTAAAACTCTCGCCAGGTTTCGCCCGTTTAAACCAAAGCCTACAATTATTACATGGTTAGATAAACCCTGCGGTTCTTTATTTTTAACTGGTTCCAAAGAACCGAATGCTCTTTCAATTATTGGAGATAATTGAAAAAGAAATGGAGTCAGAAGCATAGTAAAGATTGATGAAGCAAGAAAAGCATTGTAATATTCATTACTAATAAGGTTATAGTTTAATCCGGCTTGAGAAAGGATAAATGAAAATTCACCGATTTGTGCTAATCCAAATCCTGTAAGTATTGCAATTCTCAAAGGATATCTCATTAATTTTACAATTCCAATTACAATAAAAGATTTTAAGAATATGATACCGGCGGCAATGCCGATTAAAATAAAGGGATAAGTAAGAAGAAAATGAATATCCAGCAGCAATCCAATTGAAATAAAGAAAATACTGTTGAAGAGATCTTTAAATGGAAGTATTTCAGAAACAACCTGGTGGCTGAAATCTGATTCGGATAAAATTAAACCTGCTATAAAGGCGCCAAGTGCAAATGATAAACCTAACGAATGAGTTAAGTAAGCGGTACCAAGTAATAGCAGCACAACGCCGATAGTAAAGACCTCTCTCATCCTTAATTTTGCCAGCTGGAATAAAATCTTAGGCATTAAGAATTTTGCAAGAATGATAATTGTTGCCACTGCTCCAAAAGCATATACCATTTGTAATAAAATTTCTATAAAAGATAAACTTCCCCCTGAACTTAAAACCGGGAGAAAAAGAAACATCGGAACAATAGCTAAATCTTGGAATATTAAAATGCTTAATGATATTCTGCCATGAGGAGCTTCAAGCTGCTGTCTGTCTGATAAAATTTTTAATACTATAGCTGTGCTTGAAAGGCTAATCAGCATTGATAGGAATATTGATTCATTCAAAGGAAAATCAAAGAAAGTAAATATTAAAGTAGAAAAGATTATTGTAAATAAAACCTGAAGCCCGCCGGAAACCAGGAGAAATTTTTTCATTTCTATCAGTTTTTCCAGTTTAACTTCTAAGCCTATTGTAAAGAGTAATAAAATTACTCCAACTTCCGCCATAATATTTATTTCATCTATTTCAGATATTAATTGTAAACCATGCGGCCCTATAATCATTCCTGCAATTAAAAATCCAACAATGCTTGGAATATTGATTTTCTTAAAAATGAATATAATAGGAATGGAAACAAGTAGAATTACAACAAGATCCCTGATGACTGTAAAATGATACATTATGATTTTAAAAAAAATTGTTTAATTTTATTTGATATATATAAAGAATTTAGATATTACTCAAATGTCTATACCTCTAAACATCCTGTCTAAAATAAAAAGGAGTCTCCATGCCAAACAATAATATACATACAAAAAGAGAAGAAAGCTTTTTTGAAGACGTTTTAAGATACTTTAACAGGGCTGCAACTTTTATAAAATATCCTGAAGGTTTACTGGAGCAGATTAAGTATTGCAACAGTGTATATCGTATAAGATTTCCTGTAAGGATAAAAAATAATATTGAAGTTGTAGTTGCTTATCGTGTTGAACACAGCCAACACAAATTGCCGGTCAAAGGGGGAATAAGGTACAGCTTGGCTGTAACACAGGATGAAGTTAAAGCATTAGCGGCATTAATGACTTACAAATGTGCAGTTGTTGATGTGCCATTTGGCGGTGCAAAAGGAGGGGTCAGGATTGATCCAAAAGCTTATACGGAAGTAGAGCTTGAACACATTACACGCCGGTACACAGCAGAACTTGTTAGAAAAAATTTTATAGGTCCGGGCATTGATGTACCTGCACCCGATTATGGAACCGGACCAAGAGAAATGGCCTGGATTGCAGATACGTATGCTGCGTTCAATCCCGGCATTGATTCCGCTGCATGTGTAACCGGTAAACCTATCAGTCAGGGGGGTATTAGAGGCAGAACAGAAGCTACCGGCAGAGGTGTTTATTTTGGAGTTCGTGAGGCTGTTTGTAATAAACAAGATATGGATAAATTAAAATTGCCTGTCGGAGTAGAAGGGAAGAGAGTAGTAATTCAAGGACTTGGAAATGTAGGCTATTATACAGCAAAATTTTTCCAGGAAGCCGGAGCAAACATTATTGCAATTGCAGAATATGAAGGTGCTATTTATTCTTCTAAGGGATTAGATATTGAAGAAGTTTTCAAACACAGAAAAAATACAGGTTCGATATTAAATTTTAAAGGAGCAAAAAATCTAAAGAAACGTTCACTGGCACTTGAACTGGAATGTGATATACTTATTCCTGCTGCTTTGGAAAATCAAGTTAACTCAGAAAATGCCAAAAGAATTAAAGCTAAAATTATTGCTGAAGCTGCTAATGGACCCGTGACTCCCGAAGCTGAAAAAATCCTGGAAAAAAAAGGGACAATGATTATACCGGATCTTTATCTAAATGCCGGCGGTGTTACAGTATCATATTTTGAGTGGCTTAAAAATCTTTCACATATACGATTTGGAAGAATGGGGAAGAGGTATGAAGAGAGAGTTAATAAAGTCCTGGTAGATTCAATAGAAACTTCTTTGGGAAAATCTTTAAATGAACAAGCTAAAAAAATAATTATTCACGGAGCAGAGGAAGATGATTTAGTTAATTCCGGTCTGGAGGAAACAATGGTATCAGCATATAATGAAATTAGGGAAATCTGGCAGCAAAATAAAAAAATTCCTGATTTAAGAACGGCTGCATTCGTTACAGCAATTAACAAAATAGCTACATCTTATATTGCATTAGGAATATTTCCTTAATTATAATAATGTTCTTACCAAATTTATTTATTTAAATGAGCAATCAGTTTGGTTGCTCATATTTTAATTGAATCTTAGCCACATCAACCGGAAAGGATTATGACAAAGCCATTATTTATTCCCTTCGAAAACTCTACACGATATACTGAAGATGAGATGAAACAAAGAGCAAAAAATTTTTATGAACTTTTAAATAAAAGAAGAACAATCCGTAATTTTTCAGATAAAAAAGTATCAAGAGAGATAATTGACAATTGTGTTAAAGCTGCCGGAACCGCACCAAGCGGAGCTAATTTACAACCATGGCATTTTGTTATCGTAAGTGATGTGGAGATAAAAAAGGAAATAAGAGTAGCCGCAGAAAAAGAAGAACGGGAGTTTTATAGTAAAAGAGTTCCGAAAGAATGGCTAGATGTATTAAAAGATTTGGGAACCACATCAGAGAAATCTTTTCTGGAAACGGCTCCATTCCTGATTGTAGTTTTTTCAAAAAGTTATAATATAAATTCTAAAGGAGAGAAGTCAAAATATTATTACCCGATTGAATCAACAGGTATTGCTTGCGGATTATTAATTACTGCAATTCATTATTCCGGTTTAGCAGCACTTACTCATACTCCAAGTCCAATGAAATTCCTAAATAAAATATTGAACCGTCCGATTAATGAAAAACCTTTCCTGATTCTTGTTGTAGGGTATCCTGCCGATGATGCGGAAGTCCCGGATATTAAAAGAAAATCTCTGGAAGAAATATCAAATTATATTTAGAAAAATTTATAATAATTAAACCCAGCCTCTAAGCTTACAAGCTTCAGCAACTTTAGCAACACCCACAACAGTTGCTGCTAATCGTGGATGAATTTTTTTATCTTTTATTGCTTCCTGAACTCTATGATATGCTTTAGTTAATTTTTGATCCAGTTGTTTATTTACTGTTTCTTCATTCCAGAAGAAACTATATTTATCCTGAACCATTTCAAAATAAGAAACTGTTACTCCGCCGGCACTTGCCAGAATATCAGGTATCACGTGTATTCCTTTGGCATTCAATATTGTATCTGCTTCGGGAGTTGTCGGACCGTTTGCTAATTCACAAATAATTTTTGCATTTACAGAGGAAGCATTTTCAGATGTAATAGTGTTTTCTAACGCAGCCGGATATAATACTTCAACATTTAATGTTAAAAGTTTTTCATGACGAATAACTTCTCCACCGGGAAATCCTAATACTGAACCTGTTTTAAGTTTATGTGAAACCAGTTCTTTCGGATTAAAACCATTCGGATTATAAATTGCTCCTTTTGAATCGCTGACTGCGATCAGTTTTCCGCCTCCTAATATATCCTGATGCAGTAGTGCTGTACGCTGGCCAACTGTTCCAAAGCCTTGAATTGCAAAACTACTTGTCGGATCAAATCCGAGCAGATTGCATGCTTCCCTTACAGTTACGACTCCACCTCTTGCTGTTGCATCTCTTCGTCCTTCTGTACCGCCAATTTGCAAAGGTTTGTCGGTAAGAACCCCGGGCTGATGATTATTCATAATTGTTTCATACTCGTCCATCATCCAGGCCATTGTTTGCGGATTTGTATAAACATCAGGGGCAGGGATATCTTTATCGATTCCTATATATTGTGCTACTGCCCTGATATAACCTCTTGATAAATTTTCAAGTTCTCTATCCGATAGATTCTTCGGATCACAAACTACTCCTCCTTTACCTCCTCCCAAAGGAAGATCTACAATCGCTGTTTTCCATGTCATCCAGCAGGCGAGTGCTCTGATAGTATCCACAGTTTCATCAGGATGGAATCGAATTCCTCCTTTTGCAGGTCCTCTGCCATAATTATATTGAATCCTGTATGCATGAAAGATTTTTGCTTTACCGCTATCCAGTTTAACAGGGAATGTGAATTTAATCTCTCTCTGTGGCCACAATAATAATTCAAGAGTGGCTTCATCCAGCTTTAAGATTTTTGCTGCTTCATTTACTTGTTTTTGAGCGACAGAAAACGAATTGTATGATTCCATTTATAAAACCTTTAAGTTTTCTTTCCATTTTTATTTTCTTCATCATCTGGCTTTTCTTCCCTGATATCGAGCAGGATTCTATACCAGCAGTTTTTACAAACAATAGCTCTATCAACATTCAAAAGGACTTTTTCCCAGGGGCTTAATTTCCTTCCGCAGTGAGGGCAGTTATCAAAAACTTCTCCCTTTTTCTCTCCCATTTTAATTTATTCCTGGTTTAGTTATTATACCTTTGTTTTTTTGTCCGTTAACTTTAATTGTCATAGGTTTATCAAATTTTATATGCTTAGTATATGTTTTACTTTCTACGGTGTCTTGTTTTAAAATCCATTCCCAGTTAATCCAGCTTTTTTCATGTTTTGGATATACACTAAAATATCCTACCATAAATGAAGTAAGATTATGGAAAAAATGAGAACCCTGTGATGGTGTTACGTCGAAATCTTTAAAACCTGTTTCAATAATAGCTTTAGCACCTGATATCTGTTCCCATCTAACAGGTATACCCAGCCACGGGTCTAAGCTTCCCCATCTGCCGACACCAATAAGTAAATAAGGAGAATTAAGATTCATCAGTTTAATATTAAACTGACTAAGCTCTGCGGCTACCTCTTTACTTTTTGATCTCTCAAATAAATGGTAGTCAACATATATTATGTCATGAATATCCTTGATTACACCATGACCAAGAACCTGATCGCTATAACAGACCAACTGATCTTTAGAGTAATTTTCAATATTAAGTTCTTCAAGTTCCCTTGTAATAACTAGCGGACGCATCTGGAGAAGTGCGAATTGATTTGTAGCTCTCTCAGCCATATTTACAGCAAATTCGATTTCAACCGGTGTTCCCATCCCCCAGGAACCCATATCGAGAAGAAGCTCCAGGATTTCCGGCAGTGGAAAAATCTTATTTTTTAAAATAGGAGCAAAGCTTACAATTCTTACTCCCTTCCGGGATATTCCATCATAAATTGCTTTATTATCTATACTGTAAGTGGAACCGACATATACCAAAGTATTATCTTCTTCGGAACTTTTTAAATTATAGGTTTGAACCCGGATATCATGTGTAAGGCTGGCATCGTCTAACTGCACGTCAAGATTAAGAGCATAAAATTCTCTTTGATTATTATTTAATGTTTCTTCAACAGAATTGAACTGTGGAATATGTGCAGGGTATTTAGGACAGAACTTAATTGTAAGTCCTCCATCAACAATCCATTTGCCTAAACCCAATGCTACTGATGCGATTCCATCAATAGATTTTTGAGGGGGCATGGGGTAAAAGTTATGAGATTTTGCCACTCCTGAAAAATGAGGATAAAACCGATCACAATGTTTTGTTCCGACCATTTGCTGAATTATTACTGCCATCTTTTCTTCTTCAAGTCTGTATGCAGTAGCAAAAATATAATCCTTTGCATTCTGGTAAAATGTTGATGCAAAAACTCTTTTGATAGTTGTAATTAATTCATTAAGCCTTATAATAGGATTATGGTTATTATTCGGCAGCATATAAGTTTCATATACACCGGCAAACGGCTGGTATTGAGAATCTTCAAGCAAGCTGGATGATCTTACAGCTAAAGGTGCCTTTATTATATCCAGGAATTCTATTAGTTGCTTTATTATATCCCCGGGAAATTTTTCTGCAGCTAAAAATCGTCTGGTGATTTCTTTATCATCATTACATGAAATAGCAAAGTTTCTCAGATCATTTTCTTCCAGGAATTGATCAAAAACATCAGTGCCTAAAACAACCGCCGGAGGTACATAAATTAAAATATTATCATACTTGGTACTTATATTGTAATTATTAATTAGTGTATTTATAAAACCAAGTCCCCTTGCTTTTCCACCTAAAGAGCCGCCGCCGATTCTTGCGAAAGAACTGGTAGGATCGAAAGTGTCTTTGATAAAATCTGTAATTATACCTCTTTGTCTTCTTTTCTGATATTCTTTAAGTGATGAAATAAGATTTTCTCTTAATTCATCGACAGAAGGAAAATCAGAGACCTTCCGGGGTCTTAATTTATGTGCAAGCCAGAATTCTGTCCTTGCCTTCAGCCAGTTTGAAAAGTGATTTCTTTCTGCATGATATAGAATACTTTCATCGGGAACAATTCTTAATTGTGTTTCCAATGATTTTAGATCGCTGGCTTTGCCGACCTCTGTTCCATCCGGTGTTCTAAGAATCAAATCTCCAAAGCCAAAATAATTTACCATAAATTTTCTTAATTCCTGAAGCAGGTTGGGAGAATCTTTCAATAGAAAAGAAGCACCTATCCCTTTAGCTTTAGCTTTATTCTCTTTTATATATGATTGAAGCAGAATAGGTATATCTGGATATTGACTTCTTACTCTCCTGGCGAATTCCAGACCGGCTTCTGAATCTTCCACCCCATTTCTTTTAAAATCTATATCAGAGATAATTCCCAGAATAAAATCCCTGTATTTTTCATAATATTGCCAGGCCTCCTCATAGTTAGTGCAAAGAAGAATTTTCGGACGCGCCCTCATACGCAGAAATTTATGAGATAAATTAATTCCTTCAGAAATTAAGTTTTGAGACTGCTTTAAAATTTCAGTATAAATAAGTGGAAGAAAAGTTGAATAATCCCGGATATTATCTTCAATTAATATTATTGATTGGACTCCTACAACTTTTGTATCATGATCAACATTTATTTTATCTTCCAGGTATTTAATAATACCGAGCAGTATTCTAAAATCTCCCTGCCAAATAAAAATTTTATCAAATACAGATACATCATGTCTTGATATTAAATCAGTTAATTCCCGGTTATTATATGCTAGCAATACAACGGGAATATTCAAATTAGATTGCTTAACCAATTTTGCAAGGTTAAGTGCATGCATATCTTCTATATGGAGAGTGGAGATAATCAGATCGTATCTTTTTTCCTCTTTTGCAAGCGCAATGGCTTCAATGCCGCTGGATACTCTGATAAGTTCAGGAGAATGGCTTAAGTTTAATCCCTGGTATTCCCTTCTAATCAGTTCATATAACCTGCCGTCTTCTTCAAATAAATAAGAATCGTAAAGACTTGAAACAAGGAGTATATCCCGGATACGGTATTTCATTAAATTCTGAAAGCCCTGGAAACGGGTACCGTATCCATGTTCAACCCAAAGTTGATCTATATTGCTGATTGAATAGAGAGAATTGTTATCCATCTGCCTGCCTTTGCTAATCATTGATTCAATATAAGATACCGGATACCTGATGCCGGATAAGAATGCTTATAATCAGGATCCGGTTTCTAAATTTAACAACTATACTAAACCTTGATCCAGCATAGCATCTGCTACTTTTAAGAATCCTCCTATATTAGCTCCATTAACATAATTTCCGGGAGTACCAAATCTTTCCGCAACATCAACACAGGTTTTATGAATACTCTTCATTATAATATGCAGCCTGTTATCAACTTCATCTTTCATCCAAGAGTACCGCATACTGTTTTGAGCCATTTCCAATCCGGATACCGCTACTCCTCCAGCATTTGCAGCTTTTCCCGGTCCGTAAAGAATCTTCTTATCCAGAAAATGTTTAACTCCCTCGATTGTAGTCGGCATATTTGCTCCTTCAGAAACACAATAAACTTTATTCTTCAGAAGGTTTAAAGCATCCTTTTCGTTTATTTCATTTTGTGTTGCACTCGGAAAAGCACAATCAGCTTTATGATCCCATAGTGGATTATAATCTAGTTGATTATCGACCGGAGTATATTCGGCGTTCTTAAATTTTTCCGCATATTCGTGAATACGGCCTCTTCGAATATTTTTTAGGTCTAATACAAAATCAAGTTTTTCCCTGGTAATGCCATCAGGATCAAATATATAACCTCCGGAATCTGATAGTGTAACAGCTTTTCCGCCAAGCTGAATAATTTTTTCTACGGTGTACTGAGCAACATTTCCACTTCCTGAAACAAGACATGTTTTTCCTTCCAGACTTTCTCCTCTTGTAGCCAGCATTTCTGAAGCAAAGTAAACTGCACCATAACCGGTTGCTTCAGGTCTGATTAATGAACCACCCCAATTGATTCCTTTACCGGTGAGAACTCCTGTAAATTCATTTCTTATTTTCTTGTATTGACCAAAAAGGAAACCAATTTCTCTTCCGCCAACACCGATATCGCCGGCAGGAACATCAGTATTGGAACTGATATGTCTATAAAGTTCAGTCATAAAGCTTTGACAGAATCTCATAACTTCATTATCGCTTTTTCCTTTAGGATCAAAATCAGAACCTCCTTTACCGCCTCCCATAGGAAGTGTTGTTAAGCTGTTCTTAAATACTTGCTCAAATGCTAAAAACTTCAGGATACCAAGATTTACGGAGGGGTGGAAACGCAAACCGCCTTTATAAGGTCCAATTGCACTATTCATTTCAATTCTGAAACCACGATTAACATGAATAATTCCCTGGTCATCCATCCATGGAACACGGAACATAATTACTCTTTCAGGCTCTATTATTCTTTCAAGGATTTTATTTGCCATGTATTCTGGGTGTTTTTGAAGAACAATATCCAATGACTCAACAACTTCTTCAACCGCTTGATGAAATTCAGGTTCACTTGGGTTTTTTGCTTTTACTTCGGCAACTAGATTTTTGATATATTCAGACATATTTGACCTCTAATATTTTGTATTATTGATATTGACTTTTACATTTTGTGATATAAAAGTCCTGGATGGTTTATGAATAAAAAATTTTGTTGTATTATTGACGTAATAATACTTGTTGTACAGTATTATCTCCCTGATAACTTTTGAAGTTTTCTGGTTCAATATAATTTTATGTGTTTTCAATTCTTAACCAGAAAGATTATCTAACTTAACTTAGCTATAAATAAAATAAAAAGCTTCAATTTTTTTTATTTTTGTATCCATTGTTATAGACTTAAAATTATTTTTGTTAAATTTATTTCAAACGATTTTAAAGGATTAAAAACATGTCAACAGAAATAATAAAAGAAAAAATTGAACAAGCAGTATCAATTCTTAAAGAGAAGAAAATTGATATGTGGATGACTTTTGTAAGTGAAAGTGCAACAATTCATGATCCGGCACTTGATTTAGTAATTGGAAAAAATTGTACCTGGCAATCCGCATTTATTATTAATAGTGACGGCGAAACTACAGCTATGGTTGGTTCTCTTGAAGCTGAAAATTTTAAAGGGGGATTGTATAAAAATGTTATCGGCTATTTAAAATCGATAAAGGAGCCGTTAATCGAATATTTGAATGTCAAAAAACCGGATAAGATTGCAATAAACTATTCAAAAAATTCAGTCCTTGCCGACGGACTCACCCATGGAATGTATTTAATTTTATTAGAGCATTTGAAAGGAACGGATTTTTCAGATAGGTTAGTTTCTTCCGAGGAGATTATTTCGGCTTTACGAGGACGAAAATCAGAAACTGAGATTGCTATTATGAATTATGCCGTAATAGAAACTCAGAAAATCTTTGACCAGGTAACCAAATATATCAAACCCGGCAGAACAGAAAAAGAAATAGCTGATTTCATAAAAGGCATTGCAATGGAAAAAGGTTATGAACTTGCCTGGGAGGAAGAACATTGCCCGGCTGTTTTTACTGGTCCAGAAACGCAGGGAGCTCATTCAGGTCCAACTAATCGAAAAATTGAACGCGGACATATGGTTAATATAGATTTCGGAATTAAACATAAAGGCTATTGTTCCGATATGCAGAGAACCTGGTATGTTTTAAGAAGCGATGAAGAAAAACCTCCGAAAGACGTTCAGGAGGGATTTAATGTTATTAGAGATGCTATTCAAAAAGTTGCAGATAATCTTAAACCCGGGGTTAAAGGCTGCGATATGGATGATATTGCAAGAAATTATATAATTGAGAAAGGATATGAAGAATATCCGCATGGATTAGGACACCAGGTTGGAAGAAATGTACATGACGGTGGTGCCGGTTTATTCCCAAGATGGGAACGATATGGAGATACACCCTTTATGGAAGTAGAAGAAGGACAGGTATTTACAATCGAACCAAGATTGCAGGTTAAAGATTATGGAACTTCCACTCTTGAAGAAGAAGTTGTTGTCACGAAAGAAGGATGCAATTTTATTTCTAAACCCCAAAAGGAATTGATCTTAATTAAATGATCAGAAACCTTTGAGGTTAACAATTTGGATTACAAAACAGAAAACCCTCGAAGGTTCTGCAAAAAGAGACGGAACCTTCAAGGGTTACAATACCTTAATAAATTTTGTCGGTCTTAAAGCTTATTTTTTATTTAAAACCGATTTTAAGTATTTAACATAATTTCCGGCTCCGCCTTCCTGGTAACCTGTATAGGCTGCAAGCTTCTGATTTTTATCGATTACAACAACCGTTGGAAATCCCTGGACTTTAAACATTTGTGCTACTTCTCGGTTGTATGATTGTACTTTAGGGTCTTGTTGTGTGTATTGTGGGAAATCAATTTTAACCAAAACAAGATTTTTCTTGGCATATTTAATAAATTCATTCTGTGAAAAAACTTCAGCATCCAATTTTTTACACCACTTGCACCAATCTGAACCGCTGAAATTAATAAGTACAGCTTTATTTTGCTTTTTGGCTATTTCTACCGCTTTTTCCAGATTATTATTCCATACAGGTTTATTCTCTTTTGCTATTGTATCTATCGAAACAAGGGAAATAAAAGAGAAAAGAAACAAGAATACCATAAGCTTTTTCAACTTAATCTCCTTTTTAAAATCTTTTTAATGATGATATGATTCAAATTATAGTAATAAGTTGCACAAATTTTTATTTTTTTAAAGGCAATTATTGTTTCCATTTCTTTGGAGATATTACTATTACAAATTCACCTTTATTCACTTTTTCATCAAAAGACTGAAGTAATTCTACCGGGGTTCCTCTCCAGGTTTCTTCAAATTTCTTTGTCAGTTCACGGCAGATAACAATAAATCTTTCCGGCATATATTCATTTAGTTCGTTTAAAAGTTTTTCAATTCTGTAAACAGATTCGTAAATAATAATAGTTCGTTCCTCGTCGGCTAATTCTTTAAGTTTTTTCTGTCTTCCTTTTTTCTGCGGGATAAATCCTTCAAAGACAAATGAATCAGAAGGTAAACCGCTTAATGATAATGCTGCAATAACCGCTGAAGCTCCCGGCACAGGGATAACTTCTATTCCGTTTTTAATTGCTGCGGAAATTAGTCGTGTTCCCGGATCCGATATACCGGGTGTGCCGGCATCCGAAACCAACGCACAATTTTCTCCGTTATTTATTCGATTTAAAACGTAATCAATCTTTGAACTTTCATTAAAAGCATTTAGTGAGATTAGTTCTTTTTGAATTTCATAATTTTTCAATAGAATTGAAGTAACTCTAGTATCTTCACAAGCAATAAAATTTATCTCTTTAAGAATTTCCAGGGCTCTTAGTGTAATATCTTTTAGATTTCCAATCGGAGTGCTTATAATATAAAGTTTACACATTTCAAAAATTAAAAAATGGATTTCAATTAAATTACAAATTTCAATATTAAAAAAAATTAGAATTTTGATTTTTAATCCAAAGGTTTATTTGATTTAAAAAGAGATGCAACAGGTTTAGAATTTTGTCTTTAAAATGATAACGGCTCCACCGTGGAGCCGTATCATGCAAGTAGTTAAATAAATTTACTTATTTGACACTAAGTAAGTTAATATATTTTTGATAATATTCAAGCCCTCATCAAGGTCATCTTTTGTGATATTTAGCCGGGGTCTGAATCTTATTGATTTTTCTCCGCAGCCCAGTATAATCAGTTTATTCTCAAAACATTTGTTTCTAAATTTATTTCTTAACTCAGCAGATGGGAGATTAAAAGAGCACATTAAGCCTAAACCTCTTGGCTGGGAAATTAGAGTTGGAAATTCATCTCTTAATTCATATAGTTTACTTAATAAATATTCACCCATTATTTTTGAATTTTCAACCAGTGCTTCTTCATCAATGATTTTCAAGATATGTTTTGAGCGCACCATATCTACTAGATTAGCTCCCCAGGTTGAATTTAACCTGCTCGATTTATGAAAGCAATTTTCAGGCACATCATCTATTCTTGCTGATGCCATTATTCCGCATACCTGGGCTTTCTTTCCAAATGCAATTATATCAGGTTTTACATAATGATCAGAAGCCCAGAATTTGCCTGTTATCCCGAAGCCAGCCTGAACTTCATCAAAAATCAAGAGTATTTCATTTTCATCTGCAATTTCTCTTAGTTTCATAAAAAATTCTTTTCTGAAGAAATTGTCTCCACCTTCACCCTGAATTGGTTCAATAATTATTGATGCAATATCATCTTTATTATTTTTTATTGCCTGGTAGATTTCGTCGACAGCTTTATTTTCAAGCTCAATTATTTTATCAAGGTTCTCATTAACCGGGAAAGTGATCTTAGGATTTGTTATCCTTGGCCAGTTAAATTTCGGAAAATATTTTACTTTATTTATTTCTGTATTGGTAAGTGATAAAGTATATCCGCTTCTTCCATGAAAAGCCTGCTTAAAATGAATAACCTGAGTCCCTTTTTCTTCTTTATAACCTTTCATAAAATTCTTTTGAACTTTCCAGTCAAAAGCTGCCTTCAGGGCATTTTCTACTGCAAGAGCACCGCCGGAAATAAAAAATAAGTATTTCATATAGTCCGGTTTAGCATATTTTGAAAAAGCATCAACAAATTCTGCCATGGAAGTTGTGTATATATCTGAATTTGAAGGTTTATTTACTGCAGCGAGGAGAAGTTCCTCTTTTACTTCATCTGAATTCAATTTCGGGTGGTTCATACCCAACGGGGATGAGGCAAAAAAGGTGAAAAAATCCATATAAGATTCACCCGTTCTTAAATCTATAAGTTTAGAACCTTTACTGTTTTCAAGATCTAAAACGATAGGAAAACCATCAACCAGCATATTTTTAGCAAGGGTTTCATGCACTTTATCTGCCGGGATAAAGGAATTTTGTTCCATTACATTATCTTCAAAATAATTGTTATTCATTTTCTACCTCCATAATAATCCAGCAATTGCCGGACCAAAAATGATTTGAAATAATATTAAATATTGACGGGATGGAGGATTTTACTAAAAGACGTTTTCGAAGCGGGATATAAAATAGCTCCTTAAATCCTTAAAACCTGTAATTTCGAAATATTTGATTAAAAGAAGCATATTTTAATTATTTAATTGATGGATTATAGACAAATTTTCTAAATGAAAAATATGAAACTGCATGAACATTATCAATTCAAATTATGTGATATTTTTAAGATTTAATTATTACATATATGATTGATTTTCACGGATGTATTCATTTAATTCAAGTAATAAATTGAAGGAATTTTTAATCTTCCTTTTTATATCATAAATAAGTTTGAGGGAGTCAAAATGGATATTGAAGAAAAAAAAATAATTAAACATGATTTTCTAAAAAAATTAGGAATTAAAGAGAAAAATTATGGAGGTTCTACAGGACAAAACTGGATGGAATCTGCTGATGGCGGTGAATTAAAAATATATTCGCCGACAAACGGAGAGCTGATTGCAACCGTAAACCAGGTTTCTGAAGAAGATTATGAAAAGATAATCAAGATAGCAGAAGAAGCTTTTGAAGTTTGGAGAAAAATTCCTGCTCCGAAAAGGGGAGAAATCGTAAGACAAATAGGACTAAAATTACGTGAATATAAAACTGAACTGGGAACTCTTGTTTCTTATGAGATGGGAAAATCTTTACAGGAAGGTTTAGGAGAAGTCCAGGAGATGATCGATATTTGTGACTTTGCAGTCGGGCAGTCAAGACAACTTTACGGTTTTACTATGGCCTCCGAAAGATCTGATCACAGGATGTACGACCAATATCACCCGCTGGGAATTGTAGGAACCATCTCGGCTTTTAATTTTCCTGCAGCGGTGTTTTCATGGAATGCAATGATTGCGGCAGTCTGTGGTGATGTAAATTTATGGAAACCTTCATCCAAAGTTCCTCTCTCTGCAATTGCAGTTCAAAAAATAATCGGCTCCGTTTTAAAAGAAAATAAATTACCTGAAGGAGTTTTTTCACTTGTAATCGGGAGAGGTTCTACTATCGGAGAAAGAATGCTGAATGATAAAAGAGTCAAATTAATTTCGGTTACAGGTTCTACAAAAGTCGGTAAACATGCCGGTGAGGTTATTGCAAAAAGATTCGGTAAATCAATTTTAGAGCTGGGTGGTAATAATGGTATAATAATTACCCCAAATGCCGATCTTAAAATGGCTATTCCGGCAATTGTTTTTGGTGCTGTAGGAACCTGCGGTCAGCGCTGTACTTCAACAAGAAGATTAATTATTCATGAATCTGTTTATGAAAAAGTAAAAGACTCTTTAATAAAAGCTTATAAATCATTAAAGATTGGAGATCCGTTAAATGAAAAGAATCATGTAGGACCGCTTATTGATAAAGATGCAGTTGATATGTTTTCAAATGCCCTTGAAGAAATCAAGAAAGAGGGAGGTCAAATTACTTTCGGCGGAAAGGTACTAAATGGTGAAGGATTTGAATCAGGCTGCTATGTTCAACCGGTACTGGCAGAAGTTGAAAATCATTATAGTATTGTCCAGGAAGAAACGTTTGCTCCAATTCTTTATTTAATAAAATATAAAGGTGATGTTCAGAACGCAATCAGTATTCATAATAATGTTGTGCAGGGATTGTCCTCTGCAATTTTTACAACTAATTTATTAGAAGCTGAAGAATTTTTATCCAGCCACGGTTCTGATTGCGGAATTGCAAATGTAAATATAGGTACTTCCGGTGCTGAAATAGGTGGTGCTTTCGGAGGCGAAAAAGAAACCGGCGGGGGACGAGAATCCGGTTCAGATGCATGGAAAGCCTACATGAGAAGACAAACCAATACAATTAATTTCGGTACTACATTACCCCTTGCACAAGGGATTAAATTTGATATATGAAATGTCAGCTCGTGGCACAAAATGATTTGTGCTACGAGTCTTCAATTTAAAGTCCTGAACTCATCATAAGACCGCCGAATGCAACACCGGCAACAATTGCTCCTATGATAAAGTATAATACTATTGCAACTACAATGATAACTACAAAATATCCAATCATTTTATCATCAGGTACAGCCTTAACTCTTTTTAAACCCATATAAAGAAGGACAAGACTATATATGCTTGCTAATGCTGCAAGAAATGACAAGTATGGAAGGATATGAAAGATCCCTCCTACCCAAGCAGCAGTATATGAGAAAACAGCTACCTTTAAAGAAGCAATCAAATCTTTTGTAGATCCAAAAGAAGGGGCCAGAACATCAATAATCCAACCTAATATATAAACACTTACAAGTGATAAAACATAGGTAAGGATAGCCCAAGTAAGTGCAGTACCAAAACCAATTGTAATTCTGCCGAATCCGAAAGATATTCCGAATACACTATAGCCTATTAATCCAGCTATAGCAGGAATAGCTGCTAAAATAACTGCATACTTTGTAAACAGCTCATTAGTAGTTGTAGTTTCAGACTTGATGGTTTCCCATTCGGAGGCTGGGGAAAATAAAACGTTTTTTGCTCTTTCAACGAGATTCATTGTATTTGCCCTCTTTTAATTAATTGAATAAATCAATAAGGTTTAATTGAAGGAGATTCAATTGACTAAAATTACATTAATAATATTAAAATCCAAAAGGAATTATAGATAATAATTACATATAGATTATGTAACAGATACTGATAAAAGTTAACGAATATATAGATCTCTATTCAAAAATTTTTAGAAAAATATACAATGAAAATTATTGATCTTTTTAAGTTTTTTTATATAAAGTAATTATAGCAAATAATAGGTAATATTTTTATTTCTTTGATATGATTAAACATATAACTATTGCGTGGCATAATTGTTGACTCTTTTTATATAAAACTAAAAAGGTCTTGAAATGGAAAGCTTAAAACTGGAAACATTTTTATCGGCAGATAAAGACTGGGAAATGAATCAATACAGGGTATTGGGCGGTATACAGGAATTTCATTTGGAATTAAACAAAAAAAAGGTTTACCCGGCTTTAGCTGAATTAATTCACTTAGCGTCCATATTAGAAAATATAGTTGACCATAAATTAAAATTGAAAGAAGCATTTCCAAAACAGATTAAAGACTTCGACCTTAAAAATCAAAAAATTACATTCGAAACTATAGGGAAATTTACTCCTGATGTAGAATTTTTATTTGATTTGATTGAATGGGCCTTTCCCTTAATAAAAAATGAAATAGACGAAGCCATAGTCCTTTATGATTTCGTAGAAAAGAATATTGAAATCGATCATGTGGGTATTGTACCTATTAATAAAGATGAAGGATATTTTCTAATTACAGATAATAAAATGGCAAAGATCCAGGTTCATAGATATGAATCTTCATTATTTTCATCCAATACTGAAAAATACAGATCATTAAAAACAAAACTTATTAGGGAAGTTGAAAGAGAATTAATAGAAAGAACCCCTGAGTCAATTAAACTTGATTTAATAAAACAATATACCGATTTACCTAATCCTGCAACTTTTATCTGCGAGACAGATCTTGATTTTCCGTTTAACGAAACCATTTTCCCAATTGCCAAAAGAAAATTAATGGGGATGGTAGCTTCGTAAATCTTCTTTTTCAAAAGTTATTTATAAATTATTGCAAACGAAGTCGGACAATTCATTATAATCTATTGGTTTTTTTAAAAAAGCTAAAGGTTCAAGGTGGTATATTTCTACGACTCTTTTATAATCATCATAAGCTGTAACAAAAATATAAGGAATCGAGGAATTTTCCGATAAACGGGCTATCGCTTCAATACCATCCAATTCGCCTTTTAGATTTATATCGCTTATTATTAATGCAGGCGGGTGCATTCTGGCTTTTGCAAGAAGTTCTTCACCTTTACAAACAACATCTGAAATTTGATACCCTAATCCCTCCAAATATTTTCGAATGTCGAGTGCTATTATGGAATCATCTTCCGCAATTAAAATATCATTTTTCTTGTCCATCGTATTCTGAATTATCTGTTTGAAAAATATTTAGTGGCTGTTCCTATCATTACTAATTATATATTTATATTTCAGTGTCTATCATCACTAACAATAGGGTAAAAATGTATGAATATTTTTTACTGATTAAATACAACATTAGTTTTATAATTCTATTTTCTTAAATTAACGGGATTAAAATTTCAAAAGATGTAATAATCTTGTGTGGGACAAAATAATAAATAAAAAGCCTTTGAAGACAGCTTTAGTCTTAAGCATCATAACAATAGTATATAACGTTGGTGAAGGGATAGTTGCTGTAATTTTCGGTATTAACGATCAGACACTTGCTTTATTAGGGTTTGGTGTAGACAGTTTTGTTGAGGTTATTTCGGGTATAGGTATTCTGCATTTGATATTAAGAATTAAAAATTCTCCTGGTGAAGGAAGAGATAAATTTGAAAGCACTGCCTTAAGAATAACGGGGTTCGGTTTTTATCTTTTAGTAATCGGTTTGGTTGCTGGTTCGGTTATTAATATCATTGAGAAAAATAATCCTTCGACAACATTGGCTGGTATTATAGTTTCTATCATCTCTATTTTAACTATGTATCTTTTAATGAAAGCAAAATTTAAAGTAGGGGAAAAATTAAATTCCGATGCAATTATTGCCGATGCACATTGTACGAAAACATGTTTTAACTTATCGATAATACTTTTACTCTCGAGTTTGTTGTATGAAGTTTCATCAATTGGTTATTTCGATATTCTCGGCTCACTGGGTATTGCTTATTATGCCTTCATGGAGGGGAGAGAATCTTTTGAAAAAGCAGAAAATAATAAATTGAGTTGTACTTGTTCTTAATAAAAATGAAAAACATTCTAACCAGTCAAATCATAATCAGCCTGATAATTCTTTCCATTGCTTTTAGCTCAAAAGTTTTTGGACAGGGAAATTGCCTGGCTGATACAATGCACACTTCAATTCTTGAAGATATTAATCATGGCATTAATGACGGAATTGAATTAGTAAAATCTCCTTCTCACTTTTCGTCTAAGGAATGGATATATACTGGTAGTCTTGTCGGTTTTACTGTAGGATCATTTTTTATTGATAAATCAATCAGAAAGATTGTTGCTAAAAATCATAATGGCACCATGGATGATATTACTGAAGTAGGCCATAAATATGGAAATGCCGGATATATGATTATATTATCAGGTGCTGCTTATTTGATCGGGAAAATTATAAAGAATAATGATATATCTGAAACGAGCAGGATGATACTGGAAACACTTGCTTATGCAGGAATTATTACTTCTGTTCTAAAAGTAGGTTTAGGAAGAGCTAGACCATATCTAGATAAAGGCCCTTATGATTTCTTTAATTTTAGTTTTAAAGATGGTTTCCTCTCATTCCCTTCAGGTCATGCCACAACTGCCTTTGCAGTTTCGTCTGTGCTGGCAGCAAAAATAAATAATGTTTATGCTTCAATTGCTTTATATGGTTTAGCAGGCTTAACAATGTACCAGAGAATTTATAGTGATCATCATTGGTTTTCAGATACATTTGTTGGTGCTGCTATTTCTACAGCAATTGGAAATGCAATAGTTAAGCTTAATGAATGTCCGGAAAAAACAAGTAAACGCGCTTTAATGGTTCTGCCCACAATACAAGCAAATTCAATGGAATTAAGTTTAATCTATTCTTTTTAATACAAAAAAGAGAAGAAAAATATTTTTGGAATTCTCGGTTTGATGACGACGGTTACATCAAAATAACACCTATTTCTTTGCTTTTATTTAGACCTCTCTTTATATTTGATGATTAAATTTTTGAAAGATATCGAAACGATTAATGCAGAGAATTTTAATAAGTAGTTTAGCTGAATATGTAGGTAAAGAAGTTACATTAAAGGGGTGGCTATTCAATAAAAGATCAAGCGGAAAGATAAAATTTTTAATTTTAAGAGATGGAACAGGTTATCTCCAGTGTGTTTATTTTAAAGGGAATGTTACAGACGAAGTATTTGATACAGCTGACAAAATAGGACAGGAATCCTCAATTGAAGTAACAGGAAAGGTGAAAGTTGAACCCAGGGCCCCCGGTGGGTATGAACTGGATGCTACCGGTTTAGAAATCATTTCTGAAGCTCATGACTATCCAATCACTCCAAAAGATCATGGTATAGAATTTTTGATGGATCACCGGCATTTATGGCTTAGATCCAGTAAACAGGTTGCTATTTTAAAAATTCGTCACAGGATAGTAAAAGCTATTAGAGATTTTTTTGATGGAAAAGGATTCACTTTAATGGATCCGCCTATTATTACTCCAAATGCAGTTGAAGGAACTTCAACTCTTTTTGAAACAGATTATTTTGATTTAGGGAAAGCATATTTAACTCAGTCCGGACAGCTTTATGCTGAAGCCGGTGCGCTTGCTTTTGGAGCAGTTTATACTTTTGGTCCAACCTTCCGTGCTGAAAAATCTAAAACAAGAAGACATTTAACCGAATTCTGGATGGTTGAACCGGAAGTTGCTTTTGCCGATTTAAATGATGATATGGATCTTGCCGAAGAATTTTTGGAATATGTTGTTCAGACTGTTCTTAAAGAGAAAGATGAAGAATTAAAAGTACTGGAAAGAGACACAACAAAATTACAAAATGTAAAAAGACCTCTTCCAAGAATTTCCTATGATGAAGCAGTTGAGATATTGAAAAAAGCTGAAGTCAATTTTGAATATGGAAATGATTTTGGTGGGACAGATGAAACGGTTATATCTGAGAAATTTGACAGGCCGGTAATGGTTCATCGATATCCTGCTGCTGTTAAAGCGTTTTATATGAAACGTGATCCTGAAAATGAAAACCTTGCACTTGCCGTTGATGTTTTAGCACCTGAAGGTTATGGGGAGATAATTGGTGGAAGTCAGCGTGAAGATAATCTCGATGCATTGCTTCAGAGAATTAAAGATCATAATCTTCCGCAGGAGGCTTTTGAGTGGTACCTTGATTTGAGAAGATATGGATCCGTCCCTCATTCAGGTTTTGGATTAGGTCTGGAAAGAACAGTCGGATGGATATGTGGTCTCGATCATGTGAGGGAAACAATTCCATTTCCAAGAATGATCTATCGGAATACTCCGTGAGGGTAATTGATTGAAAATATTATATGGAATGATTAAAAATTCCTCGTTTAGTTAATAAAATAGTTTCTGTTTTTAGTATTTAAAATAAAAAAATGTCTCTTGATTTAATTCTATTCATAATTTTTGCTTTAATTTCGGCAGTTTCTGCGATTTTAATGATAACAAGGGTGAACCCGGTTATCAGCGCCTTGTTTTTAATCTTAAATTTTGCTTCCCTTGCCGGTTTGTATTTGCTGCTTAACGCCCAGTTTATTGCAGTCGTACAGGTAATTGTTTATGCTGGCGCTATAATGGTTCTGTTCCTGTTTGTTATTATGCTTCTGAAACCGGAACACGAAAAAAAGCTGCTTGCAGTTAATAAAAACATTAAAATCTTTGCTTATATAGTTGCTGCATTAGTATTTCTTCAATTAGCATATATGATTTTTATTGGCAAACCTGGTGCCGGTGAAAATGCTCAGGTAGCTGCAAGTATTAATGCCGGGACAATCGAGTCTATCGGTTATAAATTATATTCAAATTACATACTCCCATTTGAAGCTGCAGGATATTTATTGCTTGCCGCTACAATTGGTGCGTTGATTTTAGCTAAAAAGAAGTTCGAGTAAGTATATGACAATTCCAATAGAATATTATTTAATATTAAGCGCTTTTATGTTTGTTGTCGGTATAGCTGGTGTCTTAACACGAAGAAATGCTATAATCGTTTTTATGTCGGTAGAACTTATGCTTAATTCAGCCAACTTAACGTTTGTAACTTTTTCATCTTACCTGGGAGATTCGATAGGGCAGTTGTTTGTCTTTTTCGTTATGACCGTTGCCGCTGCTGAAGCTGCAGTAGGACTAGCAATAATTATTGCTTTATTCAGGAATAAACTGACGGTCAATATTGATGAAATAAATATTTTGAAATGGTAAAAATATAGAAGATTTATAGAAAAAATGACTCATCTTATTTATTTAACAATTCTTTTACCCTTTGCAGGATTTTTAATAAACGGTCTTTTAGGAAGCCATATTAAAAATGAAAAAGTAATTGGTATTATAGGGAGCAGTACAATCGGATTATCTTTTCTGGTTGTACTAGGAGCCTTTTTCCAGACTTTATCATTACCTGTTGATGACAGGCAGACTATTGTTAATCTTTTTACATGGCTTAGTGTAGGAAATCTTCATGTAAACTTTGCATACCAGGTTGATCAGCTTTCATTGATTATGGCATTAGTTGTAACCGGTGTCGGATTTGTAATTCATGTCTATTCAATTGGATACATGCATGGAGATAAGGGATTCTGGAGATTTTTTGCTTATTTGAATTTGTTCATTTTTGCGATGATGAACTTAATTCTTGCAGATAATTTCGTGTTGTTGTTCTTAGGATGGGAAGGTGTTGGACTTTGTTCATACCTGTTAATTGGCTTTTGGTATGATAAAAAATTTGAAAAAGGAACAACTGGTGATGCTGCGAAGAAAGCTTTTATAGTTAATAGGGTCGGTGATTTTGGTTTTCTTCTTGGAATGTTTTTGATTTATTTAACTTTTGGAAGTCTAAACTTTAATGAAGTCTTTTCAAAAGCTAACATTCTTAATTTAAATCCCGGGACATTCAATTTAATTGCTCTTTTCTTATTTATTGGTGCAACAGGTAAATCTGCACAAATTCCGTTATATATTTGGCTGCCCGATGCAATGGCTGGTCCTACTCCTGTTTCAGCTTTAATACATGCCGCAACAATGGTTACTGCCGGTGTTTATATGGTTGCAAGGTGTTCAATATTGTTTGCTTCAGCGCCTGCAATATTGACAGTTGTGGCTGTAATCGGAGTTTTCACGGCGCTTTTTGCTGCTACTATTGGTTTGGTTCAAAATGACATAAAAAAGGTTTTAGCTTATTCAACTATAAGCCAATTAGGTTATATGTTCCTTGCGCTTGGTGTTGGCGCTTTTAGTGCCGGTATCTTCCATGTTATGACGCATGCATTCTTCAAGGCTTTGTTATTTCTCGGAGCCGGTTCAATTATACATGGTATGCATGAAGAGCAGGATATAAGACATTTTGGTGGTCTTAAAAAATATATGCCCCGGACTTATTTTACTTTTTTAATTGCATCATTAGCAATTTCAGGTATACCACCTTTATCCGGATTCTTTAGCAAAGATGAAATTCTTTGGTTTTCTTTTACAAATGGAAACTTCTTTTATTGGTTTATAGGTGCATTTACAGCATTATTAACAGCCTTTTATATGTTCAGACTTCATTATCTTACTTTTGAAGGCAAAGAAAGGTTTGGAAAAAACAAGCATCCTCACGAATCACCAAAGGTTATGACAATTCCGTTAATGATTTTAGCAGTTTTAGCTGCGATTGGAGGATTTATCGGGATACCGGAATTATTCTCTGGAGAAAACGGAAATGCCTTTCAGAATTGGCTGGCACCAGTTTTTGAACATGCAGAAAGTAAATTAGCCATTTATGGAACACATTCCCATACGGAAGAAATTATTTTTATGCTGATCTCGATAGTTCTTGCTGTTTCCGGAATTTTAATAGCCAGATACATTTATCTTAAAGATATTTCTATCGCTACAAATTTTGTTAAAAAGTTCAAGGGAGCTTATAATATTTTACTAAATAAATATTTTGTTGATGAAGGTTATGATGCCGCTATTATTAATCCGATTAAGAAAGGTTCCGAAGTAATTTTATGGAAGTTTACAGATACTAAAATTATTGACGGATTAGTTAATGGTACAGCTTCTCTGGTTGGAAAAATTTCTTCAAGAATTCGAAAGATACAAACCGGAGTTGCACAAGTATATGCAATTGTTATGATGCTGGGAATCCTTGCTGCCTTGTTCTGGGTAATTTTTTCTATTAAACCATAGCTTATACTGAAACACTTAAATGATAGATCATATATAAAATGGAAAATAGTCACTTAATTACATATCTACTGTTTGTTCCTCTTTTAGGTGGAGTACTACTTTTATTTATCGGGAATAAAAAAGAAAATTTAATTCGTTATTTTGCTCTTGCAGTATCCATTATAACTTTTTTAATTTCTCTTATAATCTATTTCAATTTTGATTTAAATAATCCGTCATTCCAGTTTATACATAAGTTTGACTGGATACAGAATTTGCATATAAGCTATATTGTAGGTGTTGACGGCTTATCTTTACTCCTTGTTTTACTTACAACTTTTTTAACTCCTCTGACTTTAATTTCGAGCTGGTCAAGCATTCAGAAGAAAGTAAAAGAATTTTCCTTTTTTATGCTGATGCTGGAAGTTGGAATGCTTGGCGTTTTTGTATCTCTTGATTTGTTTCTCTTTTATATTTTCTGGGAAGCAATGCTCATTCCTATGTATTTTATAATAGGGATATGGGGAGGAGACAACAGGATTTATGCATCAATAAAATTTTTCTTATATACTTTTTTTGGAAGCTTATTAATGCTGGTCGCAATTATCTGGCTGGCTGTTTATGCTTCTACTCCATTAGGACATTTTTCAACGAATTTGATTGAGCTTTATAATGTCGGACCGGAAGTTCCGGGGAATATTCAGAACTGGATGTTCCTTGCATTTACATTCAGCTTTGCTATTAAAGTTCCAATATTCCCGTTGCATACCTGGCTTCCGGATGCGCATGTACAGGCGCCGACTGCAGGCAGTGTTATCCTTGCCGGTGTTTTGTTAAAGATGGGAACTTATGGATTATTGAGATTCTGTTTGCCGTTATTTCCGCAAGCTTCAATTAAATTTGCCCCAATAATTTCAATACTAGCAATTATCGGGATTATATACGGAGCGTTAGTAGCTATGGTGCAGAAGGATATGAAGAAGCTGGTTGCTTATTCTTCAGTTGCACATTTAGGCTTTGTAGTTTTAGGTATTTTTGCCTTGACCCAGGAATCAGTTCAGGGGGCAGTTATTCAGATGTTAAACCATGGATTATCGACCGGGGCATTATTCCTTTTGGTTGGTATAATCTATGAAAGAACCCATACTAGAGAAATTTCAGAATATGGTGGAATTGCCAAAATAGTTCCTATTTATGTAACCTTTTTAATGATAGCTTCTCTTTCTTCAATAGGATTACCGGGACTAAACGGATTCGTCGGTGAGTTTTTAATTCTGCTGGGTACGTTCAAATCTACGGTACTGGATAGCTGGTGGTACACTGTCTTTGCCGCTTCAGGAGTTATATTTGCAGCTGTTTACCTTTTATGGATGTATCAGAGAGTTGTATTCGGTGAAGTGAAAAATCCAAAGTTAAATGAACTAACCGATATGAATAAAAGGGAACTGCTGGTTTTGATACCAATTTTTATTTTTATTGTCTGGATAGGAATTTATCCGAGCACTTTTCTTAATGTTTCTAAACAAACCTCCAAAAAAATAATCGAACATGTAATTACTCCAGAAAGGGTGAGTCTAAAATAGGGAAAGTATGAAAAACAAACTGAAAATAATTATTCCGGTATTTATCTTCTTTACAATATTTTTATGTGCATCTCAGAATATATTTGCCCATGAAATAGTAAATAAAACAGTTGTAGATTCAGTGAGTGTAGAAGCTACTCATGCAGCAGTTGAACACGAATTACCGCAAACCTTTATGGTTGTACCGTTTATTATACTCCTTTTAATGATTGCAACAGGACCCTTATTTTATAAACATTTTTGGGAACATCACTATCCCAAAGTATCGGTTGTTCTGGGTGCAATTGTAGTTTTATACTATATCTTTTATTTACATAATTACCATAGTTTAACTCATACCCTTGCAGAATATATTTCGTTTATTGCATTATTGAGCTCTTTGTTTGTTGCTTCCGGTGGAATATTAATTAGAGTTGATAGAAAATCCACTCCTTTAGCCAATGTGATATTTCTCCTAGTCGGTGCAGTAATTTCCAATATAATTGGAACTACCGGTGCCTCTATGCTTTTAATAAGACCTTATATTAAAATGAACCGTGACAGGCTGCAGCCGTATCACATAATATTTTTTATTTTTATTGTGAGTAATGTAGGTGGAGCGCTAACACCTATTGGAGATCCACCTCTGTTTTTAGGCTTCTTAAGCGGTGTCCCTTTCTTCTGGGTTATTGCCAATGTATGGCATATTTGGATTCCTGCAGTAATTCTAATTTTGGCTGTTTTCTACTTATTCGATATGCTTAATAAGAAAGATGTAGATGTTGTTGAATACAGCGGTAAAATTGAATTCAAAGGAATGAAAAACCTGGTTTATCTTCTTATAATTATACTTGCTGTTTTTATTGATCCTGCTGTAATTCCGGGTGTCCCCAGTCTTGCACCTTTACCGTTCGGAATAAGAGAAATAATAATGTTTGCAATTGTATTCATTTCATACAAGCGTGCTAATCCCCAGATTTTAAAAGATAATGAATTTGATTTTGAACCGATTAAAGAAGTTGCTTATTTATTTATAGGTATATTTGCAACAATGGTTCCTGCTCTTGAATTAATTGCACACGAAGCCAACGTTCTTGGTGACAAGTTAAACCAGGGAGTTTTTTACTGGGCAACCGGGACATTATCGGCAGTACTGGATAATACACCGACTTATATGAATTTCCTGAGTGCCGCGATGGGTAAATACGGACTGAATGTTACGGTTAAACAAGAAGTAATTCATTTTGTTAGTGTCGATAATGTTTATTTAGTTGCAATTTCCGTTGCTTCAGTTTTCTTTGGAGCAATAACTTATATTGGAAACGGGCCTAATTTTATGGTAAAATCTATAAGTGAAAGAGCCGGTATCAACATGCCTCCGTTCTTTACTTATGTTATTAAATATTCGCTTCCTATTTTAGTTCCGATCTACGGTATTATTTGGTTCATCTTTTTTAGATAGAAGAGGAAAAAAATGAAAACACTAGATGAAATTTTGGAGAATAAAATTAATGGTCTTTATTATAATAGCCGTCTTATTCTTCCTTTCCAGGCACATTTTCTTAAGGTGATAATAGACGATGAGATTATTACAGATTTTTCACCAAGCTCTAAAGGGATTTTTCTAAAAGAAGAATCAGATTTTACAGATGTATATTTCCTTGAATATAAACATCTTAATGATGCGGTTTCAAAATATGAAGCAATAAAAATGGTCGTTGTTGAAAAAGGAAAAGATATTTTCGATTTCAAGAATCATAAAAAAATTGCGGTTTATTTGGAAGAGAAACATAAAACACGAATAGAGAAAACTGAAGAAGACATTTTATTTATAGAATAATTCAATTAAAGGTTTATTTGCATGTTCAATAATTTCCATGAATTTTTGAATATACTTCCATTGGTAATTTTAGGTGCGGGTATTTTAGTTTCCCTTATTATTGAGATGTATTTCAGTAAAAGTGAAAAGATACTTCCATGGATTTCAATAATTGTATTTCTTGGAGCCGCTTTTTATGCTCTGTTAACTGTTGATTCTGTATCAGTAGTTATGCAGGATATGCTGGCTACGGGTGGTAATGTAAATATATTTTATTTTATTTTCTGTTTCGGTGCCGCGATTGTATCTCTTCTTTCAATTGATTACCTGAAGAAATACGGTACTTACTACGGGGAGTATTATGTACTTCTGCAGTCCTCCGTTCTCGGTATGATGTTTATGGCTGGAGCAAAAGATCTTTTTATGATCTTTTTAGGTCTTGAACTGATGTCAGTATGTTTTTATGCTCTTGCAGGAATAAACAGGAAACGTTTGTCAGCTAATGAAGCTTCCTTAAAATATTTTTTACTTGGAGCCTTTGCCACCGGTTTTATTGTATACGGCATTGCACTTATCTATGGATCCGCCCATACTACTTCAATAAATAGTATTATTAAAGGATTTTCTTCATTGAAAGGGAATATATTATTTATTGCTGGTATATTGCTTTTCTTAATTGGGTTTTCATTTAAGATTGCTGCATTTCCGTTCCACATGTGGGTCCCGGACGTTTACCAAGGGGCGTCTACAACAATAGCCGGTTTGTTTTCCACGGGCGGTAAAGCTGCGGCATTCAGCGCTATAATTGCTACGCTAAGTGCTATTTTTAGTAATGTACATGTTCATAATTTGTTTGAACCCTATCTTGCTGTTATTGCTGTATTTTCAATGCTCTTTGGCAGTATTGTAGCAATTTCTCAAAGTAATATTAAAAGAATGCTTGCATATTCTTCAATTGCACATGCCGGCTATATGATAATCGGTCTTGCTGCCGGAAATTTTGATGGTATTGCTGGAATAATATTTTATTTATCCGCATACACATTTATGAACCTGGGGGCATTTGGTATAATCGCATTAATTGAAGGGGAAAATGAATCAAATCTTGATATAAATAGTTATGCAGGTTTAAGTTCCCGGAAACCGTTTTTATCTGCTTTGCTTGCTATTTGCATGTTCTCATTAGCCGGGATTCCGCCTTTTGCAGGTTTCTTCGGAAAGTACTATGTCTTTGTTTCAGCAATAAAAGCTCATTTAACCTGGCTGGCTATTGTGGGAGTATTTTCAAGTGCAATTAGTTTGTATTTCTATTTAAGAATTGTTGTACTGATGTACTTTAAGGATAGTGTCGAAGAAATTAGTTTTGCAAAAAGTAATACCGGGCTGCTTGCGGTTGTTATATCTGTATTATTAGTTATAGTTTTAGGAATTGCCCCGGGCACATTTATTAGTTTGATTTCTTCTTTCTTGTAATATTACATTTGTATTGCAAACAGAATTAATTATACTAAAAACAATTAACATTTAAGCCATACATTTTCCATTTTTCTCTTTTAAATCTTAAATAATAAAAATGATTCCATTATTCTTAACAAAGCAAATTAGAGAAGTCGACAGTTATGCAATCAACAAAATAGGAATGCCTGGTATTGTTTTAATGGAGAATGCTGCTTTATCAATATTTGATATTGTAATGCAAAATTATAAGGGGATAAACATTTTTACTAAGATTGGATTTATTTGCGGAAAAGGGAACAATGGAGGTGACGGATTTGCTGTTGCCAGACATTTTGCAAATAATGGCTTTGAAGTTGATGTTGTTTATTTAAGTTCGGGTAATGATAGGTCCCCGGATTGTGCTGTTAACTTCCGGATTTTAAATCAATTATCAAAAGAAAATAAAAAGATCAGATTAAAGAAATTCTCTTCCGCCGGAGATTTAAATCTTTTAAAGAATTGTGACTTAATATTTGATGCAATGCTGGGAAGCGGAATGGAAGGGGATTTAAGGGAACCGTACAAATCAATCGTAAAGAAAATAAATCATATAAATGCTTATAAAGTTGCAATAGATATTCCAACAGGCCTTGATTCAGATAAAGGTTCAGCAGAAACAGTTTTTGAAAGTGATTTAACGATTACATTAGGGGAATTTAAATCCGGATTGTTTTTTGGGGATGGGTATTCTTTTGCAGGTAATGTTGTAAAAGGAGATATCGGTATAAACAATAACTTTTTTGATCGGTATCCTGTGTACAGATTTTTAATTGAACCCGAAGATGCATTAGATTATTTCCCGCAAAAGGCTAATTCCCTACATAAGTATTCGGCGGGTAAAGTGTTAACAATTTCAGGCTCTGCCAAATTACCCGGAGCAGCTGCATTAAGTTCCACAGCATCTCTCAGTATTGGTGCAGGAGCATCAATTCTTGCATTCCCGGATTCAGCTAAAAATTTAGTTCATGCAAAATTAAGTGAAGTTATTGTTGAATCTTATGGTGATGATGGGAACGGTTTTTTATCCGAACAAAATGTTAATGAACTGCAAAAAAGATTGGAGTGGGCCGACGTTATTGCTGTGGGTTCCGGCTTGGGAAGAGAAAAAGAAACACAGAGTTCCGTTATAAGAATTATTAAGGAACGAAAATTTAGGAAGATGGTAATTGACGCTGATGCAATCTTTGCATTATCACAAGTTGATTATAAGAAATTAAATTTAAAAGATTTAGTCTTTACCCCGCATCATGGGGAATTTGCTAATTTACTGGGAATAAAAGTCACTGAATTGAAACAAGATCTACTGAAATATGGAAGTGAATTTGTTCAGAGTACCGGTGCCTATTTGATCCTGAAAGGAGCCCCAACAATTATTTTCACACCGGGTCATCAAGGGGAAATATTTATAAATACTACCGGAAATCCCGGAATGGCAAAATTCGGTACAGGTGATGTTTTAACGGGAGTTTTAGCTGGCATTATTGCACAATCCAAAGAAATTGAAAAAAGTATAATTGCCGGGGTTTATATTCACAGTCTGGCTGCAGATCTCTTGGTAAAAGAATATACGGAATTTGGATATACAGCTGAAATTATATTAAGGAATTTACCTTCCGCAATAAAATTTTTAAGGAATTCAATTGTTTGATTTTATTGAGAAGCATAAAGAGAAATTTATATATATTCCGCTGGTAATTTACTGGTTAGTTCTATTAGTTTTAACTACACTTCCGGGGACTGATTTACCTAAAACTGGTATTAATGATAAAATTGAACATTTTACTGCTTATTTTTTACTGGGAATATTATTAAGTCTGACTTTATTATTTCAGAATAAATTTTTAAAAATTAAGAAATATTTTTCACTTTTTACAGGAGTAATAATTGGTTTATATGCAGCCCTGGATGAAATTCATCAGTTATTTGTACCAGGGAGAGACTGTGATATTTTCGATTGGACGGCTGATATAATCGGGGCAAGTATCGGGATATTATTAATTATCTTTTTGCTAAAAATTTTTCAATATAGTCAAAAATCCCAGTTAAATTAGTTTTTTTTTTCTTTATATTGCATTATAAAATTTAGTTTTATTTTTGTCACTTAATAAATCCCGTAATTTTTTTTTTAGTATAAATTATTAAATGGTTTGACAAATGAGACATCATTTGTTAAATTTCATTGAGTAAAAAGCAGGAGCGAAATATATGGCATTGATAAAAAGTCCCAAAGCTGATTTGAGAGCACATTATAAGAAAACGTTTGAACTCAGCTTAATAATTTCATTAGTTTTTCTTATTGTTGCATTTAAATTTTTTCCTAATATACAGGAAAAAAAGGTAGCACTTGAAGGACCGCAGGAATTAATTAATATGGAAGATATCCAGCAGACCAGGCAGGAAAACAGACCTCCTCCTCCGCCAAGACCTCCGATTCCTATTGAAGCTCCTTCGGAAGATGTTTTGCAGGATATTGAAATTCAAAGTACTGAGCTGGATGTTAATGCTGAAGTTTCTGCTCCACCTCCTCCTGCGGAGGAAAAGAAAACTGTTGAAGAACCACAGTATTTTGTTGCAGTTGAAGATATGCCTGAACCAATCGGGGGTATTGCCGCTATTCAAAATAAAATAGTATATCCCGAAATTGCAAAAAGAGCCGGTGTTGAAGGTAAAGTTTATGTTAAAGCTTTTGTCGATACAAAAGGGAATGTTACAAAAGTTGAAGTTCAAAAAGGAATTGGAGCAGGTTGTGATGAAGCTGCTATGAAGGCTGTAAAAGAAACTAAATTTAAACCAGGTAAGCAAAGAGGTAAACCGGTTAACGTACAGGTTTCTATTCCGGTTGTTTTCAGACTTCAATAAATTATCGGGTTTTTAGTAAAGTTTAGAAATGCATTTTTACAACCAAAAAATTTGATCTCAATCAGATTTTTTGGTTGTTTTGTTTTAAAAATCTCTTCTTCATCTGTTAATTTTTCTTATCTAATTGAACACATCTTTATTCTTTAAAGGGAACCTAAGCTTTTATCCTGTAGTAATATAGATAGTATTCAAAATCCGGGAGAGTGAAAATGGCGTTAATTAAGAGTCCCAAAGCTGATTTAAGAAGACAGTACAAGAAAATCATGGAAATCAGCATTATAATTTCATTAGCTTTGCTAATATTAGCATTCAAATTTTTTCCAAATATAAAGGAATCAAAAGTTATACAACAAGCTCCCCAACAATTAATTAATCTACAAGATATTCAACAGACCACACAGGAAACCAGACCTCCACCTCCTCCTAAACCGGAAATACCTATTGCGGTTCCTTCAGAGGATGTTTTGAATGATATTACACTTCAAAGTACCGAATTGAATCAGAATGCGATTGTTGCTCCTCCTCCGCCTCCAAAAGAGGAGAAGAAAACTGATGAAGAGCCGCAGTATTTTGTTGCAGTTGAAAATATGCCGGAACCAATTGGCGGAATTGCAGCTATTCAAAGTAAAATAGTTTATCCCCAGATAGCTAAAAGAGCCGGTGTTGAAGGTACTGTTTATATAAAAGCATATGTTAACAAAAATGGAATTGTAACTAAAGCAGTTTTATTAAAAGGAATTGGTGCAGGCTGCAATCAAGCAGCTTTGAAAGCTGTTGAAGAAACCAAATTTACACCCGGCAGTCAAAGAGGCAAACCGGTTAATGTTATGGTTTCAATTCCTGTCGTTTTCAGACTTCAATAAATATTAGGCTGATTTATATTTATTGAAATATCGAAGATAATTATACCTGTTATTATAATTCTTAATTAGCAATTAGATCGTTGATTAAGAATTATTATATTTGTACATACCGGTTAGAAAATGAAAATCAATAAATTTTATTTTCAACATTAATAATCAAATCAATAGTAGATCCTAATTTCCCAGAGGCGTTGCGTCGTTAAAAAAAAATTATATTAGACGAGAATGTTTAAAGAAAATAAAAAATGGATTTCAGTTATTGTAATACTATTATTAGTGATTGATCTTTTTCTTCTTTTTTTTATTAAGTATAAAAATCAGGACCTTTCATTAACTCAATTCCGTTTCTCAAATACAGGCAATGTTCTTGACCTTATATTTTTTATTATATGCGTTTTTGCAGTAATAATTTACACTTTAAGCCGGCGTTTTCAGTATAGTGGAAGATTGCTTTTTTACTTTTCAATAAGTATTACTGCTATCCTGATTCTTGCTTCAATAAGTACGGTCTTTAATTTTCCTGTTTCAGATATCTATATCTTAAATCATCCTTTAAATAGAATCTTAATTGGCGCACTCTTTTTTATATTCCAGTTTGCACTAATCTTTTTTATGATTTATTTATGGTTGAAAATTTTAAATACGGAAAGTATAATATTAACTACTATAGTTGATTCGGTGTTGGTAATGATAGGTTTGTTAATATTTGCTTACTTATTTTCAAGCCTTCATGAGAAAGATCTGAATTCCTTTAATCGGATAACAAAAGGGAATAATGTTGCCGTTGTACTAGGAGCTGCTGTCTGGTCTCATAATCGGCCGAGCCCAAGCTTAAAAGCAAGATTGGATAAGGCTATGGAATTATTTAAAGACAGCGTTGTTAACTATATCCAGTTAACAGGCAGCAATGCCCCAGGCGAATTGAGTGAAGCAAGAGTTGCATTTAATTATCTGATAAAAAAGGGAATAAATCCTGATCAGATTTGGATTGAAGAAAAAACAACATCTACTTCAGAACAGATTCATTTCATAAAAAGTGAATTAATAAATAGGAAAAACATAAAGAATATTATTTTAATTTCCGCTCCCTACCACCTGATGAGAGTAAAGGAAATATGTAAATTCTATAACATAAAGGTTTATACGGCAGCATCTGATATTATTATGAGCACCAATAGTAAAATATATAGTAATATGAGGGAAAGTATCGCGCTTTTAGCATTTTGGTTATTTGCACTCTAAAAAAAGAATTCATTAATATTGTAATTGTATTATTATTGAAATATTTTTCGTTAGGTTTAAAATAATTTTAACATGCTTGTTCTTTGTTAAGTGAGGTTACATGCGTCAAGTTTTTAAGAGAAGAATAGTCAGAGAAAGGGTCTTGCAGGTTTTGTATGCATATGAAATGAATAAAGAAAACCTTGATTTCCTTGAAAAAGAAATTATGGCAGACGTCCCCGACAAAATTGACGAAGATTTTGCTCATGATCTTATAAATAGAGTAATAATTCATTGTAATGATTTTGATAAGATGATTAAGCAACGAGTTAATAACTGGGAAATGAACAGAATTGCTCTAATAGATAAAATCCTTTTAAGGATAGGTATTTGCGAACTTCTCTATTTTCCTGATATCCCGCCAAAAGTTTCCATTAATGAAGTAATAGAAATTGCAAAAGTATTTAGTACCGCCGGCAGTGGAAAATTTATTAATGGTATTCTGGATGCTGTTCTCTCAGAACTTAAGAATACAGGCAATCTTAATAAAACCGGGAGAGGTTTATTAGAAGAATCAATCCGGCAACCCGACACACCCAAAAGATAAAATAAAAGAAAAAATAAGATATGCTGAAAGAAAAAAGCAGAATTTTTATATGGACATTGTTTGATTTTGCTAATACTGCTTTTTCGGTAATTATTGTTACGGTTATCTATTCAAAATATTTTTCTAACTATGTAGCCGGCGGTCAAAAGTGGATCTGGGGTTTAGCAGTCAGTTTATCTATGGTAGTAGCAGCTCTGTTCAGTCCCCCACTTGGTGCAATTGCAGATGTTTCCAGGAACAGGAAAAGATTTCTGCTTCTATTAACTTTGCTTTCAGTTATTTGTACTGCTCTAATGTTCTTTGTTCAAAAAGGGGATATCATTTTAGGATTCATTTTATTTGTTTTTGCAAATATTGGTTTTGAAGGAGGCTTGGTTTTTTATGATGCTTTTCTCCCGGATTTAACCGAAAAAAAGAATTTTGGAAGAGTATCCGGTTATGGCTTTGCGATGGGGTATATCGGGGCTCTTGTTGTTTTATTAATTGTTATGTTTTTATTGCCGCAGCAAACATCACCTGATTATTATTATTATATAAGGTTATCTTTCATTGTAGCTGCAGTTTTCTTCTTTTTTTTTTCCATACCGCTGTTTCTATTTGTAAGTGAACCTAGAAGAGAAAGAACAATTAAAACAGATATCGTAAAAAACGGAATAGATAAAAGCTTTACCACTTTAAAAGCTATTTTCTTTCAGAATAAATATCCTGCCGTATCAAGATTTTTGTTTGCATTTTTTTTATATAATGATGCTATAATAACGATTATTGCCTTTGCATCAATTTTTGCTGCAAATACTTTAAAGATGACTGATGATGAGATCATCTATTTCTTTATTATTGTACAAAGTACAGCAGTGGCAGGTTCTTTTATTTTTGGAATTTTATCGGATCATATAGGACCGAAAAAAACAATTACCATCACTTTAATAATCTGGATTGTGGTTGTTATTGGAGCTTTTTTTGTAAATACTATATTTGAATTTTATATAATTGGATTATTAGCCGGTGCTTCAATCGGGTCATCACAAAGCTGCAGCAGAAGCCTAATGGCTCTTTTAACTCCTAAAGATAGAGAAGCAGAATTTTTCGGTTTTTATGACGGACTTTTCGGTAAATCTTCCGCCGTTGTAGGACCATTATTTTACGGGATTATTTCAGATTTGTCGAATGACAGAGTTGCTGCATTGGCGATCGGTTTGTTCTTCCTGACCGGTTTAATCATTTTACAGAGAGTTGAAGTTCCTTTTATCAAGCACAAATCAAAATTAGAAGAAACCGCTACATAATAAAATTTCTGTTTATAAAACCAGGAAGAATATCAAAATCAATTATGCTGAATCATATAAACAGATTTACCAGTCAGCTTTTCTTCATTCCAGTTGAATGAAATTAATTTATCACTCCTTCTAACCGTACATTTCTGGTAATCGCAGAATTTACACAACTCGGGAAGACAATAATCAAAATGAATTTTAATTTGAGAATTAGGAAAGTTTTGTTCTAATAAATTTTGAATCTCATCTTCTTCGGAATGAGATTCTTTTATAGTGAAGAAATAGGGGAGAATCAAATGAAAGTCTATGAAAATTTTATCTCCCGACTGCCAGAATCTTAACTGGTGAATATCTATCCAGTAATTTTTTTTATCCGAAAGAATCGTATCTACTATTTTTTTTAGAATATCCTTATCTGTTTCGGCCATTAACCCGCCTATAGATTGCCGCATTAATTTATATCCGGTAATAAGAATGTTCAATGCAATTGCAATAGCAAATATAGGATCGAGGAGTTGAAATTTAGTTATTATAACCAAGCTGATACCCACAATTACCCCTATGCTGGTATAAGAATCAGTTAGAACATGCTTCCCGTCTGCAATTAAAGTTAAAGAATTTGTTTTTTTACCTCTCCTGATAAGATATGTACCTAATAGCAGGTTAACTATTCCTGCAAAGCTAATAACTATTACTCCTATATTTAATTGTTTTAGATTAGTCCCTTTTACAATATCCATAATTGCAGTAAAAATAATAAAAATAGCTGCAGCAATGATTAAAAGACCTTCAATACCGGCTGAAAAAAATTCTATATTTCCATGCCCGTATAAATGAGATTTATCTGCGGGTTTAGAGCTTAGTACAATGCTGAATAAAGCCATGGAAGTAGCTAAAATATGAACTACAGATTCCGCTGCATCCGAGAATATTGCAGCTGAACCTGTCAATAGAAAAGCTCCCATTTTAGCGAAGAACATTCCTATTCCGACAGATAAAGATATTATTGCAGCTTTTTTCTTCAGGTTATATTCATTTAACATTAATAGCCCCGTTAAAACCTTGACTAAAATTACTAAACTAATTAGAATAAATACAATAGTTTGAAAAATCCGGGATTATACTCAGGCAGAATAATTTTTTTGAAATTTATACCAAAAATCCGGGTGAAAATTTCAATTAATTTATTTGAAATTCTTTTTTATCAGGCCGGATTGCATCGTACATTCTTTTTAATTCATTATAAGCAAACTGATTTCCCCTTTGAGCTGCAGTCCTGTAATTTTTTACAGCTGTTGCTTTATCCTGGTCCAATCCTACCCCCTTCTCATAGCAATATGCAAGCGCTACCTGTGAAAGAATTGATCCGAGGTCATCTCCGGATTCTAAAATTTTAACTGCATCACCCAGATCAGAAGTTTTTAAATAACCAAAAACAGCAGCCGCTGCTAATCTTATCTTTGCCTCCATACTTCCTAAATTTTCAGATTCTTTCCAAATATCAAAAGCTTTTTGATGGTTTATTTTAATAAAATTTCCATTATTAAAAGCTAAACCCAATTCATTCAACGCAGGAAGATATTTTCTTTGTGCAGCCTGCTGCAGAAGTCTGATTGCATCTTCCTGGACAATCTGGTTATTAAAGCCAAAAGCAAAAAGGCCATACCATACAAACATTGCTTCAGGATCTTTTTCCTTTATTCGTCTTTCAAGCTCTGTAGCAATATTTTTATCTTTGATTAGATTATATATGAGCCAGGGTGACTTTGGCGAATCTAACCTAAGTGCTCTAATATAATATGATAAAGCAGTTATTAAGTTCCGGGGGTAGTAGATTCCCTTTTCATAAAATCTTCCGATGAAATTTAAGGACTCAGGGCTGCCGGATTCTGCAGATTCCAGCAATGCCGGAACATCCGAAGAATCAATCTGGGGTAATTTATTATCGGATTGTGATAAAGTATCTATTATATTTGTATCCCCGGTTAGAAGCAAATCCTTCTGGAGCATTTTAAGTGTTACTTCTTTTACGGTATCCGAAACAGATTCGAAATCTATAAAAGATAATCCTAAAGCAGATGAAAGGGAATTATCTTCCTCATCATTATCTTTTACTTTCTTTGTGTTTGAACTCTTAGCATCGGCAGTATCAAGAAGCGCAATAGGGACTTTTGTTTTTAATTCCCGTAATGTTTTTTTTGCCGGTTCAAAACCTGCATCAGAAGCTTTCTTAACCCATTTATATGCTGCAGCCCAATCGCGCTTTACTACCAGGTTATCAGTATGAAATATTCCGACAATATATTCTGCCTGCGGCATTTCATCTTTTGCAGCTTTCAGAAAATAATCATAAGCATTGAAAGGATTCCATTTGACACCCCATCCATTCATTAATAAAATCCCGTAATTATATTCAGCAGCGGTTAATTTTTTTTCAACAGCTTTACGGATCCAGTAAGCTCCGAGTAAAGTATCAGCACGAACACCGTCTCCGAGTAAATACCTGATGCCCAGTTCGTGCTCTGCCAAAGGATCACCTGAGTTTGCTTCCCTGATTAGATTAAATTGTTTCCACAATTGATATGAAAGATCAGGCTGATAAAAAAAAGTTGACCTTTTCTCCGGACGGTTTTTCTTAAAGGCTAAACTGGAAGTCGAATCGTTGTTCTGTATGTTTTTTTTTAAATTTGAATTAGAAAGACAGGTTTGAACATCAATAAATAGTAAAAAAACAGTAAAAACAGAGAGAAATAACAAATTATTCTTTAACAATAGAAAAAATCCTATAAGTTCAAACTAAATTTAATATTTTATAATCTATTAAAATAATCATTACAAATTCAAGTATTTTTTTTGTAATTACAAAATTTTAATATTTGACAATTTTTACTGAAGAAAGGTTTTATTCCGTTCTGCTTAATTCAACTTCTTCAGGTAAATGAAATAATTTTCTTATATTTCTGTTTAAATGTAAATCCAACTAAAACACTGCTATATGATTGATCTTAGGAAATTTAACCTTTTATTAAGAAGCTTAATGGAAATTGGGATTGTAGCCGGATTTGGTTACTGGGGATATCATATTGCGAAGGGGAATATCATGAAAATTATTTTGGCCATATGCGTTCCGGTAATTATTTTCGGCTTCTGGGGTTTGGTTGATTTCCATAAAGCAGGTAAATTTTCTGAGCCTCTCCGGTTATTCCAGGAATTAATTATTTCCGGAGCTGCTGCTGTTGCTTTATATACCGCCGGGCAGCAACTCTTGGGCTGGATCTTAGCTCTGTTGTCAATTGTTCACCATATACTTGTTTATTTAATTGGAGATGCATTATTGAAGTAATTCTGTTTACAGCGAAAAAAAATTAATATTAAAAAGAAGGAAGAAATGAATATCAAGCAAATATTTAAGAATAACAAAAAGTGGATTGAAGAAAAATTAAAAGTTGATAAAAATTATTTCAAGGAATTATCGAAAGGACAAAACCCCGACATTTTGTATATAGGTTGTTCGGATAGCCGGGTGACAGCGGAAGAAATTATGGGCGTGCAGCCGGGGGAAGCATTTGTTCATCGAAATATTGGAAATATGGTTCCAAATACCGATTTAAGTTCGATGTCTGTCATTAATTATGCTGTTAATGTTCTTAATGTAGAACATATTGTTGTTTGCGGACATTATTACTGCGGGGGAGTTAAAGCCGCTATGCAATCTGAAGATTTAGGTATTTTAAATCCCTGGCTCAGGAATATCAGGGATGTATACCGATTGCATAAAAATGAACTTAATGCGATAAAAAATACCGAATCAAAATACAAAAGACTTGTTGAACTAAATGTACAGGAACAATGTGTAAATGTAATTAAGACATCCGAAGTTCAAAAAGCAATTAAAAAAAGAAATCTTACTGTCCATGGTTGGGTATTTGATATCCATAATGGTAACTTAATTGATCTAAATATTGATTTCGATAAAATTCTGGAAAGCATTATGGAAATTTACCGTATTGCATAAAATATTTTTATAAAAAAGCATGCTATTAGCTAAAGCAATTGAATTAATTAGAAATGATACTGTACAAGAATCAAATGTACAGGTGTGGGCTGATTTGGGTTGCGGATCCGGACTTTTTACTTCAGCTCTGGTAAATTTACTATTGACAGGGAGTAAAGTATATGCTGTTGATAATAGTAAAGATTCATTGAATAAAATTCCGGAGAACAAACATGTAATTATAGAAAAAATAAACAAGAATTTTATTCAAGATAATTTGCCCGGTAATTTAGATGGGATACTAATGGCAAATTCTTTTCATTATGTGGATGATAAAAATTCCTTTATAAAAAAAATTGTAGGAAATTTTAAATCAAAACCAATTTTTATATTTGTGGAATATGATACTGATGTTTCAAATACATGGGTGCCGTTCCCAATAAGTTTTAATTCGTTTAAGCTATTTTTTGGAAATGAAGGATACTCTTCCATTAAAAAACTTAATGAAAGATCTTCAATGTATAGGAGAGCAAATATTTATTCTGCAATAATAAAAAAATAAAAACAAAAATATTATGATGTTTACCGAACCTTGTTGCAAATCTATGAATACATTACTTAAACAAATTCAAAATAGTTTGGGACTGTCTTAAAAATAATCTGGATACTTATTCTTGATTTGATATTAAAGCCCTACCAGATCAGCCAATAAATATTATGGTTAAAGCACTAGAGAATTTTAATAAATTAATATTTATTTACTGGATGAAAGATTGAAAAACCTTTATAATCTAAAGGAAGACCCAATCATTAAATTAAACCTTGCACATCAATACAATAATTTTAAACTTTTGATTGGAACAGATGAATATTTAAATCAGATAAAACAGCAATTAAATCCGGCCGGCTACCAGTTATATCAGAATTATCCGAATCCTTTTAATCCTACAACGATTATAAGGTTCTCAATTTTCAAACAGGAAAATGTATCCATGAAAGTTTATAATATTTTGGGTCAATTGCTCAGGACAATAATAGATAACCAGACATTAGAATCCGGAACTCATGAAATAGAATTCAATGGAAGCAGCTTAGCATGCGGTATTTATATATTCAGACTCGAATCAATTAATTATAATAGGCAGCGAAAGATGGTATTGATCAAATAAGGAATATCTTCCGGTCAGTTATTGGACAAATTGGCAGAATCTGTCTACAAGTCAACTATTCTTAAGCAATCAAAATGAAAAGAGTATAGTATATAGCTTACTCATTGTAATCAATTTAAAATCCTGCTATCTTATACAATTAAAATGGATTTAAGGGTCAATGGCATATCTATATAACATTTCTAAATTGGTATTTTCTTTCTGCGGACAAATTTAAAAGTTTTTTTACACAATTCTTATAGAATTAATCTCTTCAAAAGCTTATGAATACTACAACTTTATTTTGTAAATATATAAATCAAAAACTATAAATATAAGAGTTACATTTGTGAGCAAAATTGTTACAATTTTTATAGACATTTTTATTTAAAAATTTTTATATTAAGTACAAGTTTTTCAATTATTGGGGTATTTGAAAATACTGTCCTATTTTTTTTTGTCTGAGATATTCCTCCCCCAAATAATTCCAAAATTGTCCTTTTCAATCGTAGCTATTGCTTAACTAGAAAAGATTTTGGGGTACGTTATGTTCGGGGAAAATAAAATAGGGTTGCAAATTAAAGGATACTTCGGCATAAGAAATACAAAATCCAATCCTTACAACAAAATTATAATAAAATATATATTCGATAGATACATAAACTTTCAGAACAGAAGATTATGTAAGAATAGTAATGCAAAATCGATTTTATAAATACATTAAGAGAGAAAAAGAGATAGACTATATAGAATGGCTGATATTTGATATAACCTATAGAAATATTAAGAAAAATTAAAATCCTTCTTTCAACACGTGACTCACCGGGCGAAGCTGTAACAAATCATAAACATTCATTAAGTGCAGGATTATGCGAAATCTTATGGTGTTGCGATATAGCAATTATCAAAAAATGATTTTCATACCCAGGTATTGTAACTGAGAATTAACAAAATAACCTGAATTTTAATTCATAAATAAAGATATATTTTTATAAAATTAAATGAGGTCATCGAATGTTCAAACAAAATGCTAACCAGGCATATTATTCAGTCCATTTATCTGAAATTGAAGATGAATCTATTAGCATATTGTCTTTCGAAGGAGAGGAAAAAATCTCCGGATTATTTGAATACCGGATTGATATAGTATCGAAAGATACTGCCCTGGATTCTTCAAAAATATTAAATAAACCGGCATCATTAACATTTGTTCGAGGTGAAGAAGATCCGGAAAAAATACACGGGATTATTTCAAATTTTGAGCAGCAGGGAAGAACACCTGATTATGCTTTTTACAAACTTGTGCTTGTGCCGAAGTTGTGGCGTCTGAACCTGGTTTACCAGAATGAAGTATATCAGAAAATGAAAATTGATAAGTTGATCGAGGAAGTCCTTTCCGATGCGGGTCTAAAAGGAAGCTCATTAAAGTTAGAACTGAAAAGTCAATATTCTGAGCAGGAATATACAGTACAGTATAAGGAAACTAATTTTAATTTCCTTAATAGAAAACTCGAGCATTATGGGATTTTCTATTATTTCGATCACAGCGGTGATTCCGACGTAATCGTTTTTACAGATACGAATTCAAACCTTCCTGTTATTCATCCCTCAGAAAATGTTGACTTCAATGAAAATAAAGATGTTTTTGGTGACAGCGAAACCGTTTTGAATTTCGGCTGCTGTGAAAAGGTTGTTACAGGTACTGTACAGTTAAAGGATTATAATTATATGTTCCCGGAAAAACAATTAATGGGAGAAAGCCAGATAAATTCAAAAATGCCCGGTATTTATTATGATTTCGGGGATAATTTCGAAACTGAAAAAGATGCGGAGTTCCTGGCAAAAATAAGAAACCAGGAATTTATAAGTGAAAGTAAGATCTTTTCGGGGATTAGTGACAGCAGGCTGTTTAGAGCTGGCTATCGCTTTAAGCTGCAAAAGCACTTCCGGGAAGATTGGAATTCAGAATATATACTTTTAAGTGTTTCTGTCAAAGGATCTCAGCCGGGATTGTTTGATTTGCTTGCTCAGCAGGACAAACCTTCACCACACTTTGAATGTAAATTTACTGCAATCCCTTTTGATATTGACTATCGTCCGCCAAGAAAAACACCGGTGCCCAAAATATCAGGAATAATGAGTGCGAAAATAGAATCCGGTGCCGGTGATGAGTATGCATTTATTGATGATCATGGCAGGTACAAAGCAAAAATGCTTTTTGATATAAGCGATAAATCGAACGGGGAAGCCACGCTGCCTATTCGTTTACTGCAGAATTACTCGGGTTCTGGTTATGGAATCCACTTTCCGAACCATGAAGGAACAGAATTATTATGGGCTTGTGTTGACGGAAATGTAGATAGACCCATCGGGTTGGGTACTGTTCCGAACCCTTCGCAGGCGTCGCCGGTTGTTTCCAAAAACAAAATGCAGAATGTAATCAGGACGGCATCAGGAAATGAGATAATAATTGATGATAAAGCCAATGAAACCAAAATTGGATTAACAACTACCGATGCAAATAAGATTTTACTTGATGATAAAGAAGATAAAATTGCTGTAACTACTAAAGATAAATATATAATGACTTTTGATGATAAAAATGAAAACATAAAGATGCAGTCGAAGAACGGGCATCTTTTAATTATGGATGATAAGAATCAAAAGATAGAAGTTTTGAGCAAGAACGGACATAAAATAAGCGTTGATGATAGCAATGGTGGCGAAAAAATAATTTTGGTTGATAAGAAAGAAGAAAATACAATTGTTATTGATATTACCAATGAAAAATTAATTATAAAGACTGAGAACGGTAACATCGATTTGCATGCACCAAATGGTAAAATCGATATTAAAGCAACAGAATTGAATATAGAAACAACCGGTGATACAAAACTAAAAGCTGCAAACATTAATTCAGAAGCCGATGTTGATTATAAAATAAAAGCTTCAAATGTAACAGAAGAGGCATCTATGGATTTTAAACAGAAAGGCATGAACATAAAATCCGAAGCCTCGATGGAGTATAAAATAAAGGGATTGAATGTTACATCAGAAGCAGGAGTTAATCAACAGGTAAAAGGAACTATGATTACCGTGCAATCTACCGGACCTAATACTATTAAGGGAATGCCGGTAATGATCAATTGATAACAGATATATTAACGAATTATACCATATGAAATAAATATAAATTATCATACAACAAATAAGTAAATAAAAATGGGTAAACCAGCTGCAAGATTAGGTGATATGACAATGCATGGCGGAAGTATTGTCCTTGGATTTCCTACCGTCCTCATTGGCGGAATGCCTGCAGCGCGCTTGGGTGACATGCATGTATGTCCGATGTTAACCCCCGGTGTACCGCCTATTCCACATGTTGGTGGGCCAATAGTGCTTGGAAGTCCTATGGTATTAATTGGTGGAATGCCTGCAGCAAGAATGGGAGATATGCTTGTATGCGTCGGACCGCCGGATACAATTGCTTTAGGTTGTCCAACCGTATTAATTGGTGAAGGCGGAAGCGGAGCTGCTAGTGGTGGAAGTGCAGGATTTAAAGGTTCTGCAGTTGCTAAAGCAAGCGCATTAATGGCTGTCAATGGTAGTAAAGAATCAACCACTAAATTAGAACATTGGGTTGAATTTGATATCGTAGACAAAGCTGGTAACCCGGTAAGCGGAGTTAATTATAAACTAAATGATACCGAGAGTAAGGAATCTGAATCTGTTGTAAGAATGGACGGCAAAATAAAACGTGATAGCATTAAACAAGGACAGGCTAAAATGCAACTTTTTAATGTTAGCAATGCTCAATGGTCTAAGGATAAAGCCGATGTTGGTGAGAAAGTTAAACTTACTGCTGATGTTGAAGGATTTGAAGATGGTACTGCCGCAACTATTGAAATTTACAAACGGGATATTATAGGTGCTGATGCCGTAATTGATACAATTGAGACGAAAGTAAAGAATAAAAAAGTTGAAGCGGAGTGGGAATACAAATATCCCGAAGATGAAGATGAATCTGAAAATGCGGAAATAAAAGGATATTCATCACCGGAATATTATTTTTGTGTTATTATTGGAAGGGTAAAAGCGAAATCAGGATTATTAGGATATAAAGATTGGATTGAAATTGAACTTAAAGACGAAGTAAATAATCCGATTGCTAATGAAGACTATATTATATATCTATCCAATGGTGAAATTCGTAAAGGGAAGCTAAATTCAAAGGGATATAAAAAGGAAGAAAATATTCCTCCTGGTAATTGCATAATTAAATTTCCAGGTTTAGTACTTGATGATGAATAAAACATTTTTAATCGAAACTGATCTATCAAAAATACAATAGTATGAATAATAAAGAAGAAAAAAGAATTTATAAGCAAAGTTGGGAAGTTGAAAATAAGGTAGAAATCAATTCCCAGCACAAAAATGTAATTTTATTCGGTGAATTGGGGTGTTTTTCAATAGTCCTTTTTGATAATACAGGTAATACACCTGTTTCAAATACGGATTATAGAATCAAAGGACCAAAAGGAAAACAATATTCAGGTACTACTGATGAAACAGGCTATTTATACCATCCAGATATACCAATTGATGATTATGATTTAACAGTAGAAGGAGTAACTGTAAAAGTACCGGTTGTTTTAAATAAGGAGGAACGGCACTTACAGAGATTAGTAGAATATGAAATTCCTTAAAATCCCAGGAGAACAAAATTGGCAATCATTTTCAGAGGGCGTTTAACACCAAACATTCAAAGGAATCCTGCTAATCCCCTTGAGATACGATTTACACTACCGAACAACGCAGACAATGTAACAATTCAAATCAAGGAATTAGATACATACCGGGCGCCGGATGGAACGCAAATTAATGAAGAATCTGATGATGATTTGCTCGTAACTTTTACGGGAAGAATTCACCACAGACGGTTTGAAGTAAATAATCATGTGAACGCAAGCAATGATGCTGCATTGCCAACTATAAAAATAAAATTTCAGGGCTCAAATCAAATTTACGATATACCTGTAGTTACGCAGGCAGGTGAAACTGAAGGTACAAATTGGGAAGTTGCCTTTACCGTTCAGTATGCGGGTCAGGATGATTATAATTCACCTGTGTCATTTATAACACGTGCACCCGGAAGAGCTCTGATAATTGATAATACTATGGGGGATTTATCTGCTTATGAAAAACATGCAAATCTTATACGGCACTATTTCTCAACAAACAATATTGAAGCAAATATAATCCGGGGAGCTCACTCAAGAACTGCTGTTGCTCATTTCAGTGCTGCAAATACAACCGATTATCAGGACGGATTTGACTACGAGGTATTTCGTAATGCAGCAAGAGATTATGATTATATTTATTTTAACTGTCATGGTGATATAAATCTAGAAGGTATTGGTTTCGGTGATCAAACAATACCTTGTATCTTATGTGAGAGCCGTTTTCACCATCAAAGATTTACCAGCTGCAACCGTGATAATCAATGTAACAGAACCGACCGGGGTTATTATTTCTATTCTCTTCGTACTTCAAATAATGCTAGGATACGGATTAATGGTCCCGCTGCAACAAATCCACTTCAGTTTGAAATAGGTGACTGGGATTTACAGCAACTTGTTCACCGATTTGTTCAATGGAATGAATATGAAGCTGAATTCGGTAATTCAAATGCAGGTGATCCTAACGTAACAACTGTTGCAGGTCCGCCAGTAACCCACAACATTACAATTCCAAACAGTTTTCAATTTCCGACTATAATTGCATTTCCGAATGGACCTCTTCGACCTGATTTTACTATGGATAATTTACAACTTAATGCTGGTGTTAGGATTCAGAATCCTCCTTCAGCATATCTTCATCATTCTTCTGCAGAAGCTGTCCCAGGTGTACCGGTTATCTGTTTTGAAGGTCTCGGGAGTCAACTTTCTGCAGAAGTAAATGTGACACCAAATGCTGCCGCGGGAATGCCTGCTGTTCCGGTTGCCGGAGCCTCAACACCATTTGAACCTGGTCCACAAAATCTCAGAGTTGTAGCTGGGAACGCAACTGCAAGATTAGTCTGGGATCCTGTTACCGATGCTGAGAAATATACACTATATAGATCAACTACGGCGGGTGTAACAGAAAGTTCTCATGCCATTAAAGATATTGATTGGAATTCTTATGATGATACCGGATTAATAAATGGTCAGCAATATTTTTATCGTGTAAGGGCAAGAAGATTTGGAGGAAATTTATCACCTGATGCAATCGGCGCTACTAATTTAAACCAGGCTAAAATTGTATATGCAGGGTGTTGTTTAACTGGGAGAAAAATAGTTTTTGCCGAAAATGTTTTAAACGCCGGAGCTAAATATTTTATTGGTCACCAAGTAGTGACTGCAGGTAATGCAGAAAAATTAATAAACAGGTTTTGGCAGCGATGGCTCCGAAATGGGGCAAATCTTCGTAATGTGATTCCTGTATTTAACCGTGCCGTGCTTTCAAATCCAGGACCTTATAGAAGAACTCGCCCGGTTATTTATTATAAAGACGATACTAATACAACAAGATTTTGGAGACCGGGTATGGCATTACCAAGTCCTGACAGTATTGATATAAGCTAAATACTCTTTAGGAATTATTTATTTTATGTTAATTGAACAAAATATACTTGTAAAGAAAGCCAAGGATTTTATTCGGAAAAAATACTATTATGATCTGAAACCGAATGAAATAATTATTGACAGTGTAAGTGAAAACTATACGAAAGATAAATCAGGTAATTACAGCAAATTTATTATTCGCTTAAATGTTAACAAACTTTTATCAGATTTTAATATTCGACTGGATGCAGAAACAGGGGAAATACTAAGCTGGTGTTTCCCTGAATATTATAAAAATGCTGTAGAATCAATCCTTACTAAAGAAGAAGCATTAAAGATAGCTTCTGAATATGTAGAAATTCCGGTGGATGCAGTACTGGATGAATTCTTCCAGGAGAGTGAAGAAAATTCACATATTACAAATATTACCTGGCGTCATCTTGTAAACAAATTGGAAGTTGAAAATGACAGTATAACGATTCAGATCAACTCAAATACAAAACAGGTAATCTCTATTACTAAAATCTGGAATGCTGTTCATGAAAAAGCAGATAGAATTACCATAAATGATGCTGCTAAAATTGCAAAACAGGAAGCCCCAAAGTATATGAAAAAGAAACTCTATGAAATTGAAATATTAGGACAGAAATATATCCCGGTAATATCAAACGATTCAAATAAAAAACCATATATGAAAATCAGTAAGGTCTGGCAGGTAATTATCAGGGAGCCTGCGCGAAAGTTTCCTCCAGCTACTATACTCAGCATTGACTGTGTAGAAGGAAAAGTTGTTCATGTTGAACATTCTAAATGAATAATAAGATGGATAATAAAGAGTTAAATAAGATCACACTGGAATCGACAAAAAGTATTCTAACAAATTCCAGTGAAAATGAATTCAGAATTCTACTAAAAGGGACTGTAAAAGAATGGGATGATACTGTGTATAAAACTGTTTTTGAAGCTGTTTATAATATTTTCAAAAAAATACGCATTATGGAATTTGAAATGGATGCAGAAACCGGTGAGATTTTATCCTGCAAAGAAATTGAAGTTAAATAGATAATAATACAAAGATTAATCAATATTAAAACAATTTTAATCATCGGATAAATGACAGAACATTCTGGTAATTCAGATCAAATAAAAAAAGTAGAACTCCCTTCATCAATCCAGCAGGTTTTATGGACCAAATCACGTGCTGCTATTGGTGCTAAAGTTGGATTAGAGGTTTTTACACAGTTTGTTGGTAACAATTCTGAAATACAAATAGAATTATATGACAAGAATGCTAAAAATTTGGATACGATTAAAGCCAGGATTTCCGGTAACCATTTCTGGAAAGAAATAATTATTCCTGAAAAAGCAAAAGATGAAATGTATGCATTTGTTAAGTTACCTAAACATGATCTGTGCAAGAAATCAAATTGTTTATACATATACCCTCCTGCACAAATAAAAAATCTTAAGTGGGATAAAAAAGAAGCACGACGTGGAGATATCTTAAAACTCACAGCAGATGTTTTGGATGTATATGAAGGTACCGAAGCGGAAATACAAATCTGGGAATATGACTCCGATGGTGCACATGATTTTATTACAAAGTTTCCTGCTATTGTTAAAAACAAAAAAATAGAAGCCGAATGGGAATTCGAATATCACGAAGATACTGATGATATCCCTACTAAAGAAGAAAGTGAAAAGGGCTATAATCCACCTGAGTATTTTTTCCGTATCATTGTCGCAGGTGTTTCTGCAGATTCCGGGTTTCTTAAATTCCAGGACTGGTATGAAATTGTGCTTGTAAACCAGAATAATAATCCAATTCCGAATGAGAACTATAAACTGATTTTACCTGATGGATCAGTGCGCAATGGTAAGCTTGATGACAAGGGAAAAGCATTAGAAAAAGATATTCCTCCAGGCAAATGCATAGTGGAATTCCCGGATTTATAACAGATTAATCTAAATGGCCGACGAACCAAAAAATAAAAAGCGTGTAACGAAAAGAAAGGGTGCAAAGAGAAAACCTGCTCCTAAAAACAGGAACATAGCCAAAATTCCTGTTTGCGGTGAGGTATTAAAAGAAGTTTGGATTCATATCAGTAAGGAAAAATTAACAGGGTACATTACATTTCTCACCAAATCAGACAAACAAATTATTAGAATTCTTAGATATAGCTGTCTCCCTGAAGGCATATGGACAATAAAAACCGATATTAAAAATTATTATACTGGACAGCCAGTTGCGGTAAAAAATGTTGGGGATGATACATTTAAACGGGTTAAGAGTTTATGGGCGGCAGGAACAACTTTATTTGACTGGAGGATTGAAACGAAGGATAAATTTCCATTTGATGAAATGGTTGACTGCCTTCTTGCCTCCGTTAAAGGGAAAGAGTTTCATGTACTTGTTACTAATGTCGTTTACACTCCAGGGTCAAAGTCAGATTTTCCCCAAGCTTTAGCAAAACCATTATCAGATGATTTTCTAGATTCTTTGACAATACCTGTTATTGCTCTTATTTTTATTCAGATGTTCGAACATTTTGGAAATGTATATTTTGAAAATTGGGTGTGGGCTGCTGTTTCGAATGGCTTAGACAAGAAAGAGCAGGAAAAAATCTTTGCTATACAACCGAAAAATAAAGAGTTCCCCCCAAAATTAATTGCACGAATCGTTACCCAGGGATATGCCGAATATAAGGCAATTGGTAAGGGTTCCAAGGAATGGCAAGTTGATGCTGATTTTCTTCATGCTATGGTAGAAACCATTTTAAATCAAAGAAAGAAAAAAAATTCTCATGCGCTAAACAACCAGCTTGAAATTGGAATGGGTTACCTTCTGCTGACGAACAATCAAGTCATTGAAGATCTAGGGATTAAGTTGCGTGGAAACGGTGATATGCTGCTTTATGATAAACTCGGATATCCGGTTAAAGCCCAGATAGGCTATATGGATCCTTTCTATAGAGTTCTGGACTTGGAGCTGATTAAAGTACGTGATAGTGCGGAGTTGAGATTCATGCAGGTGCTTGCACATGAGTTTAGCTTCCCCGTATTTGAAATATATCAGATGGCTGAAGCAATGTGCATATTTATTAAGTATATATCTCAGGAGGTTTATGTTCAGAGGCAATTATTAGGTGAAGAAACCTGGAAAAAAATAAAGGCGATGGCTCCGTTTGTAGTTTTATTTTTCCTGATTCATTCTATCGGAGGTTTTCTTATTAAAAGAGGTAATCCTATTGGTTTTGCTATTATTGCAGTTGCAAAAGCTGCAGGCTGGATAATGGGACTTGATTTTACAATAGCTGCTCTCAAAAATATGGAGTGGGCAGGGTTTCATTATTCAAGAATGCAGGAAATTCATTCCAAAACACCCGGCGAAACACCTAAGAAGAAATTATCAACCGTTTCAGAATATCATCTTAAAATGGGGACTTATTTCCTTGTTCTTGCAATATCAGATGTATTGGCTTTGGGTGTATATATTATCGGTGGAAAACTTGTTAGAAAAGGTGTTGAAAGCAAAGATGCTAAGGCTCAGCGGCTGGCAGAAATACAGATTAAAAAGGAAGCAAAGGCAGAAAGAAAAAGATTAAGAAAAGAACAGAGAGAATTAATTAGACAAATTGAAATTGAGTATCAAAGAGAATTAAAAAGAGTCTTCAGTGAAAAAGCTAAATTTACACAATCAAGAAAAGGAGCAACTCTCGAAATTGAAGTAGAAGCTACAGAAGCTCCATCCGGAAAAGGAAAAATTATAAATATTAAAATTACAAAAGCTAAAGCTCTCAAAGGTAAAACAAAGCTGAAAATTCCAGCAGATCCTATTGGTACCGGTGTGGGAAACCTTCCAAAGACCGGAAGAGGTACCATCAAAGCTGAAGCAGAGGGAAGACCAGCTGGAAAAACTAAAACTGGTGTAGAACTTAAAGTTATTGACGGCGGCAAATCTAAAACAGGCTCAGAAAAGCTCAAACTATCCGGACCAAGACCAATTGTCTCTGAATCCGGCATCAAGGCAAAAGGATTTGACAGTGTGCCAGCTGAACTTGATGGAAAGCATTTAGGTGAACCTGCAAAATCTGCAACACCGGAGCCGGGTAAAAGAATTTCCGTAGCTGCATATCAACTATCAGGTGAAATAAAAAATCCTGCTAAGGCTGAAAGCGCATCAGGCATTCCAAAGGAATGGATTGAGATTGCAAAGGAGATGTCTTTGGGTGAAACGGGAAAACCGGAAACCGGGCAGGTGATTATCCTTCGATTCGCACAGCCGAGAGGTATTCAGCATTATGGTGAAGGTAAGTTTAAAGGCAAAGACCTGATTGATTTGCATACGGATCCAATTACAGGTAAAGTAACTGCAAAGGATCTTAAACAACGCCAAATAGCCTGGGATAAGGGTTATTATATTCTGAAGCCTTCGGGTATTGAAGGACAAGGAATTGCGGTAGATGCAGCCGGTAAAGCATTAGCTGTTGATGGAAAAGTATTAAGATTTGATATGAGTAAAAAAGGGCAATTTGGTGAAGCCACTTATAAGGAAGGTCAAGTAATTACGAAAGATGGTAAATGTATTTATCCGGATATAGATGTGTTTGGTGTTTTCCCTGATCAAAGTCCGGGCAGAAATTTAGTTCCGGTGCCGGAAAGTCCACATGCCTCAGTCAGTGATCCAATATTCAACCGATTCATGAGTACATTTAATTCTAGAGTAAAAGCAGAGTTCAAAAAGAGAACTGGAAAAGAGATTGATGATCCGGTTGTTCACGGACCCCATGAACAGTTTATAACAAGGCAGCAATTTGGCGTGGAAAGATTTAGAGGTGATGTGCTGGTTGTAAAAGATGGAAAAGCTTTTCTAGTTTCACAAGGTCAATTAGCAGCATTTTATAAAGCTATTGGAAGACCAATTCAGGAATTACCGCTTGCAATTATTAAACAACTTGGTCCGTACGGAGATAAAACAACAAAGTGAATATGCCGAAAGAAAATGAAGAAAAAACAGAATTCGAAATAAAAACTGGTGAAACTTCTACTCTTGTTTATACTACTCCGACAATTCATATAAGGCTTTTTATCGATCCAGCCGAAGCATCTACGGATGATGATAAATATAAATTATTTGCCTCCAATGATAACTATTCAAAAACTCTGACCGTAAAGGATGATAAAATAGAAGGTGACAAGTTCATTGATCTTGTATTTGACGAGCTTAAGTCTAAATGGAACTACACTCTAGAAATAGATCCTGGTGCTGAAGGTAAACCTTATAAAGTGTTTGAAGATGTACCATTCAAGGATTTGGTTGAACTCTATTCTCTTTTGGATGAAGGTGATGAAATAGAAGTAATAGAGGAAGAGAAAGAGGGGGAGGAAGGTTCCGATGAGGACTTAAAAGATGTTTGGGATGTCGATGAATCATGGGGTGGTGATCCTGATGATATTAAAGAAGAGGAAGAGATTTTTAAAGATGAAACTTAATGGGAAAATGAAGGGAAGACTGATTGGTCTTAATTTAACTTTTAAAAAGAATTAAATTCATCCAATTAAGAATTAAGATGAACTTTTAGAAGCAGGATATCATCAGGTGATATATAAAAACAGCTCACTAGCATCCGGTGTATATATCTATAAACTTACAGCAGGCGATTTCTCGGTCACAAAAAAGATGCTGTTAATAAAATAGAAAAAGAAAATATAATATCGTAAAATTTTTATAATATAAAATAAAGGATGAGAAAAATGAAACGTCTATTATTCATATTGGCATTAATAACTTTTTTCTCCTTTGATATATTAAGTCAATCAATACCAAGACAAATAAATTACCAGGGATTGTTAAAAGACGCAGCTGGAAATAATGTATCAGATGGGACCTACACTATGGTATTCGGAATATATAATGAATCCACAGGTGGTACATCACTTTGGAGTGAAACCCAGAGCGTAACAGTATCAGGAGGATTATTTTTTGTTCGACTGGGAAGTGTCACCCCAATAACAACAGTACCGTTTGATCGCCAGCATTATCTGGGTATAAAAGTTAATTCAGGCGATGAACTATCACCCAGAACATATCTCAGTCCGTCTCCCTATTCATTTATGTCAATGAATGTAATAGATAACTCTATCACTACCAGCAAAATCCAGGATGGAGCAGTGACAAAAGCGAAGCTGGGTTCGGATGTAAGCTTTGGTACAAGCGGGGCAGCAGGAGGAGATTTGAAGGGAAATTACCCGGATCCGGTAGTACAGAAGCTGCAGGGAAAATTAGTCTCAGAGACAGTTCCGGCAGTAGACCAGGTATTGAAGTGGGATGGAAACCAATGGAAACCATCCGCCGATGCAACAGCAACAGGAACCAGTGGTGGAGATATAACTAAGGTAACAGCAGGAAACGGATTAACCGGGGGAGGCGATGCAAATGATGTAACGTTGAATGTGGGAGCGGGAACTGGTATCACGGTCTCAGCGGATGCTGTAGCATTAAATACCTCTTATACTGATTCACGTTATATTAATGAAGGCATAAATACATTGGTTCTTCCAGGAGAGAGTTCAGGATATGAAGGGGGGGAAATAAATTGGGGAGGTGCTCCAACTTATGATGATTGGACTCAGGATTCTTATCAAAATTCTATGAGATTTTTTACTAATTCTACACATACAAATACAGTTGAGGTGAATAACATTGGCTCTGGAAAAGCTGACCTGGAGGTTGAGAATGAAATCCGTTCACAGAAAACCGGTGATGCTAATCTGGTACCAATAGCTTATGCCAATGTTAATGCAGACGGAACTATGAATTCAGCAGCCTCAACTAGTAATGTAACACTTTATTCTCATAGTACTGGTAGTGGGTACTATTATTTTAATATATCAGGGGAAAATGTATATTATACAAATTATACCTGTATAGCAACTTTAACGGGAGGGACCGGAGAAATTTCATGGGGTAGTCTTAGCTCAAAATATTTAAGCATAAATACCGCAAACAGTGCCGGGACATCTTCAGATAAAGCATTCACTTTTGTTCTCTACAAAAAATAATCAAGAAAGTTTTAAAAGATTTAAAAACCCCTAAATTTTCACTCCTCTTTATTTAATTTATAATGAATTCTGAAAATATATTTTCTGGTAATCAAGGAACGATTGTCCGGGTTTTTATAGAAAGAGGGAATTCAGCCTCAAAAGAATATTTTTTCAAAGATACATTCCGGATTGGTCGTGATAATAATTGTGCTGTTAAAATTAATGACGGGCTAGTAAGCCGAGATCATATTGAAGTAACATTAAAAAAAGGGAAATGGTCTGCTTCAGATTTATTCAGCAGCAACGGTACTTACTTAAATGGAATAAGAATTGATTGCATAATTTTATCTGAACCCATAAAACTTGAACTAGGTAAAAACGGTCCTCTCGTAATTCTTGAATTAATTCCTGAATCGGATGTTAAATATGGAATAAATCCTGAAACACAAGGTTCTTTAACAAATTATATTAAAAGATATTTTAATGCTGAAGCCGGGAGTCCAAATGTTGGTGAACATACAAGGATGATCCGGCAGGCATTCCAGGCAGTTAAAAAGAAAGAATCAAAAAAGTATATTAAAATTATTTTTATTGCTGTAATTGTTGCTGTTATTACTGCAGGTTATTCGATCTATCAGCAAATCAAAGCAAATGAACAAAAAGAATTGGCTGAATCAATATTTTACCGGATGAAAGAAATTGAAATTCAGCTTTCAAAATTATCGGCAAACTCCGAAACGGTAAATATTTTTGCAAAGATGCAGGATGAATATGAAAAAATGGTTAGTGAAATGGATATTTATGATACAAATGAAGAAGATAAGTTAATATTAAAAATAGCCAGGATTTTTGGAGAGTGTGAAATAAATATCCCCGAAAATTTTGTTGGAGAAGTGAAAAAGTATATAAAATATTGGCAGTCAACAGATAAATTAGAAAATGCAATTAAACGTGAAGAAGCAGGCGGTTATGCCTCAATTATTACCACAGCATTGTATGTCAATCATCTGCCGCCCCAGTTTTTTTATTTAGCTCTACAGGAAAGCCTTTTCAGGCATGATGCTGTTGGGCCAAATACACGATATGGTTATGCTAAAGGTATCTGGCAGTTTATTTCTCAAACAGCTAGAAAATATGGATTGAAAACCGGGCCGATGTTTTTACAAAATAGTTATGATCCGCTAGATGAAAGATTTGATTTTAAAAAAGCAACCGATGCAGCGGCAAAGTATATCCGTGATATTTATAATACTAGGGCACAGGCTTCAGGTTTACTTGTAATGGGTTCATATAATTGGGGCGAACATAATATCATTCACCTTATCGATTCATTACCCGAAGATCCTAAACAAAGAAATTTTTGGAATGTGCTATTAAAGCATAGAGATCAAATTCCTGATGAAACCTATAATTATGTTTTTTATATTTTCTCAGCTGCAGTAATTGGTGAGAATCCAAGACTATTCGGTTTTAATTTCGATAATCCACTGCAAGAAGCTATTAAACAAGTTAACAAATAATTAACTATTTACGCAACGTTCATATCTAATCCCACAGGTAAATGCAAAAAAGTGTGCTTAATATTTTATATTATGGACTCTCTGATATTGGTCTGATACGTAATGAGAACCAGGACAGCTTTGGAAAATTCCCTGTGGATGAATTCAACTTAAATCAAAATAAGGGATTGCTGTTTATAATTGCCGATGGTATAGGGGGACATATTGGCGGAAAAGAAGCAAGTCAATCAGCTGTTGATATTATAAGTTCGGAATACTTTACACTCAATTACGGAATAATTACAGATGCATTATCTTATGCATTTAAAAAAGCTAATTATGAAATTTTTAAATCGTCTGTTAATGTTCCGCAATTTCAAAAAAAAGGTACTACCTGCACATCACTTGTTATTGAAAACGGATTGGCACACATAGCACATGTGGGTGATACAAGAATTTACAGGTTAAATGGGGAGAAAATTGAACAGCTTACTAATGATCATACACAGGTTGAAGAATTGTTGAGAAAAGGGATCATAACAAATTCTGAAGCAAAAGATCATCCGTCAAAATCTATCTTGGTTAAAGCCCTGGGAATAGAAGAAACTATCGAAGTTGATATTATAAAAGACATTCCACTCAATCCCGGAGATAAATTCGTTTTATGTACAGATGGATTGAGTAAAATAAATGAAGAAGAAATTAAAACAGTTGTATTGATTAATTCACCAGAATATGCATGCAAAAAATTAATTGCATTGGCAAATGAAAGGGGAGGTACAGATAATGTCACTGTTCAGGTAATTCATACAATTCATGATACAAATGTGAAAGATTTTGAAAAAAATCGAATAGAAAAAATAAAATTTCCCAGGTGGTTAACAGTTTCAATATTATTCTTAATTGTTGCTGTCATTTTAGCATTTGGTTTTATTTTTAAAAATAAAATAGTTAATATGTTTTCAGGGGAATCTAATAAAGCTGAAAAAAATCTGGTTGAAACAACTGTTAATACACAAACGGACGATGCCGAAAACATCTTAAATACAGCCAATGCATATCTGGAAACTGGGAATCTAGATAGTGCACTAATGTCATATAATTTAATACTAGAAAAAATCCCGATGCATGCAGGAGCTCTGGTAGGAAAAGTTAGGCTAAAGGAGAAAATAGTAGAGATAGGAGATACTCTTTTAAATAATAATGATAATGAAAATGCGCTGTCATATTTCAGAAAAGCATTAGCTATTGCTCCGAATGACATTAAGCTTGCCAATAAAATTTCTCTAATTGAGAATCGATTAAAAAAACCTTTCCCCCGGCTCAATAGTAATGTTGAAAATAATGAACATGTAATGAAATACAAAGAAGAAATTAAATTAATGGATAATGAAGAAATTAAATTAGAAGTAAAAAACGAAATTAAATCCTTTATTTCTTTGGATTGGACATTTGGGGATCTTTCTGAAAATGATTACATAATTAATGGAAACGGGATTACATTTTTAAATAACAGTAAAATTAAGAAGATAATTTCCCGGAAGACTATGGCAGATATTGAAATTGAAGTTGACATGAGATTCCAAAGTATCTCATCAAATAATTCTGCCGGTATTATTATCGGATATAGCATTTCGAATCAATCTTCAATTGAATCATATTTGTTATATGCTGTAAACAAAAAAGGTAAATTTTCTCTGTTTAAAGTAAAGAATGGTCAGGAAGAAAGATTAAAATTTGTAGATCGTTCTTCCGATTTTTCTAATTCCAACAACGAATTGAAGCTTAAATTAAAATGTTTAGGTCCATGGGTAATTCTTTTCTTCAATAATAAGTTATTGGAATCCTGGCTTAGTAAAGAATTCATTAAAGGTAAAATCGGTTTATACTCCGGGGCAAATACCTGCGTTGACTTTACTTCATGTAAAATTAACTCTGCATTTGAAAATAATAAATAAGAAGGAATTTACTTGGAATCACTAATTGGTAAAACTCTGGACAGCTACCATATCCTGGAAGTTGTTGGACGTGGTGGAATGGGCGTTGTATTAAAGGCTATGGATACAAGTTTAGAGAAAATAGTTGCATTAAAAATGATTGATCCAATTCTCGCTAGAGATGGAAATTTTGTGAGAAGATTTAAAACTGAAGCAAAAGCATTGGCCAGACTGGAAAATCCAAATATTGTAGCAGTTTATGCACTTAGAGAAATTGATTCACGATTTTTTATGGTTATGGAATATGTATCCGCAAAACCTCTTTCTTCACACTTGCAGGAATATGGCGCGTTTAATTTATTTGATACTATATCAATATCTAAGCAACTACTCTCGGCAATACGTCATGCACATTCGGTTGGGGTTATTCACCGCGATATAAAGCCAAGTAATATCCTTTTGTGTGATAACGGGAAAATTAAAGTAACTGATTTCGGGTTAGCAAAAGTTATGCAACAAAAAAATCCTGAAAGTACTGTAACCCAAACTAGGGCAGGGACTTTATATTATATGTCGCCCGAACAAGTTAAAGGCTTAAAGAATGTTGATACCAGAAGTGATTTATATTCTCTTGGAATGACAATTTACGAAATGATAACGGGGCGCGTACCTTTTGATAAAACCGAATCTGATTTTACAATTCAAAAGAAAATCGTTGATGGTGAAATTCCTTCGCCATTGAAATTCAACTCAAATATCCCAAAAAAACTTATAAAAATTATCCTAAAATCTATTGATAAAGATCCAAAAAAAAGATATCAAAATGCTGAAGAAATGATCTACGATATTGAAAAATTTGAGAAGGAAACATTTGAAGCGAAAGACAAAGAAAAACTCAAATATAAAATTAAAAACAAATCTAATTCCCAAACGAATTTGGTATTTAAACCAGTCGATAACCTGCAATCAAAAAAAAAGGATAACATATTAAAAAGTCGTGTCTTATTTTACTCATCTGTTATGGTTATTATTATTCTTGCAGGCTTATATTTTATCTTTTCTCCTCATCAGCCGTATTTATCTATAGAAACAAAACCCACAGAAGCAAATATACTTATAAATAATGTTGTCGTTGGCAGTTCTCCAATTGAATATAAACTGCAAAAAAAAGGTAATATAAAGATCAAAGCAACCAAGAAAGGGTATACAACGGTTGATACATCTTTAAATATAACTTTATTACAGGCAGAAAAATTAACGTTAAAATTAATCCCCCTCCCTAAAGGACAGATTAGTATAAAAACCGAGCCGAGTGATGCAAATGTTATAATTAATAATAGTTTGGCAGGAAACTCACCTCTGGAAAATTACCTAATAACTGTCGGTAAGCATCAACTGAGAATTGAAAAAGCTGGTTTTAAAAGTCTGGATACAGTTATTAATGTGAATGAGAACTTACTAAAAAATTTTAATTTTTATCTCGCTAAAGATCCAAATTATAAGGGGTCCGGATCTCTTTCGGTTAAAACTGTACCCGTGGGCGCAGCTGTTTATATAAATGAAAAATGGGTCGGGAAAACACCATATGAAAATAGGGGATTGCCTGCCGGGAAATATCATTTAGCTATTAGACAGAATGGATATGAAGACTATACAGAACATGTGAAAATTATACTCAATAAGACAAAAATCATTTCAAAACAACTTATTGCAAATAAAAACTTAACTGAAAATCCTTCGGGCAGAGTTAGAATAATTACTAAACCTGCCGGGGCATCTGTATATCTGAATGGCGGATTTGTGGGTTCAACTCCTTATGAAAATAATAAATTACCTACAGGAAGCTATAAAATATTAATTAAAAAAACTGGTTATACCGACGTTCATGAAAAAATGGATATTAAATCAAATAAATTAAACCAAATATCCATGGAGTTATCTCAGGTGTATAAGTTAGCAGTCAATTCGGAACCTGCCGGAGCAGAAGTTTTAGTAGATAATAAACCTGTAGGTACAACTCCATATAATAATTCACAAATTGAAAATGGCGAACATTTAATTACCGTTTCAAAACCCGGATTCAAATCATATTCTGAAAAAATTCAAATAGCAAAAAATGCTACTGCTGCTAAAATTAATCCGAAACTTGAACCGGTAACAAGTAAGGTTGAAATATTAGTTCGTCCTTATGGTACTATTTATATTGATGATCAGCTTAAAATTCAGGATACTAATTCCCAATTTACTACTGAATTACGAGGTGGCAAGCATACCGTAAAAATTGAACACCCTACATTAGGCAGCTTAATTAAGGAAATTGACATTGTAGATGAAAAATTCCAAAAATATATTTTTGACCTCCGCAGATTTTTAAGGTTAACAGTTATTTCAAATCCTTCTAATGGTGAGATCTTTATTAATGGAGTTTCCAGCGGAAAATATACACCGAGCTGGTTTCAGTTGAAGCAGGGAAATTTTAAAATTCAGGTTAAGAAAGCTGGCTTTGTCCCTTTAGAAAAAAATTATGATGTATCCTCTGATATTTTTGAAAGCCTAAGCAATAGTGAAGATAAGCTGGAATTCACGCTCTCTAAAGTTCAATAAAAGTATATTCTCATTCATCTGTCAAAGTAAATTTTTAACACGAATTAGTCTATCTTTTCCGTTTTTATACCGACCCAAATCTTTTATAATTAAGCAAAGCAACACATCTGGAGAATGTCATGAAAAAAATATTTTTTGATCTAAAGTTATCCCTAATTCTTGCCTTTTCAATTCCCATATTTTTTCAACTTATTTCTATTAAAAAATGTTTCGTTTCATTTTCTCAGACCTTGAATCAGTGTGAGGAACAATTAAACAAAGCTCAACAGGAATATATTTTAGGAAATTTTCAAAAAGCTATAGATTTAATTGAGCCTTGTTTAAAAAAAACTGATGTTTCTGAAGAAAATAAAGGGAAGGGATATAGATTGTTAGGCCTTGTTTATATTGGCCAGCAATTACAGAAAGAAGCAAATGAAGCTGTAAAAAATTTGCTTTTAATGGTTCCGAACTACAAAGTTAATCCCGAAACAGATCCTCCGCAATTAAAAAGAATTATTGATGAGATGGCCCCAACCTTGGTTCCACAAATAACCAGTATAAAACCAAATTCGGTAGAGGAAGGAAGAGATGGTTTCACAATGACCGTGAAAGGTTCAAATTTCGTATACGGAGCGGAGGTAAAGTTTAATGGAAATACAAAATCAACAACTTTTATTAATTCAGTGGAATTAAAAGCTGAAATATCTGCAGATGATGTGCGTGAAAATGGAGAATATAATGTTAATGTTTTTAGTCCTATTCTGGGTGGTAAGAAATCAAATACGTTGACATTGAATGTATTAAGTAAGTCTAGTTTTCCGTGGACCTGGATTGCAGTTGGAGGAGGTGCTGTGGTTGCCGGTGCCATTGCGATACTTACTTTAGGAGGGAAAAGCGACAAAGGCACCAGTGATAACGGTACAACATCTCTTGCTGATCCGCCCGGAAGGCCTTAATTGTTTCGAATAAGTATTGAGTTAATGAGGAAAGCTCATAAAAAATTTAAGGAGGTATTATGTTAAGCTTAAAGAAATTTCTTCTTCATTTAAATCTCCTGGTACTTATTTTTTGTTTTGATATTAATTCTCAAAATCAAATCTATTTAGGAACTGTCAGCAACGGCGGAGGAAAACAATCAAATTCCAATTTTATAATTTTGGGATCAGCAGGTCAGACAAGTATTGATAAATCATCAAATTCAATTAATCAAGTTCAACCGGGATTTTGGTCAAATTTTACAGAATTTAACTATCCCGGTTCCCTTTCTTTAAATACAAATTACACCTTTAATGATGCTACTCTCACCAGCAGTTACAGGATGATTGGCATCCCGGGGGCAAATAATATATCCTTAGCAAGCCTTATGTCCGGCACAGAAGGAAAGAATGGAGATTGGCGTGCTTTCCAGGATCCCGGTTCTGGGGAATATTTAGAATATGATGGCTCATCGATGTTTAATTTTACTCCGGGTGGTGCCTTCTGGGTAGTAAGTAAGAACCAGATAAATATTAATCAAAGTGTAAATACTGTTCTATTGTCATCAGACAATACATATTCAATTCCCTTACATAGTGAATGGAATTTAATATCTAATCCTTTTGAGAAGAATATTATATGGGAAGATGTAAAAAATATTAACAGTATAACTCAGCCTATACAATATTATCAATCTGGAAGTTACAACTCAAACATTATCAATTTTGAGCCTTACAAAGGATATTACTATTACAATAGCACCGGGTTAACTGCTCTTAAGATACCATATCTATCGGGAACCAGTTCCTCAGTTAAAAAAACTCATTTACAAACGATAAACAAATTGGAGTTAGTTCTGGATGCCAACGGAGTAATGAAGTCGGAAATAGCAATTGGCTTTTCCGCGGAAGCAGATTTGGGAGAAGATAAACTTGATATATTCTCACCGCCATCTAAATTCTGTAATATAAACGTATCCCTTTATAATAATGAGCTTCATACAAGTTATAAGTATCTCAAGGAAGAATACAGACCAGAAATGGACAAAGGAGAGGAATATAAAATAATTATAAAAAACACTTCAAATGAAACTTTGGAATTAAAAAGTAAAGGTTTAGAGTACTTCAATAATTTTGAAATATATCTACTGGATAAGAGCCTGATGAAATTTTATAACCTTAAGAATCAAAATAGTATTAAAATAAAAAGCTCACAAATTAATAAAGAATACCAACTGTATATAGGAACAGAAGACTATATAGCAGAGAAGAAAAAAGAAATACTGCCGTCTGAATATACATTATATCAGAACTATCCGAATCCATTTAATCCGGAAACTACCATAGAATTCGCACTTCCTCAGCAAAGCAGGATATCATTAAAGATATACAATGTGTTAGGAAAATTAATCACAGAGATAATTAAAGATGAACTTTTAGAAGCAGGATATCATCAGGTGATATATAAAAACAGCTCACTAGCATCCGGTGTATATATCTATAAACTTACAGCAGGCGATTTCTCGGTCACAAAAAAGATGCTGTTAATAAAATAGAAAAAGAAAATATAATATCGTAAAATTTTTATAATATAAAATAAAGGATGAGAAAAATGAAACGTCTATTATTCATATTGGCATTAATAACTTTTTTCTCCTTTGATATATTAAGTCAATCAATACCAAGACAAATAAATTACCAGGGATTGTTAAAAGACGCAGCTGGAAATAATGTATCAGATGGGACCTACACTATGGTATTCGGAATATATAATGAATCCACAGGTGGTACATCACTTTGGAGTGAAACCCAGAGCGTAACAGTATCAGGAGGATTATTTTTTGTTCGACTGGGAAGTGTCACCCCAATAACAACAGTACCGTTTGATCGCCAGCATTATCTGGGTATAAAAGTTAATTCAGGCGATGAACTATCACCCAGAACATATCTCAGTCCGTCTCCCTATTCATTTATGTCAATGAATGTAATAGATAACTCTATCACTACCAGCAAAATCCAGGATGGAGCAGTGACAAAAGCGAAGCTGGGTTCGGATGTAAGCTTTGGTACAAGCGGGGCAGCAGGAGGAGATTTGAAGGGAAATTACCCGGATCCGGTAGTACAGAAGCTGCAGGGAAAATTAGTCTCAGAGACAGTTCCGGCAGTAGACCAGGTATTGAAGTGGGATGGAAACCAATGGAAACCATCCGCCGATGCAACAGCAACAGGAACCAGTGGTGGAGATATAACTAAGGTAACAGCAGGAAACGGATTAACCGGGGGAGGCGATGCAAATGATGTAACGTTGAATGTGGGAGCGGGAACTGGTATCACGGTCTCAGCGGATGCTGTAGCACTAAATACAACATATTCAGACAGCAGATATGTAAATGAAGGGCAGGCAAATAGTGTTGCGGCAAATATGATAGCGCCAAATATTGTAAGCAGTGTGGACGGAGTATCCAATGACGGAGGCAATATAGATTTGGTGGCTGGAAGTAACATAACAATTACACCCAATAACACAGCCAAGACAATAACAATATCAGCAACAGATGGTGGAGGAACAACAGGCGATAACCTAGGCAATCACACTGCTACCCAAAATATCAAATTAAATAATCATTGGCTGTCGGGAGACGGTGGCAATGAAGGAGTTTATGTAAGTGGTACAGGCAATGTCGGCATTGGAACTTCTAATCCGGATTATAATTTACATGTCAAAGGGTGGATAAAAGAAGAAGGCTCGGACTTTTTTATGGTTGATCCCTCGCGTGGGAATGGTGGAAGAGCACTGGTACATATGGGCTCAAATAATAATGATGATAGATTAGCGTTAAATTTTGATGGCGACTTTGAAAAAGGTGTACAAATAGATGGCTCAATAGTATATATAAAGGGTAATGTTGGAATTGGAACTGATAATCCTCAAGAAAAATTGCATGTTGTCCTTAACGACATGGAAGCTAAATTATGTTACTATTCAAGTCCGGTAAATGTTTTTGCAAATTATTATGCCAGCGTTAGAGGAGAATATGGAGATATATATGGTTGCCTTGGAAGAAGGGTATCTACACGCACCATTCCTTCAATTACTAGCTATTATGGAGTATATGGTTATGCTCCGAGTGGTTCCACAAATAATTATGCCGGATATTTTAGTGGCCCAGTGGAAATCACCGGTCCCTTAACTAAACCATCGGGCTCATTTAAAATAGATCACCCTTTGGATCCTGCTAATAAGTATCTTTACCATTCTTTTGTTGAGAGTCCTGATATGATGAACATCTATAACGGCAATGTTGTAACAGATGGCTTAGGATATGCAACAGTTACTCTACCTGATTGGTTTGAGGCACTTAATAAAGATTTCCGCTACCAGTTAACAGTAATTGGAGACTTCGCACAAGCTATAATTGCTCAGGAGGTGAATGGAAGTCAATTTATGATAAGGACTGATAAACCAAATATTAAGGTTTCCTGGCAGGTAACAGGAATACGTCATGATGCGTATGCTAAAAAAAACCGTATTCCAGTTGAGGAAATGAAATCACAAGCGGAAAAAGGAAAATATTTACATCCTGAAGCATTTGGATTACAAGAATCTCAAGGGATAAATTTTCACAATCCTGTAAAGGATGACGAACCGAAAAACTAGAATTTGAATTCCTTTATTTTTAACAATCAAATCAATTTAACATCATTCAAAATAATTTTTAAAAAAATGAAGATACCAGAATATTACAAACAATTTCAAAATACGAATGTTAAGAAACCTGATGAAGATAAAAAGAAAGATGAAATCTTACAAGAACAGCAATCGGAATCAAAACAAAATTCACAGCATAAAGAAGAAACTCCAAATATTTCTCAATCTTCACAGGTAAAAGAAAAAACAATTATTTATCAGGGAAATGGTTTTTCATTAAACCAATTGGAAGACTGGGAAGACAAAACTATATATACTTTAACCGGACCTGCAACAGATGGAGTTCAGCATAATATATTAATTACTGTTGATAAAGAAAATCCTTTTGATACTTTAGAAGAATATGCCGAATGGCATATAAAAACACTTGAGACTGACTTGAAAAGTTGTATGATCCTAAAGAAAGGGGAAACAAACTTAACAAATGGTACAGAAGCATATGAAGCTATCTTTTCCTGGTATCCGACTGATGATTTAAGAATTTACCAGCATCAGATTTTTATCCAATTCGAGAAAGCAGTTTATAAACTTACATCATCTTTTACAAAAAAAACCAGGCAAACGCTTGGGCCGCAGGTTTTAAGAATGATGTTAAGTTTTACTCGTGATCAGAAATAACTCATGTAAAATTTTTTTCAGTTCTACTTGACAATATTAAACCCTTTATCTAACTTTTTATTTATATAAGTTCCCGTATTTTTTGTAAAAAATTATATAACTGATCTATAACAATGAAATTAATTTCATTCCTGTATCATATCTAAATATGCTTTAAATAATTTTGTTCAAAGAATTTGATTAATATGATTAAAGATCAATTTCTGTTGAAATGATCATTAATTATTGCCCTAGTTATTGCAATGCTTTTATAAGTATTTAAAATTTTTGTTTAAGGATTAGAAACCAAAGATAAAACCTGATTATCCTAAAAACAGGTTTGTTTTCTTAAGTTCCATTTTAAAAGAATAATTAATAATTGGTTAAAATAGTATCTGTACGATGTTACAATATTTATTGGTTTTGTTATAGTAATAGTGGAAATATTTTACCGGAATAATGATGTATAGTAGCATTTAACTAAATAAAATTAAATGATGCGGAATGATGGATTGATAAACATTATTTAGAGATGAAATCAAAATTTTTAGAATTGCTTAGACTATAATTTCGAATTATTAAATCTTCCAAGTGCTTAGACAATTAATATAAAAAAAATTTTAGCATAATATGTGAGTGGAGTTGGCGAAGCCATGCCAAAATATATATATTTAAAAAGTATTAAATCTAAAAATGATATTAAAATTATCAATAATTAAGCAATCAAATTCCGCGATTTCAGAGCAAGTGGAATTTAACAGGTTCCCTATATTTTTAGGAAGGGATAATAGTAACCAGGTAGTGTTAGCTGACCCTTTAAAAATTATCTCACGAAAACATTCTAAAATCATAAATACTGAGGGTATCCTGCAACTAATAGATCTAGAATCTGCCAACTTTACATATTTAAATGATATTAAATTAATGCCTAATGAAGAAAATGCTTTGCAATCCGGTGATAAAATAAAAATCGGTGATTATGAACTCGAAGTTGAACTAGTTACACACGAAGAAATTGCGGAAGAAGATGATCAGAAGACTATGATCTTTTCCAGCCCATATGCGGAAGAAATTTCTAATATTGTCGAAAATCTTAGGATTATCTCTTCTAAGTATTCTTTGGAAGGCTCGCCTTCAAAAGAAAAAATGCTTCGTCTTTCCGTTCTACAAAACCTGATAAGTTTGGAAAAAGATGAATCAAACAAAATAATTACTGAATGCTTATCGGAAAATTTCCTGGACAAAGAATTATTTAAGGTTAATCACCTTGAAGATAAGAATGTTAACAAAAATTTTGCCGGAATCGAACAATCTAGAGTAGTCCCTTCAACAAATAAAAGTTATGAAAATAAACCTTTGGCGCAGGAATATTCTTTCAATATTCATTTTTCAAATACAATTGATGTTTTTCTGGATGTATTCACAAAATTAATCGAAGGTTTTTTACAGTTCAGACAGGAATTTTTTGGTGTTACAAAATATTATATGCTTCCTACCGGTTCATTGGAAGAGATTAAGGAATTCCTCTTCAATCCCGACATTTCGCCCGATGAGGAGAAAAAAAGACTGGATATGTTAAAAGATGAAGCACAAAAATTACTGGGGCATCAGATTGGTTTACTGGAAGGATATAACCTTTCGGTAACTGAAGGAAGTAAAATGCTGCTTCAGAGTTTGGACCCTAACGTTATTGAGAAAGGATTTCAGAGTAAAAAAGCCGTTGATAAGATTTTTCCGTTTGCTAATAAATCAAAAATACTAGAACTGATTAAGGAAAACTATCAAAAATATATCTCCGATCCATATTACATTGAAAAGAAATTTTTTAGACCTTCATTTATGAGGGGATATCAGAAGAGGACGTAAGATCTGTCCAGCGAAGTTCAAAGAACGAAGCAGGATGGAAAATGGAAGATGTGAAATGGAAATGCAAGATTTGCCTCTGGGAATCTTAATGTAAATGATTAGCAAAATAGTAGATTGAAAAAACTCGTCTTGAGAAAAATTTAAAAAATTCCTGTTTATGAGAACAGAAACAAATATTAAAAAACAACTAATGAGTAAAATCAATTTCATGAACAAATTTTATCTTGCCGTAATTTATTTTATTCCTATTATAGTATTTGGATGCGGAAGCGGGGTTCAGTCACTCAAAGTAAATTTGAAATGTGACGGGGATTGCAATGGAAGTAACGCCATTGTTATTAGAATCTATCAATTAAAAAATGCGGATAAATTCAGCCATGCCAGTTTTGAATCATTATTAAGAAATGCCGAAGCAACTTTATCTGATGATCTTATTCCCGATTCAAAATTTGAAATTACCCTGGTGCCGGATCAAACCTTCCAGATAAAAGATTATACTATAAAAGATGGCGCAAATTATATTGGTGTTGTTGGCGATTTTCATTCGCCGGCTAAAGACGGCTGGCTGCAGGTCATTCCTATTAATTCAGATATCGACGGAATGAAGATCTTAGTCCACCAAAATTATTTATCTGTTGAAAAAGCAGATTAATAATAAAGCCATTCATTCTTCTAAATAAAAAAAGGGAAAATTTTTTAATGAAGTTACAAAGAATTGTCTGGTACGAAGGAATGAAATTAAATCCGCATCATTTCCAGCAAATTGATAGGTATAACCAATATTATATAAATTCAAGAATAAATATTCTAAATTCGAATTACTGGGGGTTGACGGAACTTGAAATTGATCTAGCTGCACTTTCAGGTGGTTCATTCAACCTGGTAAAATGTACTGGAGTAATGCCCGACGGTTTACTTTTTGATATGCCTGTTAACGATCCGTTCCCTAAAAGCAGATCTTTTGAAGAGTTGTTTTCCGCAACCGATGAAAAAATAGATGTATATTTAACCATACCTTTAGAAAATGCTTCAGGGAATAATTGTCAAATTACTGATGATGATGTAATCCCAAATAATTTCAGGTATAATCTTCAGAATATTGATGTCCTTGATTACAATACCGGTTCGAACATGAGAACGGTAGGAATAGTCAAACCGAATTTTCAGTTCAAATTTGGTGATGAATCTTTGGAAGATTTCAGCCATATAAAAATTGGACAAATTAACAGGAGTGCTGATGGAAAGTATGCAATGGATAAAAGTTTTATCGTTCCATCAATTTCCATTTCGGCTTCTGAGGTTTTATTGAATCATACACGTGAAATATTAGGAGCTTTGGTATCCAAAAGTAAAGAATTAAGGAAACTGGCAAGCATTCACAAACCCGAGTTATCAATGACCCAGGTTGAAATACTTTTAATGCTCCAGACAGTAAATACTTATATACCCCTGCTAAATTATTATTATTCATCAAGAAATATTCATCCCGAGACTATGTATATTTTATTCCTGAATTTAGCCGGTCAGCTTTCTACTTATTCTAATTTGGGAATTAAAACAGGAGAGTTTCCATCATACGATCATAAGCATTTAACAGAAATTTTCGGTCAGGTTACGGAGGAAATTAACTCTATGTTAAATGTTCAGAAAACAATCGAAAGAAGGGATATAATAATACCCTTGAGAAAGCAGGCAGATACCCTGTTTGTTGGACAATTATCCCCTTCTCAAATTCCAGCTCAATTTTTCATTTCAATTATTAGTGACATTCCTGAGAAAAAAATCATAACAGAATTGCCTAAAAATATTAAAATTTCTGCATATGAAGAGATATTTGCTGTACACCAGGCAGGAATTCAAGGTGTATCTGTTGAATATATTGCAAGGCCTCCTGTTGGGGTTCAGGTAAATGAAAAGGCTCATTATTTTAAGATCAATAAAGAAGGAAGATTTTGGGACAAAATTGTAAAGAAAAACAATATTGCTTTCTTCATTGCAGCCGAATTCAAATCTCTCCAGATAGAATTGGTTCTTCTGATGCCTGGTGACTAAACCGAAAGTTCAGCCACTCATTATATTATATCTCATTTTATCATAAAGAAAATTTTACGCAAAATTATTGATGATAATCCTAATCCTATCCGGAAATATTAATTTTTCTCGATTATTTAATAGGAATCCATAATTACTGTGAATTTAAATTTATAAGGATTAAAATTGGCAACAGAAAAGAAAACACTTGCCGACTTTGTCTCCGATTGTTTAATCTTGATACTTCAATTAAGATCGACAAACGATTATGGCGATCCGGTAATTCTTAAAAATCATATCAATGAAATGTTTAATAAATTTGAGCGTGATGCTCGAACAGCATCTATTGATAATGAAAAAATTAATCTTGCGAAATTTGCCCTCATCGCTTTTTTAGATGAGACAATTATTAGTTCTTCTTGGAACAGAAAAGATTCCTGGCTTTCTGAACCTCTTCAATTAAAACTTTTTGAGACTTTTAATGCCGGCGAGGAATTTTTTGATCATTTAAATAAGCTGCGGCAGAGAACTTCTAGTAATAAAGATGTTCTTGAAATATTCTTTTTATGTTTAACACTTGGTTTTAAAGGTAAATACCAGCTTCAATCGCCTGAGAATTTGAGGAGGATTATTGATGATCTTAACATAGAACTGCACTCGGAAATGTATAAATTAATTGATACCATTTCTCCTAACGGTAAACCGCATGATACTTTTATAGGAACTGCAAAAGGCAAAATACCTTTATGGATCTACCCGTTAGCTGCAGTAATAATTTGTTTGGTATTTTATATGTTAATGTCAGCGTCAGTTTCTTCTAAAGCTTCGGATGTAATTGAAATTATAAAAAGTTATTTTATTTAATCTTCTTCATCAGGTTAAAATCTCACTGCTTAAATATTATCTTAACAATTAATAGCATTCGGACATTCTTTAATAAAGTAAATATAAAACTTAGTTAATATGGAAAACTTTTTAAATCTGCTTAAAAAACCCAGTGCAATAGCTGCAATTACTTTTATTTTAGTCATTGTTATGCTTTATCTTCTCACTGTAGTTTTTAAAGTTGCTTTGGTATACGGGATAAGCATATCAATTTTTATCCTGCTGATTATGGTAATTATTTTGCTCTTTAGGCGGATGAGAGCCATTCAGAAATCGGGGCAGATAGAACAATCTATAAGTTCTCAGGCTGATGAACAAATGCAGAGTTTAAGTCCGGAGAAAAGAGCAGAAATAGAACAATTCAAAAAGCAGTTGGAGGCGGCAATTACCTCTCTTAAAAATTCAAAATTAGGAAAAGGGAAAAGAGGGAAAGCAGCCTTATATGCTTTGCCATGGTATATGTTAATTGGACCTTCTGCCGCGGGAAAAACAACTGCAATACAAAATTCGGGATTGGAATTCCCTTTTGGAAAGGAAGGTTTCAGGGGTGTCGGTGGTACAAGAAATTGTGATTGGTTTTTTTCCACAAAAGCAATTTTTCTTGATACAGCAGGCAGGTATGTAACTCAATCGGAGGATAGACCTGAATGGTTTGCTTTTTTGAATATTCTGAAGAAAAACAGGAAACGAAAACCAGTAAACGGCGTTTTGGTTGCTGTAAATATTGATGAAATAATTAATTCCGGGAAAGAACAATTATTTGAACATGCAAGAAATATCCGGCAGAGAATTGATGAACTAATTGAAAATTTGGGAGTAAATTTCCCTGTTTATTTTATTTTTACAAAATGTGATTTAATTAGTGGTTTTGTTGAATATTATAGTGATTTCAGTGAAACTGAAAGATCACAAATATGGGGCGCTACACTTACACCTCATCAGCAATTTGATCCTAATCCAAAATCTGTTTTTGAAGGTGAATTTAAAAAATTATCGGATAGATTGTTTGAAATCAGGACAGTCCGGCTTAGCGGACCGTTAAAAAGAGAACAAAGAAGTAAGGTATTTTTATTTCCGTTTCAATTTAAATCGCTTGAACAAAAACTAACATATTTAATAGGTGAAATATTCCAGCCCAATCCTTATCAAGATAATCCTATTTTCAGAGGATTTTATTTTACCAGCGGTACTCAAGAGGGAATACCTTTGGATTTAGCAATTAGAGAAATTGCTAAACAATTTGATTTGCCGGAAACAACTTCGGATGCTTCTGAAAAAATACTAGAGACAAAAACATATTTTATAAAAGATTTGTTGAATGAGGTTTTAATCGGCGATCAAAATTATAGTGCAGGACAAACTACAGCTGCGACCAAAAAAATAAGCTTGGCAAAAACTGTTACAATTTCTGCCTCAGCATTAGCGTTGATTCTTTTTTGTCTCTTTACATTTATTGGTTTTAACGGAAGTTCTTCTCTACTGAAAAAAATATCCGGGACTTCAGTTTCATTTAGCAAAATCAACTGGAATGGAGATTTATTAAAAACATTTACAAAATCCGATAGTTTAAGGTCTTTAATTCTCAATATAAAAAATGGAACAGCAAATGAATCATTCATTCATTTCGGATTGGACAGAAGTAATAAAACCTATGAACCATTGGAAAAGTTATATTTCACCAAAACAGAAAATTTCTTTACCCAGAATATTTATAATGATATTGTCAAAAATTTAAATAACTATGCTAATGGGCAGGACTATTCGGGGGGAGATATTTATAATTACCTTAAAGCCTATTTACTTTTGGGAAATGAAAGGGCAAGGCTGGATACAACACAATTCAGATTTCTAACCAGTGAACTTTCAGGGATATTGGAATCCAGGTATTTAAATTTGTATCCTGTTGCTTCTTCTAATGAAAAAGATTCACTGAAAAAATTATTTCATAATTATGTTTCATTTTTTGTCCCGATGTTGAAAGATAAAAATGTTTATCCTGTTAGAAATGATCACCTGCTGATCAATCTTGTTAGAAACAGAATTAAATACAAACCGAATGCTGAAACCATTTATGCACGAATGAAACAGAACGGTTTGGTACAATTTCCGAATGATATTACACTTCAGCAGGCAATTGGCGGACAATTTTCGGTTATGATGAATACAAATTCGAAAGTTCCTTTTATTTTTACACAGGACGGATGGAAATCGTATATTAAAAATAGTATTGATGAAGAGAGCCAAAATCCCGGGAGAGATGATTGGGTTTTGGGTAAATCAGGTATTAGCACTGCAAGCAGCAGCAGCTTTAACAGCGAGGAAATGAAGAAAAATTTATTGAATTTATATGTATCTGATTTTGAAAATACATGGCTCCAATTTCTTCAAAGTATAAAATACAGCAATTTTGAATCTGTTCCCCTGGCAGCTAACAATTTAAAGTTGTTAAGCGACCCTGTAAACTCTCCATTAATATTTAATCTTGAAAGTCTTTTCCGATCAACTTCAGGTTATTACAGATATTCAGATTCAGGATTCCGCAAAGCAAAAACTTGCCGGTTCTATTTCTCCTGTCAGTTTGAATAACAAGACTTTTAATGAAGTAAGTAAATATAGAACTTTTATTAACGGTTCAAAGGGCGGAAACCCTAACAGCGATCTTAACGCAGTAATAGCTCAATATGCTTTGATAAGCGGGGTACTGGAATCTATAAAAGGAGGGCAGGATTTAACTAAAGACTATGCGGTAAAAGTATTAAGCCAAAGGGCAATTGAACTGCCATCTGCTGTTCAAGTTATTAGAGGTGCAATATATAATGCTCCGGCTTTCGAAAATTTGTTTATTGATCCGATTAAACTTACGTGGAAATCTATTCTTTATGATGCAGGCCAATATTTAAACCTTGAGTGGAAAGCAAAAATCTCGGACACATTTAATAAAACTCTGACGAATTATTTCCCGTTTAAAAGTAATGGAAGTGACGCACCTATTCAGGATTTCAAAGATTTTTTTCGACCAGCAGATGGAATTTTATGGTCTTTTTTTAACACCGAATTAAGTCCGTTCATAAACAAAGAAAGATGGAGTATAAATAAATGGGAAGGTCAGGGATTAAATTTTTCAAGTGATTTTATTAATGCACTAAAGAAAGCCAACCTGATTTCAGGTATATTATTTAAAAATGGAGATATGAGTATTTCATTTAAATTGAAACCGCAATTGCCTGAATCAAGTCCTATTTTAGGTGATAAACCAATTGTAGAACAGGTCTATCTTTATTTAGACGGACTAGAAAATTACTACAAAATGGGAGTCCCTTTTTGGACCGACTATACATGGCCCGGTAGCAAAGGCACTCCTGGTGCAAGATTGAATGTTTCTATACATGGTTATGGCACATCATACACAAAATCATACGATGGTGATTGGGCACTATTTAAATTATTTGATGATGCGACTGTTTCAAGGGGAAGCTCATCTTCACAGTATGTTTTTAATTGGCTTTTTAAAAAGCAAAACGAGTATAATATTATTGTATCTTATATTGTTAATACAAACAGCTCTAAAAATCCTTTTACAGCAAATTTATTTAGTTCTCTAAATCTCCCTGGCAAGATATACTGATCTGAATTTTAACTTTGCAAAAAAATCATAATCAAAATCCAATATTCGGTTACTTCGGTAAGCTTCCTGTATTTAATGATTTTATAAAATATAATGCCGGGAATAATGAAATATTAGTTCTGGATAAATGGCTGCAGGAAGGAATAATCTTAGCCAAACAAAAACTGAAAAGTGTTTGGAAAACGGTTTATAAAAATTCATTGCCGTTAAGATTTTTTTACCCATTTGCAGGTATTGATAAATTTATTTCGGGAATAATTTTTCCGGGCAGTGACAAAAGCGACAGAGATTTCCCGTTTATAATTTTCTTCATTTTTAAAAAGGATATTATTGATAATGTACCCTTTTATCTTTTGCCGCTTCAATTTAATAATGAATTAAATTCATTTGAATCCATATACAATGAGGTTAATGTTAATACCTCATTAGAAAATTTGAATGAACATATTAACCGGTTATCTTCCTCTTTTCCAGAAGAAACTTTAATTGAAAAATACCAGATTTTTATTGATGATTTAACTCAAAGCGATTTCTGGGAAAGAATATTTGATCTTAATAAAGAAAAAAAATACCGTTTAATTAATAATATCTTTCATCCTGATATTAAAAATAGCAGGGTAGCGTTAAGGCTAAATTTTTACTCAGATGACAGAGATAATGTTTTCGATATCTGTTTTTTATTAAATATACTGGCAGTGTCAAAAAATGAGTTTTTTTTACCTGCAATATTCTGGACAAAAGACATCGATAATAATAATTGTTTATATATATTTCCTTCAAAACCAAATCCTTCAAACTATTTGGATATCATCTTTTCATCGGAAGATAGTGACAGGATGTTTAAATTAGAAGAAGAAAGTCCTAGAGAAGATTTCTCTTCAATAAAAGCTTTACTTAATAATAAAGAGGGAAAGTTAAAAGAATTACTACAAATTCTAAATTCCAATTTAAAATTTGGAGAACTGTAATATGTCTGAAACAAATGAAGTGAAATCACCTGAAATAAATGAAAAAGAATTACCTGAAGCGAATGCAGCAAATGTAAATGAGGAAAATGTGCATGAAGGGAATGGATCAAATGAATCCGATACACCCAAATCCACTGAAATAGAAATACCTGAAATTGTAAAGGAGCTTTTAGAAGATATTCCGGGTGATAAACCAACAGGAATCGATGCTTCAACGGATGAAGAATATTTTAAATTAACTATGGAGGTGCCGAAGTCTATTCCTGATTATAAAACCTGGATAGAGCTGTCAGAGAATATCTTAATTGAAAAAAGTAAAGATATTAAAGTTGCTGTCTGGCTGTGTTTTGCATTTTATAGAAATGAAAACATAAGCGGATTAAAAAATGGGTTAATCTTAATTTTAGAATTGCTTAAAAAATTCGGTAATGATTTATATCCTTCCAATCAAATACACAGAAGTAAAGCCATCCAATTTATAAATACTGGTCGAGTCCTTAAATTACTTGAAATAGAAGAAATAAATAGAACAAATGCAAAAGATATCAAAGATGCAGGGGAGCTGCTAAATGAAATTATAGAGGAATGTGATAAATTATTCTCTGATAAAAAGCCTTCATTAGATTCCTTGCAATCAGTTATTAATAAGCACATTACAACTGCAGAATCTTTGCTTAAACCTCCACAGGTAAAAAAAGCTGCTGTTTCAGGCGGTGCTGCCGGAGTTAAAAGTACCGGCGCTTCCGTACAGGAAATAGTGCTAAGTTCTGAAAAAGATGCTGTTGTTCAGTTAAGAAAAATCATAACATTTTTCTTTGAATATGATGAAGAAGGGATTAAGAAACAAAGAGTACCGGAAAATTATTTTGTATTCGGACTTTCACGGCAAATACAATGGACAAATTTAATTAGACCTGTTGATAATGGTGGAATAACTCTTATTGAAGGACCCAATAAAATAATACAAGGACTTATTAAAGACTGGTTTGCCAATGGAAACTATGATATGCTAATTGCCAGGATAGAAAGTGAATTTATAAAAGAGAACAGTCCTTTCCGGTATTGGTTTGATGCACAGAAATATTTAATAGATTCTCTTGAGAAAAAGGGGGAAAACTATAAAGCAGCTGCTGCAGAAATCAAGCTCCAACTTGCAGTGCTCCTAAAGAGAATTCCAGATCTTCCCGAATTAAAATTTAAAGATAAACAGACTCCTTTCGCTGAACCGGATACAATCAATTGGCTGAATAATGATGTAAAAATTGTATTAAGTGCAGATGGTTCGGGCGGGAAAAGCATTCTTCCCCCGATAATGGGCGAAGATTATGAACAGTTAAACAAAGAATACGAAATCATAAGTAAAGACTTACCTGAAAATTTTGAAAAGAATCTATTAAAAATGCAGGCAGATATTAATGCTGATGAACGAAAAAAAGGTAAATTTTTGCGAAGACTAAACCTTGCAAACTATTGTTACAAGTTGAAGGAATACGATCTTGCTAGGATCAACCTACTGGAATTAAAGAAGATAATTGAGACATATGATATTGCAGGTTGGGAACATGCTTTATGCATATCAGTATGGGAATCTCTTTATTTGACCAACCAGGAAATTATATCTCAGACTAAGGATAAGGATTTAGCAATAAGTCTTGAAAAGGAACAAAATCAATTGTTTTATGAAATTGCGAAATATGATGGAATTTTAGCAATAAAATTAATAAAACTTAAACAAAAAGAGAGGTAAAAATGGCACGACCAACATCACCCAAAATTTCACAAAGGGTTAAGGTTTCTATTCTTCCAAGCAGTGATGCAAAGGAAAGTGTAGAACTTGATTACAGGTTTCTTATTCCCGGCAATTTTAGTAAAAGTGAACCGGGAAGTCTGGGGGCTGTCAGAGATCGTAGGCTCCGGGTAATAAATAATAAAGGCGACTATAAAAGAGCGTTGAAAGACATAAACCCAAAACTCAAATTAACAGTAAAAAATAAACTCTCCGATGATCCGGAAGCTCAAATGGAAGTTAAGCTGGACTTCCAGGATATTAAAGATTTTCATCCTGACGAAATAGTAAAAAAAGTTGAACCGCTGCAGAAACTGCTTGAAGCCAGAGAAAGGCTAAAAGAATTGAAATTAACAGTGCTTAAAGATGCCAAGTTAAAGAAGGCTTTGGAAGGTGTTATTAAAGATGGAAGCGGAAGTATTGATGATCTGATGTCTAAGCTGGGTTCTCAGGATTCTGCAGATAAAAAAGAATAATAATAATAAAATTGAAAAATAAATTCGATTGGAGGTTTAATTAGATGGCAAAAGAAAAATCAGTTGAAACCGAGCAAGAAGTAAGTTCGGTAGATAAACTATTGGGAATGCTCGATGAAACTAAAAAAACTGCTGTGGCGGAGTTTATCAGTAAAGTTGGTAAAGAGTCACAAGTATTTAAAATAACGGGTGCATTAGTAGATTCATATATTGCAGATATTGATACTGTTCTAAGTGCACAAATGGATGAAATACTGCACAATCAGGATTTCCAGGAATTAGAATCTACGTGGCGTGGTTTACTCTTTTTAGTTCAGAATACCGAATTCAGCAAACCTGTAAAATTTGAACTTCTTGATGTTACCAAAGAGGAGTTATTTGATGATCTCGATGATGCTGCACTAGGTGAAGGATACGAAAAAGATTCCGGTTTGTGGCATCATATATACTGGGGCGCTTACGATAAAGTTGGAGGGCATTCCTACACATCAATTGTGTCCGATTTTCAGTTTAGTAATTCACCTTCGGACATTTCTCTTCTTCAACACCTTTCGGTTCTTTCAGAGTCTGCCCAGATACCCTTTGTAGGCAATGCAAGCCATAATTTTTTCGGTGAGAATAGCATGACTGATGTAATGAACAACCGTTTTCTACCGGAACAGCTTAATGAAGGTGCAGAATATGCATCCTGGAGAGCATTTCGTGAAGACGATCGTTCTAAATATATCGGATTAGCTCTGCCGAGATTTTTAGGGCGACTTCCTTATAATGCCGAGTCTGAACCAACCAAGAACTTTAATTATAGTGAGGGAGTTTATACTGCTGGCCAGGATAAAAGTTTATGGTGTAGTGCTTCATTCGCTCTAGCTTCCAATATGGTAAAGAGCTTTGAAAAATGGGGCTGGGGTGTTAAAATAGTTGGTGTAGATTCCGGTGGTAAGGTAGAAAATCTCCCAATGGCTACTTATGAAGAAAACGGGCAGAAAAAATTAAAAGTGCCTATGGAGGCTTCCGTAGGTCAGGCGAAAGACCAGGAGCTTTGCGACCTGGGATTTATTCCTCTTGCCCACTGGGACAGAACAGATTATGCATGTTTCTTTGAAACACCTTCGGCGAACAGGCCAAAGCAGATAAAAAATGATCCTGTTGCAACAGCTAATTATTCTGTCGGATCCCGCTTACAATATACAATGCTTGTAACAAGAATTGCTCATTATCTAAAATACAGGCAGCTTGTTTTTGTAGGAAAGAATGCGGGTGCAAATGAGATAAAGAAAGATTTATCAACCTGGCTCGATACATTAGTTGTTGATATGCCTAACCCGGCTGAAAAAATTGTTGCTGAAAAACCCCTTCGTTCATACAAACTTGATGTCTCGGAGATTGCCGAAAAACCTGGATTCTTCCAGATAAGTGCAGAATTCAGACCGCATGTTGCTATTACAGGCATGGATGTAAATCTTAAACTTATTGCTTTCCATTCCGGTGAAGAAAAATAAATTTGTAAATTCAAAGCGTTCTCTTAATTAATAATAATATACAAATACATATAATAAATGTAGGAGGTTCATATGGCAGTGAAAGGTGAGGTCCTTTTCTATGATAACGGGGGAAGTGAAATGGAAGGCCCAAGAGAAAATAAGAGCAGCACTATTTTCTCATTTTCTCAAAAATGTTTAATGCCTATGGAGAAAGGTACTGCACATCCATCAGGTAGCAGAACATACGAACAATTTGAAGTCGTAAAATCTATCGATAAAATTACACCTCTTCTTTGGAAGGCTCTTTGTGAAGGAGAAGACCTGCAAAAAGTTGAGGTGACTCTTTACGAGATTGCTGAGGCAACCGGTTCAGAAACTCCATACTTTAAATTTACGTTAACAAATGCTAGGATTGCCTCGTTAACTGATTATATGCCTTCGTCATTTGATGAGAGCGGTGATGAAACAGGTCACCTTGAAAAGGTAAATATTGCCGCTCAAGAATATGAGTGGGAACATCTGACCGGATCTACAATGCATCATGATCAACCATTCTTTGGAGCTCGTAAATAAATTGATTAGATGATAATCCAAAGAACTTTAGCGTAACTTACCTGCATTTAATGGAATTTAAATAGCTTCATTTTTCCGCTGGTAAGCTACTGCTAAAGATTATTTTTGTATTGGTGTAGTTGAATTAATAGAATAATTAAAATCGTTCTATCTAGGGAGTAATACATTCATTCGTTCTGAAATTCATTCAATTATTTTGAATTTGTCTGTTTTTATTAGGGATAATTAACTTATTTATGAGCAGTTTAAGTCTTTACAATCTTTTAGTTGGTCAGTTTGTATCTGAGAATTCAAACCCCGATGAAACAGATGTTACTCAATTTGATAACCTTTCTGAAGATCAAAAATTAAGTTTAAGTATAATCGAAAATCTGCGGATGATCCTTTCTACAAGAAAAGGTTCTGTATTACATTTACCCGATTTCGGTATGCCTGATATTCTTCAACTTTATGTTGATTCGGGTAACCCGGTTGAATCTCTTAAAAAAGAATTAAGAAATGTTATCTTAAAATATGAACCTCGTATTGGAGAGGTTAGAATTGAGGAATCGGAGTTTGACCAAAAAATGTTGAGAGCTTCTTTAAAAATAATAATAAAGATTAAGGAGAATCCAAATAAGGAAATACTTATCACAGAATTCTCCACGACAGGCTGGACTAAGGTAATTAAACAGAAGGATACTAAATGAGTCTGGATAAATATTTCGAGAGGGAATACAATTTCCTTCAAGTTGAAGGAAATGAATTCAGCAAGAAGCATCCTACCCTTGGTTCAAAACTACGTTTAAGTGAAAGGGAAAAAAAGGATCCTTTTGTAGAACGGCTATTTGAAGGTTTTGCTTTTCTTGCCGGAAGAATCCATGAAAGACTGGATGATGAATTTCCGGAAATTGCCGGGGGAGTCTTAGAAATTTTGTTTCCCCATTTATTAAAACCATTCCCTTCGTGTGCAATCCTTCAGGCAAAAATTAAAACCGGTGCGCTTACGGAACCGGTAACTATAAAAAGAGGTAGCGAAGTACAAACACAATCCGGAAAGTATAAAGTAAAATATAAAGTACAATCCGGACCAAGTGAAAGCAGCCACATTACCGAAAAGGAAGAAGCTGCAGATTTTATTTTTCGTACTACTCAAGAACTCGTTGTACACCCTATTCATCTGGAGAATGTTAAAATTGTTGATTCTGCTTACGGTTATTCTTCACTAGTCATTCAATTACAGCTTGAAAGAAATGTTGATTATAAATCGTTAAAGATGGACAGGTTTCAAATATTTTTGCATGGTTCAAGTTCCGTAAAGCATAATCTGCATCTTTATTTAAACAGGTATGTAACTTCTCTTTCTATTAGAGAGTTTATTAATGAAGAATCTCCTTTTCAGAAAATTGAAAGTTTTAAAATCGGTTCCCCGGAACTTTCTGCCGGTTTAAATAATGATGATGAAGAATATGCGATACTTCCATATTCGAACAGGACTTTTTCCGGATTTAGATTGCTTCAGGAATATTTTTCATTCCCCGAAAAGTTTTTCTTCCTTGACATTCTTGGTCTGGATCAATTTGAAGCTACAGGCGAATCATCTATAATCGAAATTAAAATAGATTTTGATAAAAAACTCACCCAGGAAAATTGGCCGGATAAAAGCAATATTTTAATAAATTGTGTCCCGATAATAAACCTCTTTGCTCGTTCAACTGAGGAAGTTCCTGTTACACAAAGACTTCCCGAGTATTATATTATTCCTGATCTTTACCGCAGAAAGAGCAGGGAGATTTATTCAATTGATAAAGTTCACGGAATTAGTGAAGACAGAACAGAGCAGTATATTTATATTCCTACAACATCTCATGATATTTTGGATTCAAGCAGTCCGGAATATAATTACAAGAGATTTTATTCAATTTTCAGAAGACCCCTTCAAAGCGATATGTCCGAAACTTATATAAGGTTATTCGGACCGAGTATGGAATTAGAAACATTTCCTAAAGAAACGTTAAGTATTGAAGCAACCTTGTCAAACGGATTTTTACCTCCGGCTTATTTGGAAGTTGGAGCAATACATCAGCCACTGGACTTCCCACCGGGAGTTGATGCTGAAAATATCACTGTACCTTCCGAAGTTTTTGAATGCCCCACAAGACAGAATTATTTATGGTCTTTAATATCCCACCTCTCTTTCAGTTTTAATACACTTGCCGATACTGAAACATTTAAAAGTGTTTTAAATCTCTATAACTGGAATAAAAAACATAACAGCTCAAATAAAAAACGAATAGACGGTATAAAAAAAGTACATCAGCCAAAAGTTATAAGCAAAGTTATAAATCAGGGATTAATCAGAGGGATTGAATTTCATATTGAAGTTGATCCGAAAGAATTTGAATATGGCGAGGGGGAAATAAATTTGATGGGTATGCTGCTTAATGCATTTTTAAGTCAGTACGTAACACTTAATTCATTTATATTTTTAAAAATAAGCGAAATAGGAACAGGTAAGTCTTACACATGGCAGCCGATAATGGGACAAATACTTCCGGTATAATCCGGGATTTGATTCAGGATGGTCCTTCCTACCATGTTTGGCAGGCTGTATGGCTATGCGAACTAATTACAAAAAGGAAATTTCCAAACCGGAAAGATTTCCTTTTTGAACAAACAGGAATTAAGCTCCGTCCGCATGAAAATTATGAATACCCGCCAAAGGATATTAGAGCGGTTAAGTTTAAGGAAGATGAAGTCGAATTTATTCTGAATTTTTTAGGATTATATGGAATCAATTCACCAATACCCAGGTGTTATCATGAGCAGGTTGCAATACAGCTTCGAATTTTAGGTGAAGGTAATGTCCCGCTTAAAAGTTTTTATGATCTATTTAATAACAGGTTTTATTGGCTGTATTATCAATCTTGGAAAAAATATAGATTTTATCTTTTCTTAAATAGGGATATAAATAACAGAGTCGTTGAACGGATTAATTCCTTTACCGGTCGTGGTCTCTTTTCCAAAATACAAGAATCTGTAATTGATAATTTTGCACTGTTAAAATTTTCAGGATTATTTAGTCAGCGTGTAAGAAATAAAAACGGATTAAAAATTCTTTTACACTTTTTTTTCCCTAAATACAATATGGAAATAAAAGAATTTGTACCCCGGTGGATTAGACTTTCAGATATTCCTTATATTGGTGAAGATGATTATAGATTGGGTGAAAATAGTTTTGTTGGTGAATCTACTGTTGATTATATGAGCAGAATATGCATTAAAATCGGACCGATAACTTTCGAAGAATATTTAAATTTTTTACCGGGAACGCGTAACTCAAAATGTTTGGTCGAATTACTAAAGATGTATTTAAATGATGGGCTGGAATTTGATTTTCAATTTCAAGTAAAAGCCGATACAGTAGTTATGATTTCCTGGGATGATGAAAGATTAAAACTTGGCTCTACGCTTTGGCTTGGAAAGCCTAAAAAAAGAGATATTAATGTTCATTTAGGATATGAAGAATTAACTGCCAAGAACCTCTCCTAAATCGAGGCTAACCTAAAAGTTCTCTTATCATTTCAACCGAAGTGATAAATCTCCTTTTTTTTACAATATAATTGAATCGAAAATTCTTCGAAGAATTATCTTATTAATTTTCAGCATTCCGGATCCTTGGGGACATTTAAGCCCTTTCTTTATAAGGTGCGGGATTAAAAATAATCAGCTTTCAATTACACAATACAGAAATTTTAATAAATTTTTAGGAGACTAATAATGCAAGGTAAAGATTTAAAATCGCTGCTTCTTAAGCTTAACAATTACCTAATCCGTAATCTTGATACAGCTACTGGCTTTGGAATAAACCGAGGTCATTATGAAATAACCTTTGATCATCTTTTAACTGCTCTGCTTGAAGACGGTCAGGGGGATGTTCCTTTAATCTTGAAACATTATGCGATTGATTCCGGTGATGTTCAGGCAATAATAAATAAAAATCTCGCTGAGATGGAATCAGGCAACTCGGGAAGACCAAAATTATCACCGCTTCTTACCGAGTTACTTGAACAAGCCTGGATTACAAGTTCAGTTCATCATCATGAAACCAAAATAAGATCAGGTGCATTGTTCGAGGTATTTTCTTCATCAGAGCAGGTAATAACCAGCAAAATGCTTGATATACTCTCCCCGATAAAACAGGAAGAACTCCGAACAGAATTTTACAATATTATAAAAGGTTCAATTGAAGAACCTTCGGTTTCTTCCGAAGTAATTTCACAGGAAGAAGCTCGGGAATTGCCTGCTGATGCAACAGTTCTTGACCTTTATACTACCAATCTAACAGCACAGGCAAAAGAAGGGAAAATCGATCCTATTCTTGGAAGGGATGAAGAAATCATCCAGGTTATTGAAGTTCTTTCAAGAAGAAAAAAATCAAACCCTATTTTACTTGGTGAGCCGGGAGTAGGGAAGACAGCTTTAGTCGAAGGGTTGGCCATAAAAATTGCTAATAACGAAGTACCCGATATCTTAAAAGATAACCAGATATTTGCACTCGATATGGGTGCACTTCAAGCCGGTACAAAAATGAGGGGTGAATTTGAAAAAAGATTGAAAGCGGTAATTAAGGAAATAACCGACTCGCCTAAACCGGCGATTCTTTTTATTGATGAAGCTCATACATTAATTGGAGCCGGCGCTTCAGCCGGAGGTGGTGATGCAGCCAATCTGCTGAAACCTGCACTTGCAAGAGGTACTTTTAGAGCTGTTGCTGCAACTACTTATTTGGAATATAATAAATATTTTGCCAAGGATGCAGCCCTTGAAAGAAGATTTCAGCCCATACATGTAGGTGAACCTGAAGATGATAAAGCAATATTAATGCTTAGAGGAATTAAAACCAAGTATGAAGCTTATCATGGCATTCATATTACTGACGAAGCCCTGGAAGCGGCGGTTAAATTATCTAGAAGATATATTGCCGGAAGACAGTTGCCCGATAAAGCGGTTGATCTTCTTGATACCGCAGCTACACGTGTTAAAATGTCTTTAACCAGCAAGCCGCCGAAATTAGAAATAATGATAAGTCATCTTAAATCCATTAATATGGCAATAAATACTCAACAAAAAGATTCCGATTTGGATCTTGTTATAGATCAGGAAGTACTGACAGATTTGAAAAATCAAAAATCAAAATTGGAATCCGAAATCAAAACTAATGAAGATAAGTGGGTTAAAGAAAGTGAACTAACCAGGAAGTTAATGGAGCTAAGGAAAAAGAAATTTGATAGTGAAGGGAAAAAGAATGATGACCCGGAGATCATTAAAGAAATTGAAAAAGTGAAAGGGGAACTGAAAGAAATGCAGAATGGAGGACCGCAGGTTTTTGCAGAAGTAACTGCTAACACTGTTGCCGAAGTTATTGAAGCCTGGACCGGAATTAAAGTCGGGAATATGACGAGAGATGAAATGACTACTTTACTTCAGCTTGAAGATGATTTGAAGAAAAGAGTAGTCGGGCAGGATCATGCAATAAAACAGATTGCCGATGTAATAAGAGGCGCTAAGGTCGGAATAAAAAAAGAAGAAGGGCCAATCGGAGTGTTTCTGCTGGTCGGTCCCAGTGGTGTTGGAAAAACAGAGCTTGCAAGAGCTGTTGCCGAAGTATTATTCGGCGATGAAAGATTTATGGTTACTTTAAATATGACCGAATATCAGAATGAATATAATACATCAAGATTAATAGGAGCTGATCCCGGATTGGTAGGTTACGGGGAAGGGGGTGCTTTAAGCGAGCCGGTTCGCAGACGTCCATACTGTGTTGTTCTTTTAGATGAAATTGAAAAAGCTAATCCATCGGTTACAGATTTATTTATGCAGATCTTCGACAGGGGAATGCTCCAGGATGCAGACAGACGAAATATTGACTTTTCGAATACAACTATTTTTATGACCTCAAACCTTGCATCCGATGTCTTATTCCAGAAATATAATGAAGGGATGACTTCACCTGATGACCTGCTTGAAGAATTGAGACCTTACATGAATCAGTATTTCAGACCTGAATTTTTAGGGAGGGTAAAGCCAATTATATTCCTTCCTCTGACTAAAGAAGCAATGAAACCGATTGTTGAACTGAAATTAGGCAAAATTCAGAGACGTTTACTTCAGAACCAGGATCTTGAAGTGGTATTTAATAAGGCAGTTATTGATGATATCGTTGAATCATGTACAAGGGCTGAAACCGGTGCAAGAAATATTGATGCAATTGTGGATAGAAAATTAGCTCCCGAAATATCCGCTCAATTGTTAGGATTTATGGCTGAAGGTAAAAATCCTACCAAACTTGGTGTGTCCAAAGCAAAGGATGGTTCTTTCAGATATAAGTTTAATTAAAAATTTACAATTAACAATTGTTAATTGTTCATTATTCATTGATAATTAAATAGGTAAACGAATGTTTAAACAAACCGCTAATCAAGCATATTTCGGAATTCATCTATCCGAGATTGAAGAAGAATCTATTAATGTTTTGTCTTTTGAAGGAGAAGAAAAAATCTCGGGATTATTTAAATACCGCATTGAAATAGTATCAAAGGATACGGCTCTTGATTCTTCAAAAATTTTGAATAAACCTGCTACATTAACTTTTGTACGTGGCGATGAAGAACCTGAAAAAATCGAGGGTATTATTTCAAATTTTGAACAGAACGGAAGAACACCTGAATATGCTTTTTATAAACTGGTTTTAGTACCTAAACTATGGAGATTAAACCTTGTTTATCAGAATGAAGTATACCAGAAAATGAAAATAGACAAATTGATTGAAGAAGTTCTTTCCGATGCCGGTTTAAAAGGAAGTGCGTTTAAAATTGATCTAAAAAGTCAATATCCTGAACAGGAATATATTGTACAGTATAAAGAAACAAATTTTAATTTTCTGAATAGAAAATTGGAACATTACGGGATCTTTTATTACTTCGATCATAGCAGCGGTTCTGATATGGTTGTTTTTACGGATACAAATTCAAAACTTCCTATGATTCATTCATCGAAAGAATTAGAATTTAATGAAAATAAAGATGTCTTTGGTGATGCTGAAACAGTAATAAATATTAATTGCACTGAGAAAGTTGTGACAGGTGCTATACAGCTGAAAGACTACAATTACATGTTCCCTGAAAAACAACTAATGGGTGAAAGCCAGATAAATTCCAAAATGCCGGGGAAATTTTATGACTTTGGGGACAATTTTGAAAATGAAAAAGATGCCGAATTTCTTGCAAAAATTCGGAATCAGGAATTTATTAGTGGAAGCAAATTATTTTCCGGATTAAGTGACAACCGGCTGCTTAGGGCAGGGTACCGGTTTAAATTAAAGAAGCATTTCCGCGAAGACTGGAACTCAGAATATATAATTATAAATATATCAGTAAGAGGTTCACAACATGGCTTATTTGGTCTGCTGGTTCCGGGAGAAAAACCGAAACCTCATTTTGAATGTGAATTTAGTGCAATTCCTTTTGATATTGATTACCGTCCACCAAGAAATACACCTGTTCCCAAAATATCGGGAATAATGAGTGCGAAAATAGAATCAGGTACCAGTGATGAATATGCATTTATTGATGATTATGGCAGGTATAAAGCAAAAATGCTTTTTGATATAAGCGATAAAACAAAAGGTGAAGCAACAATGCCGATTCGTTTGGTGCAGAATTATACCGGTTCGGGTTACGGAACGCATTTCCCTAACCACAAAGGAACGGAATTATTGTGGGCTTGTGTGGATGGAAATGTAGACAGACCTATCGGATTAGGTACTGTTCCAAACCCTTCGCAGGCATCACCGGTCGTTTCCAAAAATAAAATGCAGAATATAATCAGAACGGCTGCAGGGAATGAGATTATTCTGGATGATAAGTCAAAAGAGACCCAGATTTCATTTACTACACCTGATAAAAATAAAATGCTGTTTGATGACAAAGATGACAAGATAGAAATTGTTACAAAAGATAAACATATGCTTACAATGGATGATAAGAATAAGAATATTGTTGTTAAAAGTAAAGATGGCCACCAGATAATAATTGACGATGAAAATGACAATATAACCATTCAGAGTAAAGGAAAAGATGAGAATGATAAAAAATTATATTTTGTCAAGATTGATCATAAAAATGAATGCATAACCGCGCAAAGCAAAGAAGAGCATTTCATTAAGATAGTGGATAAAAGCGGGGAAGAAAAAATTGAGCTGTCGGATAAAAAAGGAGATAATCATTTTTTACTTGATATTGAAAATAATAAGCTTGTTGTTGAGACCAAGAAAGGCAGCATTGATATGCTCGCCCCGAAGGGGGATATAAATATTAAATCACAAAATTTGAAAGTAGAAGTTGATAATGATTTTGAAGTAAAAGCAAAGGGAAAAATAACAGAAGAAGCTCAAATGGATCTTAAAATGAAAGGAATGAATTTCGAAGCAAAAAGTGATATGGATTTAAAGATCGAAGCAGGTATGAATCTGGAAGCAAAAGGCAGTTTGACTGCGAAAGTCGAAGGAGGGATTTCAGCAGACTTTAAAGGCGGTGCTTCTGCTACGTTGAAAGCAGGAATGGTAATGATTAATTAACAATAGCATAAAAATATATTAAATAAAAAAGTGGAATAATTTATGGGTAAACCGGCAGCAAGAATGGGTGATATGACCGCACATGGCGGTAGTATTGTTTTAGGTCTTCCCACTGTATTAATAGGTGGCATGCCTGCAGCAAGAGTAGGTGATATGCATGTTTGCCCGATGATGACTCCAGGTGTTCCTCCTATACCGCATGTGGGCGGACCAGTTTCTTTAGGCAGCGTTGGTGTTTTAATTGGTGGTATGCCTGGAGCAAGAGTCGGAGATATGCTAACTTGTGTAGGACCTCCGGATACAATTGCGATGGGATGTATGACAGTTTTAATAGGTGATTTATCACCGGGTGGCGGCGGCGGCGGCGGTGCCGGTTCCTCAGGAGCTTCATCTGCTTCAGCGAGTGCTAAAACTGCTTTGTCTGATAATGTGGAAGCGACGACAAAAGAAAAAAATTGGGTTGAATTTGAAATAGTTGACAAAGCGGGTAATCCAGTAAGTGGTATACCTTATAAATTTACCGATACAAATGACAAAGATTCTCATTCAAATATTAGAACTGATGGAAAAATAAGAAGAGATACATTAAAAGAAGGGGAATGTAAAGTACAGTTGTTTTATGTTAGTAATGCTAAATGGTCAAAAGATAAAGTTGATATCGGTGACAAGGTGAAACTTTCCGCTAAAGTGGAAGGATATGAGGATGGAACACCGGCTACATTTGAAGTGTACAGAAGGGATTTTAAACGAACCGATTATATCGTATTTACTTCAGAAGCTAAAGTTAAAAGTAAAAAGGTCGAAACGGAATGGGAATTTAAGTATACCGACGAAGAAGATGGCGACCCCGACGGTGCTGAAGTAAATAATAAATATTCATCGCCAGTATTTTATTTCAGAGTAATAGTTGAACACTGTACCGCACAATCCGGTTTGCTTATGTATAAAGATTATATTGAGATCGAACTCCTTGATGACGATGATAAACCAATTGGCAATGAAGACTATATTATTTATCTGTCCGATGGATCGGTGCGAAAGGGTAAATTAAACGGAAGTGGCTATAAAAAAGAAGAAAAAGTTCCTCCGGGTTTTTACCGGATTATTTTCCCTAATTTAAAAAAAGTTGCCAGAGAAACATAATATGTCTCAAACTCATACAGTTAAGCAGGGTGAATCACTGCTGAGTATTGCATATGAATATAATTTTAATGACTGGAAAAGTATTTACAATCACCCTAAAAATAAAGAATTAAGAATAAAAAGACCTGAACCGCAGATACTTGCACCGGGGGATAAAATTTTTATCCCTTCAAAAAACAGCGCATCTTCTCTTAGTGCTCGCGCTCATAAAAAACAAACCTTTAAGAAAGGTGAACTTGAAGCTTTCATTCGTATTAATCTAAAAAATATTCAGAATGAACCTTATAAAAATTTAAATTATAAACTTGAAGTTAGAGGAAAAAAAGAAGAAGGAAAGACAGATAACAACGGGCAATTGCAAATGAGGATCCACCCAAAAATACAAAAAGGAAAATTAATTTTGTGGGATGATAAAAATCCTGATAAAAAATTAGTTTGGATTTTGAAGATAGGGCATATGGATCCTGATGACAGGATATCAGGTATTCAGGGTCGTTTAAATAATCTCGGATTTTATACTGGTCCTATTGATGGAAGACTAAATGATAAAATGATCGAAGAACTAAAAACCTTTCAAAAGAAAAACAATTTACAACCTTCCGGCGAACTTGATGAACAAACAAAAAATAAGATCAAATCCCTTTATAAGTAAAATTAAAAAAGAATATTTTAGATGGCTGTAAGATATATTTTTTGGGACGGAGTGATAAATGTTAAAGAAGATAATCTTGATAAAAGCATTACTTGTCATCAATACTATTCTGAGTCCCGGCCGAACGAGGTAGAACAAGTCTTAATTTTATCACTTAAACCGGTTAAGAAAAGTAAAGAAAAAGTTGATCTGTTAAAAATTACAAATGAAATTTCTGCATCAATAGAAGAATGTGATAAGTGGTTCGTTCCTTTTGAAGATATACTTGCGATTAAGCTGCAGATTGAAAATATATTAGACATAAAGAGTATGCTTCTTAGAATAAGAGGATGCAAAGATGATAAGCCCGATAAAGTGATTTACCAAGAAACTCTTGATGAAGATCAAATAAAGAAACTGCCTTCTTTAAATGTAAGTGTAAATGAGTCCGGCAAGGAGGAGAGAAAAAAAGAAAGGAATACGGATAAGAATTTTGTATCGAGTTTGATACATCTTTACTTGGAAGTATGGATATCCTCAAATGAGGATGAATTTCGAAGTATATCGCATACAGATGAAATAAAGGAAGAAGATTCTGCTGAAAAAATTGTGAAAAAAGCCGAATCACCGGAAAAAGCTGAAACGGGAATTAATCAAACAATTTCCGGTTCTCCTCTGGTTGAAAAAATTATGGCGGACAAAACTGCCTTAATCATAAAAGACTGTGAACCTCCTGCCAGTGAAAGACTTTTCAAGGATAGTAAACAGGGAGACCCTTCTATAAAATTCCCGGATTTTCCGGCGACTATACGGCGTACTTTATACCAGATTTGTTCACTTTCTAGAATCGGCAAAACACTTATTGAAGATGTTTCCGACATTGAAGCAAATCGGGATAAAAAAGTTATGATTTTTCCTGTTTTCGATTATCATCAGGATATTGCCGGTGTAGGAGTTAGCAATGATTATAAAGATGATTATTCAATAGAAAATAAATTTAAATCTACAAAGAAAGTGGTGACGGATTATCTAACCGATTATTTTTATCATCAAAAAATAAATATCGGATTTCAACCGTACATACAAGACCAGGAATTTAATAACCTAAAGGCCGATGCGGACATAACACAATATTTAAACTCGTGTGAAGCCTATTTAGATTATTTTCAGGAAAAAGATATTCCTAATGACTATGACCAAACAAGGAAAGGTGAAATAGAAGAATACTTTGCAGAGAAACGAAGACAGGTTCAAGAAGAAGCAAGACAGGCAGCTGAACTAGCTGCACAACAACTAGCAAGTCAACAGTTGCAGCAGGGGGATCAGGATAACGCTCCTCCACCGCCGCTGAATAATTTACCACCTCCGCCTCCGAATAATGGTCTCCCGCCTCCACCTCCAGGTCAAGGATTAGCACCCCCGCCTCCGGGAGGTCTTATGGGAGCAAAACCAAAACTACCGGCTATCCAGGAAAATATCTTAGATTTTGCAGTAAGGAAATGGTTATATAATATCATAGGGGCAAGCAACGGCGGATGCGAATCGCATTATTATTTTAATGTGATGAAAATGAAAAAATTCGATAGGGATGAATATATAGTAGCTCTTCACAATGATAAGAAATCTCATAAAATAAATAATATTAATGTACCGGTTATCGAAGCCTGCCAGGGGGGTGATACTCCCCCAAATATAGAAACACCTTTCTTTATTGCGTTTGCTCATGAGATGATACATGCAAGGCGTTTTCAGTTAGGCATGAATGCAGAATACGATGTTATTAAAAGAGGAAGTAATTTTCATAAAGATTCGGTATTGAATATGATTACTGATAAAAAGCTTAAGGGTAATATAATAGACCGGTATGGTGGGTATAATAGGGAGGAGTTTGATACTATTGAAGGAGTTGGAGCCGTAATCGATTTAACAAATCGTAACAGCTTGATAGAATTTCTGGATGATAAGCAAATACCTCATAAAAATAACAAACTTACTGTAACGGAAAATGTAATCCGAAAAGAGCTTAATATGGACATGCGGAGAAGATATGTTGAAGGGAAAACAGGCTGTTCGGATGCTAACGTTGCTGGGAAAGATTTTAAATACATTGATCATAGAAGTAACCAGTCGGGTCCACCGCCTGATAATCTAGCGGTAACTTTTGATGAGATAAAAGATGAAATAAAAACTCTGATTAACGAAATTTCCCCGGGAGGTGTTCAGCCTAGAAATATTGTAGCGCTGAAACCTGATAAAAATTATTTTAAATATGAATCCGTTAGATTTTCGCTTGCTTACCGGTTCAGTTCTATTGCAAGAAAACCCTATCTTCAACTAGATGAACCAGAGAAAAATTTTATCAGAGTTGTGCACCGGGATATTATCGATCATAAAAATGAAATTAAAACGGATAAATCCCTTTCCGGAGCAACAAAAGATAATTTCAGCCAGATATTTTCAAATGACGCTGCCGATGATGAAGACAAAAGAGTACAGGTTTTACAACTCATTCAAAATCTGTTTAATTACCCTGCGGAAGACCGTGTAAGTATAATTAAAAAATCTCCCAATCTGTTAGATGCTCAAAAAACCGATGCCGGGCTGGATGCATTTGCATCATATAAAACCTCATCGGATGCCGTTAACATAGCCCGTGATTTAGCTCTGGTTACAACGGATGGACCGGAAAACAAAGCTATGTACCTTCCGGAGAAAGTTATTTACCTCGATAAGGAAGACCTCTGTATGATATTAATTCATGAGCCAATCCATATGTTTGCAATCAGGCGCCAGGGGTTTATGGAGTGGGATTTACATAGTAATAATGAATTATGGAATCTTGTTGCAGGACTTGGAAACAATATCGATCAGCGCAATGATATTACTGAAAGTGTCGACTCTACCAGAGATATGCAGGATAATCTTAAATCGGTTTTTGATGAAGGTACAACGGAAATGCTGGCCCGGATTGTTCTCTATAGATTAATGAAGAAAAAGGGAGTAACCGTTGGGAAAGTAAATTTATTAGTAGGAATGCCTTATTATATGTATCCAACACATCTCATTTGTCAACTAGTACGGGATTTAAATCAAAATGGAGACAATGGTCTTCAGTTAATTGCAGGGGCTTATTTCTATGGACAATGGGCTCCGTTTAACAATGCACTCGTTAATCTATCAAAAAGCGATGACTTTGATAGTCGATATAAAGGGTTTCAATTGAGATCAGGCACTAACAAAAGAGAACCGGATGAAAAATTCGGATTCTGGAAATTTGCATCGACATTAAGCATTAGTAATGCTGCCTTTATTCCCGGGAGTGATCCTGAAAACGCAGTGCAAAAATTGAGAGATATTTTTAAAATTAATTGGGATTTACCCGATGAGGTTAGAAATAAAGTTAAGGTAAAATCATTTAAAGATCCGGTCTGTTCTCCCCAGCCGCTTGCTTCCGGAATGGGATGCACCATAAACACTTCATCAAATTCTATAGCAAAAGACGATAAATTACCGGTTAGCTGGAAAAGTATCTGCTGCAAAAAACAAATTGCTGTTCCAGGGACAACAATTTTGAAGAGATAAAAATTATGACCCAACACAAAGCTAAAACCGGAAAGACTTATAAGGTAAAACTTGAATCAACAATCGAACAAGTTTTATGGATGCATAATGCAGCAACACCGGGAGGAAAGGTAGGTCTGGAAGTCTGCACTAAATTTATTGGTAACAATTCCGACATAGCTGTTAAAATTACAGATAAGTCAGGGAAAACTTTTAACACAATCAAGAAGAAAATGTCCGGCAATAAATTTTGGACGGAGATAACAGTTCCCGAAAAAGCAAAAAATGAATTGTATGCAGAAGCAAAACTATCAAAACTTGGGTTAGAAAAGAAATCAAATGGTTTACATTTGTTCCCTCCTATACAGATAAAAAATTTGAAATGGGATAAACAGGAAGCTCATCGTGGTGATATACTAAAAATGACAGCAGATATAGAGGGTTTGGCAGACGGTAATGAAGTTGAATTACAAATATGGGAACACGATGCTGATGGTGTGCATGATTTCATTACAAAATTTCCGGTAATAATTAAAAATAAAAAAGTTGAAGCAAATTGGGAATTTCAATATGTAGAAGACACAGATGACATTCCCACACATGAAGAAAGTGAAAAAGGATATCAGTGGCCGGAATATTTTTTCCGAATTGTTACCAATGGAAAATCTTCTGATTCCGGTTTGCTAAAGTTTAAAGATTTTATTGAAATTGAATGGGTATATGATAATAACGAACCGGCTGCAAATAGAAATTTCAAACTGATCAGTGCTGATGGAACTGAAAGAAATGGATCATTTGATGGTGATGGAAGATATAATGTTGGGGATATTTCGCCTGGTCCGTTCAATATTATACTTGAAGATGATGAAGAAGAGGACTCTGATTCCAATGAAAATGATGATGAAGAAAAAGAGATAAAAATTGTATTGAAAGATCATAATGGAAATAAGTTTGTAAATAAAAAATATGAAATCCGGATTGGACAAAAAGTTATCAGCGGAAATACTGATAGTGAAGGATTAATTAAAGCTAAATTTCCAATTAATATTCTTCAGGCTAAATTGTTGGTATGGCTCAAAAAGGGCGAGAAAGCTTCTTACAGTACAATTTTACAGCTTCAGGATTTTGAAGATGATAATAACACCCATGAAATCCAGATGAAACTTCAGAACCTTGGATTTTATGCTGGGAGGATTGACGGTGAATTAGGGAATATGACAAAAGAAGCAATTAAAAATTTTCAAAAGAAAAATAATCTTACGGTAACCGGTGAAGTAAATCCCGCGTTAACAAGTAAAATTTCTAATAAATTTAAAAACAAGCAGTAAAAAATGTGTGCTACTCCGGAACATAGAAGATGTGCTCATGGTGATGAAGGATGGACTGATCCCGATGATAGATTATATCGATCATTAGGCCGAAGAGTTAGGAATCTGGATAGAGAAAGTGAAGATGCAAACAGTATTGTTATTAGAAATGATATTGTGAGCTTCAGATTGAGATGTAATAAGCCTGACAGAATAAACGATGTTGGCGGAGCCTTTATGCCGGAGTCATTTTATTTTTCTTATTACAATTTTGCTCCTATTGAATCAACTTATATAATTAATAATGGTGAATGTACTGAAGTAAATGGCCATATAAAAAATCCTGTATCTGCTGTACATATGAAGAGACGGGTTTTGGAAGCGTTGGACAGTTTGCCTTCCGGTGAGGAAAAGAATATAATAGCACTATTTTGTCACGGTTGGCCAGACGGAATTCAACTGGGTTTCAGAACGAATACAGGTATGTCGTATAGAAATACTTCAATGTCCGACACAGATGCTCTGGCATTGGCAATTTCAAGAATTGCTTCACCTGATGTTAAAGTTATTCTATATGCCTGTTCGGCGGGAGCCAATGATAATGGTTTTGCCGCTACACTAAGAGACAGTCTTGTTCAGTATTGTCCACAGTGCAGAATAGATGCGCATAAAACAGTAGCACATGCAACGAAGAATCCTCATGTAAACAGGTTCGAAGCACCGGCTGGTTCAGCTGGCCAGATGATTGTTGAACCGACAGTTCATCATCATTTGTGGCATAGGTGGACAACTATCTTGCGTCACCCTTTTGAACAGCATAGTACTCTTCTATGGAAGTACTCTCAAATGACAATTCCTGAAATTCATGAATATCTTGAATCATTTGAACTGCAGTAACTCTATAAAAGTTTTTCAATTGTATGGCTAATTTTAATATATATTATTTTGTCGTTAAACCGTTGAGAATCAATGCTGCTGAAGGAAGTACTGGCGCTTCTCTTCAAGCTCCGGGACCTGATTCTGCAGTTGTTCAAAGTATATTTGATGGCTTTAGAACAAAGCTTACTGAATTGGTGAATCAAGCTAAAAATCATATACCACACCTTCCATCAAGAAATTTAAATATTAATGTCGTACAGATTCCAGCTCAAGCTGATAATCCAACCAGCCCTGACTTCTCATCAGTACATATTGAAATGCATGAACCGATTGTATATTTCACTACAAGAATTCATGATTCACATCCGTCAAGTTCAGTAGACAGAAGACCTGAATTTGTACTGATGGATGCACTCCGGCAAGTCCGTTGCCAGGAATTTCCTAATAGTTGGGTAAATGAGCAACAAAGAGTATTAAACAGCAGCGGGGAGTTAAGCGGCCTTTCAGTTCCGGGAATAGCGGGTGTTTCTTTTCCTGTTACTGCTTGTGTATTTAGTGATGCCAGACAAAACTTCGGGGCTTCAAACTGGCAGCAGTTAATGTCGAATAACTTGGCTTGTGCAGCTTTCCATGAAATTGCTCATTGTAAAGCTGAAACTGATAACAGATCTCATAACAGTAGGTGGGAGAATGCAATAAGCGAAAGTATCCATTCTGTTTCAAATGTTTCTGTTCTTGCAAGCAATGGTGTTGGAAGAGAACCATCCACCGCAGACTACCAATTAATGGGAGAACATATGCTCTGCCCAATTAATTTTTACAAGCTGGATCAAAGTATAGATAACCAATGTTTTTCTGAAGGTGAAATTGTTACTTTAACTCCGAGATCTTAATTTTATTGGTATATAATTTAATTCGTTCAATATTATGAAAATTCCAGATTACTACCGGCAGTTTCAAAATAATCCGGACAAAGATGATTCTGCCAAAGATGAAGAGCAGAAAAATACCGGACAATCTGCTGATCAAATAACTAAACAGCAGACTCAGCAGCAGCAGCCGGTTCAACAAAATAAGAAAGTTGAAGTTAAAACAAGACCTTTCCTGGCAGATTGTTTTACCATTAACATGCTTGAGGACTGGCAGGATAAAACAATTTACACTTTAACTGGTCCGGTTACAGATGGTATTCAGCATAATGTTATTATAAATGTTGATCCGGATCTCCCTTTTGAGAATTTAATGGATTACGCCGATTGGCAAATAAAAACATTGGAAGAGGAACTGAAAAGCTGCACTTTATTAAAAAGAGGAGAAATAAAGCTTAATAACGGAATGGATGCATATGAAGCAATTTTTTCCTGGTTTCCCCTTGATGATGTAAGAATTTACCAGCACCAGATTTTTATTTTAATTGAAAAAACAGCTTATAAGCTTACGGCATCTTTTACAAAAAAGACCCGGCAGACTCTTGGACCTCAGGTTCTTAGAATAATGCTGAGTTTTGATCCAAAAACTAAAAAATAAATTTAATACTGATATAATTTGATGAACAACACCAAAATATCGGATGCACTCAATCCCGATGCAAAATTAATTAAAGTTAAAATTGTAAAGGGGAATACTTCAAAGAAAGAATATTTTTTTGATAAATCATTTACAATCGGGAGATCCGAAGATAATTCTATCCAAATCAATGAAGGAATCGTGAGCCGTACGCATATTGAAGTGTGCCTTGAAAATAATAAGTGGCGGGTAATTGATAAGCAGAGCAGCAACGGTACATTTCTAAATGGAGATAAAATTAACAAAATTGAAATAAAAAATTCCACATCACTTGAACTCGGTAAAAATGGTCCAATAGTCCTATTTACTTTTGAAAACTCTAAGGAACCAGCACACTCTGGAATAACCAGTTCGCCGGACGGAGGAACAGTTACCAGCTATATACAGCATTACTTTGATGAATCAAAAAGTGAACATGAAATGGGTGAACATACCAGGATGATGCGGGAAGCCTTCAAAGTTGTTAAGAAAAAACAAACATCAAAGTATAAAAAGTTAATTATTATTATCGGTATAATTGCAGCGGCAGCAGCGGCATATTCTATTTATCAGCATATAAAAGAAAGCAAACAAAAACTTTTAGCTGAAAGTATTTTTTATGATATGAAATCTTTAGAGCTTGAAATATCATCTTTTAAAGACAAGCTCGCCAACAGCAGCGATATTACTACCCGTGATGCTCTTCAAAAATTTGATGAAAGACATAAACAACTTGAGAATAACTACGATAAACTGGTTGATGAACTGGGTGTATACAATATGAATGAACAAGACAGACTAATTGTTCAAACAGCCAGAATTTTCGGGGAATGCGAATTAAATGTTCCAAAAGATTTTTTAGATGAAGTAAAAAGCTATATTAAAAAATGGCAGTCAAGCGATAGATTACCCAAGGCGATTCAAAGAGCCGATTTAAATAACTATTCCCAGGTAGTCGTAGATGATTTTGTTAAACAACGAATGGCACCTCAATTTTTTTATCTTGCTTTGCAGGAAAGCGACTTCAGGGATCAAATTGTCGGTCCTGAAACCAGGTATGGAATTGCAAAAGGTATTTGGCAGTTTATACCGCAAACCGCAGCAAAATATGGATTGGCTATAGGGCCCTTAGCAACTGTTAGGGCATACGATCCTCGTGATGACAGGTATAACTTTATAAAGGCTACAGCAGCTGCAGCCAAATATATTAGTGATATTTATAATACTGATGCCCAGGCGTCAGGACTGCTGGTAATAGCTTCTTATAATTGGGGAGAATATAATATAATTAATCTCATTAGAAAAATGCCCGAAAATCCGCGAGATAGAAACTTTTGGAATTTACTTGAGAAGTATAAAAATAAAATTCCAAAAGAAACTTATAATTATGTCTTTTATATATTTTCTGCCGCGGTAATCGGAGAAAATCCCCAATTGTTTGGTTTCAACTTTGAAAACCCGCTTAAGATCCCACTGCAAAATCTTAATAATTGACAAGACTTTATAGTGATAAAATTTTGAATAAATATGACTGATAAAGAAAAGTTAAAATTCTCATACTATGGTAGTTCAGATATTGGTATGATAAGAGTAGAAAACCAGGATAGCCTGGGTAAATTTCCTCCAAATGATTTTAATCTTTATTCTGAAAAGGGACAGCTGTTTATTGTAGCTGATGGGATGGGTGGACATGCGGGTGGTAAAGAAGCAAGTCAAATGGCAGTCGATACTATACGCGATGTTTATTTTTCCGGTTCCTCAGATTTGTTAACATCGCTGAAAGAAGCAATTGAAAAAGCCAACTATAAAATTTTTAAAAGATCCGAGGACTTGAAACAATTCAGAGGGATGGGTACAACCTGTACGGTTCTGGTTTTAAAACAAGACAAAGGTTTCATTGCACACGTGGGAGATTCCAGAATTTATTTGATCGAAAATAATCATTCCAGGAAGATAGTCCAGTTAACCGAAGATCATACAAAAGTACATGAAATGGTTAAAGAAGGGATATTAACAGAAAAAGAAGCAGAAACATACCCTTCCAAATCAGTGTTGTCAAGGGCATTGGGAGTCAATCAAAAAGTAAATGTTGATTTTAATAACATTGCGATTAAGAATGGTCAAAGTTATGTAATGTGTTCAGATGGTCTTGCCGGTGTTTCAAAGGAAGAAATCCAGCAAATTGTTACAACATATTCACCCAAGGACTCATGCAGTAAATTAATAAATTTAGCTAATGATAGAGGTGGAAAAGATAATGTTACTGTAATTGTTATTAATATTGGAAAGAATAAATTTTCCGATCAAATAAGTTCGGTTGAGGTACCGCGTAATAAAAAAAAATATATAATGCCGATTTTTTTGATTATATTTTTTTTATTAATTATTGCAGCCGGAATAAAGTATCAAAATTATATAATGGATCTTTTCAAATCAGGTAAGGTTGAAAAAACAATAAAAGAACAACCTGACGATAGGCAAGAAGATACTGAAAAAAGGACTGATTCATTCAGCTCACTTCAGGAGCAGGCAGATAAATTATATGCCGAGGAGAAACTTGATGACGCGCTGGTTATTTATAAAAAAATTTTAAGTCGTGAACCAATGCATCTGGGTGCACTCCAGGGTATTAATAATATAGCGGCTTCATATATAAGCAAGGCTGAAAAATATAAAAATGAAAATAAACTTGCAGATGCACTTAAGTTCTACAGGAAGGCTCTGGATATCCAGCCGGGAAATCAAAGGGTGGAAAAATTAATAAATGATTGTGAAGTGAAACTTCATAATTAAAATCGATATAGGGATCTTATTTCATATAATACAAATATTAAGAAACAGGTAGTGAATTTATAAATGGATACAATGGTAGGACAGAAAATAGATAACTATAAGATTCTAGATGTAATAGGCAGAGGGGGAATGGGAGTTGTTTATAAAGCAACTGATATGAACCTTGAGAAAACTGTTGCCTTAAAGATGATCGATCCTTTTTATGCAGGGAATGAAAGCTTTCTGAAGCGCTTTAGAACCGAAGCAATAGCTTTAGCTAAATTGGAAAATAAAAATATTGTCAGTGTATTTGCTTTAAGGGAGACTGGTAACGGCTTGTTTATGGTTATGGAATATGTTGATGCGAAAACAGTATCAGAATGGTTAAGAGAAAAGGGCATACTTTCAATTGATGAAACTATTAAAATTGTCAGACAATTATTAAATGCGATAAACCATGCACACAAAGTAGGAGTAATACATAGAGATATAAAACCGAATAACATTCTATTATGCGAAGACGGAACTGTAAAGGTTATGGATTTCGGTTTAGCCAAATTAATACAGGAACATGGAGAACAAAGCACTGTTACGCAGACTGCCGGTACTTTGTATTATATGTCGCCGGAACAAATAAAAGGTTCGAAAATTGATAATAGAACTGATATATATTCAATTGGAATGACGATATATGAAATGTTGACAGGAAGAACTCCTTTTGAAAAAGGAGCGGGCGAATATAATATTCAGAAGCAGATTATTGAAGGAAAAATAGAATCACCTGAAAAATATAATCCGGGGGTTCCAAAGTCGCTGGTAAAATTTATTATGAAAGCGATAGATAAAAATCCTGAAAAACGGTTCCAGAATATAAACGAGATGCTGTCTGAACTTTACCGTTTTGAAACCTCTGAAAAGCCTGGTGATGACAAGACAAAAATAATATCTGATAGTGGAGCTTTTACAGGCGGAAATGAAAAGAAAAAGAAAACGATCATATATGCTACATTGGTTGTTACAATAGTTATTCTTTTTTCTGCTTATGTATTTTTAATGAAACCTTTTAGTAATAAACAGGAGAATCAGGTTAACAATAAAAAAAATTCCGAAAATACTTTATTGAATAATAACCGCAATAAAGAGAATAATGTTAGCATCGCTAACCTTTCTATAGATTCAAGTCCTGGTGGGGCAATAGTATTAATTGATAATAAAATAGTTGGAAAAACTCCATTTTTAAAAGATTCATTGGCTGTAAAGAATTATTCAATTGTCTTAAGGAAAACTGGATACAAAGAATGGCTTGAACCGAATTACCATATAACCTTCGGTGATAATAATATTCTGGCGAATCTTATACCTGAAACTGCACCTGCAAAAGCTAATTCAATATTAACTTTGAATGCAGTCCCTTCTGCAGATATTTTCGTGGATAAAAATAAAATTGCTTCCGGTACAAGTGAAATTGTAAGAAGCAGTGTTACTGCCGGTAAGCATAAAATAAAGTTTGTAAGCTCCGAATTTGGAAGTAAAGAATTAACTTTGGATTTAAATAGCCGGGAAAGCAAATCGCTAACATGTTATTTCAGGCAGCAAATTAATATTCAGTCTTTGAATGTTAAAGGGGAAGCTTTTTGGGGAACAATTTATATAAACGGAAAAAATACTGGAAAGACTACGCCGGGTGATACACTACTTGGACCGGGTACATATAAGATCACTGTTAAAAAAACAGGATATAAAACAGTTGAAGATGATGCAGTTTTAAATATCTCTCCGACATTTGAATTAAAAACACATTCAATAGTATTTCATTTAAAATAAATATATCTTCGCTAAAAAATTTTAAATAATAAATTCCTAAAAATAGTTCTATCTTTTTTCGATTTTTACAGGAGGATTGAAAATGATTTCTCATAAAGATCTTTTCAGGATAAAACATCATTATTTTATTTTAATGATTTTTGTCTTTGTAATGTTTATTCCCGCCGTTAAAGCTCAGATTGATGTTAAATCTAAACTGGATGAAGCTGAACAATATTATAAATCAGCTCAGTTTGATAAAGCCATAGATGTATTGAAGCAGCTCTCGGTTGACAGTACTGATAAAGAAGTTCAAAAAGATGCACTTCGTTTTTTGGGAAGAGCATATACGGCAAAAGGATTATATAATAATGCAAAAGATGCCATATTGAAGTTGCTGGAACTGGAACCTCCTATGGTAGTGTTTAACCCGGATTATGAACCACCCGTATTTATGAAATTATATTATGAAGCCCGTAAGGAATATTCCGGTTCATATAAAGTTGAAACACCCGATCCCGGTATGAAAACCATGGCCATAATTGATTTTAAAAACCGTTCGGTTAATCACAAAACTCAGTATGATCCAATGGAACAGGGATTTGCCGATCTTATGATTAACAGATTAAATAATTCGACCAATTTAAAAGTTGTTGAAAGAGAAAGAATCCAGTGGATCTTAAATGAGATTAAGATGCAGCACCAGTATGATATGGAAGGAGCTGTCAGGTTGGGTAAACAACTTGGTGTACAGACAGTTCTCCTGGGAAGCTTTATAATTGTAGGAGATCAAATCTGGCTTGGTGCCCGTCTTGTAAAAGTAGAAACGAGTGAAATCTTACTGACTGATGAAGTAAAAGGAGACCTGGACAATTTTTTTGATCTGGTTGATAAGCTCGGAAAAAAGATAGCTGATAATATTAATGTTACCTTAAAGCAGGAAACAAAGGAAGATATATCACAAGCCCCTTCACTTGATGCTATTATGGCTTATTCGGTTGGTCTTAGCTACCTCGAAAGTAATGATTACAAAAATGCTTACGACAAATTTGAAGAAGCTTTAAAGATTGATCCAAATTATGAAAAAGCCAAAATAAAAGCGCAGAGTATCGCTCCTTTGGTTAATTAATTTGTTGCAAACATAATAGGTCGTTAATACAATGTATATAAAAACAAAATTACAAAGCCATGCATTGCTGGTAGTTTTATATCTGTTGTCAGTTATCCTTTTTTATTCATGTTCTTCCGGATCAGTTATGGATTATCCGGAAATGTATAAGGGTCAAGTTGATGGATGGATTAGGCGTGCTAATGAAAATCCTTACGATGCCGATGCATTTAAGCATTTGAGCATTTTCTATATTCAGACACATCGGAACGATTTGGCTCAAAAATATATTAATAAAGCTCTTAAATTAAATCCTGATGATCCGGAGGTCCTTTTTTATAAAGGATTAAATCTTGAATTTTCCGGAAAGCAGCATGAGGCGCTTGAATATTATAAAAAGTATTCCGGGATACTTAATGATTCACCTTACAGGGATTTGATGGAAGGAAGATATCTTTGGATAAAAAGACAGGAAGCATATTCCGATGTAGATTCGCTAATCAAAAGGGAAAAGGATCTGTCATTTAAAAATATTTCAGACAGTACAATGGCAGTTTTTCCTCTTATTTATGAAGGAATTAATAAAGATTACGTTCCGTTAAGCCGGGGTTTCAGTGAAATGGTAAGTATAGATCTGGCAAAAGTTAAAGCGCTTAAAATCCTGGAAAGAATAAGGATACAGGCAGTCTTGAACGAACTTAAATTCGGTCAGTCATCGCTGGTAGATCCTGCTACAGCTCCAAGAATGGGAAAGCTTTTAGGTGCGGGGACTATTGTATCCGGCGATTATGATGTAACCAATAGCGGTGATTTTAAGATTGATTTGGGTTCCTGGGATGTTAAAGATAGTCAGAGAAAATCATGGGTCAATAAATCAGGTGATCTAAAAGATTTCTTTACGCTTCAAAAAGAAATTGTGTTTGCTTTCTTACAAAAGAATGGAATTGAGTTAACCCAGGCAGAAAAAGAAGCAATAGCCCATGTACCTACGCAAAATCTTCAGTCTTTTCTCGCTTTTTCAAAAGGACTTATGGCAGAGGATGCCGGAAAATTTAATGATGCTGCTTCATATTTCCGTAAAGCTTCCGAATTAGATCCGCATTTTAAGGCGGCAAGTGAAAAGCAGCAGACAACACAAAATATGGGAAAAAGCAGCGGCAGTAGTGAACAATTAGTATCAAACCTGAGAGAAGAAGATCCCGCTATTAAAGGTGAAGAAATTAATCTCATGGAAAATAGAAGTGAAGCAATAAATAGTAATGTATTATCCAACTTTACCGGAAATGATTTTAACAGAAATCCTGCTCAGGATAAAAAAGAATTAAATCCTACTCTTCCGGATCCGCCCCTGCCTCCTCCCAAATAGTGTAGATAGTGTATCCCAAGATTTGGTAATATTTTCAAGAAAAGTTTTGAGGAATAAAAAATGAAAATCTTCCTGCTTAACATCTTTTTATTGTTTATATGTTTTACCGGCATAATTTATCCGCAGGATTATTATAGCGGTACAAATCGGTTTACAGTTAATATCATGCCTGTCTTTGAAATGTGGAGCATAACAGGAAGTACTCATTTCTCCGAATTTTCCAACATCGTATCGATAGGATATTACCCTTCACATAATACAAGTGTTTCATTAAGAACTAAATATGCAGCAGTTGGCGGTGATCTTAATAATCTTAATGGACTTTCTGATTCCCAAATTTCTCTAAGACACAGTTTATCAAAATATAACCTGATTTTAACTGCAGGTATAAATATACCCAGCGGAAAAACAAAACTATCAGCAAACCAGTTCGAAACGGTAAGGTTTATTAGTCAGGATTTGTTTGGAATGAGAACCCCGAATTTTGGTGAGGCTACAAATGTAATTTTAGGTGCTTCTTGGATACATCGGCTGTCTGATAATTATGTTGCAGGTTTGGGAGCATCTTATCAAATAAAAACAGAGTATAAGCCTTTAAGTGACTTTAATGATAAATATAAACCTGCAAATGAAATTTCAGTTACAGGCGGACTGGATATAAAGTTAAGTGACACTCAAACATTAACCGGGGATATAATGAGTGTATTTTTCGGCAATGATAAGTTGAATGGAAATGAGGTGTTTTCAAGCGGCAATATGACAGTTATTGATGCAGTATATAAACAGTATTTCGGGTTCAACGGACTTTCAGCTACTCTGCTTTATAGTATTGTTTCAGAAAAATATTATGAAAGTAATATTTTTTCCAGCAATGTAGCCTCAACTCTTGAAAGTTTAAAATTAAATCCAAACAAATTTTATTTTGGGATTAACTTCATTCAAAGGTTTTCTGTCAAATACTCGTTAGGTTACGGTATATTTACAAGTGTCTATGAAAAGACAGCATCATTCTTCTCTGACTATACGGTTTATGGTCTTAATTTAAATCCTAATATTAAAGTTTCTTCACAATTCAACATTCCTGTGTTTTTGAAATATTCAAGAGGCAGTGCTCCGGGCAAGCCCGATATTAGCGGTTTTACTTTTGCTGCCGGGGTCAACATTCTTTTTTAATTCCATTTATATAAAATCTTAATATCCGGTAACACTTTATAAGATTATTAAAGAAAGATTTCCAAAATCTAAATGAAATTTTTTACGGTTATATTCTCTCTGCTTTTATTTTTTAGACCGGTTGTATTGTTTGCACAGGCACCGTCTTTTGATTGGGCCGTCCAGGCAGGCTACTATTCAAGTACTGATTATAGTGATAATGTTGCCGTTGATAACTCCGGTAACATAATAGTTACAGGGTATGTGGATAGCACGATAGACTTTGGCGGTGATTATATACTAAATTCATTCGGTGCAAGCGATATGTTTATTGCTAAGTACGATTCAAGCGGCAATATAATGTGGGCCAAGCACGCCGGAAGTAAAAGTTATGATTACGGCTATTCTGTAGCAGTAGATAAAAATGGAAATATTTATGTCACTGGTGTTTATTCTGATTCTGCAAATTTTGATTCAAACACTTTATATACCGGCGGCGGTGAAGATATATTCCTGGCAAAATATTCAACTTCCGGGCAGCTGCTCTGGATTAGGCACGGCGGGGGAGAATATGATGATTATAGCTACGGTGTAGCAACGGATAAACAGGGGAATGTAATTATTACAGGAGGATATTATTATGATGCAAATTTTAATGGCGTGTACCTTAATGGACCAGGAATTAATAATATATTTATTATTAAATATGATGCCCAGGGAAATATATTATGGGCTAAAAATGAAGGCGGTAATGGTTATAACATAGGACAAAGTCTGGTAACTGACAGCCAAAATGATATTATAATTACAGGGTCTATCAGCGATACTACTACATTTGGAACCAGCAATATTATATCATTCGGAAGCTCTGACATAGTGATTGCAAAATATGATGCCTCCGGAAATTTGATTTGGGTTAGGCATGCAGGAGGTGCGGGGTATGATGATTACGGGACTGATATTTCCACTGATAAAAATGATAATATATATATAACAGGTGATTTCAGCGGACTAGCATCCTTTGGAGGTATTCAAGTTTCTAGTGCAAATAACAGTGATATTTTTACTGCAAAATATGATGTGAATGGAAATCCTCTCTGGGTTAAAACGGACAGTTATGATATCAACAATTATGGGGGGAGCATTTGCTCTGATCCGGCAGGAAATGTATTAGTAACCGGAACAGCATATCCACCAGGATATATTCCCCCTCCCCGGGATACTGTTAATAAGTACTACCAAAATATTAAAGAATCACGCAAAATATATTCGAAAGCTTTTAAGCCCGGTCAGGTAACTAATCTGAATCAATACCTGTATATAGTAAGATATAATAAGGACGGTCAAAAAATGTGGGATAAATCTGTATACAGCGCGGGTGACGGGGGAATTAGTAATGCACCCAACGGTGATTTAGTACTCACAGGAAATTTTTACGATCAAGTATATTTTGATAGTCTTTCATTAACAAGTGCCGGATTTCCGGATATCTTTGTAACTAAAATTCCATCTCCAAAAATTTCTATCCCTTCAACGCCCGTTTCTTTTGGCTTTAAAAGTTTGAGTGATACATCACATTATATAGCAATTGGAGATACCGCATCAAAGTATATTGAAATAAAAAATACAAGTAAAGCATTTCTGCATTTTTTTAATACTTCAGTAATCACCCCCAAAAATGATTTTATGCTGGATCCTCTTTCCCAGATCGATTCCATACCTCCGTATCAATCAGCATATTTACACATTAATTACACTGCTAAAGACATTTCTAGTAATGCGCTTATACAAATAACCAGCGATGCTTCTACGAGTCCTGATACAATTAAGCTTAAAGGTTATGGAGCCCCGATTCCCTTGGTTTATCAATCAGATTCATTGAATTTTGGATCCTTTGACGTAAAGGATACACTCGGGAAAACATTAAAAATTACTAATAACGGTAGTGTAACGGTAAAACTCCTAGGAGAAAATTTAAACAATCAAACAGATTTTATATCCGATATTTTTCAAGGAACCATACCTGATTCAATCAAACCGAATTCTTCCAATAACTATATAGTTAAATTTATCCCGCAGTCAGCTGGCATTAAAACAGGCAGATTAATTATAAATAGTAACTCATCCCATAGTCAGGACACAATATATTTGAGCGGCACAGGGATCCTCAGAACGCTTACTTTTTCAAGTAAACAAGTAAATTATGGGAATGTTGATGTGGGAGATTCATTAACCAAAGCAGTTACTGTAACGAATAGCGGAACGGTTAATATAGTATTTACCAATAAAAATTTGACAAATAATACTGACTATTTTTCGTCGGATATAACTGTACCGGATACTATTCAGCCGGGAAAATCTAAAGTATATAACATAAAGTTTCTTCCGCTTTCTTCAGGAATAAAACCAGGAAAATTAATATTAAGCAGTAATTCAAAAAGCAGCCCTGATACAGTTAATTTAACAGGTACAGGTATTATTAGAGCTATAACCTTTTCAAGCAAGCAATTAAATTTTGGCAATATTGATATAAAAGACACCCTGGAAACAACATTAAAAATTACAAATAGCGGGAATATAGCAGTTAAACTTATAAGTGAAAATTTAACAGATTCAACTGATTTTATTTCCGATATATTTAACGGAACAGTTCCAGATTCAATTCAGCCGGGTGCATCAAATGATTATAAAATTAAATTCAATCCGCAATCCACCGGAATTAAAACAGGTAAATTAATACTTCTCAGCAGTTCTAAAACCAGTCCTGATACTATAATTCTCACCGGCACCGGGATTCTTAGAACGCTCACTTTTTCAAGCAAGCAATTAAATTTTGGGAGTATTGATGTCGGCGACTCATTAGAAAAATCTATAACTATAACAAATAATGGTACGATTGATATAATATTCGTAAATAAAAATTTAACGAATCAAACGGAATTTAAATTATCTGAAATTTCCGTACCCGATACAATCCACCCCGGAGGATTTAAAAATTATAATATCAAATTCAATCCTCTTTCTTCAGGAATTAAAACAGGGAAATTAATTTTAAGCAGTAATTCAAAAACCAGCCCTGATACCATTAATTTAACTGGTGTCGGGATTATCAGGACACTTACTTTTTCAAGCAAGCAAATAAATTATGATAATGTTGATGTCGGGGGTTGGCTGGATAAATCAATCACAATCACTAATAGCGGAACAGTTGATATAATATTTTCCAATAAGAATTTAACCGAGCAGAGTGATTTTACATTAATGGATTCATCTGTTCCCGATACAATTCATTCGTTAAAGTCAAAAGATTATACTGTTAAATTTAATTCTATATCTCAAGGAATTAAGACAGGTAAATTGATATTTACAAGCAATTCCAAAACCAGCCCCGATACTGTTAATTTAACCGGTAGCGGGATAAAAAGAGAACTTACTTTTTCAACTCGGGAACTAAATTTCGGAAATATAGATGTCGGCAGTTCATTAGCAAAAACTGTAACTGTAACAAATAATGGTACGGTAAATATAATATTCTCTCAAAAAAACTTAACTAACCAGACAGATTTTAATTTATCAGGAATATCTGCTGCCGATACAATTCAACCAGGGAAATCAAAAGATTTTAATTTTAGTTTTATTCCGAAATCATCCGGGAATAAAACAGGAAAGTTAATATTTACAAGTAATTCACAAAGTAGTCCTGATACTATAAATTTAATGGGTACAGGAATAGTTAGAGCACTTACATTTTCAAGCAAACAAATAAATTATGGAGATGTTGATGTAAACGGCTGGCTGGAAAAATCAATATCCCTGACTAATAACGGGACGGTGGATATAATAATTTCCAATAAAAATTTAATAAATAAAACCGATTTTACATTAATGAATTCTTCAATACCTGATACTATTACTCCATTAAAATCAAAAGACTATATAATAAAGTTTAATCCGGCATCTCCCGGAGTTAAATCCAGCTTACTGATATTTACAAGCAATTCTAAAACCAGCCCGGACACAGTAGAATTGTCAGGTAACGGAATTCAAAGGGCGCTTACTTTCTCAACCAGAGAAATAAATTTTGGAAATGTAGACGTCGGCAATTCATTTAAGGATTCTATAACAGTTACGAATAATGGTACGGTAGACATAATTTTTTCCAATAAAACCTTAACAAATCAAAATGATTTCAGTTTATCGGAAATATCTGTTCCCGATACGATCCTTCCCGGAAAATCTAAAGTTTATAATTTTACCTTTAATCCTAAATCGTCGGGAATTAAATCAGGAGAACTAATATTCTCTGGTAATTCGGAAAGCAGCCCGGATACTATAAGTCTTATCGGAAACGGGATTATCAGAAACCTGGCTTTTTCAACTTCAAAAATTAATTATGGAAATGTAGATGTTGGCGGTGAACTTGAAAAAACATTGACAGTCACAAATAGCGGTACAGTTGATGTGGTTTTTTCTAAAATATTTTTGACAGATCAAATTAATTTTAGTATAACAGACGCACTACCTCCCGATACAATTCATGCTGGTAATTCAAAAGTATACAATATCAGGTTCAATCCTAAAACTGCCGAAATTAAAACTGCCGGTTTAATATTCATTGGCAACTCAACAAGCAGTCCCGATACAATTTTATTAACAGGAACAGGAATATTCAGAACGGTAACCTTTTCAACCAGGCAACTGGATTATGGAAATGAAGAGGTCGGCAGTTCAGTGCAAAAATCCATAACAATAACAAACAATGGTTCTGTAGATATAATATTCTCAAATAAATTATTAACAAATAAAACAGATTTCAGTTTGCTGGATTCATCAGTTCCCGATACACTTCATCCAGAAATATCCAGACAGTATAGAATCAATTTTAATCCCCAGAGCCCGGGCAATAAAACAGGAAAGATAATATTTGTCAGTAATTCAGAGGGAGGAGCAGATACATTAACCTTAACGGGTAATGGTACATCAGCCCTGATGGTCTTATCAAGCAATCAAATTGATTTTGGAAGTGTGGACATAAATCATGATTCAATATCTGCACTAAAGATATCGAATACCGGGAATGGAAGTTTAATAATAAGTAATTACTCAATAGCAGGTTCAAACCCGGGTGATTTCACAATAAGTAACAGTACAGTTCCGGATACAATACTTTCTGGTAATTCAGGAGATGTTAACATAAAATTTGCACCTCAAACATCAGGCAATAAGACTGCATCACTGTTGATAGCAAGTAATACAAACAGTCTTCCTGATACAGTCAGACTGTCAGGAAAGGGAGCCTCAGTAATATCAGTAGAAATACCAGCAAATAATAATGTAGATCAAAATACCAATTTGACAGCCAACCCGCCTCAGGGTTTCAATTTCACTAATAACGAGTTGTATTACAGGAGGTCAGGAGAAAGTAGCTACCAGCAGACGGATTTAACATTGTCAAATGATATATATACGGGAGTAATTCCGGCCTCATATTCAACAATCAGGGGTATACAATATTACATAGAATTTTCAGAACCGGGCTATACAGTGACCTACCCAGCGAACAATCCGGTAAATAATCCGGCCTATATTGCAGTGAGTGTACCGGAGTATACCTATCCTACAGTAATAAAGAAGTCAGTCTATCAAATGATATCTATTCCATTGCTTATATCAAACCCTGTTATAGACTCGGTATTGACCAGTAGTTATGGAGCATATGATAATACGAAGTGGCGGGTACTAAGGTGGAACCCGGGAACAAATTCATATAGTGAATATCCTGAATTAAATGGAAACTTAGTCCCGGGAAATGCCTTCTGGCTGATAGAGAATGAGGGGAAGAGCTTTAATATAAAGAATGCAGTAACAGTATCATCATCAGGAAGTTATAGTGTAAATCTTCAGCCTGGCTGGAACCAGGTAGGCGATCCATACGCATTCCCTGTAGATTGGGATAGTGTACTGAACACAGGCCAGGTTCAGTTGCCGATACACTGGAATTCAGATATAGAAGATTATGAAATAAACCAGAGGGTACTGCAGCCATGGGATGGCTACTGGGTATTTAATCCGGATACGGGAATAGTATCAATAACCTTCCGGCCGATAGCAAGTAGTGGAGTACCAAAGCTAAAGAGTCTTCAGGCAGCAGAATTAAAGAGTGATGAGTTCATGGTTCAGTTAAGGGCAAAAATAGAGAACACGAATATAGTAGATGAAGAGAATTATGTAGGAATGCTTGAGAGTGCCAAAGAGGGTAAAGACAGATATGATGTATTAGCTCCGCCGTCAATAACAGGTAATCTTAATTTTAATGTAGTATCGGGAGATACGGAATATGCAGAGAATATAGTATCGCCATCAAAGGAAGGTGCATATTGGGATATAGAGTCAAGCACAAATCAAAAAGATAAGAATCTAATAGTAGAAATTGATACAACGACAATGCCTGGTGGTTTTAAGATGTGGTTTTTAGACAGGGAGAGAAAGGTATCAATCCCGATAAATGGAGATAAAATCGGCATACCTATACCACGGAGCGGAAAGGGGAGCTACAGGATAATCACAGGAAATGAAGCATATGCAAAGGAGAACTCGGAAAATATATCGCTGGTGCCATTGGAATACTCATTATCCCAAAATTATCCAAATCCATTTAATCCAACAACAAACATAAACTATCAGCTAAAAGAGTTAAGTAAAGTAACTCTGGAGATATTTAATATATTAGGACAGAGGATAAGGGTATTGATAAATAACCAGGTAGAGAATCCGGGACAATACAGGGTAATGTGGGATGGAACGAATGGAAGTGGAAATAGAGTGGCAACAGGAGTGTATATCTACAGGTTAAGAGCCAACAGCTTTGTCAGCAGTAAAAAAATGATACTTTTGAAATAAATATTACCATCTATCAAGAAAAGAAGACGATCTTAAATTACCAATTCTAAATAAAAGAGTATAAGATTATTAAACCTAATTTAATGCATAGGATATTGATTATTAAAAAATATTTTTCAGTATTCATATTTGTTTCAGTTTATATTATTTCTACGACAAATTCATTTAGCCAGGCTCCTGATTTTCAATGGATAAATCATGCAGGAAGTCCCGGCTATACTACGGGAGAAAAAGTAGCTGTAGATAATAAGGATAATATTATTGTTACAGGTTATTTCGATTCTACAATAACTTTTGGAAATACAACATTTACAAGTTATGGTTCGGCAGATATATTTATTGCCAAATATGATCCTTCGGGAAAAATTCTTTGGGCGAGGCAGGCAGGTGGCAGCAATTATGATAATGGTTTCGGAGTTGCTACAGATAAAATTGGAAATATTGTAATAACTGGTTCATTTTCTTCTGCTTCGGCAAAATTTGATGGTTTAAGTGTCAGGAGTGTGGGTGGTTCGGATGTGTTTGTTGCTAAATATGATCCTAATGGAAAAATAATCTGGGCGAAGACAGCCGGCGGGAAATTGTATGATGTCGGATACGGAGTGACTTCCGATAAAAATAATGATATTATTATTACAGGAACATTTTCCAATTCTATAAATTTTAATGGAATTGGACTTGATGGACATTCTTATTCCGATATTTTTGTTGCAAAATATGATTCAAGCGGAAATATTTTGTGGGCTCATAGCGGGGGAAGCAATGGCTTTTATAATTCTGGGAATGCTGTTGCGGTAAATAGTAATAATGATATCTTTATCGCCGGAACAATCAGTGATACAGCAACTTTCGATAATTTAACTGTTACTTCTATCGGAGGTGCAGATGCAATAATTGCAAAGTATGATGTCAATGGCAATATAATCTGGATTGAACAAGCCGGCGGACAAGAAAACTATGATTATGGAAATGATATTTCAATCGATAAAAATGATAATATTTATGTTACCGGGGAATTCAGCGGAACAGCTTTTTGGAGAAATTTTCAATTAACAAGTGTAGAAAATTCTGATATATTTATTGCGAAATATAATGCATCCGGTATTCCTATGTGGGTAGATCAGGATAGCAAGTATCCCACTAATGCGGGAATAGGAATTAGTGTGGATGATGCAGAAAATGTTTCTGTTGCTGGCAACATGCTGATAGGAGATTTTGATGATGTTTACATCGGAAGGTTCAATAAGGATGGGAAAAAAATCTGGAGCACAATTACTGGGGGAAATTCTAATGACCAGGCTGGTGGAATTGCTAACAGTCTTAATGGTGACATGGTTATTTCCGGTTCGTTTTCAGATACCGCCTCTTTTGGTTCAAAAGAATTGGTCAGCATCGGATATTCCGATGTGTTTTTAGGAAAGATTCCTGTCCCTCAATTAACATTCTCTCCCGGTATATTGAATTTCAATAATGCTGCACCCGGGGAAAATATTACAAAAAGTATAATTTATTCCAATCCAAGCAAATCAACTCTGCACATTTATAACACTTATTTTGTTGACTCAAATAAACAATACATCCTCGAATCCAAAATAGTTGATAGTATTGCTGCCGGAGGTATAGAAAATCTTAATATAAAATTTTTACCCAATATACCTGGTAGGCATACTGCGGAATTAATAATTGAAAGCGATGCCCCTACCAGTCCTGATTCTGTTTTTATTACCGGGAATGTTATAAATCCTTCTTACAGCTTTTCTTCAGATTCTTTAAATTTTGGTAATGTAGATATAAATAATACAACAGGGAAAATTCTAACAATTAAAAATAATGGTTCAACAAACCTTTTTATAAATAATTTAGTCTTGTCCGGGGAAAATATAAGCGATTTTAGTTTACCTGGTTTAATACGGCCAGACACAATACCGCCGTTAAGTTCAAAAAATTTGACTATCAATTTTACACCATCAACTGTAGGTATTAAAAGTGGATTTTTAATAGTCGAAACCAATTCAATCTACGGCCCTGATACGATATCATTAACAGGAACAGGAATATTCAGAACGGTAACCTTTTCAACCAGGCAACTGGATTATGGAAATGAAGAGGTCGGCAGTTCAGTGCAAAAATCCATAACAATAACAAACAATGGTTCTGTAGATATAATATTCTCAAATAAATTATTAACAAATAAAACAGATTTCAGTTTGCTGGATTCATCAGTTCCCGATACACTTCATCCAGAAATATCCAGACAGTATAGAATCAATTTTAATCCCCAGAGCCCGGGCAATAAAACAGGAAAGATAATATTTGTCAGTAATTCAGAGGGAGGAGCAGATACATTAACCTTAACGGGTAATGGTACATCAGCCCTGATGGTCTTATCAAGCAATCAAATTGATTTTGGAAGTGTGGACATAAATCATGATTCAATATCTGCACTAAAGATATCGAATACCGGGAATGGAAGTTTAATAATAAGTAATTACTCAATAGCAGGTTCAAACCCGGGTGATTTCACAATAAGTAACAGTACAGTTCCGGATACAATACTTTCTGGTAATTCAGGAGATGTTAACATAAAATTTGCACCTCAAACATCAGGCAATAAGACTGCATCACTGTTGATAGCAAGTAATACAAACAGTCTTCCTGATACAGTCAGACTGTCAGGAAAGGGAGCCTCAGTAATATCAGTAGAAATACCAGCAAATAATAATGTAGATCAAAATACCAATTTGACAGCCAACCCGCCTCAGGGTTTCAATTTCACTAATAACGAGTTGTATTACAGGAGGTCAGGAGAAAGTAGCTACCAGCAGACGGATTTAACATTGTCAAATGATATATATACGGGAGTAATTCCGGCCTCATATTCAACAATCAGGGGTATACAATATTACATAGAATTTTCAGAACCGGGCTATACAGTGACCTACCCAGCGAACAATCCGGTAAATAATCCGGCCTATATTGCAGTGAGTGTACCGGAGTATACCTATCCTACAGTAATAAAGAAGTCAGTCTATCAAATGATATCTATTCCATTGCTTATATCAAACCCTGTTATAGACTCGGTATTGACCAGTAGTTATGGAGCATATGATAATACGAAGTGGCGGGTACTAAGGTGGAACCCGGGAACAAATTCATATAGTGAATATCCTGAATTAAATGGAAACTTAGTCCCGGGAAATGCCTTCTGGCTGATAGAGAATGAGGGGAAGAGCTTTAATATAAAGAATGCAGTAACAGTATCATCATCAGGAAGTTATAGTGTAAATCTTCAGCCTGGCTGGAACCAGGTAGGCGATCCATACGCATTCCCTGTAGATTGGGATAGTGTACTGAACACAGGCCAGGTTCAGTTGCCGATACACTGGAATTCAGATATAGAAGATTATGAAATAAACCAGAGGGTACTGCAGCCATGGGATGGCTACTGGGTATTTAATCCGGATACGGGAATAGTATCAATAACCTTCCGGCCGATAGCAAGTAGTGGAGTACCAAAGCTAAAGAGTCTTCAGGCAGCAGAATTAAAGAGTGATGAGTTCATGGTTCAGTTAAGGGCAAAAATAGAGAACACGAATATAGTAGATGAAGAGAATTATGTAGGAATGCTTGAGAGTGCCAAAGAGGGTAAAGACAGATATGATGTATTAGCTCCGCCGTCAATAACAGGTAATCTTAATTTTAATGTAGTATCGGGAGATACGGAATATGCAGAGAATATAGTATCGCCATCAAAGGAAGGTGCATATTGGGATATAGAGTCAAGCACAAATCAAAAAGATAAGAATCTAATAGTAGAAATTGATACAACGACAATGCCTGGTGGTTTTAAGATGTGGTTTTTAGACAGGGAGAGAAAGGTATCAATCCCGATAAATGGAGATAAAATCGGCATACCTATACCACGGAGCGGAAAGGGGAGCTACAGGATAATCACAGGAAATGAAGCATATGCAAAGGAGAACTCGGAAAATATATCGCTGGTGCCATTGGAATACTCATTATCCCAAAATTATCCAAATCCATTTAATCCAACAACAAACATAAACTATCAGCTAAAAGAGTTAAGTAAAGTAACTCTGGAGATATTTAATATATTAGGACAGAGGATAAGGGTATTGATAAATAACCAGGTAGAGAATCCGGGACAATACAGGGTAATGTGGGATGGAACGAATGGAAGTGGAAATAGAGTGGCAACAGGAGTGTATATCTACAGGTTAAGAGCCAACAGCTTTGTCAGCAGTAAAAAAATGATACTTTTAAAATAAATTTTAAAAATTCTTTGCCTTACGAAAAAATGTCACAAATTCTCAAAAGAAAATTTTCAATAGAAAAAACTCAAAAGAATTTCTCAGCGGTTACTTTTTTTTATGATTTCTGGGCAAATATAACTGAAAGTAATGCAATAGATTTAGCAGTTGGAAAAATAAGCTCAACAATTAGAGGGAATATTCTTGATATTGGTGTAGGAACCGGTGATATGTTTTATAAAATTGTTCCGCTTAATCAAGAAGGATATAATGTTGGACTAGATATTTCCCCGCAAATGCTCTTTAAAGCAAAAAGAAAATTGAACGGTAATATCAAATCCAAAACGACCTTAATTCTTGGTAATGCTTTTAATCTTCCGTTTGACGATAACAGTTTTGATTATATCTTTTGCAGCTATGTTTTTGATTTATTTCCGGAGAAAGAATTTGAAAATGTTACTAAAGAAGTTCATAGGATATTAAGAAGAAACGGTAAAGTTGTTATAATTACAATGGCTTTTGGATATAGATGGTACAATAAGTTCTGGTTTTTATTGGCGAAGTATTTCCCTGGTGTTTTAACTAATTGCAGACCGGTAGACTTAAAACCGTATTTCTATAATAATTTTAAAGATGTTAAAGTTGTCAATATTTCACAAAACACTTTTCCAAGTGAAATTTTGATAGCTGTTAAAATGTAACTAATCCAATCCTTATTAAACCACTTCTCCTGTTTCAATTACTTTTTCTCCGAAGAATTTTCTTTGAAAGTAAAACGAAACATTTACCAAAGAAATTAAAACGGGGACTTCAATCAGGGGACCGATAACCGCAGCAAAAGCCTCACCACTATTAATTCCGAAAACAGCGATTGCTACTGCAATTGCGAGTTCAAAATTATTACTTGCAGCAGTAAATGATATTGTAGCTGTTTTTGAATAATCCGCACCAGCCTTTTTCCCCATATAAAAAGAAACTAAAAACATTACCACAAAATAGATGACAAGCGGAATTGCAATTCGTATAACATCTAATGGTATTTTGACAATATATTCACCTTTTAAAGAGAACATCACAAAAATTGTAAACAGTAATGCAATTAAAGTTACAGGACTTATTTTCGGAATAAATTTCTTTTCATACCACTCTTTACCTTTCAGCTTCAACATAGAAAACCTGGTAATCATACCGCCAAAGAAGGGGACTCCGAGATATAATAAAACACTTTCCGCTATTTGCCCGATTGTAATATCAACAGTAAAAGATTTTATTCCCATCCAACCGGGCAGTAAAGTAATAAAGATGTATGCATAAACAGAAAAAAACAAAATCTGAAAAATTGAATTTAATGCCACCAATCCTGCGGCATATTCTGTGTCACCTTTTGCCAATTCATTCCATACAATTACCATGGCAATACATCGTGCTAAACCAATTAATATTAAACCTGCCATATATTCAGGATAATTTTGCAAAAAAAGAATCGCCAGGAAAAACATCAATACCGGTCCGATAATCCAGTTTTGAACAAGTGAAAGTGAAAGTATTTTCAGATTTTTAAATACATCAGGCAGCTCTTCATATTTTACTTTTGCAAGCGGTGGATACATCATTAAAATTAATCCGATAGCAATCGGAATATTTGTAGTTCCGCTTTGAAATGAATTCCAGAAGTCTACAATTCCCGGAAATAAATATCCTGAAAAAACACCAATTATCATTGAAAGAAAAATCCAGAGAGTTAAGTAACGATCCAGGAATTTTAACTTTTTTAATTGGAAATTCATTCTTTAAACCTCAATTTGGTTTAGTTCTTTTATCCATTTTTCCAATCTGCTTTTTATTTCATCACGTATAATTCGGGTTTTTGCTAATTTTTCTTCATAAGTTCCTTTTATAGCAGATGGATCTTTGAAGCTCCAATGTAAAGTTTTCCGAGCTGAAGGAAATATAGGGCATCTTTCCGAATTTGCTTCATCACAAACCGTTACTACATATTCAAATTGTTTCCCCTGCTTGAAAAATTCAAATACCGATTTGGTTTTGTTACTTGATAAATCAAATCCAATTTCTTTCATAACATCAACGACAACCGGATTTAATACTCCCGGTTCCAGTCCTGCGCTTTCAGCAATAAACTTTCCATCTCCTATTTCATTTAAAAAAGCTTCAGCCATCTGGCTTCTTGCACTATTGTGTACGCAAACAAAAAGAACCTTTACTTTATCCATGAAACCTCTCAGTTTAAAAAATTATATTAAATAAAAAACCGACCATGATAATACCTGCTGCAACGATCCCGACAAAAGTAATAATTAACGGCATTCTTAACACTTTTCGTAATATTATAGTTTCCGGGAGAGATAGTCCGATTACACTCATCATAAATGCAAGAGTTGTCCCTATTGAAGCACCTTTTTCGAATAATGCCTGAACTATCGGAATAATACCGGCCGCATTTGAGTACATAGGAACTCCCAATATTACTGCAAAAGGTACAGACCACCAGACTTTTGCTCCCATTATACCTGCCATAAAATTTTCCGGAACATAACCATGAATACCTGCTCCAACTGCAATACCTAATAAAATAAAAACCCAGACTTTACCGACAATTTCTTTGACCTGTTGTATACCTGATTCAATTCTATCAGTAAAACTCAATTTAAATTCTACTGTATCTATTGATGTTTTCTGCAGGTCATAAACCCATCCTTCAACAAATCTTTCAAGTTTTAACTTTCCGATTATATATCCAGCAAAAATTGCTATTATTAATCCTGTAATTATATAGACCGTTGCAGTTTTCCATCCGAATAATCCGAACAATAATACTACGGCAACTTCATTAATCATTGGGGCAGCAATTAAAAATGAAAATGTAACTCCAAGCGGTACTCCTGCTTGTACAAAGCCGATGAATAACGGTATTGCAGAACAGCTGCAGAAAGGAGTGACAATCCCTAAAAAACCAGCGCTTACATTTCCCGCTACCAAAGATTTTCCACCTAGTATCTCCCTGGTTTTCTCGGGAGAAAAATATGTACGAACGATTCCTACTACAAACACAATTAATAAAAGTAATAGAAGAACTTTCGGTGCTTCATATATAAAAAAATAAATCGCATCTGTTAAATGTGTATTAGCGTCCAAACCAGCCAAATCAAATACAATAAGCCTGGTTAGATTTTCCAGGTTCAAATAGAGAACTATCCAAACCGGCAGCAATGCAAAAGAAAGAATTATCTTATAATTTAAAAACCATTTTTCAAAGGCAGCCGGTTTTTTTTTAACTTCGCTAAGCATTTATATTTTCCTGGATCCAGTGCAGTAAAGTCGGTTTAGTAGGAATTTTTCCCATCGATACAATTTTTCCGTTTATTTCAAGTCCGGGTGTTCTCATAATTCCTCGTTTTGCAATAGCTTCGAAATCCGTAACTTTTTCAATTGAATAATCTAATGCAAGTTCTTCAACTGCTTCACGGCTCAATTGCTCCAGCTTAATACAATTTGGACAACCTGATCCGTATACTTTTATTGAGTTCATTTGTTACTCCCTTGTTTCGTTATTTACCGAAATATTGATCAAAAATTTTTTATATCCCGCAGATTATATTTCTGTTCAGGTTTCCTATCTTTTTCTTATCATTTACAATTATAGTGTCATCATTAATCCAGAAATCCAACGAAGAGAGAATTGATGAAATCCTCTGGTCACCTGGTCTTGGATTAATTAAATAATTAACCCATTTACCCTCTTTTTTTTCTAAAATAAATCCTGTTTCCTTTAATATTTTTAGATGCTGGGAAACCGTAGAGTTTGCCAATCCCAGCAGTTCCTTTATCTCGCAGACACAAAGAGTTCTTGCCTGAAGCGCTTTCAGTATCCGCAGCCTGTTTATATCTGAAAGTGCTTTGAATAATTTGGTTTTATCTTTAATTGCTGTTGTCATTAATATTCATTTCGTTGATAGACGAAATATAACTTATATTGAATAATTTGTCAACTATATTCGACGGCATATTTTGTATAATTATTATTGTAAATTTTTTTACTATTGCTGATAAATTATGATTAATTTACATTTGATTAAATTTTTAATAAGTAAGAAGAAACCATATGGAAACAGAATTAAAGCTTGCAGTATTAATTGACGGTGATAATATCCCTTCATCGTATGTTAAGGAGATGATGGAGGAAATAGCAAAATACGGGAATCCTACAATTAAGAGGATTTATGCTGATTGGACTAAACCCGTTCTGTCAAGATGGAAAAATATAATCCTTGAAAATGCCATAACTCCGATACAGCAGTATAACTATACAACCGGTAAAAATGCCACCGACTCTGCTATGATTATTGATGCGATGGATATATTGTATTCCGGGAAAGTAAACGGCTTCTGCCTGGTTTCCAGCGACAGTGATTTTACAAGGCTTGCAACTAGATTAAGGGAAGCAGGTATGAAAGTGTTTGGTATCGGTGAGAGGAAAACCCCGCAGCCGTTTATAGTTGCCTGCGATAAATTTATTTATGTTGAAATACTTAAGCAGCGCTCGGATGAACCGCCTAACGATCAGGATGCGGAAGCTGTGAAGGAAAAAGCTTCCAGGAAAAGCGAAGTAGATAAAATTACTCCGGGGGTCATTAAATTAATATCAACAACAATTTCAGATCTTGCAGATGAAGACGGGTGGGCTTTCCTGGGGGATGTAGGCAATCTTCTTCAAAAAAAACAGCCCAACTTTGATCCAAGAAATTACGGTTTTCAAAAGCTAACTCCATTAATCAATTCTATTAATAAATTCGAAATCGCTGAAAATCAAAAAGGGAAGTTTAAGCTGATTTATGTGAGAAATAAGATGTAAATGTAGAATTAGTAATATCGGTAATTTTATATCACCTCTTCGAGGTTATAACTACTTAATTTTATATTGTAATAAAAATAAAATATAAATTTTTCCAAACCCTGAAAGGGTGAAATTATATACAATAGAAACATTTCAAATTAATTTTAATATGAAAATTAAAGCAATCGTAACCGGAGCAACAGGTATGGTCGGTGAGGGTGTTATGTACGAGTGTCTCAATCACCCCGATGTCGAATCTGTTTTAGTTATTAGCAGGAAGACAATTAATACCAATCACCCGAAGTTAAAAGAAATCATTCAAAATGACTTTTATGATTTTTCTGCAATTGAAGATCAATTAAAAGGATACAACGCCTGCTTTTTTTGCCTTGGAACAACTTCCGTAAATAAGAAAGAAGATGAATATAGAAAAATTACATTTGATATTACAAAAGCTTTGGCTGATACTCTTGTCAGACTTAATCCTGAAATGACATTCTGCTATATTTCCGGTTCGGGAACAGACAGCAGCGAAAAAGGGAAGATTATGTGGGCAAGAGTGAAAGGGCGAACAGAAAATTATATATTGAACCTTGGGTTTCGCCAGGCGTTTGCATTCCGTCCCGCAATCATAGAACCTACAAAAGGACTTAAAAATACACTTACACCTTATAAGTATTTATCATTTTTATTACCGGTAGTAAAAACTATTTTTCCAAAGCATATCTGTTCTTTAAAAGAAACCGGGATTGCAATGATAAATTCAGTAAATGAGGGTTATGAGAAAAAGGTTTTAGAGGTTGTGGATATAAAAATTCTTGCTGATAGATAAAATTAGTAGTAGAGTCACATTTTTAAGACTTAAATATTAGAGTAGAACTGTCTATAAATTAATTGAAACCTAACTAAGCTCATCCTTCTTCTTCTCCAGTTCCTCCCATCTTTTGTAAAGCTTCTTTACTTTTTCTTTTGCTTCTGCAAGCTGCGAGTTAAGTTCATTTGTTTGCTCTGCATACTTAAGATAAAAATCCGGGGAGGTAAAAATATTTTCTATTCTTTCGACTTCCGATTCTGCTTCAATTATTTTTTCTTCAATCTGTACAAGCTCTAAAGCATCTTTGTAGCTTAGCTTTTTTGCTTTAGGTTTTATCCGTGTATCTTCTTTCTTTACTCTTGGTTTTGAATTCTCGTCATTTTGAGTACGGCGCTTTCTTTTTTCAATGTAATAATCATAATCACCTTCGCTGTAATAGATTTCATTATTTCCTTCCAATGCAAGGATGCCGGTGCAGACCCTGTTCAAAAAATATCTGTCATGACTTACAACCATCACACATCCTTCAAAAGATATCAAGGCTTCTTCAAGAATTCTTAATGTAGGAAGATCAAGATCGTTTGTCGGTTCATCAAGCATAAGAAAATTTCCCCCTCTTGCTAAAATTTTTGCAAGTGTTAGTCTGCTTTTTTCACCACCGGAAAGTTTTCCCACTTGTGTATTGATTCTTTCATCTGCAAAAAGGAATCTTCTTAAGTAAGTCCAGACGCTTATTTGCTGCTTACCGAATTTTATTATCTCATTCCCTTCACCTATGGCTTTAATTACTGAATCATCATCATTTAAAAGCAGCCTCGCCTGATCAACATAATTAAAATCTGTTGTCTCACCAATTTCAATTTTACCTGTGTTAGAAATTACTTCTCCCAGAATAATTTTTAAAAGAGTTGTTTTACCAACACCATTATTTCCTATAACTCCTATTTTCTTGCCGGCTTCAAAATTGAAATTAAATCCTTCAAAAAGAGTCTTATCTCCGAGTTTAATTCCTACATTTTTAAGCTCTACAACTTTTTTTCCTAACCGCTCAGATGGCGGTATAATCAGATCAACATCAAGCTCAACTTCATTATTTTGCTGTTTTGATATCTCATAAAAATTATCGAGTCTGCTTTTAGCTTTTGTTCTTCTTGCCCTCGGACCTCTTCTAACCCATTCGAGTTCACGTTTTAGAAATTGCTGACGTTTTCGTTCTTCAATTTCTTTTACTGCATGCCTTTCTGTTTTATTAATTAGATAATCAGTATAATTTCCATCATGGGAAAAAAATGTACCTGAAGAAAGTTCAACAATTCTGTTTGCGATCCTGTCAAGAAAATAACGATCATGAGTGACAAAAATGGATGTCCCTTTATAACTTTCAAGAAAATCTTCCAGCCATTCAATTGAGTTAGTATCAAGATGGTTGGTCGGTTCATCAAGAATCAGCAAATCGGGTTTTGATATCAATGCACGGCAGAGTGCTACTCTCCTTTTTTCGCCGCCGGATAAACTGGCAATGTCTCTATCGGTATCAGGTGCATTTAAAGATTTAGCAAGTATATTGATCCTTTTTTCAAGATTCCAGGAATCCATCTGCATGATTGTTTCCTCAAGATAGTGTTTATTGGGAGAATCAAAAGTTGTTAGTTCGTATTCCCGGATCAGATTCAACTCCTTTTCGGCACCTGCTAAAATATTTTCGTAGACATTTTTAGCTTCGTCCAGAGTGAATTCCTGTGAAAGGAATCCGGTTACGAGATTTTTTCTTTTTGCAACTTCTCCCGAATCCGGATGTTGTATCCCGGAAATGATTTTTAAAAAAGTAGATTTGCCAGCTCCATTTTTTCCTACTAATCCAATTCGGTCATATTCATGAATACTTAATGATGCTTTATCAAGAACAATCTGTTCACCAAAATGAACTTCCAATTCCAGTGCAGTTAAAATAACCGGTGTGACATTTTCAGCCATAAACCAAACTTTATAGTAAAAATAAATGAAGTGCAAATATACAATTTCAGGATTTAAAGTATCAGTGAATTAATTTGGATAATTTTCTTGCGGAATTATGAAGGCGGAAAACTAAAAATTTGAGTTCTGGTATAAATAGCTTATCTTAGTATGCGTGATTTTTAAAAGTATGCCTTCACTCAATAACCTCACTGATTGCAATTTTTAATAAATCTTAATTTTACAAAATGCTGTTTTAAATTTATTTAGTTTATCTGTTACGGCAAATTTTTAATACAGCAATAATATGGAAAGAAATATGTCATTCGAAAATTTAAAACTAATTAAACCAATACAAACAGCTTTAATAAATGCAGGCTATACAACACCAACACCTATACAGGTGCAGGCAATTCCTTTAATCCTGGAGGGGAAGGACATACTTGGTTCTGCTCAAACAGGTACAGGCAAAACGGCAGCATTTGCTATCCCTATTCTGCAAATTTTAGGCGAAGAAAGAGAATCCGGCAGGCCTAAGAGAAGAAATATCAAAGCATTAGTCATTGCACCCACACGAGAACTCGCAATTCAAGTAAGTGAAAGCTTTAGTGTATATGGAAAACACACCGGGTTAAAAAACACGGTTGTATATGGCGGGGTATCACAGTATAGACAAATTGATAAATTAAGGAAAGGTGTGGATATTCTTGTTGCCACTCCAGGCAGACTATTGGATCTTGTAAACCAAAATTATATTAACCTTTCTCATATAAAGATGCTTGTTCTGGATGAAGCAGATAGAATGCTGGATATGGGATTTATTCATGATGTAAAAAAGATTATTGAAAAAGTACCAGCAGCAAGACAGACTCTTTTTTTCTCGGCAACTATGCCGGCAGAAATTGTAAAACTTTCAAAATCAATATTAACTGATCCCGTAAAAATTGAAATTGCTCCCCATGTAAAAACAGTCGAAGCAATTAATCAGGCTGTTTATTTCGTTTCAAGATCAAATAAAAAAAGTCTGCTCAAGCATATTCTAAGAAATGAAGATGTTTCATCAGCGCTTGTATTTACCAGGACAAAACGAGGCGCGGATTCGGTTACAAAATTTTTAATTGATGCTAAAATACAAGCCGATGCAATACACGGAAATAAATCTCAGAATGCAAGGCAGAGAGCTTTGAATAATTTTAAGCTGCAGCGCACAAAAGTTCTTGTTGCAACCGATATTGCTGCGAGAGGGATAGATATAGAAAAATTGTCTCATGTATTTAATTTTGATATTCCTGATTTTTCTGAAACTTATATACACAGGATTGGACGTACAGGGAGAGCCGGACTTGGCGGTACAGCTCTTTCTTTCTGCGACGCCGAAGAGAAATACTATTTAAGAGAAATAAACAAACTGATAAAAACGCCGATTCCCGTTATTAATGATCATCCTTTCAAATTAAGTGAAGAGGAGAATTACAATTTTGAGCTCCCTATAAGAAGGATTAAAACTGCAAAAAAAACAAAATCATTCCATTACGCGAAGGACTCTCAAAGACAATCAAATCAGAGAAAAAAGAGATGGTCGGGAAAACCAAAAACAATAAAAACAAATAAGGTTAAATAGATGGATGGTACAAAAAGACAGAACATAAAAGCAGGTGATTTAGTTAAAATAGTGTTAAAGGAAAATCAGCGGACAGGCCGGCTTACAGAGGGATATGTTGGAGAGATTCTTACAAAATTTCCCCAGCATTACCATGGAATAAAAGTACGTCTTGAAACAGGTGAAGTCGGGCGTGTAAAAGAGATCTTTAAAGATTTACTATAAATAATCTGCTTTTATAGTAGTTTGGATTTGAAACTTATTAGCAGGGATAAAAGGAAAGTTAAAAGAAAAGCACGCAATAAAATTATAACATTAAATCTACTATAAGATATCAGAATTATTTCATTATAACATTTCTATAACGATGTTTTATGAGATTTGCAGACTACTAAATTAAAAAGTTTTATATGTTTTACTGATACTGAATGATTGATATTATCAGTTCTTTCTATTACTTTTGATAGTGCTCAAAAGTGATCCAAATTAATACCAACTAATTACTGTTAACCATAAAAAAATTTTTACTTGCCGGGAAAAAATTGGTAATATAGTATATTAAAAAATAACAATATTTTTATTCTCTAACGGGATTAATATGGCAATTACAGACTTGTTTCCCTCTTTGTTTTTCAATTTAAGCAAAGCCAGGTGGTTATTTTTACCTTCCATGATTCTATGTTTAGCACCATCGCTTGCTTTGGCACAAACTCCTGAGGTACCTGATTGGGCCTTGCCTGGCTCTCCAACACATCAACAGGTTTCACCACCGAAGGATTTTCTCAGACCTTCCAGGACAACTTTAGAACCAATTGGCATATTTGAAGGGCAATCCGATATAGGAGGTGCTGTGGTGACCGGAAAGTCAAGTTATGATCCCGCTACCAAAGTTTATACAATTGTCTCTGCCGGGTATAATGTATGGTATTCACGTGATGAGTTCCGGTATCTTTGGAAGAAAATGTCGGGAGATATTTCGCTGGCAGCTGATATCAACTATCCTGATCCAAAAGGTTACTTTGACCGAAAAGCTGTGCTGGTCATCCGTCAAAACCTTGATGACGATGCAAAGGAAGCTATTGCTGCTCTGCATGGTGATGGGATGATTCATCTTGCATGGCGCCCTTTAAAAGGTGAAAGGATAAAGGATATGGAGTACCGTATTGGCAGTCGCGGTGGTATTCCCGGCGGCAAATCACCTGATGATCTTGTAACAGATCATGCAAAACGTATCGCCATTGAAAAACGTGGTGATTACTTTGCACTTTTTGTCAGTATGGATGGTGAACCAATGCATCAGTTCGGAGCTCCTATAGAATTACATCTGGAAGAACCTTTTTATGTTGGTATCGGTTTTTGTTCACATTTGCCTGCCACACTTGATACTGCTAAACTTTCCGATGTCGTTCTTGAGAACATGGCTAACAGGATTCAATAAATATGAAAATAAAAAAAACAGAAATCGTTCTATTAACGGCTGGGGTTATTCCTATAGTTGAAAAATAGCTAAAAAAAATAACTTACCTATAATAGATATTTATCATCAAATGCGAGATCAGGGTAAAAACTTCTTTGATGGTATACATCCGGATGAGAAAGGTGCTAAAATAATGGCAGGTGTAATTGCAGAAGATTTAAAAAAGTAGTTCAATAAAAACATAAAATAAAATTTACTCTAAAATTTGCAATGCAGAATAACAACTATTATAAAGATCTGTTTGAATTAGATGATAAAATAATTTATCTCAATTGTTCAGGTATGTCGCCTCTGTTAAAATCTGTTAAGCAGGCAGGGTTTAACGGGCTGGAAAAAAGAACCAAACCATGGACAATGACCAACGAAGACTGGTTTGATAAAGCTGAGAAATTGAGAACTCTTGCTTCGAAAATTTTACAGACTTCCGATAATAATGTTGCTCTTGTTCCGTCAGCAAGCTATGGATTAGCAGCAGCAGCAAAAAACCTGCAGGTTAAAAGTGGTAAATCAATTGTTGTAGTTGAAGACCAGTTTCCATCGAACTATTATATTTGGGAAAGCTTGGCCAAGAAATTTGATTTGAAAATAATAAAAGTGGAAAAAAAACCGGATAAGATATTAACCGACTCAATATTAGAGTCAATTAATTCTGAAACTGGAATTGTTGCTGTACCAAATTGTCATTGGGTAGACGGAATGCTAATTGACCTTGAAAGAATTAGTGAAGCTGTAAAAGCTGTTAATGCTTTTTTGGTCCTGGATCTGAGTCAGTCTTTGGGAGTTTTTCCCACTAATATAGATAAGATTGATCCCGATTTTGCTGTAGCTGTCGGTTATAAGTGGATGCTCGGTTCATATGGTTTAGGTTATATGTATGCTGCTCCCAGATGGCATAGTAAAGGTGAACCTTTAGAATATAACTGGAGTACCCGTAAAGGAAGTGAAGATTTTTCTTCACTAATAAATTATACTCCGGAATTCCGGAGAGGAGCAAGAAAATTCGATATGGGGGAATCTGCACAGTTTAATACTATGCCTATGGCTATTGCAGCTCTGGAACAGATATTGAAATGGGGAGTGGAAGAAATTCAATCTTCTATAAAAAAACTTACTAATATAATTTATTTAAATGTAAAAGAAGATATGATTTACAATTTAACACCAAGAGCTGGGCATATCATTTCTGTACCAATAGGTGAAAAATATGTTGAAGCTATAAAACAAAAAATTTCACAAAATAAAATAATAGTAAGCTTCAGAGGTTCATTTATCAGAATCTCACCTCATTTGTACAATAGTCCTTCCGACATTAATACTTTGATTAGCTGCTTTCATGATTAATTATAAGTTTGCTTAATCTTAATTTATTTCATCCAATCTAAATTCAGGATTATCTTTGTAATTAGTCAATCTTTGTTAAAAAAACCATTATTATTTATATTCCTGTTAAATTTCCTGCAGGTCTTTTCAAGTGAATCTATTATAATAGAGGGAGTTCAATGAAAACAAAATCACAATTTATTTATAGCAGAATTTTAAGTATGAAATCGATTTTGATGAGTTCATTTGCAATAACTCTTATTATTTATTTTGTCTTGATTCCTTTTAATACTACTTTTTCACAGGATAATTTAGAAAATACCGGTTCAAGTCCGCGGGAACATTTATTAATGGATTTTGGGTGGTGTTTTGCTTTAGGAAATACAGTTGATGCAAAAAAAGATTTTGATAATGGAACAGGATATTTTTCGTATTTTGCAAAAGCAGGGTATGGCGATGGTGCAGCAGCTGAAAATTTTGATGATAGAGGATGGCTAAGGCTGGATTTGCCTCATGACTGGTGTGTAGAACTCCCATTTGATTCACTTGTAGGATATAGCCATGGTTTTAAAGCCATAGGCCGTAGTCATCCGGAAAACAGTATTGGCTGGTACCGCAAAAATTTTTTCATCTCTTCGTCCGATTTAGGCAAAAGAATTTCAATAGAATTTGAGGGGGTATTCAGAAATTCAATTGTCTGGGTTAACGGTTTTTATCTAGGTACTGAAAACAGCGGATACACAAGCTTTAGTTATGATATTACTGATTACCTGAATTACGGGGGTGAAAACACGGTAGCGGTGCGTGTAAATGCAACTATGGAAGAAGGCTGGTTTTATGAGGGAGCCGGAATTTACAGACATGTATGGTTAAATAAAACATCCCCCTTACATATTGCCAGATATGGAACTTTTGTAACGAGCAAATTAAAAAATAATAATACGGTTATTACAACACGTACAAGAGTGATTAACGAATCATCTGAAAGAACAACATTCGATATAGAAGAAAAAATTCTTGATGAAAAAGTTATGATTATTTCTTCAGGTATAAAAAAACATTTGGTTCTTAATCCGGGAGATAAAAAGGAATATTTTAGTAATTATGATGTAGTTAACCCGGAACTTTGGTCGATTGAAAATCCCTGTCTTCACAAACTTGAAACTGTAATCCGTTCGGAAGGAAAAATTGCTGATGTATATGAGACCACTTTCGGAATAAGAACAGTACGTTTCGATCCTAATGAAGGATTCTTTTTAAATGGCAAAAGAGTAGAACTAAAAGGTACTAATGAACATCAGGATATTGCCGGAGTTGGTACGGCTTTACCCGATGCACTTCAGGATTTTCGAATTAAAAAGTTGAAAGAGATGGGAAGTAATGCGATACGTACATCCCACAATCCTCCGACTCCGGAATTACTTGATGCTTGCGATAGACTGGGTATGCTTATACTTGATGAAAACCGTTTGATGGGCACTAATAAAGAACATCTTGCTTGTCTGGCAAGCTTAATAAAGAGAGATCGGAATCATCCTTCAGTTATTCTCTGGTCATTGGGGAATGAAGAATGGGCTATTGAAGGAAATATAAAAGGAGCACGGATTGCTTCAAGAATGCAGGATTTTGCTAAGAGGCTTGATTCATCAAGAGCATTTACTGCAGCATGCAGCGGCGGATGGGATAACGGAATCGGTATGGTTACACAGGTGATGGGTTACAATTATATGGTTCAGGGAAATATCGATGAACACCATTCGAAGTTTCCCTGGCAGGCTGGCGTGGGTACGGAAGAAACCAATACCAGGTGTACACGAGGTATTTATATAACAGATAGATTAAAAGGATTCCTTGCTCCAACTAATCGTATGCCTGAAAATGTGGGAACAGAATCCGGATGGAAATTTTATTCTGCAAGAAAATTCCTTGCAGGTTTATTTTACTGGACCGGATTTGATTATAGAGGCGAACCTCATCCTTTTGGATGGCCGCAGGTAAGTTCGCAGAGCGGGCTCCTCGATTTGTGCGGGTTTCCCAAAGATACTTATTATTATCTTAAATCATGGTGGGGTGATAAACCGGTTCTGCACGTTGCTACTCATTGGAATTGGAAAAATGAAGTCGGGAAGGCAATAAAGGTTATTGTTTACAGCAATTGTGAGCAGGTTGAGTTGTTTTTAAACAATAAAAGTCTGGGTAAAAAAACTATGCCTGTAAATGGACATCTTGAGTGGAATGTAAAATATCACCCCGGAGTATTGCTTGCTGTTGGTTATAATAATGGGAAAAAAATTGTAACATCTAATGTTCAGACAACCAGAGAGCCATTTGCTATTCAATCAACAGCAGATCGCTATGAAATTAATGCTGATGGTCAGGATGTCTCAGTAATTACTATCCAGGTAAATGATGCTGATGGCCGGATGGTACCTAATGCTGTAAACGAAATCTATTTTTCTGTTACCGGACCCGGGAAGATTATCGGAGTCGGCAACGGTAATCCATCCAGTCATGAACCCGACAGATATCATGAAATTATAAAAATATCTAAAATTAAAAATCTTAAAGAACTGCCGGTAGAAAATCTGATTAATAGACCCGAAGTTGCTAAAGGATTTAATGATTCATCCTGGAAACCGGCTTTCCAAAATCAGGATGAAGACTGGCGTCTTTATAAGGATTCACTTATAGTTATCCGGGGAACATTTTCACTGCCGGAAATTACTAAAGATGCAGAAGTAAATCTTTATACAAAAAGTATAACCGAAATACAATCAGTAAATGTAAATGGACATATAATTGCTGCTGATATTAAACGCGATGATCCGAATCAATCATTCACACTGAATCATAATATAGTTTCTCAGGGTAGAAATGAATATGCAATAACCGGGAAACGGTTTAGAAAAAAGAATCAATGGGATGTTCCTAATACGGATCCGGGTCAGGTCCAGGTTATTTATCCAGCAAAACAATGGAAGCGCAAAGTATTTAATGGATTGGCTCAGGTATTAATTCAATCTGCTAAACAGCAAGGAGAAATATTATTAACTTCCGAATCACCCGGAATAAAATCATCAGTTATTAAGATTCAAACAAAAGAAGTAAAATTAAAACCGGAAGCTAACTAGGAGAATTATATCTTATTCTGACTGCAGGCTTTTTTCATATTGTCCTTTGAACTTTTTAACAGCCTGGTAGATTGATTCGGCAATTTTTTGTTGCCCTCTTGAAGTGCTTAAAAATTTGGCATCATGCCGGTTAGATAAAAATCCGGTTTCGATTAAAACGCTGGGCATTGCTGCGCCAACAAGGACATAAAAACCTGCCTGCTTTACTCCGCGTGAATCAATATTTAAATCTTTATTGAACTCCTTATTCAAAATATCTGCAAATTTTTCTGAGTATTTCATATAAGATGATTGCGCCATACTAACCAGGATAAAATTTTCGTCTGTTAACTTCTCATATCTTTGAGGATTATCTTCATACTGAATTACACTATTTTCTCTTTCCGCAATATCAATTGCTTCTTTTGTCCTTCCCGGCCTTAAAAGATAAACTTCGAATCCGTTTGCATTTGTCGGTTTACGACGAGTAGAATTGCAGTGAATAGAAATGAATAAGTTTCCGTTTGCTTCATTTGCAATTTTACCGCGTTTATATAATTCTACAAATTTATCTGTTTTTCTTGTATAAACAACTTTAACACCTTTAATGTTTTTTTCAATAAGCTTTCCAAGTTTCAATGCAATCCCAAGATTAACATTCTTTTCTTTTACACCGTTTACACCAATTGCTCCTGCATCTTTTCCTCCATGACCGGGATCAATTACTATTACATTAAAATCCCATTTTTCTTTATATTTTTCTTTGTCCTCATTTCTAACAAATATTTTGTTGTGAAGAGTAATCAAAATATCATTTGAACCTGCGGCTGAAATAACTTCACTGGTAGTATATTCTTTACTTAATTTAAATTTCAAATCAGTATCCGGTCCGTAATTATTTGCAGAAAGATTTTTGATTAATCCTTCTCCGGAAACCTTATTGAATTTTGAAACATCAGCATGAACATTTTTAAGTGAGATTGTAAGAATACCCTGTTTAAAAGAACTTGAATATGCTGAAATTTTTTGATGAGATTTTATCTTTACCAAGGTTCCGTTTGCTTTCTCATCTATTTCGACACCATAAATCCCAATATCTTTCGTGGTTGATGATACAATATTTTTATCATCTTTTATAACCAGTCTTCCGGGTACTTGATATTCCAGGTCCTTCTTTAATGCTGTTTTTAAAATATCCAGGGAATAAACCAGAGGAATATAGATTTTATCATTAAATAAATAAGTAGATGTTGGAAGCTGGTAAATATCTTTCTGTTTATAGTCTTTTGAAGCAAGAACAACGAAGGGATCTTTTGAAGTAACAATCAGGTTCTTATCCGGGAAAGAAAGTTCAATTTTTCCTAACTGCTGATCATAGTTGTATCCAATATTCAATACTTCGGCAAAATGATTTACCGAAAAATAAACCGTACCCTGTCTTAAATAAACAGGAATTGAATATTCACCATTACCCGTAACAATTTCTAAATGATCCTGGGCACGGACAAAAACTGCAGCGGTAAAAAATAAAAAGAATATGTAGAAAATTTTTATTTTCATTATAAAGAATTTACAAAATAAAAAATAATTTTTAACCGATGAAAGGAATCATGAATCCGCTTTTGCTTTTATATTCGGCAAACTCCTTAATATGCTTTGACAATAATTTCTCTTCAAGATTTGCCCTCATAATAACAAAAGGAATTTGAATGATTGCTAAAGGAATGATTATATAACTCAGGGTTGCAATTCCGGCTCCCAAATCCATTAATATTTGGGAAAGATATTGAGGATGCCGTATAAGTTTGTAAGGCCCTTTAGTAACGAGCTTATGGTTTTTTAATATAACAATTTCCTGCGAATAGCTTTCACCTAAAGCCCGGTATGACCAGATTTGAACCCATGAAAAAGTAATATAGATTAATAATCCGATTAAACGAAGAGTCATATTATTTGCAGTATAATCAATGGTGCCGATTTGAAAGACACCTAAAATCAGCCCGATTAAAGTTAAGGTTGCCAATAATAATGGAAATTTCTGGAGATAAGTTTTGGGCTTTTCTTTGGATGCTCCAATAGTTGATTTTAAACCTTTCTTTGCTCCTGTAAGATTAGCTCCAAAAGTTGCAACAAGATTTAAACCCGCAATTATATTAATCGGATCCATATATAACTAATCAACTTTCCGGTTATGTCTTACCATAATAGATTTCCATTCTTCCGGGGTAAGCTGTTCCGATTCATCAATAAGCATAATCGGTATATCGTCCTCAATTCTGTATCTTCGCCTTGTATTCTTATCGGTTGATACGAGAGTATTTCCGTCCAGGACAAGATCAGCTTTGGTTTCCGGACAACATAAAATATCAAGTAATTCTTTACTAATCATGATATCCTTAAAAATTATCTTAAAAAATAACTTAACAAAAGTAGCAAAAAACTAAATTATATTCGAATGAATAAACATATAATAATTAAGTATAATACAATAATTATTTATTTATCAAGTTCTTTATATCTGAAACAATTTACTGTATGATCATTCACCATGCCTGTTGCCTGCATAAAAGCATAACATATAGTTGATCCTACAAATTTAAATCCTCTTTTCTTCAAATCCTTGCTCATTAAATCGGATTCCAATGTCTTAGGCGGAACATCTTTAAGATTTTTCCATTTATTGATTTTTGGCTTACCATTTACAAACTGCCATATATATTTATCAAAGCTGCCGAATTCTTTTTGGATCTTTAGAAATAATTTTGCATTCTGAACGGCTGCATTGATCTTCAGTCTATTTCTAATAATACCTTCATTCTTCAGAAGCTTCTCTACTTTTTTCTCTGAATATTTGGCAACCTTTTCGGGAACAAAATTATCAAATACTTTTCTGTAATTTTCTCTTTTTCTTAAGATAGTAATCCAGCTTAATCCTGCCTGAGCACCTTCAAGAATCAGGAATTCAAAAAAAAGCCTGTCATCATGAACAGGAACTCCCCATTCATTATCATGATAATCAATATATAATGGATCCGAAGTTGACCAATTGCATCTTGTTTTCATAACATTATTGTCAAATTTAGATCATTCTAAAAGTGGATATAATTTATTATATATTTAAAAACTACCTCTAAAATAGTTTTTCAAATAGATCATTCATTATCTTCAGAAATTTCTAACTTATAGCTATCTACCGTCTTGTTATCTTTTGCTGTAAGAATAATTCTCGAGATTTTACTACCCCAATTAGTAAGCAGCCTTGGCTCAGTAATAGTTCTATCCTCAAAAGAAACTCTGAATTTATTTACATCATATAATATTTTATATTTCCCTGAATCACCCGAAAGCAATATCTTCCCCGGAGTTGATATATCAACGGAAAGCTGTGTCATTAAATTTAATTTAACAGGTACGCTGCATTCTTTTAATTTATATGATTCATCGAGAATAACTTTTTTCCCGCGAATCAATTCTATGGTGCGTTCCCATTTTATAATTTTTGCGTCTTCCGGATAAGACTTAGCCAGGTTCAATGAGAATTTAACATGATTGTCATCGCTATTGTATGTGACATTTTCGGCGTAAAATTCCTTTCCTGCCTGTTCCTGAATTCCATTAATAGTTGGTAAATTATGGAACTGTGACTGCATTGTCCAAATATCATAACGATTTGAACTAAATGTTTTTGCTGAATATGTTTCAACTCCAACATCTATAAGAACCGGTTTGCTGTTACAGTAAACAATAAAATTGCCTACATCATTGTGATTATGGCTTTCATCATTATTACCGCCTTTTGCCGCAACATAAAATCCCTTGGATGAATTTTTAACTGACCTTGCTATCATTATTTCACGACCGGGCATCCAAACATCCCTGACAAATGGTTCTAGAGGTTTAGTATTTGTTATTTCATTAATAGAAGCTAAATCAGGCAGTACGGTGTTTAGTGAACCCCAGGACGGGATTAAAGCATGTTCACCCAAACCTTGTTGTTTAGCCAATAATGAACCAAAACCTATCATAAGCGGATCATTAATCCTTTTCCCGAATCTATAAACAAGACCTGCATCCGGTTCATTCTTAGCACTCGCATCCGCAAAGTTCACGTAATAGTTTCCTCCAATCCAGGTTTTATAAATAAACTTAGCCATGTTTTGAATTTTGGGTACATCATAAATATTTATTTTCCCATCAGTTGCCGAATGAAGAAGCTCAAGATAATCGAATAATGCACCTGCTGCTCTCGACCAGTATCCCGGACCTTCATCACAGCCCCCGTCTTCAGGGTAACTGTTAATAAAGTCATCCGTACTCTTCATCAACCTATAAACAGCTTTACTCCTTACAGAATTATCTTTTTCAGTAAATAGAAAAACAGCTAGTACGTTTGAATTTATCCAGGGATTCCAATTATTAATTCCTCTTGTTGAGTCATTGCTCATCCACCAAAAATGTTTTTCCAGATAAGGCTTAATAATTCTTCGATTTTCTTCGTAAATAATTCTTACTTTTACCAGTGGTGATATTTCATCAAGTTTATCTTTCATTAAGTAATAAGTATAAGCAAGCATAGCACCGGTTTCGGCAGCAAACAAATCAATAATAGGATCGTTTATATCCGGCAGCCCAACTCCCTTATCTTGCATCCCAAGATGTGCGGGTAATCCCCAGAATGTTTCTTCGCATGTTGCCCAGATACCATTTACAATGTCATCAAGAAATCTTCCTTTATTTTCTATTAATTCGGCAAGCACCATAGTGACTAATCTTTGGCGTCGCGCAAAATATATTCCCTCATATCTTGTGCGATTACCATTTCTCGCGAAATCAAGAAAAACAGATGTAGGCAACATCTTCCACTCTTTACCTGAATATTTTTCAGCTTTTTTTATATAATCGGTTTTTACTTTTTCCGGCAGATTAATCCAAAATTCTCTTTCATTAATTGTAGAATACGGATGCCATACTGAAAAAGGAATCAGCATCGAATCTACTTCTTTTTGCGAAACTTTACCGCTTAACAAATCATTTCCGGATTGAGCAATAATATTAGTATTACAAAGAACAAGTATTGAAAAGAATAATATGCTATATTTTTTCATTCGTATACCTCTATTATTCTTGTGAAAGTAAGAAACAAAATATTTATAACTTTTAATAAATTTATATTCAGACAGAAATATAGTTACACTTTACAAACTGTAGGATAATTTATTAATGAGTATACTAACATTATAATTGAGTATAATATTGACTTATATTGAATTAAATAATAGATTTTGCTTCCACAATGTCGGAAGTTAGATAAGATATTCAAAATATAATTTTTCCATAATGGGGGATGATGATATCTGCTTAAAAAAATTAGGCTCAACTTTAAAATAAAAATAAGAATGTTAGTTTATGAAAGGCAAATTATTTATCGTTAAATTTTTACTAATCTTTTCCATTTTCTCAATTACTATTAATGCACAGATTTTAAATGGCGGTTTTGAAACATGGTCAAATAATTTTAATCCTGATAATTGGATTACACTTAATTCTTCTCAATACTCTACTATAACAAAATCTACTGATAAACATGCAGGAGAATATGCTCTAAAGGGAGAAGTTGTAAATTATGACAGCAGCTCAATTCCTCCTATACTTTTCGGTGGTGCTGATGGACGGGGTTTTATAGTTAGTAAAAGATATGCTTCATTTGACGGGTATTATAAGTTTGTTCCGGTTCCGGGTGATGTATTGAGTGTTGTTTGTACTATGTATAAAGATAATTTACCTATTGCTTCAATTAATACCAATTTAGAACCTTCTTTAGATTATACAAATTTCAGTCTGCCTATTAATTATTCAAATGCTGAAATCCCCGATCGATTCTTTATCGAAATGGTTATAAATGATACAACCGGAGCTTTACCCGCACATATAGGATCATACTATTTATTAGATGATATTGAATTATCAGGTGAATCCGTTGTTGATGTGGCAAATTCAAATTTAAATATTCCTGATGCATTTTACGTTTATCAGAATTATCCGAATCCTTTTAATCCATCGACTACTATAAGATATTCGATTCCTGAATCTGAAAATATTATTGTAAGTATCTATGATATTAATGGTAATCTGATTTCAACTTTGCTTAATACCAGGCAAAATGCAGGAACTCATGAAGTTTCCTGGGATGGTAAAAATAATTCGGGAATACCGGTAGTTAGCGGAGTCTACCTGTACAACGTTCAGGCAGGAAATTCCAGCAAAATATCAAAAATGATTTTGCTCAAATGATTCATATTTTTTTTATGAATCTATTTAAATATTGAATTTTTCTCTTTATACTTCGCGGGTATTTTTTCCCTTATTTTCCGTTATCCTATTCAATTATAAACTATTTCGCTTTAGAATTCCTGGTTCTCTTTAAACATTAATTAGTCAGAAACTTTAACTTAATCATTCATTAATCAAAGAGAGGGTGCGATGAAAAAGTTCCTAAAAATTCTGGGGATTGTTGTTGCTGTTGTTGTCGTTCTTGTTATTGCAGGACTAATTTATTTTAACTCAAAATATCCTGATGTAAATCCTCCTTCGAATATAAAGATAACATCAACCCCGGAAAAAATAAGTAGGGGCGAATATCTGGCTAATCATGTTACAGTTTGTATTGACTGTCATTCGACAAGGGATTGGACTAAATTTTCTGGTCCTTTGATCTCTGGAACTGAAGGAAAAGGAGGTTTTAATTTCGGCCCTCCGGAAGGGATGCCGGGAAATATTTATGCTAAAAATATAACTCCATCCGGTATCGGAAATTGGACCGATGGCGAACTGATTAGAGCCATAACCCAGGGAGTAACTAAATATAACCAGGCATTGTTTCCAATAATGCCTTATTATAGTTATAACCATTTGACAAAAGAAGATCTTGAGGATATTGTTTGTTATGTAAGAAGTTTAAAACCGATTGAAAATAAAGTACATGAAACAGAATTAAATTTCCCGGTAAATTTAATAGTTAAAACGCTACCGTTAAAAACTTACACACCATCTGAACCAGTTAATACAACAGATTCAATTAAATATGGGAATTATTTATTTAGTGTTGCCGGATGCGGCGGCTGTCATACTCCGGCAAATGATAAAGGTGAACTTATACCGGGTATGGACCTCGCAGGCGGAAGGAAATTTACAACTCCCTGGGGATTAGTCCAGTCGGCTAATATTACTCCTGATCCTGAAACAGGAATAGGGAATTGGACAAAGGATGAGTTTATTAGTAGATTTAAAAAATATTCTACTGAAGATGCCAGGAATATTAGTGTTGATCCGAATTCTTTTAATTCTGTTATGCCCTGGACAATGTATGGGGGAATGACTGAAGAAGATATTGGAGCTATTTACGAATATTTAAAAACAGTAAGACCGATAAAACATCTTGTCGTTAAATATACGCCGCTTACGGCTGAAAAATAAAATAAGGACTATGAACCATGTCGTTAGCTGAAGATTTTCTTGCTAAATCATCTGCCAATATCAATCTTTCTGAGTTTCAGACAGACTACACAGGAGAATTAAATTCAAAAAAAGAAGCTAAGAAATTACTAAGTAAGAATATAAAGAAAATGCAGAAGCTTCAGGCTAAATTATATGCTGAAAATAAGTATTCAGTTCTGTTAATTTTTCAAGCTATGGATGCTGCCGGTAAAGACGGTACAATTAAACATGTTATGAGCGGATTGAATCCGCAGGGAACGCAGGTATTTAGTTTTAAACAGCCGTCTGCTGAAGAACTTGAGCATGGATTTTTATGGAGAATAAATAAAGCATTACCGGAAAGGGGACGAATCGGTATTTTCAACCGTTCCCATTATGAAGAAGTACTGGTTGTCAGAGTACACAATCTTCTCAAAAATCAAAAAATACCTGATGAACTGATTAATAATGATATATGGAAAACACGGTTCAGGGAAATAAATAATTTTGAAAAATACCTATACGAAAACGGGACAGTCATTCTTAAATTTTTTCTACACGTTTCCAAGGAAGAGCAGAAGAATAGATTCTTAAAGCGAATTGAGCAAAAATCCAAAAATTGGAAATTTTCAGCAGGGGATATTGAAGAAAGAAAATTCTGGAATGACTATATGAAATGTTATGAAGAAGCAATTTCATCCACAAGTAAGCCGAATGCTCCCTGGTTTATCATTCCTGCCGATAAAAAGTGGTTTATGCGCTTTGCGGTATCATCAATTATTATCGAATCTCTGAAAAAATTAAATCCGTCATTTCCAAAATTATCTGAAGAGCAGGTGGCAAAATTGAATGAATATAAGAATAGGCTGGAGAATGAAAATAACTAATTTTTCAACACTTGCTTTCCATTGGCAATCAGTAATTAATAAAATACCCGCTTCGAAAAGCGGGTATTTGTTCAACGTTATCCTTCTATTAAATAACTTGCAGATATTCGGAAGGGATAGCAAACTATGCTGATCCATTTCTTTATTCAAGTGATGTAAGTACCTTTTGATTTCAGGCACAGAAAATTATTTCAGAATAATTTGTTAATATTCTCCACCGGTCTGGCCAATATTGCTTTTTCTCCTAATTCCAAAATTGGTCGTTGTACAAGATCAGGATTCCTAATCATCAGGTTAAGAATTTCATCCTCTTTATAGTTTTTATTTTTTATATCAAGAACTTTATAGACCTTTTCATTTTTTCGCAGTAATTCGCTTGGCTTCATATTCATTTTTTTTAATAATGACCTCAACTTGGTTTTTGAAAAAGGTTCTATATAATAATTTACTTTTTCAAAATCGATCCCCTTTTCTATCAATATTTTAGATACTTTTCTGCAGGTAGTGCATGTAGGTTTTTCATAAACAATTAACTGTTTCATCAATATCCTTTTAGTTAATAAAAGAAAGAATAAATGGAATTCTTTTAAAATATAAATATATTTTTAGAAGAACAGATATTTGAAAAGCATGAATGCATATAGAGAGCATGCATTTATGCAAATTTTCATGCATCCATGCAAACAAATAATCATGCTCACAGACTTTATATAGCTTGTTGTAATTTATAATTCGATTCGCAACATTTAGTTACATATAAAAAATCTTTATATTTGAAATTCAATTTCTAATAAAACGGTAAAAAATTGGAAAAAGAAAAAATTCTCGTTACCGCTGCACTTCCTTATGCAAACGGTGCAATTCATCTTGGCCATCTAAGCGGAGCTTATTTACCTGCTGATATTTATGTTAGATACAAAAGACTAAAAGGAAGTGATATATTGTTTATATGCGGTTCCGATGAACATGGTGTCCCTATTACTATCAGTGCCGATAAAGAAAGTGTGAATCCGAAAGTTATTATAGACAGGTTCCATCAAACCAATAAAGAAATTTTTGAAAAATTCGGGATGAATTTTGATATTTATTCGCGGACCAGTCTTTCGATTCATCATGAAACTGCAAAAGAATTTTTCCTTGAATTTTATAACCGGGGAATTCTAAAAGAAAAGAAATCAAAACAGTTTTACGATGAAAAAGTAAAAATGTTTTTGCCTGATAGATATGTAGAAGGAACATGTCCTAATTGCGGTTATGAAGAAGCGCGTTCTGATGAATGTGAAAATTGCGGTACTTTATACGAACCAAACGAATTAAAGAATCCTAAAAGTAAAATATCCGGCGAAACCCCGGTATTAAAAGAAACGTCACACTGGTATTTTCCGCTTGGCGATTATCAATCCAAACTTGAGAATTATATTGACACGATGAATAAATCTTATGGCTGGAAAGATAATGTCTTAAATTATTGCCGCGGCTGGTTTAAAGAAGGTTTAAAAGACAGAGCTGTAACCAGGGATCTTGATTGGGGAGTAAAAGTACCCATTGAAGGTGCGGAAGGAAAGGTTATTTATGTCTGGTTTGAAGCTGTTTTAGGCTATATCTCAGCAACAAAAGAGCTATCGAAAAGACTTAAAAATGAAAATCTCTGGAAAGATTATTGGCAGGGGAAATCAACTAAATATATTGCTTTTATAGGCAAGGATAATATTGTCTTCCATGCATTGTTTTTCCCGGCAATGTTAATGGCATGGAACGATGGAGATAAAGACAAATATATTCTGCCTCAGAATATTCCCGCAAATGAATTTTTAAATTTCGAAGGGAAAAAGTTCTCTAAAAGCCGGAACTGGGGAATCGACGGAAAGGAATTTTTAGATATTTTTCCGGCTGATCCTTTGAGATATACTCTTGCAGCCAATCTTCCCGAAACCAGAGATACAGACTTTTACTGGAAAGAATTTCAGGCAAGAAATAATAATGAACTTGCAGATATCCTGGGAAATTTTATAAACAGGACATTTACATTTGTTCACAAAAACTATGATGGAAAAGTTCCTAAAAGAGCTAAAATAAGTAACCAGGATAACGAGATACTGAACTCCTTGAAAGGATATCCTGATAAGATTTCAAAATTATTTGAAAATTATAAAATAAAAGAAGGTGTTCAGGAAATAATGAATCTTGCTAGGCTGGGTAACAAATATTTTAATGATTCAGGGCCATGGAAAACCCTTAAGTCCGACAAGGAAGCCTGCAGTACCACAATCAACATTTGTCTGAATATTATTTATACGCTTGCGGAGTTGTTTTACCCTGTTATTCCTTTCACTTCGGAAAAAGTATTCAAAATGCTTGATGCAGATAGAACTCTCTGGGATCATTGCGGCGATGAAAATTTACCATCCGGGCATAAGCTGAATAAACCTGAAATTTTGTTTTTAAAAATTGAAGATGACGTTATTGAACAGCAGATGCAAAAACTTGGTAAACCAGTAAGCCAGGTTCCAAACCCTGAAAAACAATTAATTTCTATTGACGACTTCCTGAAAGTTCAGCTGAAAACAGCAACTGTACTTGATGCAAAAAAAGTAGAAAAAAGTGACAAATTGTTAAAATTGGTCGTATCGCTTGGTAGTAATGAAGAAAGACAAATTATCGCAGGAATTGCTAAAAGTTATAATCCGGAAGATATTCTGAATAAAAAGGTTATTATTGTTGCTAATTTACAACCAGCTAAATTAATGGGGCTTGAATCCCAGGGAATGTTATTAGCTGTTGAAAATAAAAAAGGTAAACTGGAAGTTCTAAATGTTGATGATTCGGTAAAAGACGGTACACGAGTTAGATAATTTGTTGTATCAACATTTATTTTACCTTGATTTTCAAACTCTCAATACCGTAAATTATTTGTTTAAGTTTTTCTATTTATTTCATTTTAAGGAGATAACTTTCGATGTATTTTAAAATGCTTGCTCTATTTTCTATAGTTTTCGCTTTTATTTTAAGCTCATGCTCACCCAAACAATCAGATATTGTCCTTTCCGAATTCGGTAATCACAAAATAAAAATGAAGGAGTTTGAGAACGCTCTTGTTAAAAATTCCGGAAGTGTTGAAGCTGCAAAAAAAGACAGTTTGAGTCAATTAAAAGATTTTCTTAATCTTTATACAACTTTTAAAATGAAAATCCGGGATGCAGAAGTAAGAGGCTATGATCAGGATAGTTCGTTAACAAATGAATTGAATGATTATAAGAAAAAAATTGCAGTCTCGTTTCTCTTAAATAAAAAAATTGTCGATCCGGGTATCAAAGATCTCTATAATAAAAGGAAATATGAACTAAGGGTTAGTCATATAATGATACGGCCCGATAGCTCAGGTGATGCTGCTGCATTAAAGTTGGCAAATTCAATTTTAGATAGCATCAAAAACGGGGCAAGTTTCAAGGTAATGGCAGAAAAATATTCCCAAGATGCTTATTCAAAACGAATAGGCGGTGATATTTATTATATAACAGGAGGACTGTTGCCGGAGTCATTTGAAGATGCTGCTTATGCTACGGAACAGGGACATGTTTACCCGCATGTGGTTAAAACTAAATTTGGATATCATATAATAAAAGTAACTGACAAGAGAGAAAGAATTCCTGAAATCAGAGCAAGTCATATTCTTATTCCATACAAAGATCCGTATGGAAGAGAGGACTCTGTTACTGCCATGGCAAAGATTGATTCTATTTTAACTAAAATTAAAAATGGTGCTGACTTTGCGGAAATGGCTAAAGAATATTCACAGGATCCCGGGAGCAAAGAAAAAGGCGGTGATCTTGGTTTCTTTAGAAGAAGACAAATGGTTAAAGCATTTGATGAGGCAGCTTTTAATTTGAAAGTTGGAGAAGTATCGGGAGTTATTAAAACCCGTTTTGGATATCATTTAATCAAAGTTACAGATAAAAAGAAATACCCTTCTTTTAAAGCAGATAAAGAAGAATTAAAAAAAATGTTCCAGCAGTCAAGGTATCAGGAGAAATATGATTCATTAGTTGCTAAATTGAAAACCAAATATAATTTTAAAGTTATTGGAAAAACTTTGGACTATATTGCAAGTAATAGTGACTCTGCATCAGTCGGTAATGATTCTGCTTTGATCGCAAATACAAGAGGGATGACTATTTATACATATAATGATAATTCCAAAGATGCCAGTACATTTTTATCCGGCTTGGAAAATAATCATGAATTTGCAGGAAAGTTAATTAATCTTAGCTTATTAAAATCGGCTATTGACAATGTAGGTAACGAAGAACTTCTTGAAAAAGAAGCAATAGCTATGGAAAGTAAAGATTCGGCTTTTGCTGCACTTATGAATGATTATAAATACGGAATTTATATCTTTAAGCTTCAAACAGATGAAGTATGGAACAAAATGAATGTAGACAGTTCTTCTTTATATAAGTATTATGAAGAAACAAAGGATAATTATAAACTTCCTGCTCAGGTCAGCTATTCTTATCTTATTTTTTTCAGCTCGGATCCTGCAGACAGCGCATATAAAAAATTAGAAAATGGTGCCGGTTTTAATTCAATAGGCAAAATTTCAGAAGTTAAATTACAGGATGTTTCATCATCCGATTTGGCAAAAGCTGCTTTTGAATTGGAAAAACCGGGTGACTTTTCAAAACCGCTGAAAGAAAAAGGTAAATTTTATATCGTTAAATTAGCGGAAAAACAACCTGAACGTTTAAAAACTTTTAGTGAAGCTAAAGCACAAGTATCTTCTGATCTGCAGGATAAAGAGGCTAAAAAACTTGAAAATAATTATGTACAACGGTTAAAAGACATATATAAACCGGTTTATCATTATGATGAACTTACAAAAGTATTTAAAAATTAGTATATATTTTTTAATTATTTTCTTTTTGGGCAATTTTGAAGCGTGTAAAAAAGAAATACCTGGTAAAAAATATATTGCTAAAGTTAACGATTCCTATTTAACCGAGGGTGAATTGGATTCAATTTATAATATAAATTCCGGTATTCAATATAAGGATGAAATAATAAGAAATTGGATTAATAGGGAATTGTTATTCCAGGAAGCTAAGAAGAAGGGTATTTTAAATGACAAAAGCTTCAATAGAATCCTGGATGATTCAAAGAAGGAATTGGCTGCTACTTTTCTTATTAAAAATTTTGTTAACGAAGAAAAAATATCAGTTAATCCGGTTGAATTGGAAAAATTTTATAATAATAATCCCGATGAATTTAAATTGCTTTATGATTCATATTTATTGAATGTAATTGTATTTAATAATGAAGATGCCGCATTAAAATTTCGTACCGAAGCACTTGGCAAAAATTGGGATGATGTATATCAGGATATCAGAAATGATACTTCCGTATATAGTGAAAAATCCCGGGAGCTTTTATTTGAATATAAAGTGCAGCCCATTTCGGTTTTAAGAGTAGTCAAAGAACTTTATCCTTCTGAGATTAGTATTGTGTTGCATACTGATGAGGGCAAATTTACAGTAGTTCAATTAATTCGAAAGTTTGATAAAGGTGCTCTACCTCCTTTTGATTTAATAAAAAATGAGGTTAAGAATATGTATTTGATGCAGAAAAAAGAATTGACTGTTAAGAATTATATAAAAGAGCTATATTCTAAAAATGATATTGAGGTTAATAATTAGGTGACAGATGAAAATTAAAATATTTTTTCTTGTTTTGATTATTGCTTGTACTGCATATTCACAAGAGGTACTTGATAAAGTAGTTGCAGTTGTCGGTAATGAATTTATAACAAAAAGTGAGCTCCAGTTTCAAACTAACATGTATGCTGCACAAAGAAAAATATCTCCGAACACACCTGGGCTTGAAAAGCAGGTTCTTGAAAATTTAATAAATGAAAAACTGATTTATGCACAGGCAAACCTGGATTCTATTACTGTTACTGAAGATGAAGTAAACCAGCGAATCGATTACCAGATTCAATTATTTCAACAGCAGTTTGGCTCAAAGGAAAATATTGAAAAAGCTTATGGGATGAGCATAGAAAAAATTAAACGTGAACTCAGGGATAATATCAGAAAACAGCTGATGATTCAAAAACTTCAGCAGAAAAACTTTGGCAGTATTGATGTTTCAAGAAGAGAAGTCGAAGAATTTTTCAATAAATTTAAGGATAGTTTAGGTGTAATTCCCGAAAAGGTTGATATCGCACATATTTTTAGAAATCCTAAAACTACCAGTGCAGCTAAAGAGAAAGCTAAAAAATTTGCTGAAGCTATTCTGGATTCTCTCAGGCATGGAGCTGATTTTGCAGAAATGGCTAAAAAATATTCCGAAGATCCCGGAAGTGCTGCTCATGGCGGTGATTTGGGTTTTGTTAAAAAAGGTGTGTTTTACCCTGAATTTGAAGCAGCTGCTTTTGCCCTGGAACCAGGCCAGATATCAGATGTGGTTGAGTCTCCCGTAGGTTTTCATATTATTCAATTAATTGAAAAAAGAGGAGAGTCAATCCATGCAAGGCACATCTTAATTAAAATAAAAAGTGATGAAGATGCGGATCTTAAAACCATCGAATTTTTATCTAATATTAGAGATAGTATTGTTAAGGGAGATGGAACTTTCAGTAAATATGCAAAAAAATACAGTGAAGATGAAAGCTCAAAAAACTTTGGAGGAGATCTCGGTACCTTTTATCTGAACCAGCTTGATAAAAACCTGCTTGACATAGTTTCTAAATTAAAGGAAGGTGAAATAAGCTACCCTAAACGAATGGATTACGGGAAGGGTAATTATGGATATCATATTGTTTATCTGAAGAAAAGAATACCGCAGCATGTAGCTAATTTAAAACAGGATTACCCTGAAATTAAAAAACTTGCCGATGAATATGAAAGACAGCAAAAGTATAATGAGTGGTTAAGTGAACTGAAAAAGAAAATTTATAATGAAGTGAGGATGTAATAAATTTATTCGAATGGATTAAGTCGAATTTAAGTTATGTGTATAAATATTAATCCAACCAAAAGGACTTGATATTGAAAGAACAAAATGTTGCAGTTGATGAAGTTAAATTTGTTAATAATATTAGTGAAAAAGTAAAATCTATAAAAACCGAAATTGCTAAAGTTATTGTTGGCCAGGAAGAAATAATTGATCAATTATTAATAGCTTTAATTTCAAAAGGTCATTGTCTGTTAGTTGGCGTTCCCGGGCTTGCAAAAACACTTTTAATAAAAACTCTGGCCGAAGTAATAGATTTAAAGTTCAGCCGTATCCAGTTTACACCCGACCTGATGCCGAGCGATATTACCGGAACCGAAATTTTAGAGGAAGATCAAATTACTAAGAAAAGAGAATTTAGATTTATTTCAGGACCAATTTTTGCAAATGTTATTCTTGCAGATGAAATAAACCGAACTCCGCCTAAAACACAGGCAGCATTACTTGAAGCTATGCAGGAGCATAAAGTAACAAATGCAGGAATTACTTATACTCTTCAGGAGCCTTTTTTCGTTCTGGCAACTCAAAATCCGATTGAGCAGGAGGGAACCTACCCATTACCTGAAGCCCAACTGGACAGGTTTATGTTTAATCTTTGGCTTGATTATCCCAAATTTGAAGAAGAAATTAAAATAGTACAAAGTACAACCAGCGAATATTCCCCGGATTTGTCCAAGGTTGTTACAGCAGAAGAAATAATTGCATTCCAGAAATTTGTCAGGAAGGTTCCTGTTGCTGAAAACGTAATAGAATATGCTGTTAAAGCTGCAAATAAAACCCGTCCGGATAATAATTCACCTTCCGATTCAATTAATCAGTGGATAAGCTGGGGAGCAGGTCCGCGGGCTTCTCAATATTTAATTCTTGCTGCAAAAGCCCGTGCAGTTATGAATGGAAAATATACTCCGAATATTGATGATGTAAGATTTGCTATGCTTCCTGTTCTTCGTCACAGAATAATTACAAACTTTAATGCTGAAGCCGAGGGAATAAAATCTGTGGATGTTATTAATAAAATTTTAAATGAAGTATAAAGAAACAACTTCATTCCTTACCTTAGTAAATTTTGCATATCTAATAAAAGAATTGGCAATTCATCCCACAATAAAAAAATAATTAACTTGATTAAGAATCAAATCTGAATTTTTGTGAATAGATGGAGTTAAAAATAATTTCGCATTAAATTACATTTAAGTTCGTGCAATCTTATAATTCTTGAATGCGAAATAAATTTCGGTAGAGGCAGTTTTTATTACGGTTGCTGTAGGAATGGCAAGGAGCATCCCCAATACTCCGAATAATTGACTTCCGGCAATTATTAAAAGTATTATTACTACAGGATGCATATCCACACTTTTAGAAAAAACATATGGTTGTACCAATCCATTATCAAGAGCATATACTATTAACATCAACAGGAAAATATACGGAACATGAGACAGATCTCCGTACTGAATTATAGAAATTATTATAGCCGGTATTCCGCCAATAATAGGCCCAAAGTAGGGGACTAGATGACCCAGTCCAGCTATTATTCCAAGAGGAAGAGCATTAGGAATCCCGATAAAATAAAATCCTAATCCGCAAGTAAGTCCGACAAAAGTTGCATCAAAGATCCAGGCCCTGACAAATCTGCCGAGTTGGACACTAACTTTCTTTAATATCCAATAAGACATCTCAAAATATTTATTAGGAAGAATATTTAAGATTCCGACAAATATTTTCTTGCTGTCTTTTAATAAAAAGAAGGTGATAAAAGGCACTATAACAAGTATTGCAATTATTGAAACAATACTTGATAATAAAATAGAAATCCTGTCAATTGGATTCTGAATCCATGAATCAATAAAACTTCTTATTCCGGCAGAAATCTCACCTAAACTAAAAAATGGAAAATATTTATATATCTCTCTTTCGAGAATTGTAACCTGGGTTTCAAGAGAATTAATATTAAGTATCTGAACCAGTTGATCAACCTGGAATAAAAGCTTAGGGACAAAAACAGAAAGGGTTATGTAGACAAATAATCCAACAACAACAAAAATTATAATAGTCGATGAAAAACGGTTTAAACCTTCTTTTTCAAGTTGTTTTACAAATGGATCAAATATCAATGCAAGTAGAATAGAAACAATTAGAATAATAAGTAAGTTTGTAAGCAAATAAAGGATAAATAGTGTAAAGACCGACAAAATCAGCCAGAGTAAAATCTTTCCTGCCTTTTTCCAATTAGATTCAGCCATAGTTTAATTATTTACTGATTCAACTCTTCTAATCCCGGGAACTTCTCTCATTAAAGCTCTTTCGATTCCTGCCCTTAAAGTAATTTGCGACATCGGGCAAATATCGCAAGCTCCTGTAAACTTAACTTTAACAATACCCTCAGCAGTTATTTCAACAAGTTCGATATCTCCGCTATCTGCTTGAAGAAACGGTCTTATTGCATCAAGAGCTTTAATAACATTTTCTTTCATTTAATGTCTGGTATATACTATTCTTCGTTATCGAGCATTATTTCAATTTTTGAATTAGCAGTTAAGTTTTTTAAATGAACCTGCTGTGCCAAATTTTTAGCAATGTTCATAATAATTTTTGCATGCTCTAATTCAGGGGTATCAAATACAATTGGTATTCCTTTATCTCCTCCAATTCTTATCTTTGGTTCTATTGGTATACCTCCAAGGAAATTTGCATTTAATTCTTTAGACAATTTCTCACCACCGCCTGTACCAAATATATCATATTTTTTGCCTGTATCAGGAGCAATAAAATAACTCATATTCTCTATTACTCCTAACACCGGAACATTTACCCGTGTAAACATTTTTAAAGCTTTTCTTGCATCAATTAATGATACCTCTTGCGGAGTAGTAACAATTACAGCACCTGTTAAAGGAATTGTCTGTACTAATGTCAATTGAATATCGCCGGTACCGGGAGGCATATCAAAAATTAGATAATCGAGTTCGCCCCAGTCCACATCAGTCATAAATTGTTTAACTGCACCGCTGGCCATAGGGCCTCTCCATATAACAGGAGCATTATCATCAACCAAAACTCCAATTGAAATAAGCTTGATACCATAACTTTCAAGAGGAATTATCTTCATTGTCTGCTGGTTCTGATAAACCTTCGGCTTATCTTTAATACCAAGCATTAAAGGAATGCTGGGCCCGTAAATATCAGCATCGATCAAACCGACTTTTGCACCATCTTTTGCAAGTGCAACTGCCATATTTGTTGCAACCATACTTTTCCCAACTCCGCCTTTTCCGCTTGCTATTGCGATAGTATTTTTTACATTAGGTAGAAGCGAATCCTTTTTACTATCCTGGGGGGCGCTCACTTTTGTTTCAATGTTTATCTCAACATTTTTAATCTCCGGGAAATCATTTTTAATTATATTCACAAATTCTTTTTTTAAGTCATCGTTAACTTCAGTTAAAGATGATGGAAGAGTTACATCTACAATCAAATCTTTACCTGTTGTCTCTATTTTTTTTATTGAATTAAGAATTAACAACTCCTTTTTAAATTGCGGATTATTAACCTTTTTCAAACTATTTAATATATCAGATTTTGTTATGTCACTCATGAAAATTCCTTGTTTTTCAATATCTAAAAATAAAAATATTAGATTTATCTATGAAGTATAATATATTAAAATCTCTAATTCTAAAATATATTGATAATTTTGAGGAAAGTAAAAACAGCTGTAATAACGTTGCTTATTTTGTCTTCATTTTTTTATAACGGGATGTTGATTTTATGGTATAATTCATCAGCCATTCCTGGGAATCAGTCCTTTTTTCACCGTTAACCGGGGCAACAAATTCATAATTCATATCAGGGAGTAATTTCCTGGCTTTAACATTATCTTTAAATGAAGCTTTAATTAAGGTATTCATTAGTTGGGATTTAAGATCGGGATCTTGAATCGGAAATGCTATCTCAACTCTCCGGTCCAGGTTTCTCTGCATTAAATCTGCGCTGCTTAAATAAATATTTTCTTCACCGTTATTATAAAAATAGAATAACCGGCTATGTTCAAGATACCGCCCAACAATACTTATTACGTTTATATTTTCACTTAAATTGGGAATACCGGGTACGAGGCAGCAAATTCCTCTGACTATTAAATCAATTTTAACACCATTGTTTGATGCTTCATACAGGGCAGAAATTAATACAGGATCTACTAATGAGTTAATTTTGAAAATTAATTTCCCTTCTCTGCCTGCTTTTACATTTTCAATTTCTCTAAGAATTAAATGAAGAAATTTTTCTCTCATATTAATTGGAGCAACAAATAATTTATTAAAATTAATTTGCTTGGAATAACCTGTTAAAAAATTAAAAATATCGGATACATCAGTACAGATATCTTTGTCGTTTGTAAAGAATCCTAAATCGGTATACAGCTTTGCCGTAGTTACATTGTAATTACCTGTAGATAGATGAACATACCTGTTAACACCGTCCGATTCTTTTCTAACAACAAGAGTCATCTTTGCATGAGTTTTCAATCCGACCAAACCATAAACAACATGAACGCCGACTTTTTCTAATTCCCTTGCCCAAAAAATATTATTTTCTTCATCAAATCTTGCTTTAAGTTCTACAAGAACAGCAACCTGCTTTCCTCTTTCGGCAGCTTCAATAAGATAATTAAGAATAGGTGAAGAGGAGCCGACCCTGTATAGGGTCTGCTTTATAGCCAAAACATCCGGATCCCTGGAAGCCTGTTTTATGAATTCAACAACCGGTATAAATGAATGATAAGGATGATGCAGGAAAATATCTTTTTGTTTTATTATAGAAAAAATATCTTCTTCACCTTCAAATTCTTTTAACATTACCGGGTAGTATGGTTTCTCTTTTAATTGGTGCAGCGGAAGATCATAAAGAGAAATCGCATCGCTTAAACCGATTGGTCCTTCGAAAACATGAACATCTTCTTTTTTAATTTGTAAATTCTCAATAAGGGTCTGCAGCATAAAGTCCGGCATTTTACCGGCGACCTCAAGTCTTACCACACTGCCAAATCTTCTCTGCCTGATATTTTCCTCGATAACACTCAATAAATCATCAGCTTCATCTTCCTGCAATTCTATATCTGTATCCCTTGTTATTCTGAAGCGGTGCGCTTCAACTATTTCCATACCGGGGAATAACATATGCAGGTTATCTTTTATTAAATCTCCCAGCCAAATAAATTTAGCGCAAAACTTCCCGTTAACAGGAGTTTTCTTTTGAGGGCTAATTATTTTATCTACCTGCATAAGGCGTGGAAGAATACTAGGTACTTTTACTCGTGCAAAATGATTTTCGCCGTTGGGTTTTTTTACCAGTATTGCCAGGCTTAAGCTTAAATTTGAAATGTACGGAAAAGGTCTGCCCGGATCGAATGCTAAAGGTGTAAGTACAGGATATATCTCTTTCTTAAAATAATCTGTAAGAATTTCTTTCTCTTTAGCATGCAGCCGATCATATTCTGCTATCACAATGCCGTTCTTTTTTAGTGCAGGAACAATTTCATTTTGCCATAAATTATTAATTTTATTTAACATTGGATGCAGAGTCTTTTCTATTTTTTGAAGTTGTTCCAGGGGAGTTAAACCGTCAATAGTAGGTTCAAGAACATTTGCAGCAATTTGTTCTTTTAAACCGGAAACTCTTATCATGTAGAATTCATCGAGATTTGTATGGAAAATAGAAATGAACTTTACTTTTTCCAAAAGCGGTAACTCAGGGTTTAAAGCTTCTTCAAGTACCCTGGCATTAAATTCAATCCAGCTTAAATCCCTGTTAAAAAAATTCTTATGATTATTGTATTTCTTTAATAATTCTTTTCCAACCATCTCAAACCAATGAATAATTTGTAAATATAAGGTATTTTCTAATTATTTTCTCCATAAAAAGAAAAGATATGAATACAGCTCAAAATCATGTTTTTTCAATTTTAAGCAAAATGTGTTTTATAATTAGTTAGAAGTAATTTCAGAAAATTGAATTTTTATGCCGGATGAAGAGTTTTTAAAGATTTTCCCCTCCAAATTTCTGAAGGGGGAATAATTAATTTAGACAATGATATATATTTTGGAATATTTAAATCTTTTAAGATGTAATGGTTTCTTTTGTAAATAATTTCTGAAATTCTCTTGGTTTTCTTTCTTTCCAGGAACCCTTATGATAAGCATAACCTGCAACCAGCGGCATTGCGATAGTTGCTTCGGAATATACCATTTGCTCAGAAGTAGTTTCAACCTTACCCCATGAACTTGCTTCTTTTAGAGTTGAAGAGGATAAAGCTCCGTCACGCACATCCGCAACAGTAATTTGAACGGCATACTTATGCATTGGTGCGTCTTCTTCAAGGATATCTGCGGCAACTACAATATCCTGCGTGAAATTTTTAGGCACACCTCCGCCAATCATAAAAATTCCTGTTTCTTTACTTTTCAGCTTTATTTGAGTAAGCTCAAGAAAATCTTTGGCGGAATCTATTGAAGCATGTTTATCCGGGTTTTGCGTTTGGTGAATTATAAAGCCGAAACCTGCAGAGCAGTCGGAAAAAGCAGGAACAAAAATAGGAACATTCTTTTTATAAGCTGTATATATTACTGAATCGTCTACTTTTGGTCCTCCTTTGTTTTCAAGGTATTTCCCAAACTCCCACAATAATTCTCTTGATGAATAAGGATGCGGTTCGAGGCTGTCGAAAATTTTTGCACAGGTTTCATCGCAAACTCGTAGTTCATCTTCATCAATATATGTATCATAAATTCTGTCTATGTGGAGTTCTCTAAGAAGATTATCGTCGCTGAAAGGGGTTCCTTTATAATGTTTAAAGCCAAGTGCTTCAAAGAAATCCTGGTCTATCATAAGAGCACCCGTAGAAACAATTGCATCAACCATATTATTATTTACCAGGTCAAATACAACTTTCTTTAAACCGGCACTAAACAAACTTCCTGCAAGAGTTAAAATTATACCGCATTCTTTATCTTTTATCATCATGTCGTAAATTCCGGCTGCACGATTTAAATCTCTTGCTGAAAAAGCCATTTCTCCCATTGCATCAACTAAAGGTACTACATTATTTTTTTTTATATCAATGTGTTGAATTACTTCTCTAAGAAAATCTTTTTTACTTGTCATTATTTTCTCCATTTTTTAATCTTACTTATATGAATATTAAGATTTTTTTTATTTCTTTCAAGCATACCAGAAAATTGGTGACAAATCTATAAAATTGAAAGATAATTACAAATATAAATTCTTATTTGATTTTCCTGATTTAAACAACAGTGAAAAGGATATTAATCTGTATGAATACGAATAATATGTCCTAGGAATTGACACATTTAAAAACTACGTAGTTAAATTCAGGAAATTTCAACACATTCTAATTGTCTGAGAGATTAAAAGAACTTCTTTGCCAGCCTCAAAATCCCTTGCTTCCACGGAACCCGGTGGGAAACACCGCTCTTATCTTTAAATTCATCAACATGTTCAATGTACCATTTGTAATTTCTTATAAGTGCATCTTTGTTGGAATATTTTGGCTTAAATCCAAGCTTCTTTTCTGCTTTTTCTATCGATACAAAAGAATCTTTTGATGCTGTTTCATAAACCCACTTATAAAGAGGAGAAAGCTTAAATGTTTCTAAAATTTTTAGCATAATTATAATTGGTTTTTCAGGAAGAGGGGCAATTTTTTTGCCGAAACCCGCATAGTCTAAAACAGCCTGGTAATCTTCCTTCATAGTAGTGTATTCTTTCGCGCCTATATTAAATGTATCATTTACATTCTGTGTATCAAGAGTCGCACACAAATAAATTGCTTCACACAAATCTTCAACATCCATAAGCTGATAACGGTTATTACCTTTTCCGATCATTGGAAAACCTTTGCCGTCTTTTGCCCAGTCAAAAAGTAAATCGAACACTCCTAACCGTTCCGGTCCAACAAATGATTTTGGTCTTATGATAGGAACACACATTCCTTCTTCCCGGAATTCGAGGCATGCCTCTTCAGCAAAAATCTTTGCTTTACCATAAGGGCCGACACCATCGAGTTTGTCATCCTCATAGAGCGGGTGGTGATCAGGAATTCCATAAACAGCAGTAGAAGAAATATGGATAAATCTTTTAATTTTATTTTCTTTTGCTGCTTCCAGTAAGTTTCTTGTTCCTTCGATGTCGGTCGAAAAAATATCATCGGTACTGTAAAGAGGAAGAGCAGCTGCAGTATGCACGACAATATCCACATCTTCCATTGTGTCAATTATAATCTCTTTATTCCGGATATCTCCTTTAATTACCTGGATATTATCTTTTATATCTGGATAGTCAAATTCAGCAATATCAAGAGAAACAACTTCATGGCCTTTTTTGTATAAAAAACGAATCAGATTTATTCCTAAAAAACCGGCTCCGCCGGTTACTAAAAATTTCATGCCTGTTTTTCTATTTTTGCCTGAAAAAAGAGAATATTTTAATGGGAGTTTAAAAATAGTGAATTTTTTTTAATTAGAAGAATTGAGCTTTTTGTTATAATTTTCGCTATATGAGTATCTATTCTATAATAAAGGATTCCAGCACAAAGATAAGCCTGTCATTATCTGTAGTAATTCATCTTTTACTTTTTATCCTTGCTGCTTATACTTTTCAAATTACTACTGAAAAATCAACTGCAGGTAATTCGTATGTTCAAATTAAAACAGGGGAATTTGTAAATAATTTAAGAAGCCGGAAGATTGAAATTAAAAAAGAAACTATAAAAGATAAAAATGAAAATTTTAAAAAAACTTTAGATAATATAGTTTCAGATTCAAAAAATAATACTGATATATTTCTTTCATCAGATACGGCCGGACTTTACCAGGTTTATAAAGAATCTACTCTTGATGTATCAATTCGCTATCCGGTCGGCTGGACATATATCGATCAGGATGTAAGGGATAAACTGGATGGAGTTACTTTCTGGGCGGCTAATAGTATTTATTCTCCCCCTCCGTATGTTCATATTGAAGTCAAAGATAAATATTTGTTTAGTCCTAACCGCTACAAATACTCAATTAAAACTGATGATTATACTGCTTATTACAATGACCCGGAAGAATTATCCGGTCAGGTTTCCCAGGAAGTTTATATCAGAACCGGAATTGATGAAGATTTCAGCATTAAATTAATTATGAAAGGGATGGAATCTTTTAAAACTTTTCAACCTGTATTTTTCGGCATGATAAAAACTTTTAAATTTGACAATTCACTATTCTAATTTGTAGATTCCCAAAAACAAATTATCATTTATTTCAAAGGAGTTAAATATGAAATCGATCCGAGGTATTTTATTTTTAAGCCTTCTTATTATTTCCTTTATTTCAGTGCAGTCGTATTCACAGTCTTTTGAAGGTAAAATTGTAATGCAAATTTCTTCTAAAGACCAAGATAAACCACAAACAGTAGATTATTATGTTAAAGGAAATAAAATTCGTTTTGAAGCTAAGGGTGAAGAAGGGGGAGCAGGAGCGATGATTTTAGATACTAAAAATTATGATGCGCTTATTTTAATACCGGCTCAGGAAATGTATATGACTTACAATTATAAAAGTGCTTTGGGCGGTGTTCGTGATACAATAAGTAATGCTATGGAAAAGGGTGCTGTGAAGATGACAGGCGAGACCAAGGATATTAATGGATATAAATGCGAAAAATGGACATTCAAAGACGAAGATGGAACAACCGGGGAAGCATGGATGACAAAAGGAATCAAAAATTTCTTCTTTTTCAGCAATCCTATGGGAGGAAATGATGATCAACCCGAATGGCAGAAAAAATTAACAAATGAAGGTTATTTCCCGATGATGGTGATTACAAAGGATTCTGATGGAAATATTGATTCCAAAATGGAAGTCACTTCTATTGAGAAAAAATCTCTAAGTGAATCTTTGTTTAATGCACCGGCCGATTACAAAAAAATGCCAATGCCTATGATGCCTCACGGAAATTAAACAGATTTTAAAGTAATTGCGGTATATTTAATTATTTCTGGTTTTATGTTCTCTTTAATTTCTTGACTTTATTGCCCTATCCAGCTAAATTAGTATTCTTTATTTGAAAAGATTTGGCTTTTTGGAGGAAACAGTTGAAACAGGAAAAATTAACAAAATTTATTAGTACGGAAGAGGCCGGTAAAAAATGGTTTATTATTGATGCGAAAGATCAGGTGTTAGGACGACTTGCATCAAAAATTGCTTTTATAATTCGTGGGAAAAATAAGCCGATTTTTACACCTAATGCTGATACAGGTGATTTCGTAATTGTGATTAATGCGGAACAGGTTAAGTTAACCGGGAAAAGAGAATTACTTAAAACCTATGCTCATCACTCCATGTATCCGGGAGGTTTAAAAGTAAAAACATTTGCTGAATTGATAGATAAGAAACCTGAATTTATTATTGAAAATGCTGTCAAGGGAATGCTTCCTAAAAACCGGTTAGGGAATAAATTAATTAAAAAGTTAAAAGTTTATAAAGGTAGTGAACATCCTCACCAGGCTCAACAACCTGAACAATTAAGTTTATAACGGAGAAGTAATGTCAGATCAAATTTATGTAGGCAGAAGAAAAACATCAGTTGCAAGAGTAATCTTGAGAAATGGAAACGGTAAAATTACTGTAAATGGTAAAGAATTTGAAAACGCATTCCCTCAGCTTCTCAGCAGAGAGGATATATTAAATCCTTTTAAAGTAACCGAAACTAAAGGAAATTATGACGTAATTATAAATGTTCAGGGGGGAGGAACCACAGGGCAGGCACAGGCAATAAGATTAGGAATTGCCCGCGCTTTAATCGAGATTAATCCTGAGTATAGAGCTGCTCTAAAGAAAGAAGGATTCTTGACAAGGGATCCCAGGATGGTTGAACGAAAAAAATACGGCCGCCCGAAAGCCAGAAAAAGATTTCAGTTTTCTAAGAGATAATATAAATTCAAGTGTAAGAGCAGGTTCAAGAATATTTATATATGAAATCGAATTTGTACATTTTACACTTTAATTTGAATAATAATTAATCAGTTAAAAAATAATTCATATTTCCGGATTTGCTTCCTGTGTCCCGCTAAGAAGGGATGAAAAGCAAAGTTGATGGGAATAGAAGATTAAACAGGAGTAAAAATGGAAAAGATAGATTTAGTCCAGCTTATTGAAGCGGGTGCTCACTTCGGTCATTTAACACGCCGTTGGAATCCTAAAATGAAACCATATATTTTTATGGAAAAAAATGGGATTCATATAATTGATCTTAAAAAAACACAAGAACATCTTTCTACCGTTTACGATAACTTATCCAATCTGGTTGCTGAGGGAAGAAGAGTATTATTTGTTGGAACTAAAAAACAAGCTAAAAATATTATTGAAACCGAAGCAAAACGTTGCGATTCAAACTGGGTAAGTGAAAGATGGCTTGGCGGAATGCTCACAAACTTTTCTACAATAAGAAAAAGTGTAAAGAGATTGAATAATATCGAAAAGCAGGAAACCGATGGAACATTTGATAAAATAACAAAAAAAGAAAGGCTCTTTTTATCCCGTGAAAAAGATAAATTGAAAAAAGTTCTTGAAGGTGTTGAATCAATGTCACGTTTACCCGGTGCAATGTTTGTAGTGGATATTAAAAAAGAATCTATAGCACTTAAAGAAGCAAAGAGACTTGATATTCCGGTATTTGCAGTTGTTGATACTAACTGCGATCCTGATCTTGTTAATTATATAATACCGGCTAATGATGATGCTGTTAAAACAATTGAATTAATTGTAAAACATATGGCTGATGCTGTTATTGAAGGAAATCAAAAAGCACAGGAACAAAAAGCTGAAGAAGCTGCTGAAAAAGAAAGATTGAAAAAAGAAAGAGAAGAGGAAAAGTTAAAACATAAAGAAAAAGAAAAAGCTGAAGCAGAAGAAAAAAATAAAAAAGAAAAAACTGCTGAACCAGAGGAAAGTAAAAAATAAAAAGAGGTTTTAATTATGGCTATTACTGCTGCACAAGTAAATGAACTGAGACAAAAAACCGGTGCAGGGATGATGGACTGCAAGAAAGCATTAACAGAAGCAAATGGTGATATTCAAAAAGCCATTGAAATACTAAGAAAAAAAGGTGCTTCAGTCGCATCTAAAAGAGCGGAGAAAACTGCCAGCGAAGGTTTGATCTTATCCAGGGTCACCGATAATAAAAAAGAAGGTGTTATTGTTGAAGTAAATTGTGAAACAGATTTCGTTGCTAATAGTGAAGATTTTAAAAACTTTGCCGATGATGTTTTGAGTACGATTGCATCCGGCAAACCAAAAGATGTTGAAGAGCTTCTCAAAAGTAATTCGTTGGAAAATAAGTTAAATGATGTAATGGGAAAAGTCGGTGAAAAGATGGAAGTCTCCCGTTTCAAAATCGAAAATGCTCCAAATGGATTAATTGTTGATTATATTCACCCCGGTTCAAAGTTAGGCGTGCTGGTTAAATTTGAAAATGAAACGGATACAGATAATCTTGCCGGAATAGGAAAAGATATTGCCATGCAGGTTGCTGCAATGAATCCGATTTGTGTTTATAGGGAAGAAGTTCCTAAAGAAACTATTAATAAGGAAATAGAAATCTATAAAGAGGTTGCGAAAAAAGAAGGCAAACCGGAACAAATTTTAGATAAAATTGCACAGGGAAAATTGAATAAATTCTACCAGGAAAATTGTTTGATTGAGCAGGCTTTTATTAAAGACAATGCAAAAACAATTGGCGAATTGATTAAGGAATTTAATTCAAAAAATAATAGTGATACAAAAATATCCTTATTTTACCGGTTTCACCTCGGTGATCAAAAAAAATAATAATTTTTTATTGAAAGGTCTTAATATTATTAAGACCTTTTTTTTTATATTTAATTTATAATTTTTAATAGTATCTGATGAATAATATAAAATATAAACGAGTGCTGCTGAAATTAAGCGGGGAATCCTTAATGGGAAAAAAGGGATTCGGTATCGATCATACTGTCCTCGATTTCTTTTCAACTGAAGTTAAAAAAGTACATGATATTGGAGTTCAATTAGGCATAGTAATTGGCGGAGGCAATATTTACAGAGGATTGAGTGCCGATGATCAGGGAATTGACCGTGTTACCGGTGATCAAATGGGCATGCTGGCGACTGTAATAAATTCACTTGCACTTCAAAATGCAGTTGAACATAAAGGAATATTTACCCGGTTGATGAGTGCCATTAAAATGGAAGAGATAGCAGAACCTTACATTAGAAGAAGAGCTCAAAGACATCTTGAAAAAGGAAGAGTAGTAATTTTTGGTGCGGGAACCGGTCATCCGTATTTCAGTACCGATACGGCTGCTTCTTTAAGAGCTGTTGAAATTGGTGCGGATGTAATTATTAAGGGTACCAGGGTTGATGGTGTTTATGATTCAGATCCTGAAAGAAATCCGGATGCATTTAAATTTAATAATATTTCTTACATGGATATCTTGAAGAAAAATCTTCGCGTTATGGATTTAACTGCCATTAGTCTTTGCCAGGAAAATAATCTTCCCATTATTGTTTTTAATATGAATGTTCCCGATAATTTATTAAAATTAGTTAAGGGTGAAAATATAGGAACATTAATTCGGAATCTGGAAGAAATTAAAAAGTAAAATCTACAGCTTTTTAAAAAATAACCCGGGAGAAATTATATGGAACAAACAATAAAAGACGCAAAATCCAGGATGGATAAATCACTTGAAGCTTTGAGAGCAGAGCTTTCAAAAGTCAGGTCGGGTAAAGCTACCACTGCTTTGCTTGATGGAATTAAAGTTGATTACTACGGCAATATGACTCCCTTGAATCAAGTTGGCAATCTCACAGTGCTTGATGCTCACACGTTATCATTTACTCCATGGGATAAGTCTATGGTTATTCCTGCCGATAAAGCTATACTTGAAGCTAATATTGGGTTAAATCCCGTAAGTGACGGAACAAATTTAAAAATTCCAATCCCGCCTTTAAATGAAGAAAGAAGAAAAGAACTTGTGAAAATTGTAAAAAAATTTGGTGAAGAGACTAAAATTGCTGTAAGAAATATTAGGCGAGATGCAAATGATCATCTCAAAAGAGAGGAAAAAGATAAAAAAATTTCAGAAGATCAATTGAAAGATGCCGAGGATGGAATTCAAAAATTAACAGATGAACATACTCAAAAAGTCGATGATATCTTAAAGCATAAAGAAAAAGAAATAATGGAAGTTTAATTTCATACAATAGAAATTTCTTTTATTGGCCCGGTTTTATACCGGGTTTTTTATTGTTATTCCTAATCGTAATCTTTCTATTAATCTTAATCCTGCTAAATCCTAATTACACATATTTCAAAGAAAAAGGAATTTATTAATAGTATTTTTCTTATTAAAAAGATTATAGTTAAATTTGTATTGAGTTAAACTTCATATTATAGAAAGGGAGAAGTTATGCATCCAGAAAGCATTGAATTACTAAATAAAGCTGTTGCAGATGAATTGTCAGCTGTTCATCAATATATGTATTTCCATTTTTATTGTGATGATTTCGGATATGATTTATTAGCAAATTTATTTAAAAGGACTGCCATTCAGGAAATGCTGCACATAGAGAGACTCGCAGAAAGAATATTATTCCTAAAGGGCGAAGTGGAAATGGTTGCTTCAGAAGAAGTACAAAAAATTCATAAAGTAGATGAGATGCTGAAAAAAGCGGCAAAAATGGAAGAAGATAGTGCAAAAGAATACAATGTTTGGGCAAATGAATGTGCAGCAAATGCAGATGCTATTACAAAACAGCTTTTTGAAAGTCTTGTGTCAGAAGAGGAAGTTCACTTCGATCAATACGATACTGAACTGGAAAATCTCAAAAAATTCGGAGATAATTACCTCGCTTTGCAATCAATAGAAAGAAGCAAAGGTAGGGATATATCCACCACACCGGCAAATAATTAATAATCTTCTAATCAGCTGGATATTATTCCGGCTGATTTCAAATTATTTATTATAATAAACCTGACAAGTTCCCGCTATAGTAAGCAAAAATCCTATAGTTTATTCTATCCTTTGTATCTTATTTATAGAATGTTTTTCTTATTTTTCAATAGATTGAAAATGATAATTTCTGATCGAATATTAATAACATGAATTCAAAAATTTTAAATAGAGAAGAAATAAAGTTAAATGAATCTCAAAACAGGATGGTTATAAGCGGTTGGGGAAAAGAAGAATTCGACACTTCCATTGTTGAAAAAATTACCTACATTTCAGACGGATTGAGGGTGAAAGGATATTTAGCCTATCCGGTTATTAACAAGAACCACATGTTTCCATGCATTATCTGGAACCGGGGCGGTTTCCGCGAAAATGGTGCGATCGATAAATTTACCGCTAGGGGGATTTTTGGTCAGTTAGCCAGCTGGGGATATGTAGTTTTCGCATCTCAGTACAGAGGTAATGCAGGAAGCGAGGGGCATGAATATTTCGGAGGGGATGATGTAAATGATATTTTGAATTTAATTGGGTTAGCTGAAGATATCCCATTTGCTGATTATAATAAATGGGGAATTGAAGGGTGGAGCCGCGGTGGAATGATGACCCTGCTCACTTTGTTAAAAAAATCAAATTTTAATACCATAGTTAAATGTGCTGTATTAAGCGGAGCAATTTCTAATTTGAAATCATACCTGGAATTTGATGCTGATAGAAAAAAAGTTTATCAAAAATTTTTCGAAAAAAACTTCGATGAAGAAATAAATAAGCGAACGGTAATTGATAAAGTAGATAAACTTCCTAAAATACCTTATTTACTGATGCACGGCGGAAAAGATGATATGGTCTCTCCAATGCAGACTTTAGATTTGTCAAAAAGATTTTATGAAACCGGTATTCTGCATAGATTAGTAGTTTTTGAAGACGGAGATCATTTCTTAAAAAATTATAGAGCCGAAGTTGATGAACAAAGAAAAAGATGGTTTAATAAATATTTACAGGGATGATTTTTTACTACTTCCAGGATTAAACTTTCTATAATGTTGCGGTATCTATCACTTTATAAATAGTAAAATTTCAAATTTTATTTTTAAGGATTAAGATGAAAAGCGAAATATTTGAAATCAGTTACTTAAATAAAATTGCTTTTTTTGCCGGGATTATAATATTCTCATTTTTATATCTGGCTGAACCAAATGCACAGGTCAGAAGAGAACACCCTAGATTTGAAAGAAGAAGGGCGGTAAGAGTTGAACATTTACCTCCTAACTATGAAACAATAGTTGTTCATAGAAAAAATTATTTTTATCATAATGGCTCCTTTTATCAAAGAGGTTCCAGGGGCTATGTAGTAATTGGTGCACCTATTGGAGCAAGGATTGGAACCCTGCCGTTGGGTTATTCAATAGTCAAATTTGGAGGATTATCTTATTATTATTTGAACGGCGCATATTATAATTATATCCCTTCGGAGAATGTTTATGTTGTAGTTAATATGCCAGGAAATTCACCTAATGTTCCGGAAAATAATCTTGACCATGTAAAATTATATGACGGTTCTGTTATCGAAGGAATTTTTCAATCAGGGACGGATAGTACAATTACAATTAGAGTTAATAATGAAATGCGGGAGATTCCAATTAACAATATAATTTCAATTAATTTTGCTCAATCAATTTCCGGTCAGAACTGAACATTATTTAAAAGTAAATTAAGCACTGTTTCTAAAAAAACTAAAAAGGAAATAATATTCTGATCCCGGTGTAAAAGTTTGGATATTCATTTATAAAATATATCCCTGTCGAAGTTTTCCTTGAGACAGCCTTCCTTAATATGGAAAATGTGAACTGGTAAATGGAAAACGGCAGAAGAAAACAAATCACTAAAAAAATTAGATCTGACATTTACCATGGTAACCTATTTATTTCCTTCCTGCAATTGTTTCAAAGCCTGCTGTAATTTTTGAAGTTCATTTGCGGCATTATTAAATTTCTTTTGACCAATATATTTCAAATAATTTTCAAAAGCATTGTTAGCGTTTTGTATCTGCTGTTTAACAGTCTTACTTTCTGCTGCAGGTTCCTTGGATGTTGTTGTTGTCTGTGCTGCTAATTGAGGTCTAGTTTTTGAAAATAATCCCTTCAGCGCCTGATCAAATGAGGGAGCATAACTTAAATCTTCACCATGCATAACTGCAACTAGTCGTAATTCCGGGTATGCTGCAGTTTCAGATTGAAGGTAAATTGGTTCAACATAGAATAAAGTTTTTTCAACAGGAATTGCAAGCACATTTCCACGTATTACATTCGAGCCTCTCTGATCCCATAAAGTTAATTGCCCGGATAAGAAGCTGTCCTGGTCAATCTTTGTTTCAATCTGCTGAGGACCAAGTACAAGCTTGTCTTTTGGAAATTGATAAGCTAAAAATCTTCCGTAATTATTTCCGTCGCACATACCTGCAATCCAGCCTATCATTACCTGCCGGTTCTTTGGGGTGAATGGCAAAATCAACACAAACTGCGGCTTTTTTGAATCAGGAAACTGCCACATAATATAATAAGGCTGTACCGGCTGAATTTGATTGTAATATTTTTCGGTTGCTCGAATCCAGAGATCTTCTTGGTTATAAAAAACTGTCGGGTCGGTCATATGGTATTTTGCATAAACTAATCCCTGCACAAGTAGAAAATCTATAGGATACCTTATATGAGCGAGCAAATCTTTAGGCATTTCATCTTTAGTTTTAAACATGCCCGGGAAAATATTATTCCACACTTTTATAACCGGGTCCTCTTTATCAACAATATAAAAATCAACAGAGCCGTTATATGCATCAACAACTGCTTTAACGGAATTGCGGACATAATTTACTCCGTTTAGATAAGGAACAGTATTGCCATGCAATTCGGTAGCATTGTCTCCTTGACTGTACTCAATAGTTTCAGCTGAAGAATACGGCTGGCTGTATGGATAATAATCCGAAGTAGTATATGCATCAATAATCCAGTAAAGCTTTCCGTTTGCAAGAACTACATACGGATCTTGATCAAAATGGAGGAACGGGGCCAGGTTTTTTACACGTTCTTCAATTTGTCTGTAAAAAAGTATACGGCTTTGATCTGTAGTATAGTTTGAAAAGAAAAATTGAGAACCGCCGAATTTCCATCCATATAAAAACTTTAACCAAATATTGGAAAGTTTAACTCCGCCTTTCCCATCATACTTGTTGTACATATTATCTTCCCCGCTGGGATAATCAAATTCTTTTTCCTGGGAATTAACTACTACATAACTGTTCGTTACCTCACCGTAATAAATTCTTGGCTGGGTCACATCGAGTGCGGGATATTTACTAACAGGGGGAATATCCTTAATCAGCAAATTAGGTAAACCCTGGTCAGTGAAATCACTTACCGTTGTTAAAGTAACACCGTAACCATGAGTATACTGGAACCTTTTATTTACAAAAGTCTGGCTTTGCTGAGGTAAACTATTAGGTTGGATTTCTCTTGCAGAAATCATTACCTGTCTGTAAGTACTATCAAAAGTATACCGGTCTAAATCAACATCTTTAAATTCATAATAAAGACGGAATTCCTGGAATTGTTTGAATACCGCATCCAATGCTCTCCAATCCCAGAGCCTTACATTTGAAAATATTTGCTTGTTATCATTTACCGTTTGCTGTGTGAAGCCGCCGGAAACAGGGTACTGCTTTGATTCTATATCGTTTAGCTTAAATCCATATCTTGTGTACTTAATATTATTCAGTATGTATGGTTTTTCATAGGTTATCTCATTTGGAGTAACAATAATCCATTGAAATATTCCGGGAATTAATGTTAAACCTATAAACCAGGTAACAATTATAAAAATGCCGGCAGCAAAAAAAACTGAAGAATAAAATCTGCTTCCGTAAATTTTGAATCTCTCCAAAATTTTTCTTAAAAGTTTTCTTAACGGTGAAATTATTAATGTCAGCCCGGTTAAAAGAGTTAAAATTATTATAATATTGTATGCAGGTAAAAGAATATTTACATCAGTCCAGACAGGACCAAATACAACCCCGGTTGATGAATACATTAAATTAAACCTGCTCAGATACTTTCCAAAGGCAAGAATAAATATAAAAATGGAAGCATTTATAAATAAAGGTTTATATATTCTTGATAATGCTTTATCGTCTCCTGCAGGGGGCTGAACTAAAATGTTTTTTCCATCAAACCAAAAGAAGATTGTAATGACGCAAGCAGCTAATGCAATAATTGAAAGAGAAATTAAGAGTCCGTATATATTATTGAGAAAAGGTAAAATAAAAAGGTAGAAGCCAACGTTTTTATTTAAAATTGGATCGCTTATAGTTGAAGGGACACTATTTATAAATTTTAAAATTACTTCCCAGTTGGATAATCCCCAAACTCCCCCGACGAAAGCACCTGCTAATATTGCAACAATCTTAATATACTTCTTAGCTGACGATAAGCTGAGTGTTAAAGTATAAAGAAACAAACCACCGAAAAGTACTCCAACAACGAAAAAAATAGTTTTTGCGAGAATTACAGTCCAAAACCTGTTCCCATATCCGAGGGAAAAGAACCAGAGAGCGTCTCCCCAAAAATTCATAAACCAAAAGAGGTACCATGTAAGTAATCCAATCAAAGCACCTATAATTATTCTACTCCGTTTTCCTTTTTTAAATCCTGAAGTTATAAAGAATGCTGTGATTGCGATAAGTGCAAATATAATAGCTGTATACATTTCAAATTCCTCCTGGATTTAGATACAGTAATTTATTGAATTTATTAATAAGAAGTTTTGATATTTCAAAAAAATGTTAAAATTTATATAATATAGTATCAATTAATAGCTAACTTAGTTGAATATTCAATATCTATATAGTAATTATGATGAAATCCATATACAATAAAATGTGGACTGATGCTTTAGAGAATATTAAAAAGAATGAATTGGATTTGGATCCTTTAATTGATGATCCAAATGATTCCCGGCGGGGAATTACGTTACAAGCAAAACCTGATAAAAAAATCCTGGATAATTTTAGCTGTTTTCTTAAAGAAGCTCAAAAAATTGAACCTGAACAATATTTCTACCGGCAGGATGAAATTCATATTACGGTCCTATCCATTATTAATTGTAAAATAGGATTTAACTTATCTGATATCCGGCTGCCTGATTATATTCGATATATTCAGAAGGGTATTAATAATATCAAACCTTTTACTATAAAGTTTAACGGAATTACAGCTTCTCCTTCATGTATTTTAATTCAGGGTTTCCCGGAAAATAATTCGCTTAATATTGTAAGAGATAACTTAAGAGCCGAATTTGTTAGTGGAGATCTAAATAATTCTATTGATGCGAGATACCGGATATATACTGCCCACTGTACGGTTATCAGGTTTAAAAAAAAATTGAAAGAAAAACAAAAATTTATTGATTTATTAGAAAATTACAGAAACTATTATTTTGGAAAGACCTGTATCAATGAAATGGAATTGGTACACACTGATTGGTATCATAAAAATGATATTGTTCAGGTAATGCATAAATTTAAGCTTTAAATACTAGAGAATTTAATACAGCTTGATGTAGAAAAAATTCTTTATCAAAACATTCCTGCCTTTTTGTGGGGAGCTTTCGAAAGTTATATAAATCACATATGGGCAATATCTTAAAAAAGTTTATTGATATTTTTTATCATTAATGTTTATACTGAAATGTCTTTTGTAATTTTTGGGAGCAGGTTAGAATGCTATAACCAAAGCACTATGCAATTACTTGTTCAGAACTGAAAAATTAATTTTACTCAGCTTAATGTACAGAGTGCATTTTTATACTTAAGAAAATTTTATATAATAATAGTCAATAATAATTGGGAAGGATAAAAGTGAAAAGATTAACAACAGATCAGGAAATTAAAAATATCATGGAATTATTCTATAAAACTATATATAGAGCCTGGCTTTTTATAATTTTAGTTGCAGTTATCAGTAATGCAAGTACGTTTGAAGCAAAAGCTAAAGGTTTAAATTCATATTCCGATACAACAAGCAGCGGAACGGTTGCGCCTTTAGCAAAATTTAAAAAAGATGCACCTAAGATGTTTAAGATGATGAAGATGACAAAACAGCAATGGGTATCAAATCTGCCTAACAAGACACAGTTGGGAGTACCTGTTTATCCGGGAGCCGTAATAGTTGCACAGCAGCAAGGTTATAGTGATAATGGTGAAACGTTGCTTCCTGAATTAATTTTGGTCAGTCCTGATCCGATTAGCAAAATAGAAACTTGGTATTCTGAAAAATTAAAAGATTGGAATCACATCCGGAATTATAATGCTTTTTTGCCGCCGCATAAAATAGTAGATGTAATGTCAGATAAATTTGATGCAACACGTCATGTACAACGTGAGAAGATCATGCAAAAACATCAACTCGATGGGATGTTTCTGAAACAACCCGACAATGCGAAGACAGGAATAATAGTCAGGTACTAGTAGTTTTTTTATGAAATATTGTTTTATCAGAGTTCTAAAAAGTGAAGGTAAAAATATTTATTCAGGGTTATAATATTAAAATTATATAACCTTTTGTAAATAAAGTATAACATTAAATAATTGTTTGAGTATATATTTGAGTTTAAAATAATAGTTAAATTATATTCTTATATAATTAACAATTAAATAAGAGAAACACTCATATAATTTTCTCAGATGTAAGAAAAATTTATGAACGTAGCTTTAAACATTGCATTTTTAATACTTGGCACTTATTTTGGGCATCCTGAAAATAGATGAAAAAGAAAATCAGTGTCATATCGATAATTTTACTATTCTTCGTATCAACGACAGGTCTGCCGTTAGTAGTTAACTTTTGCAGTTTGATGGACACACCCGAAGCAGATATGTGTGAAATGCATTCGGAACATAAAACATGTGAATATGAAGCTCATAAATTATCGTTAAATACAGAATTTAATAAAGATGACTGCTGCAAAACGGAAATAATAGATAAATCTATTTGTGATAAATATTTACAGGTCAATGTTCAAAAACCTAATCTAAATCAGAATATAATTGCAGTAATACATGATGATATACCGACCAACAATGATTTAGTAATAAGTCCTATTAAATACTTTAATGGTACTTCTCCTCCAATATTATTAAATAACCATATTTATTTAAATAATTCAGCCCTACTGATCTGAGCCCAACTATCTTCCCGGTTCCATAGGATTTTTCTGTCTATGAAAAATCTTTATCCATTGTTCATTATTTCTTAAAAAGAAAAATATATCTGTTAAGGAAATATCCATGATTAAAATAAGAAATTTATATATGCTCATTTTGTTGAGCCTAATTCCGTTGACTGTTTCTGCTCAGCGAAATACACTTGATTCGTTAATAAACCAGGCATTAAATGTTAGTCCTAAACTCAAAATGCTACAGTCAAAATATTCGGCGGCAGAAAGCCAAATTAATGTAAATTCAAATCTGCCGGATCCCATGTTAACATTAGGCTTAATGAATTTACCAACTAATTCATTCTCCTTTACTCAAGAACCAATGACAGGGAAAATCATTGGTTTAAGCCAGGCAATTCCTTTCCCTGGAAAGCTCGGTTCTATGGCTGATGTTTCCGAAAAAGGTGCGGAAATAATAAAACAGGAAATAAATGATGCAAGAAATGAAATAGTAAAAAATGTTTCTCAAAATTATTATGAATTAATTTTTGTCAGGAAAGCAATTGCCGTTGCAAATGAAAACTTAAAATTGCTCAATGAAATAGCAAAAGTTGTCAGGACAAATTATTCTGTTGGAAAGGCTAGCCAGCAGAATTTATTCAAGGTTGAGTTAGAAATAACAAATTTAAATGATATAATTGATGAATTAAAAAATAAAGAGAACTCGATGATTGCCATGATAAACGCTGAATTATTGAGGTCTCAGGATGTCCCGGTTTTTACCGGTAATCTTCCCCAAATAGAATATCAGGAATTTTCACAGAAGGAACTCGATTCATCAGCTGTTCAAAACAGGCCTTTCCTGTCAGGAATCAAACTGGCAAAACAAAAAGCAGGTCTGCAGGAAAAGCTGGCGAAATATGATTTCCTGCCGAACTTCAATGTCTCCGTTCAATATTCTCAAAGAGACAGAATAGCAAAAACAAATATCCCGCTTACTGATTTTGCATCATTCATGGTTGGAATTTCCCTTCCGCTCAATTATGGTGGAAAGGTATCTTCAAAGGTTGAGGAATCGGAAGCCATGCAGGATATGTATCAGGAGCAGTATAATCTTTCTTTGCAAATGCTTAACAGCAATTTCGGAACTGCGATTTCAAAACTTAATTCACTTCAGAATAGAATTAAATTAATCGAACAGGCGCAGCTGCCGCAGGCACAGCAGACATACTCAGCGGCTTTATCAAGCTACCAGGTAGGTCAGATTGATTTTATAAATGTTATTGATTCGCAAAACAAACTGTATCAGGTGGAAACAAATCTGTACAGGTTAAAGACAGATTATTTAAAAATAATTGCAGAGTTAAAATTTTTAACGGGAACAAGTTTAAGTAAATAATAAAGTTTAAATCCTATTAAATGGAGAATAATAAAGTGAAAATACAAAATTCAATAATCGGAGCACTTGTAATAATAATTGCAGTGATTACATATTTATGGCTTGGAAGTTCAGGTAGTAGTAATTCTGCAAATACAATGAACAATAATTCCAGGCAGACAGAACAAAAGGAAAGGAAAATTCTTTACTGGCGGGCACCAATGAATCCAAGTGAAGTCTACAATCATCCCGGAAAATCAAAAATGGGAATGGATTTGGTACCGGTTTATGAAGACGAGGCTTCCGGAAATGGCATTGTAACTATTAGCGGTGCAATTCAGCAGAACATGAACGTAAAAACATCGGTTGTTGAGAATAAAGATTTAAACTCCCAGGTTATTACTAATGGTATACTTATAGTCAATGAACAGAATGAATACATGGTCACCACGAGAGTAAGCGGTTGGGTAGAGAAACTTTATGTTAATTATACCGGACAAGTAGTAAAGAAAGGTGAGAAATTAATGAATATTTATTCTCCTGAACTTGTAGCTGCAGAACAAGAACTGTTGACAGCACTCTCTTATCAATCTACAGTGGAGAATTCTTCTATTAATGAAGCCAAAGCAAGCGGTGATGAATTATTAAAGAATGTTGTTGAAAAATTAAAGCTGCTTGAAATACCCGACAGTGAAATCGAAAGGATTAAAGAGACAAAATACGTAAAAACTTACATGACACTTTATGCACAGCAGGGAGGAACAGTTATAATGAAGAATGTAGTTGAAGGCCAGAAAGTTACGGCAGGTGCTTCTTTACTACATATTGCAGATCTTTCTAATTTGTGGCTTACTGCGGATATCTATGAATATGAATTATCAAAAGTATCGATTGGTTCTCATGCCGACATTACTTATAATTTTTTCCCGGGCAAAACTTTCAAGAGTAAAGTTTCATTTATCTACCCTACTCTTGATAATAAAACCAGAACTGTAAAAGTTAGGTTTGATATTCCTAATTATAACAATGAGTTGAAACCATCAATGTTTGCAAACATTGTTATAAGCGGAAAAAGTCTTGGTAATTATCCCGTTGTTCCCGAACAGGCGGTAATAAGAAGCGGACAAAAAAACATTATAATACTTGCTTTGGGATCCGGAAAATTCAAGCCTGTTGAAGTAACTCTTGGTGAATATTCCGGCGGTTATTACCAGGTTCTTAAAGGACTATCTGCCGGGGAAACGATCGTAACATCGGCACAATTTCTAATTGATTCAGAAAGTAACCTGCAGGCTGCTATATCCCAGTTTAGCAGTGAATCAATCGAAGGGATAGGAAAACAGGATACAATGAAAATGGGAACAAATGAAAATGGTACAACAGGCTCCATGAAAAATATGGATATTAAAAAAGGTACTGAGATGTCCGCATCTCCTGACTCGGCTGCTACTGAAAAAGATCCTCGAATCAGAAAAGGAGTTATAGATCTTTCTGCAATAGATAAGAATAAAGACGGAAAGCTTTATGAAGATATAATGGATTGGAATGTTATCTCCGATAAACGGGGAACATGTCCATTGTGCGGAATGACGCTTAGAGAGTTTTCTATTAAGGAAATCAAAGAAAACTTAACTAAACATGGATTTGAATATAAAGATTAAGGAATGACTAAAACATTGTAACAAGTCAAAATTCATAATCTAAAAATAAAATCTCAGAGCTAAAAAATAATGAGTATAAAAATTGAATTCAGGGCTCAAAAATTGGAGAAATTAAATGACAACAGGAAATCCAGACAAAGACGGAATAATTGCCAAAATAATTGAATGGTCAATTAATAATAAAATACTGGTTATAATATTAACTGCTGCACTAATATTCGGGGGCATCTGGGCAATCGAAAATACTGCAGTGGATGCTATTCCTGATTTAAGTGATGTACAGGTAATAATTTTTACTAAATATCCGGGACAGGGACCGCAAATAGTTGAAGACCAGGTAACTTATCCGCTTACTTCTAAAATGCTTTCTGTTCCTTATGCAAAAGATGTCAGAGGATATTCATTCTTCGGCTTTTCAATGGTCTATATAATATTTGAGGATGGTACTGATTTGTATTGGGCAAGAAGCCGGGTACTTGAGTATTTAAATTCAATGCGAAGCTCACTGCCTGAAGGAGTATCTCCGGAATTAGGACCGGACGCAACAGGTTTAGGGTGGGTTTATGAATATGCTCTTAAATCTAAAAAACGAAGTTTGCAGGAATTAAGATCAATTCAGGATTGGTTTTTAAAATATGAATTATCCGCAATTCCAGGTGTATCTGAAGTTGCAAGTGTCGGCGGCTTTGTTAAGCAATACCAGGTAAATGTTGATCCTACAAAATTAGCTTCTTACAATATACCACTAAGTAAGGTCAAAATGGCTATTAAACAAAGCAATAATGACGTTGGTGGGCGATTAATGGAAATGGGCGAAATGGAATTTATGGTAAGAGGATTAGGATATATAAAAAACGTTAATGACCTGAAGAATATTGCAATCGGTAAAGATCCCCGTACAAGTACACCCGTTTATCTGAAAGATGTGGCCAATATTGATATTGGACCTGAATTAAGAAGGGGGATTGCAGATCTTAATGGTGAAGGTGAAGTCGTAGGCGGCATTATAATTCAAAGGTATGGAGAAAACGGGCTTGCAGTTATCAATAGAGTTAAAAAAAGACTGCAGGAATTGAAATCTTCTCTTCCTTCTGATGTACAAATTGTTCCGGTTTACGACAGAAGTACATTAATCCATAAAGCTATTAATAATTTAAGCGACAAACTTCTTGAAGAAGGTCTAATTGTTGCAATAATAATTATCATATTTTTACTTCATTTCAGAAGTTCTCTTGTCGCAATTTTTACGCTGCCTACTGCAGTGCTCGCCGCTTTGCTGGTTATGAAATTACAAGGATTGAATGCAAATATAATGTCCCTTGGTGGAATTGCAATCGCAATTGGTGCTATGGTTGATGCTGCAATTATAATGGTTGAGAATTCTCATTCTCATCTTCTACATAACCAGCTTTTACCTGACGGCAAAAGAAAACCTCATTGGGCTGTAATCCTTGAATCATCAAAGGAAGTAGGTCCTTCTATATTTTATTCTCTTTTAGTCATTACCGTTTCCTTTATTCCTGTATTTACACTTGAAGCACAGGAAGGAAGACTGTTCAAACCATTAGCATTTACGAAAACATATTCAATGGCTGCAGGTGCAATACTTGCTATTACAATTGTTCCGGTTTTGATGGGGTACTTTATTCGCGGCAAAATGAAAAAAGAGGAGGATAATCCAATTACAAAATTCTTAATGAATGTCTATCATCCTATTGTTGATTTTGTTCTGAAAAAAAGATGGTGGGTAATAATTATTTCTTTATTGGTTGTTATTGGATCCTATATCCCTTTCTCAAAACTCGGCTCTGAGTTTATGCCTCCGTTGTATGAGGGAGATTTACTTTATATGCCGACAACATTACCCGGAATTTCAATTACAAAAGCAAAAGAATTACTACAGCAGACTGATAGAATAATCAAAACGTTTCCGGAGGTGGAAACTGTATTTGGAAAAATCGGGCGTGCAGAAACTGCAACTGATCCAGCACCTTTATCAATGATTGAAACAACAATTCAATTAAAACCTGAAAATGAGTGGCCGGCAGGAATGACAAGAGAAAAGCTTGTTGATGAACTGGATAAGGCTGTTAAAATTCCCGGACTTACTAATGCATGGACTATGCCTATAAAAACAAGAATAGATATGCTCTCGACAGGTATTAAAACACCGGTAGGGATCAAAATAGCCGGACCTAATTTAAAGGTACTGCAGGATATCGGTAAAAAAATAGAAGAAGTAACAAAAACAATTCCGGGTACTCGTTCTGTTTATGCTGAAAGATCTGCCGGAGGAAATTACGTAGATTTTGATATTGATAGAAATGCAATTGCCAGATATGGTCTTACAATAGCAGATGTTCAGAATGTATTTATGTCTGCAGTTGGTGGAATGAATATAACCAAAACAGTTGAAGGACTGGAGCGTTATCCGGTAAATCTGAGGTATCAAAGAGATTATCGTGACAATATCAATGCACTGAAACGAGTTCTTGTTCCTTTACCAGGCAGTGGAAATATACCTCTGGAAGAGCTTGGAACCATTCTGGTAAAAAAAGGTCCGCCGATGATTAAATCGGAAAATGCCCGTCCGAATTCCTGGGTTTATATCGATATAGAAAACATTGATGTTGGAACTTATGTTCAGAATGCACAAAAGATAATAGCTGAAAAGGTTAAGCTTCCCCAGGGTTATTCATTAATCTGGAGCGGACAATATGAATATATGCAAAGGGCAGCTAAAAAACTTGCAACAGTTCTTCCCCTTACGTTACTAATAGTACTACTGCTCCTTTACTTTAATACCAAATCATTCATAAATACGGGAATAATTGTTCTCGCCCTTCCTTTCTCGATGGTCGGAGCAACATGGTATCTGTTCGTGGTCGGTTATCACCTGAGTGTAGCTGTTTGGGTCGGTATTATAGCGTTACTCGGTGTAAGCGCTGAAATGGGTGTTGTTATGCTGCTTTACCTTGAGATATCATATGAAAATATGAGGAATCAGGGACTGTTAACATCCCTGGATAAACTTAAAGAAGCAATCTTTCAGGGAGCAGTGAGAAGAATTCGCCCCGTTGTTATGACAGTCACAGTACTTCTGCTTGGATTAGCTCCTATATTAATTGGTCATGGTTCCGGTTCAGATGTTATGAAAAGAATTGCTGCACCAATGTTTGGCGGTATAATTACTGCCTTAGTTATTCAGCTCGCATTTTATCCTGCAATCTTTTATGTAGTAAAGAAAAGGCAGGTATTAAAATTAATTAATCAAAAAAATACCGAGGGAAATTAAAATGAAAACAATTGTTGCTTATATAAGACATGAAAAAGCCGACATTGTGATCGAAAAATTAGAAGAGGCCGGTGTAAAGGGGATGACTCTGCTGGATGCGAATGCTCTGGCAGAGTGGGCAGATAAAGAAGCTTTTAGCTTCTCTATCAAGTATGTTCAAAAATATACAAAAGTTGTCAAGATAGAATTAATTTGCAACAACGAAGACAGCGATGTCTTAATTGAGGTAATAATAAAATATGCACAAACCGGAAAAAGCGGTGACGGATGGATCTTTGTTTCACCCGTTGAAAAAGCCGTGCGCATTAAAACAGGTGAACTCAATGATTTTCAAAGTTTATGAACCGAATCTTTAGAGTAGGTTTATTTATAAAACCAATAAAAGGAGATATAAAATGTTAAACAAAATCAGCAAAATTTTTCTTTTAGTTTTTGTGATTCTATTCGCTTCAACCGTTCTTTCAATTGCACAAAATATGGACTCAATGAAAATGAATCATAAAGATATGAAGGGTATGCATATAAATAATGATTCAACTCATACTATGAAAATGGATACAACTCAAAATATGAGAAACTCAATTGTCAGGGAAGGTGTAATTGATTTAAATTCAATAGATGTAAATAAAGATGGAAAAGTTTACCAGGATATGATGGATTACAATGTAATTTCAGATAAACCCGGCACATGTCCATTATGCGGGATGGCGTTGAAGGAGGTTACCCTTAAAAAAGCAAAAGAAACTCTACTAAAAAGCGGCTTTAAAATAAAAGAATAAGAAAGTTGTAAACCTTCAAGGTTAATGTTGCAGATTACTCTGTAACCCTTGAAGGTTCGAGTGAATATAATTATCCGAAATAAAGATGAGGTGACCTCATGAGATGTAAAAAATGTAATGCAGAAAACAATGAAAAAAATAAATTTTGTATTGAATGCGGTGCAGAACTAATTCTTGAAAAATCAACGGATTCTAAATTTTGCCCATCGTGCGGATTTGAAAATATTAAAGATGCAGCTTTTTGTTCAAACTGCGGAAACAATTTTTCACATCAGAAAACCGGCTCTTCCCGTAAAAAAGAAGGAAGCAGAAAAAAAACGGGTAAACGCGTAAGGAAGCAACAGAAAGAATTAAATTTTTCAAATGTAATTAAAGAGCACAAATTAATTACAATAGCTGCAGTTGCTTTTTTAATTTTCCTTGTATACCAATCAATTCCGCACACAAAAGAGTATAAAAATTATGAATATTTACCGAACTCTGCGGTAGGCTCTATAGCAAATGTCATGTCCGATAGTGTTGCCGCAGCAATAGTCTCAAAATTTATTTGCGCCTGTGGTAAATGTACTGATCCTCTGGATGAGTGTACTTGTGAAACAGCCTCCGAAGAACGCAGCTTTATTCAATCAGAAGTTGCAAAAAATATTAATAATGAAGGAATAGTCTTAGCTATGGTAAGTAAATATGGCGGTTTGAAGGATAAATATTCTTCTGAAATAAATAATGGTAAGAATGGATTGGAAATTCCACCTGCTAGTAACTCAGCAGGTTTCCCGGTTATAGAAAAATGATGCTAATATTATTTTTTAATAAAAATTTTAAATAGTCTATATTCTAAAATAAGATGTCTTAATCGTAATCATAATTTTATTTCTTAGTCTAACCATGATAAATAATATGGAATTAGGATTAAGAGTAAGATATATAACAAGATCTTAACACTGGAGAAATAAACAATGATCGGCAACCTACTAATTTCAGCAACTATTATAACGGGTATATTTACCGTAATAATGTATTATTATACTTTTAAAGGATATGCAAATACTCTTGTGTTTGCACGTAAAGGATTTTACCTTATGACGGGACTGATTCTCGCTGCAAGTGCGTTTCTACTTTACCTTATAATTTCTCACCAATATCAGTATAATTATGTATTTGATTACAGCAGCAGCGATCTTTCTTTTGGCTTACTGCTTTCCACTTTCTATGCGGGGCAGGAAGGAAGCTTTCTTCTCTGGCTCTTTTTCTCTGCAATTACAGGCTTATTTTTAATCAAGAGCCTTTCAGATGATGTCAGGCAGGAATCATCATTTATGATGGTATATACTTTAGTAGCCGTTTTCCTTGCGGTTCTGATAAGCCCCTTATTGAAAAATCCTTTTTCATTTCTTGGTGCAAATACTGACTATATTCAATTAAAATATTTTAACGCTTCTTATCTTGGATTACCGGATATTCAGCGATTTATTGTTTCTAACGATAATGGCGTGAGATTCTTAAAGTTCGGACCGGAATTGAAGGCACTGCTAGCGGGATTAAATATTCCTTTAAGTAATTTTATCGCTGCAGGGAAAGGATTAAATCCTTTGCTCCAGAATTTCTGGATGCAGATTCATCCCCCGCTATTGTTTATCGGATTTGCTATGGCAGCTATCCCGTATTCTTTTGCTATGTCTGCAATAATAAGAAAAGATTATAGAAGCTGGGTGGACAAATCCTTGCCATGGCTGTATATCTCGATGTCGGTGCTTGGTCTTGCAATAATGATTGGGGGATACTGGGCTTACGGAGTTTTGGGCTGGGGTGGTTTCTGGGGATGGGATCCTGTAGAGAATTCCAGCCTTGTTCCGTGGATAATTGGAGTCGCATTAATACATACTTTAATTATTCAGAAAATTACACAATCAAGAGAAGAGCATGGAAAATATATAAGAACAAATCTTGTCCTTTCAATATTAACTTTTATTTTAGTTATTTATAGTACTTTCCTTACAAGAAGCGGCATCTTATCGAATGCTTCGGTTCATTCTTTTGTGGCACCTGGAATGGTGACTTATCTTTTCCTCCTTGGATTCATTCTTACATTTACCATTATTGGTATAGGAGGTGTAGTGTTAAGATGGAAAGAATTGAATAATATTACTCCTTCGAATGAATCATTTTTCAGCAGAGAAAATGGTTTGTTTTTGGGTTCAGCTTTAATGATTGGTTCGGCTTTAATTATTATAGTGGGAACGTCCGCCCCGATTTTCGGAAGTTCTGTTGAAACCAGTTTCTACAACAAAATGAATTTTCCGCTTGTAATACTAATAATGTTCATGATTGCATTCAGCCTGCTCCTGAGATGGCGGTCAACTTCCCAAGATGATATAATAAAAGGAATTACCATTCATTTTTTCATTTCAATATTACTAACCGGGTTAATAGCCTTTGCTTCCGGAATGTCATCGATCTATTTTATTCTTTATACATCAATGGCGTCTTTCACAATAATAACAAATCTGAGCAGGATTATTAAAAACCTGAAGATAAATTATCTACTTACAGGGGGACAAATAGCGCATATCGGCGTTGCTATCTTTCTTCTGGGAGTTCTGCTTTCAGGTAATTTTTCAAAATCGCAGCAATTAGTACTTCCAAAAGGAAAAGAAGTCCATGCATTAAACCGTACCTTTACTTTTACTGGATACAACCAGATCGGGAATAGTAATAAGTATCATTTTAATGTAAAAATAAAAGATGGAGATAAATCAATTAAAGCTGCCCCGGTTATGTTTGTATCAGATTTTAATAATGATCTTATGAGAGAACCGGATATACTGCCTGGATTCGGAAAAGATATATATATATCGCCGATTGAATATACTGAAGGCAGTTCAAGTGCAAATTCAGGTTCGAAAGAACAAAAGAATTTCGTATTAAAAAAAGGTGATTCATTTGAATTCAATAATGCAAAGATAACATTTACTAAATTTTATATGCCGGGAAATTCAATGGAGAATATGAATAATGGTAAAAGTTTTAAGATGGGAGCAGAGTTGAATGTAAATTACGGCGGAAAAAATTATTCCATCCAGCCGGCGATTCAGTATTCAAATAACGAACAAAATGCAATTTCTAAAACGTTAAAACCTGCTAATCTAAAATTTGAATTAACACACTTGGATGCATCAGCAATTAATCTTAGTGTTTCCATCCTGGATGCAGCAAATGATATTAGTAAACCATTACAGGTTTTAACAATTGAGGCAAGTATAAAACAAAATATGGATCTTGTCTGGTTAGGTGTTGTATTAATAACTGCAGGATTAATTATCGCAGCTTTTAGACGTAGAAGGGAATTGAAGGTGTAAAATTATAAAAATGAAGGAGATAAAATGGAAATAGTTATCGGGCTAGCGTTTATTGGTTTAGTGGGTTTTGTAGGTTATAAGAAATTCAAGAAAGCAAGTGAAGGAAAGGACTGCTGTAAATAGATATCAATCGACCCTATTCCTTATAGGTGTAGTATTGGTAATAAAAAAATGGATAAAAATATGAAAACATTATTACGTTCTATTGTATTTGTAATATTAATTATTGTATCACCTATCTTTGGACAGGGATATTATTCTGGTGGTAATTATAATCCTGATTCTCTGGAAACAATTACTGTATCGGGAAAAGTAATGATAGATTCGGGATTATCAATTCATCCAATTTATTTCCTGGAAACAAATAATGATAATCAGCCTGATTATATGTTGAACTTCGGTCCTTACTGGTATGAACCAGACAGCAGCATGGCTGTTCGCCCAAAAGATGGTGATTCAATAACAGTTTATGGTGGAGCAATCAGTAACTCTATGATAGATTATGATATGTTCATTGTATATGAAATAAACGGGGAGTTCTGGAGAGAACCTTTTGATCCAGTCTGGAATGATCTGGATGGATTTATGAATATGAGCGGCCGGCATCATGGTGAATGCAACAGTTTCGGTTTTGGCTGGAATCACGATTCTCTAAAAACAGTAACTATTTCAGGGACAGTATTTATCGATTCAACTTTTATTTATTCACATTATTATATTGATATAAATGATGACAGTATTCCCGATTATATGCTGAACTTTGGACCCCTGTGGTATGAACCGGATTCCGGAATTGTACGTCCTGATAATGGTGAGAAAATAACTGTGACCGGAGGTGAAATTGATATGCCTCATTTCAATATGATTGTTGTTTATGACATCAATGGAATGACCTGGCGGGATTCATCCGGTTTTGGAAATCATTTCGGAGGCGGATGGATGAATGGCAATTACACTCAATCCCAAAGATTTCATTCACCTTTTGATACTAGTGATTGGATGGAAGTATTTCCCGGCTGGCATATGGGAGGAGGAGGTATGCATGGCGGTAGGATGATGCCTGATTCTATATTCACTCAAATGTTTGAACTGTTTCCGGATAATCTTCCTGTTATTAACAATCAAAATGCTTTCGCTGCATACCAGTTTGATATGCTTTACCCTGATGGTTCACAGGGAATGGGACTAATGGGAAACTGCGGCGGAATGATGCAGTTTAATAATAATATCGATTTTCAGCTTCATTATACTGATATACAGCTGAATCGTAAAAACCTTGATGAGAATACAGTAAAAGTCAAATATTACGATAATACAAACAATTCATGGGTTGAAATGCCCGGTATTAAACTTAATACTTCTTCCAATACAATTACTTTTTCTAGCAGCACTGTCAATAACCTGATAATTCTTTCCGGAGAAAAAACCGCAACCGGTGTTTCGGATAATCAAACTATTGATGTAAAATATTTTCAGTTGTATCAGAATTATCCGAATCCTTTTAATCCGTCAACAAATATAAAATTTGAGTTAAAAGAAGATTCTCATGTCACATTATCTGTTTATAATGTAATAGGGCAAAAAGTTGCTGAGTTAATTAATTCTGATTTATCTGCAGGGATACATAATGCAATGTTTGATGCTGCAAATCTCTCAAACGGAGTATATTTATATGAATTAAAAGCAGGTTCATATTCTTCCGTAAAGAAAATGGAATTACTGAAGTAAAAGGAAAAAAGGGTTATTTCAAAAGCAGGTTTTGTCATTTCGACCCCGACTAAATTTTGTTATCGATGCTGAAGTCGGGGGAGAAATCTTACAAAACAAGGATTAAGATTTCTCGGTCATCTCATTGAAAACAAAATGGATTCTCTCGAAATGACGAGACACTTTTTACATTTTCGAATGACATTTCTTAATAATCTGGTAAGAAATTAGTTTCATAGTGTAAACCTTCAATGTTTACGGCTTGGAACAGTTTAGAAAACCCTTGAAGGTTCAGGTTAGCGTGAGGATTTGTTTCTCTTTAGTCGACAAGATTAACCTTCGAAGGTTTACTATTTCCATATACTGGTTGTTTAACCTTGAAGTTACTATCACATTAAAAATATGTAAAACAAATTTGGAATTTTGTAACGCAATAAATTAGCTGGAACTATAAGTTTGATATGTAAGAATTAAGTTTAATAAGATCCTAATTTCAAAGGAGATGATAAAATGAAATCAAAAATATTTATTCCTGTTTTGGTTGTCGTAGTATTTGGCTCTTCATTACTTTTTGCCCAGGGAAATTCGGTTAAACAAATGCTTCAAAAGAAAAAGGACCAGGATGAAGCTATTACAGCAATAATAAATAATCCCTCCATGATGCAGAATTTTATGAGTCATCTGCAGAAAAACTCCAGCGCCTTTAACAATATGATGAGCTGGATGATGAATAACCGGAATACACGTTACATGATGATGAACGGGATGTTTTCCAAAGCCAACAACGATTCAACCTTTGCCAATTATATGTACGGCATGATGAATAATTACCCGCAGATGTGGAGCTGGATGCAGAACATGATGAATGGAAACGGAATGATGGGACGTGGAATGATGATGGGAAGAAGATAAAATTGAATAGTATCTCCCCGCAAGATAAAATCATTCCCGCAAACAGTTACCGTTATGCGGGAATGATTTCTATTTTTCAGACAAATCAAATAATATGGAACTACTTGACTGCAAAGGCAACAGTTTTTAAGAATAATCTTACATGCCTATCTCAAAAACAGAAATGTACCATATCTTAATATAAAATACTCAGGATACAGAAAACCAACCATTTATTTTAATAATGTAGGGGCTGAATATATTCAGCCTTCTACAACGCTGAAAGAAAGCAGAATAAATTAATTTCACCCACCCAAACAATAGGAGCAATCATCAGAAGATTTAAGGTTTGTGTTACAAAAAAATAAATGAACTGCGTAATACACTTGCTTCACCTCTCCGGCAAAGAAATTATTATGAACATATTTTGAGAAATGAAATGGATCTCTTTTAGCTCACATCGTTTAGGTGTAATGATTTTTAAGTTTCTTTAACTTAATTTAATTAAAAAATTTTTGGAGTTTAAAATGAAAATATTTTTAATTGCTCATAAGATAAAATACATCCTATTATTATTTGCTTTTAGCTGTCTGCTTATCAATAACAATTCTTACCCGCAGGATAAAAACAGTCACAATAATCGTCACATGAGTGATTCAACTTTGATGCACAGACAGCACATGATACATACCGAAAGCCCCATGGTTATGCCTTTTGATATGAATAAAGTCACTCACTATTTCATTAAAAACAGTGCTGGCGGTGTTTTAATGATAAAAACAAAAGATAAAAAAGATACTGCTCAGGCAGCATTGGTACAAAGCCATCTAAAAAAAGAATGCAAATTATTTTCTAATGCAGATTTCAAAGATCCAAAAACTCTTCACGGAATGAATATGCCCGGCTTAAAAGTTTTGTCCGGATCAAAAGGTAAATTTGATGTCAAGTATAAAAAATTGTCTGATGGAGCGAAACTTACATTTGCTTCAAAAGATTCTGTAATAGTAGATGCAATTCACATTTGGTTTGATGCTCAGTTAAAAGATCACGGCAGTGATGCAAAAAGCCGGTTAGATTGAAAATAACAATATAGGATAACTTTTGAGTAGTGAATCTTTGTTGATTTTTAAATACGGATTATTTATTTCAATAATCAAATATTGAACATCGAGTATCCGGCTTATCTCCCGTAAGGAATGACATCAAGCAGCAATCATTTTCCTTCCCAAGATTCCATAATGATACGGCGGTAGAGAAATGACATCACTTTTAACTGTGAAGCCGGCAGATTTCATCCATTCAATACATTCTTCCGGTTTTGGCCTGATGTTCATTGAAGGACCTCTTGGAGTGGTTGAAGAGTAAATCCAGTGAATTATTCCAATTTTTCCCTCCGGCTTTAAGATCCTGAATGCCTCTTTTAATAGTTTATCCGGATTTTCTGCATGGAGAATATTAAACAGCATTGCATAATCGATTGAAATATCATTTAACAAAGTTCCTTTGTTTACAAAATCAATTTGATGAATAATGATGTTATATAAATTTTCTTTAGTAACTCTCTGCGATAAACGGGAGATCATCTTTTCATCAATATCAAAGGCATGAATTTTCCCTTTAATAATCTCTGCTGCAGGAATAGTAAAAGTTCCGTAACCTGAACCGAATTCAACAATGTTATTAATTTGATTATCTAATTGAAGCCGGGAAAAAATATTCTGAACATCAAAAAAAGTTTCCCAGTATTTTTCTTCCGGCATCCCGCTTTCGCGTATCTTCATTTTATCTGCTTAAACTAATAGGTTAATTGATTGCGATTTGAATATAACTTGTTCATTGAAATCAGACTTTGAAAATTACCCAGTCATAGCTTATAAGTTTAGAAGTTTTTCCAATTGTTTCTTTAAATTTTCTTTTGCCGGGATGGATTGTTTAAATATTGATTCCTGTTTAGAAAAGTCAAAAACACGCACATCATAAATTTCAGGACGAATATATATGTCGGGCTTTATAAATTTTAACTTTTGCTGATTTAGTGAATTTTGCATCATTTGATATGCAGTAAAAATAGATTCAAAGGTAGGTGGGTATGTTTTGCCGTTATTTGTTTTATATGCGGTTATATCTATTGCAACTGTAATATCACATTCATCCAAAAGAATATCAAAAGGAAGGGGATTAACTATTCCGCCATCGATAAGAATCCTGTTTTTAATTTTGACAGGTGTCAATAATCCGGGTAATGAATAACTTGCTCTGATTGCAGGCAATAATTTCCCTTTGTCGAAAATTACTTCTTCCTTTTTCCAATAATCGGTTGCAACTATCTTTAAGGGAATTTTTAAATCTTCAAAAGTATTTACATCCAGTTCTACCTGCAGAAAATTATAGAACTTCTCTCCCTTGATCAATCCGCTTTTAAAAAATTGGGGATCAAACATAGAAAACATCTTTACCATATCGGATTTCCAGAGAAAATCGAATGGTTTATCATTCCTGGGAAAGAGAAGACGTTGCAGTTTAGCTCTCATCTCCTTAGACGAATATCCTGCTGCATAAAATGCTCCGATAATTGCTCCAATGCTGGAACCAGAAATCAAAGATGGTTTAATACCTAATTCTTCAAAAGTTTCAATAATTGAAATATGTGCCAACCCTCTGGCACCGCCGCCGCCTAAAGCTATCCCTATTCTCTTCATTTTCCTATGTCTTTTTGTGCAAACCGTTAAATATTACTATATCTTAAGAAGCAACCTGGTAATTTTCAATGTCCTTTCTCCTTTAGCCGGTATAAACACAGCTTCTTATTCCCGGTGGACCATATAAACATTTACCAAATTGTTTTAAACAATAATTTACTCAAAATATCTGACAAATTTGATAAATGCAATTAAATTTTGAAAACTTATGATTCCCCCCTTGTATTTTTATACTTTTAATAATTTTGCGTTTACAGCAACTATAACTGTACTGAAAGTGCTGAGAATGATCCATATGATTTACTTGTTTATATTGACGATCATCGTGATTGTTATTCCTATACTTTTCATGATTCATATGATGTTCATATTTTATTTGATACACTCCTCGTGTTTTATTTTGATTTTAACTTAATAAAAGAAAACGCGAAGGTGCTATATCTAGATGAAAAAGATTTATAGAATTTTAAATATTGAAAAGTATTTTAATAATTAGTAATTGCAGTCACATTCACCATTAATAAATAATCCATCTATACACTCATAAAATCATTCACTTTAAGGTATCAGCTTAACTCAAATAGAGCATAAGGATGTTTGTCTGTCTAATATAACAACTGTCTTACTGCCATATATATCTTCAAGCGGCAATGTATTCGCTGATAATAATGATAATTGATGTTTTTTTTCTGGCTCTTTACATAACTCTCTCTTAACTATAGGAAATACCAAACCTCTTATTACTGTATTCCGTATTAAAAACTACCAACGGCGGTGAAAATTGGCTGATACAGGAAAGACCGGCAGGCGGATGTATGTCCGATCTCAGATCGGTTTACTTTTCTTCACCTGCCGCCGGCTGGATAGCAGGTTCTGACGGAGCAATATTAAAAACTATTACAGGAGGAGGAACATTTATAGATTCCTCTTAATTTATATCAGTTAAAAACAAACAAAATAACGAGATGCCACAGGATTTTTCACTGGAACAAAACTATCCCAATCCATTCAATACAACAACTACAATAAAATATTCTATCCCTATCGTAGAGACGGGGCATGCCCCGTCTCTACAGTTTTTACAATTAAAAGTTTATAATATACTTGGAAAAGAAATAACAACCCTGGTTAATGAAAAAAAATCACCTGGTACGTATAAAGTTGTTTTCAATGGAAGTAACCTTTCAAGCGGTGTTTATTTCTATAGAATTCAGGCTGATGACTTTACGTAAACGAAGAAGTTTGTTTTGATGAAATGGAATTAATGTATTATGTAATTACTATTCAACTTTGGCGGAGAGGCCGGGATTCGAACCCGGGGTACAGTGTTACCCGTACGACGGTTTAGCAAACCGTTGGTTTCAGCCACTCACCCACCTCTCCTGGTGTTATGCTGAAATAAAATTATTCTAAAAACTATCGCAATTTAAAGAATAATTTGTAAAATAAAAAAATCAGTCAAGAATATTTAAAATACAAATCCCCGATTGCCTTTTAACATGTTATGTTAGGAATAACTGCTCACAATTCAATGTAGTGTTAAATGACATTTAATTCATCAAAAATTCTTTGATGTTACCTTGCTGTGATGAGCTTTTTTCATCGCTTTAAATCCTACTAACAATGTAATTAAAAAGAATATAGAATAGACCACCACTATCAGCACCAGCAAATTCATAATCTCTCTCTCTAAAAGTATGTATCATAATAATTAACTAAGTATATAATTCCACAAGTTCCTATAAATACAGATTTCAAATACAAAATATTAAATTTAACCTTGAATTAATGTTATCCCAATCAAACTGTCAATGCCAAAATGGAATAGCTTATTTTTAATGCCTAATTTTGTGAAGTAAATTTTAGCTTTTATTGAGGTTAGATATGATAAAACAAAAACTGGGAAACTCTGATATCGAAATTACAAAAATAGGATTTGGAGCCTGGGCAATAGGAGGACCTGGGTATGCATTCGGGTGGGGAAAACAGGATGATAATGATTCTATAAAGGCAATCCACAAAGCTTTAGAATTGGGAGTAAATTGGGTAGATACTGCGGCTGTTTATGGAACCGGGCATTCTGAGGAAATTGTTGCTGAAGCTCTTAAGCAATGGCACGGTGATAAACCTTATATTTTTACCAAATGTTCACTTGTATGGGATGAAAACAGGAATATATCCAATTCCTATAAACCTGAATCCATAAGAAATGAATGTGAGAACAGCCTGAGACGATTAAAAGTTGATGCCATCGATCTTTATCAAATGCACTGGCCACCACCGGATGACGATTCTTTAATCGATGGTGCCTGGGAAACAATGACTAAATTGAAGGAGGAAGGAAAAGTAAAATGGATAGGAGTTTCAAATTTTAATGTAAAACAAATTGAACAGGCTGAAAAAGTTGCACCCATTACATCTCTTCAGCCGCCTTATTCTTTACTGCATCGTAATGTTGAAAATGAAATTCTTCCATATTGCAAAAAGCAGAATATTGGTGTTATTGCTTATTCGCCCATGGCTTCCGGAATGTTAACCGGTTCAATGACTTTGGAAAGGATTAACGGTTTACCGGAAAACGATTGGCGAAAAGGAAGTGCTGATTTTACCGAACCTAGACTTAGTAAAAATTTAAAGATAGTTGAGCAGTTAAAACAGATTGGCAAAAAATACAGTAGAAATCCTGGAGAAATCGCCATAGCCTGGGTTTTAAAAAATACTGCTGTTACTGGTGCTATTGTAGGTGCAAGAAATGAAAAACAGGTCGAAGGTGTTTATAATGCCTCTGAATTTGAATTGAGCAAAGATGATATTAAAGAAATTGATGAAATGACTAAATAACAGATTTTTTATTTCAATAGTTCTCTAAGAAATCTCTGTGGTCCTCCGTGTAACTGATCTTTTTTGTAAATTATAAGGTAAATTGGTATTGGCAGACATCCCGTTCCAATCATAAATAGATATAAATTCCCTGATAAAGGAATTTGTTCTAATTTTTAATATTTTAATAACCAATTTAATTCCTTAATATTATATCTATGACGGAAAATCCTGATTTAACTTCACAAAGAAAAAATGAGCATATTGAATTATGCTTAACTGATAAAGTTGCATTTAAAGAAAAAACAACAGGATTTGAAAAATATGAGTTTGAACATTATGCGATTACAGAAGTAGATATTACTAATATAAACTTACATACAAAATTTTTTAATAAGAAAGTAAACTATCCTTTCCTGATTTCCTGCATGACCGGGGGAACTTCTAAAGCGGAAGATATAAATGCACAACTGTCTGTCGCTGCTAATCAATTGAATATACCATTGGGAGTAGGAAGCCAGAGACAGGCATTGGAAAATAAAGACTATCATAAATCTTACAAAATTATCAGGCAAAATGCTCCAAAGATTCCTATTTTGGGGAATATCGGTGCATCGCAAATATCTGCTTTTAAAAAATTTGATCAGGTTAAATATCTGGTCGATTTAGTTGAAGCAAATGTGATGGTTATTCATGTAAACCCTTTACAGGAATTATTGCAAAAGCATGGTCAACCGGATTTTAAAGGATTTCTCAAGAAAATTGAAAAACTGGTCAGGTTTCTGAATATTCCTGTTGTTGTAAAAGAGGTAGGAGCCGGAATTTCGAAAAAAGCTGCTGAAAGATTGCTTGATGCAGGTGTTAAAGGAATAGATGTTGCCGGTGCCGGTGGAACAAGCTGGGCAGGTGTTGAAATATTAAGGAACAAAGGAAATTATTCCAATGGATTTTGGAACTGGGGTTTACCCACTGCTTTTTGTATAAAAGAGATAAATAAATTGAAAAAAAAATATAAATTTGTTCTCATCGGTTCAGGTGGTATTTATAACGCATTTGATGTTGCGAAAGCACTCTCTCTTGGTGCTGATTTTGCAGCTTCAGCCAGGTTAATACTTCAAACTCTTTATAAAAACGGAGTTGAAGGAGTAGTTAACTTAGTTGAAGAATGGTTCGATACTGTAAGAAAAATAATGTTTTTAACGGGCTCGGGTTCTTTAACCGATCTTAGGAAGAACAAATTATTAAAAAAGGAACAACTTTATTGATTACTAAAGTTAATGATGATAATAACTGGATTAATTCTCTGTATGAAAGAGAAAGAATAAAAATTGAAGATAGAATTCAAAGATCAGTAAGAGGCAGAAAGCCGGAATCTTTGTACAAACCTGCATCATATATATTAGAGAGCGCGGGAAAACGTCTAAGGCCGCTTCTTGTATTATTATCAGCCAAAGCGGTCAACGGAAAATTTTCTCAGGCTTACAATGCTGCTGTTGCTGTGGAGCTGCTTCATAATTTTACTCTTGTTCATGATGATATAATGGATAATGCGGATAAACGTAGGAACAGGCTGACTTTGCATAAAAAGTATGATACCAGCACCGCTATTTTAGTCGGTGATGGTTTACTTTCCGTTGCTTATGAATATTTATTGAAAGACTGTAATGGAAACACAAAAGCTGTTCTGTCTGCCTTTACAAAAGGCCTTCTGGAAGTTTGTAATGGTCAGAGTATTGATAAAATTTTTGAGACTACGAACAATGTTTCCATTTCCGATTATATTGACATGATTAAAAAGAAAACAGCTTCTCTTTTTGAAACTTGCTGTAAAATAGGCGGATTGCTTGGAAATGGAAACGATAAGGAAGTGAAGGCCCTTTCAAACTATGGTAAAAACTTAGGTATAGCTTTCCAGATTCAGGATGATCTTCTAGATATTATTGGAGATGAAAAAAAACTTGGTAAAACAATTGGCGGTGACCTCGTTGAAGGAAAAAAAACATACCTTTTTATTAAAGCATTGGAAAAAGCAAAAGAGAAAGAAAGAAAATTTTTATTTAAATTAGTAAAGAATAAAGGGATAAATAAAGAGCAAATCCCGGCATTTAAAGAAATTTATGTGAAACTTGGAATTCTTGAAGAAGCAAAAAATGATATCAAAAATTATTCTGTTAAGGCTTTAAATTCATTAAAAATATTTAAGGATGAAGACAGACAGATTTTTCGATGGCTTACGGATTCCCTTATCAGTCGAAACAAATAATGATCGAAAAGACTGTAACAATTAAAAATAAAGCCGGGATGCATACAAGGCCTGCTGCAACTATTGTTAAAATGGCAGCAAAATATAAATGCGATTTTTTTATTCAAAAAGATGATTTACACATTAATGGAAAGAGCATTATTGGAGTTATGACTCTCGCTGCAGAGATGGGATCGAATGTTACACTGACTTTTGATGGTGAAGATGAAGAAGGAGCCTCCAATGAAATAATAGATTATTTTAATAGAGGATTTGACGAACTATGAAAAGTTTTCATAAAATATTTAATGAAGCTGAGAACAAAATTGCCGGAGTAGCTGCTGCTCCGGGTATTATAATAGCAAATGCATATTTATATCTTAAGGATAAGCTTGAAATAAACCATAGTATAGTTACTGACATAGATGAAGCCATAATGAATTTTGAGGAATCTTTGGCTAAATCTCAAAAAGAACTTGCAAAGATCTTAGCCCTGGCAAAAGAGAAAATGAATGATACCAGGATTGCAATATTCGAAGCCCAGGTAATGGTTCTTGATGACCCGGTTTTAATCGATAAAATAAAAGAAAGAATAGTTAAAGAAAAAAAACAACCTGAATTTATTGTAAATAATGAAATATCTAAATACCAGGAAATAATGCTCAGCTCTGAAGAAACTTACCTGAAAGAAAGAGCACATGATATTGAAGATATTAAAAACAGGATAATTCGAAACCTGCAGAAAAAAAGATGGGAATCAAAAATTCCTCATGATGCAGTAGTAGTTAGCGATTCCTTAACTCCTGCAGATACAATCTTGTTTACCCGCAGCCATGTTCAGGCCTTTATAACAGACCATGGCGGTTTGACCTCTCATGCCGCAATCATTTCCCGTTCTTTGAATATCCCTGCAGTAGTAGGAACTCACAACGCTACACAGAAAATAAAAGATGGGGATGTTTTAATAGTTGACGGCTTCCATGGTTATATAATCATAAATCCTAATGAAGAAGAAATCGAATTCTTTAAAAACAAACATGAGAGGTTAATTGAACTACAAAAAGGACTCGAGGAGTTTGTTGATAAACCGGCTAAAACAAAAGACGGCAAAGAAATCCATTTAATGGCAAACGTCGATGTTACAGGTGAAATTGATTTGGTGGTTAGTTCAGGTGCAAAAGGAATCGGACTTTATAGAACCGAACAGTTCATTGATGAACTCGGAGAAATTCCGAATGAAGATGAACAGGTAAGAATATATACAAACTTATCTTCTCGAATTTACCCTGAAATATTTACTATTCGTGCATTTGATATTGGCGGAGATAAATTTAAGCTTTTTGACTATGATGAACCAAATCCGTTTTTAGGTTTAAGAGGGATCCGGTTCTTACTTGAAAATCAACCTATGTTTAAAACTCAGATTAGAGCCGTGTTACGTGCAAGCCATAATAAAAATATAAGATTTATGCTGCCGATGGTATCTACAATTGCTGAAGTAAGAAGGACTAAAGAACTGATTGAAGAATGTAAAAGAGAATTAAAAAGAGAAAAAATCTCTTTTGATAAAAACTTAAAAGTCGGTATTATGGTTGAAGTTCCTTCAGCTGCGGTTCTTGCAGGTGAGTTTGCCAGGGAAGTCGACTTTTTAAGTATAGGTACAAACGATTTAATCCAATACCTGATGGCTGTTGATAGGGGGAATGACCTTGTTGCGGATTTATACCAGGAATTTAATCCCGCTGTTGTAAAGACTCTTAGCTTTATTATTGATGAGGGGAAAAAAGCAGGAATAGAAGTCAGCATGTGTGGTGAAATGGCTGCTGATACTCTGGCAATTCCATTATTAATAGGATTAGGCCTTGAATCGCTTAGTATTGCACCTACAACAATCTTATATGCCAAAAGAATTATCCGGTATATTTCCTACGAAAGTGCTAAAAAAATGGCCCAGGATTGTCTGTCCTGTCATTATGAATATCAGGTAACAGAAAGATTGGAAAAATTTTTCGAGGAGAATCAGATTACCAGGACAAGAAATATTATTTAATTTCAAACTCTAAATACTCAATATTAAGTAATCAATACTAGTAATAAGAGGGATATTTATATATTGCCGGTTATAAACTTTTTTATAAATTCCCTTAGAAAATTTAAGGTTAATTTTTGTTCAGGCATTTCTTTATAATTTTGATTCTCTTTACCCAGACTGCTTTCGGACAATTATACTTTTTCGGCAGAAATAAAGTGCAGTATAATAAATTTAACTGGGAGATTTTAAAAACCACTCACTTCAATATCTATTATTATGGAGAAGATAAAGAGATTGCTGAAATAGGTGCTAATTATGCTGAAGAAATGTTCAGTGAATTAAAAATAAAATTGAATGAAATAGTAACCCGCCGGATTCCATTAATATTTTATAATACTCATCTCCAGTTCCAGGAGACTAATACTATTCCCGGCTTTATTTCGGAAGGTGTTGGAGGTTTTTTTGAGTTTACCAAAGGCCGGGTAGTTATTCCTTATACAGGTTCACTTGAAGACTTCCGGCATGTTATCAGACATGAACTCGTTCATGTTTTTATGGCTAGTAAATTATTTCGTGAACTGCGTGATCACAGGATCTCAACCAATAAGTCTCCACCTCTGTGGTTTACTGAGGGATTAGCGGAATATCTTTCTACAAAACCTGATGCTCAAGCTGAAATGGTTTTAAGAGATGCTGTAATAAGTGGCTATTTCTATAATCTTGAAAATATTTCAAAAATCTACGGTACTTTCTTAATGTACAAAGAGGGGCAGAATTTCCTGGAATTCATCGAAAAAAAATATGGAAAAGAGATCGTTCCGTTAATTTTGGATAACTTCTGGATGTATTCAAAATTCAGCATGCTGCTTGAGTATACACTTGGCAAATCTATTAAAGAAATTGATTCTGAATGGGAGTTCTATCTGAAGAAAAAATATTTCCCGCTTATGGCTAATTTTTCTCCCATAGGAAATGCTACAAGACAATTAACTGATTTTGGTTATAACTTTTCCCCTGTTCATTTCAAAGTTGATGGAAAAGATTTTATTTATTTCGTTGCCAACAGGAATGGATATTCTTCTCTTTATAGGTTGGAATTAAAAAAAGAATATGAACAGGATGAAAAGCCGCGGCCGGAACTTGTCCTTCGGGGAGAGAAAACAGAGGAACTGGAATCTTTTCATTTATTTCAATCTTCTATTGATATATCTAAGAACGGAATAGTTGGTTTCGTTACTAAATCAGGTGGAACCGATGTAATTCATCTATTCTCAACTAAATATGATAAAATAATAAAAGATATTCGAAGGGATAATTTAATAACTATATCCTCTCCCAAATTTTCACATGATGGAAATAAAATTACGTTTCAGGCGGTGGATAACAAAGGTTTTAGTGATATTTATTTGTATAATATTCCGGCTGATTCGTTAATAAGATTAACCAATGATTATTACGATGATCAAAATCCTTCTTTTGGTATTACTGATGACCAGGTTATTTTTTCTTCCGATAGAACTGCAGGTAAATATCAAAAAAAATATAACTTGTTTTCATTTGATCTTGATAATCATCAGATAAACTATGTTACATATCTGGATGCAAATTGTTTTTCTCCACGTCTTTCTCCTGATGGTAAAATTCTATTGTTCGTTTCAGATTATGACGGAGTCCGGAATATTTATAAAACAAAAATCGATGACGGCGGTTTTTCCAGAAATATTGAAAGAGTTACCAGCTTCATAACAAGTGCTTTTGATCCTGATTTTATAAATGATACAACAATTATCTTTTCCGGTTTTGAAAAATTTCTATTTAATCTTTACAGTGTAAGTATAAATCCTTCAATCGATTCTTCTTCCAATAATAAAATTACAATGAAACTGGATTCATCTGCCGGTCGCTGGACAGCAAAGAAATATGTATCTTCTTCAAAAAAAGAAAAACTTGAATATAAAAGACAATACACTCTCGATTATGCTGCTGGACAGGTTTCAACGGCATTCGATCCTATATACGGTACAAGAGGAGGTGCGGTCTTTGTCTTAAGCGATTTGTTCGGTGATGATAATTATTTTTTGTATTTATACAATACCGCTGAAGTTCAGAGTGAAATTCTAAAAAGTTTTAATGTATCAATTTCAAAATTTGATCTAAGTAAAAGATCAAATTACGGGTTCGGTGTTTTTAATTTTAGCGGCAGGCGGTACGATATTACTCAATCAGATGAATATTTTTATGAAAGAAGCTTCGGAGGATTTTTCCTTCTGGATTATCCCATTTCAAAATTCAAACGATATGAGGCTTCAGTAACAGTAGCCAATTCAGATAAAAGTGAACTTTCGGGTATAATTGAAAGGAAAGCGCTTCTGGTAAGCAATACGATTTCATATGTTATGGATAATTCGTTGTGGGGACCTACCGGCCCTCTGGACGGAACCAGGGCAAGGTTATTGCTCGGCTATACAGGAGATGTAAAATACAGCAATGTAAACTATTTCACTGTAATTGCTGATTATCGCCATTATTTCCGGCTTGGATTCAGAACTGCATTAGCTTTCCGGGGCGCATTATTTTATAATGAAGGTAAAGAAGCCCGTAGATATTTTATGGGAGGAAGCTGGGATTTAAGAGGTTGGAACAGGTTCTCAATCCGTGGTGAAAAAATGTGGATCTCTTCGGTTGAATTCAGATTCCCGCTTATTGATGAATTCCGGGTTAAATTTCCTTTTCTTGGTTTAAGCTTATTTGGTATAAGAGGAGCGGCGTATTTTGATGCCGGTAGTGCATGGGATACTCACTATACAAAAACTCTGGGCAGCATCGGTGCAGGGCTTCGTTTTAATCTTTTAGGGGTAATTGTTCTAAGGTATGATATGGGCAAAAAAATAGAAGATAATTTTTCACATTTACAGCCTAAATTATTTTATCAATTCTTTTTTGGGTGGGATTTTTAATGAGATATTATCTTATTATTCTAACATTATTTATCCTTATATATGGATGTTCAGCATCGCTGATCAGAATAAAAACTGATCCCGGTCAGGAAACTTATGCGATGTTTGGAAGAACTCCTGAGAAGGATTTTTATACTTCAAAAAATATCGGTGATACTTTAATTAAAAAATGGGAAAATGATGTAAATGGGGGATTTGCTAATACTTCCGTAACAGTTTATGGAGGTTATGTCTTTGTAGGTGATCTTTCCGGCAGAATATTTTGTTTTAATGATACTACCGGCAAGGTAATGGGAAAATTAAAAAACAAAGGTGCTGTATTCTCTGCACCCATAATTGATAAAACAAATGTAATTTTTGCCGTTGTCTCGGAAAACAGTAATGAAACAAATTTAATATCTTATGATTTTGTTAAGGGTAAAGAAAATTATGATAAAGAAATTAAAGGTAAAGTTTTAACCGAGATAATTAAAAAGGACAGCAATATAATATTTAATTCTGAAGATGGAAAAGTCTTCAGATATTCTATTAAAGGTGAAAAGATTTGGGAATTAGAATCCGGTTCATTTACTCACAGTTCTCCTGCAATGGGTGATAACATTATAGTTTTTGGAAATGATAAAGGGGAATTATTAGCTGTTACTTATGATGATGGCAAACTAATATATAGAAAAAAAATCGGTGGTCCTTTCTTCTGCGGAGCAACTATCCGGAATGGAATAGCATTTATAGGGAATGATAATGATAAATTATATGCAATTGATATTAAATCGGGAAATGTAAAATGGAAATTTGATACGCATGCCATAATAAAGATGACTCCTGCAATAAAAGATAATTTTATCATTGTCGGAAATTTAAACGGAGATCTTTTTGCGATAAATAAATCCAGCGGTAAACAAATTTGGGCAACCGAAACCGGTGGTTTGTTTGATGCAACTCCTTTAATAACAGAAAACTCTATTGTTCAACCCGATTTGAATAAGAAATTTTATTTAATTGATCTCAATACCGGAAAAATATCGAATACATATTCTCTTGATGGCAGGGTTAAGTTAACTCCTGTTATTGCTGACAGTACTTTATTCATAGGTTATGAAAATGGGAATATATGTGCATATAAATTTTAATTCGAAAATATTTTTACTCCTGGTTTTCAGTATTATTTTTTTCCCTGAAATTTTTCCGCAGGATTGTAACGCAAAGCTGATAGTAAAAACAGATGAAGAAAAATCTATTATAAAATTGAATAATAAATTTTTAGGTTACGGGAATGTTGAAACCCGGATAGATACTGGTAAATATATCCTCTCTGTTCATGAACCTTTTGATAAATGGGATTCAAAATATTTTTTAGATACTATAGATGTATCAAATTGTAATGATATTATACTGTCCTATAATTTTAATTCTGCTGTATATCTAAAAACTAATCCGCAGGGTGTTCATGTATTTAGTAAAGATTTATTACTTGGAAATACTCCTTTATTTATTCCTTTAAAATATAACCAGCTTCAACTGTCCAAACCGGGATATCAAAGTAAAATAATCCAATTGAATCAATCAAGCAGTAATAATTTGATCAATTTAAAATATACCGGGGAGAATGTAACTAAGAGTTTTTATGAAAAAGATATATTTAAGATACTTGTAGGAACGATGGTTCTTCTCGGAGGAACTACAGCATACTTCAAATTAAAAGCGGATAACCGTTATGATTCTTATCTGTCAACAGATCAGCAGGCATACCTGGATCAAACAAAAAAATTTGATACGATTAGCGGAATAACTATGACTGCACTTGAAATTAATTTTGGTATCCTTATCTACTACTTTTTAACAGATTAATCCTTACTTTTGATTTTTGACTTTACATCATTTTCATCTTTCATTCATTAAATTTATTTTTATTTTATTCAAAATAATTATTTACAAATGTTAACGGTTCTCGAATCAATAAAGCGCTCTACAGATTATCTGCAAAAAAAAGGAATAGAATCTCCTCGCATAAATGCAGAGCTGCTGCTAGCTAATATCCTTAATTGTAAAAGATTGGATTTATACCTGAAATTTGATCAGCCTTTAAAAGAAGAAGAAATAAATCTTTACCGGGAATTTATCAAGAGACGAGGTCAATTCGAACCTTTGCAATATATAACAGGTTCTGTTGAGTTTTTCGGCTTAAAATTTAAAGTGAACAGGTCCGTTTTAATTCCAAGACCGGAAACAGAAATATTAGTTGAAATTATAATCGATTCAGCTGTAAAAGAAGAAAATATTGATATTCTTGATATCGGAACGGGAAGCGGGAACATTGCAATTTCCGTTGCAAAGAATTTACCTAATTCTGCAATTTATGCTATTGACAATAGTTCCGAAGCTTTGCTGGTCGCTAAAGAAAATGCAAAACTGAATTCCGTGGAAAACAGGATCGATTTTATAAATGATAGTATTTTGAATGGTATGATTTATTCAATCAGGAAATATGATGTTATTGTTTCGAATCCTCCATATATAGCATTAGAAGAGTTCCAAAATCTCCAGCCGGAACTAAAAGTATACGAACCGAGAACAGCTTTAACTGATGAAGGAGACGGCTTTTCATTTTTCAGGATCATTTCATCTAAAACTAAAAATATTTTAAAAGATAAAGGAAAATTGTTCTTTGAGGTCGGGAAAGATCAATATAAACAGGTCGAGAATATTTTACTCGAAAATGATTTTCAAAATGTTACTGTTAAAAAAGATTATTTAAATATTGAACGCGTGGTTTACGGAGAATTGAATTGAGAGCAGTTGTACAAAGAGTTTTGAGAGGAGGTGTTGACATACCTTCCGAAAACTATAGCCAAAAGATTGGTAAAGGATTTGTAATTCTTCTGGGAATAAAAACCGGTGATGACGAAAATGATGTAAATTTTGTTGCTGATAAATGCTGTAATCTTAGGATTATGGAAGATGAGGGTAGAAAGATGAATCTTTCATTGAAAGATGTTGAAGGGGAAATGTTAATCATTTCACAGTTTACATTGTATGGAGAAACCGCGAAAGGGAACAGGCCCAGCTTTATTGAAGCTGCCAGACCGGAAGAAGCCATCCCGTTATATGATAAGTTTATCAATCGTGTCCAAAATAACTTGGGAAAAGAGAAAATTAAAACCGGAATTTTTGGTGCGATGATGAATGTTGAAATTATTAATGATGGTCCGGTGACGGTTATCGTGGAATCAAAGAAATAAATGTGTTCTGTAAAGACGTTCGTCAGAACGTCTCTACAAAATTATGAATAAAATGAATCCAGTCTTAATGATATTTATCGATGGTGTGGGTATTGGAAGAGAAGATTATGAATTTAATCCTTTCTTCAAATACGGGTTTAAAACATTTACTGAAGTTTTTGGTAAGATTCCGACATTAAAAAAACAAATATTGATAAAAGATAAACACTTTTTATTTCCGACCGATGCAAAACTTGGACTGAAAGGATTTCCGCAAAGCGGAACCGGACAGACTTCAATCTTCTGTGGGGTAAATGCCTCAAAAATTGTAGGCAAGCATTTTGGACCTTATCCCTATTCTACTTTAATCCCGGTTATTGCAGAGAAAAATATATTCAATTATTACTTATCAAAAAAAGAAAAAGTTTTTTTTGCAAATGCTTATCCTAAAGTTTTCTTTGATTATATTAGAAGCGGGAAATCCAGGCTTAGTGTAACTACACTAAGCTGTAAATTAAATGGGATGAGACTTAATAAAGTCACTGATGTTAGAAGGGGCAAAGCTATTACCGCAGAAATTACTAATGAAAGATGGAATATTAAACTAAAATATAACCTCCCGGTTATAAGACCCGTAACTGCGGCCAGAAGATTATTAAAAATTGCCTCACAAAATTCGTTCACTGCATATGAGTATTTTTTAACCGATCATATTGGCCATGGAAGGTATGACGGCGATGTTGAAAAAACTGTAAATGTTCTCGATGAATTTCTTTATACCGTAATTACCATACTGGATAAAAAAAATATGACATTGATTATCTGTTCGGATCACGGGAATTTTGAAGATTTATCTATTAAAACTCATACGTTAAATCCATCACTCACGATAACAGCGGGGAAATATGCAGAAAATTTATTTAATAACATTAAAGATATCTCACAAATAAAATCTGCGATAATAAAGTATTGTAAATGAAAGATTATCCTGTAATAAAAATTACTCTTCTATTTATTTGCGGAATTCTTTTACAGCCTTTATTAAGAATAAACTTAATTCTGTTTGCTTCATCAGTACTTATAATATTAATTCTGGTATTTTCTTTATTCAAAACCTTAAAGAATAAAGAAATTATCATCTCCTTTTGTCTCCTCTTATTAATTGCACTCTTAGGCTCCTTTAGAGCTTCAATAGTTAATAAAAATTCTTTTCTTTCAGAAAACATATATAAAATAAAAAACTTTACGGCTTATGGAACTATTACCTGGATTGAATTAAAAAGAAATAACGGAATTGAGTTCAAAATATTTACCGATTCGGTTTTAGTTAATAATAAAGTAATTGGCAAAAATATTAACCTAATCGGAAAAATCAGGGAAGAAGATGAAGTAAAATCCGATTCAATTTATAATAATATTTCTCCTGGTAATTTTATTAGTATAACCGGAACGTTTGCAAAAGGAAGGGAAATGAGAAATCCCGGTGAATTTGATTATAACAGATATTTAAGAGAGGAAGGTATTAGTGGAATAATCACTACTTATAATATTAATGATTTTAAAATCATCAGTAACAAAAAAGAATTTTTCCCCAATGAGATTTTTCAAATCAGAAAATCTATCTATCAAAGTATTGTAAAACTGCAGAGCGAACAAACGGCATCATTATTAAAAAGCCTCCTTTTAGCAGACAGGAGTGACATTGATTTTGAAACAAAAACTGCATTTATAAATTCCGGAGTAATACATGTTCTTGCAGTATCAGGTTTACATACCGGGTTTATTATTTTATTCCTTCTTTTGATTTTTGGCAGATTCAATATTTATTTTCGTTCGTTTGCTGCAATTCTTGGATTATTAATTTTTATGTGTATAACAGGTCTGCCGGTATCTGTATTCAGGGCATCCGTTATGGCAATTGTAATTATTATTGCTTTTATGCTGAACAGGTCTACAAATCTTTTTAATTCCCTGGCGTTAGCGGCTTTAATCATTTTAATGGTAAACCCGGATGAAATTTATTCAGCAGGATTCCAGCTTTCGTTTTCAGCCGTTTTATCTATCGGAGTGATTTTTCCTTTATTTCAGAACCAATTAAAAAGATTTAACATAAAAAACAAATTTCTTAAATATTTTCTTCTCTTGTTAGCTGTTTCCATAAGTGTCGAAATCGGTACATTACCTGTTACAGTAACATATTTTAGGAAACTCTCCCTGATAGCACCACTTACAAATCTGATTGTTATCCCGCTGATAGGATTGATTTTACTTGTTGCTATCGGCACATTACTAATCAGTATGGTTCTCCCGTTTGTTGCAAGCGTATATGCTGCCGCAAATGATCTTTTTACTTTTATTTTATTTAAGTTTATTAAAGCTAGCGGAAATCTTGAATACTCATTTATATGGATTAGAAATTTTCTTCTTTATGATGTGATAATATTTTATACATTATTAATATTCATTATTTTCTTTTTTACAAAATTCAAATCGTCTTCCACAAAATTATCTTTTATTGCTTTAGTCATAATAAATTTTTTTATTCTTTCCTCTTATAATGATAAAGAACTATTTAATAAAAACGAATTTGATTTATTAATGATTGACGTTGGGCAGGGAGACTCTTTTCTGTTGAAAATGCCTGATGGAAAAACAGCTTTAATTGATGCAGGTCCCGTTTCAAAATATTTTGATACAGGTGATTATGTCTTAATCCCATTGTTAAATTATTTGGGAATAAATAAAATTGATTACGGTTTTATTTCACATATGGACCTTGACCATTACGGGGGTTTTGTCTCTTTGATTCATAATAAAAGAATCAGGAAAATATTAAAACCTTCTTTTGATAGTACCGATATGAATGATATAAAATTCGAAAAATATTTAAATGAAAATGAAGTCCCATACTCATATTATCATAAAGAAATAGTAAAATTTAATAACCTGCATTTCTATTCGCTTTTTGATAATCTTGATAATAATTTCTCCAAAAACGAGAGGAGCGGGGTCATTAAGATCGTTTTCGGAAAAAACAGCTTTTTGTTAACAGGTGATGCTGAATCCAAGCGTGAAAAGATTTTGTTAAAAGATTATAAAACCTTTTTGAAATCCGATGTATTAAAAGTCGGGCATCATGGAAGTTCATCCGGCTCATCAATTAATTTTTTAAAGATGGTTAGTCCTGAGATTAGTCTCATCAGTGCCGGAATTCAAAATAAATTTGGCCATCCATCTGCAGAAATATTAAACAGGCTCAAATCAATTAAATCAAAATTATACAGAACCGATAAACAGGGAGCAGTGCTTTTCAGATCTACAGGGGACTCCATTTATGTAGTAGATTGGAAAAATAATTGAAAGGATATTTCAATAAGCTCTGAGGTTTATATATAACAGAATAATATAATTGATGGCAGGTTCTCCTGGGGAAGAGGATACGCTGCATTTTCAGTTTCTGAATATCAGGTAGATAAAGTAGTTCAATATATCAAGAATCAAAAAAAACATCACAGAATAAAAAGTTTTGCAGAAGAGTATGGAGAATTTCTTTGGAAGTACAATTTATTGTTAAACCATTGAAACGGTTACAATTGGAAATATGGGGCTTTTATGAATTTCACCCCGATAATTCGGGGTGTTAACCTTTTCGAGTAATTATAAGAAAGAAAATTAAAAGTATTAACTTTTTTGCCGGTTAGTAGGGCTTTTTATATTATTACATTAAATATTCATTCAAGGTGTGCCTATGTACTATATTTTGTTTTATAAAACGGTAACTGATTATATCGGAAAAAGAAAACCTTATAGAGAAGCCCATTTAGCATATGTTAGGAAATTTCATGATGAAGGGAAATTGATTATGGCTGGTGCTCTTGCAGATCCGGCAGATAGTGCATTACTGATATTTAAATGTGATAGTCCCTCTGTTGTAGAAAACTTTGCTAATAATGATCCTTATGTTAAAAATGGTTTAATAGAAGAATGGAAAGTAAGATCATGGACAGTTGTAATTGGTGATTGAAAAGGCAAGGTATCAGATCAAGTCTCAGTTCTCATTTTGTGATATAGTCCCCACAATAGTAAACAGTTTATCATTAAAATTATCATTTAATTTATTAAACTTTAATTGAGATAAATGTTACCTCTTCAAAAGGAATCAAATTTAAAGGAGATTAAAATGTTTAGTATTCATCCGGAGAAAAATACCTCCTCAATTAACATTCAAAATTATTTCAGGTATTTTTTCTTCTTTTTAATATCAGTAATAACTTTACCTATTAATGCAAAAACAAATCCGAAAATTGAAAATAATATATTAAGAGATACTCTTTCGAATGGCTTGCGTGTTATAATAGTTGAGAATCATTTAGCCCCGGTTGTTACAACAGAAATAAATTATAAAGTCGGCGCAACCGAAGTTCCCAAAGGATTTCCTGGCACGGCACACGCAACCGAGCACATGATGTTCCGCGGCAGCAAAGGATTAAGTGCAAACCAGTTAAATGATATTAGTGCTGCTTTAGGGGGAGACTTTAATGCAGACACCCAGAATGATATAACTCAGTATTTTTTTACGGTTCCAGCCGAAAATATTGATATCGCGTTGCACATAGAAGCTTTAAGGATGAAATCTCTTCTATGTACGGATTCATCATGGAAAAATGAAAGAGGTGCAATAGAACAGGAAGTGGCTAATGATCTATCAAACCCTGTGTTTGTTTTTTACACAAAATTAATGAAAGCTTTATTTAAGGGAACACCTTACGAGCATACCGGCTTAGGAACCAGACCCTCTTTTGATAAAACTACAGCAGCAATGCTGAAAAAATTCCATAATACCTGGTACGCTCCGAACAACGCAGTGTTTGTTATTGTAGGTAACGTTAATCCCCGGAAAACACTTGAAAAGGTAAAAACACTTTTCGGAAATATTCCCAATAAAAAACTTCCGGAGAAACCTGAATTAAATCTTCAACCTGTGAATTCCGATACATTGAATCTTACTACCGATACTCCGTATGGCTATATACTAACATCTTTTAGAATGCCCGGGACTAAAGATCCGGATTATCCGGCAGCACAAATTTTAGCAGATGTTTTGAGCAGTCAGCGTGCTGATCTTTATGGATTAGTACCACAAGGAAAATCTTTATATTCAAGTTTTCAACTTGATGGAATGCCGCTGGCAGGTATGTCTTTTGCTTTTGGAGTATTTCCAAAGGGAGGAGATGCTCATATATTATTAAAGGAAACAAATGAAATAATTGCAAATTATGCAAAGAATGGCCTACCCCCGGACCTTGTGCTCGCTGCCAAAAATCATGAAATTGCTAATGCCGAATTACAAAAGAATTCCATTTCCGGTTTGGCTAATGCATGGTCTGATGCAGTGGCAAACGACGATAACGAATCGCCGGATGCTGAGTTAGAGATGCTCAAGAAAGTTACCGTAAAAGATGTTAATCGTGTAGCAAAAAAATATTTGGATTTGAACCATGCAATTTTTGCAATTTTAACTCCCGAACCATCGGGAAAGCCAATTTCACGAAGCAGTTTTGGTGGAGCAGAATCTTTTGCACCTAAAAATCCTAGAGAGGTTAAATTGCCAAAGTGGGCAAGTACAGCGATGGCACGTTTGGAAGCCCCGAAATCAGTTGTAAATCCAATAGTAGACACGCTGAGCAACGGTATAAAATTAATTATTCAGCCGGAATCTATCAGTAATACGGTGAGTGTGTACGGAGATATAAAAAATAATTCTGATCTCGAAACCAAGGAGGGCAAGGAAGGTGTTGATGATGTGTTGTCGCAGCTATTTTCTTATGGTACAACGACTTATGATAGACTGGCGTTCCAAAAAGAGCTCGATGATATCGGTGCAAATGAGAATGCAGGTACCAGCTTCTCACTTCAGGTTTTAACCGATCATTTCGACAGAGGAGTTCAGCTTCTTGCGGATAATTTATTACATCCTGCCCTGCCCAAGCAAGCCTTCAAAGTTGTTCAGATGCAAACAGCAAAAGAAGTAGCAGGCGAACTTGAGAGTCCGGATTATCTAAAAAACAAAGCGCTATGGGATGCTTTACTGCCGAAAGGGGATCCGCAGCTAAGACACAGCACACCCGGATCGGTAGATTCGCTTTCAATGCAGGATATTAAAGATTATTATAGTAAAGTTTTTAGACCTGACCTTACAGCAATCGTTGTAGCTGGAAAAGTTAATCCCGATACGGTAAAAAGTGTTATTGAAAAATACTTTGCTGCATGGAATGCACAAGGTGAAAAACCACCAACAGAATATTCATCTGTTCCTAATAACAAACCAAAAATCACAAATGTACCAGATAAAAGCAGGGTGCAGGATGAAGTTACGCTTGCACAAACGCTTCAATTAAAGCGTGATAAACCTGATTATTATGTTTTACAGCTTAGTAACCAGATTTTAACACGTGAAGTTTTTGCTGCAAGATTATATAAAGATCTTCGTGTTAATACTGGGTTGGTATATTATGTGCATTCATATTTTAACATTGGAAAAACTCGCTCGACTTTTCAAGTTATGTACGGTTGTGATCCTCCTAATGTTTTTAAGGCAAAATCAGTAATTGTCCGTGATTTGAAGGATATACAAAATAGTCTGGTAACAGATAAAGAATTGAGACGTGCACAGTCTGCTGAGTTAAGGGATGTTCAGCTTTCCGAATCTAGTGTTAGCAGTATTAGTCGTGGTTTGTTAAGCAGGGCAATACATCAGCTTCCGTTAGATGAACCTACTATCGCCGCTAAACATTATTTGGACATAAAACCTGCTGATATTCAAGATGCTTATAAGAAGTGGATAAGACCGGATGATTTTGTCCTGGTTTCTCAGGGCCCTAATCCGAAGTGATTTTTTTCAAGTATAATTATATGATATAATGAATTTAATATAGAGGAATAAATATGAAAGTTACTCATTGTTTGAGAAAATATTCTATTTTCTTTTTAATGTTTCCTTTATTGCTGAACTGTTCTTTTGCTCAGAATAATTCAGGATATCATATTATAAAAACTTTTCATGTTGGTGGAAAGGGCTGGTGGGATTATATTGCAGTTAATAGTAGTTTAAAAAGGATTTATGTTTCCCACGGAACCCAAGTAAATATCTTAGATGAAGTTACCGGTGATTCAATTGGTATAATTCAAAATACAGAGGGAGTACATGGAATTGCATTTGCCGCCCCTTTTAATAAAGGATATACCAGCAACGGGAGAAGCAATACGGTTTCGGTATTTAATTTGAAAAATAATAAAGTTCTGAAACAAATAAATGTAGGTAAAAGTCCTGACGCCATAATATATGATTCTTTTGCTAAAAAAATTTTTATTTGTGATGGAAGAAGTGATGAGGCCAGTGTAATAGATCCTTCCAAAGATATTGTTGTTGCTTCTATTGATTTAAATGGAAGACCTGAAGCAGCTGTTTCAGATAATAAAGGAAATGTTTATGTAAATATTGAAAGTAAAAATGAAATTGTTAAAATAAACATGAAGAATTACAAAATAGAAGACAGGTGGAAAATTGGAAAAGGGGAATCACCTTCGGGATTAGCAATTGATACTGAAAACGGAATTCTTTTTTCCGGCTGTGATAATAAGCTTATGGTTGTTTTATCTGCAAAAGATGGACAAGTACTTGCAGAGCTTCCGATTGGTGAAGGATGCGACGGAGTTGTTTTCGATAAAAAATATATGGATGCATTTAGTTCGAACAGAGAGGGAACTTTAACAGAAGTACATGAAGATAGCCCGGTAAAATTCCATGTTGTTGCTAATATTCCTACAAAAAAGGGTGCAAGGACTTCTACTATTGATGAAAATACCCATAATATATTTTTACCGACAGCGGATTTTGAACCAATACCAGCTCCAACTGCCGATGTTCCACATCCGAGACCGAAAGTGATACCGGGGAGTTTTAAAGTAATTGAAGTTGGAAAATGAAGAGCAAAACATTAGGAAAGTTCTTTGCATGATTGCATGAACTGAATAATATTTAATAAAATATTTTACCTAATTTGCTTAAGTCTTTTATTATTGGAAAGCATGGGTGCATGAATGTATGAGCTACAATTACACATGTACCGTCTATCATTTTCCATCTTCCGTTTCTATCGCTGTTCACGTCTCTATCTAAATATATCTTTAATGATATAATCATCCTTGATCCCAAACTTTAGTGCGTTCTTTTGCTGATGTCCCGATTTAGCCAAATCATACATAGCTTCAATAGTTCTTAAGATATTGACATGAGTGACTCCTTTACCTTCAGAATAATTGCCCGGAACTATATGTGCACCGGCAATAATAGTTGGAATCCGATTCTTAATATCACTTTTTGAATTAGCCGGATCTGTTAAACCTCTGTATCCGCTTTTATCATTATTCTCATCAAATGTTATAATTAAAAGACTGTTATGTTTTTTTGCCCATTGATAATAATTATCAAGATTATTCTTCAACCAGTCATCTCCATTAGGTACACTGATATCAGGAGATTTTGGATCATGCATATCATGAATTAAATTTGGAATTACGAAAGATACTGTAGGAAGTTTATTAAAATCAGAAGGAAATTGCTTAAATTGAAGATTAACAGAGTTCTCTTCCTGGTTTCCGTTTGGAATATTCCCAAAACTTATCCACGGAACATGTTTACGAGCATAATGACCGGAATATGATACGGTATCACCAATACCAGGTAAACTTTCCGAATACCCTTTAAATGAATAACCTTTTTTAATAAGCTGTTCAGCTAAATTGCTGGATTGGAATGGATAATTTTTATTGATACCATAATTCGGTATAATATCTTCGAACCCAATATCCTGGTTGCTGCCTGAAAACAGCCAGAAATAGTTGCCTTCACTTGCATGTTCTTCAGCATACATTTGTGTTAAATTTGCTCCCTCTTCCTTTAAAGAATTTATGTAAGGAGCATTATTATTATTGATAACCTGATCATAATTCTTATTTTCCTCGATTACGATTACAATATGATCATATACTTTGATTTTACTATTCTTTTCAGAATAGACTTCCGATTTACATGAAAATCCGAGGTGTAGAATTGAAATAAAGACAATTGTTAATACATTTTTCATAACATCTGATAATTAATTCTGAAAAATTCCGATGTTAAAATAAATAAAAACAAACAACAAGATTGTTAATAATATATTAAATCTTTAGTAAAAATGAATAAATGAGCTTCATATCACGCTCTTTATTTTATATAAGTGATTTTAAAATACTGAAACGTAACGACAGAAATTTATTTATTTGTTACGGCTGGTTTCTAATTCAAGCTCAACTTTATTCATAAAGCTTTCATTAAGGGGATAAAAAAAGATAAATAAAATAGCCAGTATTGCTCCTAAGCCGGCAATTACACTTATCATTAACCTGATGCCTAAAAGGGATTCATTACTTTGGTCAACATTAGCCTGAAATCCGAAAGCGGTTAGTAACCACCCGTTTAAAGCACCCCCAATTGTCCAGCCAAATTTTTGTGACATTGAAGAAGAGGAAAAAATTAATCCTGTTGCTCTTCTTCCTGTTTTCCATTCAGAGTAATCAGAGATATCTGCATACATCGACCAAATTAATGGAAGCACAATTCCTGCAGATATACCAATAAAAATATTTAAGAGAAAGATTAAACCGATCTGTGAGGGCTGTAAGAAAAACAATACAAAGCTCAATAAAGCCGATAGGATGGCTGAAAGCAGGAAAGTCTTTTTCTTTCCGATTTTTGAAGATATCGGTTTGGCTAAAATAACGCCTATAATATTTGTGGCCAGCCATATTGTCATGTAAGCTGATGATAAAACAGTATAATTAAAGCTGTATTGCTGCCCAAAGAAATTTACATCCTGATCTTTCACATAGTATTTAAAATAATATAAAATTGAACCATCCCTTAAAGAATTAAAAATTAATATTGAAATACCGGCTCCCAGCATAATAAACCATGGTCCGTTTTTACCGATATCTTTCAAATCTTCTTTGAGTGAATTTTTCGATGCAGCGGGTTTTAATCTTTCCTTGGTACCTGCAAAAGTCAGTACAAAGAAAATGGCAGCTAAAACGGCATAAAAACCTACTGTCCACTGATACCCTTTTGCCGGGTTACTATTTCCGCCGAAATATTCTACTAATGAATTCGCAGTAGCCGTAACTACTAGTCCTCCGGTAAAAGCACCTATGAAACGCCATGAAGCCAATGAAGTACGCTCTTCCAGATTATTTGTTATAACACCTAGTAGGGAAGCATAAGGAACATTTACCATGGTATAAATCATCATCATTAATGTATAAGTAACATATGCATAAATCAATTTACCGGTGTAACTGAAATCGGGAGTAGTAAAAGTTAAGACTCCGATAATTGCAAATGGAACTGCTACATATAATAGATATGGACGGAACTTGCCAAATTTAGAGTGTGTGCGGTCGGCAATTACACCCATCATCGGATCGTTTACTGCATCCCAAACCCTGGTAACAAGAAACATTGTTCCTACAGCTGCTGCAGAAATACCAAATACATCAGTATAAAAGAATAAAAGAATAAAAGAAACATTGAGAAAAGTTTCCAGAACATTGAAGATGCAAAATCTCCGCATCCGTAAGAAACTTTCTCAAGTAATGAAATTGAAGCTGTTTTCGTTGACTCCATAATCTCTCTCATTTAATGTATATGGTCTTTATTTTTATGCAATAAAATAACGAAAGAATTTTTTGCCCTGAAATAGAACTCAAAGACTGCATATACAAGTTTTATTCCAATTTTTATTAGTCAGGAGATCACTTATTTAATAAGAATTTTTTAATGGAATACTACAAAATCATTTTTCGTGATTTGAATTTTAAAAGCCTCATACAAATGAAAATCCAAATTGAGATATAAATTACTGGGGTTTTGAGAGATTTAAATTAAAGAAAGAGAATTCAGATTGAATGAATTTACAACTATTATTTTGAATTTGAGAAATAGTTATATATTATTTTTTATTAAAATGATATTTAATTATCAAATAGTTAAATATCAGGAAGCTATGTAATTGCGATATCTATGAAGTTTTGATTATTGCAATTACACGAGCTTCCGGTTTGTAAATGATATGAAAGATTAAGAAAAAGTTTCTCTGAACTTATTATAATTTAATATTCTTAATCTGGAACCTTCATGCTCAATTAATCCTTTTTTTTCAAATGAACTTAAAGTTCTTGATATAGTCTCTCTTGAGGTACCTGCCATGTTCGCTAAATCATGTTGAAAAGGAAGTTTCTCGATTTCGACAACTCCGTTTTTTATCATTCCCATATCTTCGGCTAATTGTAAAATTACAGTTGCTACTTTCCCATCGGAATCTTTAAGTGACAAAGACTTAATTTTAACATCTGCTACCCTTAATCTTTGAGTCAATTCCTGGAGTAAAGAAATACCTACTTCCGGATGTGCATGAAGTAGCTCGAGAAATTCACTTCTTTGAATTATTAATAATACTGAATTTTCCATAGCCACAACATTTGCAGAGCGGGATTGACCGTCTATTACAGACATTTCTCCGAAGAAATCAGAATCTCCGAGTATTGATAAAATAACTTCTTTACCATCAGAGCTGCGTCTGGAGATTTTAACTTTTCCTTCAATAATAATATATAGAGCAGAGCCTGATTCGTTTTCAGAAACTATTAAGGAGTCTTTCGGATATGATTTTTGAGCACCTAAATGGGAAATTTGCTCTACAGTTTCATCATTCAACTCGGAAAAAATTGGTACAAGTCTTAATAATTCTTTTGTTTCCATTATATCATTCATTTCAGATATTTCCTTATGAAATTTATAAAATATGTATATGTTTATTAATGCTTAGTAATTATATATAATTCCCCTATAAAACTTTTCTGATAGTTGGATAGTTAAATTTTTGCTTCATAGATAACGTTAAAATCGTTGGTTATAAAATCAATATGTAAATATCAAATTTAACTTATTAATAAAAATATGTTTTTTAAATTAAGTTCCTATTAGTTATATCGCTCACAAGTTGTATTTTGATTAATAACACAAGTATACAGAAAGGGGAATTTCGGGTTTAATATTATAGCTTTGAATAAAATAAAAAACCCGCAGAAGATTGCGGGTTTTTCAGAACGGTACTTTAAATATGTGTAATGATTAGATATAATTATTTATTATTGATTCATATAATTCTTGTTTACCGCTGATTTGTTTCGGTTCACCATTTTTCTCGGCATGTTTTCTTAAATCATCCAATGTAAGCTTACCATTCTCAAAATCAGCCCCTGCTCCACTATCGAAAGAGACATACCTGTTTTTTCTTAAAGATAAATAGTTTGAATCATTAAGAATTTTGTCGGCAATTATCAACGCTCTGGCAAAAGTATCCATACCGGAAATGTGAGCAATAAAAATATCTTCTGCATCGGTAGAGCTTCTTCTTGTCTTAGCATCGAAATTAATTCCGCCTTTAGTAAATCCGCCAGCCTGAAGAATTACTAGCATCGCTTCGACTGTTTCGTAAATATTAATTGGAAATTGATCTGTATCCCATCCATTTTGGTAATCACCACGATTTGCATCAATACTTCCGAGTAATCCTGCATCAGCTGCGGCTTGTAATTCATGCTGGAATGTGTGACCTGCTAAAGTAGCATGGTTAACTTCGATGTTTAATTTGAAATCATCAGCCAATCCGTTCTTATTTAGGAACCCGATAACTGTTTCGGTATCATGATCATATTGGTGTTTGGTAGGCTCCATAGGCTTTGGTTCAATTAAAAAATTACCCTTAAAACCTTTGTCTCTAGCATAATCTCTTGCCATCTTTAAGAAAGTAGCGAGATGGCTTTTCTCCCTCTTCATATCTGTATTAAGGAGAGAAAAATATCCTTCACGTCCGCCCCAAAAAACATAGTTCTCTCCGCCAAGTTTAATAGTCGCATCAAGTGCACGTTTTACTTGGGTACCGGCATAAGCAAGAACATTAAAATCGGGATTTGTTGCAGCACCATTCATATATCTTTTATTAGAAAAAAGATTTGATGTCCCCCATAAAAGTTTGACACCCGATTCTTCCTGTTTTTTTAAAGCATAATCTACTATTGTATTAACATGCTTATCAGATTCGGCAATTGTGTCACCTTCCTTAACTATATCAAAATCATGGAAACAATAAAACGGTGTTCCGAGTTTTGTTATAAATTCAAAAGCTGCATCCATTTTTGCCTTAGCTTTTTCAATAGTATCTTCAGATTTATTCCAGGAATATTCCTTGGTTCCCGGGCCAAATGGATCGTCACCGGTATTGCAGAACGAATGCCAGTAAGCAGTAGCAAATCTAAAATGATCAACCATTTTTTTACCGGCTACTTCCTTATCAGGATTATACCATTTAAAAGCAAGTGGGTTTTTAGAATCTTTTCCTTCATATTTTATTTGCCCGATTCCAGGAAAATATTCTTCTTTACCTTTTGTTAATTTAAGATTCATTTTTTTCCCTTATTTTATTAGTTTTTGCTTTAATTCATTATTCCATTTCTCATAGGCAGATTTATACTCGCTTTCATTCTTTAAATCCGGTTCAACTGTTTTTACACATTCCAGATCTTTAAAAGCTTCATCAAAAGAATTATAAAATCCTGCACCGTAAGCAGCAGCTCTTGCAGCTCCTAAAGCTCCATCTGTATTATATAATTGTATTTCTGCACCGCTTAACGTGGCAAGAGTTTTCCGGAAAGTATCACTTAAAAACATATTAGCCAAACCGGCACGTATTACTTTCGGATTAACAGCCAGGTCGTTTAGTATATTAATACCATAATAAAAAGAAAATGCTACTCCCTCAAGAACAGCACGAATTATATGATTTTGAGCGTGAATATTAAAGTTTATTCCTTCAAATGAGGCACCCAATTCACGATTATAGAGCATACGTTCTGCGCCATTCCCAAACGGTATAAAAACTAATCCTTCAGAACCTATCCCGGTTTGCTCTGCAAGTGTATTTATCTCTTCATAACTGGCAATAAGGTCAACTTCATGTATAACGGGTTTAAATAATACTTTCCTGATCCAGTTGTATGAGATGCCTGTACCATTTATGCATAATAAAATGCCAAGCCTTTTTAATTCTTTAGAATGATTCACATGAATAAATGTATTAACTCTGCTTTCAGGATCATATTTAACTTCTTCGCTAACTCCGTATATAACACCTGATGTTCCTGCAGTTGAGGCGATTTCATTGGGCCTTAAAACATTTAGTGAAAAAGCATTATTTGGCTGATCCCCGGCTCTGTATGTTACCGGAATTCCTTCCTTTAAGCCTAACTCTTCAGAAGCTTCCTTTGAAAGCAAACATTGTTCTCCGAATCCCGGTACTATCTTGGGAATTAAAGATTCAGGTATTCCATAATTTTCCATTAAAAACTTAGCGGGTTCATCATTCTCAAAATTCCAGAGTATTCCTTCCGAGAGGCCGGTGGCTGTAGTAGTAATTTCCCCTGATAATTTCATTGCAATATAATCGCCCGGAAGCATAAATTTGAAAACCCTATCAAATGTTTCCGGCTCATTTTCAATTACCCATCTAAGTTTTGAGGCTGTAAAATTTCCCGGGGAATTTAAAAGGTACCTCAAACATTTTTCTTTGCCTATTTCACTGAAAGCTTCGTTTCCAGTCTGAACTGCTCTGCTATCGCACCAGATAATTGATGGTCTAAGGATATTTTGATCTTTATCAGCTAATACCAATCCATGCATCTGGTAGGAAATTCCAATGGCCTTAACATCGTCTGGTTTGGTTTCGGTTTTTAATAATAATTCTTTAGTTGATATTATGACAGCTTCCCACCATTTGTTTGGATCCTGTTCCGCCCATCCCGGATAAGGAGATACAATATCCATTTCATTTTTGGGGTATGTTGCATGTCCTTTTTCTTTTCCCTTATCAACATCATAAAGTGCCGCTTTTATTGAAGAACTGCCGATATCGTAGCCTAAAGTAACCACACATTCTCCCTGAAAATAAAAAAACTAATTAGTGTAAAGATAACACTTATTTTATTAAATTTGCAACAAAAAAATATTTTGTATATTTGAAATAATTAGCTAATTGTGTAATTTTAATATGAATACTTTATCTATAAAATATCACAAAAAAAACAAAGGGAAAGTTCTTGTCCCATCAACTTAAAAAAGTAATAAATAATGTTTCTATTGACTGTGTAATATTCGGTTTTGAAAACGGAGTATTAGAGGTGCTTCTTATTAAAAGAGCTATTGAACCATCGGAAAGCGAATGGGCATTGCCCGGCGGATTTATTTTAAAGAATGAAGAATTAAATCATGCTGCTGAAAGAATATTAAATGAAACCTCCGGGGTTAAAAATATTTTTATGGAACAGCTTTCGGTATTTGGTGACGTAAACAGGTATCCGAACGGCAGAGTTTTTACAATAGGATATTATGCTTTAGTAAGTCCTGATAAATATACACTTAGCCCGGGTACCGATACCAGTGAAGTAAGATGGTTCCGGCTTTACGATATTAATAATTTACCATTTGATCATAATAGTATAATAAATGCAGCTTTGGATAGGCTAAGAGAGAAGGTTAGATATCATCCGGTCGGTTTTGAATTGCTGCCAAAGAAATTTACTCTCCCTAAATTGCAATCTCTTTATGAATCTATTTTGGAACTGAAACTGGATAAAAGAAACTTCAGGAAAAAATTATTAAAGATGAACTTATTAATAAAATTAGATGAGAAAGAGAAAGATAACCTGCGTCGAGCAGCTTACTTATATAAGTTCGACAAAAAAAGCTATAATAAATTGGTAAAAGAAGGTTTTAGCTTTCAATTATAAACCGGATCTCCGGGCTGCCTGATGTCGGATATATTCATAGCTTGATTTTTAATTTAATTAGTCTGAAAGTTTTTTATTCCAGAAGTACAGCAGTTCCGTAACACAAAACTTCAGTAACCCCGCTCATGACATCATTGGCATCATACCTTATACCAACAACTGCATTTGCTCCCATTTCCTCGGCATGTTTCAGCATCATTTCAAAAGCTTCTTCTCTCGTCTTTTCACACAATTGTGTGAACAATGTAATATTCCCCCCGATAATAGTTTGTAACGAACCGCCTAAAGTTCCGAAGATGGAACGTGAACGAACTGTAATACCTCGTACAAGGCCGAAATTTTTTATTACTTTGTGTCCGTCTAAAGAAAACGCTGTAGTTGTTAGTTCTCTATTCATAGATATTCCTTAAGTTAATTATTAAAATGGATCCAGCTTATCTAACATAAATATGTCTTAACATATTATCGATGTTATTGTCAGAGTTATTTAGATATTTTTTTGCACAAAAAACCCTGCAGTTAATCTGCTTTAATGATACTCTGACAAAAATATTCTTCTGATTCAAAACAGGTTTAGTTACTTTTTTTTATTTTGAAATAAAATAAAATCTTTTCTATTCTTATTAAGAGCATAAATTAAATTTTTTTGTCTGGAAAATTATTTATGAAAAAGAAAGAGTGTCCGGCATGTGCAATGGATATTGATTCGGATAAAAAGATATGTCCTATTTGCGGGTATGAATTTCCTGAAGAAAAACCATTATTCAAATTATTAGTGATTTTACTGGTGGTTGTTTTTGCAATTTTTATTGCTTTTAGCTTTTATATATAAAAATCTGATTTGTATTCCGCTATTTTATATGTAAGGTGTCTGTTTACTTAAGGCTAAGTAAACTGAGATGTCAGGTGTTCCTAAAATATGTTTATAAGAAATATCAAAATAAATTAGTGCTGCAATAAAGGCTCCTGTAGAAATTGTCGTACCTGACCATCTTTCAATCGAGTGTGTAAGAAAATAACCGTTATAATGATATTTGAGGTAATTATAATTCTTTAGATCTCTCTTTCTTATTTTTGTTTGATGCTTTTCAATCCATTCACAGCAGATTTTGAACTCATTGAAACCTTTCTCCAGTTTTTCCCTGTTCTTTTTAAATTCTTCATCGCTAGTATTATCAAATCCAATATAACTTAATAAAGGTTCTTTTTTTAGTATTTCAGTAAAAATATCTTCAGACATTTTCTTTTAATAATTATGTAACTAAACTGTCAGTTTCTTAATTACAATAACCTTTCCTAACATCATAAGTCTTAAAACATCCTAATTTTGCAGCTATTGTAAAATCTGTCCTTCCGTTTTCTTTATCACCGTTATTATATTTTATTAACCCTCTGTTATGGTACGCCTCGGCAAGTTTAGGATTCAGTCTTATTGCTTCATCATAATCTGCTAAAGCCCCTTTAAAATCTTCGAGAATAAATTTAACATTTCCTCTTTTATAGAACGCTTCAGCGAAATCCGGGTTCAATTCTATTGACCTGTTAAAATAAGTTATTGCAATATCATAATTTGTTAGGAGTTTTTCAAGATTACCCCTGTTAAAAAATTCAATTGATTTTTTTATTGTTTCTTTCTCGGTGAACATATCTTATACCTCCACTTTAGTATTTTCTTTTGAAAAAAACAGGATACGGAGGGTTAAAAATTTTCATTTTAAGGTTAAAGTTTCAATTTATCACTAACTATATTTTGAAATAGAAATTGTTTAAATCCAAAATATTGATTTTCTTGAGGCTATAAACAAAGGGTATGCCATTAGTGAAATTTGCTCATATTCGAATCTTTAATAGATATAAATGTTTCAAAATTGTTTCAAATGGAAGCAAAATAGATCAAATGTATCATAACTAATTCAATATATTATCTAATTATATTTGAATTACGGATTCACTCTATCTATATTTGGGTTTATATTTAATTCCACAAATAATAATTAACCAAGATGAAAACAAAAGTAATATTACAGACGAATTTCCCTAATTTAAATCTTGTTAAAAGAGGAAAAGTAAGGGATATATACGATGTAGGGGAAAATTTTTTAATAGTTTCTACCGACAGGCTCTCAGCTTTTGATGTTATCATGTCTCAGGGAATTCCAAATAAAGGGAAGGTATTAACCAAAATTTCTGAATTTTGGTTTAATCATACCAAGGATATTGTTGTAAATCACTTAATAAGTACATCGGTTAAGGATTTTCCTCAGGAGTGCCAGGAATATGCTGAAGACCTTGAAGGCCGTTCAATGCTTGTAAAAAAAGCAGAAGTAATCCCTATTGAATGTATCGTAAGAGGTTATATTACTGGCTCCGGTTGGAATGATTATAAAAAAACAGGAAAAATTTCCGGAATTGCATTATCTGAAGGACTGAAAGAATCTGAAAAATTTCCGGAACCTTTATTTACACCTTCCACTAAAGCTGAAGTTGGAACACATGATGAAAATATTTCTTTAAAAGAAGCAGAGAATATAGCAGATAAAGACACTCTCCAGAAAATTAAAAAATACACACTTGAAGTTTATATCAAAGCTGCAGATTATGCTTTAACAAAAGGGATAATAATAGCAGATACTAAGATGGAATTTGGTATTTATAATAATGAAATAATTCTTGTTGATGAATTACTGACACCAGATTCATCGCGCTTTTGGCCTGAAGATAAATATGAAGTTGGTAAATCTCAGCAGAGCTATGATAAACAGTTTGTAAGAGATTATCTTCTGTCCATTAATTTTAATAAGCAGCCGCCTCCGCCGGTTTTACCGGAAGATGTAATTAACAAAACCAGTGAAAAGTACCTGGATGTTCTGTCTAAGCTGACTGGAGAAAAAATTTCTTAAATGATCCCTGTTCAAATAAAGATAACCGACAAAAAGAATCTTAAAATTAATTGGGATGATGATTCGGAATCTTTAATCGAAATAAAAAAACTGCGCCGGTTTTGTCCTTGTGCTACTTGTGTATCTGAACGTGAAGAACAAGGGAAATATTATATCCCCTTAATTTCCGAAGAGCAGACAATAATAAAAAACATTGAACAAGTTGGTAATTATGCAATCGGAATAACCTGGAAGGACGGACATAACACCGGAATTTATGAATATGGTTTTCTTAGGAAATTATCTGAAGAATAAATTTTTTTAATTCAATGATATTACCGAATCAATTAACAATATTAAGAATAATATTAACCCCATTCTTTCTTGTTCTTTTTCTATCAGAAAATCCGGTGCTTAAACAAATTTCACTTGGTGTTTTTATTATTGCTGCTTTAACGGACTGGTATGACGGCTGGCTTGCAAGAAAATTCAATTATATTACTTCATGGGGAAGATTCTGGGATCCGCTTGCCGATAAAATTTTAACTTCGGCAGCTTTTCTTGGTTTTGCTTTCCTGAATATTTTACAGCTTTGGATGGTAATTATTATTCTAATCAGGGATCTTATGATTACTACTTTACGTGCGTATGCAGACTATAAAAAATCACCTTTCCCAACAAGCAACTATGCAAAATGGAAAACTTTTTTACAGATGTCCTTTTTATATTATCTTTTAATTGTATATGTGGGTCAAAATACAATTGAACTTTATCAGGGTAACGAAAAAATTTTTGCGATTTTACTTAACCAACATTTCATTTATTTTACTATGCTGTTTATAACAGTCATAACATTCCATTCGGGGGTAACTTATATTTATAAAAATCGGTTCCTGATTACTAAATTATTTGAACATGAAACTTAACTTTTTTGAAAGACTGCTGGGTTCCGGGTTTTATACAGGTTATATCCCTTTTATTTCAGGAACTTTCGGAAGTCTTGCTGCTTTAATAATTTATTATATACCCGGATTTGAAAATCCTTTAATATTGATTCCTGCTATAATTATTTTTACTTTCTATGGAATTTATGTAGGAAACAAATTTGAAAGAGTCTACGGAAAGGATCCATCCGAATGTACTATTGACGAAATTGTGGGGATGTGGATTAGTCTGTTGTTTTTACCAAAAATATTGTTAATATCATTATTCACTTTTTTGCTTTGGAGAATACTGGATATTATAAAACCATTTCCTGCCCGGAATTTTGAAAAATTGGAAGGGGGAGTGGGTATTATGCTAGATGATATTACTTCCGGTATTTATTCTCTTATAATTGTTCATATAATTTTAGTTATCTTTAAGTAGTACAAATTATTCTTTTTTGAAATGGATGCTCATATAATCACAATAGGCGATGAAATTTTGACCGGACAGACATTAAATACTAATGCCGGGTTTATTGGGGAAAAGTTAGCTGATATCCAGGTAAATATTAAAAAAGCTACTATTGTTGGAGATAACGAAGAGGAGATCTTAAATGAATTTTCTGATGCCTGGGGGAACAATGATCTTGTTATTGTTACCGGCGGATTAGGTCCTACGCATGATGATATTACAAGACAGTGTGTGGTTAAATTTTTTAATACGGAACTGGTAAAAAATGAAGAAGTACTGGATGATATAAAAGTTCTTTTCCAGAAATCAGGGAGAGAAGTTACAAAAGTTAATGAAAATCAGGCTTTAATTCCTAAAGAAGCGAAAGTTATCAGGAATACGCTGGGTACTGCTCCGGGAATGTGGATTGAAAAGAATGGTAAAATATTTATAGCTCTTCCCGGTGTTCCGTTTGAAATGATGACTATGATGAAAAATTATGTAATTCCTCATCTTGAAGAAAAGCTTCAAAAAAATACTGTAATAAAAAGATCAATACTTCAGACTACTGGAATATTTGAATCAGCGCTGTTTGAAAAATTAGGTGATATAAATGAACTTCTAAATGGATCAAAATTAGCTTTTCTTCCAACTCCGCAAGGTGTAAGGTTAAGGATAACAGTTGAAGAACCCACGGAAGAAGTTGCAAAAAACAAATTAAGCGAAATAGAGCAGAAAATAAAAAGTAAAGTTGGAAGATTTATTTTTGCTGCAAATGATAATACCCTTGAAGAAGTTGTTGGAAGACTATTGAAAGAACGTGGATTAAAAATTGCTTTAGCAGAATCATGTACAGGTGGATATGTTTCTCACCTGTTAACAAATATCTCCGGAAGCAGCAATTATTTTGACCGGGGAATTGTATCATATAGTAATGCTGCTAAAGTGGAAATATTAAGGGTTAATGAAGATGCTATTGCAGAATATGGTGCTGTAAGTTTAGAAGTTGCCAGACAAATGGCTGAAGGTGCGAAAGCTACGAGTGGTGCCGATATTGGAGTATCAATAACTGGTATTCTAGGCCCTACCGGTGCTACACCCGGAAAACCAATCGGATTAGTTTATATAGGTTTGTGCGACGAAAAAGTTTGTACAGCTAAAAAATTTACATTTGGTGAAGATAGACTGGTTAATAAAAAAAGAGCGGCTCAGGCTGCTCTGGAGATGGTGAGACGCTCACTTTTAGGTATTCCATACGATGACTAGGCTTTTTGTTGCTCTCAAAATTCCTAATGAAATCAAAAAGAAAATATTTGAACTTAGAAATGAAATACTGCCTGAATGGGGAAAATATAAATGGGAGAAAGAAGATAAAATACATCTTACTTTGAAATTTATCGGTGAAGTAGATGATAATAAAGTAGGGCAGATTTCTCAATCGTTAAATTTTATTGAAAATTATTTTAAATTTGATTGCAGGCTTTCCCGTTTTGGTTTTTTTTCCAAAAAGGGAGCAGCGAAAATTCTTTGGGTAGGGTTTTCTGCTGATAATGTCCTTTTTAATCTGGTAGAAAAAATAAATGATATTCTTAAACCATTATCAATTCCGAAAGAAGAACGGAAGTTTAAATCGCATTTAACTTTATTAAGAATAAAAAACCAAGACTCTTATAGGTTCCCGGTAAAAGTCTTTGAAGAATTTACGATACCCGAAATTAAATTTACAGCGGACGAAGCGTTACTAATTAAAAGTGAACTTTTGCCGGAAACATCTAAATACACTGTAATAAAAAAATATAAATTAAAAGATATGGAGGAATAATGGCTTCTGATAAAAATGCACTGTCACCCGACAGGGATCAAAAAATGAAGATTATTGAAGATGCAATTTCGACGATAGAAAAAACTTACGGTAAAGGTTCAATAATGAAATTGGGAGACGGGGTTATAAACCAAATTGAATCTATACCAACCGGTGCACTTTCCCTTGATTATGCTTTGGGAATTGGCGGAATTCCAAGAGGAAGAGTTACTGAAGTTTATGGACCTGAATCAAGCGGTAAAACTACTTTATGTTTGCACGTAATTGCTGAAGCACAGAAGACAGGTGGATTAGCAGCTTTTATAGATGCTGAACATGCACTTGATGTTCAATATGCAAAAAGACTTGGTGTTGATACTGCAAATCTTCTACTTTCGCAGCCGGATTTTGGTGAGCAAGCCCTGGAAATTACAGATACACTAGTTAGAAGTAATGCTCTTGATATTATTGTAATTGATTCAGTTGCAGCACTCGTTCCGCGTTCTGAAATTGAAGGAGAAATGGGAGATGCTACAATGGCTGTGCAGGCAAGGTTAATGTCGCAAGCCCTTAGAAAACTAACCGGAGCAATTTCGAAATCGAAGACCGCTGTAATATTTATTAATCAGTTAAGAAGTAAAATTGGAATCATGTTCGGAAATCCGGAAACAACTACCGGGGGTAATGCTCTCAAATTCTATGCATCACTCCGGCTTGATATCAGGAGAATTGCCGCCATAAAAGATGGTACAGATGTAGTCGGAAACAGAACAAAAGTGAAAATAGTAAAAAGTAAAGTTGCTCCTCCTTTTAAAGAAGTTGAATTTGATATTCTTTATAACGAAGGGATTAGCAAAACCGGGGATCTTTTGGATTTTGCTGTTAATTTAGGAATCATCAAAAAAAGCGGTGCATGGTTTACTTTCAATGATGAAAGATATCAGGGACGCGAACAATTTCGTCAGAAAATGATAGAAAATCCCGAACTAAATATTAAACTGGAAAAAGAAGTAAAAACGAAGTTAGGAATAAGTAAAGAAAACACAGAAAAAGAAACTCAGGAAGAAAAAACCGGGAAAGATAAAAAAAGTTCAAAATAATCCTGCAAGTTTTTAAGCCGCTAATTATCACGAATCTCAATAACTTGTTTTAATTTTTTCGTGATAATTAGTGGTTGTGTTGAGCTATTTTAAATTAATCACTCATAACCAAAATTCCACTATGAGTAATTTATTTGAAATATATCACTCCTACGGAGTTAAAGCCCCTTTTGTTTGAACGTTGTTAATAATATTCCACTCCTATCGGAATTATAAAGCAGCAATTAGTGTGTTGATGAAAAATTTGAGGGACAATCTTCAGAATTAATTTTTTAAAATCTAATTATTTCGAAAACACCTTTAGGTGTTAAATATTATTAGATAAATATATAAATAAAAACAACAGAACCCCTTTAGGGGTGACATATTAGATACCTTAATCAGATCAAATGAAAATAAGCAAGATCGTTAAAAAAGATTCCAAAAATGTCTCGATTAATCTGGATAACGATAATGTAATTTTTATTGATTATGAAGTATTTGTAAAAAGCGGTTTACGAAAGAATGATAATATTTCCGAAAATCAAATAGATTCCTTGATAAAAGAAAACCAAAGGTTTGCAGTTAAGCAGAGAGCATTTCGATATCTTGGCAGAAGACTCCTTTCTGAAAATGAACTCCGGATAAAATTAAAACTAAAAAAATATGATGAAAATATAATTAATGAAATTATTGAAGATCTGAAAGAAAAAAAATATCTGAACGATCTTGAATTCGCAAATGTTTTTTCATCTGAAAATATCCGGAATAAATTTTGGGGAAAGAATAAAGTAAAAGCAGAACTAATGAGGAGAGGTATTAATAATGAAATCATTTCACAGGTCTTATCGGAAAAATTCCCTGAAGGGAATGATTTGAATAATGCCATCGGGTTAGCTAAAAAAAAATATCAGCTGCTCTCCAAAAGAAACCTGGAGCATAAAAAAATTAAAGAAAAAATGATTTCGTTTCTGTTTTCAAAAGGATATGATTATGAAGTGATAAAAGAAGCATTAGAACAAATAATTAAAAATGAGGATCTGGAGAGTTGACAACCAGGATGCTCGATACTGGATCCTCGATTTCATCCAGCATCGAGAATCTGAGAGATAAATTTTTTTATTTCGAATGGAAAGAATCCATAAAACGCATAAATTAAGTTAGTGACATTTACTTTACTTTATTCCCAAGCGACATTATCATATCCGAAACTTCAGGGAAAGATACTGTTTCAGCTGCTTCTTTAATAGAGTACCACTTCCTCTTTCTTAAATTTTTTTCCGGGTAATCATCAAGAATTTTTATTACTTCCATTGAGAATATTTTAACATACTGTTTCCCAATAGATCTTTTTACGGAATAAGAGCCAAGCTCGATTGTCTCATTTGAGCCTATTACACCTGCTTCCTCGTATGCTTCTTTTTTTGCAGATTCAAAAGGTGTTAAATTAAATTCGACATACCCCTTTGGTACTATCCATCTCTTTTTCTTTATTGATGTGATTAATAACACCTCATAGCTATTCTCTTTTTTTCTAAAAGGCACAACTCCGGATTGATTAAAATTAAATTCTATTTCCAATTTGCGGCTATATATTTATTTTGTAAAGATTTTCTTTTATATTAAAATGTTCCCGTACTAATCAATACAACTTTTCCCAATTAGTACTCTAAAATATTTTTTATTTATTAAAATAAAAAATGATTAATGCATTTTTCTTGAAAAAAAAGATCTGTTTACATTTTAAAATGTTAATTATATAGAAATCGACATAATCAATCAAATATTAATTATTCCAAATAATAATAAAAAATAAATACTGACACTTTAATTAAATCAGAAGCAGGTAACCAGATGGAATTACTTGAACGTGCCGGATATATAAAGGAATTAAATGACGTCTTCAGCAATTTATCCGGCGGCAATGGATATGTGGTAATAATATCGGGCGAAGCAGGTATAGGTAAGACCACACTGATTGAAAAATTTTTAAAGGATATTAAAGATAAAACAAATATACTATGGGGGGCATGTGATGCATTATTTACTCCCCGGCCTTTAGGCCCGCTTTACGATATAGCTGCACAATTAAATAATGGCTTGTTAAATCTTTTAAATAACCAGGCAGAACGGGCAACAATTTTCACAAAGTTCCTTCAAAATCTTCAGGAAAGCGAATTACCTAATATTTTAATAATTGAAGATGTTCACTGGGCAGATGAATCTACGCTTGATCTGATAAAATTTTTAGCCAGAAGAACTAACAGATTAAATTCACTTTTTATAATTTCATATCGTGATGACGAAATTGGTCCTGAACATCCGTTAAGATTTGTTCTTGGAGATATTAATTCAAAAAATTCGAACAAATTTAAACTTACAGCTTTATCTGAAAAAACCGTAAATGAACTGGCAAATTTACACGGAATAAAGAATCTTTTTCAGATAACGGGAGGCAATCCTTTTTTAATTACCGAACTATTAAGCAGTAAAGATGAAGGAGTTCCTTCTACAATTAAGGATTCAATATTAACAAGGATTTCCCGCTTATCAAATGAAGCAAGAGAATATGTTGAACTTGTTTCAATAATACCCACACGTGCTGAAAAATGGCTTATTAATGAAGTTAAGCCTGTTAAACCCGAAACACCTGAAGAGTGTTTTAATTCCGGAATTCTACGTTTAGAAAATAATACAGTTTCATTCAGGCATGAATTAAGCAGGATGGCTGTTGAAGATTCATTAACAGAATCTAAACGGCAAATTTTCAATGAAAAAGTACTGCAGATATTTCTTAAACAAAAAAAGATAGATAATTATTTAGCTAGAATAATTCATCACGCTGAACAAGCTCGTAATAAAATGGTAATTATAAAATATGCTCCGCAGGCAGCCAGGCAGGCTTCGAAATTGGGAGCCCACCTCCTGGCCGCTAACCATTATCAAAATGTATTAAGATATGTAGAAGAGCTTTCAATAGAAAGCAAACTTGATATTTATGAAAGCAAATCATATGAATGCTATCTTAATGGAAAAGTTGAAGAGGGTATTAAAGATGGAGAGATGGTGCTCAGGCTATTGAATGTATATTCCGATCCTGTACGTCAGGGAGAAAATTACAGACGAATTTCAAGAATGTTATGGTATAATTGTAATGATATTAAGGCTGAAGAATATGTTGATAAAGCAATAGAAATTTTGGAAAAACAGCCGCCCGGAAAAGGACTTGCGATGGCTTACAGTAATAAATCACAGACATATATGTTAAGAGAGGAAACCGAACGGGCACTATATTGGGGAGAAAAGGCTGTTAAACTTGCTAGGAAGTTGAAAGACAAGGATATTGAAGCTCATGCTCTCAATAATATCGGAACTGCCGGAATGTTTATAGGTGATTTCTCCGGAGAAGAACATCTTAAGAAGAGTCTCCAAATATCCTTACAAAACGATTTTGTTGAACATACTATGAGAGCCTACATAAATCTGGGTTGTGCATTACTTCAAAAGAGAGATCTCCAGAAGGCAAATAAATATTTTACGGAAGGATCCGAATACTGCAGTAATAAAGACTTATATACATTAATATTGTGTATGGCAGCTCACCATGCTAATGTTAAATTATATCTCGGTAAATGGGATGAAGCAGCCGAAATTGCAAACTCGGTTTTTCAAAATGAAAATGTACCGGAAGGAAATAAGATAATCCCGCTTTTTATAATAGGTATTATAAGAGCAAGACGAGGTGACCCGGGTGCAATGAATCTGCTTCATGATTCCAACCGCCTGGCAGCTGGTATGAGAGAGATGGATAAAATTGTAACTATAAAAGCTGCAACTGCAGAAGCGTACTGGCTTAAAAATAAATTAAACGATATCTCAGAGGAGATTGAGTCGCTTTATTTAAATATTCAACACACAAAAAATCCATGGTATATTGGAGCTCTTGCATACTGGTTATGGAAAGCCGGCAGATTAAAAACAATTCCTGAAATAATTGCACAACCGTATTTATTCCAGATTAAAGGAAATTGGCAATCGGCGGCTGAGTTGTGGGAAAAGTTAGAGTGTCCTTATGAAAAAGCTTTGGCGCTAAGTGAAGGAGACGAACAGGCTATGAAAAGAGCAATTGAAATTTTAGAAGACATGGGCGCGTCTGCTGCTGCACAACTTATTAAACAAAAAATGAGAGAACTCGGGATGAAGAAAATTCCCAAAGGACATAGAAGAACAACTAGAAAAAATCCGGCGGGATTGACAATAAGGCAAATGGAAGTATTAAAACTTTTAGGAAAAGGTTTAAGCAATATTGAAATTGGTAATCAGCTTTACATTTCACCTAAAACGGTTGATCATCATGTATCGGCAATTTTATCTAAATTAAATATTCATTCCAGAAATGAAGCCGCATCTTTTGCGCATTCCAAAGATCTGTTCGATAAAATAGGGAATGATATAAGATGAAATAGGGGAACTCCAGATTTCATCCTCCTTATAAAAACGTAAGTTTACTCCGTCATTAAAATACACAACTCATAATACAGTTGTTTTTTCCTGACTTATCCACAAAGATAGAGTCTCTCAAAATAATCTTGCCTCTCAGCTTTTACTTTTCTTATCTTAAGAAAAGTAACAAAAGAACATGCACTTTAAAAGAAATTCTAAAATTATACTTCTCATGTTTTATCCTGTCTAGTATATATAAAGAAAAATAACTCAGTCGCTACTCTCCTTCAAACAGATTTTTCTTTCTGTCTTATCGTTTTATTCTCAGCAATGTCTTTCAGTATAATTTTTTAACGAATTTCTTTTAATGTGCGGATTAATGAACACGACATTACATTTGTTATTCTATCCTTTTTAGTGATTAAAGAATAACTTTTTTACTTTAAGCGATACTTAATATTAGGGGTAAGCCTATCAGTGTGCTAAATTACTATTTTGGCGACCTGAGTTATCAAAAAACAATAACTTAATTCTTAAAATATTTCTACAGTATAGTTCGAAATGTATCGGCAATTTTATCCAAATTAAATATTCATTCCAGAAATGAAGCCGCATCTTTTGCGCATTCCAATGATCTCTTTGATAAAATAGGGAATGTTGTAAGATAAAATAGGGAATCCTCCCGATTCCATCCTTATTAATAAAACATAAGTTTACCTCTGTACTTAAATATTTAACTCACTTATAAAAACCTTGAAGGTTACTTTAAAAACCTTCAAGGTTGCAAAAAAAATTATAATGTGAGTATTTAATTAGAAATGGAGGTAAACATGCCGCGTTATCTGATTGAAAGGAGCTTTCCCGACGGGTTAATAATTCCTATGAATAAAGAGGGAGAGAATATTTGCTTGTCAGTTGTTAACAACAATACAGATGACAATGTCACCTGGGTACATTCTTATGTAAGCGAAGATAAAAGCAAAACATTCTGTATTTATGATGCTCCAACCCCGGAAGCTATCAGGAAAGTTGCTAATAAAAACAAGCTTCCGGTAGATAAAATCACCGAAGTCAAAGTTCTTGATCCTTATTTCTATTTATAAACAAATTTAAATTATGACAGGAGGTCAAAATGAAAAATATATTTTCATCCCTGGTGCTATTTGCTGTCTCACTTCTGTTTATTACATCGGGTTTTTCGCAGCAGAAAGCTCCGGATAAAAATCGGGCTGTTAAGAATAAGGTGGTTATGCACCGTTATGTAGTTGAGAGAACATTTCCGAACGGTCTCAACATACCCATAAATAATGTCGGAAAAGATATTTGTACAGGTGTAGTCTCAAATAATGCGGAGGATCAGGTTACATGGGTGCAGTCGTATGTATCCGAAGATAAGAAAAAAACTTTCTGTATTTATGATGCACCTTCTGCATCTGCAATCCGTAAAGCTGCAAAGCAGAACAAACTGCCGGTTGATAAAATAACCGAAGTTAGTGTATTAGACCCGTATTTCTATAAATAAAAATAATGGAGGTAAAATGAAAAAGTTATCAGTATTATTCAGCTGTATTATTTCATTAGTGTTTTTATTAATGATTGGCTGCCAGGATTCTTCAACGGAAGGACCTACTGCAGTTCAAACAGAACCTGCCGGTATTACATCGGGTAGTCAGCAGGTATTATCAAAATCCTATTCCGGCGCCTATGCTCCTGAACTGCAGAAAGAATTAGCAGTGGCAAGATCTGCTACAGCAAAGTACCATAATATAGATTCGGCAATCGCAGATGGTTATGCAGACATAGACGTTGTAGTGCAGAATATGGGATATCATTATATGAATACTGAAAATGTTAAGGATACTTTTGATCCCGGGAAACCGGCGCTGCTTGTTTATTCAAAAAATCCTGTAAATGGAAAAATGAGATTGGTTGCTGTGGAATACGCTATCCCAAATACCGATCCCAGACCTGAGGGATTTACCGGAGATGCTGATGTATGGGAAAATAACACAGATTTTGGTTTATGGCTCTGCCATGCCTGGGTATGGTACAATAATCCCGATGGAATTTTCAATGAATTTAATCCGCGTGTGCATGTTGCACCAGGTGATGTTACTTATCCCACGGTTCAATGAAAAATTAATTATAGAAATATTTAGAGGCTGTATCAAAAGTCTGGATTAGTGAATAAATAATTAATATTTTGAATTTAAAAACATCTTTATTTATTTCAGTGAAAATCCATACAGTAAAAGTTACTTTTGAAACAGCCTCTTTTAATCGCAGGTTAAGTGACAGTTAATGAAAATGAAAATAGATTTTAATGTTCCGGGAGTGAGATTTTGGCAATAACAAACAAAAGATAATAAGGATTCAAATCATACATTTTTCACTTAACGGGTAACCTTCGGGGTTTAAGGAAGTAACCCCGAAGGTTTACTGTACCGTTGATTTTTTTACCTGAATTAGTTTGAAATTTATTTTATTTTTGTTAATTCGTGTTAAGATATTTAGACACTAATTAACACTAATTTTCAGGAAAATATTTTTATACTAAATTAGTGCAATTCGTGATAATTAGTGGCTTCATTATTTAGGTTACTAATTTTGGTTGTTTAAATAAATGGGACTGAATGAATATAAAAGAATCTCTCTCTCTTAAAAAATATAATACTTTCAGTATAGATGTAAAAGCCAAATATTTTGCAGAAGTATTTACCAATAACGAATTAAAAGAAGTATTATCATTAGATAAATATAAATCCATTCCCAAATTTGTTCTTGGCGGCGGGAGCAATATACTTTTTACAAAGGATTTTGAAGGACTTGTTATAAAAATATCTTCAAGTGAAATTCAAATTATTAAAGAAGATGATGGTTTTGCTTTTGTTAAAGCCTCAGCGGGAGTAATCTGGCACGACCTGGTTTTTTACTGCATTGCAAGAAATTTTGGAGGAATAGAAAATCTTTCGCTCATTCCGGGTACAGTTGGTGCTGCTCCTATTCAGAATATAGGGGCTTACGGACAGGAATTGAAAGGTGTATTTTACTCTTTGAAAGGAATTTTTATTGATAGTTTGAAGGAGAAAACTTTCTACAAAGATGAATGCAGGTTTGCTTACCGTAATAGTATTTTTAAAAAAGAATTGAAGAATAAATTTATTATAACAGATGTTACTTTAAAATTAAGTAAACATCCAGCTATTAATATTTCATACGGAACAGTTGAAGAAGAACTCAAAAAAAAGAATCTTAATGAAATAACTATAAAAGATGTTAGTGAAGTAATATGTGAAATAAGAAAGAGCAAGCTTCCTGATCCGGCAGAAATAGGAAATGCCGGAAGCTTTTTTAAGAATCCTGAAATAAGTAAACAAAAGTTTGAAGTATTAAAGATTAAATTTCCGGGTATCATTGGTTATAATACTGCGGATGATTTGGTTAAAGTACCTGCCGGTTGGTTAGTAGAAAATGCGGGTTTGAAAGGTAAAAAAATAGGCAATACAGGGACTCATCCAAAGCAGGCACTTGTTATAGTTAATTATGGAAACGCAACGGGGGAAGAGATTTTACATTTTAAAGATTTTGTTAAAGAAACAATACAGGAAAAGTACGGGATTTTACTGGAAGAAGAGGTTAACATAGTATAAATTCCGGATTGTCTTTACAAATAACTTAAAAATATTTTAATGAAAACCAGCATTTTTTGAGATTTTTAGATTTTGAAAAATTACAGTATATAATAACTATTGCTTTTTATTTCTTATTTACAGACATTTGTACGTAAAGTAAAACGGGGCAGGAAAATTAGAGATAATTAAATATAGTCCTACCAGAAAATTCATTTCCAGCGAAAATATTAATAAGAAATTATTAATTTATAAAATTTCAAAAGGGGGGTGTGTGATGAAAAAGCTGTTGGTACGTATTCCAACCTCAATAATTATTTTATTGCTATTTCTTTTCTTTAACATTACTCTTTATGGGCAGCAGGTTAAAATTATAAAAAGAGTAATGACCGAATCCGAATATCAGAAATTAAAAACTTTTATCGGGACTTATGAAGAAGGAAAAAATTACAATGAGATTATTCATGGTCACGGTACCGGGCTGGTTCCTCCCACTGAGGAAGAATGGGAGAAAATGAGAAATCAACCGATTCTTTTTGACAAAATAGATTACCCTCTCAGAAAGTTGAGTACACCTGCAAGTTATGATAACTCTGCAACTATCTGGTTTCCCCCAATTGGTAATCAGGGTGCAGAAGGTTCATGTGTTCCTTGGGCGCTTGTTTACTATACTAAAACTTTTCAAGAGGCTACGGAACATAATTGGGATCTCTCTGGAGGTTTATGGCAAAATGAAGATAAAATATTTACCCCTGATTTCTGTTATCATCTGTTAAATAAAGGTGTAGATAAAGGTATCAGCTATGCTGACAATATAAATTTATTACAGCAAATAGGATGTTGTACATTGGACAAAATGCTGTATGATCCTTATGATGATGCAAGTTGGCCAAATGAAAATGCCTGGCGACAGGCTCCTTTATATCGTTCGCAGACAGGTTATGGTGGTAATGATGGTTATATTTGGATTAATACGGATTCCGGCATTGAAAATTTGAAACAACTTTTAGCCTATGGAAATTTAGCTGTTATACCTGTTAATGCTGGTTACTTTTATGGAAACTTTACATCTAAGGACCTTTGGACTTTGGATAACTATAATACTACTAGTCATAATCACGCTAACACTATTGTGGGATATGATGATAATTTTGGTCCATATGCAGAATCAGGTAATTCGAATGCATATGGTGCATTTAAAATTGCAAATTCATGGGGTATTGGTGATTGGGAAAAAAATCCAGATGGTTTTTATTATATCTCTTATGAATGTATGAAACAGATGATTCAAATTACATACCTGTATCAAAATTATTTTGATTATGAACCAAAAATGGTTGCTGTATTTAAAATGAATCACAATATTCGAAACGAGAATGATATAAAAATTGGAGTTGAATCATTAGGAAGTTCAGTTTATAAATCCCTTAATACATTTCCTTCGAAAGGCGGGAGTTTTCCCTTTCCTGATAATCCTATTGTCATTGATATCACGGAACTCCAAACATTTTTGTCTGGAAGTACAAATAATTTTTTCATTGAAGTAAATGATGGAGGTACTTCTGCTACTGGAACAATACAATATTTTTCTATTGAGATGTACGATGATTATTCGAGCGGGATACCTAAAAATGTATATGTATCGACAGAAACACCTGTTCAAACTCAACAAGGAAGTACTATTAAGGTGAATCTTACTACTTCTTCTGAAACAATTGTAATACAATACCCTATTGGAGGAGAAGTATTTGATATTGGCAGCAAACCAATTATTAAATATTCTTCTGAAGGTACCAGTGGTTATATAAACCTCGATTATTCAACCGATAAAGGAAATACATGGAATTCTATCGCTACAAATGTAATCGATAACGATGAATATAATGACTGGATTATACCAAACACACCATCATCAGAATGTAAAATAAGAATAAGTGATGTTGGTGGTAGTCCTTCGGTAATTAGTAAAGGTTTGTTTAGAATAGGGCAATATGAATTTACCGATCAAACATCAATTTCATTGCCTGGCATTATGTTGGGTTCAGCTGCTTGGGGAGATTTGGACAACGATGGGAATTTGGATTTACTTATAACTGGAATTGGAAATGTCGGTGGCGATCTTACTAAAATTTATCATAATAATGGAAATAATACATTTTCAGAAGTGACAACAATTTCTCTGCCCAAACTTAGAGCTAGTTCTATAGCATTTGGAGATTATGATAATGATGGCGATCTTGATATCCTTTTAACTGGATATAATAACGGCATTTTTATTTCAAAAATTTACCGTAATAATGGTACTAATAAATTTACTGAACAGAAATCAATCTCTCTTATTAATATCACCGGCCAAGCAGCCTGGGGAGATTATGATAATGATGGGAAATTGGATATACTTTTATCAGGTTCACCTATGGGTGAAGATCCTATAACAAAGGTATATCACAATAATGGAAATAATATATTTACAGAACAAACTTCAATTTCTCTTGCAGGTGCAGTTGCCTGTGAAGACTATGATAATGATGGTTTTCTGGATATACTTATATCTGGGAACACAACAAGTGGGCCGTTATCAAAAATATATCGGAACAAAGGAAACGGCACATTTGAAGAGCAGTCGATTTCTCTGCTTGGTTTATCAGAAAGTTCGGTAGCCTGGGGAGACTATGATAATGATGGCAATCTCGATATAATTTTAAATGGAACGACTGCATCCGATACTTCTCTTTCAAAGTTATATCACAATAATGGAAATAATACATTTACAGATCAAATCTCCTATTCGGTTACACAATCCGGTTCGGTAGCCTGGGGAGATTATGATAATGATGGTAATCTGGATATTCTTTTAACCGGATGTTTCGATAATAAAAAATCTAAAATTTATCGTAACAACGGAAATGGAGTATTTGAAGAACAAACAACAATTTCCTTATTTGGGGGATACTCAGGTTCTGCTATTTGGGCAGATTATGACAATGATAATGATCTGGACATATTATTAACCGGTACAAATAGCTCAGTAAAAGTATCAAAAATTTATCGTAATAATAGCAACATACATAATATCTTACCTTCTGCACCCTCAAACTTGAAAGTTGCAAGTAGTGGCAATGACGTCACATTCACCTGGGATAAAAGTACCGATAAAGAAACACCACAAAATGGATTGACATATAATGTATCAATTGGTACCAGTCCCGGAGCTTGCGATATTTTATCTCCTATGGCAGAATTAAATACAGGCAAAAGAAGAATTGTTAGTATGGGGAATGCAGGTCATGGTAATTTTAAGACAATAAAAGGATTACCGGACGGAAAGTATTATTGGAGTGTGCAGTCAATTGATAATTGTTTCGAGGGTTCTAATTTTGCTGAAACTAAAAGTTTTACTATACCCTATAAAGGAACAATTTCAATTACATCTCCAAAAGGAGGTGAAGTATTTACAGCAGGAAGTAATCCGGTTATCACATATACTTCGGAAGGTACCAGCGGCTATTTGAATCTGGATTATTCAACGGATGCTGGTACAACATGGGACACAATAGCTACTCATCAAACTGATGACGGTGATTACAAGGGATGGGTAGTACCCAATACTCCATCAGCTAACTGCAAAATCAGAATTACTGATTCAGATGGCGAACCTTCTGTGTTAAGTGATAGTTCATTTACTATACAATCGCCTGGAATAATTGTAATAACATATCCCAAAAGGAGGAGAAATATTTGAAGCAGGAAGTAATCCAGTTATAACATACAGTTCACTAGGAAACAGTGGTTATGTTAATCTTGATTATTCAACAGACAGGGGTTCACATGGGATACAATTTCAACAAATCAATTAGACGATGGTGATTATAAAGGCTGGATAGTACCTAATACTCCATCAACAAAATTGTAAAATAAGAATAACCGATGTCGATGGAGAGCCGTCTGCAGTGAGTGATAGCACATTTACAATTGCCGGTGTAGTCCCTGTTGAACTGGTATCGTTTACCAGAAATTCAAAAGAAAATAAAATAATGCTGAACTGGAAGACAGCAACTGAGACAAATAATAAAGGATTTGAGATCCAAAGGAAATTAAGTGCAGGTTGGGAAAAAGCAGGTTATATAGATGGTAGCGGAACAACAACTAATCCCAAAGAATATTTATTCACTGATAACTTTGAATATAAATTCTATAAAGGAATTGTAAGCTACAGACTAAAACAAATAGATTATAATGGTTCTACCCGGTATTCGGAAGAAATAAGATTAGATGTAGACTTTACACCCAAAAAGTATACTTTATATCAGAATTATCCTAATCCATTTAATCCAATAACAACAATCAAATATGCATTGCCTTTTGAAAGCAGGGTTGAGATAATAATTTATAATATGTTAGGGCAAAAGATTGAGGAATTTGATGAAGGGGTAAAGGCAGCGGGTTATCATGATATAAATTGGTTCCCCGGAAATTTATCATCAGGTGTATATTTTTATTTTTTACATTGCCAAAAGCATAGATGGGAAAAATAATTTTACTAAAACATTAAAGATGCTTTTAATGAAATGAAATTTAACTTTTCGGCGACTGAATTGTCTAACGGCATCTAAAGAGGGGAAACTTTGTGTAGCTGCAATTAAGATTTCTCGATAATCTCTGCTACTTATCACAGATGGTGATTACCACGAAATGACAATGTGTTTGATTGAAGAGTCATTACTCCACCATTCCATAATTCCTATTTGTCGTAAACGACTACTTCATGTTGACAAACTGGGTTGGGAAGTCAAGATCCGCTTCATTTACCATTTTAATAACTGCCTGAAGATCGTCAATTTTTACACCCTGCACGCGTACCTGCTCATCCTGAATTTGGGCATTTACCTTAAGCTTTGAATCCTTTACCATTTTAGTAATCTTTTTTGCATTATCCTTTGAAATCCCGCTTTGCAGGTTTATGAATTGTTTTATTCTTCCACCGGCCGCAGGTTCCGGTTCATTTAATTTCAATGCTTTAATCGAAATTCCTCTCCTGATAAATTTTGTCTGAAGGATATCTATACTTGCTTTTAGAGAATAATCATCTTTTGTATTAATAGAAATATTTTTTTCTTTTTTGTTAAGATCCATAGAGGTTGCAGAATCCTTCAAATCATACCGCTGGTGAATTTCTTTTAATGCCTGATTAACCGCATTATCAGCTTCCTGCAAATCTATTTCGGATACAATATCAAAAGAGTGATTTTGAGCCATAATAACCTCTGAAATAATATTAATAATTATTGAAAAGCTAAGGTAATGAGTGGAGTTTGTCAAGCAGTGTTGGGCCCGGATTCCAGATACCCGGTACTAAAGAGTGAAAGAGAGAAATAAGTAAAATCATATCGGATTCAGAGTAGATTAATTCGTAATACTCCGTAACACTAGGCTGTCAGGGACCAATCCTCGACAGATGGTAGAGTAAACATAGAGCGAATGACAATGCTAGAAATCTTTAACTATATGTACTGTCATGGTTTGGACCATGACAGCCGAGATACGGCGTTCGACATGGTTTGGACCGTAACAGTTTGTCAAGCAGTTGGAGCTTCATCCGGATACCAGATGCCGGATAGCAGGGGGCAGAAGTCAGAGAGTAAACCAAATGATTCATACCGTCAATATTTCAAAGAACTGTGAAAACTAAAATAGTCTGTATCTAAATCTAAATAATTTTACTAAAACTTTACCAAAACTTTACTATTTAAATAAATAATTATATATTAGTTAATATAATTAGGTTAATATACAAAATAGAATTGAACAATGAAAGAGAATGATATAAAAGAAAGATTTATTTTATTAAGGGCGGAAGGATTATCCTTCGATAAAATCTCAAAAAGTATAAAAGTATCAAAACCCACCCTAATAGAATGGCAGAAAGAATTTACGGAAAAGATTAAGGTATTACAGGAAGTAAGATTTAATGAAATACTGGAAAAGTATAATATGGTTAAAGAGAAGCGGATAGAACGATTATCCAGGGAACTGGATCTTGCCTGGAGGACTTATGAAAAAATAGATTATAAAGATTTGAGCAAAAGAGAACTTTTGATGATGATAATCCGGCTGGAAAAGCGTTTAAGGGAAGAAATAGAACCAAATAATAAATATGAAAAAGATGATGCGGATAATACGGACTATCAAATTCAAATAAACAGAAGAATAATTGGTGAGAATGGAAAATGTGAAACGGAAGATGGAAAATGTTAGAGAACGGGGGTAGAAGACAGAAATCAGAGATCAGAAGTCAGAAGTTTATTGAAAAGATCTTTCTACATTATCAGATTGAAGTAAGCATCCTTTTATCCCGAGAGCGAAATTTATCTATTTTTTTCCAATCTTTGACTGAAGAAAAGAACTCATCTTCTGTCATTTCAATTTCTTCAAGGAAATGATTCAGGATTGACGGCTGCATGGGGTTATTCAGTTCTTCAGATTCAAGCTGCAGAGCCTCTTCTCTGCTGATTTCACCCTTTCTGACAAGGTAACTTCGGTGAAAAGTGTGCAGGGAAAGTTCATCAAATTTTAGTTTATTTACATAATGCTGCATATCATGAAGAAGACAATCCATATGCTCGAATTCATCGGGAGCAGTCCAACCCATTTCTTCTTTTATTATCTCAATAATTCTTTCATTGGAAATTTCTACATAGTCATATAAATCAATCCTGCTCTTTCCGCCTGTGACGGGTTGTTTCATAAATATCTGCTTCGGATTTTTCAGGAACTTCTTTGCACTATGAAATAATTTTCGGGTAAATATATACCATACCGGTTCAATAGTACCGGCCATTGAACCGGCTTCTTTTCCGAGTGGATTTTGTCCGGTCATTTTATTGAAATAATAATTATCCCCGCTCTGGAATAATTCAGGAATGAATGTGAGGTAGTCGGTTAATTTTCCATTACCTGTTACTACTAATGGTGTATCGCCGCGAAACTGCTCAATACATCCCTCAATTCCTGACATACATACAGAACAAAACTGGCTGCTCTCCTGTAAAGCTAATTTATATAACTTCAGCAAAACTTTTCGATTAACAGTATAAAGAATATGATCGGCATTTGTTTCGGTGACTGCATTTTTTATATTTTTCTTTGCATGTTCAGATAAAAATCCATTATCAAAAGTAACACACAAACATTTAAGGTTAAAAACTTATGCAAATAAATATAAAGCATATGTACTGTCTTTACCGCCACTTAAAGATATGATACAATCATATCGCTGATGTGTTTGCTTAACACGGTTTACTATTTCTTCCAGTTCCTTTTTCTTCTGCGGCTTATTTTTTCCCCATTCTGCAATTATACTATCATAGTTTTTACAATGTTCGCAAATACCATTCTTATCGAGATTCACACTAGGCAAGCTATCCGGAAGTAAACAACGATTGCATCTTTTAATATTTTCTATTCCCTTGTTTTGCATAAAACTATCTCCAATTTTTCATAATAGAATAATGCCCGGCAACAGTCAGGTTTCCGGGTAAAAAGACATAAAAATTTTATTACATTATAATATAAAAAATCTTTTTATCATTTATTACACCTGGGCTCCCGGGGGTAATGACGAGGCATCCAATATAAAATATACAGATGCTTATTTATTCAAATATTGATTATTTAGGATATAAATATAGAACTCCTGCCGGAGTTCTGGTCTGTCCCCTGCGGGGGAAATATTTTTCTACAAATATTAAACTCCTAAAGGATTTATTGGAAAGCTGCTGATTAGCCATTAGAGATTTGGTAAAAGACATTGGGATATCTTTAATCATTCTATAAATATAGAACTCCTGCCGGAGTTCCGGTCTGTCCCTCCGGGGATATATTTTTTTTCTACAAATATTAAACTCCTAAAGGAGTTATTGGAAAGCTGCTGATTAGCTATTAGAGATTTGGTAAAGATATACTGGTATATTTGTTTATTCAATTAATTGAACTCCTAATGGAGATAATGGGGGAGAGCAAATGGTTTTGATGAAGGCAATGCCGACTTTTTATGACGAAGATTAAAATTTTGTTCAAAGGAAAATTCAGAAATCTTATCTGACACTTTGTCAAAAATTCTCAGGAAACATTATGTAAATTAAGCTTTATTTAAGCCGGATTTTCCCCGGAGGTACCTTGGGGATGAAACGGAGGTGAGAAAAGGTTATTTGATGGTTTTAAAATGGAAAAATGAGAAATGACAAAACGGCTTATTTCCTATTGCATATAATTAGAGAATTTTAAAGCTATAAATAACAATTCCGACTTTTTATGTCTTGGGGATTGATTTTCAAAATAAAAAATATAATTTTTTCACATATTGATAAAAATGTTAAAATATTATTTCATCAATATCATTTTCTTAGTATCTGCAAATTTATTATTTACATTGATCCTGTATATGTAAATACCGCTGGCAAGGTTTGCTGCATTGAAATTTACTTCATGCTGACCAGCAGAAATATCACCATTTATAAGTGTTGAAACTTTCTCACCGAGAATATTATAGACTTCCAGGCTGACTTTTCCTGCTTCACCAAGGGTAAAATTAATTTTTGTGCTGGGGTTGAAAGGATTGGGGTAATTCTGGCTAAGAGAATATTCTGCGGGCACTTTTTGCTTTTCTACAACACCGGTTGCACTATAGTTGCTGGTTAAACCATAAATTTGCGCTTCCCACAAAGTCGCATATTCATTCTGATTATTACCAGTAATTAATAATTTTACATATCTTGCATACTGATTGTTGAAATTATTTACAGTCCATTCAGTTGTATCCGAAGAAGCGTCGGAGATTAATTCTTTCCAATTTATAGTATCATTGGATGTGTAGATAGAATATTGAAAAATTCTTCCTTTATTCCAATTGTTAAATTCAAATCTTGTACTGGAAATTTCCTGTTCACTTCCAAGATCAAAAATTAAATATGAAGGCGTTGTAGAAGTCCAGGCTTCATTCCACTCACTGTTTAACAATCCTTTCCCATCTGTCAAATATTCTGTTGAACCTTGAGTAGTTGAAGAAGCTGTAATTTTCAGTACTATAAGTTGATTATTTCCAAAAGTAAAATGTTCTTTATTGTTGGTAATGTCATCAAAATTGTTACCGGTTAAAATAGTACTTATCTTTCCATCAAAGCACCAACTGATTTCTGGAGTTGTTATAGCAGAATCAATATGCGTTTTAAGAATAAAGTCTCCTACTTTTAATTCCTTAGTAGTGATTGTCTCAGTTCCGGGAAGGGAAGCAAAGGTCATTTTTGCTTCACCGTCTGTATCAATAACACCTACTCCAATTGAAGGTGTTAAGTTATTTAATTCTGAAGAACCTTCCACATAGGAGAATTTATAAATTGGTGAATTATTATTCAAACATAGTATACATTGATAAGAGGTCATTTGAAAACTAGTATCGGTACTTTTCAGATAAACTTCAAATGATATCGTTGAATCATTTAATATCTTTGTACCTGTGACCTGCATTGAATAGTTAGTGGAGGAGAAAACGGTCTGAAAATTGAAGAATAAAAGAGCAAAAAATACACAAAATCTTGTCATATTCATTTTTATTTATACCTTGATTTATAACACTCATTTTTAAGTATATCAATATTAATACCATAAGCTATCCGCTAAAAATTCAAAAAAAAGAAAGAATAACAGCGAGTTGTGGATAGATTACCGGGAATAATTACTTCTTTTTGACTTGCTGATGAAGCAAGATTTATAGATTGATTAGATTGGAAAAAAAATTAAAAATGATTTGAATTCTTTATATTATTAAAAAGAGTATAAAGAATAAACACAGTGACATAAGATATGTTTTTAGTTACAAAACAGAAATAGCCTAAAAGAATGATTAAAATCTGAGTTATGAGTGACATTCCCTCTGATAAAGATTATAAAAGGACTACATTAATAAATTCTATTTGACAGAAATTTTCCATTTTAGCATTCCCCGTTTATTAACGAAAATAGGATGACCATCAAAATAGGAAAAAAATACGCCATTTTTAGTAGATGCAATACTGGACCTGGAAAAAGTAAATCCGGTTTGAACCCCATCACTGCTGGGGATACTTGCAAGTTGCTGTGCAGTTTTTTTATCGGAGGAAATTTCTATAGTCAGATTCCGCAATTTGCCGTTCGAAAGAGTTTTTTGTTCAGAGATAAATATTAAACCAGATGGAGTTGAAATTAATGATCTGATCAAATTCCCCATATTTGAAAGTACTTCAACTTTTATAGGTTCTGATCTTTCTGCTCGTACAAATTTTGCTTTACCATCCATACGATCATCTGTACCCCAGTAGATATATGATGAATCGAAATATAAAGCCGTAAAACGGTGAACACTTTGTGAATTTGTACCAACAGGATCGGCATCGGTCACCTCTTTCCAATTTGAACCATTATCCCTGCTTAACCAGACCCTGGATTCATCTGCATTATCACCTGAAGATAAATACCAGTTACCGGGATAATAACGATCGTTTTGAATAGTATGAAAATGTCTTATCTGAGTATTAGGAGATAATCTTGATTTTTGAAAAAAAACTTTTTCCCACGTATAACCGGAGTCTTTGGACCTCCAGACAAATACCGTATCTGCTTTTGAAGCATATTCGGCATACATTATAATATTGTTATTCTCTGCAATGCTCCAGCTCCCATGCCAGGGATATTTACCTGTTTTTATTATTTCCAGAACTTTCCAGTCTTTATCAAATAACCATATCCTGGAACTGATTTCTTCCCACAAAAGGTGATTACCACAACTTGTTGTAAAACATCTTAGCCATCGTTGCTTTCTCCCTGTATAAACTCTTTGAAAATGTATGCCCAGATCTTTTGATACGAAAATATTTCCACTATTGTATTCAGCTGCTATAACCGTATTGAGAGAAGCGTGCTTTGCAGGTGAATATAAATGTTCAAGAAAAGTTAAAGATTCAATTAAGCTTGCCGATAAAGTATATCTTGATGTGCTGTCTGTAAGTACAATTTCAGGGCTTTTATTTACAACTAAATTTATCTTTGGAAAGATATTTAATTGGATAAAATATTTTGTAATCAAAATACAAAATAATGTTAACGGCAAATATATGTATAAAATTTTTTTCATTTCTTTTCAATTATAATAATATGTCTTAAGCCCTTTATTGATAAAGAGAATTTCACCTTTAATAAGTAACACATTTGAAAGCATTGCCGGTAAATCCCCTTTTTATATTCGTTTGTAAATTGTCTTTATCACAAAAATACTCAAAATATAATTGTTTCTGATTGTTTGCACTAAATGTATGAATTGTTTTAACGATTTCCTGTTTTTTACCTGATTCAAAAAACTTGTTAATTCTCGTTACTAAAGTATTACCGAACCTCTATACTTTTCATATCCAGAACAATTTTTTTATTAATCGTCCTAATAGAAATGCTCTCATTGTCAGGGTTATAAGTAAGAACCGGCCAATCAGATTGTTTTATATCCTTATTAGTAAGATTTCTATTCAGTTCAATTGCTGTAATAAAGCTGGCTTTATATCCTTGCTTTTCAAAATCAACAACAGGTGCCGGTACCATATTATCATATGTCAGCGTATTCCATCCCTGTATTGGTTTTTTATTCCCCTTGTAAATTTTCGTAGTTGTCCGATCGTTAAGTAATTGGAGGATACGCATCACTGTTTTCCCGGTACTGGGTATTAAGAAGCTTACTTCTTTCCCGGGCTGATCAACTTTCATTTCTATATCATTTGAAGCATGAAAAAATTGTTCAAACTTATGATATGTTGCTCTTTTGACTGTAGAATCAGGAATAACCGAATCCTTGATAATTATTATTTCAGGTTTAATATAAATCAGCTGCCTTTGTGTTATAAATCCTGAATAGTTTTTATGAGAAGCTTGAATAAAAGTATGAATTGAATCTGTTTGAAATTTTTCTAACGTTGTATTCCAATTTTCAGGAGTGGAAAACGCATAAATATGATTTGACAGATTAAATTTGTCAAAATTTTTTCCATCCACAGTTATTGAATTATGTGTACTTTGACTAAGAACGTAAGATCTGAATTCATCCTTTTTATAACTGTAAGCACCCGGATCGATTAACAGCGGATGGCCTCCATAAGAAAGAACAAAACTCAAATCATCGAAATGTTTATGAGCATGCATTTTATGGGCAGCCGATGTAAAAAATAAATAAAATGATTTGCTAAACGGAAGCTTCCCACCATCAAAATTTCTGATTATTGCATAACCTTCTTCAGGAAATGCTATTGCTGTATCGGATAGATATCCTGAAGAACCATTGGTTAATATATATTTTAGACCTTCATCCATATTCAGGCAGGGTTTAAGATAATCTCTGTACTTATCAATAAATTCAACATTAGTATCTCCCACAGGAACGATTTGACCGTTCGGCTGAACAATAAATTTTATATAATGAATCATTTTAATTATAATTTTATCCAGATTAAGTTTTAAATCGTCCTTTAAATGCCATTTAGACAATAAGCTGTTGATCCTTTGTATTTGCATTAAACCGTAAAAATGATATGCAGGCGAGTGTTCCATATGAATTCCGTTAGGAGATACAGCAAACCAGATCTGGTCTTTTAAACGATTTAATGCAAGCCTTCGCCAGTCAGTAGCTTTATTTATTTCGGGAAAAATCAAAGTCATAGACAATAATGAAATATCCTGATCTATTCCATGATTATGATGATAAGTATAAAACTTAGGATCTGATAATCTTTCTGCATGTGCTATCATAGAGCTTAATATTATTTTCATCTTTTCCGGGGTGAAGAGTGGTGTTTTGACCCAGGTTTCCCAAAAGTAGAGCCAGTAAGATAAACGAAGAGCAGTTGTTTGATCACCCCAGGAAAAAGATTCTGAGGGGGGGCTAATAAGATATTTCGAATTCCCGGATATCCAATTTAAAATCAATTGTTCAGCTTTTTTAAGATAAATAATGTCACCAAACTGTTTATATGCTTCGGTCAGTTTAGCTATATATTTCATTTTATGAAGTTCGAAATTCCAGCTTCGGTTATGGTAAGGGTCTTCATTCCAGTTAAGATCTTTGTTCAATTTCACAGCAGGATAGTTAAGAAAACTGTAATAGGAATTCACAACTGAATCTGCTTCATCTTTTAATAATTTTTGAGAGGTTATTTTGTTGCTAGTAATTGTATCTGATAAATCAAGAATATCTTTGACGGGATGTTTGCGAAAATAATTATATAAAAGTTTTATATTTAACTTCTGTACATTCTTTTCATTATTAAAATTTGCTGATATTTTCTGCAAATTAAAATAGGGAAGCGGATCGGGAGTATTCTTTTTTGCATTGGATAAGTAAATTGATGCGCCGGTTAAAAAAACAATGATTATATAAATAAAAGGTATTAGTTTATAAAATAACTTATTCCTTCTTTCATTTAATAAGTAATGTTTAGAGAACAAAATAATTAAAATTATTAAAAGTCCTGATCCTGATATTAGGATAAAATGATGTGTTTTGTAGTAACTAAGGATCGGAGTGATAATAAATATTAAGCTTAATCCAATAAGGATGAGAAAATATATCATTTTCTTCATAAAACTACCCCTTTATTCTAATACGTTAATTACAATTATAAATAAAAGTTATTTAATTTTGAAATTAACGGTGAATAGTCACAAACCTTAATCTTTGTCAGCTCTTATATTAATTTCCTAATAAAAAAATCCGGCAAAAAAAACCGGATTTCTAAATATTATCTAAAATGATTCGAGTTATTTATTTAACATTGGTAGTCTTAGATTTATTGTTATTAGGTAGCTTATAGTCCAATACATTAACAGGAGAATTCATATCGGCATCTTCCTGGTTGTAACCATTACTGAACAAATTCTGGCTGACATCAATAACGTCTGTATCATTGATTGTTCCGTTGGCATCAACATCTCCCCCTATCATACCATAAACACCGTTTCCCAGATCTACCAATGAACTATCACCATAAGCTTTATTTTGGGAGGTCGTGAAATCATATTGGATAGAAGAGTTGACTAATTTTACAGGTTGGGAGCTAATCACAGAAAGATGATTCCTGTGCTTTACGACGATATAGTAAGAACCTGTTAAATCGCTGCCGAATGTTAAAGGACTTACTCCATCGAGACCTGCAACGCTTCCATCATTTCTTAAGAATGCAGCTTGTCTTGAAACTATAGATGAAGGGGAAGCAGAGGAGCGCAATTCAACAAGTATCCAATCGACAATATCAGAAGGTATAGATGAAACAGATTCATTGCCAGAATAATTCCAGGGTGAAATATTATATGGTTGTGATAGCGGAATTAATTTTTCATTATTAAGTTCAGTCTTCATTAGGCCATTATAAAAAGGCCCTTGAAGATAAACCCTAAATCCTGTGGGACTAATTGATGAATTATCAAGTGCACCAATATTGGGCGACAGTTGATTAACTATATTACCTTCAAGATCAACAAATCCGGGTGATAAATATTCATCGATTTTTAATCCTTTTCCTTGGCAGGTTGCATCAACTTCCCAATTTTTACTGTTGGGATTTCCAATAAATGGATCCGATTTCAATACGAAATTACCACCACTAAATGATTGAGTATTAAGGCTAGTTATAGAATAATCCTTATCAGATATTCTGATAATTGGAGTGGATGCAGTTACAGATGAATCATATATATAATTATTTTTAAAAGAATCTAATCTGTAATTATAATAAATAAGATCTGTATATTTAGGATTATGTGTTTGTAATTCTGGTTTTTGATCATATTTTACTATTAAATTATTAAAAATTTTATCATTCAATCCACCGGGTCTTGTTAAAATTCCATCGAGATCATAAAATGTATTATTGAATACGAGTGTTCCTTTAGATACATCATTATCAATAGTGCCACTTGTACTTTGATAGAAGGGAACAATTTCACCCCAACCATAGTAGCCTTTTATCTTGTCAGATTTCCAGACATTAAAATAATACGCATTCCTATATCCGCCAAATGAGCTACCTATACTTTGGTCAATTATAATATTTCTATAAAATTTATTGTTTGTACAACTTGTTTCAGATCCAAACGTACTAAATGCTCTACCCCAATTTAAACCGGTAAAATCTAAGGTATTATCATAAACTCGCCAATTGTTCACAGTATTATCCGAAACTAGGTCATTATCTGCTATGAAGAAAATAGCAGCTTGATGGACTTTTATAACATTATTATGAATCAATCCATTATCTGCTCCATTCTCTACTTTAATCCCCATATTGCCTCTACCCCAATAATATTGGTATGTACCATTTTCCGCATTTTCAATACCTACATCAATGTTGCAATTCTTGATTTCTACATTCTCTGATTTTTTATTCCCATTCTTTGTTATATATATACTATTCGTCGTTACATAAGCTATTTGAATAGAATCAATTATTACATCAGGAGAACCGGCAATTCGTATTCCCTGATTAGACTTTTCTATTTGAATATTACTTATGTCTAAATAATCACAATCAGTTAATGTGATCATCCATTTACTACCTTCAACTTCAATCATATTATACACTTTATCCGGGTTAGAATTTGAGTAGAGAAAAATAGTACTGTTTCCATATGCTTGAAATCTATAATTCCAACCTAAAGATTTTAAAACAGATATACTATCCATCATATTTGCTGTAGTAGCAGGTCTGCCGCCTCCGTCATAACATTCACTATTCCCACCTGTTCTTTTTATTAGTTTTCCCTCTAACCACATCATATTTTTAGTAGAAGTACTTATGGGTGGATGTGACCATATATGATTATCTAAACTCATCCAACCAGAATTGATAACCTCTCTTCCATTTAGAACCGGTTTAACTCCACTTCCATAAGCTGAAAAAATTATTTTTTGACTTTGGGTACCATGTATATTTGAGAGACTTAAATTTTCATACCATATATCATCTCGCTTGAGCAGAACTTTGTCGCCTGGTTTTAGAGCCAGGCTTTCAATTTTTTGCAGTGTTTTAAATGGCCTAGTTTGTACAGTACCAGAATTTGAATCATTGCCTTGAGAAGCTGAAACATAATACGTTGTTTGAGCAAAAAGGAAGGAAACATTTAAGCAAACACCAAGAACTAAATACAAAAATTTCAACATAAACCTTACTCGCGTTTCTATATTAAATCAAAAATCATTTTACAAAGCCAATTATAATGCCGAAAAAATACATCTAAAAACAAAAAAAAATGAAGCTCTTTATATTTAATCTGTGAATTAATTTCATATAGAAGGTAGATCTTACATCTGATTAAATATGATTTATCTAGATTTTTATCTGAATTTTTAATTCAAAATTATCCACTATTAAAATTAATAATTATTAAACTCACAAGAAATGAAATAGACCAAAAATATTTAAAAGCAAATTTTTTAAACTTAGAAACCTATCTAAATACCAATTTTGAAATAGATTTAATTGAATGTTTTTTACTGATCCAAAAATTTTTTAAGAAATATTTATATTGTGATAAGTATAAAAATTAGACCTCCATATTACAGTTTTATAGTCCTAAATAATATTATCATTTAGATCTTTAACTATTTTCTCATTTTGTAACAAAAACATTATATTCATAGCATATTTTTTATTTTTTTTTGTTCCTAAAACAAGGCATAAAATTTGATAAAATTTATAGACTTCATTTTGTTAAAAGATTAAATTTTACATCCAAAATTTATAGTGAATGAAATATTTTTAGATTATCAGTTTTTATTATTAAAAAATTTATATTGAATTTAATAGAAATAGTGAATCAAAAGTATTTGACATTTCGATTCTTTTTTCTTTTTACCAAGAATTAATAATTAATGACTTTTTAAAATTTTACACAACTTGATAATTGGGCCCATTAATGTCACTTATTTTTGGATTGGTCGGCATCAATAATTTGATGTGAGTGACGGGGCGAAGCTGTAAATAATTGGAAAGCAACTATATTAAATTTCAACATTAATAGAAAAGGAAAAATGCATAAATGATTAATAGTAGAACAGTCTGGGAGCAATGGTACCAAAATGCAGAGAAATACCCAAACCATGAAGCAATTATACACTGGAATGCAGGGGAAGAACCATATAGATGGACATTTTCTTCATTAATTTCTACAGCAAAAAAAATTGCTTTTCTACTAAGTGAAAATGGAATTAAAAAAGGAGAAGTTTGCGCATTAATTATCCGTCATAAACCGGATTTTTATCCGTTATATATGGCAATTTCTTTTTTAGGAGCAATACCGGCAGTTCTTGCTTATCCTAATCCACGATTACATCCGGATAAATTCAGGCAGGGTATTGAAGGAATGTCACAGCGTTCCGGGCTGGATTGGATATTAACTGAGAAAGAAATTGAACCGGTTATTAAACCATTAATAGAAAAAAAAGGAAGCACTATCAAAGGTATGCATTTCCCGTTGACATGGAAGATGGAAGATGGAAGATGGAAATCGGAAGAAAAAAAATCTGAAAATAAATATGAAGCTTTTCTTAAAGAAGTTAATGCTTTGCATAATATTATTAAAGGTATAGATCCTTTTTTATTGCAGCATTCTTCGGGAACTACGGGATTACAAAAACCTGTATTATTATCTCATAAAGCTGTTCTGACACATGTTGAAAATTATGCTGAAGCAATCGGATTAAATAATAACGATAAGGTTGTGAGCTGGCTTCCGCTGTATCATGATATGGGATTAATAGCTGCTTTTCATTTACCGCTTGCCTTTGGTATCCCTTCCATACAAATAAATCCTTTTGAATGGGTTATGATACCTTCATTATTATTTGAAGCAATATCAAAAGAAAATGCTACAATTACCTGGCTTCCTAATTTTTCCTACAATATGATGGCCGATAAAATTCAGGATGATGAACTTGATAATGTATCGTTAAATAGTATGCGGATGTTTATAAATTGCAGTGAACCGGTTCGCGATGAAAGTCATCAAAAGTTTTATAAGCGTTTTAGTAAATATGGATTGAAATCAGGTTCATTATCAACCTGTTATGCTATGGCAGAAACCACATATGCCATTACACAGACTGAACCCGGGATTAATCCTTCGGTATTATCAGTGGATAGACAGGAAATGTCAAAAGGTAAAATTAAACTTCATAATAATTCCGATTTTTCAAGGAGCTGTGTTTCATCAGGCAAGGTAATAAAAGGATGTGAAATTAAAATTGTTGATGAAAACAGGAATGAAATAAACAGTAATTCTATCGGGGAGATAGCAATTAAATCCGTATCAATGTTCGACGGATACCGGAATTATCCTGAAAAGACGGCGGAAGTATTACGGGATAGCTGGTATTTCACAGGTGATTATGGATTCAAGTATGGTGATGAATATTATATAATCGGAAGAAAGAAAGATATAATTATTGTTGCCGGTAATAACGTTTATCCTGAGGACATTGAAGATGCAGTAAGCAAAGTAAATGGGGTAATTCCCGGTAGAGTTGTCGCTTTCGGCCAGGACGATATTGAAATAGGGAGTGAACAGATCAGTGTAATTGCAGAAACTAATTTAAGCAACGAAAATGATATGAAGCAATTAAAAATGAATATTGTAAAAGCCGGTATGGATATGGACTTATCCATTAGAAATATCTATCTTGTTCCGCCGAGATGGCTGATAAAAAGTTCGGCGGGAAAACCTAGCCGGAAAGCCAACCGGGATAGGATTATTAATAATGAAGAAATTAAATGGAGCTAATATGATTTCAAATGAATTAAAAAATATAATTTTAACTACTTTAAAATTAGATGACTTTGATTTTAAAGATGAAACGACAGCACCGGAAGTTCCCGGCTGGGATTCATTGAACCATGTAAACGTAATTCTTGCTGTAGAAAAGCATTATAAAATCAGGTTTAAAAACCTGGAAGTACTTCGCTTAAAGAATATTGGTGAATTGCAGAAGTTAGTCAATTTAAAATTAGAGAATAATAATTCTTAAAATTATATTCATTCATACCTAATAAAATCTTGCTAACCAAAAAATACCGGCTTCAATTTTTAATTGGCGTTCAAATTATTATCATACTAATAATTTGTATAATAAGCTAATTTTAATTTAATTTTTTAGCATTTGGTAAAACGCAAACCGGTTGAACCGTTTTTTTTAATTGGTGAGTTGTAAAATTGAGAGTTTTCATTAATGCAATTTAATTCGCTTCAGTATGCGTTTTTTCTAATCATAGTATTTTTTGTATTCTGGTTTTTACTGAGAAATAATTTAAGACTTCAAAATATATTTTTATTAGCTGCCAGCTATATTTTTTATTCCTGGTGGGACTGGAGATTTCTTACATTAATTATTTTTCTCTCCTCAGTAAATTATATTGTAGGAATATTACTCGGTAAATATGATCCTGATACAGAGGAACGTAAAAGAAAATTCATTCTGTTACTGGTTATATTTATAAATTTAGGTCTGCTGGGGATCTTTAAGTATTTCAATTTTTTTGCAGAATCAGCAGTAGAATTATTTAATGCAGTTGGTTTCAAGGCGGATAAGGTAACACTAAATGTAATACTGCCTATAGGGATAAGCTTTTATACATTTCAAACACTTGGTTATACAATAGACATATACAGGACAAAGTACAAGCCAACAAAGGATATAATTGCATTTTTTTCATTTGTCAGTTTTTTCCCATTATTACTAGCCGGACCAATAGAGAGGGGTGATACTCTACTCCCTCAGTTTTTTAAGAAAAAAGAATTTGAATATAATCAGGCAGTTAACGGAATGCGTCAAATTTTGTGGGGGTTATTTAAGAAACTTGTTGTTGCAGATAGAGTTGCCATTTATGTGGATGCAGTCTATAATAATATTGAACATCATTCAGGGATAACCTTTATCGTTGCTACACTTTTCTATGCATTTCAAATCTACTGTGATTTTTCGGGTTATTCGGATATTGCAATAGGTTCTGCACGACTATTGGGTTTTAATTTAACTACAAATTTTAGAAATCCGTATTTTTCAAGAAATGTTGCAGAATTCTGGAGAAGGTGGCATATAAGTCTTTCCAACTGGCTGAGGGATTATCTATTTATACCATTAAATGTACAGTTTAGAAATCTGAGAATATGGGGGGGAATAATTGCGGTTCTTATAACTTTTTTGTTGTGTGGTCTTTGGCATGGCGCCAATTGGACGTTCATTATATGGGGAGGTATTCAAGGTTTATATTTAGCATTTAATATAACGATTTCGAAATTTAGAAATAAACAATTGTCTGCTAACAATTTTACTTTTGTAAAGGATGGAGGTAAAATATTACTTACTTTTATTCTGGTTTCTTTTTCCTGGATTTTTTTTAGAGCAAATACCGTAACCGATGCGTTTCATATTGTAAATAAAATCATCAATATATCCGGTCCTTTATTTATACCGCAAGGAGATGATGTCGTTACACCTATATATGCAATTATAGCAATTACTATCTTAGTAGTAAGTGAATTTAAGTTTGAGTTTTTCAGCGGAAAGTATTCGTTTATGAATAATTCAAATATAATAATCAGGTATTCTGCATATCTATTTCTTTTGTTCCTGATAATATTAACAGGTGTTTTAGGCGGCAGTCAATTTATTTATTTTCAATTTTAGTAATAAAAATTAATGAAAATCAACAGTAACTATAAAAAATTATTTGCCAAATTATTTATTTTCGTAATTATTTTTTTAGTCGCCGATAGAATTACCGGAGCAGTTTTAAAAGCTATCTATTTCGGTGAAAAAACAGGTAAATATTATAGAATGAACTATTCTATTTACGAAACTGATGCTCAAATGGTGATATTTGGTAGTTCAAGAGCTAATAGAAATTATATCCCTTCCATTTTAGCAAAGAAAACAGGATTTAGTTGTTATAACGCAGGAGTCCAGGGTGAAGGCATACTTTATTCTACAGCAATTGAAGAAATGATGCTAAAGAGATATAGTCCAAATGTTATAATTCTAAATATTGATCCGGAAATGCTTCGAAAATTTGATCCGTTTTATGATCGACTTGCCGATTTATTGCCTTATTACGATGATCATAAGGAAATAATGAGAAAATTTATTAATCTAAAAGGAAATTGGGAATCTTTTAAACTTTTATTAGAAACCTATAGATATAATTCTAAAATATTACATCTGATGAGGTATCTATTTATACATCAAAAAGATTATAATGGTTTTCGACCTTTATATGGTCATATTAACTATTCAGCTAATATTGACTATTCAAATATCCAATCGTTTTTTAATAATAAAAGTAAATTTTTAGATGCAAATTTCGTAGATATTTTTGAAGAATTTGTGCGAAACGCTATCTTAAAAAAATCAAAACTGATTTTTTGTATATCACCAAATTACTTCCCTATTGGTGGAAGGTTAAATTATCTAAAATATAGTGCTTCATTTAGATGTATGGACTCAATTGCTGCCAAATATAAAATCCCTATAGTTGATCTAAGCAACGATCCAAAATTTATTTTTAAAAATAATTTATTTTACGATTTATCTCATTTAAATAATAAAGGTGCAGAGTTTTTTTCTAAGGAATTAGCAGATTCAATTAATAGTATATTTTATAGAAGTGAGTTAGCCAAGCAAGAAAACTAAAATATTTTAATTTAGATAAGAAAAATTAGAAGATTTAAAATATTTATATGGCCAGAATTTGGAGTTTTCATTAATGCAATTTAATTCGCTTCAGTATGCGTTTTTTCTAATTATAGTATTTTTTGTATTCTGGTTTTTACTGAGAAATAATTTAAGACTTCAAAATATATTTTTATTAGCTGCCAGCTATATTTTTTATTCCTGGTGGGACTGGAGATTTCTTACATTAATTATTTTTCTCTTTTTTTGCAGAATCAGCAGTAGAATTATTTAATGCAGTTGGTTTCAAGGCGGATAAGGTAACACTAAATGTAATACTGCCTATAGGGATAAGCTTTTATACATTTCAAACACTTGGTTATACAATAGACATATACAGGACAAAGTACAAGCCAACAAAGGATATAATTGCATTTTTTTCATTTGTCAGTTTTTTCCCATTATTACTAGCCGGACCAATAGAGAGGGGTGATACTCTACTCCCTCAGTTTTTTAAGAAAAAAGAATTTGAATATAATCAGGCAGTTAACGGAATGCGTCAAATTTTGTGGGGGTTGTTTAAGAAGGTTGTTATTGCAGATAATTGTGCAGTGTTGTCAAATCAAATATTTAAAAGTTCTGAAACTCAACCTGCTTCAGTACTGATAATGGGTATATTATATTTTGCTTTTCAAATTTATGGTGATTTCTCAGGTTATTCAGACATTGCTATAGGTTCCGCCAAACTCATCGGTTTTAATCTGAGGACCAATTTTAAAACTCCATATTTTTCCAGAGATATAGCAGAATTCTGGAGAAGATGGCATATAAGTCTTTCTAACTGGCTAAGGGATTATCTATTTATACCATTGAATGTACAGTTTAGAAATCTTAGAACATGGGGCGGAATAATTGCAGTTCTCATAACTTTTTTGTTGTGTGGTCTTTGGCATGGATCAAACTGGACTTTTATTGTTTGGGGTGGTCTAAACGGTATTTATTTTATCCCACTGATCATTACCGGCCGCAGCGGAAAGAATATTAATATAGTAGCGGAAGGGAAACTTTTTCCAAGTGTAAAAGAAATTATCCAGATGGGAACAACATTTGCTATAACTTCTTTTGCATGGGTGTTCTTTAAGGCACCTAGTCTTGGTGAAGGGATTAAATATATTAGCGGGATTTTCAGCCATGAATTTTTCCCTGTAAACAATAATTTCTTTTCAAGACATACGATATTTCTTCTCTTTATTTTTTTATTTAGTGAATGGTTCCTTTTCAGATATGATAATTGTGAAGAGCGTTTTAGCAAATTTAATCCGGTCATAAGGCGAGCCGTCTATGCGTTGGTACTAGTATTAATATTTTTGTTTATGCAGAATGCAGCCTCAACATTTATATATTTTCAATTTTAATCATGAGGAAATTTTTAGTTAAAATATCTCTTTATAGTATTATCATATTAGCTTTAAGTTTTGCGCTGCAATTTATTGTCGATAACGGGTTACAAAATTATAATTATGGAAATTATGCAGAGTGGAATGAAATTTTTAAAGGCAGAATAAATCCGGACATTATTGTACTAGGCTCTTCCAGAGCCCTTGTCCAGTATGATTCAAAAATCATTGAAAATTACACCAGACTTTCGTGCTATAATTTTGGAACCTCAGGCGGAAGATTTGTAATGCAGAATGCTAAATGGGAATTATATTTATCTCATAATAAGCCTCCCAGAATTTTAATTCAAGATTTAGATATTATAATGCTTCTAAAAGAAGATTATATCTTTGGGAAAGCTCAATTCCTTCCTTATTTATCCCATCAAGCTGTTTCAAGTAATTTGGAAGAGATAGATAAGAATATCTGGTTAGAGAAAATTATTCCTTTATATAAATATAGGGGACTAAGGCACACATTTATTTTAGGATTAAAATCATTTATGGGATTAGAAAAAAAAACGAAATCAAGATATTATAAAGGATTTATTGGTACTAATAAAGAATGGAATCAGGATTTTAAAAAATTTAAATTAACACACAAATATTTAACTTTTCCATGGCATTCGCTTCAGTTTGGTTTTGATTATCTTGAAAATTTAATTATAGAATGTAAAAAAAAGAATATCAATTTAATATTTGTACAAGCGCCAATGTATTATGGATTACATGAAATGATCCCGCAAAAAGATACAGTGGATTCTATCTTTTCAAAGATGGCTGCTTCAAATAATATCCCTTTCTGGGACTATTCAAAGGATTCATTATGTTATAACAAGAAATATTTATACAATTCTTCTCATTTAAATTTAAGCGGAGCTGAAATTTTTTCCAGAGAATTAGGAAATAGACTAAATAGTTATAACCGTAATTATCTAAATTAGGATACTGAACTAATATATCTAATTAAATTTTATTAAGTGAAGTTACGCAGGATATTTTGAATTACTTTGAGAGCCTCTTAAGAGTGATCCTCAAGATTTGACCCAAATGAAAGAATTTTACATAGCTTCTGTTGTTAAACTAGAACAGAGATAATCTTTAAAGTAATATGATCTTATTTATATCAGGAACAAATGTACCCGAAAGTTATTATCAAAGAGCAGATGTCGGATTGAAGCAGATTACCGATGTGTATCCGGATCTTAAAGATGGGGAAAGATATAAATATAATAATTCAACGAGCTTTATTTTAACATTAAGTAATAAGAAAGAATTGTTAGGCAGAAGAAATTATGTAGCTGAAGATAATAATTATATTCTTTTTTACAGCGGTTTACCTTTAGATCCTTGCAGGAGAATTCAAGCGCATAGAGCAGAAGAAATTCTGGGAAGTTTTGATGAACTAAAATACAATTTTGACGGACAGGTTTCAATAATAAGATTCAATAAAAATACAAATAACATCGATATAATTACAGATATTTTGGGATTGGAGCAAGTTTATTATTATCAAAATAAGGATAAATTCTTAATAAGTAATAGTGTGTTTTTGCTTCAAAAAGCGGTTAACATATCTCAACTAGATCCGCACGGAATCAGTTACTTTCTAAGCATCGGCTGGGTTGCTTCAGATAATACCTTAATAAAGGATATCAAGGTCGTAAAGGGAGGACAGCATTGGAAATGGGACAATAAAAAACATCAAATAAAAAAAAATACATATTTTGCTTTATCAAATGTGAAAATTAATACGAAACAAATTTTGGACGATAGAAGCGTAAAAATACTTGCTCAAAAGATGTCAAATAATTTGTCTATTATTAATGAAAATTTTAATATAGAATGCCCTTTAACAGGAGGATTCGATTCACGTTTGATTGCTGCTTATTTGATAAACGAAAATATAGAAGCTGAATATTACACAACCGGTAATCCGGCCAGCAGAGAATTTCAGACTGCTCTACTCATTGTAAAATATTTTAATCTTTATCATAGGACAAATGAAATTAACGACGCTATCTTAATTGATAAATGGGATGAATATATTTATAAATTTATTGTCCAAAATGATGGTTTATCTTCACTATGGTCCATCCCTATACTTACGGCACATTTTGATAAAACCGGTAAAATAAAAGTTAGATTGACGTCCCAGGGTTCAGAAGCAGCACGCGTAACTTATTCTTCAATGGATTTATTTACCGGTAAAATTGATGAAAAAGTTATGTCCAAACATCTCAGTAAAAGAATAATTGATAATAGTAATAAAATTATTAACATGTCGGCTAATAAACTGGGAGAGAGTTATTTATATAATTTTGTTAGTAGTTGTATGGAAAAAGGTTTAGACCTGAGAGTTCTGCCCGATCTATTTTATCTCAAGGAAAGAGTTGGAAGACATGTAGCAAATAACTGGAGAATTGAAAAATCTAAAGCCGATTATTTTAATATTTTTTGTAACAAAGATTTTTTAAGTTCTGCTATGGCCATATCTCCTATTTATAAAATAATTTATCCGCTTCATTATAAATTAATGAAATTATTAAATAAAAAACTTATGAATATACCTTTTTACAGCAGCTCGGATAAAAAAAAATATGGTGTCCAAAATTTATATTATCAAATTTATTCAAGGAAGATAAAAGATCTCATAAAAAAACAAGCTGCAGGAATAAAAGAACTTATGAAAATTACCGATAAAAAAAACAAAACTATCACTCAAGTTAATATTATCCCTGCAATCGATAGAGTCTACTGGTTTAAGAAAAAATTAAATGATATTAGAACAATAATACTTGACCAATCTTCTTCTGAATTATGGTTTTATCTAAATAAAAACGAAATAGAAAAAGTACTTTTAAATAAAGAAGGTGAATTAATAAACAATAATAATATTACAAAATTATATATTATTTCCACTTTATTTTACTATGATTATTATAATAAAAAATTAATCAATAATTAAACAATCTTATTCACTTGTTATTTAATTATCATATTGTGCTATAACATAATTACCAATTTAATATTATAAGCTAATCCTATTTGTATGCCGAAATCATTAACAGATAAAACATTATCCGGATTAAACTGGAATATGCTGAATAACTATGTTAACTCAATTGTCACAACAATTGTAGGGATTGTTTTAGCAAGATTATTAACCCCTAAAGAATTCGGATTGATCGGAATGGTTGTTGTCTTTACAGGGTTAGCAGAGCTTTTTTCCACACTCGGTATGGGTAAATCGGTTATCAGATTAAAAAATCTTACCGAGAGTCATATAAAGATTGCAACTTCTGTTACTTTACTATCTAGTATTATAATCTTTCTATTTTTTTATTTTAGTGCTCCTGTAATATCGCAATTTTATCATGAACCGCGTCTAATATCTATATTAAGAGTTTTGGCAATTATATTTATACTTAAAGGAATCACTACGGTAAGCTATTCCCAGATAATGCGAGGATTAGATTTTAAGACTATAATGCTGATTAATATTTCAACATCAATTTTCTACGGATTGGCGAGTTCCACACTAGCAGTTTTGGGATTTGGTGTCTGGAGTCTTGTATATGGAAGAATTGCTTCTCAGAGTCTTGCTGTAGTTATAAGTGTTTATAAATTCCCAGTTAAAATATCCTTCAAAATTAAAAAGAAAGAATTCAAGGAATTAGCAGGATACGGAAGTGGCGTAAGTCTCAGCAGTATTCTGCTTTATGGTTCATCAAATGTTGATTATCTTATAATCGGAAGGTTTATGGATCCTTATGCTCTTGGTTTATATACACGTGCTTTTAATTTAATGACACAATCGATAACAAGAGTTGCGGGTGGAATTTATAATGTATTATTTCCTGCTTTTGCAGCAGCTCAAAATGATGTACAAAAGCTTCAAAAAGCATATCACAGGGTTATAAAAACCGTAACTTATTTTCTTTTTCCTATACTTATTGTGATGATGATCGATGCAGACTATATAATTAAAGGATTATACGGGGTTAAATGGGCTGGAACAGTACCGGTATTCCGGATATTAGCATTCGGAGGCATATTAAGAACAACATTATCATATTCCGGTGCAATGGCTCAGGCTACCGGGAGAATATATGCGGAAGTTTTTCAGCAGCTTATATACTTCCTGGTTTTAGGAGGCTGCGCACTATATACAATAAAATTCGGGATAGAAGGTGTTGCGTTTGCGGTTATTATCGCACTTGTTTGGATGTTTTTCGCGCAAAGCTGGCTTGCATTGAAGATAATTGAATCTAACTGGAAAAATTTCTATAAGTCTTTAATTCCCGGATTGGGGAATTTATTAATAATGGCAGTTTTTAATTTAGGATTGGTACTCTTAATTGAAAAATATTTTAGCTACATATCATATGAGGTTAAGCTTGTAGTGACAGTAATTATTAACATATTTGTTTTTATATCAATTATAGTTTTTTTACCATATCCAATCAAGGGAGATACATTCGATTGGCTTGTAGAAAAATATGAGAGGTTAATACCAAACTTTTTTATAAAATTTTATTTTTATTTTAATGATAGAAAGAAAATTAAAAAAACAACTGAAATTTAGACTAAATTTACTCAAGTTGATCGCCTGAGATTGGAAACTTTTAAAACAGTTAAAAATATGAGTTTAAAAGGGGTGACCAAAAAGTAAGGAAGTGTCATTTCGAGGAAGTCTTCGACCGAGAAATCTTTTCAAAACGCAAGATTTCTCCCTCCTGCCTTGCCGGCAGGCAGGTCGGTCGAAATGATAACGACTCTTTTTAGTCACTCTCAGGCAGCTAGTGACACCTTTATAAATCTTATATGGTGCAAGTAATGGAGCAGGAGATTCTTCACTCCACTTCGTTCCGTTCAGAATGACAAATTAGAGTGTGTCACTAATTTAATTATTAAAGGTAAAGTCTTTTTAAATGTCTCAGCCTGACAGATTTCATACAAAAAATTACTTTTTGGTCGATCGCTTAACCTTAAATCTGTATTTATTTAGTATAAAATTTTATTGATGGATTAACTAATATTTTAAAAGTCGGAAAGATCTAAATGGGAGTGAAAGTACTTCATTATGTTTACAATGGGCCTCCAATTCAATCAGGATATACCCTGAGGACTCATTCAATATTAAAATCTGAGAAAAAAAATGGTATAATACCTAGTGCTGCGATCTCAGTCAAATCTTTATTTGAGAATTATTTTAGAAACTTAAAATTTCTTCCTAAAAATGAATATGATGGAATCAAATACTATTCAGCATATAATGAGCTTAATAGTGATTATGTTTTTAAGCTGATCTCCGGATTTGTTACAGGAAATAACAAATTTACAAATCGTATTAAAAGAGAATTCTATTCATCAAGAAATAAAAAAATCTTATATAAGTATTATAAGTATATTTTATCCGAACTAGGTCCTGTCGATCTTATTCATTCCCACTCACCGTCAATTACATTTAATGAGGCATATACAATTAATCAATTTCTGAAGAAGAAACTTATTTATGAGGTGAGAGGATTTTGGGATCTCTCCACTGAGGATTTTAATGCTGATATAATGAAAGCTGTAAGTCTTGAAATTAATTCTTGTCAAAAAGCTGATAAGTGTATTGCGATCAGTAAAGGTATTACAGATGTTTTGATTAAAGGAGGGATCCATCCAAATAAGATTGAAATTGTTCCTAACGGTGTAGATATAAATAAATTTATGAATAAAGGTAAGGATACAAATTTACTTAAGAAGTTTAAAATTAGATGATAAAATAATATTTGGATATATTACTAATGTCAGATGGCTCGAAGGAATTCAGATAATTGTTAAAAGCTGGCCGAAAATTATAAAAGAAATTCCCAATGCAGTTTTTTTACTAATTGGAAACGGCAATTATCTTGAAACTATAAAGTCGATGATAAAAGAATATAATATAGAAGATAATTTTTTAACGCTGGGCAGGATTGAAAACAATAAGATACCTGCTTACTATTCTTTAATAGATGTGTTTGTTGTTCCCAGGGTAAATGCACCGGTATCGCAAATAGTAACCCCTTTAAAACCGCTGGAAGCAATGGCAAGCGGTAAACCTGTTGTTGTTAGTGACGTAAATGCATTAAAAGAAATGGTAATTGATGGGGAAACAGGTTTATTCTTTAAGGCAGACAATCATGAACATCTGGCTGAAATATGTGTGCATTTAGCCAAAGATACTAATCTTAGACAAAATTTAGGGAAAAATGCCCAAGATTGGATTATTAAAAACAGAACATGGGATATAATTGCAGCGCAATATCATGAAATTTATAACGATTTGTTAAAATAATTAACTTATGTTACTTGTGATAAGTGCCAGTCACCTTATTAAATGTGAAAAGATAATTAAATACCAGTAAAGGTGACTGGCACTTGTTAAAACTCATAAATGTATCCCAAATATTTTTGACCAAAAATAAAGTTAACTAATGAACTCAGTCAATTTCGATCTACTAGAAAATAAAAAAAATATATTACTGACAACTATATTAATTATAGCAGTTATTTTAGGTTTTCTGATCAGGATTAAAGGTCTGGGGAAATGGCCGCTGACTGTTGATGAATATTATATGGTAAAATCGATTGAGAGTATTTTAAAGCATGGTTTACCCCGCTTTAAATATGGCGGTTATTATGACAGAGGAATTATTTATCAGTATTTAACTGCAGGATTGCTTTTATTGGGATTAAAAGTTGAGTTTGCCGCACGATTTATTCCTGTAATAACAAATATACTGGTAGTTCAGCCGCTTTATCTGTTGAGCAAAAAGGTAGCAGGTAAAACATTAGCTGTTACAGTAGCAGTTGTTTTTTGTTTCTCTGTCTGGGAAGTTGAATTTGCACGGTTTGCCAGGATGTATTCACCTTTTCTTTTGGTTTTTACCTGGTACATGTATTTTCTTTATAAAAATTTAATAGAAAATGATCAAAAATCTCTTAAATGGCTTTTTATTCTTAGTTTCATAAGTATCTTTTTATATGAGGCCAGTATTTTCCTTGCTTTATTGAATTTCTTTCCATTTATATGGAATCATTCCCGAAGAACCTTCGATCTTTCAGAAACTCGTAAAATTAAAAAATCTTTTTCAAAATTTGTTATATGTACAGCGGTGTTCCTGTCGGCTTACTTTTATAACAGCTTTAATTTTATTTCATTAGGGACTACCGGTAATAATTTACCGCCGGACATTAATTACCAGGTTATGGGGGCAGGATCAGGGGGCAAGTTCAGGATCCCATTAATTCTTCTTTCAACATTACGTGCAAATCCAATCTGGTTCATTCTGTTTTTCTTTGTTATTATTATTTCCGTTTATTGCTTTATAAAATTGTACAGGAAAGAGGAATTAAAATTATCTCCTAAATTATCGTTCTTATTTTTAATTGTTTTATCTTTCTTTAATTCATTCGGATTAGCTCTGTTTGTATTCGCACTATTTATATTAATTAATTGGATCAGTATTGATGAATTTAAAAGAGCTATAAATTTCTTCTGGTCAGTATATTAACCCCTTTTATTTTTTATTCTGTCTATGCCGTTTTTACAAAGTCATGGCATTATTATTATCCGGGTAAAGAAATAGCGGGTACATTGTTTTCATTAAAATTTGTCTGGAAAGAATTCACAAATTATCCTAATTTATATGAAGCGTATGCACTTTTCAGGGATACAATACCGCACCTGACATATATTACAGTATTTCTTCTGATTGTGGGAATATTATTTACAATATTTTTAAAAGATAATAAAAAAGAAGAGTTTAAATTTTTATTTTTCATCTTTTTACTATTGATGTTATTTGTAACCACACTTAATTTAACATACTTTAAAACAAGATATTTCTTCTTTCTGTATCCGTTACTGATTTTATTAAATCTTTCAACAATTGAAAGAGTAATTAACAAATTTAACCTTCAGAATAAAATAAAACTGGGATCATTTTTAATATTAATTATCGGCTATCTGGTTATTTCAGAAGATTTTAACATTTATCATTTATATAATATTGACAGCAGAAATGTAAATTTCAGGGAACATTACAGTAAAAAATTAAAAGACCATTATTATCCCAGGTGGGATGTAAGAACACCCGATGAATATGTTAATAGAAATCTTAAAAAAGGAGATATTGTAATTATTGATGAGCAGCTAAGTGAGTTTTATTTAAAAAGGGTTGACTATATTTATAAGGATTATACGGATAACGTGGAATTTCCCGGAATTTCAGTTTTAAACGGCACAAAAGAAAGGTGGACAGGAGCTAATCTGATTTATACGGCACCCGGACTTATTAATTTTTTATTACATAAAGATTCAGATAAGTGGCTAATCATTAATACAGTATGGGGTATAAGGTTTTTAAAAGCCGACTCTTTCTTTGTTAAATTTAAAAAGTATGAAGTCTTTAATAACTTCGATACTACTACAGTAGTATATAAAATTCCGCCCAAACCCGATGTTAATTTTACTACAGTAGATAGCCAAAAAGAAATGAAGAGTTATTTTGACAGACTAAATAAAATCAAAACGAGAGATATTTTCAGAACGCAAGATTTCTCCCCCGACTACACTGGGTATGATAAATTTAGTCGGGGTAGAAATGACAGCTACTCGTTTAGGTGAGAATTTAAAATAGATTATCAAAATATGATAATATTCATAGCGGATGAACCGATAAATAACTCTTATGTAGCTTCTCTTATTGAAGCATATAAGAAACAGAATAATATAGTAGTATGCGGAGTTCGCAATTTTTACTTAACTAACCTAAAACCAGATATCTTGCATATTCAATGGCCGGAAAAAATATTAAATGTATATCCCTTTTCAACATATTCAGAGACAGAGAGGTTTTCAATTATAGAGGGAAGATTAAGATGGTTTAAAGAGAACGGCGCAACTATTGTTCACACTATTCATAATATTGAACCCCATAGAGAAAAAAAATTAGAATTTGTAAAAAAAATTTTTAATCTTGTCATTTCATATTCAGATATTCTGGTGCATCACTGTAATAAGTCTGTTCCTATATTAATTGATTATTATCCTGAAGCTAAAAACAAATATAATTTAGTAAATCATCATCCGGATTATTTAATTGAATATTCTTACTTAAGTAAAAATGAAGCAATAAAAAAGATTGGTTTATCTTCAAAGGATTTTATTATTTTAAATTTTGGCAGCCAGCAGAAATATAAAGGGGAAGATTTCATTGAAAAAGTATTTAAAAAATTAGAGATAAAAAATAAATATTTATTGACGGCAGGGATTTATGTTTATGATGGCTTTTCAGGTGCTGCAAAGTTAAAATTAAGAATCAGGAATAAAATAAGGCAAAGTATAAATTTAAAGAACAGGAAATACTATTACAGAACAATAAAACCAAGTGAACTGTCTTACTTCATGAATTCTGCAGATATAATTTTATTGGGCCATATGAGCGGTCTGAACTCAGGAGTTCTGCCTATGGCTGCAACTTATAGTCGGCCGGTAGTTTTCCCGGATATTGGCTGTTTCAGGGAACAAATGAAAAACTGGATATCTGAAGCTTATGAACCAGGCAGCCAGTCATCTGCAGTTGATGCAGTAACAAAAATATACAGAAGAATAAAAAATTCGGGTACGGATTATTTAAATAATTCGCAATGGCTTAAAGAGAATTCATGGGGGAAACATGTTAAAAAAATACTTGAAGCTGTAAAAAATTATCCGGGAATAAATTAATTCACACAAGATAAGATACTAATGACAGGTAAAGAGCTACCTCTGGTTTCATTTATTATTCCTACTCATAACAGGGCTGATGTTTTAAGAGACTGCCTCGAAAGTGTAGTAAATCAAACTTATACAAACATTGAGGTAGTTGTAGTGAATGATAATTCACAAGATAATACTGATGATATATTATCAGAATATAAAAACAGATATAAGTTTTTTAATTACTACAACAATGATGGGAAAGGCGGAAATGCTGCCAGGAATTTCGGAATTAAAATGGCAAACGGTGAGTATATTGCTTTTATGGATGATGATGATATTTGTGAATTATTTAGAATCGAAGAACAAATGAAACCAATTCTGGAAAATAATTTCTATTATAATTTTGTTGTATCCAGTTTTTATTTATTTGGTCGAAACGGTGAAAAAAAGCAAGTAACAGATTATCTAAAACCAGTGGATTCGATTGGTTTTACAGTTAGATGGTTAGTTAAAAAAGAAATTCTGTTAAAAGTAGGAGGATTTGATACAGAGCAGCCTGCCCTACAGGATGTAGAATTTTTCTGGAGATTAAAAGACATTTCAAAAATATTTTTTAGCAAAAAATGTGTTGTTAAAGTAAGAAATTCAGATATATCAGTTTCTAAAAATCCTGATAAAATGATTGATGGCATTAAACGCTTGCTTGATCTTCACGGTAATAAAATGGGTAAATTTGAACAAAATATGTGGCTGATGAATTTATGTAAAAAATATGCAGCTAAAAATGATTGGATAAATTTTAGATTGTTTTACAAAAAATTAAACAAAAAGACTATGCCTTTTTCAAGTCTTTTTATTTTTGCAGCTTCTTTTTTCAAAAGTAAAAAAGCATTAGTACTCCACAGCAGATTTTTTCAATTTTATCTGAAGTATAAATTGAAATAAAATGAGATTTTTCTTGAGAATAAAAAAATACTTTATAATAGAAAATTATATAAGTAGAATTAAGAACCTGAAAAGAAGGGTAACAATAGAAAAAGTAAAGAGATTAAAATTTTCAAGTTGTAATATTTCTCGCGTATGGGAAATTAATAAAGATGTTAATAAAAATTTTAATTTCGATCCTAATGGCTATTATTCAATTTTTGGTATAAAAATTAAATTAGAAAATATAGAATGGCATAAGGACTATTTGTCAGGTTTTAGTTATCCACTGGAAAAATTTGATCGTATTAAAGCTATTAGATATGCATCAATAGGAGCGGACATGAAATTTCCCTGGGAAGTTTCACGGTTTTATTTCGGAACTGGTTTTAGTTTTATCTCCTCTTCAAATAAGAAGGAAATATATTACAAACAATTAAGGATGTTGATTTTAGATTGGATTGAGAAAAATCCGTTCCTTTATGGGATTAATTGGTATTCTGCCATGGATGTAGCAATCAGAGCTGTTAATTGGATCATTTCATTAAATTTTTTCTGGGATCTTTTTTGTGCAGATAATGAGTTAAAAGAAAAAGTTTCCGTATCATTGTCACAGCATGCTGAATATATTTGTTCATTTCCTCTTAAAGAAAAAAAACTTACTACCAATCATACAGTGTCGGAATATGCTGGTTTATTATTTATTGCATTAAGTTTAAGAGAACATCCCAAATCGGATAAATGGATTAATAAGGCGGTTCAAGGTTTGGAAGAGTGTATGACGGATCAGATTTATCCAGATGGAGTTGATTTTGAGGGATCAATACCTTATCATCGGCTTGTTCTTGAAATTTTCGTGTATTCAACGATAATAGGTATATCTAATGGTAATAGTTTTTCTAATGTATATTATTCAAAATTATTTAAGATGCTAGAGTATACTGCGGCATATATTGATGAAAAGGGAAATGCACCGCAGATAGGTGATAACGACAGCGGCAGATTTTTAATCTTTAATACTAATAATAATCCATATTCAGTCGAAAGTGATCATTCTTATCTTTTAAGTTTAGGAGAAAATATATTTGATTATAAATTTAAAAGCCAGTGTCAAAGGCGAGATAATAACCTTGCATTATTTCTTCCGGAAATAAATAAAGTAAAAATAGATAAAATCAAAATAGTGCCCCGGATGACTGATAAATCCATCGCATTTAAAGATGGAGGAGCATATATTTTAAAAAACAAAAACATGTCTCTTTTAGTTCCATGTTTTCCTATTGGTCAGAATGGAAAAGGCGGACATAATAATCTGGACACTGGAAGTTTTGCATTGTCGATATATGGAAAACAGGTAATTGTTGATCCGGGCACAGCAACTTATACGCGGGATAAAATAGTGAGGGATAGATTTCGCTCGTATGATTATCATAATACTTTATATACGAAAGAAGATAGCAGTATAAACTGGAATACTCATTCTCATTGGGGATTAGATAATTATTATAATCATAGAATTAATAAATTCTCAGAAAATCATTTGTCTTTGGATATTTTTTTTATTAAAGATAAAAAGAGTAGAACAAGAGAATTTATTATTGAAGAGAACAGTCTTTTATTAAAAGATTCCTACGAAGGTTTATTTTATTCCAGGATTAATCTTAATCCGGAATTAAAAGTAGTAACATCAAATGAAAATAAAATTGTAACTAGTGAATTCGAACTATTATTCATGAATTCTAATGGATATGAGTTGCTAAATTATGATTATTCACCATTTTATGATTATGTCGTTAATAGTAAATTTATAAAGATCTCGGCAAATAAATATTTGGAAATTAAATTATTCTTTTGATTTATGATATCAATTATTCTTATACTAATAATTATATCGATTTATTTGAAACTAGATAAGTTTTATCAATATACACTTTTCTCTCTATCAGCCTTATTCCCATTAAGTTTCGGAGATACTGGGCCCATACCTAGTTTATTATTTATAGAATGGATAACGATTATTACATTTTTCTTACTTATCAATGATCTAAACCCTGTTTATTCCAATAATAAAAGAATAAAAATATTAAGATATAAAGGAATAGAAATTTTTATTTTTGCTTTGATTATTCTGGCTGTTTTAATCTTTAACAGCATCCTTCAGAATGAATTTTTTACGAAGAATGTAGTTGCTGCGGCTGACTCAAAAGGTGTAAAAAGATTATATTTTAATTCTTTTAACAATATTCTAATTTTTTTTACAACAATAATTTTTGTAGCCAGCTATTATGATAAATTTAATTTTGAAAAATTTTTTAAAATAATTGTTTATTTCTCAGTATTTGTAGGCATATTACGAATCTTTTCATATTTTTTAAAAATTGATATACCTTTTCTTGCAGGTCTCTTTCATTACGATAGTAATCCATATAATCCTAGCCGTTATGGCGGTACGGCATACAGAATCAGCGGGTTAGATACAACATCAATTATAGGTATCCCTGCCTTTTTCGCTTATTATATTTATAAAGAGAAACTGAGTTTAATCGTTCTAGCTATTTTTTTCCTTTTTGTTTTTTTAAGCGGGGGCCGAACAGTAATGATTGGAGTGACTATTTCAATATTAGTATTTTCCTTTTTCTTTTTACCTAAAAATTTTATTTATTTAATAGTAGCTGGAGGAATAATCATTATCATCTTTATGCTTTTTGTACCTAATAATGTCCTTCAAGGACAAACAGGAAGATTGACTACTTTAAGCTCGGGAAGTTTTATGGGGCAAGATGTTTCCAGAGGATTAGCATGGAAATTATATCTTGAGAATTTTATTCAGAATCCAATTTTTGGAAAAGGAATCGGGGGTCCGCAAAAATTCATACTTCCGGATATTCCCGGAGCAGAGATGGGCATTGCATCGCAATTTGCTGGTGGACATGGATCGTATTTTAGTTTATTAAGTATGTTTGGAATTGCAGGCATTACTTATTTTTTAATCATGGTTTTCGGTGGAATATATTTGTCATTTAAAAAGATAAAGAAATGGGGAAATTTTAATAATGATAAAACTGCAATAGCTGTATTTTGCTTTATGTTTCTGATAATAGAATCTATCAACTGGATAACCGCAGATAATGGTCTGGGCTTACCAGAACTCTTTTATATAGTGGGATTTATTGCATCATTAACTGTAATAGAAAATAACAAAAAACAACAACAGTTGCTTGAAAAATAATTAATTAGTAAAAGCTTATCATTTCAATAAGATTAATGAATTTTAAAATATGAAAAATATTTTAATGCTTGTTCATACTTTTCCGCCAATAGGAAGTGTCGGTGGTTCAATTCGAATAATTAAGTTTTTAAAATATATCAATGAGTTAAGACAGGATTTTAATTCGACTATTATCACCGTTAAAGATAACTTTGTATTATTAAATGATATGCAATTAGCTCATGCATCGCTATCGGAAATTCCTCAAAATGTGAAAATAATACGCACCAACACATTTCAACCAAGACATCCGAATTCACTTAAAGTAAATGATGAGACAAACACTGTTGAGAAAAATAATATAAGAAAATCAAAAAGTATAAAATTTTTTATAAAAAAAACTTATAAAACTTTAGAAAAAAATTTTCTCATTCCCGATTACGGAATTCTTTGGTTCCCTTTCTCGATCAAAGCAGCATTATCAGAAATAAAGAAAAATAATATTGATATTATTTATGCTACTGCACCACCATTTTCTGTGTTACTGCAAGCAGCGCTAATTAAAAAAATTACAAAGAAGAAATTAGTACTGGATATAAAAGACGACTGGATGCATATGACTAGATTCAATGACAATCCAAGAGCTTTACAACGAAAACTAGAAATTAGAATGGAACGATTTTGTGTAAACCATGCAGATAAAGTGATTCTGGTTACCGAAAGTAGTCTAAACGATTTTATTCGTAGATATCCTAAGCAGAAGGATAAATTTGTATTAATAACAAACGGGTGCGATGTTTCAGAATATAAAAATTACTGGATACAACAATTTGCAGATAATAAAAAGTTTACAATAATCCATTCGGGAGTAATGACCAGCACAAGAAATCCTTCCGGTTTTTTTAAAGCTATTAAAGAATTGAAGGAAGAGAAAATTATTAGTCCAAAAAATTTTAATATGAAGTTTATTGGGCATATCCCGCAGAACATTGTAGAAATGATCGAAAAAGAAGATTTAAATGAAATAATTTCTTCATGTGCTCCCTTGGAAAGGGAGGATTATATAAGAACTATTTCGAAAGCAAATCTTCTGGTTGCTTTTAATTACCAGATAAAAACTCTGATACCTGGTAAATTATACGATTACTGGGGCAGCAGGAAACCAATTTTACTTATTGATTTACCGGATAGTACTGCAGCAAAATTTGTAGAAAAAAATAAAATAGGAAATGTAAGAGAGTTCAAAGATAGTAGTGGAATTAAAACAATTATAAATAAATATTTTGAATTATGGTCTAAAGGTTTACAAGTACCTTTAAACGATATTGATAATTTATCTTTATACGATCGTAAAGAACTTACTAGACGGCTTATTGATGTATTTGATAAAATGTAATTAAAAACATTCATTTAATTTTAATCTAGAAAATAAAAATTATGCTAAGAAATCAATTTAATGATCTAATTAATATATTAAGATACAACAGATCCGAAATAACGTATAGAAAGCATATTAAAAAAATATATAATCATTTAAAAATCGATAGTAGTTCGATTGATAAAAATCTGGTGTCGGAGCATAAAAAATACTGGAATCAGGTTGCAAAAAATGTAAATGAAAAATGGTTTATCGTATACAGTTACATTACAGCAAATCCTGATATTCGTTATGTCCCCGAAAATATTTATCATAATATAATAGAAGAAAAATTAAATAACAGGAAAGTTGCGTATGCTTACCGTGATAAAAATTTCTATGAAATATACTATGATAATAAAGCAATTTTCCCGGATTGCATACTAAGAAATATTGATGGTTTTTTTTATGCCGATGATTATAAATTCCTAAATCTGGATGAGAATTCATTTTTAAATTTATTGAGTAATTATAAAAACGTACTAATCAAACCATCACTGGAATCGGGAAGCAGTAAGAAAATAGAGCTGTTTAAAAAAGCAGACAGAAAATTCTTTAATAAGCAAAATGAACTGCTTACTTTACAATATTTAAATAAAAATTACAGGGGAAACTTCCTGATTCAGGATTATATTAAACAGCATAAATATTTTTCACAATTTAATCCATCTTCAGTAAATACTATAAGAATTTTCACATACAGATCCGTTATAAATGACGAGATAAAAGTATTACACACTGTATTACGAATTGGGAAAAAAGGAAATTTTGTTGACGATCAATTCTTTGGGGGAATTGCTTGTAAAATAAACGATGATCATCTGCTTTATAATTATGCGACAGACAAATTTGGAAATAAATATTATGAATCAAACGGTATTAAGTTTTCAGAAGTATCCGAAGTTCCGATGATTGATGAAATGAAGAATTTATCTGTAATTATTGCTAAAAAAAATATTCATTCAAGGCTAATGGGCTTTGATTTTTCTGTTGATGCACTGAACAATGTAAAATTAATTGAAGTAAATAATCAGTATGCTGGAATAAACTTTTTCCAAATGAACTCATCACCCGTATTCGGTGAATATACGGATGAAATTATAGAATTCTGTAAAAGTTAGGATATTCATCCCCTGTAGTGATTTCCATTAGTATTGAGTAAAAAAATCTAAAACCTTAAAAGGTATTAAATATGAACATTGCAATTTTCGGACTTGGATATGTTGGTTGCGTTGGACTTGGATGTCTGGCAGATGAAGGTCACAATATGATTGGTGTTGATGTTGAAAAAAACAAGGTTGATCTGATTAATAATGGTAAGGCCACTATCGTTGAAAAAGACATTGATGAATTAATTCAAAAAAATTTTAAAAATAACAAAATAAAGGCAACTACAAATAGTACGGAGGCTATAGAAAATTCGCAGGCAGCAATTATCTGTGTTGGTACACCTAATGATAAAAACGGACATCTTGATATGTCGCATATATATGGTGTAGCACGGGAAATAGGAAATTCTTTAAAAAATAAAAACGAATTTTACACAATTGCAATAAGAAGTACGGTTATGCCCGGAACGAATCAAAAAGTAACTGAAATAATTGCAGAAACAAGCGGGAAAAATGAAAATAAAGATTTCGGAGTAGTGTCAAATCCGGAATTTCTCAGGGAAGGAAGCGCTGTTAGCGATTTTCGGAATCCTCCTTTCACTACCTTGGCATCTGAATCCCAAAAAGCACTTGAAGTAATGAAGCAGGTATATAATTCTATAAACAGCGAAATAATTATTTCTGATATAGGGGCTGCTGAATTAATTAAATTTATTAATAACTCCTTCCATGGATTAAAAGTAGTGTTTGCCAATGAAGTGGGTCGAATATGCAAAGCGTTAGATGTAGATAGCAAGAGTGTTATGGAATTGTTCATTAAAGATAAAATCCTGAATATTTCATCATATTATTTTAAACCGGGATTTGCATATGGTGGATCATGTTTACCAAAGGATTTGAAAGCATTAAATTCTATTGCACATGATAAATATATAAAAGTACCGGTCTTGGCTTCAATAAGTGAAAGCAACCAGAATCATATTGAATATGCGTTAGAATTAATTATGAGTAAGAATAAAAAGAAAATCGGTTTCTATGGTATCTCTTTTAAAGCCGGTACGGATGATCTGAGATTCAGCCCTGCACTGGAATTAGTGGAGAGGCTACTCGGTAAAGGTTTTGAAATAAAAATTTATGATGAGAATGTTCATATTTCCAGGTTGACCGGTAAAAATAAAGATTTTATTTTCAATAAACTTCCGCATATTAATGAAATTTTAATTGAAGATTTCGAAGATTTTTCTAATTCCATCGAAATTTTAGTTATAGTAAATAATGATAAAGAAGCAGAGATATTTACAAAAGGTGTTATGAATCAAAAATATATTATTGATTTAGCCGGAATAACTGAAAATTTTCATCCTCTCCGGAATTACGAAGGAATTTGCTGGTAAAAAATCTTTTTTATGGAAAATGAAATAATTTATGTGCAATGGACAAATGGAGTTGGAGGCCTTGAAAAGATATCCCAGGCCTACGAAATAAAATTTGCTCATATGCATCCTTTGGTAGCCCCTCTTAGATACTCGGATAAAGGAATTGAGTATAATAATCTGTTCAAATTTAAAAACCATGATAAATTATTCTTTACATTTGAATATTTCTTATTTGTAAAAAAGAATAATTCGAAGATCTTTCATTTACAATATGTAAGTGCATTAATTTTATTATTAACATATTTAGCCGGTGCCAAAAAAATATTATATCATTTTCATGGAACGAAATTCTCTGATAGTCTTTTTACTAGAATTGTCTGGAAAATACTTTATCCAAAAATAATAATAATAGCAAATTCAATTCATACAAAGAATACCATCGTTATAAAACTTAAAATTAAGAAAGATATTAATATTATTCCGAACCTTATAAATGATACGGAATTTAATTATAACAAGAGATATTATGATACGGGTGACAAATTTATTATCACTTATGCAGGAAGATTTTCAAAAGGGAAAAATTTAAATTTATTGTTAGAAGTTGTTGATTATCTTAATAAATCAGATAAATGTGAGAATTTGGAATTCAGACTTTATGGAGAAGGGCCCAAAAAAAATCAAATAAAAGAAAAAATTGACGAATTATCACTGAACAATATCATTAAATTGTTTCCCTTTTCAGAAAATATTAATAATATATATCATAACAGTAATTTATTTTTATTTCTTTCGCTATATGAATCATTCGGAAACGTAGTTGCCGAAGCATTATTAACGGGCCTGCCGGTAATCTGTTACAGGATCCCTGCTTTAACCGAATTTATAAATGATGATGTTTTCTTTATAAATAAATTAGATCCTGAAATAATATCAGGTAAAATTTTATTCTTCATAGACAATTATTCCAGTATAAATAACAGACTTGAAATAGTTAGTAGAGAAGTAGCGAGATATTTGAATAACAAAAGGATCGTTAATGAACTTCAAAAACTCTATTCTGTTTTAGGATATAAATATGGAGCTTAGCGCAGTTCCGGTATTTTATTACCATTCTATAAAATATAAAAGGAAATGTAATTGGGTCCATCCTTATGTTACACTCGAACTTGAAAATTTCTACAGACATTTGAAATTTTTTGAATCAATAAAACTTACCACACATTATTTCGATGATCTTTATTTACATCTTTCCGGTAAGAGAAAGCTTAAACTTAAATCAATATTATTAACTTTTGATGACGGGTATCTTGATAATTATACATTTGTGTTTCCGTTATTAAAAAAATATAAATTGAAAGCAACGTTCTGGGTGAATCCCGATTTTATTGATGGTAATGACTTTAGAATAAGACCCACACTGGAAGATTACTGGGACAATAAAATATCTTTAGATGACTTAAACGAGATGGACGGTTTTGTTAATTGGGAAGAAATGAAATTAATGGAAAAATCCGGTTACGTGGATATACAATCTCATACATTTACACATGCAAGATATCCCATATCCGATAAAATTGTTGATTTTGTTAATCCATCCACAAAGATAGATTGGCTTTACTGGAATTTATATCCTAAAGATAAACCTTTTTTCTTAACAGAACCACATTATAAAATTCCGCTCGGTTATCCTATATATGAATCACAAAAAGGAAACATTGCTATAAAATATGAGGAAGATGGAAAACTGACTTCACAACTAACAGAATATGTTGCACAAAAAGGCGGGGAGAAGTTTTTTAGCACTTTGGATTGGAAGAGAGAGCTTTATACCTTCACTGAAAAGATAAAGAAAATTGATAACATTTTTTATAAAAGAGAGACTAACACAGAATATATTAATAGAATTCGATATGAACTTTCGGAATCCAAATTTATTATTGAGAAAAAGCTTAATAAAAAAGTAAATTACGTTTGCTGGCCATACGGCGGGTGGAATGAAACAACAATTAAATTATCCGATGATTGCGGGTATATTCTAAATACAGCAAAAGGACAAAAAAATATTTTCAGGAAAGAAAAATCGAACAGGGTTGACAGGTTTTCCCTGGATAATCCCAAATATCAAAATTATTTATTCGGTTTATATGGTGCATTTAAATTACTGGAGTATAAAATAAAATGAAAAACTTTATATCTGAAAAAGCTGGAATATTCCTGCTGGATAAAATGAAAAATACCAGGGTAAAGTATTATCTGGAACTATACAAAAGTTCATTGTACTGGTCTAAAGATAAAATAGAGTCATACCAGGTTAAAAGAATCCATGAACTTCTCGAATATGCATACGATAGTTCACCATTCTATAAAAAAAGATTTAATGATGCAGGTTTTAATTATGAAAAATTCAGGTATCTGGATCAATTAAAAAATATTCCGCCCCTTACAAGGAAAGATATTCAGGAAAATTTAAACAATATTGTCTCTAGATATTTTGATTTAGAGAAATGTAAGAAAGGTTCCTCCAGTGGATCCTCAGGTCACCCTGTTATTTATTATCATGATAGTGATGATTTTTCAGCCAGCAGGGCTGCTGGTATATTCTCTAAAATTCTGGGTGGTTATAAATTAGGGGATAAATGGCTGAACATCTGGGGGAATCCTACAGCCGTAAATATTGAATGGAAAAAATTAAATTCACGGATCTCAAAAATAATATTTAACGAATGTAGGTTTCCGGCATATAAACTAAGTACTGAAAAAACATTTAAAAAACTGGCAAAACTCGTTTTGACTAAAAAACCAGAGTTTATATACGGATATACAAATGCGATCTTTTTACTTTCGGATTATATAAGAAAAAATTCTATTAAAATTGATTTTATCCGGGGAGTATTTACTACTGCCGAAAACCTACATAGTTATCAGAGAATAAATATCGGGAAATATCTGGGAAAAGTATACGATCAATATGGCAGTAGTGAGATAAATGGTATTGCTGCTGAAACATTATATAATGAAGCATATTATATTATAGCCCCTCATGTATTTGTGGAATACGGAGACATTGTTGACAAGGAGGTAGGAACCAGGAAACTTATGATAACCGGTTTTGATAATAAAGTTTTGCCGTTTATTCGTTATGAAAACGGTGATCTGGGAGTTCCTTATGAAAATAAGAGCAATCCTGATATAAATTATCCGGAGATGAAATCTGTAGAAGGACGGGTTTCGGACATTATTCGTCTTCCCGGTGGAGGCAGTCTGGTGGTCCCCAGCTTTTTCGGAAGCAGAATGTTAAAAAATGTGAATGGCATAACGCGATATCAGATAGTTAAAAGAACTGAAAATAAAATAGAAATTAATCTTCTGACAAATGATGATTTTAAAGATGTATACAAAGGTTTAATTTTTAGTACTCTTGATGAATACATTCCATCAGAGTTAAAATATGAATTAGTATTTAACCAGCAGGTAATTACATCAGAAAATAATAAATTTAAGTTATTTGTTGATATGACTGCGAAAAAAAAATAATGAAAATTTTACATGTAGCTGCAAATTTACCTTCAAAGGAAAAACCATTCCGTCAACCATTTATAAGATCGCAAATCGATTCTCTGGTTAAAGAAGGTGTAGAAACTGGTATTTATGAGATTATGGGAGCTCATTCCAGATTATATTATGTCTCAGCTGTAAGAGCGATAAAAAAAATAGTTAAAGAAAAGAGATATGATATTATCCATGCACACTACAGCTATTGTGGATTGGCCTCATTTTATGCCGGAACTGGAAAACCTGTAGTTCTTTCCCTCATGGGGAGCGATCTAATGGGAGTTACAGATAAAAACGGTAAAATAAAATTCAGAGGAAGAATTGATAGAGGTATAACCCAATTTGCTGCAAATAGGGTAAATCATATTGTAGTTAAATCAAAAAAAATGAAAAATGAATTACTAACTAAAACTCCTATCTCAGTTATTCCGAATGGAGTGAACATTGAATTTTTCAAACCTATCGAGATTTCAGCCACTAGAAAAGAATTGGGATATAACAATAAAGAATTTATTATATTATTTCTCGGAAATAATACAGATCCTAATAAAAACTTTGGTCTTGCAAAAAAAGCTTCAGGAATTTTCAAAAATTTTGTTAAAAACTGTAAGATACAATTGATAAATCCATATGGTGTGGATCAAATGTTGGTTAATAAGTATATGAACATTGCGGATGTTTTGGTACTTACTTCATATTATGAAGGATCACCAAATGTTATTAAAGAAGCTATGGCCTGCAATTTACCTATTATTTCAGTCAATGTAGGAGATGTAAAGGAAGTGATTAATGAAACAAAAAATTGCTTTTTAGTATCATATTCTGAAAATGAAATAGCTGAAAAAATGAAAATCATATATGACAACCGAACCAGAAGTAATGGAAGGGAGAAGATACAGCATTTAAGGACTGATGTTATTGCAAAAAAAATTATTGAAGTTTACAAGTCTTTATTAAATTAAACATTATGAAAAAAACAGTTTGGTTTGACTTAGATAACTCTCCGCATGTTCCCTTATTTAAACCTGTTTTAAGAGAATTGGATAAAAGAGAGTCGAACTATATCATTACTTCAAGAAAATTTGCTCAGACTGAAGAATTATTAAAACTTTGGGAAATTCCCCATCACTTAATTGGTAAACATGGTGGAAAAAATAAATTTAAAAAAATAATAAATCTTTTTACCAGATCATCTCAATTAAAAAAATTTCTACATGGCAGAAATAATTTGTTGGCTATTAGCCATGGTTCCAGAACCCAACTTGTCGCAGCATGGCGTTTAGATATAAAATCAATTCTAATGATGGATTATGAGTACACGGAATCAAAAATCTTTAATTATTTATCATCATCATTATTGATCCCTAAATATATTCCGGATGAACGTTTAAGATCTGTAGGTATTAAATCTTAATAAAGTTATTCGTTATAATGGATTTAAAGAAGAATTGTATCTAAGGGATTTTATTCCTGACCCTGATTTTAGAAGTTCTATTAAATATATCTGAAAACCAAATTCTGATTGTTATTCGACCACCCAGTATTGTGGGTAACTATCATGAGGAAAAAAGTGAATCTTTATTAATCGAGGCTATTAATTATTTCTCACAGAACATTAATTCGATTGTATTAGTAGTAAACAGGACTGAAAAAGAAAAAAAATTAATTGAAAATAAAATTACTAAAAAAGAAAATATTAAGTTTTTAAGTAAAGCTGTCGATGGACTACAATTGTTGTTTGCAGCAGATATTTCAGTATCAGGTGGTGGAACTATGAATAGGGAAGCAGCATTGCTTGGAACAAAAGCCTACAGCATATTTACAGGGCGGAGGCCCTATCTTGATGAATATTTACAGGAGGCAGGAAAACTTAAATTTATTGAAAACATTGGCGAATTTGATAATATTCCAATAGAAAGAGATCAAAGTAAATTGCTGCCTATCTTTAATAATAATTTAGTTTCAGAAATAACAGATATTATAACTGATTATAAATGAAACAATATAATTCTTTATTTTATTTTGCTCCACATGAAATTATTTATAATTTTTTAAAAATTAACTTATAAAAATTATACCGCCTGAGTTTCAAATTTCTTAATCTTAAAGGTATTAACTTTTTTTTGCAATCTTCCCTGACATTAATTAACAATTTAGCGAAAATAGTATATACGATTAGCTACATCTACTTGAAAAAATTTTATTCTTTATCCTAAATGAAAAAAGTATTAACAGTAATAGGTGCCAGACCTCAGTTTATAAAGTGTGCCCCTGTTTCCCGGTTATTAAGGGAAAAAGTTGTGGAAATTTTAGTTCATTCGGGACAGCATTATGATAATAATATGTCTAAGATTTTTTTTGAACAGCTGGATATTCCACAGCCGGACTATAATCTGAATGTTGGTTCTGCAAGTCACACTCAGCAGACAGCATCAATAATGGTTAAACTGGAAAAAGTAATTTTACAGAACAAACCCGATTTGGTAATAATTTACGGAGATACGAACAGCACTCTGGCAGGTGCTTTAGTTACAGCTAAATTACATATCCCCTTGGCCCATATTGAGGCTGGTTTGAGAAGCTACAATAAAAAAATGCCGGAAGAATTGAATAGAATTACCACCGATCATTTCTCTGACTTTTTATTTTGCCCAAGTGAAACGGCAGTTAATAATTTGAGGCTGGAAAGCATTCAAAAAAATGTTTTTATGACAGGGGATGTTATGAAAGACGCTGTATTAATAAATATAGAAAAAATTGAGCACCGGCAAATTCTTAAAAAATATAATCTTAATATAGATGAACCTTTTTATTTTCTTACCATACACAGACAGGAAAATACAGATGAGCTAAATAGATTTTACAATATAGTAGAAATATTGAAATCTGCTAACTATAAAGTTATTTTTTCAGTTCATCCAAGAACAAGAAAAATAATAAAGGAAAATAAAATTGTAATGCCACCTAATGTAATTTTGATCGAACCTGTCAATTACCTGGAAAGCTTATCACTTCAAAAATCAGCTACTATTATGATTACCGACAGCGGCGGTATTCAAAAAGAATCATACTTTTTAAAGACACCATGCATTACTCTAAGAGATGAAACCGAATGGGTAGAGACTGTTGCAGACGGTAAAAATGTTGTAACCGGAACCGATATAAATAAATTTAAGGAAGCCCAGGAAAGATTCTTAAATAATGAAATTGAATTCGATTCGAATGGATTTTATGGAGATGGACATGCATCTGAAAAAATAGTAAAAATATTAACTGGTAATTTATGATTAAATATTAATAAATATAATTATGAAAAATTTTGCCATTACGGGAGTAGCGGGATATATTGCCCCTAGGCATTTAAATGCTATAAAGGAGACTAATAACAGATTAGTTGCAGCAACCGA
>CAVRQC010000048.1:0-199213 GCA_963723205.1 uncultured Ignavibacteriales bacterium
TTAATTAAATATATTGTTACATTATCATTTTTATCCAGAATAGCAGCTGCTTTAATTCCGGCAGAATTATTTTCAAAATTTATTTTTAATATTTTAGAATATTTTCCAATAAATTTTGAAATAATTGCAAAGCCAAAGTAAGCTGAATTTTCCTGTAATATATTTTTCAGATAACATTTCTTTTCTATATCCCATGTGCGAATAAGCTGCCATTGACCATCAATATCACCGCGGTTTGTAAAACTCCATCGGTTGAATCCATCTACACCAAGGTTTAACCCTGTAATTATATCGGATGCATTCGACAAAGAAGCAGCAAAACTTTTAGGACCGGGATCATTGCTTCCCCATCCTAAATTCATATTACCAAACTCAGTTAAAAAGAACGGTTTGTTATGATCATGCGTCCATCTAACCCAATCACGAATGATTTTCTCCCCTTCAACATCAATACCATTATACGAATGTAAATCATATGCACCCAAATAAGGATCGAAATCAATCTTACTTTCATCAAGTGCCGGAAGGCTTGTCCAGTCGGGACCTGAAAGAGGAATGTTTATATTTTTTCATTAAGAGTTTCTCTGACTTTTTTTAAAGCCTGTGTAATTGAACCTGAGTATGAACCGTAACTCCACCAATAGCCCCATGTTCCCCCGGGAGGCTCATTTGTAATACAAAAATATTTAATGCACGAATATCGTTTCTTATTGATTAAATAATCTAGCAATACATAAATTCCATTTGCAAAATCTTCAATCGAAAAAGGAGCGCTTAACAATGGATGAACACCTGGATAAGCATTCCATTCTACATTTCGCCACATCTGCTGCAGAAACACATCGGCTTTATTAATTTCACACCAATCAAGAATTCTGTACAGAGCAAACATTTCATCGTTGTTCCAATCGAAAACATTTCTTTCCGGTTCGTACATTCGCTGGCTTAATTCAACTCTAATAAAATTAAGTCCCAGCCATTTAGCATGATAATTAATCTGTTCCCAGGCTGAATCATTGTTAACAGGCGGATTACCACCGAGAGCACTTCCCCTCGAATTTATAAAACGCACAGGATAGTCATATTTTTCATTTTCAAGTGATATTTCCTTTGATAGAGCATGCCATGAAGCTCCAATTCCCCCTTTCATTGTATGAATTACCTGAGCGGGATTTATAAGGATTTTTGTTTGATTAGATTCTAAATTGTTCATAAAAAACTATTAAAATAGTGTCCCCTCAATTTAATTAAAGTCAGATTAATTCTTATTCAGAAATTCTTTCAATCCTTTTAATAAAGCAGGTTCCCAGACTGTATAATGATTTTTACCTGGAATTATTTCATGTTCAAAATAAAAGCCTTTGTATTTATGAGATTCGAATGCTTTGACAATTCCATCATAAGAATTCAGAAAACGTTCTTCCTCGTCCCCGCCGACAGTTAAATAAAGATTAACCGGAAGTTCTTTATGCTGCTCCCACATTTCCTTTTCATTCTTAATTAAGTCAACATGTTTATAAGGCGGATTTAAAGCCGGACTTGCACAGATATAATTCTTAAAAAGTTCTCCCTGTTTAAAATGCTCGGTTAGTGCATAAATTAAAAAATACCCCCCGTAGGATGACCCCCATAATGTTCTGTTATTAGTATCAACACGATACTTGTTTTCTACATACGACATAACTTCATTTTTAATACAGGCGAAAAGTTTATCTGCATTTACTATCAGATCACGAATCCTGATTTTATCAAAATCATAATCATCAGGATAATCAATTCCTACAACTATTACATCAGGTATTTCTTTATTATCACTCATTTGATGAATTGTATCGTGCTCTGATCTGCGCCAATAACCATCCGTCATATAAAGGACATGATAATACTTACTATTATCATTATTGTAACCCGCTGGAAGACTTACATCAACTTTAATACTGTCATTTACATATTTAGAGACAAAGGTTGTATCAATAATTTTCTGACTCGGATATTGATGATCCCCGTTATTCATTTCTATTCCATTATTAATTTGATTTATAGATGAATTAAAAAAAAGGAATATAAATGAGATAAAAAAGTAATATATGAAATTCATTTTTTCCCTCTAGTTATTTTTCCCGCAGCAATTTTTAAATTTAATCCCGCTTCCGCATATACATAAATCATTCCTGCCAATTTTAATTCCCGGGAAACCTTTATCTTTTTCTTTTGCCCACTTGATAACATTTGCCGGTGAACGTTTATTGTCCAATTCGTTTGCCATGAATCTCATGTAAGGAGCAACGCCATGAAAGAAATATTTATATCCCTCACATAAATAATTTAATCCGTCTTCTCCATCAGGAGTTTTTATGAATCGGTTTTTAGGGCATTCACCATTGCAGGCAAACTTTACATCACAATCCAAACAATATTGTGGAAGGTTCATCCTTTTATCTAAGCCAAATTTAAGCTGTTTATCAGAATCCACTATCCGCTTTAGCGATTCATTCATTATATTCTGCAGCTTATTTTCGGGATATACAAAATGATCACAAGAATATACATCACCGTTATGTTCCAGTGCCAGTGCCTGGCCACAGGTTTCTTTGAATACACATAGATTTGGTTCCTGACCATACCAAATTTCAAGAGAGACATCAAATAGCTGTACAAAATATTTGCCTACATCATATCTCACCCAATAATCGAAAATTGACATCATAAATTTTCCATATTGCAGAGGTTTAACAGACCAATCGGTTACAAGTGCTTCTTTCTTATATGAAGGTAAGACCAGTTCCAGCTCATTTTCTTTTATACTAATTGCTTTTCTTTCCACAATCGGAATGAATTGCATAAACCTGCTGCCAATTTCTTTCAGGAAATTATAAACTTCCATTGGCTTATAAGAATTATCTCTCTGAACGCATGTTAGAGTATTAAATTCAACATGATGCTTCTTTAAATAACTTAAACCTTTTAGAACTTTTTCAAAACTAGGCTGTCCTCCTTTATGAACCCTGTATTTATCATGTATTTCCTGCGGACCGTCGATAGATAATCCAATTAAAAAATTATTTTCGGATAAAAATTCACACCACTCATCATTTAATAAGATCCCGTTAGTCTGTAAAGTATTTTCTACTTTTTTTCCGTTGGAATATTTCTTCTGCAGTTTAACAGCCTTCTTAAAAAAATCTACTCCCAGTAATGTAGGCTCACCGCCCTGCCAAGCAAATGTAATAACAGGTATGCTTTGAGCTTCTATATAATCTTTTATGTACTTCTCCAGAACCGCATCCGGCATTGCCCAATTTTTTTTAGGATTATATAATTTTTCCTTTTCAAGATAGAAGCAATATTCACAATCGAGATTGCAAATCGGACCGGTCGGTTTTGCCATTAAGTGAAAAGCATTTGATAACTGCATAATGTCAGGATGAATTTAAATTGAAATAATTATTAAGATAATATTTTATAGAATTAAAGCTGAACAAAGATTTTTGAAATTTTATTTCTTGTTTAAGATAACACATTTAATATCTCAATGAAATGAATTTTTATCCAGCATTTGTAAATTTTTATAGCGGTAAATAGCTTCAAGAAAATAAAAATCGGCAAAAATAGCAGGAACATCTACATTACTATTTATAGGAAGATATTGCACCGAATGATCCAGGATGCAGTTGGTATTTTTTCTATCTGTGAAATACGGCAGTTCACAGAGTGAAGTTAACATTGCCTCAGCCTGATATTCGTAATAATTTTTTAATGAATCATTCTTAATGTATTTTATCATTTCAAATAAGGCACTTGCAGTTATACTGGTAGCCGAGACATCACGATAATGTATATCTGACTGAAAGTCCCATGGAGATACATGGTCTTTCGGCAAATGTTTAATAAAATAATCAGCTAATCTTTCGGCAGTCTTCAGGAATTTTTTATTTCTTGTATATCGATAAGTAACAACAAAACCATATATTCCCCATGCCTGCCCCCGCGACCACGTCGTTTCATCTCCTGCACCCTGTAATGTACCTTTATTAATTATTTTCCCTGTATATTTATTATATCTTACTATATGATATGTGCTCCCATCCTCACGGATGAAATCGCGGGCGGTAGTTGCTGCATGATTAATTGCATAGTCGGCTAAATATTGAGGTCCTCCATTTTCCGATGCCCAGAATAAAAGTTCAAGATTCATCATAATATCGATAACAACGGGGAAAGAATCTTTAATCTTCAGCATATCCCAGTTTGAACTTAAGCAGCCGACTTTGGGATTATATCTTTTGGCCAGAGTCTCGGCAGCAGTAAGAATAATATCCTTATATTTTTTATGATTAATTCCATTTCCAAAACGTAAACCATTGCCAAAAGAACACATAAATCTGAAACCAAGATCATGAGTATCGGGATTATATTTTTCGTGCTCGATTGGAGCAGTCCATTCCTGAGTCCATGTGTTAAAAAGGGAATCGTTGCTTAATTGATAAGCATACCAGAGACAACCAGGATAAAATCCGCTTGTCCAATCACCGGAACCTTTGAGCTGCCATTTTAGATCTTTCGTACCATATGTTGGATAAAGAGTATCACTGCCTACTTCTTTAATACTCTTCTCCAAATGATTTAATGAAACCTTAACTGCATTATTAACAAGACTGTCAAGATTATTACCCGCTATTGTATTTTGCGAAATGAGTAAATGAATAATGAATATAAGACCTATAAAACAACCTAATTTTTTCATGAGGCTATTTAATTATTAATCAACTTTAATAATAAGAATCTGGAAAGATTTTTTTTCAGGTAAATCCATATGAAACCAGGAATTAAGCTTTGCATTCCTTAGTTCGGTATACTTACCATTCAAGGGATTAAATAATTTCATTGAAGCATTCTTACCGGCATAATCATTTAATGTAATACTAATACCTGAATTTTCCGAAGGAATTAAAAATAAAACAGTCTTATTCAATTTGTCTTCCAGACACCATCCGGAGGAAGAGACATTTTTAACCGGTTGAAGATTTTCATAATGATGATCTGTAAAAAATCGGATAAAGTATTTATAATAATTAAAATGAGGTTTTTGGTTTTCCGGTAATTGCATCGGTGTTGGAATAATTAAATACCAGGCAGTATTCTGCCAGTAGTAGGTAGAATAGGTCCCTGCAAAAGCACAAAGATAATTTCTCCATAAACACGAAATGGGATCTGTATAATCACCATTAAATACTTCATAAGCACCTTTTTCATAACCTCCATGCTCTATATTAAAGACTGGTTCGTCTTTGTGTTTTTCTTGAATTGAAAGCATTTCTTCATATAAATTAGAACCCCAAAATTGAATAGAAATAAAATCGACTTTATCAGGATATTTTTCACAATACCTGTAATCATGGACGGTTAATAATCTTTTATATGCATCGAATTTTCTAACACGCCGGATTCTATCGGTTACATAATTCATATCACAACGACCGTATGAAAGGGCCTCTTTAGATATATCCCAGATTATATTTGGATATCCTTCATAACGTTTGATTACGTATTCAAAATACCTGTTATCGGCTTTCGAATACATTGGAGGCCAGTTAACTTTTTTATTCCATACATATATCATCAAATGGGCAATTATATTTTTACTTTGAAGGTATTCAATTACCCTGTCCAGTTTTTGAAAAAAACCAGTATTTAAAGTTGAAAATTCAGGATTTAAATTTGTACCTCCAAAAGGAAAAACATCTGGCGAGCCATAATCATATTCTTTTTTTAATGAAGGATCCTTTTTCCAGTCTACATCATATGAATATACATTCATTATTATTTGATTAAAATTATAATCAGCTATTGTATCCAGAAGCATTTTGGTTTTAGGAATACATTTAGGATTATCAGCATCAAGTGCAAACAGCCAGTCCAGTTCGTAAGCCTGCAGAAAGTATGGCTTACCATCGGCATATTGAAGCTTCCCAGGTTGTTTAGTAGAAATAACAACCGGTCCATGCTGATTTGTAATCATGAGTTTCTGTAACTACAATATTGAATTTTAATCCTGAAAGTTCCTTCTTATCAGAATAAGTTAAAAAATTCCAATTACCGATTTCACCGGGATTTATTCTAAGCAGATATCTATTATTATCATCATAGAAACCGGAAATATCTTTTTTGTTTCCATCCGGCATCATTGCAGTTACACCGAAAACCAAATCAAACGGTTTATCAGCTTTTATTTTTCCCTCAAATGAAATATCTATCACATCCCATTTGCTGCATTTATAGGTCGCATCCTGTGAATATTCTTCATTTAATTTTTTAGCTTGAATACTTGATGAAGAAGCAAGCATTACTAAAATTAAGAAGATGATATTATATTTCATTTTTAATTCCAACATGTTTATAAATCTTAATTAAAAAACCAGTCTGGCAAAGTCCCGAAAAAATCTGTTACACAGCAGAGTAGCACATAGATTTCACAGAGAACCACAGAGCTTGAAAAAGATTTAATCTTAAATTTTAATATGATGGATTGCATAACTCCATCATTTCAATATTCCAAAAGTTTTGTTCAACCTATGCACCTACTTCTCATCGACTCTGCCACAAGGTCTCGCATCCTTTTTCAATTCTTTATCGAAAACTTTCGCCATCTCCGACATCTTTTCTACAATATCGGAATGTTTATCCGCCAGATTGACTTTTTCTTCCGGGTCATTCGAAAGATCAAACAATGAAAGTCCTATCTTTTTTTCAATTCCTATACCTTGCTTTCCATCTTTCCCAGGTACTTTAACAGAATTATATTCATGCGGGAAATGAAGCTTCCAATTTTTCCATCTGACTGCCTGTAAATCAGATTCAGCATAAAAATACAATGCTTCATGCGGATCTTTTGCACCAGGTTCATTTAACCAGAGAGGCAGAGCATTTTTACCGTCAATTTTTCTATCAGGTAATTTTGCTCCTGTAATTGCAGCAAATGTAGGAAGAAAATCTATCGATGAAAATACTTCATCAGATATAATTCCTTTTGGAATTTTTTTCGGCCAGCTGATAATGCAGGGCTCTCTCTGTCCACCTTCAAAAGTAGTAAACTTACCTTCACGGAGCATTCCAGCAGAACCGGCATGATTACCATATATAAGCCAGGGACCATTATCCGAGGTAAAAATTATAACTGTGTTTTCGTAAATCTTATCTTCTTTAAGTTTTTTTACAATTTCACCTACAGACCAATCGATTTCTTCTACTACATCTCCATACAAACCGCGCTTGGACTTTCCTGCAAATTTGGATGATGCAAAAAGCGGTACATGCGGCATGTTGTGAGCTAGATATATAAAGAAAGGATGATCTTTATTTTTATCAATGAACCATAAAGTTTTTTCAGTATATCTTTTTGTAAGCTGACTAAGATCGGGATTAAGCTCTACTACTTTTTCATTCTCTATTAATGGAAGATCTGGATACCTGGGATCAGTATTTTTATTCATATCATGACTATACGGTAAACCAAAATAATAATCGAATCCATTCTCCGTTGGAAGAAATTCTTTTTTATCACCTAAATGCCATTTGCCGATACAACATGTTGAATAGTTTTTTTGCTTTAACATATCTGCTATTGTAGTTTCTTTTGGATCAAGGCCGATGTTGTCTTTTCCCTTTGTCCAATCAGGCCCCTTGGGACCTATAACAAAAGGCAGTCCTACCCGTACAGGATAGCATCCGGTCAATAAAGCAGCACGTGAAGGTGTACAAGTCGGAGCAGCACTGTAATAGTTTTTAAATTGAATTCCGTTGTCTGCCAGCTTATCCAGGTTGGGAGTTTTAAAACCTTCTGCTCCAAAGACACCGACATCTGCATATCCCTGGTCATCGGCATAAATTAAAATGATATTTGGAAGTTCATCTGATTGGAATAATGTATTTCCAAATAAATTAATCAGCGGCAGAGCAGTTAATGCAGTTGTACCGCGATAAATGAATTCTCTCCTGGAAATTCCTTCACTCATTTTTTCTCCCTTATATGAAATTGTGGTGAAATTAATTTTCTATTTAAAAATAATAAAATATGCCAATCATAACATATGCATGGTCAAAATTCTTTTTACTAATGACTCTTAGTATGATGATTTTATTAAATCCAAATAAGGAGTTAAAGCAGGAAGATTTTTTTCCTGTGCTTCTATTTCTTTTATTAAACCAGGTAATCCTTTCTTAAACTTATCCAGTTCATTAATTATTGATTTTGGATCCATAGTAATTCGATTTCCTGTTTCTGCAAATACATTTATATCATCAGAATTAGACTCTCCTTCATCCCAGCCTTTTTTCCAGTAATCACCTCCATTTAGAAATCCGGCAAGTTTCATTAAACTATTAATCTTCTTCTTTTTACCTGATAAATATTTCAAATCTTTGGCCATAAATTTTATATTAATTTTTATAGGCTCATGAACTGAAAAAGTATCCGAATAGATGTATGTAGTAAATGAATTTCCGTTATAATTCCAGGAATTCTTATTTTTATCTTCTTTATAAGTACAGCTAATTCCATTAATAATTACTTGTTCAGGCGGATATGAAATCGGGAATCTCAACTCATATTTTCTCTGTAAGGGCATACCTTCAAATTTACCTTCCACCGGTGATATTTCTACAGAAATTTCACCATTAGTATTTTTTTGAAAGCTTACATTAGTAAAAGTGAATTTTCCGGATTTATAATTGTCATTATTCCCTTCATCATCATATATTTTTGCGTTACCATTTTGACCAGGGAATATATTTAGTATTAGCAAATCACCATTATTATCAGCAGTGTTATCAACATCTTTCTGCATTGGAACTATTGCTCCTGCTTTTACATACACAGGAATATCTTCCAAACAGGTAGGTCTATCATAGATTTGGTTTCCTTTTAAGAAAGTCCCGCTGAACCATTCTATCCAGTTCCCTTCCGGCAGCCAGACTTTCTGCATATTATATAAACTGTCCGTTCCGGAACTGTCCTTACCAATCGGATGAGTTACGGGTGCAACTATAAAATCATCACCAAACATATATTGGTGTTTCATTTTATATGCAGTCTCTTCATAAGGATAATCATAATACATCGGGCGAAGGATTGAAATGCCTGTATCATATGCCGAACGAGCTTCAGTATAAATATAAGGGATTAAAGAATATCTCAGTTTTATTGCATCGCGCATTATTTTAAAATATTCAGGTTTATACGCCCAAATTCTTCTTTCAATTTCCCTGTCTTTTGTACAGTGAGTTCTTAGTATCGGACTGAATATACCCCATTCAATCCATCTTGTATACAATTCGGGGTTCTTTTTATCGCCTCCATAATGTCCGCCGATATCATGGCTCCAATAACCATAGCAAACATTAGATGCTGTTGCAGTAAAGAAAGGTTGGAAATCCAATGACTGCCAGGTAATATGAGTATCACCGGAGAATCCGATTTGATAACGGTGATTCCCCAAACCGCCCCAACGATGATAAAGCAAAGGACGTTTTGTACCTTCTCTTTCCATATCTGTAAAGTGTACATAATTAAGGTAAAAAGTCGGGTTCACCCCTTCAATTTTTGTTGTACTCCACTGCTGCCAATCGAGCCACCAGAAATCAATTCCTTCCTTTTCCATAGGATGAAGAATAAGATTAAAATAATTCTCGGCAAATTTTTTATTTGTTATATCAAACGGGACGTATTTCTTATTTGCAGGATCCTGCCCCATTGCTCTTGCAAATTCAGGATAGATTTCTTCATGTGGCTGAATACCGGATGCCGGGTGTAAATTCAAACATGTTTTAAGATTAAGTTTATCTGTGTATGCAAGAAATTTTTGCGGATTAGGGAAAACAGCTTTGTTCCATGTAAAGCCTGTCCACCCATACGGCTGTCCAGCTTGATCTTTTAATCTTTCTCCATTCTTAAACCATTCAGGTTTATTTACGATATGCCAGTCCATATCAATAACCAATACATCTAATGGGACATCATGTATTTTAAATTCATTTATTAATCTTTTAAAATCCTGATCAGAATATTTCCAGTAGCGGCTCCACCAGTAACCAAACGCAAATTTAGGGGGAAGTGGAATTTTTCCAGCAACCTCGGTGAATTCTTTCAAAATAGTTTTATATTGATTTCCATACATAAAAAGATAAAAGTCTTGTTCCTCTTTTTCAGGACGCGGCATTACCCACTGCCAGTCACTGTCATCGAAAAGCGGACGTTTGCTGTCGTCGATTAGAGTCCATCCTTCACGCGATAGTAGACCGGGTTCAAGATCGGTAGCACCGTTAACGCCGTCTAATGTACGGTAGGTGCCAAGAAGATTGCTATTGTTTACTTGACCGGGTACCCATGTTTTCTTTTTACCGTCAGCAGAAAATATTACTTTTAGATTATCCTCACTAAACTTTCCGTTGTTTAATTTATAATGTAATTCAAACACATCATTCTTAATTACTAATTCATTAGTTGTTTTAGTTTTTTGAAATTCCGGAACAGGCAGATTTCTGTTTGTAAATGTTAATGAAGCATGATCTTCAAATTTACCATCTTCACTCCATTCCATTCTTATAATATGAGGAGTAAGAATTTCAAAACGTGTATTTCCTTCAACAACAATTGCCCCGGGATTGGCTTCTCCAACATAACGTTGTGCAAATAAATTAAAGGATAAAAATATTATCGAAAGAATAATCTTTATAAGTGTTTTCATATTCTAATAATTCCCGCTTTAGAAATTAGTGGTTCAAATATTTTATTTACTTAAAACTACAAAAATTTCTTTATCGAAGACATAATTTTTTAATTATACCGAAGAAAATTATTAGTAAAACAATTGCCGCCGGAAATTTATTTTGAAACTCAATCTGATATATAGAATTAATATCATAATCATAATTGTTTGTAATTTCTAATCTCCCTATTTTATTTAATAAAAACTCAATTTTCCTTCAATAAAATTATTCTATTATATGAAACAAATAGCATTTTTTTTTATTTTATTAATTGTATCATTAACAACTAACGCTCAAACAAATGATAATCTTGTTGATTATGTTAATCCCTTTATAGGTGTACTTGATTCAATAAGCAACTGTGTTATCGGCCCTCAGCTCCCTTTCAGCTCAATTAATCCAAGTCCGCAAACACCGGGAGGAGCACATGACGGATATTCACCTGATAAGCCAATCCGCGGTTTCGGACAGCTACATGTAAGCGGAACGGGCTGGGGTAAATATGGTCAAATCCTTGTTTCACCGCAGATCGGTTTGTCTACTGGTGAATCTGATCATGACTCTCCAAAATCAGATGAAGCTGCAAAAGCTTATTATTATTCTGTTAACTTAACGAGGTACAATATTAAGGCTGAACTCACTCCTGCTGAACATTCAGCTATCTACAGGTTTACATTCCCCGAAACAGATAGCGCAAATATTATTATCGATATTACACATAATATTCCCATGGATATAGCTACTTATATTGGAGGAACTTTTTCTGATGGTGAAGTTAGCATAGATACAATAGAAAAAAATAAAATAACAGGATTTGGAAAATACTCAGGCGGTTTCGGCAATGGAGATTACTATGTTTTTTTCTGTGCAGAATTTAGTAAAACTCCTGCTGCTTTCGGAACCTGGCATAATAAAGAAATTTTTAAGGGAAGTACAAATTCCAAATTGATTAATAAAAATGATCGCATTGGTGCATTTGTAAATTACTCAACCAGGCAAAATGAAGTTATCTATATGAAAATCGGTGTTTCATTAAAAAGCATTAAACAGGCGGAATACTGGTTGAATAAGGAAATTCCCGACTGGGATTTTGATAAAGTAAAAAATTCCGCAATCAATAATTGGAACGAAAACCTGAACAAAATAAAAATTGAAGGTGCAAGTGATTACCGTAAAACTCTCTTTTATACAGCAATGTATCATGCTATGCTGATGCCGCGTGACAGAACAAATGATATCATTGGTTACCCGGATAGTGCAACAATCTGGGATGATGAATATGCTGTTTGGGATACATGGCGCACAGCTTTTCCTTTATGGCTGATAATTAAACCGCAGGTTGTCCGCGGTAATATAAATTCATTTATTGAGAGATTAAAAGTAAATAAAGAAACCAAAGATGCATTTATTGCCGGGATTGATATGTTTGCCGAGCAGGGAGGAAATAATGTCGACAATGTAATTGCCGATGCATACATAAAAGGACTATCCGGAATTAATTGGGAGGAAGCTTATAAAGTTATTAAACATGATGCTGATTTTGAACGGTTGGGATTTCAGGGAATAAAGAAAAATAATAATATCGATTCGCTTATGGCTCAGTATAAAAGCAAAGGCTGGATTCCTGCCGGAATAATGTCCTGTTCACAGACTCTTGAATATGCTTATAATGATTATTGTGCATCTGAAATTGCAAAAGGTTTAGGAAAAACTGATGATTACAAAAATTATCTTGATCGGAGTAAAAAATGGATTGCGCTCTGGAACCCGGAACAGCAAAGCGATGGATTCAGCGGATTTATTGTTCCTAAAACAGAAGATGGTAAGTTTATTAAAATTAATCCTGAAAAAAACTGGGGCTCATGGAAAGAATATTTCTACGAAGCAAGCTCATGGACTTACTCATATTTTGTACCTCATGAATTTCCAAAGCTTGTCAACTTAATGGGTGGTAAGAATGAATTTGTAAAAAGATTGAATTATGGTTTTAAAAATGAATTGGTCGATTATGGAAATGAACCTGCATTTCTTGCAGTCCAGGCTTATCATTATGCAGGCAGACCGGATTTAACAAGTTACTGGACAACCAAGTTAATGAATGAGAAATTCACTAACAGAGGTTACCCGGGTAATGACGACAGCGGTGCAATGAGTTCGTGGTATATTTTTTCATCTATCGGTTTTTTCCCTAATGCAGGGCAAAATTTATATTATATAAACGGGCCAAAATTTAATAAGATTATTATCACTCTGGAAAATAATAAACAAATTGTCATTGAAGGAGAGAATGTTTCAAAAGATAATATATATGTTCAGTCATGTACAATAAACGGGAGAGAATGGAATAAATCCTGGTTTACCCAAAATGATATTAAGGATGGTGCCGTTATAAAAATAATAATGGGACCTGAACCATCACAAACATGGGGGAGAAACTGAGAAGAGTGAAAGGGAAATTAACCAAATAAATATCTCTGATTAAAGATTAACTTCTAAACATAACTGTCATACTGAGCCTGTCGAAGTATGACTTGTATTAAGTGCAGCACTTGGACAGCCTTCGATAAACTCAGGCTGACAAACAAGACTACTAGTGACACCTAGGGGCTGTTTAACAAGTAACCTTTAGGTTCAAAACCTGTCGGTCTGAGACCTTAAAAAACTTTTGCCTTTAACAATTAAATTAGTAACACACTCTAATTTGTCAATTTATAATGTAACGGAATGCAATGTACACAATTATTCTTAACCTGATAATATTTTAAATAGAATATCTAAATGTTTACCAGCTAATGCAGGAGTCATCATTGGTTTGGTTCCATTAAAGATACAATCCAGAAAATGCTTCATGAGCTCCTGGTTGTCATCGGAATGTTTTGACATGTCAATTTCAATTTTATCCAGTTTTTCATTTCCATCATCATCAATGTAAAAGTAGTCTACTACCGGTGAATCCCATGAACAATAACCAAATCTCAAACTTCCTTTAGTCCCGTAAATGCGGGTTTCATTTGCGGCTTCACAATGAACTCCCGAACCCCTTTCATAATAATAAGTTAAACCGGTATCGAACTCCATGTATGCTGCACCATGCTCTTCAACATTCTGTTTAATATTTTTATCTTTGAATTTTTTTAAACCGCTTTTAGTAAATGATTTTATTTCTTTCAGGTTTGGTTTATCATTTAATAATCCAAGATGGAATGAAAGATTGTAAACACCCCAATCCAGGAAAGGACCGCCTCCGGCTTTTGTCTTATCAAGCGCCCATTTACCAGCAGGGTTATATTCAATGAATGTGCTTCTCATTAAATGATTATGATGAATGAGATATACTTCCCCAAGTTTATCTTCTTCAATCATTTTTTTAATTAATCTGAATTTAGGCTGAAGACGTGCATGTCTGCAGCTGCATTCAAGGAGCACCTTATTATAATTTTTTGCTTTTTCAATAATCTGATTAGATTCATTCATATTTACAGTCATAGGTTTTTCAAGCAAAATATGCTTACCTGATTCAATTGCTGCAAGAGTCATTTCCAGGTGTGTGAAGGGAGGTGAAGCAATTACAACAGCATCAACTTCAGGATCATTTAAAATATCATGGTAATCAAGAGTCCCATGTTTAATATTATGCTTTGATAATTTCTTTACTAATGTTTCATCAGTTGCTGCGGCAATCCATTTTACTTTTCCCCTCCCATCATTTTGTATTGTATAAATGTGTACATTACCAATCATTCCTGCACCGATTATTCCAATGGTAATTTGTTCAGACATATTTTAAAATCCTTGTATAACAGAGTATAAAGTTATGTTAATTAACTAATTCTATTTTTTCTATTAAACGGATATCATTTGAAGATGCACCGACCATTATATAATAATCACCTGGTTCAGCATACCAGCTATGTTTACTGATGTCCCAATAGGCAAAATCTTTTTCATTTAATATAAAGCTCACTTTTTTACTCTCTCCCGGATTTAGAAAAATCTTTTTAAATCCTTTAAGCTCTTTAAATGGCCTTGGTAATGAAGCATTTACATCCTGAACATAAAGCTGGGCAACTTCTGCACCTGAAACTTTACCTGAATTTTTAATCGTAAATTCTATCGTAAGTTTATCTCCTTTTTTAAGATGTTTTTTTGAAATTTTTAAATTGCTATACTTATAAGTTGTATATGATAGTCCAAAACCGAAAGGATATAAAGGTTCAATATTGTTAGATTCATACCATCTGTAGCCGACAAATACACCTTCTTTATATTCTATATCATTTACCGGATGATTAAGATCAGCATCATCTTCCCAGTTTGCATAAAACTTTTCTCCTTTAGGGATATAAGGATATCCGGGCGAATCTTTAAATTGTTTTTCAATAGTGATTGGAAGCTTACCAGAAGGATTTACTTTGCCTGAAATAATTTCAGCAAGAGCATTGTTTCCATTCTGACCCGGATACCATGAATAAATAATTGCTGCAACTTTATCATTCCAGTCAGTCACTTTTACTCCGCTCCCTGAATTAACAACAACGACAATATTTGTATTTAATTTAGCATAGTGAATAATTTTTTGTTCTACTTCCCGAGGCAGCTCAAACGGCCTGTCCCAGCCCTCACTATCATCAGTACCAATACTTAGAAGAACAATACCGGCCATTTTTACTTGTTCATCTGTTGGATTCTCTATAAAATCAATTTTGTAAGGAAATTCTTTTTTCATTGCTTCAAGCATGGTAACTAAATTGTAACCCTCAACTATAGCGGATCCCCCGCCTTTTGCAATTGCATTAACATAATTTCCGGTTAGAAGAATTTTCTTTCGAATTGTTTTTTTTACTGGTAAAATATTATGTTCATTCTTTAAAAGAACAATACCTTCGCGAGCTGTTTGTAATGCAATTTTCTCATGTTTTGAATAATTTTCTAAATACTTCTTATTCTTAATCTTTCTGTTCAATAATCCCATAGCAATTTCAGTTCTCAAAATGTCTTTTGCCATCCGGTTTATGTCGTCTTTTGAAATTTTCTTTTCCTTTAAAAGCCCCGATGCGTTGCTTTTAACATAAATATCACCGAGATATTCTAATTTATCCATTCCTACTCCGGGCATTTCAAGATCCTGACCTGACTTAATTACTTTTAACGGATCATAAACAGACCACCAGTCAGTCATAACCAGCCATTTAAATCCAAGCTCTTCCCTAAGAAGATGTTTAATAACATATTCACTTTGGCCGCACCATTCTCCATTTAATTTATTATAAGAAGTCATAACTGCCATAGCACCTGCATCAATCCCCGCTTTGAATGCCGGTAAATAAATTTCGTTGAGAGTTCTTTCATCAACAACAGAATTAGAAGTACGTCTGTGATAGTCAGTATTATTACATACAAAATGTTTTAAAGTTGCAATAGTACCTGTTGACTGAACACCGACAACGTAATTTTCTATCATCCTTGACGCTAAAAAAGGATCTTCACCAAAATACTCAAAGTTTCTTCCACATTGAGATATACGGTAAATATTCATTCCCGGACCAAGCAGGACAGCAATACCTCCGGTTCTGCATTCTTCACCAATTGACTTCGCATAATCACGAGCTAATTTTACATTCCATGTTGAAGACAAACATATTGGAGCCGGAAAAGCCGTTGATTTTTCAGGAGGATCCGGCAAGTCTCTTCTTATGTGAATACCCTGAGTTGCATCGGATAAATATAGCTGAGGAATATTATGCTTTTCATTTCCTTTTACATAAAAATAATTATGACCGCCTATCAATTCTATTTTTTCTTTTAATGTAAGCTTCTTTAAAATCGAATCTGCTTTTTTTGAAGCGCTTTCATAATTTATTGGAGGTAAAAAAGGTTTAAACTTCGGCATATACTAAGAATTATTATAAAGTGAAAAAATGATTGTCGTCTGTAATATTTTATTTCTGAAGATTCTGGATTAGATATCTATTCATAATCTTTTTTATAAATTCATCTTTATTTATTGTCATAAGAATTTCTGCATTTGGCTCTCCGGAATTATCTATAATGGTGTAGCCGTTATCATCAACTATGACATTTGCTTTACGACTTGTAAATAAATCGGGCCAAAGGACTGAACCGATTGCTACAACATCAAACAGATTTGCTTCAGGTTGAGCATAGCTTTCGTTTCTCCATAACGAATAAAGTCCGCATAATGCGTTAGTAAGAGGTGATTGGCGGAATAATAATTTGTTAAGATTTTCCTCACTCAATTTTACAAATGTTGTTACATCCAATCCCGCATATAAAATATTTGCTCCTGAAGAAACAAACATTTTAGAAGCTTCTACATCAGCACGTACATTCCACTCTACATCCGGAACGGGCCCTGAATTATATCCCATATAGAAAGAGCCGAACATAGACACAACTTTTTTCGCCAGCTTAAGAACATTTTTATCCTTTTTCAAAACATCTTCAATATTGCATACAGGACCGACTGTAAAAAGAATTACTTCATCTGGATATTTTTTTAGATTACTTATTATGAAATCTGCTGCATTAGTTTGGGATGGTTTCAACTTGTCAAATCCTTCGGACCAGTAAAATTGATACGAGTAACCGGCAATTGCAATATCAACTCCCACAATAGTCGGTGTAGGTTTACCAACCACAACCGGGAAATCTTCTTTACCGGTTTCATAAAGCAGCTTACAGATTGTACGGGCACGCAACGGTGTATTACCATGATCCATCACAAATCCAAGGACTTCAAATTCGGGAGAGCTTAAAATAAGTGCAACAGCAAATGCGTCATCAATATCACCGCCAAAATCACAGTCCAAAATGATCTTTTGTTTCTCTTTTTTTCCTCCGGCAAATAAAAAAGCAGTACACAATAAAAATAGCAGCAGAATTTTTTTCATTTTAAATAAGCCTCAATTCTTTTTTTGGACGAATAATCTATTCGTCCCTTCTTTTACTCATCTGAAGTCAAAAAAACTCAATGAAAAACTTTCTAATAATCTGGTTTATGGAATTGCTACCTCAAAATATTCGACAGGTTCTTTAGCAAAGATTTCATAGTCACCTAAAACTGCCGGTATAAAAAATGATTCCCCTTTAGAATATATTTCATATTTAATATTCTCTTTAACATTCCATTTGATTTCAATAGCTCCTTTTGTTACAAGATATATAGAAGGTTTATCCTGAGTATTATTGATCCTATTGAAATCTGCAGGTTTATTATAAAATGTAATTTCAAATTCCTCAGCCTTGGTTTCATATTTTACTTCATCTGTTTTTTGTTCAGCATTAATAATATCATACTGTTTGAATTCATATTTAATTATTTCAAGCAGAGTTTTTACATCTTTAAATTTACTTGTAAGGCCGGCCCGTACGACATTATCGGAATTTGCCATGCACTCAACAATATTCCCCTTTATATAAGCATGAGGAACACCTGCCCCGGTAAAAATTCCCTGTCTCGGTTTTAATTCGATTATATTTAAAAATAATAAGGAAAATAATCCTATATCGGCACCATATAATTTATATTGATTCACAAACTGGAATTCTTCGGAAGTCAATGTATCTTTTTCTTTGAGCCGTTTAATAATTGATTCAGTACATTTAGAGAGGTTTTCCTGTTCTTCAGCCATCGACATAATTCTGCCGAAAAGATCCCGCACATATTTTTCTGCTTCTTCAACATTTTCTGTTACAATTATTTTAGCAATTAATTTCTTATCAATCAAATATTTTAACTCAGGAAAAAGATTTAGGTTATGTTGAATTTCTTTTAACGGGCGGAAACCTGCTATTGCGATTAATGAATCGAGTGCTATTGCTATTTCAGGTTTATGATTGTCATCCGGATAATTTTTTGGATCCAGTTTATGTAATTTCTCAGCCTGTAATTTGTTTGGATGAGTCTGGATTGAAAGAGCATTTGCAGCAGATAAAACTTTAAGTAAGAAAGGAAAATCTCCCCCGAACTTTTTTGACACATATTCACCTAAACATTCCAATTTATATTTCCGGATTATTTCATCCAAAGCAATTTTTTCTCCATCAATCTCAATTTCCGAAGATGCCTTAGGATGAGCTCCTATCCATAATTCAGCATATGGGATATCTTTCTGAACTTCAGTATTTAGAAATTTAGGTATAAATGCATTTCCATTTTTTGTTCCCCAGGCATAATGCTGGATCTTGTTGAAAAGTTTGTAAGGTTTTATTTGAAACTCAACCAATATCTATTTACCTTTATTTAATATTGGATATAAAAACGTCTTATTCTTAATCTTCTTCTTTTTAAACAGACATGCAGATTAAGAGCCCGGACGTTACTTACCTATTTCACCCCGAACAGATTTCTTATAAAATTCGCCGCCTTCCGTTAGTTTATAAGTATCCCATGATTCAAACATAGGCGGACCCCAATCGGGATCAAAAACCCACCAAAGCCAGCTAATTCCTTTACTTTCAAGATAAGGAATAATTTCTTTTTTATAATCCTCTTTAACTTTTGCATTCCAGGTAGCAAAACCAATTTCAGTAGCAATTACCGGATATTTGTCAGCAGCAAAACCAAAGTCTTCTTCCCATTTGGGAGGCCATGGCTCAAATCTTTTATCGGGATAAGGATGAGTAACATATCCTATTCTCTCAGCATTGATCGGCGCTATATGCAGAGGTGTTAAATCATACGCCCAATCAAATCCCGCAACCAGCGGTATAGTTTCATTATCATAAGCCCTAATCAAATTAATTAAATCTTCATTAGTCTTTTTCCAGTAGTCCCAGGAAATGGGTCCCAGTTTTCCGAAATAGTTGGTAGGTTCATTAAATAACTCATAAAAAGCAACTGTATTGTTGCCGGCAAAATGTCCTGCAATAGTCCGCCAGAAATTAAATGTTTCCAGAACGGAAGTATTATACATTGGATCCTGAAACAGACCGTACTGCAGATTCCCAATTGAATGCCAGTCAATATCTATATACATTCCGAGTTCAGTACACCATTCTACAGCCTGGTCTAATAATTTCAAATAATTTTCGGGAGTTCTTTCCCGCCATGCAGTAGGATGAACAGGAATCCTAATCAACATTGTTCCAAAAGCTTTTATTCTATCAAAAAATTCTTTATTCCAATGACCTTGATTTTCTATTTTATCGGGATCGGCAATTGAAAGTCCCCTGAATAATATTGTATCACCTTTTGAGTTTACAAATTTGTTTCCCTTAACTTCGATTAATAAAAGTTTTTTTTCACCAGGGCTATTTAATGGCCGGTCGGGAAATCTTTCATGCCACCATTGATGAAATTCTCCCGATTTTCCCCTTTCCTTATTTTGTGCTGCGCATACATTACTAAAAAAGAATAATGTAATAATTACTAATGCACTAATAATAAAATATTTTTTCATATAAAAACAATTATTTGTTGATGTGATTCAACTTATAAACTATAACTATAGTAGAAAACCTAAGTTTCTTAAACCTTCAATATTTCTTTGCAATACTTCTTTTACATCTTCACTTTCTGTGTGACCAATAATTCCAAAGGGACCATTAAAACCAGAATCCAGAACCAATTGAATCATTCTCTTTTCTTCGATTCCTTTTCCTATTGTAATAATTTTAGGTCCTTCTTTTTTCATACCGTTAAGATTAACAGCCCATAAAAAGGGTTTCATAATTTTTAATAATTCAGGAAAACGGTCGATCTGCTCATGTCCATGATGAAAATTATATATAATTCCTATTTCACCTTCAGGAAGATGCTTAATCATTTCCACCTGGTTTTCAGGCTCGCCAAACCATCCGCCATGATTATATAGCGCAATCCTGCTGCCTGAATCTTTTGCTCTGTCATTCAAATACCGGAGTATTTTAATCCCTTTTTGAACCGATTCTTCCTGGCTTAAGCTATTGAAATAATTTTCATTGAATCCAAGCCATACTTGTGTAGATGTTCCTGTTTCTTTTAGAGCACTAAATATTTTTTCATTGGATTCACTCAACCTGGCAGGCTCATCCTTATCAATCCACATCCATACGGCAGCTATATTAATTCCATTTTCTTTTGCTAAATTTAATTCATGAACGGTTTCATTAAGATGCTTTTCCCGCCAATCGTAAGCATAGCATGTAAAACCAAGTTCATTTAACATATTGATTCTTTCTTCAGGTGTTCTTTCTTTAGAATCATAAGGAACAATGCACCAGGCAAACAAATCTTTCATATTAATTTTTTTATTATTTGATTGAAATAGAGTTGATTTAATATCATCCAGCTGATTATGTATATCAACATCTATAAAAGATTTCAGAGAAATAAATCCAAAACAAAAACTGATTAAAACCATGGGAAAAAAGGTGAATAATCTTTTCTTCATACAATACCTTTTTACTTACTATTTATAAATATTATTTATAATACCTTCCCAAATAACTTACAATTGCTTTTTTTAATTGAAGATTATCGATCATTCCTTCTTTTTTATAAATGATTTCACCGCCCGGTTTTACGAGTAAAGTATATGGTAATGCACCGGACCAGTCTTTATCAACTACGTCAATAAGTTTATACTTGTCATCTGAATTATATTGATAGTTTTTTGCTGATGCATACTTTTTCTCTAAAAATTTTTGCACTTTATCTTTTTTTGAAATATCATCGGTACTTAATGTTATCATTTCAAATTCGCGGTTCCTGTACATCCTGTTTATTTCAACCAGTTCAGGAAATTCAGCAGCACATGGACCACACCAGGTTGCCCAAATATTTACAAGCCGCAAATTATCACTGTTATTATTCAGAATATTCTTAATCTCATCTAAACCGATTGTTTGAAGTTCAACTTTCTCTTTATTCCATTTTTCGACTGCTTCTTTTGCAGATTCCTTCTTATAAGCCCATTTAAGAGAACACCCGAAAGTTTTTGTTTTCTTTACCGGAACTTCCTTTCCTTCTAACAAAGCGTCTATTGCGTTACGTGCATCATTTACAGTCACATTTTGAATTTTTTCCGAGTCATCAATTCGGCCGGTATAACTTAAAATCCTGTCTTTATCAAAAATAAAAACATGAGGAGTGGCCTGCGGGCCATACTTTTCCGCAACTTCCTGTTTATCTCCGTCATATAAATAAGGGAAATTAAATCCTTTATCTTTTGCCCGGATTTTCATTTCCTCTTTAGTATCACCTAAATCAGAATATCCCATTTCATCAAGCCTTAGAGCCTGCGGATTGTTAGAAGAAATGCACACAACATCAACACCTTTGTCTTTATATTCATTTGTTAAATCGATAATTCTATCCTCATAGGCTTGTGCTGTCGGACAATGATTAGCAGTAAAGATAATTACCAGAATATTTGCTTTTGAAAAACTATTTAAGCTGTAATACTTTCCGTCAATTCCCTGCAGGTTAAAATCAGGAGCTTTAGAACCTATCTCAAGAGTTTTATGTTCTGTTTGTCCAAAGTTTATTGCAGTTACAAAAAATATTAATGCCAATAAAAAATTAACAACATTTTTTATATTCATTTTACCCCTCCGAAATCTGTAAACAAATTTTTGAATTTTTATTCTTTCCAATGATCAGTTTTAAAAGTTGAAGCCGGAAGTCCTTCTTTATTAAATAATGTAGCTTCCGCAGTATTACTCCAGGCATATCTTACTGCAACCGGATTTTTTATTTCATTATTATATACAATAAGCTTATTACCATCAATTTTTACATCTGCTTTTACAAAATTACTATCCGCACCGGCAATGAGAAAGTTATTATTACCATTTATAGGTTTTAATACCAAACCATCATCAGCGTAATCAAATGAAATAACAATTTTATCATCTTCTGTTTTCATAGCTTTATAAAGCGGACCGGAATATTTAACATCTTCATCGTAAGTTTTTGTCAAAGCCCATAAAGCAAGTCTTTTACCGACATCCTGTTTATCTGCAGGATGAATATTATCTACGTTACCAATATCCAGCGTAACTGCCATTCCTGTATTCGGGACAGAAAGAGTAAGCAGCTGTGCTTCTCTAATCATATATGATTTTGATGAATTTCCATAATCAAATGGTGCTATCTGAACATAATAAAACGGGAAATTTCCTTCCTCCCAATCTGCTCTCCAATTTTTAATCATTAAAGGGAAAAGGATTTTATAATTATTATAATCAGCCGGTTCGTTTGCATTAGATTCACCCTGATACCATGTTGCTCCTTTAATTGAATACGGTAAAAGAGGTGCGATCATCCCGTTGTACAGCATAGTAGGAGTATTAGGCCCGATAGATATTTCAGATTTCGGACGTGAATAAAACTCTTCTCCCTGAACTTTATAAAGATAAAATTTATTATCCACTAACTCAGCAACCGGGAGATATTTCCAATCTCCGCTTAAAGCAATTGCATCCGTGGTATCATTCTGAGGATGAATTTCCATTTTAGATCTGTCACCCCACAAACCGCCGCCGCCGCCGTTATCAAGAACTCTTACTGCTATAGTCACAACAGTATCCGTAACTATTTTCGCCGGCACATTATAAACTCTCGGTATTGAATAATAACCCGGTTCCTCCGTACCTCCTACTAAAGCACCATTAACATATGATCTGTCCATATCATCAATTGGACCCAAGTTTAAAGTCAAATTTTCATTAATCCATTTTTGCGGGATATTAATTTTTTTTCTAAACCAGACAATTCCGTCAAATTCTCCCACCTCTGTTGATTCCCATAAAGTTGGAAGTTTCATTGTTCTCCATCCGCTATCGTTAAAATTAATTTTGGAACAAATACTGTCATCAAAATCGAGGCCTTTCCATCGTTCCATAGGTCCTTTGTCACTTACATTAATACTCGGATGTTTTTCTATCCAGTTATTCATTTTCATTATTATTGGTCCTGAAGAATCTATCTTTGCGAGCACAGGCTTGTATTCATTCAATTCACTTAAATATTTCCTGCTAATCCAGGGTTGAATTTTTGTACCTCCCCAGCTTGATACAATTAAGCCGATCGGAACATTTAATTTTTTATATAAATCTCTTCCAAAGAAATATGCAGTAGCACTAAAGCTGGCAACTGTTTTGGGATTGCACTCGCTCCAACTTCCCAAACAATTAAATTCCGGTTTATCGGAAACAGCCCTTGCTACTGTAAAAATTCTTATTTCCGGATAATTGGCCTCCTTAATTTCTTCAGCAGAATTTTGAACTGCTGCATAAGGGGGCCATCCTTCCATTGGCATTTCCATATTTGATTGGCCTGAACACAACCACACTTCACCTGACATTACATTGTTATACTCAATTGTTGAATCCCCGATTTGAATTTTTACTTCATAAGGCCCGCCTGCTTCCGGAGTTTTCACTTTTGCCTGCCATATTCCATCATTATCTACAGTTGCCTCTGCAGATTCGCCCCAGCTACAGTTTACATATACAGTTTCACCCGGTTCAGCTTTGCCCCATAAAGGAGCTTGTGTATTCTGCTGAAGGACCATATTATCCGAAAAAATTGCCGGCATTACAATAGAATGTTTTTCCATGCTTTGGGGTTTAATAACCGAGATTAGTACTACTAATAAAATTATGAGTTTCATATAATTCCTTTTAAATTTTGTAATATTTTAATAAATAGAAAATTTAATGAGATAATCGTTTTGATAAAATGTTTAATTGTCAAAATGTTATACAACAATTAAACAGTAAAACAATTAAGCAGTTAATAACAGATAAACGGCTTTATTTTTAATTTGTTAATATTTTTTTTTATTGTATAGTAATTATATCCGGATCCGGTTTTTCAATTTTTGAATATATAATTTCAACTCTGCTGAGCTGTGCTTCACTATTAAATTTTATCTTCAGATATCTGCTGTTTAAAGGTAATTCAGCACAAGTATATTCAGCCGGAACAAAAAATTTATAAAAATTATTCAGCGGCGGAAAAGTTTCAAGTTTAGCATTTAATGGTTTAAATGTACTTAATGAATCGGATGCAAATAAATCTAGTCCGCAGGTATTTGAAGCTTCAATAACTGAAGGTGAATCAAAGAAAACTTGGACTTTAATTGAGTCTATTTCTTCCAGTAGTTTATAAATGATATAGGAATCTTTTATTCCCCTTAATCTGCTGTTATCTTCTTTAGCCCTATATGAATCCTCGTAAGTCAGATAAGTAAGGCTATCAGATCTTTCAAATAATTTAGTTGAATCGGACATATTATCGATGAATTTTTTATAATTTACCAATACCGGACCGATTTCATTTGAAGGTGCAGATGCTCCGGATGAATTCCTGGCAATTATCCTGTAATAATAACTTTTACCCAGAGAGGCAGTTGTATCATCAAACAAAGGACGAAAGACTATATTCCCATCACTAACATTATCTGCAATAATTTTCCAACTATCAGAACCTTCTTCTTTTCTCTCAACTGAATACGAAGAAGCTCCCGTTGAACCCTGCCACAAAATATCATAAACATCTTGAATATTAAGTAAATGAGGGGGACCGGGAATTGGTAACGAAGGTTCTTTCTCATCATTTATTTTATATGCACTCTTTCTCATAAAATCAATGACTTCTTTTTCATTATATCTTTCACCGGATGAAAATCCGGGATACCTGTACGAACCTACTCCAAAATTCTCACCATGCTGATAAAATCCGCCATCCCGTGAGTGGAATCTTAAACTCCAGATCATTATCCCTGATAAATCATTATTTATAGTTGTATCTACAATTGCTTTAACATCTTTAAGTGTTCTATACCCGAACTCACCCACAAAATATGGTTTTTTCCCTTCAGTTAATTTTTTAATTTCAGGTATTCCTGTCTCTGCTCTTGAGACAGGACCATAGAAATGAGTAGTTAATACATCAAAACTAGTATCCTGCACTTCCTTTTCATTGAGCCCCCGAAAGCCTGCAATAACAAGATGATTTTTATCAATTCTCTTAATGTATTCTGCAATTATTTTGTGCCATTCATAAGGAGCGTTGAGTTCATTACCTGTTTCCCAGCCTAATATTGATTTATCATCTTTATATAAAACACCTGTGTAAGTATTCTTCCTGTTGAGAACAAATCCGATAGTCTTTTCAAAATCAGAAATTAATTGTGGATCTGTCCAGAATTCATCAGGCTTTTTACCTCTGAATGCAGCATATTCAGCTTTCCCTCCCCACCAATGCCAGTTATCTACAAATGGTATGATTAATCTTACTCCTTCTTCGTTTGCTATCTGGAGTACTTTATCCAAAGTCCTAAATGCCTTCTCATTAAACTTCCCCGGACCCTCAACATAACGTATTATCTTTTTTGATTCTCCTTGCCTGCGCACAGAAAGGACATACATTCTTGTTACTTTGCCGCCAAGTTCCTTGATTGTTTTTAAAGCATCACGTATTTCAAATTCGGTTGGCAACCGCCAGGGGTTTGCAGCTTTGAAAGGGAAATAGTCCTCAATATAAAGAAGATTTGGAATGTTGAAGGAAACAAATCTTAATTCTTTCCTTCCTTCCATTAATTTGTCTTTTTTTGCGGTAACAAAAGATTCAAATTGACTTGAAGTTCCGCAATGAATTAATAGGAAACTCAATAATAAAGAAGCAGCACAAGCAATTTTTTTCATACCGCTTAAATTCAACAAAGATAATTTAAGAAAAGAGTATTAATGATGCGGCAAAGAATATACCACTATTCAAAAATTTACAAAATATTTTATCGGGAATAATTAACTTTAAACTTAAATACCAAAAATCATTTTGTAAAGCTTAATGAATCTTTTCCAAAATATTATTTTTGATTTTGTTTTTTGAAGTTATGCAGTCGCTTTTTAAATTTTTATCATTTTTATAAAAGAATATCATAATCATAAAATTTATTATTCAAAATGACGGCTATATCCCACAAAATAATTAGTATAAAATTTGAGGTTAATTTAATATTAAAGACTACTCAAGAGGTAAGGAATGACAACCCAAAAGGTAAGACCAGCAATAATCCAAAACAATTCTAATTTACAAAATGAATTACTAAAGCACCTGATTCATTATCTCCTGGACAAATGGTATCCCTTGTGCATAGATAAAAAAAACGGAGGGTATTATACAAATATCTCTTACAATTGGAATATTGAATCTGTTCAGCATAAAATGATTGTTACACAGGCAAGACATGTTTGGGCTGCAGCAAAAGCTGCTGTTCTTTTTGATAATAAAATATATGCTGAAGCTGCAGTACATGGATTTGATTTCCTGAAAAATTCAATGTGGGATAAAAAGTACGGCGGTTTTTTCCAGATGAGAGATTTTAAGGGTGAGTATACTGATTATCTCGGGTTTTGTGATGAAAAAAGGACTTATGGTAATGCCTTTGCAATCTACGGGCTTTCTGCTTTATATGAACTAACTGGGGATAAAAAGGTACTCGATTTTGCAAAAGAAGCCTTCAGGTGGATCGAATTACATGCTTTCGATCATAAATTAAACGGTTACTTCCAGTTTTTAACCAAGGAAGGTAAAACATTCGATAAAAACGGGAAATATTCAACTATGGCAGACGATGGAATTGAGGTTGGCTATAAAGATCAAAATTCATCAATCCATTTACTTGAAGCTTACACCGAGTTATATAATGTCTGGCCTGATGAAGAATTACGAAAAAAACTGTACAGCTTGTTAATTTTGATTAGAGATGTAATTACTACTACTAAAGGTTATATGAATTTATTTTTCCAATATGACTGGACTCCTGTTTCCTTTAAAGAAGCAATAAGGGAAATAAGAGAAAAGAATTACAGGCTCGATCATGTCTCATTCGGACACGATTATGAAACCGCATTTCTGATGCTTGAAGCTTCACATGCCCTTGGATTGGAGAATGATATTGAAACACTTGCAGTTGCAAAGAAAATGGTGGATCATGCAATTATAAATGGATGGGATGATGAAAACGGAGGTTTCTATGATGCCGGGTATTACTTTACAGAAGAAAATAATTGTACAATAATTCAATCGACAAAAAACTGGTGGGCTCAAGCCGAAGGTTTGAACGTTCTTCTTATCATGTCTAGCATATTCCCAGATGAACAGATATATAAGGATTATTTTGAGAGACAATTGCACTATATAAAGAACTTTTTGTTTGATGATGAAAACGGCGGCTGGTTTGAAGGAGGATTAGATAAAGAACCACAGTTTAAAACTGGCCCCAAAGGACACATTTGGAAAGGCTCCTATCATACCGGCAGAGCCTTAATGAACTGCATGAAAATCCTCGCCGATAAAAATTTCCCTTTGATGAAAAATGAAAATTTCAGGAATGAAAAGAAGAAATTCGAAAAATTTATAAATCACTGGAAAAAGAATGCAGAGAGTCTGGCTATAAAGAACAACAGTAAGGCTATTATATAATGAATGAAAGTTTTTTTAGAAGAGGTTCAGGCCTCATTTTTTATTTCGGTAATACATTTATAAATAAAGTATTTTCATCCCGACAATTAAAAAAAAGAAATGCTGTGCAAGGAACCACAGCATTTCCAAGGAGGCGTAGTCATGAAGACTCTATAGATTTAAACTTTTTAAAATTTCCAGGTTCTTTTTAATTAATAGATTTCTTTGCTTAACGCATTCAGCGCTTTTTAACGCATCGGGAGGAGTATTTAAAACATAATCGAGCAATATATCTACAGTTGATACAGCAACATTTAACCTGGTATCGGAAGCGCCGTAATAAATAAACACTTCACCATTATCCCTCTTTACCCATCCATTACTGAAAACCACATTTGAAACATCGCCTATTCTTTCTTCACCTTCGGGAGCCATAAAATATCCACCCGGTTTTGCAATAACCTTATCAGGTTCTTTCAGATCCGTTAAAAACATATAAAGCACATACCTTAAACCGGCAGCGGTATTTCTTACTCCATGTGCAAGCTGCAGCCAACCTTTATCGGTTTTGATGGGAGCAGGTCCTAAACCGTTTTTAATCTCCTTAATAGTATGATAAACCCTGTCATCAATAATAGATTCATTTTCAATTACAGCATTCTCAATGCTACCGGATAATCCCCATCCGATACCACCGCCTGTACCTGTACTTATAAAACCATCCTGAGGTCTGGTGTAGAAAGCATATTTACCATCAATAAATTCAGGATGCAATACCACATTTCTCTGCTGGGGTGATTTTGTTTTTAAATCGGGTAATCTTTCCCATGTTATCAAATCTTTGGTCCTGGCAATTCCGGCTTGAGCAATAGCCGCTGATGTATCACTTGCAGGAGCATCACGGTCCTTTCTTTCAGTACAAAAAACAGCATAGGTCCATCCGTCTTCATGCTGAACAATTCTTGCATCATACACGTTAGTATCAGGGTCATCTGTTTCAGGTATAATAATAGGATAGTCCCAAAATTTAAAATTATCAATCCCGTTTCCAGATTCTGCAACCGCAAGAAAAGATTTTCTATCATAGCCCTCAACCCTGACTACTAATAAAATTTTCCCATTTAATTCAATGGCACCAGAATTAAATGCACCATTTATCCCTAATCTTTCCATTAGCTGTGGATTAGAATTATAATCAAGATCATACCTCCAATATATCGGTGTATGTTCAGCAGTTACAACAGGATATTTATAACGAATATATACTCCGTTATTCTTCTCTATTTGTTCATTCTTTCTTGAGATTAATTTTTCATGCTCATCAATCAGAATTTTTAATTTTTCATCAAATTTTTCTTTAGTCATTTCTTTCACTTTATTTGGAATATGTCATTGTATCTTCAACAATTGATTCAGGTTTCTTATCACCAAAATTTTCTTCGAGTTTATTCCACCATGTAATTTTCAATATTACTGAGGTTATTATTAAAATTACAATCCCAATTATCATGTAAGTCATGTTTCCTATCACCATATAAATTGGTACAATGATTAAAGATAACTGCCAAATTATTCCAATTACAATATTGAATACATCTTTTTTAAAGTTTTTATTTCTTTCAAATTCAGGATATTCTTTTATAACTTTTTCATAAACAGGCTTCCAAAAACCCCAAGGTCTTACACTCATGTAGAATTTTTTTAATACTTTTTCATCATCCGGAGGTGTTAAGAATGTTCCGGCAAGACTTCCGATTAAAGAAAGGAGCAGAATCAGCGGAAATCCTTCAAGAGAATTTAAATGCGGGAATAACATTGGTACTATGAATAAGGAGGCTAACCCGGCTACCATACCCCAAAAATAACCGTATCCATTAAATCTCCACCAGTACCATTTTAGAAAGTTTGCTGTTGTGTAACCGCCCCATAGAGAATTTACTATCCATAAAGTTACCTGATCAACCGATTTAGCCAAAAAACCAAAAAGACATCCAACTATTACTACTGCAAGTGAAACTATATAGCTCATTTTTATGTAAACTTTTTCATCCGCTTTTGGTCTTATATATTTTTTATAAATATCATTAACAATATATGCGGGAGCAGCATTAACAGTTGCAGCATAGGTAGACATAAATGCAGCAACCAAACCGGCAATCAGAAGTCCCCTCAATCCATTGGGGACAAAGTCTTTTATAGCAATCGGCAGCAAAGATTCAAAATTAAAATTTCCTCCCATTGCTTTGATTTGAGGTATATAAAATCCAAGAGCCAAAACAGTTAAGCCGGCAATCATCATATATCTTGGAAAGAATAAAGCAATATTTACCATACCGCTCATTTTTGAAGCTTCTACAGGATTTTTTGTAGATAAAATTCTCTGCATATCATAATTTGGTGCCGGTCCGGCCATACTAACCAGGAAACCTTTAAACAATGCCATCATAAAAAAAAAGCCAAAAATAGAATAGTCACCACTCGTTATTTTTGCATTAAGGTCAGGCAAAATACGAGACCAATCCAGATTTAATTTCCAATTAAAGAAAACCTGGTCCCATCCAGCAGGTAATATTGCGTGTAAGGTTTCAGGACTTACCTTTTGCATAGCGATAATTCCAATAGCCACGGAAGAAATTGTCATTATAGTAAACTGAATCACTTCAGTTAAAACTACACTATACATTCCTCCTTTAATCACGTAAATTGCGGCAAGAAACATGATTATTAGCGCGTATGTGTTTGCAGATAGGTCCCAGGGAAGGAAGGTCTTAAAAAATAAGCCGGAACCTTTGAAAGCATATGCCAGAAATCCGACAACACTCACAATAGCAAAAACTACGATAATTATTTGAGAGAGAACCGCTCCCCTTCCTTCTCCAAACCTCGTTTTCAACCATTCAGCCCCTGTCATTACATTAGATCTGCGAAGCCATGCTGAAAGAAATACCATTAGAAATATCTGGTTAAATATTGGCCATACCCATGGTATAAAAATACTCTTCAAACCATAAATAAAAAGAAGCATAACAAGCCAGATTGTACCGGTAATATCAAACATACCTGATGCATTAGAAACTCCCAGAATCCACCATGGAAGTACATTACCTCCAAGAAAGTAGCTGTTTAAATTCTTGGAAGCTTTTTTACTGACATAAATTCCTAATAATACTATTAACAACAGATAGGCTATAAAAATCGAAATATCGAGAACGCTTAATGTCATTTGGTTTTCTTCTTTTCAAGGATATTTTTTGAAATGACATAAACAATGCCAGTAAAAAAGACCTAATTCGTTAAAAATAGTGTACTTTTAACACATATTCAATTGATTTTGTTTTATCAAAATAATAATCATTTATATATTTAATAACCAGGAAATATTATTTACAATATCTCTTGAGATTGATGATGGAATTATTATTGTTGACAATTAAAAGAAATTTTAATAATTCAATTTATATGTTAAAACAAGTTAAAATTCTTGATAAAGGAGAAATGGAATGTAATTTTTCGGGAAAGATAAATATAATAACTTTTATATTTGAATTAATTAAGTTAAAGGAAATCATGGCGAAGGAATGGATATTTCAATAAAATGGGAAATAATTACTAATACCGGGACAAAAAAAATAATCTTTTGGAAAACACATAAATGAAGAGTTTTTACATTCTGTTAATTTCTTTGACACTATTTATTTGTAAGATATATCCTCAGGAAACGAATTTTACAATTATAGTAAGCGATTCATTAAATGCTGTTAGCCCTTATATTTTTGGAACTAACCAGCTTTTAAATGGAGATGAAAACTGGGCCTCAATGAGACAGGGAGGCAACCGGATGACTGGTTATAATTGGGAAAATAATGCTTCCAATGCCGGGAGTGATTATAATCAGCAAAGTGATAATTACCTTACATGGATAGCAGGAATACCATCCGATAGTGAAAATATTCCGGGAATCGTTACTACAAAATTTCAGAATCAAGCTTTTCATTTCGGTGCTTATCCTCTTATCACACTACAAATGGCCGGATATGTAGCGAAGGATAAAAGTGGCCCCGTTTCGGAAGCTGAGACAGCGCCATCGCCTCGTTGGTCAGCAGCAAAATTTGAAAAAGGAAGTCCTTTTACACTTACTCCTGATTTATCAGATACAAATGTCTACATAGATGAATACGTAAATTTCCTGGTTAATAAATTTGGAATGGCAAATACTGCAACTGGTATTAGGGGATATTCACTTGATAATGAACCCTCACTCTGGAATTCAACTCATCCAAGGCTTCACCCTTTAAAGCCTACATGCCAGGAGATTATCCAAAGATCTATTGCTCTTTCAAAAGCAGTTAAAGATATTGATTCTTCTGCTGAAATTTTTGGCCCGGCTTTATATGGATTTAATGCCTACCAGACTTTTCAGAACGCAATTGACTGGAATACGGTAAAAGCAGGGAAAAGTTATACCTGGTTTATCGATTACTATCTGGATCAAATGAGGAGTGCTGAGAGTTCAAATGGGAAAAGACTTCTTGATGTTCTGGACGTACATTGGTACCCGGAAGCCATTGGTGATAATAGAATTACTGAAAAAAATGCCAATACTCTAACCGATAAATCGGCTCGGGTTCAAGCACCAAGGACTTTATGGGATAAGAACTATACTGAGAACAGCTGGATAGGACAATGGGGAAAGGCTCATCTTCCCTTAATTCCTAGTTTAATGAACTCTATAAAAAAATATTATCCTGGAACAAAATTGGCTTTTACAGAATTTACATATGGCGGTGAGAATGACATAACGGGAGCTATTGCTGTTGATGATGTTCTGGGCATATTTTCAAAGTTTGGTGTTTATTTTGCCACCTTCTGGCAAATTGATTCACCATCAGATTACGTATCGGCTGCATATAAAATGTACAGAAATTATGATGGAAATAATTCCACTACAGGAAACTTCAATATTCCTTCCTGGACAAGTGATAGCGTAAACTGTTCTATATATGGTTCTACTAATAATAATAGAGATACAATACACTTAATTGTTATTAATAAAAGTTTTAACCAGACAATCGCAGGTAATTTTTCAGTTTCATCCTCTAAAAATATTTTAAATGGAAAAGTCTGGATGCTTGATAATACGAGTTCAAATATTACAATAATTGATTCTATAAATAACTTCAATGGAAATACTTTCTCATACAACTTGCCTCCCCAGTCTGTTTTTCATTTTGTTTTAAAAATGGGATTTGTTCTTGGTGTAAATGAAAACAAAAATATACCTGATAATTTCTATCTTAAAGCATATCCAAATCCTTTTAATCCTGTTTGTAAAATTGAATATAGTGCTTCAGGAAGTTCGATCCCGGATATTAAAATAATATCTATAACCGGTAAATTGATCAGGTGTTATAATAAATTAAATCATCACGGTATTATATATTGGGATGGGACTAACGAAAATAATCAAAAAGTCGCCACCGGAGTATATTTGGCAGTTTTACGAAACGGTTATCAAATTTCCACTCAAAAATTAATTTATTTAAAATAAACGAATCACTTGACAAAAGGATTTACGATTTATATATTTACTTTGTATTTCAAAGTACTTTATATAAAAGCGAGGAACTTATGGATTCAATATCAGCACAGGAAGAACTCTCCTTTATTAAAAAGGTTATTGAAGACAGTAAAAAAATTTTGGTTATTGATGGTAAAGACTTTATTATCTGGGGTATCATCACAGCCCTAGGTCTTCTAATCACATATTTTGCAACTATTACAAAACAATATTTTTTAATCGACTGGACTTGGTTTGTTCTTATCGGTCTAGGCTGGGTATATTCTTTTTTTTCCAATATTAAAAGAGTTAAAAAACAAAAAACCAGATCATTTGCCGGAAAAATAATGGGAGCAATATGGTTTTCAATGGGAATTGCAGCAACAATTTTAGGTTTTATTGCTGGCGGTTCCGGAGCAATTGATGGAGTATTTATTTCACCGTCAATAAGTACTGTTGTTGGTGTTGCATATTTTCTTAGCGGTTTTGTTTACGGATCTAAGTGGATGACCGGTTTATCAATAGGATGGTGGCTGGGAGCTATTTATATGTTCCTTTTCCCGGGAATATATTCTCTCTTAATTATGGCAGGAATGATGTTACTATTTCAAATTATACCGGGAATAGTTTTATATAGAAAATACAGCATCGAATTGTCGGGCAAAACAGCATGAACGATTTTGATTATCAACAACTTGACGACATTATACATTCACGCATACGTCTGGCTATTATGTCTGTACTGGTTTCGGTAGACGAAGCCGAATTTACTTTCCTCAGGGATAAAGTGAATGCAACGGATGGAAACTTAAGCACTCATTTGAAGAAGTTAGAGGATGCGGGTTATGTTGCAGTAAATAAAAGCTTTATTAATAGGAAACCTTTATCCAGATATCTGCTTACTCAAAAAGGAAGAAAAGCTTTTGAAATTTATATTGAAAAATTAGAGAAAATGATAAAGAAATAAAATTTTTTAAATTATAACTTTGTTTTTCAAAGTACTTTTAATAATAAAAGGAGATATAAAATGAAATCCTTAACTACACTTGGTATATTCATATTATTCATGTTTATCAATATCGAAGCAAGATCTTCCGGTGTTGATGAATTAATCTATCAGGGGAAAAAATTAATAACAGAAGGTTCAAATAAATTTGATAAAGCTTTGCTTCTTAAAGGAAGAGGAATGTTTGAAAGAATCTTAAATGATAATACGGGAAATGGTCTGGCACTTTATTACCTGACTTATTCTGATTACCTGCTCTCTATTTATTCCATGAAGAATGAAAAAGAATTTTTTGATAAAGTAATTAATGAAGCCATTGAGAATGGGGAAAAATATTTGAGTAAAAATGAAAACTCTGCTGAGATGCTGGCGTTAATGAGTACAATATATGGGATTAAAATATCAGTAAATCCCGAACTTGCACAAACACTTGGCCCTAAAAATTTTTCAATGATTTCCAAAGCACTTGAATTAGCTCCCAATAATCCGCGGGTTCTTTTAGAAGCCGGTATTTCAAAATTTAATGCTCCCTCTTATTATGGTGGTAGCAAAACTGAAGCACTTAAATATTTTCAAAAATCAGTTGAGAACTTTGAAAAACCGGTTACAGCTGATTCCCTGCAGCCTGATTGGGGACACCTAGATGCATTAGCCTGGCTGGGGATGTCTTATTCGGCAATAAATAAATATGAAAAGGCAATTGAAGTTTATAAAAAAGCTTTACAAATAAATCCGGATTACAGGTGGATTAAATATCAGCTTTTGCCTGAGGCACAAAAAAAAGTTTCTGCAAAAAAATAAATATTACAATCAGCATAAAGAAGAATAAAAATGAGAATAATTTTTTTATCTATTATAATTATAACCCGTACATACGTTGGGAATTATGCACAGTGGAATAATGCTCATCAAAACAAAACGGGAAAAGTATACGGCAAAATAATCGATAATGAAGGAAAACCTCTTCCTTATGTGAATGTCTACCTGTTAAATACACTTGAAGGAACGATGAGTGACGGGAAAGGATATTTTAATTTTATTTCCAGAAATAAAGGAAAAGCAGAACTGGTTGCAAGTTTAATAGGCTATAAAAAATATCAGGAAGAAATAAACCTTTCTCTTCCGCCTGATTCGATATTAATAGTATTATCTGCTTCGACAATTACAACCAAAGAAGTAATTGTTACTGCAAGTTCATTCAGTAATGAAAAAGAGAAAGGTGTTGTCTTAACTTCGATGGATGTGATAACAACTCCCGGCGGAGCAGCGGATATTTTCCAATCCTTAAAAACTCTTCCGGGATTAACACAAGTATCTGAAAGTGCAGAGCTTTATATTAGAGGAGGTGATCCGCTCGAAACTTTAGTTTTGCTCGATCAGGCAACAATAAATCATCCGTATACGTTTGAATCTGCTTACGGCGGTATATTTTCAAATATAAATACAAACTCAATTAAGGGATTATATTTTTCAAGCGGAGGTTTTTCTGCAAAATACGGTAATGCTCTATCCGGGGTTCTTGAACTTAACACAAAGAATATTCCTGAATCAAAAGAGATTTCCCTTGGTATTTCTATGGCAAGTACCGAGCTAAACGGTGCTATACCTATATCAAATAATTTTGGGATAAGATTTAACGGAAGACAGAGTTTTACAAAACCTATTTTCTGGTTAAACGGGAAAGCACGTGATTTTACATTCATGCCGGTATCCAAAGATTTCAATTCATCTTTAATTTACAATTATTCAAAAACAGGCAGAATAAAATTCTATAATTATTTCGCAGAGGATAAAGAGGGTGTAAATGTAGCTATGCCGGGTTATATCGATGCTTTTAACGGGACTTCAAATGGGAGTTTTTATAATTTACAAATATCAGATATTCTTTTTGATAAAGTTATTACTAAAACAAGTCTTTCTTTTAATGAATATAAGAATAAATGGCTTCTCGGAATTCTTGATTATAGGAGAACCGATAAAAATTATAAACTGCGTTCCGAATTTGAATATACATTAACTAAAGGAATGAAATTATCTGCTGGTTTTGAAATTGAAAAAAGAAATGCTGATTTTCTTGGTATAATTCCTAAAGAAGATTATAACCTGAGGAACGATGCTCCTTCCGAATTTTTAAATGCAAATTTTAATATTATCAGAGCCGGGAGTTATCTTGAAATTGAGTTAAATAATTTTCTTAATGCTGATGGACTTTTTCTTATAGCCGGAGGACGTGAAGATATCATTAAACCATTTAATTTAAATTGGTTTGATCCAAGGATAAACCTTGGGTATAAGCTGGATAAAAAATCAACTTTAAATTTAGGATTCGGTATTTTCCATCAGTACCCTGATCCACGGTTATATTCGGCTTCAGACGGAAATCCAAATTTAAAACCGATGAAGGCCGTTCATTATATTCTATCTTATGATTATAAATTAAATGAAAACAATAATTTTAGAATTGAATCATATTACAAGAGTTATAAATACCTTCCCCTCGAGGATAAAGTTTTAAACTATAACAATAATGGCTACGGATTTGCCGAAGGGATCGATTTTTTATATAAAGGAAATTTTCTGAAAAATGTTAACGGGTGGATTTCATATGGCTTCATAAATACTAAACGCAAATGGATGGATTATAAATATATTTGTTCAAGTGATTATAATATAACTCATAATTTATCTCTGGTTTTAAAATATAATATAACGCAAAGCATCCAGGTAGGATTAAATTACAAATATGCAACCGGGAAACCTTTTACACCGGTTATCGGAGCTAAATTCATTTCTTACCAAAATATATATGAACCTGTTTACGGAAACAATAATTCCGAAAGATTACCTTCATACCAAAGGCTTGACTTAAGAATTACCTACCTGACTCAACTGTTTAATAATTATTTTTCTATTTTCTATGTTGAAGGTTTAAACATTTTAAATATTAATAATATTTTTGACTATAGTTATAATTTCGATTATTCGAATAAGAAGAAAGTTACAAGCTATTTCGGAAGAAGAATGTTAGTGTTGGGAATGATATTTAATTTATAATATTTTATTCCCGGCGCTTTCAATTAATTATAAATTTTTTATTTTTGGGAATAAAAACAGGATTTCAATTGGCTAAAAAAATCAGTTCTGCATCAATAATCATTTCAGCTGGAAATAAGCCCAAAAAGATTGAAGAATTTATAGGAAGAGTAAATTCAGATACGGCAAGCATAAGTATAGCAAGGATGAAAAGTCCATCGGGCTGGACAGAACCAGCACAAAAACCCGAGTTCGATGAATATACTCTGGTATTAAAAGGAACTTTGACAGTAAAAACTGAAAATGAAACTTTTGATATTAATGAAAATGAAGCTGTAATTATTTCTAAAAATGAATGGATTCAATATAGTACTCCCGGCCCGAATGGTGCTGAATATATTGCTGTGTGTTTACCGGCATTCTCACCCGATACTGTTCATAGAGAAGAATAAAGTTTTCTTTAACTGCAATTAATTAGCATTAAGTTTATTAGTTTCTTTTAATAACTTTTCAACCAAATCAATCAAGTCCTTTTTCATAAAAGGTTTTGACAAGTAATAAGAACACCCTCCATCAAGTAATTTCTCTTTATCACCATGAAGTGCATAGCCGGTGATTGCAACAAAGGGGACATCATCATAATCATTGTTTGCCTTTATTTTTTTCATTACTTCGATTCCGCTTAAGCCATTTCCCAAATTTATATCCATTAAAACAATTGAATATTTCTTTTGCGCAGAAAGCTGAAGTGCTGTCTTATCATCCTTTGCGTATGCAACCTTACATATCTTTTTTAGATAGATTTTCACTACCTCTTTATTCATCTCATTATCTTCTACTAAAAGAATTTCAGGAAGATAATTATCATCTTTATCTTTTTTACTGTTATTGCTATTATTATTAGGTATATCAAAATCTCCGGATTTGTTGTTCTCAACATTAATTGCCGGCAGATAAATTGTAAACTGTGAGCCCATACCCAATTCACTCTCAATAGTTATATAACCGTTCAGTATACCTATTATTTTTTTAGCTACTGTTAATCCCAATCCGTTTCCCTCAAAGTTTCTTGATTTACCTTCACTGGCCTGTCTGAAATCTTCAAAGATAACTTTTTGTTTTTCTTTTGATATTCCTATTCCCGTGTCAGATATTCTAATTGCACCATATATAATATTTCTCTCCAGGACCTTGTCTATCTCAACAGTAACACTGCCCTTCGAAGTGAATTTAATTGCATTATCAATAATATTATTAAGCGCCTGACTAAATAACCTGTCATCAGCTAAAACGCTTAAATTCTTACATTTAAAATCAAGTTTTAGAATTAATTTCTTTTCATTTAATTGATCGGTGAAATTATTAACAAGAGTATTTATCTTTTCAGTTACATCGATTTTCACATTATTAATATAAATTTGTTTTGATTCAAGCTGTGAGAATTCTAAAATTGATTCTAAAGTGGTCAATAATCTCTTACCGGATTTAATAAGCAGTTCTGCCATTTCTACATTGCTCGTATCAGTTAATTGCTCTTTAAGAATTTGTGCGAATCCCAAAATTCCAACCATTGGGGTTCTCAGTTCATGACTCATATTGGCAAGAAAAACAGATTTTAATCTGTTCATTTCTTCAGCTTTTTCCTTTGAACGAATTAATTCAAACTCAACCTTTTTACGTTCTGTTATATCCTCCTGCATACCAAGGAAGTATATTATTTTCCCGTCAGGATCTTTTATAGGAGAAATTAAAGCTGATGCCCAATAAAATTCACCTGATTTCTTTTTATTTTGAAATTCTCCTATCCAGTCATTGCCGCCAGTTATAGTATCCCAGAGTTTTTTATATTCTTGAGGACGTTTTAATCCGGAAGATAAAATCCTGGGATTTTTTCCTACAACTTCTTTAATACAGTACCCGGTTACTTCTTCAAATTTAGGATTCACATATTCAATATTTCCCTCAACAGAAGTAATAACAACCGAAACAGGGCTTTGTTCAACAGCACGGGAAAGTTTCAGAATTTGTTCCTCAGCTTTCTTCATAAAAGTTATATCTTCAATTGAAGCAATAAAGATATTCTGATCGTAAAGCGGTATAATTGAACATGAAACAAATTTCCGTATCCCTTCTGAGGTTGAAATTCCTATATTATCGCATTTTAACTTTGAATTATCATTTAATTTAATACCGTTATTGAGTTTCTCCTTTAAGTGTTCTCTCTGATTACCATTTATTACGGTTGTATCTATTAGCTGGTTAAAAGAAATTATTTGTCCCTTAGAAAAACCGAATATTTCTTCAAATTTATTATTGATCAATATTATTTCATTTGTTTCAATGCTTGAGACTACCAGGCCTGTCTGAATATTTTTAAGAACCATCTCAATAAATTCATTCCGTTCACTCAATTGTTGTTCAGCTATTTTCTTTTCAGTAATGTCCCTGGCTACAACATCGAAACCGACAACCTTACCATCTTCGATTATTGTATTGGTACTTTGAGCAAACCATATAATTTTTCCGGATTTTGATTTAAATGGGTATTCGATATAAGTGGTTTTTTCTTTACTTAAATATTGCCGCACAAACTTCATTTTACATAAATTTCTATATTCCGGTAATAACAGATCCAAGAAGTATATATTGATAAGTTCTTCTTCAGAATATTCTGAAACTTTTAAAGCTGCAGCATTAGCATATTTATACCGCCAATTAATATCCAAGCCGAAAATAAGGTCTGAAGCATTTTCTACTACATCCCGATACTTTTTCTCGGAATCCAATAAAGCATTTTCAGCAAAAGAACTTTCAGTTACATCATGAAATACCAGCACGAATCCATCAATATTAGACTTTTCATCTTTAATGGAATATATGCTGGATTCTACAATACTAAATTCATTTTCATTATAAGATATTGTGATGCTGGAAGGGAAATTATTTGTATATCCATTAGCAATTATTTCTTTGATAGCATTATCAGCAGCATTATATGTTTCTTTATTTTCAATATTAAATGCATCAAGGACATACTTGCCAACTGCTTTGTTACATTTACAGATTGTTAAGTTTACTGCTGCAGGATTCATGTAATTTATATTACCTTTATTGTCCGTAGCAATAACGGCATCTGCAATGCTATTCAGTGTAATGGATAACCTCTTTTCATTATCCCGGAGTTTTTTCTCCATATTATGTTTATATAGAGCAATTTCTATCGATGTATGGAGTTCTCTTTCCTCAAATGGCTTAACTATATAACCATAGGGTTCAGTAATTTTTGCTCTTTGTAAGGTATTAGAATCGGTAAATGCAGTCAGAAAAATTATTGGAATATCAATTATTTCTTTAATTTTTTCGGCAGTTTCCACTCCATCAATTTGCCCTTTAATATTAATATCCATCAATATTAAATCCGGCTTTTGTGAAACAGTAATATTTATAGCATCTGCACCAGAAGAAACAATACCGCAGATCGAATATCCTAAATCGATAAGTCTGCTTTCCAATTCAAGGGCTACAATAGATTCATCTTCTACAATTAATATATTTGCCATATTATTTATTTGTTCATACTTCTTTACATTTTATTACCGAAACCTGTTCTTTTTCCAAATTCAGAATTAATAAATATTTTTCCATTTCAGCAGGTTTAAGTTCAAAATCCTTTAGTGCATTTGGAAATTTTTTTAAAAAACAGGGGACAAAAAAGAAAAAATATTAATAGATTCTTCAAAGTGAACGGTCTATCTATTAATAAATTCATAATGTAACTTTTTTTGATTAATACTTATTACAGTAAAATGAATAATCCCCTCCGGTATTAATCTTTACCTCTTGAGTGGACTTTCTAGTCATATTATCGAGATTTTCGGAAAATTATTAACAGATAATATAGATTTTACAAATTATCTTGACTGAATGGATTAATTGCAAAAAGCTTGAGAAGTATGAATAAATCAACAAAATAAACGATAAAGGTTAATTTTATAAAAAAACCCCAACTTTCATATAAAATTGGGGTTATTCGGAGAAATGTTTTTTAGTATTTGCTATTTCAACAAAACAAATTTCTTAGTTGAAATAAATTCGCCTGCTTGAATCCTGTAGAAGTATACCCCGCTAGCAATCCCGATTCCATTAAATCGGACTTTATGTGTTCCGGGTAATTCCTGCTTATTTACAAGAGTTTTCACTTCCCTTCCCAGAATATCATATACCTTTAATGAAACGAATCTCGATTGCGGAATTGTATATTCTATTGTTGTTGTTGGGTTAAACGGATTCGGGTAATTCTGGCTCAAATTAAACGATAACGGTACGCTGCCTTCATCTTCAATTCCAGTTGTGCCACCGGAATAATTCAATACTTTCCATCCGATATTATTATCCTCATGTATTTCATCTATATTATTTTCCGGATCTAATACTGCATAGATTTTCGGGTAATGCGGCAAGTCATTTGGAATTTTCCAATCAAAGCTGATGACAGTATTTCCTCTTTGAGGTATATAATCACTTGTAGTGAATTCACTTTTATTATCTGTGCTTTGAATTAAAGTTCCCCCGTTATTGGGATCTCCAATATAAAACCTGGCATTAACCGGGCCGGTAGTATTAACCAGACTGAAGTTATGTATTCTTAAATTCACAGTAATTACATCACCGGGATTCGGAGTATCATTGCTGAAAAGTATTTCTTTAGTCTGCTGAAGCTTAGTTGCAGATAGATTGCCGCCCTTAAAGTTATCCAGTCTCCATGGTAGTATTAAAGCCGGATCAGATTTGTGTCCATACATCTCCTGCCACCAGGTTTCCGGTTGTCCGGGACCTGCAGCAGACGGACGAACTGAATAATCCAGTACAAGAGCTCCCGATGTTGACCAGTATGAATACGGTTTAATAGAATAGTAGTCTTCGCCTATACTCGGATCAACCGGCCCTAAGTGTACATCCAGCCCTCTTGTATATGTAGCTTTGCTGGTTTGTGTTGATATGGATTCACTTGAGTAATCACCGCTTAATTTAATTTTATGAACAAGCTTAAAAGGAAGCGAGAAAGTTACTTCTCCTCCAACACTCCAATGTGATTTATGTGTTGTAGTTGTTTCTGTTGAATTAGTGTTCTCAAGAGACCAGGCATAGCTAAATGCTGTATTATTATCTACACTTATTGCTGCCGACTTTGAGTCCCATTTTACTACTTGTGACAGGAATGAATTATCAAGCGGATCTCCAATTTCCGGGTACGAAAGAATATTGTCTACTTCATGATTCGGTAAATATTGATCAGCCTCAGGACTTTTACTCGGGAACCATGCTTTTGTAGTAAATTTAGGGGTAACAACTAATGTGTAACCTTGTGTTTCATCATTTGCGATTATCGGATATTCCCAAATATCATAATTTGTTATAACGGCATATATATAATCGTCGTTACCTGCAGTTATTGTTTCAGTAACTTTTGTGGTATGAGTATTTATTTTCTGTTTAGAAAAGTCTTGTCCGTACTCTCCTTTTATTTTATATTCAACGCCGGTTTTTATTATCGGAATTTTAAATCCTCCGCTGACTTCCGCACCGATTGTCCAGCTGCTATGATGCTCTGTTTCGACAGAAATTTCCGATTCTGAAGATGAATAAAATTCAGAATAGAACTGGCTATCATTCCCATCATAACTTTTATTTACATCAAATGTTGAATCATTAAAAACATCGAAGTGTGTTGGAGGTGCATTTAAAATTACCATCGGCTGAACGATATCCGTTATACTATAGTAAGAAGGGGCTCCCAATCTTATTCCGCCGCCGTCAAAATCTCCTGCCGTTATAGCCCAATAAAAACTTCTGGGACCTTGAGTGGAATCAATCCTCATTGTTGCTCTTTTATTCAATGCAATTATATCTCCTGAGGCATCAATATTTGGTTCAAAGACAGTTACATCAAAGGTTGTATAGCTGGGTCCGCTATCAGGTTGATGAAATTGTGTTGATGCAGAAATAATTTCCGGATTCCATACTGAATCTGTTGTGCTGGCATCTAAATCTGCAAGGACCAAATTTGTATGTATTCTGTCACTGGACCCGTAATCACCGCTTGTGTAACCCTGGATGGCTAACGTAGTATCAATATCATATATTCTTAATCTTCCATCGCCATTAATTACAATTTCATCCTTGCCGTCATTGTTTATATCACCGGTAATTAAGTTTATTGCAAGCGTACTTGTTCCTAAGGTTTGAAATACATCTTTTAAATTGTTTTTATCAACTTTAATAGTATCTAAATTAGATGTAACATAGGCAGGAAGCAATTTGTTATAGGTTTCCGAACTATTATTGTAAAGTACAAAATCAATCACAAACTGGTCAAGAGTATTATCTTTAAAATCGCCGGCTGCAACTAATAAATCATTTATACGGTAACTGGAATGATTAAAATCTGCAGCAGTATAAAAATCGTCTTTATTTGCCTTAGGCACTAAAGTAAAGCTGCCGTTGTCTTCAACATAATCATAAACTTTTGTGGAAATGTTCCAATTGCTTTCACTATGTTCAGTATAATTAACTAAAACAATTTCATCTCTGCCGTCACCGTCAAAATCACCAGCTGCTACATCATAAATTCCGGAATTATTTAATGAAGGATCATTGTACACATCTGCAATTGAAGCTTTCTGAACCGGCATCAAAGTATTTGGATCAACATCAAAAACTCTTATTTCTATGTCGCCGTCTTTATTCCAAAAAGCTAAGGCGAATTCCGGTTCGGGATCACCGTCAAAAAATCCTTTTATCAATTTGAATTTATTAGTTGAAACACCGGGAGTATAATGAAGCACGTTTGTAAGCGTCAATGAATTTTCATCATTCCATGTAAATGAGGTTTTGTCGATGTTTTTGGGAACAACAATATTAATTGAACTATCTTTTGCTTCCCAGGCGGCAATTATATTATCATATCCATCACCGTTAAAATCCCCCGATATAGCACCAAATGTTGTTCCCGGATAATAACCATTTTCTGCGGTTCCCAGATTACCTGAGTAAACCCCTCTTGCTGCCGAATCCAGGATGTATTGCCCTGAATTTCCGAAATAGTCTAGAACCTGGTGCTTTGCCACATAACCATCATTAGTATTTCGCCAGAAAAGAGTTAACTCATCAGATGTCCCCATGTTATAATGCCCTTGCAAAGGATCCTGGGGCGTTTGGTTTTGGCTTAATAAATTTATACTCAAGAAAAAAGTTATGGCGGCACTATATAGCAGAGTTTTCATGACTACCCTTCTTTGTTACTGAATTTATAAATTGAAAAGTGATTACTAGAGATTGGAGTGAAATAATAATAAGGATTACCAATTAAAAAAGAAACTTCAATATGTTTATTGTGATTCATAATACAGTTAGATATAATCAGTTTTAGTTTTCAGAATTAAAATCCCGGTACTTAAAATGCCGGGATTTTCAAATTTTTCTTTATTTCAGCAGCAGGAGCTTTTTGGTTGCAATAAATTTTCCGGCCTCTATTCTGTAGAAATAAACTCCGCTTGCAAGATTGCCTGCATTAAAATTAATTTTGTAATTACCAGATGATTTAACTTCATTTACCAGGCTTGCAACTTCCCTTCCCAGAATATCATAAACCTTTAATGTTACATGAGAAGTTTCAGGTAATTTAAATTCTATTGTTGTTGTCGGATTAAATGGATTAGGATAATTCTGCTCTAAAGTGTATTGATTTGGAAGTTGAGAAAACTGTTTTTCTGTTTTAACATCTGTTGGGATTGCGGACAACTGGACATCGCCATACAAATAACCGTCATTAGAGTTTATCGAAAAATCCTTAACAGTATAAACACCATCACCCTGGTATGTCGTCTTATCAAAACGCCAGTAGCCAATCAAACCACTATCAGCGGAGGTATAATAATTGGTGGTAAGCGTGTCATTATAGGTTTTGGCTATTTCTTCAGCGCTGCGGGCTTTATTCCAGACGCTGCACTTCATCAATAACACCGTTAAAAAATTGAGCGTCCGATTGTCTTCCTCCAATCCTGAAATCATTCTGAGTGGTGGTAAGATCACCAACTGCACCGGTTGATGCAGCGGTATGGAAAAGAACACCGTTAATATAAATTTTTACCTGCGACTGATTATAAACAAGTGCAACATTGGTCCATTCTTTTTCCGGGACATAATAATTTGTACTTTGCCAGGTCCAGCTTGGATTAGTATCTTTTTTAATGGCCCAAATCAAAACTCCCCTGGGATTTCGTGCTAATTCATATTCGCCTTCTTTATTAATAATTATTCCGCCCCAGATTGGATTAGACCCGTTACCTGTTCGGATAAATCCAAGCTTCCAGTGTAAAATTTCCTGTTACACGCAGATTTTCCGGTGCCACCCATAGTAACATAGCCATTTTCTGAGGTTTCGTTAAAGTCCAGAGCGTTGCCAGTTACATCCGCAGGTTTATCGCGCATGGGAACAGGTGAATATCCATAAACCAATTGCAACGAATCCTGGTTCTGGTCAAGGCCGGCAAAATCAAGAGAAGTAGACACATTGGCTATTAGGTTTGTCATCATTATATCCATGACTTTTCTTGATTTATCTATAACATAAAATTGATAGGTGCCTTGCTTGAAGGCATTGTCTACCGCCAGGTTAAAGGGTGTACCGCTTAAATCAACTTTAGAAGAAACACTGTCAATACCCGGGTAACTCCAGCCTGCCCGTCCTAACTGAAAATATGCACTTTCTTCACCATTCATCCAGCTTGGCAATCCCCCGCCACTGGTCAGATTTTCAAAATCAACAAAACTCAGATCGTTAACAGCCATTTTTAACGTATGAGGGTTTATTCTGATTTTATTAAACGTTGCCCGGTACTCCTCGGAGTTAGCGATAAAATCGGAAAAAACTTTAGGTTCGTTGCCGCCATTTTTAATAGTCAGATACTCTCTAGGCTGATCAAGTGTCTGATGAGTTTCAGGATCATTAAACAGGCAGTAAAGAAACATAGGCTTGCTTGAATCTCCATTTTTATAGATCCAGAAATCACCACCCGGATCCGGTAAAAATGAACTGTAGGTTTTTATATCTTTGGCACTGGTATAAATCGCCGGGATAATTATAGTTGACGTGGTAACATCGCCACGGGCATTGGTTACTTTTACGGTACCGGGGCCATCCGGTGTTCCGCTGAAGTCGGCGGAACTGGTATAAAAAGAATTATTTCCCTGAGTCAAATTGTATTTTACCATCTGGCCATTTATAGGTACTTCGGCTTCAACTGACTGGATAGGGAAATTGTTGGGTTGAGCGCTAATAAATACATTTCTATAGTCAGCGGAATATGAGGCAAGATTAACAATCGGCGCCGGGTAATCCCCGGGACTCATCATCACCAATTTTGTGTTGCGATACATACGCAGTCCAAGCATGTTGTTTGGCTGCCCTTCATTATTCCATTCGTCTATCACCTCACTGGAAGGTGAAGACAAATACCAGTCATCCGGGTATTTGCGGTTTTCAATATAGGTTACGCCGTTTACTTCTTTTTTATCAAAGATCAAGGAAAGAATATCACTTAACTTATATTGCGGGTCCCAATAAGGCGTACCGGCAAATACTTCGTAGCGATAATTTTGCCCGTTACCCATTTCTGCCAGAACTTCAACTGAAACAGGATTTATTTCGCTTTCAAAGCTGGCCCAATCGATGTTTGAATCCCAGTTCTGAGTGGCGGGATCCCAGCGAACTACCTTAGCATCCACCTGGATAACTTCCAATGACAATGGTGCGCCTTCTTGAATAGCTTTAAGCTCATTAAGTGTTATGGTTATATCATCACCGTTTTTATCTTTTTGCACAACAATTGTCCCGTTTTTAGGAAAACGGTTATCCGATGTTCCCGGAGGTGTAAGCGTATTAGCTTTTTGAGATGGAATAAAAGTGGCAATAGTCTTATCACCTAGTTTAAGATTAACCGTTGGAGAAACATCAAGTGCGGTGGCTCCGCCCAGGTTTTCCATATAAATATGAAGTTTTAATCGGGCGGCTTTGTCAGGCTGTGTTGTTCTGGTATCATTCCAGTCTTTGCCAATATTGGCCGTGGTACTGTTGGTTGATGTCCAGGTATGCGAGTATGATCCGGTTACTGATCCGCCAACCAGTTCAAAGGGGTTTAGTGATGCTTCTACAGTAACTTCTGCCCCTACCTCGATTACTATTGGATGTTTCATTTGTAAAAGTACTGTCTGAATGGCCGCCATTGGAGTTGCTTATGGTTGCAAGAGTTTCTACAGTATAATCTGTCATTTTAATACTAATGATCGGGCGTGCTGCTACAAGCGGATTGTTTTCAGGAGCAGAAATAGATGCCGGCATGTTAATACCGGTGACTTCCATGTAATCGCTGTAAGGATCACCGTCTGTACTCCATCTAAGAGGATCGGTTATATAGTGTTTTACGTTCGGATCACCATTCCAGGGTTTTAGTCCACCCAAAGCACTGAATGTATAACCATTTACTTCCAATTCATTACTTATTCCATCCCCATCAACATCGCCGGTATCAGATAAAGCCTTTTCCGTTCCATTAGGTGCTTTTAGATAGACGAAACCGGCTTTATTTTGTGAATAATTTAAATTTTGAGAAAAAATCAATTCATTAGCGGTAAAAAGAATTATGATTATAAAAAACATTAAAAATGTTTTCATCTTATTACTCCTATATTTTTTTTGATTGTTTCTCTAATACGCAGGAAAAAAGATGGAAAGTGATAACACAGAAAGGAACTTTTTTATCATAAATTAGGCACTAGAATTAAAATCAAGTAAAATGTCATATATGGCCGTTAAAATCTCTTGTGATTCAATGCTAAAAGTCACCGGAGCCAGTGGAAGCGTAATAGGATCGGGTAAACCATCCATCATTGATTGATTTCCCTTTACAAGTGCGCCCGGCCATATCACTCCGCTTATGGGACGAAGAATAGCAATATTTTCAAAATTTTCTTTTAAATTATGATTAGTGCTATACAGGTTATTGCCCTTTCTCATATTTGAATTAATAGTTTTGAATTGCTACTTTGAAATTAATCTAAGACATTCTTTTATAATTTTTCCGGTTACATAGATATACACAGTATTTATAAGTAAAAGTGTTCGCATTATTAAAAAAAAAATTCAGGGAGTCTCGAGTTTGCCAGAAAATGAACAAATAACACAATTATTGGCTGAATTAACTAATGGTAATAAACAGGTTGTCGATTCATTAATGCCCCTTGTTTATAAAGAACTCCACCAGATTGCACATTTAAATCTTAGGAGCGAGCGAAGGGATCATACTCTTAATGCAACTGCGCTTGTACATGAAGCTTATTTCAAGCTTGTGGATCAAACCAGGGTAAACTGGCAAAACCGGGCACACTTTTATGCAATTGCTTCGCAGGCAATGAGACGAATATTAATTAATTACGCTTATCAGCATAAAGCCCAGAAAAGGGGCGGAGAAAATGTTAAGGTAACTTTTGTTGATGAAAATATTAAACGTGAATCAAAACCAGAAGAACTAATAGCCCTTGATGAAGCACTTAATCAATTACAAAGAATTAATGAAAGACAGAGTAAAATAATTGAATACTGGTTTTTTGTGGGATTAACACACGAAGAAATTGCGGAAGTGCTCGGAATATCAGTACCAACTGTTCGCAGAGACTGGCGTCTCGCACGTGCTTGGCTTAGCAGAGAATTAAATAAAAATCTATAGTAAATTCCTTTAAAAATTTTAATTTTCTCTTCTTAATCTTACTCTTAATCATAATCCCCGAAGGAGTAAGAGTAAGTTTACGATTATGATTAAGAAAGCTCCAGTATAATTAAAAAGATTTTTACTTAGATATTTATTCTTCTTCAATTATTTAAATTAAAATAGGAAACAGCTATGGATTCAGATCAGTGGCAAAAGATAGGAATTATCTTTGAAGAAGCTTTGAAACTTGATGAACCGGAAAGGACAGAATTTCTTTTAAATGCATGTGAAGGTGATTCCGAGGTGCTTTCAGAAGTACGTTCTTTAATTGATGCCGATACTAATGTTCCATCAGTATTAAAAGGTCAGGCATCCGATGCAATAAACATACAGCCCAGGAAAAATTATGAAGGGGAAATAATAGGTAATTACAAAATAATAAAACAGATTGCCGAAGGCGGAATGGGTTCGGTCTTTCTTGCGGAAAGAGCTGACGGACAATTTGAGCAGAAAGTTGCTTTAAAATTAATTAAGCCCGGAATGAACTCCAGCGAGATCATTAAAAGATTTCAGTTCGAAAGACAAATACTTGCCGGGCTTCAGCATCCCAACATAGCCCGCCTGCTTGACGGAGGTTTAACTGAGGAAAACCTTCCTTATTTTACCATGGAATATGTTGAAGGAGAAAATATCGATGAATATTGCAACAAAAATAATTTATCGATTAATGAACGATTAAAATTATTTGAAAAAGTCTGTAATGCAATTCAATATGCACATCAAAATCTTGTTATTCACAGAGATCTTAAACCAAGCAACATAATAATTAAGAAAGACGGAACTGTTAAACTGCTGGATTTCGGAATCGCAAAAGTATTTGCTGAAGACGATTCATTTGAACAGTCAGTTTTAACTAGAACAGGATTATTCGTTATGACTCCTGAATATGCCTCACCTGAACAAATCAGAGGAGAAACAATTACAACTTCAACAGATATTTATTCACTTGGATTAATCCTTTATCGATTAATTACCGGGGAAAAAGCTTATGAAATTAAAACCAAGTCTCCCCTGGAATTAGAAAAGGTCATCTGTTATACAGAACCGTCAAAACCAAGTTCAGCGATCAAATCATTACAGGTAAAAAATAAAATAAAAGCAAAAAAAATCAGCCATCTACATAAAACCGGACTCGATAAGTTAATTAAAACTTTATCGGGAGATCTCGATAATATTTGCTTAATGGCATTGAGAAAGGAACCGGAAAGAAGATATTCATCTGCAGAACAATTTCAACAGGACATTGAAAATTATCTTGAAGGCAGACCGGTAGCTGCCAGGCAGAATACAATTTATTACAGGACTAATAAATTTATTATTCGCCATAAAATAGCTGTCATCTCAGCATTCTCAATTATTTTAATAGGTGCAACGCTTACAACTTTTTATTTTATTCAGCTTAAGAAAGAGAGGGATAAAGCTCAAATAGAGGCTCAAAAAGCCGAACAGGTTTCAGAATTTTTAAAAAATATTTTCAAACTTTCAGATCCATATGAAGCCCGCGGTGAAACAATAACAGCAAGAGAATTGCTCGACAAAGGTGCACAAAAAATCAACCAGGAGTTGTCGAATCAGCCGGATGTAAAAGCTACAATGCTTAGTCTTATCGGCGGCGTTTATACTAATCTAGGATTGTTTGATAAATCGGAGATACTTCTAATAAAAGCTCTTGATTTAAGAAATAAGTACAACAGTAATAGCATAGAAGAAGCAAAGAGCCTGAGAGATCTTGGTCAACTTTATACATATAAGGGCGAGTACTCGAAAGCCGATACTCTTTTAACAAAAGCATTAGGCATCTATAAAAATAATTCCTTAAAAGAAGATAATAATTATGGCTGGATTCTTGGTAATTTAGCCTGGGTCTATAAATCAAGAGGCAACTATAGTAAATCAGAATCCTATTACAAAAAAGCTCTCAAGATACTTAAGAAGAATAAAGAGAATAATGAAGAGCTTTTAACAATGATGAACAATTTTGCACTTGAACTGCATGAAGAAGGTAATTATGAGGATGCTGAAAAAATGTTTGATGAAACACTTGAATTACAGAAAAAATTATATGGCGATAAACCCCACCCCGAGATATCCACTACTACATATAATCTTGCTGAATTACTCCGTGATCGAGGGAAATATGATGAAGCAGAAAAAATGTTTAAAACTTCTCTTTCAATGGATATGCAATTGAGTGGACCGGAAAATCCAGATGTTGCTTACAGCTTGCAGGGGTTAGCAAGTATTTATAAAATAAGAGGAGATTTCAACGAAGCAAAAAAACTCTTCGTTAAAGTCCTTAATATGAGAAAGAAATTTCTTGGTGATAACCATCCGGACGTAGCTTATGCAATCTCCAATATTGGTCTTCTTTATTATGCAGAAGAAAAATATGATTCTTCAAAAAAGTATTATGAAAGAGCTTTAGTGCTTCATAAAAAATTAAATGGTCCGAACCATCCTTCGGTTGCTATTTGCCTGAATAAATTAGGATTCATTAATTATAAAAAAGAAAATTATAAAAAAGCAGAAAATCAGATCAAGCAGTCAATGCAGATAATAGAAAAATCAATCGGTACAAAAAATTTGACCTATTCCAGCGATCTTTTGATATTATCCTTTATAAATTCCGCATTTAAAGATTATGATTCAGTGGCAATTCTTAATAAAGAAGTTCTTAAAACCGCCAGGGAATCAATGGGTACAGAAAAAAGTCCTTTTATGGCAGGATGTTACAGAGGAATAGCAGAAATAACTTTCAAAGAAAATAATTTTAAAAAAGCCGATTCTCTTTACAACTTATCTTTAAATATGTATAAAGAAATAATTGGTAAAAATAATTTAAGCACAATAAACACATATTTTGATTACTGTAAATTATTATTAAAAATGAATTCTAGTAATAAAGCATATGAAATTGTTCAAAAGAATTTAGAGATTTTAGATAAAAACTTTAATCAAGATATTTGGGGAATTGCAGAAGGAAAAAGTTTATTGGGAGAAATTTACATTAAAAGAAAAGAATTCTCTAAAGCAGAGAATTTACTATTGGAAAGTTATTCATCCTTCAAAAAGGAATTTGGAGAAAACGATTATCATACAAAAGAGGTTGCCCAAAAGCTTGTAAGTCTTTATGCCGGCTGGAATAAAAAAAGTAAAGCCGATTATTATCTAAGTACATTAAAGTAATTATCGGATTTTAAATCTAGAAAGAGATTATTCCCAGTATCCAATCAGCAACAAAATATACCATTACTGTAGTAAAGAACCATGCAATAAAATCTAATACAATTCCTCCTTTTATCATATCAGTTATTTTAATATAACCGGTCCCGTAAACCAATGCATTGGGAGGTGTTGCTACTGGCAGCATAAACGCCATGGACGCAGCTAACGTTGCTGCTATCGATAATGCAACCGGATCATTACCTGTTCCCTGCGCAATAGAAATAATTATCGGGATCATCATTGATACTACAGCAGTATTTGAAGTAACTTCCGTAAGTAATTCAATAAGAATTATAAGAACAAACATTATTACTAAAGTTGATGGCGAACCTAAAAATGAAACTGCAGTTTTTGCCAGCCAGTTAGCAAGACCGGTTTTAAACATACCGTCCGACAAAGCAATGCCTCCACCAAACAACAATAGTGTTCCCCAATCAACAAATTTTGCATCCGACCATGCAAGCACAAATTTCTGTTTTTTCCAATCAACTGGTAAAAGAAAAAGGATCAAAACTCCAAATAAGGCTATTATATTTTCATCAAACCATTTGAGATTTGCTGAAATTTGTTCCGGCAATATGTACTTCCAGAAAGGATTTGATACCCAAAGCAATACTGTGATAACAAATCCTGCGATTGTAAGTTTTTCAGCTTTAGTCCATTTGCCCAATTTGTTTTGCTGCTCTACAAGAAGTTTTTTTCCACCTTGTATATCTTTTATTTCCGGGGGAAATACTTTTAAAAGAATAATCCATGCAACAGGAATGAAAAGAATAACAAAAGGAATTCCGAATTTCATCCATTCAATAAAATTTATTTGCTTTATACCGGAAGAACTTAAAATGGAGACACATATTCCATTAGGCGGAGTACCAATTATAGTTCCTACACCTCCAATTGAAGCACCCCAAGCTATTCCAAGCATAAGTGATTTTCCAAAATTCGATTCCCCTATTTTACTGTTACTTTGAGCAAGCACACCTGCACCTAACGGCAAAAGCATAGCTGTTGTAGCAGTATTTGATATCCACATTGAGAGAAAAGCTGAAATACTCATCATTCCTAACAATACTGAAGAAGTACTGTTGGCTAAATTTCCCCTGGTTAAAATATAAAGTGTGAGTCTTTTATCCAGTCTCCATTTTTGTAAAGCTGCTGCAAGCAAAAAGCCAGCAAGGAAAAGGAATATGATTGGATTGGCATAGTTTGATAAAATATTCTTTCCTGTAAATTGAAAAATTTTTCCCTGGTAAACTCCCGTTATATGAAAAAGAGGTAGTATAATGCCAGGTAATATTGCTGTCACTGGAATTGGAACCGCTTCGGTAATCCACCAGATAACCATCAGCAGCAATAAAGCTAATGTTACTTTTGTCCCATAAGCAAGCTGCAAAACCTGCTCTTCCGATGCCGAAACCGGAAGTAAACTTTTAGCATTTTGTATAAAACTTGCCGGAGTGCCTATAAATAAGATTAAAAAGAAGATGATTGGGCCTAAAATAAACCCTGAAATGTGACGATACTTTTCAAATCCCTCTATAGAGGAAGAGTAGTTGTTTCCTAAACTCACATCAGACTCCTCTATTATTTGATAAGTAAATTAAAATTTTTATTTCAAAAATCCATTAGAAGTAATATCTTTATAAAAGATTTTCTGAGATTAGTTAATTTGAAGCTAATCAGTCAGATTTGTTATTCGCAGAAATTATTTGAAAATATTAACTATGTGATCAGGAACTTATGTTCTTTTAAATATTTTTCCGATTATTTATAGTTCACAATGATGATTATATCAAATCTATATCAACAAAACATACGGCTAAAATTTTAGCTCCTTTATATGGGAAGTAATATTTTACTATTGCAACACCGATCTGAAATACTAAACTATAAAAAGCTCAGCATTTCAATTAATTTCTAAAATATTTTAAAATTATATAAAATCGTTCAACTATGTGTATTTAAACAAATTAAAATAAAAGGAGGCTATATGCCGGAAAGTACAAAAATTGCCGATACAACTGCTAATCCTGCTCCGCTTGGATTATTGGGATTTGGTATGACTACTGTCCTTCTTAACCTTGCCAACGCCGGTATTTTTAATTTGGGAAGTATGATCTTAGCTATGGGATTATTTTACGGAGGATTAGCTCAAATTTTTGCCGGATGGATGGAATGGAAAAAAGGAAATACATTCGGACTAACTGCATTTACTTCTTATGGTTTGTTTTGGGAAACTCTTGTTTTTATAATTCTAATGCCTAAATGGGGTTGGTTCAATGCGGCTTCCGAAGGTGGTATGGCGGCATATTTATTTATGTGGGGACTCTTTACATTTTTTATGTGGATTGCTACTTTAAAGCATAACAAAGCTCTGCAGGTAGTCTTCTTTACTTTATTTATTTTATTTTGGCTGTTAGCACTTGGTGAAGCTACAGGAAGCACTGTTATACATACTTTAGCAGGATGGGAAGGAATTATTTGCGGTCTTTCAGCTATTTATTTGGCTTTTGCACAAGTGCTAAATGAAACATATGGTCGAATAATACTTACTGTGGGCCAGGCTAAAACTGTTTAACTAATTTAAATTAGGAGTAATCATATGGATAAAAAGAATAATTCTGAAAATGAAGTTTCCGAATCACAAATTGCAGTACATTGGAAAGAAGAAAGTTATTATGTACCATCTGCTAAATTTATAGAACAGGCTAACGTTAAAGATAAGAGTATTCTTGAACGTTTCGATAAAAAGAATTTTCCTGAATGCTTTAAAGAATACGCTGATATGCTTGACTGGTATAAACCTTATGATAATATTTTGGATTCATCTAATCCTCCGTTCTACAAATGGTTCACCGGTGGAAAATTAAATGCATGCTATAATTGCGTTGATAGACATTTAGAGAAATATAAAAACAAAACAGCTCTTCATTTTGTACCTGAACCTGAAGATGAACCTATTCAGCATATAACATTCCAGGAGCTATATTTAAGAGTTAATGAATTTGCAGCATTATTAAGAGATTTCTGCGGCTTGAAAGCAGGTGATACTGTAACTCTTCATATGCCTATGATACCTGAACTCCCTATTGTAATGTTAGCGTGTGCCCGTTTGGGAGTTATCCATTCTCAGGTATTTTCCGGATTTTCAGGAAAAGCTTGTGCGGACAGGGTGGTCGATGCAAAGAGTAAAGTATTAATTACTGCTGATGCTTATTACCGCGGAGGAAATTTAATAGATCATAAAGAAAAAGCTGACATAGCTTATGATGAAGCTTTGAAAGAGGGACAAAAAATAGAAAAAGTTCTCATCTGGCAGCGTTATCAGGGAAAATATTCGGCTAAAACACCTATTGTTGACGGCCGTGATTTTATAGTTAATGATATTCTTAAAAATTATAAACGAGCCAGTGTTGAACCTGGACAACTTCCTGCAGATGGAACTTTATTTCTGATGTATACTTCAGGTACGACAGGTAAACCTAAAGGAGCTCAGCATTCAATTGGCGGTTACATGTCTTATGTAACAGGTACATCCAAATATATTCAGGATATCCATCCTGAAGATGTTTACTGGTGTATGGCTGATATTGGATGGATAACAGGACATTCATATATTGTTTATGGACCCCTTGCGCTGGCTGCTTCATCCGTAATCTTTGAAGGTGTACCTACTTATCCCGATGCCGGACGTCCATGGAGAGTTGCCGAAGAGCTGGATGTTAACATTTTTCATACTTCACCAACAGCAATTCGTGCATTAAGACGTGTTGGACCGGATGAACCTGCTAAATACAATTACCATTTCAAACATATGACTACTGTTGGAGAACCGATTGAACCGGAAGTCTGGAGATGGTATTATAATGTTGTCGGAAAAAAGGAAGCTGTTATAGTTGATACCTGGTGGCAGACTGAAACCGGGGGATTTTTATGCTCAACAATTCCGGGAATTCATGATATGAAACCGGGTAGTGCAGGACCTGGTGTTCCGGGAATCTATCCTATTATTTTTGATGATAATGGAAAACCTCTTCCGGCAGGCAGTAACAAAGCTGGAAATATATGTATAGAAAATCCATGGCCGGGAAGAATGATGACAATCTGGGGAGATGATGATAGATTTGTAAGACAATATTACCAAAGATACAATAAAGATCCTCAAAGTAAGGATTGGCACGATTGGCCTTATTTCGCCGGCGATGGTGCTGTTGAAGGACCTGATGGATATTTCCGTATTCTTGGTAGAATTGATGATGTAATTAATGTTGCCGGACATAGATTGGGAACTAAAGAACTTGAATCTGCTGCATTAATTGTAGAAGAAATTGGTGAAGCAGCAGTTGTTCCGGTTGTTGATCCTATAAAAGGAAAAATTCCTCATATTTTTGTCTCGCTTAAACCTGGTATTCAGCCAAGTAAAGAGATAGAAAAAAAGGTCACGGATAAGTTAGCAAGCGAGATTGGCCCAATCGCTAAACCAGGCAGGGTTTGGATTGTTCCTGATATGCCTAAAACCAGATCGGGAAAAATAATGCGAAGGGTTTTATCGGCTATCGCAAATAAGCAAGATGTCGGTGATATTACTACTTTAGCTAATCCTCAAGTAGTTGAAGAAATAAAAAATATGCCGTAAACTATAGTAAAGGAGAATCATAATTTCGGATTGCGGATTTCGGATTGGGAAAGTGATAGGATTACAAACCCGCAATTCGAAATCCAAAATCCGAAATTGTATTATCGATTCATCACAGGTTCTTTCACTTGTTTGGAACCTCTTTTTTTTTATATATAATTAATTATTATTTTCAATGAATTTATTGCACTATGTTCCGAATAATTCCGGAAGGACTTGAATACACAGAAAATGTCCTATTAAAGAACGGACAGGGGGTTCTCTTTAAACCTGCTAAAACTAATGACATCCCTTTGGTAGAATCTTTGATGAAGCGGATTTCCCAGGAAAGTCTTAGAATGCGTTTCATGGCTTCAGTTTCGGAAATACCTCATAAAGTAATCGATGAACTTTGTAGCGGTGACTTTTCTCAATCAGGATGTTTACTTGCGATTACCGGTGAAGATAGTGATAAAAAAGTGATTGGATTGGGAAATTATATATCTACAGGTAATGGACGAACAGCTGAAATTGCATTTCTAATCGAAGACGAATACCAGGGACGCGGAATAAGCACCTTGCTGCTGGAACGTTTAGCTGGTATTGCAGCAGCTAATGGTTTTGTTGATTTTGAAGCGGAAGTTCTTCCCGATAATCAGCCAATGATGAATGTATTTAAAAGTTCTGGATTTGAAAAGCATAGGGTTTGGAGTTCAGATACTGTACACTTTGAATTGCCTGTTAATGGTGCGGCTGCTCTTTGGGAAAGAGCCGATTTACGCGAGAAAATTGCTGTTGCTAATTCCCTGATCCCGCTACTAAAACCTAAAACCATTGCAGTTATTGGTGCTTCAAGAGATTCATCTTCCATCGGAAATATGATTTTTAGGAATATTCTTACAGCTAATTTTAATGGTACTGTATACCCAATTAATCTGCAAGCTGTTTCGGTAAATGGAATTAAAGCTTATTCTTCAGCAAAAGATTTACCTGAACCTGTTGATTTAGCCGTTATTGCTATTAAAGCAGAGAAGGTTCAATATATAGTTGAAGAATTGATTCAAACCGGGGTTAAAGGATTTGTAGTTGTTTCGGCAGGTTTTTCCGATATGGGGCCTGAAGGGATTAAAAGACAAAAAAAATTGGTTGATTTTGTTCGTGCTCACGGTGCAAGACTTTTGGGACCGGGTTGTCTTGGTTTAATGAACACGGATCCGGAAGTAAGATTAAATGCAAGTTTAGCTCCTAAAATAATGCCTCCTGGTCAAACTGGTTTTTTCTCACATTCAGCAGCATTAGGTTTAGTAATTCTTGATTATGCCCGTGAAAAAGGTGTGGGATTTACTACCTTCGTTTCTGCCGGTAACAGGGCAGATGTTTCGGGCAATGATCTGCTTCAGTATTGGGAAGAAGATCAAAATACTAAGATGGCTATTCTATACCTGGAAACTTTCGGAAATCCAAGGAGATTTGTTAGAATAGCACGGAAAATGACTTATAAAAAACCGATTTTATGTGTCAAAGGTGCAAGAAGTGCAGCAGGACGTAAAACAGTTGAGGCTAAAAGCGGACCTCAGGCTTTAGGCAATTTGGAAGTTGAAGCTTTATTCCATCAAACAGGAATTATACTTGCTCCCTCATTAGAGGATATTTTTGATGTTGCTGTTGTCTTATCTAATCAGCCATTACCAAGAGGCAATAAAGTTAGCATTATAGCAAACTCATCCGGGATGGCAACTTTGTTTGCAGACGCTTGTGAAATGAATGATCTTCTTATTGAAGGTCCTGGAGTTATTGATTTGGGTGCATTTACTTCACCTGAGAGTTATGAAGTAAAAGTAAGAGATGCACTTCTTGATGAAAATGTGGATTCTCTTTTAATCGGATTTGCTTGTGTAGGAGACTGCAGCATTGAACCGGTTGCGGCTGCAATTCGAAAAGGTGTTACGGCTGCAGAAGAAAAAAATAATATTGAAAAACCTGTTTTATTATGTTTAATGGGAGTAACTGGTACTATATCTCTTGAAGACAATTCGGGGAATCAAAACAAAACAAGGAATTTCCCTACCTTCCGTTTTCCTGAATTAGCCGTTAATGCATTAGGCAGAATAGTGCGTTATGTTGAGTTTCGCAAACAGCCATTAGGAAAACTAGTTTGGTATGAAGATATAAAAGCAGAAGAAGCACGTGGGTTAATTCATTCTATTCTATCAAAGGAATCGCCATCACAACAAACAATTAAATTAGGGGAAAATACTTCCGAAGAATTGCTAAAATATTTCGGAATTCAGACAATAGATATTAAACCTTTAAGCTCCAATGTTTATAAAATAAAAGTTAAACCTGACCCGTTATTTGGTCCTTTACTTGAGATTAAATTACCAAATTCTCAATCCATTCTGCGAATTACTCCATTAACTGACAGAGATCTTGATGAAATTATGAAAGAAATGCATCTCGATAAAGAAAGCGGTATTGGTCAGGTTTTAGGAAGGCTTTCACAAATGATTGAAGAAATTCCATGGCTTTGGAACCTTGAATTACAGGCTATCATAGATAGTATTCCTTTAATAACTACCGATATTTTTATTTCGATAAAATCTGGTGGTGTTGATAGACCTTCATATTAAATTTAATTCCTTTTCTTAATCTTATTCTTAATTCTTGATTATTTAGGAAATAAAACCAATGATCAATTTCGCAATAGTTAATATAAAACCACAGTAAACCGGTTGTATAAATGAATTTTTTAATGTTTAAAATACCGGGGGAAATATGATTATTAAAGAAATGATGAAGTCTGATATCACCTCAATTTTGCCAGAAACCAAATTGAGTGATGCTTACAGTCTGATGCACCAAAAAAATATCCGGCATCTTCCGGTTGTAGAAAATAATAAACTAGTTGGTATAGTAACAGATAGAGATCTACGTTTATCAACCAGCAGATTAGCAAAGCACCCCTTTGAACCGGGAGAAGCTGTAAGTCAAATTATGAGTCATCCTGTAAAAACAACTCATCCTTCTGATCCGATAGAGTCAGCTGCACAACAAATGAGAGAGATGAAAATAGGTTGTCTTCCGGTAGTTGAAGATAATCAGCTTGTCGGAATGGTTACAATTACTGACATGCTGGATGCTCTTCTTCTATTAACCGGAATACATCAACCTTCCGGACGTTTGGATGTCCGGTTATCTAACCGTTCAGGAGAATTAGCTAAACTGGCATCTCTCTTAGCAGAACTAAAAGTTAATATCCATTCAATTTTATCTTATCCCGAAAAGGATAAAAAAACCAGGTTGGTTTTAAGAATCGGGACGATGGAAATGAGGGTAATCGCCAAAGCAATCTGCAATGCCGGTTTTGAAGTTATATGGCCGGTTCAAATCTCATGTGTCGAATAATTTATTCTCCCGAATATTATAAGTATGATCTGGGTTCAGGTCATCCTTTCGATCCTGTACGTGCAGAAATGGTTGTAGATTTTTTAAAAATGACCAATTGTTTAAAAGCACCTTTAAAACCAGAACCGGTTACTCCAGATTATTTAACCTCGGTTCATGATGAATCATATATCCAGGTAGTTGAGGCTGTCAGCTGCGGGAAAAATTTACAGAACATTGAAGATTTCGGTTTAGGTACTTTAGATAATCCAGTAATTAAGGGAATGGCTGAAGGTGCCCGTTCACAAATTGGAGGTACTGTTCTAGGAGCCAGACTTCTTATTGAGAATAAATGTAATAAGGTTTTGCAATTTGGCGGTGGATTTCATCATGCTCATCGAAACCTGGCAGCCGGGTTTTGTATTTACAATGATCTTGCACTTGCTTTAAAAGAAATGACAAAAAATAATTTGCATGTTGTCTATTTGGATCTCGATGTTCATCATGGTGATGGTGTCCAGGAAATATTTTATTCCGATGAAAATGTGATGACAATATCTATTCATGAATCGGGTGAATATTTATTTCCGGGTACAGGTTGGATTCATGAACTCGGGAACGGCATCGGGAGAGCACTAAAATTAAATGTTCCCCTAGAACCTTTTACCGAAGGTGAATCTTACCTTGAAATTATTAATTATATTGTAGAACCTGCTTTAAGATGGTTCAAACCTGATGTGCTTGTTGTTCAGGCAGGTGCTGATGCACATTTCTCTGATCCGCTGGCTGATTTAATGTTAACTACCCAGGATTTTGAAAAAATCTACAGGAGAATTCTTGAGCTCGTAGATCAATATAGCAAGGGTAAAGTACTGTTTACTTTAGGAGGAGGTTATTCTATTACTGCTACTCCTAGAATCTGGATAATACTTTATCTTATTTTATTCGATATGCAGATACCTGGGAAACTTCCTGATGAATGGCTTATAAAATGGCAGAAAAAAATAAATAAAGAGCTGCCTGCATTTTTACATGATCCGGTTCCTCCATTTGCTCCTATTCCCAGGAAGCCGGAAATAGTCAAACATAATCATGAATTAATTCAGCGTTTGATGGATGCCGTATCTCCTTATTGGATTTAGAACCTTATTAGCTGTGCAACATCACATACTAAATTTTATTAAATAATAATAAATTGTATAATATATTTTCGAATTTAAAAGGTCTCAATTATGATAAATGAACGTGTGTATAATCAAAAAATAAGTAAACTTCGTAATCCGGAAAGAGTAAAATTAATTGAAGTTGAAAGAGTTATAAAATTATCACTGGAAAATATTAAACCTGCTAATGTTCTGGATGTGGGAACAGGCAGCGGATTATTTGCAGAAGCTTTTGAAAAGAAAGGTTTAAAAGTAGCGGGTATCGATATAAGTGAAGAAATGATTAAGGCAGTAAAAGATTTTGTTAAAACAGGAGAATTTTTGACAGCACCAGTAGAAAAGATTCCATATCCTTCTAAATCTTTTGATCTGGTTTTCCTTGGACATGTTCTTCATGAAGCAGATGATCAACAAAAGGCACTGGAGGAAGCCGCGAGAGTTGCCAAACAAAGAGTTGCAATTTTAGAATGGCCCTATATTAAAGAAGAATCAGGCCCGCCTTTGGAGCATAGAATTAGTCCTGAAAAAATTTCTGAATTAGGACAAAAGATCGGATTAAAGAATATTGAAACCTTAAAGCTCGAACATATGGTTTTAATCAGGATTGATATTTAATAGTTTAGCAAAAACTCTTATCTCATCTTTTAAAAAAAAACCCAATCCGCTTGGATTGGGTTTTTTAAACGTTACCTTATCTACACATCATAATACATCGAAAATTCATACGGATGCGGCTGTAGAGACATCGGTTTAATTTCCTTGTCGATCTTATATTTTATCCATGTTTCAATTACATCTTCAGTAAATACATCACCTTTTAATAAATATTCATGATCTTCAGATAAATTCTTTAATGCTTCGCTTAAACTTCCGGGAGTTGAAGGAACATTAACTAATTCTTCTGGTTTCATGTCATAAATATCTTTATCAAGCGGATCACCAGGATCGATTCTATTTATAACACCATCTAAACCTGCCATAAGCATTGCTGAAAATGCAAGATACGGATTACAAGATGGATCCGGGCATCTAAATTCTACACGCTTTGCTTTCGGACTCGGAGAATACATAGGAATTCTAATTGAAGCACTTCTATTTCTCTGAGAGTATGCCAGGTTAACAGGAGCTTCAAAACCCGGGACTAATCTCTTATAGGAGTTTGTAGTTGGATTTGTAAAAGCCAAAAGAGAACCTGCATGTTTTAAGAGTCCTCCAATATAGTATAGAGCTAATTCACTTAAACCAGCATAACCGGAACCAGCAAATAAAGGTTTACCACCTTTCCATAAACTTGTATGGACGTGCATACCACTTCCATTATCTCCGAATACAGGTTTAGGCATATATGTAACCGTCCGGCCATTCTTTTTAGCAGTATTTTTTACAATATATTTAAAGAGCAACAATTGATCTGCAGCTCTCAAAATTGGCTCAAATCGTAAATCGATTTCACACTGTCCGCCGCTTGCAACTTCATGATGCTGGGCTTCAACATTAATACCTGCATCAATTAAGTTTGTTACCATTTCATTTCTAAGGTCCATTAAAGAATCTGTTGGAGGAACCGGAAAATAGCCTTCTTTATAGCGTGGTTTGTATCCTAAGTTTGGAGATTCTTCACGCCCACTATTCCACTTTCCTTCAATTGAATCAACATAATAGAAACTACTGTTTGGTTGTGAATCAAACCTAACATCATCAAAAACGAAAAATTCTGCTTCAGGTCCAAAATATACTGTATCGGCAATCCCGGTAGATTTTAAATATGATGCTGCTTTTTGGGCAATATTTCTTGGGCATCTTGAATATTTTTCCTTTGTCGCAGGTTCATAAACATCGCAAATTAAACTAATAGTTGGTTGGTCGATAAAACTATCAACAAACATTGTGCTTGCATCAGGTATAATAAGCATGTCGGATTCATTTATATTTTTCCATCCTCTTATTGAAGAACCGTCGAATCCAAAACCGTCTTCAAATGAATCCTTACTCAACTGTGAAGATGGAACTGTGAAGTGCTGCCATTGACCAGGAAAATCCATAAACTTCAAATCGATAAATTTAATTTTATTGGATTGAACAAATTTTAATACTTGTTCTACAGCTGAAGGGGCGGGTGTTTTGGCCATATTATTTCCTTTTTTTATTTTTAAATAATGATCTTATTAAATATCAATAACAGTTGTCTCTTTTATAGTTGATAATACAAATGTTGTTTTAGTCGACATAACTCCCGGCCAGGATTGAATGTCACCTAAAAGTTTCTCAAGTGATTCACTGTTTTTTACTATCGCTTTTAAAAGATGGGAACCTTCTCCAAGAACAGAATGGCATTCAATAATTGAAGGTATCTTTTCAACCCTGGAAATCAATCCTTTATAATGTTTAGATGATTCCATCATAACAAGGATATAGACCATTATATCATATCCAAAAGATTTTTTATCTAGTTTTGTATAGTATCCCTCTATTATTCTTTTTTCTTCAAGCTTATGTAAACGGTCACTGATGGAAGGAATTGATAATCCCACAACTTCTGCCAACTCATTTCTTTTTGTACGGCCTCTTTGTTGCAAAATATTTAATATTTTAATATCTAAATCATCCAGCATAATCAGCCTAATTTTATTAGGAAATCGTTTTTTATTGACTTCAAATATAAATTCAACAGGTTATTAAATCAAGCCATCTGCTAAATTATTTAAATGAAATGTGATTAAACTTTATTTTTTAAAGTTATTACTACTAAAAGTCCTTATTTTAATAGAATTATAAGACGTGATCAATTTGTCATCTTACTCATGTTCTTTTTAATTCCAAACGAAGTAAAATATTGTCCTGAAATTTTCACCTCATTAAAAAGATCAAGATTTTTTTGCGGTCTTTCCTGGGGTTTATGATATAAATGATATTGTATGGCCATATTATTTAAAAGATTAATTTTAATCCCGGTTTGTTCCATTCGAAATTGTATATCTGTATCCTCCCCTATTGAAGGTGCCTCGTACCGTTCATCAAATCCGTTTATATTAAGAAGGTCTTCTTTATGTATAGATAAATTGCACCCCAGCAATCCTCTCTTCTTCTTATTAAAATATTTTCTTAAAAATTCATTCTTAAAATAAAATCCTTTCTCAACATCAAAAGATTCACCAACAATTCCATCTGAGATTAACTTTAAATTATGATTTTCAAGGAATCCTTCTTTTACATTTGATGAATTTAATATTGCAGTAATTTTTTTTGAGAGATTAACTCTCCTCCCAGTTAAACATACCCTCCTTTTTCTATTAAAATAATGCTCCTCAACAAATTTTGAGTGAGGAATACAATCACCATCAATAAAAATAATATATTCAGAGCCGGCTGCAGAAATTGATTTATTTAATATTCTGTTTTTTCTAAATCCCTTATTCTCCTGCCAAAGATGAGTTAATTTAAAGGGAATTTTTTTTGAAATGAGTTCAATTTCTTTAATTACTTGCTGGTTCGAGCCGTCATCAGCAATAATTATTTCAAAATTTCGGAAAGTTTGCCTTTCAAATCCGGCAAGTACTAGTCTTAGATAATCAATTCGATTATAGAAGGAGATGATAACCGCAGCATTAATCATTTTCCCCGCTTATCTCTTTTATTATTTTTTCCCTTTTTACTTTTTCTTTTTTACGGTTATAAGCTTTTTTTTTCTTTTCAACTTTAGGAGGTTTTTGCGGGACAGGGATTCTTTTCTTCTTTTTTTCTATTTCGATTTTTTCTTTTTCTTTTGACATTCTAATTAAAAAGAAAATTCTATTTATATTATTTAAAATAAAAAAGAGAGCAAACCTGCTCTCTTAAAATAAAAAAAAGCTTTCAACTAATTTTTAGTTTTAATTTTAGCAGCTTTACCTGAAAGTTTACGCAAATAATAAAGTTTTGCTCTCCTTACATTTCCTTCTTTCATAAGTTCAAGTTTAGCAATTTTAGGAGAATTGAAAGGGAATATTCTTTCAACACCAACGCCGCTTGAAATTTTTCTAACTGTAAAAGTTTTTGCCAAACCGGCGCCTCTTATACTAATTACGTCTCCTTCAAAGGGTTGAATTCTTTCCTTATCGCCTTCAATTACTCTAACATGAACTTTTACATGATCTCCCGGGTTAAAGTTCGGAAGGTCCGATTTAAATTGATCCGGTAATATATTTTTAATGTTAACCATTTTTTCTCCACTAATTAGTCGTTAATATTAATTCTTTTATTCAAGATACTTAATGTTTATTTATAAATTATGTTAATCCAAATAATTTTTAATCAGCTTTAAGTTTATTAACTATCTATTATTTTTCTTCCACTCTTCGGTTAATTTTGCTGATTGCATTTCTTTCCACTTTTTTATTTCTTTCTCATTTCCAGACAAAAGAACCTTTGGAACTTTCATCCCTTTATAATCTGCGGGTCTTGTAAAACATGGAGATTGAATCGTATCTCCATCCTGGAAAGAATCGTTAAGAGCAGATTCACTATCGTTTAAAACCCCGGGTATTACTCTTACAATAGCATCTATAATCATCAATGCCGGTAATTCACCGCCGGTCAGAATAAATTTTCCGATTGATATTTCATCCGTTGCAAACTTTGCCCTGACCCTATCATCTATTTCTTTGTAATGTCCGGTAACAATCATCAAATTTTTACAAAGAGAAAGTTTGTTTGCAGTTTTTTGATCAAAAATTTTTCCTTTAGGAGAAGTAAAAATTATATGATCGTATTCTCTTTGCTGCTGTAATTTTTCAATGCATTCAAAGAACGGTTCCGGCTTAAGAACCATACCCGGCCCGCCACCGAAAGGTTTATCATCTACCTGCTTATGTTTATTAAAAGCATAATCTCTAAGATTATGTATATATATACTTATTTTCTTCTTATCCTGAGCCCTTTTAATAATACTGGAATTTAAAGGACTTAATAATAAATCCGGTACAGCAGAAATAATATCAATTCTCATTGTAATCAATATCGGCCTCCGGCACCAGAATAAGTTTTTTTTCCGAAGGTATAAATTTTTCAATGAACTCTTTTACTGCAGGTATCAAAATTTCTTTACCATCAGCATCAATTACATAAACATCATTAGCCGGTAAAACCAGCACATCTACTATTTTTCCAACCAAAATTTTATTTCTAAAAACTGAACTGCCGAGTAAATCGTGAATAAAATATTGGTCAGCCGGAAGTTTTACTACATCATTTTCATCAACAAAAATATCTTTACCTAGTAACACCTCCACATCATTATCACTATTAAAATTCGCAAATTTTAAAATAAAAAAATCTTTTTCTTTTTTGATTTCTTCAACATAAAATTCTTTTTTTATCCCGGAAAAATCTATATAGACTTTCCGGAGATCAAAAAAACGCAAAGGGAAATCAGAATAGGCAAAAATTCTGATAAATCCATCTTTATTAAAAGCAGATTGAGTTCTAGCAATAAGAAAAAACTCCGGCACAATTCAGTAAATAGTTAATCTAATATTTCCAAAATTGCCCGTTTCCCATCCTTAGCTGCAATTGCAGTGAGAAGAGTTCGCATTGCTTGAGCAGTTTTACCCTGCTTTCCAATTACTTTCCCGACATCATCTGCCTGTACTTTTAATGAAAGAATAACCTTATTTTCTTCAGGCATTTTTTCTTCAATTACAACATTGTCAGGATGATCGACTAAATGCTTCGCAATGAATTCAATGAATTCTTTCATAGGAACAAGCCTCCTAATTTAGAGCACCAGTTTATTAAAAGTACAGGAGAATTATCAATAAAAAAAAGAAATTAAAATTCTTATTCTTTAGTTGAAGTATTCTCATCAGAAGCAGCGCCCTTTACTTCTGCTGTACTGTCTTCAATAGCATTTTTATCAGGCTCTTCTTGTGAAATATTTTCAGTATCAGTATTAGTAGTATTTTCAGATGAAACTTCTGTTTCAGCCTTACTTTCTGGTTCGGATTTTTCTGATGCCTTTTTCTTATCTGCGATACTCTTCTTCCCGGAAGCTTCTTTTAATTTATCCCACTTATTCAATTCTTCCTGAATCTTCTCTTCAGAAAACCCTTTCTTTATGAGATCTTTTTTTAACGTTATACCTTTTTGCCGTAAAAGACTCTTTACGGTATCAGTAGGTTGAGCTCCATTATTTAACCAGTAGAATACTCTGTCTTCTTTCAAATCAATTGTATGAGGATTGGTAAGCGGATTATATAATCCGACTGATTCAAGAAATTTCCCGTCTCTAGGTGATCTGGAATCCGCAGCAACAACCTTATAAATAGGCTGTTTTTTCTTACCCATTCTTCTCAGTCTTAACTTTACTGCCAAATTTATTAACCTCCGATTTACTTTCTAATTATAATAAAAAATTATCTATTTGGAGCAACACTATTTAATAATGAATTGCTGATACCTTTGCGGCTCAGCTTCCCCATCATTTTCTGCATTTCTCCAAACTGTTTAATTAAACGATTCACATCCTGAATGGATGTTCCGCTGCCCCGGGCTATTCTTTTCCGGCGGCTTCCGTTTAAAATTTTAGGTTTTACTCTCTCCTCTAATGTCATTGAATTAATAATAGCTTCAACTTTAATCAAAGCATTATCATCAACCTGGGCATTCTTAATTTGAGAATTTAGCCCTGGAATCATTCCTAACAGTGAAGTTAGAGAACCCATTTTCTTAATAACTTTAATTTGCTTAAGAAAATCATTAAAATCAAATTTATTTTTCTTTAATTTTTCTTCTAATCTCTCGGCTTCCTGGGTATCGAAGCTTTCCTGGGCCTTTTCAACAAGAGAAACTATGTCTCCTTTTCCCAGAATTCGTGATGCAAGCCTGTCGGGGTAAAAAGGCTCAAGATCTTTTAATTTTTCACCATTGCTGATAAATTTTATCGGTTTACCAACCACGGTTCTAATCGATAAAGCGGAACCGCCTCGTGCATCACCATCTAGTTTTGTAAGAACTATACCATCATAATCAACGGTTTCATTAAAGGATTTTGCCGAATTTACTGCATCCTGGCCAGTCATTGAATCAACAACAAATAGAATTTCTGTCGGTTTAACAATGGATTTTATATCCGAAACTTCCGACATCATTGCTTCATCTACATGAAGACGGCCTGCAGTATCAATAATAACAGTATTTAAATTTTTTTCTTTAGCAAACTCAATAGAACTTAATGCAACTTTTCTCGCATCTCTTTCTTCTAAAGAAAAGACAGGAACATTAACCTGACCTCCTAAAAGTTTCAGTTGTTCTATTGCTGCAGGACGGTAGATATCTGCAGCAACCAGCAGGACTTTACGTCCATTTTCTTTTAAACGTTTAGCTAATTTACCACAAAATGTTGTTTTTCCCGAACCTTGTAAACCGACAACCAGTAAAATTGTGATCCCGGATCCATTTATCTTTATTTCAGTTTGGTTTCCTCCTAAAAGAGCAACTAACTCATCATAGAGAATTTTGGTTATCAGCTGCCCGGGAGAAATTGATGCTATAACATCTTTACCCAAAGCTTTTGAAGAAACATTTTCAATAAAATCTTTTGCTACTTTATAATTAACATCAGCATCCAGTAGAACTCTTCTAATTTCCCTAAGAGTATCCGAAATATTCTTTTCAGATATTTTTCCCTGACCGCTGACCTTTTTAAGGGTCGAATCTAATTTTAGTGATAATTCTTCAAACATAATAAGTAAATTTAAAATATATCGGGAAATTAATAAAGATTAGCTTGCCTTAAGTGCGTTAGCTCCGGAAACAATCTCCAGGATTTCTTTGGTAATTGCTGCTTGTCTTTCTTTATTATATTTAAGTTGTAGAGTTCTAATTAATTCTTTTGCATTAGTAGTCGCATTATCCATTGCAGTCATTCTAGCTCCAAATTCTGCTGCGTTCGATTCCAATAAAATACGCCACATTTGAGCTTTTAAATGCTTCGGAAGTAAATATTCAAAAATCGACTTTTGATCATTTTCAAATATGTAATATGGTTCCTTCTTCTTATCGTCTTTTGTTTCCTTATTAATAGGAATTGGTAAAAATTGCTCTACTACTATTTTCTGCTGAATAATAGATTTAAATTCATTATAAATAACTATAATTTTATCAAAGGTTGAATCCACATATTTACTTATCAATTCATTTGTAATCTCTAGTGCAGATGAATATTGCAGCGTCGAAAATAATCCTGTTCTTTTACCTACAACATCATAGTTTCTTTTATTAAAGTAATCAAATCCTTTTTTTCCCACACAAAAAACATGCATAGCTGCTGTTTGAGTATTTTCAATAAAACCAGTAGCTTCTTTAATTATATTGGTATTGAATGCACCGCAAAGCCCTCTATCGGCTGTAACTATAATGAGAGCAATATTTTTTACATCCCTTTCGAAAAGAAACGGATTATTTAAATCTTCATCAGTTACCAGGTGTGTAAAAAGATCTGCTATTTTACGAGCATAAGGACGTGCATTAATAACTTTATCCTGTGCTCTTCTCAATTTGGCAGCAGCAACCATTTTCATGGCTTTTGTTATCTGCTGCGTATTCTGCACACCCTTAATTCTATTTTTTATGTCGCGTAATGTTGCCATTAAATTAAAATTTCTAACTGTTCACTTTAAATATGCCGGAAAATTCTTCCGCGGCTTTCTTTATTTCCGAAATAGTTTCATCGGACAGTTGTTTTTCCTTCTTAATTTTTTCAAAAATATCATTGTGCTTAACTTCTATATATTCCAAAACTTCTTTTTCATAACGTTTTATTTCATGCACAGGGATATTATCCATATAACCGTTTGTACCCAGATAAATACTAACAACCTGTTTTTCCACAGGTACGGGATTATATTGTCCCTGTTTAAGAAGTTCAACTAACCTTGCACCTTTGGCAAGAGTGCGTTGAGTTGATTTGTCGAGATCCGAACCGAATTTTGCAAATGCTTCCAGCTCTCTATACTGGGCCAAGTCTAGCTTAAGACTACCTGCAACCTTTTTCATAGCTTTAATTTGAGCATTGCCGCCCACACGTGATACTGAGATACCAACATTAATAGCTGGTCTTACACCCGCATTAAACAGATTTGATTCCAAATAAATTTGCCCATCAGTAATTGAAATAACATTTGTCGGGATGTAAGCAGAAACATCTCCTTGTTGTGTCTCAATAATAGGCAAGGCTGTTAAACTTCCACCACCAAGATCTTCACTTAATTTTGATGCTCTTTCCAGTAACCTTGAATGCAGATAAAAAACATCCCCAGGATAAGCTTCCCTTCCGGGGGGTCTTCTTAATAATAATGAAAGCTCGCGGTAAGCAGCAGCCTGCTTTGAAAGATCATCATAAATAACCAAAGCGTGTTTACCATTATCTCTGAAATACTCACCTAAGGTTGCACCTGAGTAAGGTGCAATAAATTGCAGAGGAGCCGGTTCTGATGCAGCAGCAGAAACAACTGAAGTATATTCCATTGCATTTTGTTCCTGCAGTTTAGCTACAACTTGCGCGATTGTCGAGCTCTTCTGTCCAATAGCAACATAAATACAATATACCGGTTTAATACCAAGTGCTTTTGCTTCTTCAGAATGGGTATACTTTTGATTAATAATAGTATCTACAGCAACGGCAGTTTTACCTGTTTGCCTGTCGCCAATAATTAATTCTCTTTGACCGCGGCCAATAGGAATCATTGCATCAACAGCTGTTATACCTGTTTGTAGCGGGTCTTTAACGGGTTGTCTTTGAATTACACCTAATGCTTTACGTTCTACAGGTTGATATTTTTCATGGGCTATTTCGCCTTTTCCATCAATAGGTACACCTAGAGGGCTAATTACTCTTCCCAGCATCTGTTCACCAACAGGAATTGAAGCAACCCTCTTAGTTCTTTTTACAGTATCTCCTTCTTTAACTAAAGTTGATTCTCCAAAAAGGACACATCCAACGCTATCTTCATCCAGGTTCAATACCATTCCGATAACACCGTTCGGAAATTCAACAAGTTCACTTGCCATTACTTTAGATAGCCCGTAAACGCGTGCAATACCATCCCCTACCTGAAGTACAGTACCCACGTCATAAATATCAACTTCATTTTCAAATCCGGATAATTGTTTTCGTAATATAGCCGAAATTTCGTCCGGTCTTACTTCTGCCATTTTTTATTCCTTTTTACCTTAACTTATAAATAAGTTTTGGTCTGGTAAATATTAAAATTTTTAATTTAGAGATAATCCGCCGGATAAAAATTGTTTCTTTAAAAGCTCCAATTGGTGTCTTAAAGAAGCATCATAGACAGTATCGCCAATTCTGGCAACAAATCCGCCTACAATATTTTTATCCAATGTATATCCAATTCGTGTATTTTTATTTAAAAACTTTTCAAGGCTTTCCTTAAGCAGTTTTTTTTGCTCATCATCAAATTCAAATGCAGTTTTAACAATAACGTTAACTATTCCTAATTTGACATCATAAAGTTCCATAAATTTTTCTAGAATACCGGGAAGAAAATTTTCTCTGTTCTTCTGCACAACAAACCTTAAAAAATTCATTGTATCATTATCAATTATAGATTTAAAGATTTCTTCTAAAATTGATACCTTAACATGCTGTTTCACAACTGGATTCTCAAGTATTCTTTGCAACGGGGGATTGTCTTTAAGTACATCTTTAATAAGCTGAATACTCTTAGCAACTTTTTCGAGAATATTTTTTTCCTCTGCTGTTTCCAGCAGAGATGATGCATACCTGTATGAAACTCTATAATCGGTCATAATTAGTTTTTAGTAATCTCACTTATATAATCGTTTACAATTTTTTTGTTTACTTCTTTGTTAACATTCTCTTTTAATATCTTTTCAGCAGCCTGTACAGCTATTTCCGCTATTTGATTTTTTAATTCATTAAAAGCAGCTTCCTTTTTTCTTTCTATTTCATCAGAAGCATCTGCAACAATTTTCTGTGCCTGCTGTTTACTTTCCAGCAGCATCTGGTTTTTTAGTTTCTCCGCATAAGCCCTGCTTTGATCAATTATTTTTTTCGATTCTTCTTCAGCCTTTGCCAGATTAGCCTGATTTTCATCCAGCACTTTTTGTGCTTCTTCTTTTGCTTTTTCAGCCTTTTCCAATGACTCTTTGATGGCTGATTCTCTCTGATCCAAAGCTGTAAGAATTGGTTTCCATGCAACTTTTTTTAATATGATAAGAAGAAAAATAAAAGTCACAATAGTCCAAATAATTAAACCGGGACTCACTTCAACCAGATTTATTCCTTCCAGAATAACAGAAATAAATGTTAAACTAAAACTAAAAAGCATTATTAAATTCCTTAAAAAGATTAAGATTTAATAGCTAAAAGGATACAAATAACCAACGCAAAAAAAGCAATACCTTCAATAAGTGCGGCGGCAATAATCATACTTGTACGAATTGGGCCAGCAGCTTCCGGCTGTCTTCCCATAGCTTCAAGTGCCGATGCAGCAAGTTTACCAATGCCGATTCCAGCTCCAATAACTGCAATACCGGCTCCGATTCCGGCTCCTAACCAACCTAGATCCATTATTTTCCTCCTAATATTTTGAGTTTTTTAAATAATATTTATAACAACAATTTATTAATGCTCAGGATGCATTGCCATTCCAATAAACAATGCAGTAAGCATAGTAAAAATATATGCCTGAATTACAGCAATAAGTATTTCAAGCAGCTCAATAAACAAAGTAAAACCGACTGCAACAGGCGAAACATAAACAGAATGCAGAATAAATATTAATCCAAGCAATGAAAAAATTACTATATGCCCTGCAATCATATTTGCAAAAAGACGTATACACAAAGCAAAAGGTTTTGTAAATAAACCAAGAATTTCCAGGGGAATCATTATTACAATTATCCATCCCGGCATTCCATGCGGCACCAGACTTTTCAAGTACGGGATAAGTCCATGACTTTTGATACCGCCATACTGAATTGCAAAAAAGGAAATTAATGCCAAACTTGCTGTTACTGCTATATTGCCTGTAGGAACAACCAAATTCGGAGTTGGAATCAATCCGAACATATTTACAAAGAGAATGAAAAAAAACAATGAAAGCATATACGGAAGAAATCCCTCATAACCTTTTCCAATTGAGGGTTTCACTATTTCATCTCTAACAAATATTACAATTATTTCAAAGAGATTAGTTAATCCTTTAGGAATTAAAGACTTTTTATATCTTTTAGAAAAAATATAGAGTAGAAGGACTAAAATAACAGCAACAACCCAAATAAAAAAAATATCTTTAGTAATTGAAAGATCTATTCCGAAAAGTTCAATATGGGGAAGGTATAATTTACCCAATGGGCCAAAATCTACAAAATTTGAATCCATTACATGGTGAAGAATCCAACCACCCCCCTGTTCCCCGGAGCTTTTAAGACTATCCGCTGCTGCTAGAGTACCTGCAGGATGACTAAAAATCATAAAATGCTTAAATTTTCTTCATATATAAGTAAATTATTTCAATAATCAAATACAAAATGTAAAAAAAAAGGATAAAAAATATAAAACTATTCTCATTTATATTCAAGAATTTCAGGGAAATAAATACTAACATTAATACCACGAATAATCTTATAACCATACCCCCAAAAATTGCCTTTAAAAAGAAATCCTGAGGGGATTTCAGACTAATTTTTATTGCAAAAAATCCGAGTAGAAAATTGAATGTAGAAATAGCTCCGCCAACTGCTGCAGATTCAAAAAATGCTTTTGAAACAAACGAAAATGAATAAATAACAGTGAGTATTAAAAATAAAACGAATACTAATACTAAACTTTTACCTAAAAATTTCTCGGCTTTATTCATTTACCCGATTTTAATACGGTTTTAATAAAATTATATAAAGCAGCAGAAACCCCCAGGAATGAACAAATAATAGTAAAAATAGGGCTGGTATCGAATTTATCGTCCAGCCACACTCCTAAAAATACCATTGCAACTACAGTAACTGCAAGTTGAAGCCCCAGACCTAAATAAGGGGCTAATTCTGTAATTACGTTTCTCGACTCCCCCTCATTATCCTTTTTCATTTTACATTTTGCGGTGTTCCGGGTGTTTGAGCCGGTTTAGGAAGAGTATCTTTAGAATCTCCCATGGAACTCTTACCATCGAATTTTGCTCCAGCTTCAACAACCAGAATTTTTGTTACTATATCACCTTTCAAAGCAGCTTTTGATTCAAGGACCAGTTTATCTTTTGCATTTATAGAACCGGTCACTTTGCCCCCCAGAGTAATGATATCTGCATAGATTTGACCATCGACTTCCCCACTTTCGCCTACAGTAACATTCCCGCTAGCTTTAATGTCCCCTTTAACATTGCCGTCAATACGAACATCCCCCGTGCTCGAAAGTTTACCTTCGATTACAACACCAGTACCGATAATTGTCACTTGTTCATCTCCTTTGTTGTTTTTCAATTTTTCCTCCATTAATAATTAATTAAAACTGTTCTCGGATCAATAGGCTGACCATCTTTCCAAATTTCAAAATGTAAATGAGGACCGGTTGTAATTTCACCGGTATTACCGCTTAATGCTATTAATTCACCCTGAATAACAGCATCCCTTTCTTTTTTCATTAATACAGAACAATGTTTATATATTGTGATATAATTATCCGGATGACCAATAATCAACATATTACCATCTTTATTTGTATAATCAGAAAAAATTACATACCCATTAGCGGATGCATAAACAGGTGTTCCTGATTTAACAACAAAATCTATACCCATATGCCCTTTAGCCGGATCAAATTGTCTGCTTACAAAACCATTAACCGGTTTGTCAAAATAAATAACTTTTTTCTGATTATCTTCCCTTTTTCCGAAAAAAAGATGTTCTATTACTGCGAAAATATTTCCGCCAAATTTCCCATTATTTCCTTCCTCAGAATCACTTTTCGTACTTTTAAGTGAATCTATTAAAGAAGAATCGCCAAGAATTATTGCATATTTTAGTCTTTCATTTGTAGATTTTAAATTTTCAAGTTCTCGTCCTAAAAACAACATCCTCGTATTTAATTGATTTACAGCCTTCATATCTTTTTTTGACAGAGATGAATTACCCGGAAAGACCAAAGTATTTACCGGTGAATAGGTTAATATAATAAATCCTAAAAAAGCAACTACTACTGTATAAAGTATTGCAATGAAAACTAAATAATTGGATTTAAAGCGTCTGGTTTTAGAACTGGTTCCGGATGATTCCGGTATAATTACTACATAGTAGCTTTTTACTTTTTTAAAAATCTTAAAATTCATATGTTAAAATAAAATTAAAGTGAAACTTACCCAAATTTTTTTAATAGATCATTATATTTTATTTTTCCTTCCCGAATCAGGCCTGGTTTTGAATCAACAAGAGTAATTATTGTTGAAGCATTGAAAAAAGATCTCTTTTTGGAAAAGAAAATTGCTTCCACTTCCGAAGAAAACTCATCATGAATTAGTCCTGGTTCGATAACAGGGGGTTGGCCGCTGCGGTTTACACTTGTTGAAATCAAAGGCATCTTCAATTCAGAAAGCAGCTTTAAACAAAATCTATGATGCGGTATTCGGAAAGCCACATTATCTCTTTGTAATATTTTACGAAAATTTGAATTTAAATTTAATACTACAGATACCGGATTCGGCCAAATTGAGATTAAAAAATCCAAATGTTTCTCAGAATTTATTTTGACATATTGCAACAAGGTATTGATATCATTTACTAATAAGATATACATCTTTCCGAGTTCCCGGCCTTTAATCTTATTTACACAATCAACTGCCTGTTCATTAAAAGGATTTCCCCCAAATCCATAAATAGTGTCGGTTGGGTATATAAAAATTTTACCTTCAAAATAAATTTTTTTAGCAGTATTTATTGATTCTTCTAAGTTTGTATCTATATTGATAAATTTTGCCGTTTTATCTCTAGACATTTAACATTTCCTCAAGTTTTTTTTCAATACTACCCGGCTTTAGATTGTAACCGCATTCAAATGTGTTTATGGGACATTTTACATATCCGTGTATACCGCAGGGTTTGCAAAATAAATCATCATAACTTAAAAAACTACTCTTATTGTTATAAGGATAGAATCCAAAATCCGAAGTTGTAGAACAATAAAGAGTGATTGCAGGGGTATCTGCACACATTGCCATATGTGTTGGGGCACTATCATTTGTAATTAATAGCTCTGCTCTTTTCAAAATTTCAATTGATTCAATTATATTAAACTTTCCGGCTGCAGAATATACCCTTTCTGAAAATTTTGAAGCAATATTTAAACATAATATTTCATCCTTTTCCCCGCCAATCAAAAGGACATTATAGTTAGTATTAATAGTTATAAATTTTATTATATCTTCGAAATATTCAATAGGATAAACTTTAGTATTCCAGACACTACCGGGAGCTATACATATAAAATTATAATTTGTCCTCCAATTTTTTAAATAATTGTCAATCTTGTTTTTAATATCTGATGAAATATTTAGTTGAGGGAGTATTTTCCATTCATTTGCCGAATAGTTAAATTTTATTAAATCCATGTTTCTTTGAACTTCATGATGTTCGGATCTATATTCAACTAAATTTTTGTAAACATGATTAAAACTGCTGTTTGAAAATCCATATGTTTCTCTAATCCCAGATAACATTACCAGTAAAGCAGTTCGAAAAGACCTATGCGGCGAATATATTCTTGTATATTTTTCTTCCCTTATTTTTTTTGAAAAACTGTAAAGCGAGAGCAAGGATTTGTGTTTATTTCTTTTATCAAGGACTTTGACTTCATTTATGAAAGGCGAAGCTTTAAATATTTCTTCAGCAGATGGTATGCACAAGACGTGAATTTCACTTTCAGGAAACATCTTTTTTAAAACCTGAATCATCGGAAGCGTTAGGATTGCATCACCAATAAAGGCAGTTTGAATGACTAATATTTTTTCGTTCGTATATTCTTTCAATTTTTAACTCTAGTAATCTTAATACTTCCAAAGTTTATGCATCCATAACCACTGTTCAGGATTTTCCCGAATCACTTTTTCCAGATACGAGGCATGTCTCTGGCTTAATTCAATTATTTTTTCTTCCTCATCTTCGGGTAAATTATTTTTATCTATTTCAAATAAATGTGTTTTATATTTATAATTCGTTTGCCTGACATTTATACCGTAAATAATAGGTGCATTTGTTTTTAAAGACATTATAGCAGGACCCGGATAAATGGATACCCTCCTGTCGAAGAAATTAATTCTTATGCCTTCAGCGGGACCTCTTTGATCCGCTACCATTGCAACAACATTCCTTTCTTTTAATTCTTTATAAATTTGCCTGATTGAAACACCCAATGAAACGACTTTATTGTTCCATTTAGTTCTAACTTTATTCAGCCACTTTGTAACATAGGGATTTCTTTGCGGTTTAATTACTACTTTCAGTGGGATTCCAACCTGTAGGCTTACAGAAGCAGCAATATACTCCCAATTTCCAAAATGAGCTGATAATAAAATTACTCCATTCCTTTCATTAAATTTTTCAATTATTAAATCTGAATTCCCACATTCTACTATCTTTTCCATTTCAGCTCTGGTAATAAAAGGCATATAAAGAATTTCAACTAATGCTATTGAAAAGCTTCTATAACTGCCAAATGCAATTTTTTTTATTTTTCTTTTAGAATATTCCGGGAAAGCATTAGTAAGATTTTCGAATACGGTTTTTTTTCTGATAGGGATAAAATAATAAAATAAAAAAGCGATTAATAATGAAAATTTTCTGGAAAGATTCAGACCAATTAATCCGGTAAAATAACTTAATCCCAGGAAAAGTATATATTCGATTATATTCTTCATTCAAAAGCTAAACCCAAATTTAACTATTAAATTTAACTATTTGAATGAATATATAATAATGAGGCTTAAAACAAAATTATATATAAATATTAAACCCTAATGACTTGCAACCCTTTCCATCCAGTTTTGATCACTAACTTCACCTCTCATAGTGGAATGGACTAAAGTATATCGCGAGAATCCCGTTAAATCAGCAAAGACAAAAATAACACCTCCCTGAATTTCATTATAGTGCCATATTTCATAAGGTTTAGTATTCTGTTCATTCGGAAACCTCTCAATTTCACTTGGTTCCCCGTAAACTAAATAAACCCTACCTCTATCTGATTTCCATCCTTCCCTTCCCATGTAGCTAAAATTTTCATTACACTTTTGAACTTTGTTCATATAATCCAAATAAGCTTCGTTTAGTGCAGTTGCAGGATTTGTATCTCTGGTTTTCCAGAATCCATATAAAAATTTTCGTTTCCCTTCAAGAGTACTTAATCCTTCATATTGTTTAATTTCGTTAGAAGTGGCAATATATTTTGATTCATCAAAAATTTTATCAATTTCCTCCTCCGACATTACACTAAATTCACTAGTCAACGATGAAGTATTATTGGCATAAACAGTATCAGGCAGAGGAATAGAAGGATTATAAACATAAAACCTTTTGGATGATGAAATACCTATGTTTGCAGCACTATCCAGTAAAGCTTCTGTCAATGTATATGAATCTGTTGGAAATTTATTTAATACTACGGTACCAACTTCAACTCTAGAATTTACACTATTAGATATAATTTTTGATTTGTCACTCACTATCTTACCCCTGCTATTATAAACAACACTTTCCAGTTTAATATTACCTTTGGGTAAAGTTTTCAGATTGTAAAGTTCAAGATAATAAAAAAGAACCGGCTGGTTATCTCCATAAACATTCATTATTGATGGAACTATTTCATATGTATTTTTATAGAAAATCGATTTTTTATTAGGACTATTCGGAATTATTCTTGTGGCAAATTGAAGATCGCTCAATGCTGCTTTATCTTTCCACAAGGGTTTAACATTCAAATAATCGGTTATTGACTTTTTATGCTCTGTATTAGCTGCATCACCGCCCACAATTTGTATTTTATATGTACCTTTTGAAATTACAAAACTAAGTACACCAACCAATCCTCTGTCAGTTTCAGATGTATCTTTTATTTCATTAACCACTTTCCAATCTTTGTCAACAAGTATCTTACCGGCTGCCGTGTCAATAATAGATATTTTCAGATCCCCCTGTACATATGTTGAGGTATCCGTATTAGTAATTGTCAAATCATTTTGATTGAATGAATAATAAAACTCGATATAATTAGATGTAGAATCATAACCAAATTGTGCATAATCAAATTCAAATCCAAAATTTGATTTATCCTTTGCAAATGAATTGGTTATAATAAAGAGAAATGAAATCAGTAAAAGTTTTTTCATAGTAAACCTAAATTTTAGCTTAAGAGATAATTTTCTATTAATTAAATTTCAATCTTTTTTTGTAGAAATCGCACACCGTTATCTTTAATAATCCAAATCATTAGAAAACATAATTATCATCACGACTATAATCAAGACTAAAATTTATTTAAGCCATTTTAGCCCTTCTTAATCTATTGATAAGAAAACAATTTAATAAATTTTATAAATTTTTAATGATTAAACTTTTACGGCAGAGACTTTATCCACCCCGGCAATTGATGAAATAGCTTCTATTGATTTCTTATCAATTTCACTATCCACATTTATTACGGTAAGTGCTTCTTTTCCCATTTCATTTCTTCCCAATGAAAGACCGGCAATATTAATATTTTCTTCAGCCAGAATTTTACTAACAGTTGCCAAAATACCGGGTCTATCAATATTGGAATAAAATAACAAATTGCCTTCAGGTTTAAGTTCAAGAAGATAGTTATCAATATTCACAATTCTGAGTTCGTTATTTCCAATAACTGTCCCGGCAAAAGATCTTTTTTCTTTATCCGAAGTAAATTCAACTGTCATTAAATTTGTATAGGTAGAATTTGCTCCTGATTTTGTCTCATTGATAACGATCCCCATTTCTTTAGCAAGAAAAGGTGCATTTATTAAGTTTACTCCTTCGGTCAACATTTTGGATAAGAAGCCTTTTAAAACTGCAGTAGAAAGGAGGGTTGTTGAAGAATGAAGAAGCTGACCGCTGTAATTGATATCGATTTTTTTAAGCTGTCCCTGGATTAACTGAGCATGCAAAACTCCAAGATTTTCCCCAAGTTTAATGTAAGGATGAATATCTTTGTTAACTGAAGCTCCTAAAGCAGAAGCATTAACAGATCCTCTTACGGGTTTATCATTAAACAAATCAACCATTTGTTCGGCAATTTGTATGGCCACCTTTTCCTGAGCTTCTTCAGTTGATGCTCCTAAATGAGGTGTTGTAATGATTTTGGGATGCTGAACTAATTCGCTTGAAAAATCAGGTGGTTCACTGGAATAAACATCTAAAGCAGCGGAAGAAACTTTACCATCATTTACAGCTTTTACAAGGTCTGTTTCATTTACAATGCCACCCCTGGCACAATTTATAATTTTAACTCCGTTTTTGCACCTGGAAAGAGTTTTTTCAGAAATTAAATTTTTAGTTTCATCTGATTTCGGTACATGAATTGTAATAATATCAGATTGCTCAAATATTTCATCTAACTTTACAGGTTTAATTCCTAATTTTCCGGCAACCTCATCGGAAAGAACAGGATCATATCCAATTACATTCATCTCAAATGCTTTTGATCTTACCGCAACTTCTCTACCGATTTTTCCCAATCCTATTACTCCGAGCACTTTTCCCTGAAGTTCGGTACCCTTAAAATTTTTTCTATCCCATTTACCAGCTCTCATAGACTGATTAGCTTGCGCAGTATTCCTACACATCGTTAACATAAGAGCCATAGTATGTTCTGCGGCAGAAACAGTATTTCCGCCGGGGGTATTCATTACCATAATACCCTTCCTGGTAGCAGCTTCAATATCAATATTATCTACTCCGGTTCCGGCTCTACCGATAACTTCCATATTATCCATCAAAGAAATTATATCGGCAGTTACCTTAGTAGCACTTCGAACTACTAATCCGTTATATTCATTAATGACTTTTTTAATATCTTCTTTTGGCATTCCAGGTTTATAAGTTACCTGGTGACCAGCAGATTCCAGAATAGATACACATTTTGTATCTACTGAGTCAGTAATAATTATTTTTTTCATGGATTTTCCCTTTTATATTAAGAAGTTTTTGGGCCCGGAACAACTAAATATTTCAAATTTCTTAAACAACAGAATTTAATTTCTGAACTATTTGACCTTTTGGAACAGCCCCAATTATAGTTTCTTTTAATTCGCCATCTTTAAATATCAGCAAAGTAGGAATGCTTCTAACACCATATTTAATAGCAGTTTGCTGGTTATCATCAACATCCAATTTTCCAATTTTAGCTTTACCGGAATATTCTGAAGCTAATTCTTCAACTATGGGCGCAATTATACGGCACGGACCGCACCAGGCAGCCCAAAAATCAATTAATACAGGATTTTCTGATTTAAGAACTTCTGTTTCAAAATTATCATCTGTAATTGTTATAGGTTTCATTTTGATCCTTATATTTTTAATTAAACTCTAATTGAAATATCCCCTTGCCCAACAAAATTGACTACATCCTCTCCACCATCAGCATGCACTATTCCGCCCGAAATCCATTCACCTCCATCTTTACATAAAAGCGAAATTACTTTAGCAACATCTTCAGGGGTTGTAAGTCGATTATTGGGATTCTTTCGTTTTGCTACATTTACCATTGGAACATTCCCGGGAATTTTTCTTAAAGCAGGAGTATCAGTAACACCGGCCATTATAGAATTCACGGAAACATTTAAATAACCAAGTTCTGATGAAAGTTGTCTTACATGTGATTCAAGAGCAGCTTTTGCTGCAGATACGGCCCCGTAACTGGGAATAACTGTATGCCCTCCAGAACTAGTCATTGCAAATATTCTACCCTTACTAGCCATAAGATTGTTTACAACAAGTTCCTGTACCCAATAAACTAACGAATGAGCCATGACATCTAAAGTCATTTCCATTTGAGACTTTGTAATTGCCTGGTCATTTTCACTTGAAACAAAAGGTTTTAATGAACCAAACGCCAAAGAATGCATAAGGACTTTTACAATAGGCTGGTTATTGGATTTTGATTTTATATCGGAAATTATTTCTTCTCGTTTTTTTTCATCAGCCGCATTAGCATTGTAGAAAAGCGTTTTAGCACCAACTGAATGAATATATTCAATAATTCTCTTTACATTGGGCATTGTTGCTTGACGATCAAGATGGACGCCTATAATATTAAATCCATCTTCAGCCAATTTTTTTGCAGTTGCTTCACCAAATCCTGATGATGCTCCTAAAATTAACGCCCAGTAATTTTTATTATCATTCTGATCCATTTATAATAAATACCCTCTGTAAATTTTATTTTTTTGGACATAAATAATACGAAAATGGTGCATGTTATACAACTGCCATATTAATCAAATTGCAGATAAAAGTGATTAATAATAAAATTATTTTTTACTGTAAAAAAAGAGAGAATCTTCACCCAATAAATTTATTACAGAATTAATAAAATCTTCAGACAACTTCACCCTATAATCCTTTGCATGAAATTTCTTTGGTTTTGAGCCATTACTGTATAAATGAAAATAAACGGGGATATTTCCTTTATTCTTTTGAAAAACCGGTTTTAGTGCAATTATACTTTCAGAATTATTCTTTCTTTTGTCGATATTAATATTAACACTTTCCGTAAATTTTTCTCTTGCTTCCTCAAGAGGAATTACTTTATCTATATGAACTTTAACTGCATCGCCGCTACTCTCTGGTTTCCCAATAATAAAGACGCACTCTTCTTCTTTAACATATTTACCAAATTCTTCAAAGACTTTTGAAAACATTAATGCTTCACACGAACCCGAGAAATCATCCAAAGTAAAAAAAGCCATTGTCCGGCCTGACTTATCAATTTTCGTCTTTAGTTCTGTTATGACCCCGCATCCCCTCACAACGTCCATACTTCCTAACTTTTCAGCCTCACCGAAGTGAATTGTAGCAAAGGACTTATACTCAACTTCATATTTTCTCAACGGGTGTTCAGATATGTAGAAACCAATTACTTCCCTTTCTTTAGCTAATTGCTCTTTTTGAGACCAGGATTCAAACTCTGGGAGTTCAGGTTCCTGAATTTTTACTTCTTCTTCCATACCACCGAAAAGACTATTCTCGGCAAATAAATTTGAATTCTGAACCTTATGACCAAATTCCAAAGCTGGTTCTATAGCATTAAATAATTTTGCACGGTTTTTCTCAATTGAATCAAATGCTCCGGCAAGCACTAATCCTTCAACTCCTCTTTTATTTACAATCCGAGTATCAACATTAGAACAGAAATCAAAGATGCTGGTAAAATCTCTTCCGAGATTCTGTTTGCATTTTATCATTTCTTCGACAGCAGGTATTCCCACATTTTTAATTGCAGACATTCCAAACCGAATTTTGCCGTTTTCAACATCAAAATAAACAACTGGTGAATTTATATCTGGAGGAAGAACAGGAATTTTAAGTTTTCTGCAATCTTCAAGAAAATTTGTCACCTTGCTTGCATTGCCAAATTCATTTTTAAGATTAGCTGCAAGAAATTCAGGTGTATAATGGGCTTTTAAATATGCAGTTTGATATGCAACATAACTATATGCAACAGCATGACTTTTGTTAAAACCATAATTAGCAAATTTATCGATGGCAACAAATATTTCTTCGGCAATTTTTTTTGAGATTCCGTTTTTAAAAGCACCGTCAATGAATTTTGTTTTCTGTTCTTTCATTGCAGCGAGATCTTTTTTACCCATTGCTCTTCTTAAAATATCAGCTTCGGCAAGACTCATACCTCCGGCTTTATTTGCAATCTGGATTACTTGTTCCTGATAAACGATAATACCATAAGTCTCTTTTAAGATTGGCTCTAAAACAGGGTGCAGATAAACAACTTCTTTAAGACCAAATTTTCTATCAATAAAATCATCAATAAATTCCATAGGACCAGGACGATACAAAGCATTCATTGCGGAAAGATCACTTAAAGACGTTGGCTTTAACTTCTTTAAATATTCTCTCATCGGGGCAGATTCAAACTGGAACACGCCGGTTGTTTGTCCTTTTGAAAAGAGCTGCAAAGTCTTTTCATCTTCCAAGGGAATATTATCAATGTCTATTTCAATTCCGTGGTTTTTCTTTATAAGATCAAGCGCATCACGAATTATTGTTAAAGTTCTAAGACCAAGAAAATCCATTTTTAACAAACCGGCATTTTCAATCTCTTTCATATTAAATTGAGTAACTATGTCGGTCTGTGAAACGGCATTTGCAAGCGGAACATAATTGCTTACATCTTCAGGAGTGATTACAACACCAGCGGCATGTTTTGAAGCATTTCTGTTCATACCTTCCAGAACTTTAGCATACTTAATCAGGTTTTTGATATCATCTTCCTGCGAATCCTTTACCCATTTTAATTCAGGAACCTCTTTTAATGCCTGTTCAATGCTGTATACTTTTCCAAATTTTGACGGAATGAATTTCGTAATTTTGTTTACAGTAGGTATTGGTACTTTTAAAACCCTGGCAACATCTCTAATTACTGCTTTTGATGAAAGCCTGTTAAATGTTATAATCTGGCTTACACAATTACTACCATATTTTTTTCGAACATATTCAATGACTTCACCTCTTTTATCATCGGCAAAGTCAACATCAATATCAGGCATTGATCTTCTTGCCGGATTAAGAAAACGTTCAAAGAGAAGATTATATTTGAGCGGATTTATATTTGTAATTCCCAAAGTAAAAGCAACCAGGCTCCCGGCAACACTTCCTCTACCCGGTCCAACAGGGATATTCATTTTCTTTGATGAATTAATAAAATCCTGTACAATCAAAAAATAACCCGAAAATCCCATCTTTTTAATAGTATCAATCTCAAAATCAAAGCGCTCCTGAACTTCAGGAGTAATTTCGGGAATCCTGGATTTTAATCCCTCTCTAGCCAATAGTTCAAAGTATTCATCAAGATTTTTTGCGGGAAAATTATCGGGAATTGGAAACCGAGGGTAATAATGCCCTTCAAAATCTAAATTAACATCACACTTCTCAGCAATTTCTAAAGTATTTTCGATCGCTCCTTTGTAATTTTTGAAGAGTTTTATCATATCCTCTGAGGATTTGAAGTAAACCTGATCGGTTCCATACCTGAGATCTTTATAATCAGCACCATTCTTATCTGAGAGTAATAATAAAATATTGTGAGCGATTGCATGGTCTGGTTCTATGTAATGAGTATCGTTAGTTGCTACTAATTTTATTCCCAGTTCTCTTGCTATCTTCGGTATTCCTTCAAGGATGATCTTATCATTTTCCATATTATGATCCTGGATTTCCAGATAGAAATCATCTTCAAAAATTTCCTTGAAAGTTTTTGCTACACTTTTTGCTTTTTCATAATTATTATTAACAAGATGTACTGAAACAACACCGCTAATGCACGCTGATGTGCATACTAAACCTTCACGGTATTTTCTTAATAACTCCAGATCAATTCTAGGTTTGTAATAAAATCCTTCGGTATGACCAAGAGTGGAAAGCTTGGAAAGGTTTTTATATCCTTCTTTGTTTTTAGCCAGGAGGAGTAAATGGTTATAATGTTTACTTTTTCTCCTTCCGCCAGGTTGTCCGTTACCATTGCTTGAGCTTGTCCCTCTATCAAACCTGCTCCCATCTACTACGATGTAAGCTTCCATTCCTATTATCGGCTTAATACCTTCTTTTTTTGCTTTCTTATAAAATTCTGCGATACCATACATAACTCCATGATCTGTTAAAGCAACAGCATTCATATTATTTTTTTTAGCAGCGGCAATCAAACCATCGACTGTGCAAGCACCATCTTGAAGACTATAATGAGTGTGATTGTGAAGGTGAATAAAATCAGACATAAACGCAATTCCTAAATAATCATTACTGCATATGAGCAGGTAAAATCAAAAAATATAATCATCAAATTATTTTTTTTAGAAAAGTATAACTTCTAAGCTGGAATCAAAGTTACAAAATTTTTTTGAGAATGTTTACCGGTAAGAAAAATATTTTTTTATACGGTATGAATAAATGAGATAAAAAAATTAGATTAAGCAAAATTTATTTTTCCCCGGTGTGTCCGAAGCCACCTTTACCCCGGTGACTCTCATTTAGCTTACCTGTTTCAATTAGTTTTGCAGAATAAACTTTTGAAACAATAAGTTGAGCTATCCTTTCTCCTCTTTTAATAGAAAATTTTTCTTCACCGAAATTCATCATTATAATTTTTATTTCACCGCGGTAATCCGAATCGATTGTTCCGGGAGAATTTAGAATTCCAATTCCATGTTTCAAAGCTAATCCGCTTCTTGGGCGGACCTGTATCTCATATCCTTCCGGAATTTCGACAGATAAATTAGTGGGAATTAAACCTATTTTCCCCTTTTCTAATATAACTTCATCATCAACCGCAGCTCGAATATCCATTCCAGCACTTCCTTTTGTAGTATATGAAGGAAGAGGAATATCATGAAATTTTTTTTCTATTCTTTTTATTTTAATTTCTATTTCAGGCATTGATTGGTTCCTATGTGCCAGTCACTTTGGAAGTGACTGGCACATGTTTAAGTTTTTTTAAAACGGTTTTTAATAAAATTCATTTCTTTTTTATCAAATACAAAAAATGTAATTGTTAAAATGAAAATTACAAATAGAACAATCTTGTATATAAATATTAAATTACCACTGAACATTAAGCTATAAAATATTCCGCCTACTACAAAAATCAGAAAGAATATTTTAGTAATTTTCCAATATTCATAATTTATTTTATAAAATTTCTGAGTAACAATAAAAAATCCTGCAGCAATAACTACATAACTGGCGAGAGTTGCAAAAGCAGCTCCCATCATACCTATAGAGGGAATAAGTACAAAATTAACAACAATATTCACCAAAGCTCCTAATCCGGTAATAAAAGGGACGTAAATACTTTTTTCTTTAATATAAATTCCTGCTGTAAACACTACATAAATACCATTAAATAAGTAACCAAACAGGATAACCGGGACAATAGACAAACCACTCCAGTAAGATGGTGCAATTAAAGATCTCCCGAAAATTTTAAATGTTACAATATTATCAATAAATAAAGATAAAAATACCAGAACGATTGAACCAGCAATTGTAAAATATGTTAATACTTTTGAAAATAACTCCTTGGCATCTTTTTCATCAGCATTCTGAAGAAAGAACGGCTGCCATGCAAACTGGAACATATTAACAAAAAGCATCATAAAAATACCAAGCTTATAACACGCGTTATAAATTCCGACTGTACTCAAATCAGTTAAATGTGAAAGTATAGGTCTGTCAATTCCTTGTACAAGCATGGAAGCTAATCCGGCAGGAAAATATGGCAATCCAAATTTTAATAGTCTTTTTATTAAATCACGATTCAATTTGAATTTTAATTTCTCGGAAATTGTTGGAAGCAGCAGGATAAAAGAAGCTAATGAAGCAGCAACATTACTAACCAAAACGGCTTCTATTCCCCATTTCAATTTTAATATCAAGAATAAATTCAGAAAGACATTGACAAGAATATTAATAATTTTAAAAGCAGCAAACTTCCTGGCTTTCCTTTCAATTCGAAGTTTTATAAAAGGAATTGAGTTTAAGGAATCAATTAATAGAATGGGTGCTGTTAAATATATCAGGTAAACATACTCATGCGGAATTTCCAGTACATTGAGAATTGGAAACCTGAGCAATAAAATTATTAAGCTGAAAAGAATTGAAGTGAAAAAAACCAGTAAAAAAGGAGTTGAAAAATTATCTCTCTCATTCCCTTTTTCAATTTTAGCAGCATACCTTAAGTATGATGCGTCCATTCCATACAAATAGAGAATATTTAATATCCCGATAGTAGCATAAATATTCGAAATTATCCCATAGTCACCGCTTGAAAAGACGTGTGTGTAAAACGGCACAAGCAGAAAATTCAAAAACCTTCCAACCATTGTACTAATACCGTAAATGGCTGTGTCTTTGCTTAATTCTTTTATTTTTTCCAGCATGGGATAAAAGGTAAAGAGTCAAAAATCAAAAGTCAAAAGGATTAGATAGAGTAATTTTGACTTTTCAATTTTGACTTGTTATGTTAAGTTCTAATGAAATATCTAATGCTTTCACACTATGTGTAATTGCTCCTACCGAAATGTAATCAACTCCTGTCTCTGCAATTTCTTTAACTGTATCAAGAGTTATATTACCTGAAGCTTCTATTTCAACTTGCTCATTGATAAGTTCAACGGCTTTTTTCATTTCATCCAGATTAAAATTATCAAGCATAATCATATCAATATCACAATATAAAGCTTCGCGAACTTGCTCAATGTTTGATGCTTCAACTTCAATTTTTGAATCCAGGTTAAATTTATCCCTGTAATCTTTACATTTTTCTATTGCTTTTGTAATAGAACCTGCAGCAGTAATATGATTATCTTTAATCAGGAACATATCATATAATCCCATTCTATGATTTGCACAACCGCTTAATTTAAATGCAAGTTTATCGATTAGCCTAAGTCCGGGTACAGTTTTTCGTGTATCTATAATCTGTGCTTTTGTATGACTAATTTTTTCCTGATATGTACTAGCTGCCGTTGCAATACCGCTCATTCTCTGAAGAAAATTCAATGCAGTACGTTCAGAAGTTAAAATAGAAGATGCCTTCCCTGTAACTTTGGCGACAATATTACCTTTTTTAACTTTGTCTCCATCTTTAAAAAGTTTTTAAACTTTAAATTATTATCAACCAACTTCAAGACATTTTCTACAATTTCAAATCCGGCAAGCATACCATTTTGCTTAACTAAAAATATACCTTCGCCTGTTGTCGTATCATGAATGATTGCAGTAGTAGTAATATCCGCTCTTCCAATATCTTCTTCAAGAGCATTTTTAATTATTCTTTCTATTTCGTATTCCATTTCGATTAAAAATTTGGTTTAATTGCTTCAATAAAAAAGTCCGGGATTCTCACAGCCTTTTTCGTTATTTTATTTATAAATACATGCTTGGTAAAACCTTTAGTTACAATTTCCTTTTCCTCATTTTTTGTTATTAAATAATCAATATGAATTTTAAAAACAGGCATTTCCTTTACAAATGCTTTTACATGCAAAATATCATCATAATAAGCAGGACTGATATACTTTACATATGATTCAAGCAGAGGCAGCTGAAATCCTTTACTTTCAATAAAATGATACGACAATCCGTAATGCCTTAACATTTCAGTTCTTCCAACTTCAAAATACTCCAAATATTTTCCATTATAAACAAATTGCATCTGATCAGTATCTGCATAACGAACGCGTATTTCGGTTACAAATTCAAGCATCAGTATTTCTTTTGAAGATGCAAATCTATTTAAAGAAATAGATTCTTTATAAATTCAATATTAATTAAAAAAATAGAGACGTTTTTACGTCTCTATTATAAAAGCTGAAAAGTTTTAACTGTGTGGTTATTCTATAAAAGCACCCATTTTCCCAAACTTTTCCAATCTCGCTTCAACAAGTTTATCAGGTTTTATTTTTACAAGCTGGGCAAGTTCTTCCTTTAATGCTGCTTTTAGCAAAGCTGCAGCTTCCTTATGATCCTTATGTGCTCCTCCAACCGGTTCGGGCACAATGCGGTCAATTAATCTTTGTTCCAAAAGATCTGGGGCTGTTAATTTTAACGCTTCGGCTGCTTGTTCTTTATATTCCCAGCTTCTCCACAAAATACTAGAACATGATTCGGGACTTATAACAGAATACCAGCAATTCTCTAACATTAATATTCTATCACCAACACCAATTCCTAAAGCACCTCCACTCGCACCTTCACCTATGATAACAACGATAATCGGAGTTTTAATTCTGCTCATCTCAAAAAGGTTTCTTGCAATTGCTTCAGCCTGCCCCCTTTCCTCAGCTTCCAATCCGGGAGCTGCTCCAGGTGTATCGATCAAAGTAATTATTGGTTTATTAAATTTCTCTGCAAGTTTCATTAAACGAAGAGCTTTTCTATAACCTTCGGGGTTAGGCATACCGAAATTTCTGAAAATATTGTTTTTTGTATCCCTGCCCTTTTGATGTCCGATAATCATTACTTTAAACTCATCTATAGTACCGAAACCACCAACAATTGCTTTATCATCTTTAAATTGCCGATCACCGTGCATCTCGATGAAATTATTTGTAAGGAGATAAATATAGTCAAGAGTAAATGGCCTATCAGGATGGCGAGCGAGCTGTACACGCTGCCATCTGCTCAAATCTTTGTATAAACCTTCTTTCAATTGTTTAACCTTTTGTTCAATCTTTTTTATTTCTTTTTCAATATCAAGGTTATCAGAGAATTTTCTCATTTCATCAAGTTTGGCTTCTAACTCGACAATTGGTTTCTCAAAATCTAAAATTGTTTTTGCCATAACTAAATGCGCTTGCCCCACATCTTATTTAGAGTTTTACCTAATATTTCCAAATCAAGCCAGATATTTTGATTTTTTGCATAAAGTATATCTAGTTTTTCGCTATTTCCTCCTTCGTTATTTTCAATGTACCAATAACCTGTAATACCTTTTTTACCAAGGTATAAATTATTTGATTTACTTCCACTACGAGGTCCCACAAAACTTACTTTTCCTGAAAAAATCAAAGGAACACTTAAAATGAAATTTTTAAAATCACTTTTCTTTTTACTAAGCTTGCTTGTTAAATATATGAAAGGATAGATAAAAAACAAAACCAGCAAAGCTATTATATAATCAAATATTATTTTTATGGTTTTATGCACAGGACTCGAAATATTATACTGTATTTCAAATAAAGAAAGGTCATCAAGAAATGAAACGGAAGTTTTTCCGACTAAAAAGTCCAGGTTGTTTCCGATAATTTTAAATTCAGCATCAACATCCTGGCATTCGGCTACAATAGACATCATTTTATTATAAGGCAGCTCTTCAGTTGAAAAAATAACTTCACTTATATTTCTTTCCATAATTACCTTCTTTATATTTTGGATACTTCCAACAACCGGCAAATCATTTATAAATTTTCCAATGTCTCCTTGAGAAATTCCAATTAATCCATTAATATGATGGTAATCAGCACTTCTAGAATTTAATTTATTTGCTATTTGAATTGCAGGTTTATCTGTTCCAACGATTAGTGTTCGCTTAGCTGAAATTTCACTAGTATTTCCAATTTTAAAAAATAATTTTAAAAATATTCTCCAGAAGCTGAAACTAAATAACAATATTAGATATGTTATAATTACAACAGCACGACTATATGCATATTGTTTAAAGAAGAATGTTACCGATGATAAAATAAAAAATCCAACAATTATCCCGCTGAAATTCTTCAATACTGAGATTGTATTTTTTTTATAAACCCCCAACAGGGCAGAAACAAGTATTTGAAGAAAAGCAGGTATTGTATATATTAAAACTAGATCTGATCCCTTAAAACCAACCCATGTAGTTAAATTTTTATAAATAGATGCAGCAATATATAAAGATAAGTTAAAGATAATAAAATCTAACAATAAGCCAATGAATACTATCCTACGTCTTCCAAGGAAAGCAAATATATTTCTAAACCAAATAGCGGAACGTAAAATAATTTCTACAAGGAATGAACTGGACAAATGTTTTTTTACAAAAAGATGCATAGCATTGTAGAAAAATTTAGTCTCATCAAGACTGCTTCTTTTTGTACTCTCTCCTTTATAATGGATAATTTGGGTAGAATGTACATAAAAAACTTTTAGTCCACCTTTTTGAATTCTGTAACAGATATCCAGATCCTCGCCATACATGAAAAACTCTTCATCCAAGCCACCGACTTTTTCATATGCTTCTCTTGTCATCATCATAAAAGAGCCTGAAACGGCATCAACTTCGTATGTTTCATTTTCATTTAGATAAGTAAGATTATACCTGGCAAATAACCGGCTTTTAGGAAAAAGTGAACTTAGACCGGTAACTTTGCAGAAGGCTGTCCAGGGGCCAGGAAAACTCCTTCTGCATGCAAGCTGCAAGCTGCCGTTAGGATTTAATATCTTACAGCCAGCTAAACCCGCTTTGGGATTTGATTCGAAAAAATCTATCATTTTTTTGAAAGTGTCTTCACTTACCACGGTATCTGGATTTAAGAGGAGAAGATACTTTCCTTCTGCTTCTTTTAAACCTATATTGTTAGCTTTACTGAAACCTAAATTCTCTTTATTAACTATCAATCTAATTCCGCCAAGTGGAAGGAATTTTTCTTTAATAAATTCAACACTCCCATCTTCCGAATTATTATCCACAATAATTATTTCAGTGGGGATATTATATGCAGCTTTTTTAATAGAGTAAATTAAATTCTGAAGAAATTCTTTTACGTTATAATTTACAATTATTATGGATAGTTCAAGGTTTGTCATTAAAAATTAGTCATTTTTATTTAATATTTGGGGTTATTAAATCAGTAAAAAATCTTATTTTCTTATTTTACAGCATATTTAATTGCCTGATTTAATAATTAAACATTTCATCAAAGCAATCCTAAAAGACTTCTAAGTCTTAACTTCCAAACCATAAAAATAGCTTCCCGTACAATTTTTTTAGACATTTTAGAGGAGCCCGTTGTTCTATCAATAAAGATGATTGGAATTTCATTGATTTTAAATCCTTTTTTCCATGCTTTAAAAGTTATTTCAATTTGAAATGCATATCCATTTGATTTAACATTATCAAAATTAATAGATTCCAGAACTTTCCTATTAAAACATTTAAAACCACCTGTTGCATCACGAACCGGTAAACCAGTTATTACTCTGGTATAAAAATTAGCAAAATAGCTTAACATCAATCTTCTCATAGGCCAATGGACGACATTAACACCCATAGTATATCTGCTGCCGATAACCAGATCATATTCAACGGCCGCGTTCAGAAAATTTTTGATCTCTTTTGGATCATGTGAGTAATCTGCATCCATTTCGAAGATAAAACTATAATCTTTCTGTAAAGCAAATTTAAATCCTTCAACATAAGCAGTACCTAATCCCATCTTGTGTGACCTTCTTATCAGATTTACCCTATCAGAAGTCTGGGATAATTCCTCAACATAATCGCCGGTTCCATCCGGAGAATTATCATCAACTATCAGGATATCAGCCTTACTATACCGGCCAAGAATATCCGGGATAAGCTTTTGAATATTTTCAAGCTCATTATAAGTCGGAATAATTACTAAGATTTTTTGTGACATTGTTGATGATTGTTTTACTTTAATAAATGCATAACACTAAGCTTACAAGGTTTAAAATTAATTGTAATGTCCTTTTGCAAAAAGTACAACAAAAATAGTTCTGAATAATATTTTAAAATCCATTCTTAAAGACATATTTTCAATATAAAAGAGATCATATCTTAATTTTATTTTGACATCCTCAATTGTTTCATCATATTTATGCTTAACCTGTGCCCAGCCTGTAATGCCTGGTCTAACTTTTAATCTTCTTTTATAATATTTAATTTCTTTTGATAATTTCTCTACAAAAAAGGGTCTTTCAGGACGCGGACCTACCAAACTCATCTCACCTTTTAATACATTATACATTTGCGGTATTTCGTCAATCCGCACTTTCCTGATAAATTTGCCTACTTTGGTTATCCGTGGATCATCCTTTTGTGACCAAACCGGACCGGTTAATTTTTCAGCATCGTTATACATTGAACGGAACTTAACAATTTTAAAAACAGTATTATTCATTCCGCAGCGCGTTTGTCTGAAAAATATTGGTCCCTTGCTTTCCAGTTTTATAGCAATAGCTGTAGGAATAATTACCGGTAAAGATATTATTAAAATTAATAATGATGCAATTAGATCAATCAGCCTTTTTAATTTTTTTTCCCACTCAGGCATCAATTGCGGCATAATATCAATAAGAGGAAGCCCGTAAATTTGAGAAGTTTTTGCCTGTCCGCTTAAGATTTCATAAAGATCAGGAACAATTTTTAATCCCACATTCTTCGGTTCACATTTGGCAATTAAATCTATAAGAATATCGTTATCACTTTTATCAAGAGCAATAATCACTTCCTTTGCACCGGTATTATCAATAACCTCAGCAGTCTCATCTACTAAGCCAAGAACCTGAATATTTTTGTATTCTTTTCCAGCTATTGTCCCGTTTACAGAGATATATCCTTTAACATCCAGACCTAAGGCCCTATGCTGCAAAATCTGATTATGAACTTCATGAGCTTTCTCATTAAATCCAACAATTAAGGCATTTTTTCTACCGTATCCTTTAATTAGCAGGTTTCGTTGAATACTTCTTATTAATAATCTTCCGATACCTACAAGTACTAAAAACAAACCCCAATAAATAAAAATAAGTATTCTTGTTGACGACGAAACTCCATGAATGTAATCGTCAATAAAGATTAGAAAGAATAACAAAAAAATACCAACAAAGGAAGCTTTAAATAGAGTAGCCAGTTCATCAAATCGTGATGCAGCAAACCATGTTCTGTACATACCAACAAATGTAAAAATAACAACCCAATAAAGGTACATTACCATCATGGTTATCGGGAATTCAGGTACAGTTAGCAACTTGAACCATCCTGTCTGCACCCGAAAAGCAAAATATAAAATCCATGCAAAATTGATAGTAAAGAAATCTGTCGAAAGGATTAATATTTTTTCCAGGGTTTTGGACATATATAATCTAACATTTCAAAATTAAAACTAGTAAACAAAATTATAACATCTAACTTCAATTAAAAAGGATGTAAAATGTATAAGTATAATAATTTAACTATCTCCAAATCTAACTATGTGAAATTTAATGATGACTATTTCTCCCCATTTTTTTAGTCAGAAAATCATGTAAACCTCTTTTTACAGAATTTATTTTTTTAAACTCACCCCCAAAAAGCCAAAATAAGCATTTTATAATCATTGTAATAAAAATATATAGTGCAGTAAATGGAAATAATCTTGGGAAATTTTTTCTGGCAAAGAATAACCTATTTCTTGTAGAATAATAGAGTGGAAGTGTAGAATTATTTTTTTTTGTTGAGCCAAATACTTTGTGATAGATTTGAGATTCTGGTGTGTAACAAATTATATATCCATTTTTTTTTGTTCTATAACAGAAATCAGTATCCTCAATATATAAGAAATATTTTTCATCAAATAGTCCGACTTTTTTAAAAACTTCATTTTTAATAAGCATACAACATCCAGAAACAAAATCTATTTCACTATAATCTTTTATTTTTACCTTATTTGAATAAATAAAGCCTGAACCTCTGATTTTGCTTATTTTTCCTCCACCACTCCAAATTTTCGTAGGATTATTATAGAAATTTATTCGTGGAGCAACGATACCAACTTGATTATCATAATTAAATTTATCAACTAAAATATCAAGAAAATCCGGTTTTACTATGGTATCATTATTTATGATAAGGACAAAATCGGCTCCTTTTTCAATAGATAGTTTGATTCCAGTATTATTACCACCTGAAAATCCTAAATTTTCTTCGTTAATAATTAATTGAATGTCGTCATAATGGCGTCTTAATAAATTGTCAATATCTTCTTGCAAAGAATTATTATCAACAACAATGATTTTATAATTATTGTATGATATTTTTTTTAAAGATTCAATTAATTCAATCGTATCTTCTGAACCATTCCAATTAAGTATAACAATATACACACTAGGTTGTTTTTTATTTTTAATCATAATAGGACCACACTCTATAAATATTTTTCAGAGTTCGAGAATTATATCATCTTTAAAATAATTAGAATAAGAAAATCATTTAATTTTGTTATAAATGTTTATATTCAAAATTATTCAGAAAAGATAAAGACCTCTGATTAAAGATATCACTTAATATTATTTACTTTTTGAGGATATCACTTAATTTAAATTTGTTTTTAGAAATTATAAAGAAAAATGTCGAAAAACCAACTTTATTTCCGAACTAAATATCTTCATAAAATCAATAATGAAAATTGAATATTTAAATCTTAATTTATTTTTGTAGTTTATGTTATTGGAAAAATTTAAATATACACTCACACAAAATCTTGATTTGATATGCGGATTTTAATTGATTGTAGAGTTTTGGATAGGGTAATAACAGGTACAGGTAGATATTTAATTAACATTTTAAATGAATTACCCAATTATGACAAATCCAACAAATATTTCTTAGTTTCAAGTAATAATTTAGACTTAGATGAAAATTTTTACTATAAAATCATTGTAAAGGATACAGTCTTACCTCCTAAAATCTATTCTCCTATTTGGTTAAATTTTAAATTACCTGAAATCATTAAAAAATATAAAATTGATATACTTTTTGCACCTAATATTCTTATTCCCTTAGTTAATTTAAGAAAAACAAAATGTGTATCAGTTGTTCACGACATAATACCTAAAATTCATAAAGAATTTTATCCTTTTTTTTATCGAACATATTTATCTTTATTACTGCCATATTCATTAAAAAAATCCGACAGAATAATTACCGTTTCAGAACAATCTAGAAATGATATTATTCAATTTTATCATGTTCCTTCCGAAAAAATTGAAGTAGCTTATAATACTGCATCCGGGTTGTTTTCATGGGAAAAACACGATAATCAAGATTTTAATAAATTCATTAAAAATTTTTCACTTCCTAAAAAATTTATATTATATGTCGGTGTAATTGAAAGTCGTAAAAATATATTAGGTCTGATAAAAATATTAGATACTATCCGTGAAAAAGGGAGTAAGCTAGAGTTAATTATGGTTGGCAAACCTGGTTATGGTTATAAGAATATAAAACGTCATATTGAAATGAGGAAAAATTATATTAGACATTTCATTTACCTTAATGATCTAGATTTAGCATATATATATAAATTTGCCTTTGCTTTTTTATTTCCATCTTTTTATGAGGGTTTTGGTATTCCCCCACTTGAAGCAATGCAATCTGGGATTCCTGTTTTATCTTCTAATACATCTGCTCTTTCAGAAGTGGTAGGGGAAGGGGGCATTTTGCATCATCCTGAAGATTATATGAGCTTTGCAGAGAATATATTAAAATTGGAAGATGATATAGATTTTTATAAAATAATGAAATCAAAAGCAATTGAACAAGCAAAAAAATTTAAGATAAACCAGACGACTCAAAAAATTGTAAATTTATTTAATCAAATAACATGAATAAATAGAATACTCTTCCTTTCATGAAGTTGGGATAAGACTCTTTTTTTAATAAATTAAATATTTTGATAATATTTTATGTTGAAACAATAAAGAATGAAAATTTTATTAGTTATTACTAAATCCGAAATTGGTGGTGCTCAAACTTTCATACTAAATCTTGCTCGTTCATTAAAAAAAATGGGATTTGATGTAGATGTAGCTGCTGGTGAAGGTGACTATCTTTTCGAAAAGTTAAAAAAACATAATATTCTCTTTCATTACATAAGATACTTAAAAAGAGATTTTAGTGTTATAAGCTCAATTAATTTTATTTTTTCTTTGCATAAATTGTTAAATTCTAACAAATATGATCTTATACACCTTAATAGTTCAAATACACTGATTGGTACAATTTCAACTTTTTTTCTGAAAAATAAACCCAAAATAGTATTTACTTTTCATGGGTTATCATTCCTGGACGAAAATTTTAATACTAGTTTTTTAATAAAACCATTCGCAAAATTGTATTTTCATTTCTTTTTAAAACTGGTTGACAAACCTGTTTTTGTTAGCAATCTTAATTATATAGCTTCCCAAAATGCAAAAATCATCGATGATGGTAAAGTTATATATAACGGTCTTGATGAAAATGAATTAATTTATCTAAGTAGAAATGAAGCAAATAATTTTTTTAATTCTCAGTATAACATTAACATTTCTCAAAGTTATGTTGTCGGATCAATTGGGAGGCTTGCTTATCAAAAGAATTATGAATTCCTTATAAATAATTTCTTTTTGATAAAATCAAAAATTCCAACCGTAAAAATTATTATTATAGGAAATGGTCCTTACTATAAAAAATTGAATAAAAGAATAAAAAAACTTGGAATTCAAAATGATTTTTTCTTAGTAGGCGCCATTAAAGATTCATATAAGTACATAAAAGCATTTGATGTGTTTACGCTTCCTTCAAGGTATGAAGGGCTTTCAATTAGTTTAATTGAGACTATCTTCTCGGGTATCCCAATTTTAGCCTCAAATGTCGGAGGAAACTCTGAGATTGTAGATAGTGAACAGCTATACAGGTTAAATGATATTGATGATTATATTACAAAACTATTAGTAATTAAAGAAAATCCACTAAAATATCATAATCGCAATTGTAATTTAATTAGCCGCTTTTCATTAGCTCAAATGGTTAAAGATTACAGTAAACTATATGAAGAATTAGTTATGAAAATATAATATTTAAATATTGCGTTTATATTTTCCAAATATATTTTTTCGATAATCACAATACCCTAAAATTATCATCTTTAGCTTCTTTAGTTTTTCATTTTCATAAAATATAATTTTTATAATTTCTTTGAGGAAAATTACTCTGTCCTGTTTTACATACTCGTAAAAAAGTTTTTTAAATTTTTTCTGTACATAAAACCTATTCCTAGTTCTGTAATATAATCTTAGGGGAGCATGATTAGTTGGAAAAATCTTCTTAAAAAATAATTTTTTTTGTTTAATTTCACCCAATTTATGGTAAAGAAATACAGAGTTTAACTGGACAACTTTATAACCAGCTGAAGTTAATCTAAGACAATATTCATGGTCCACGTAATCAATAAATAACTTGTCTAAAAATTCGCCTATTTCTTTATAAGCAGATAATCTAACTATACTCCCGCTAGTCATTGCGACCATAATTTCCTCTGTTCCTTCATCTTTAGGTTTTTTAGGATTTATATGGTGTATGATAAAAGGGGACAAGATTCCAATTCTTTCATTTCTATTTAATTCCTTAAGCATTTTGTAAACGAACTCATCGGAAAAGCTACTGTCCTGATCCATTGATAATAAATATTTAAATCCTTCATTAATTGCTTTATTAGCTGCAATATTTAGGGCAGCTGCAACACCAAGATTTGAATTATTGCAAACATACTCTACATTATTAAATAATCTGATCTTCTCTATCAGTGGAATATTAATAATCTCTGAATTATCAATTACATATAGTTTACTAATCTGATTAATGTAAGAGTTAATATTTTCATAGATATTTATATGCGGATTATACAAAATTACTATTGCAGCCAGTTCAAACATTTTATAATTTCGATTAAAAGAATATCATAAAAGGAATAAATATAAACTACTATTGACTATCAACAATAAACGGACTTTTAAAATTATGATTTGAGACTTCTGAAAAATTAGGTTATTTAATTTTCAGACATCTAAAATAATTTTTTAGAAAATATATTAGTGTTCTTTATTTTATTTATTATTGATTTTTTGTTCTTTGACATATTGAAAACCATGCAATCAGCTTTCAACTTTGTAATCATATATTATGTTGTTGCAGTTATTAATTTCCTAATATTGTAAACTAATGCTGCCATTATAAATTCAAATCTGTTTCGCTTTAAGTCGTAATAACTACACCTTTGGTAATTAAGGATTCGCTTCATATAAGCAAATGGCCTTTCAACTTTATTCCTTACTTTTGAAAGTAACTTGTTAAGTCTTATTTCTGATTGACTCAAAGGCTTATTGCGGTAGCCTTTTGATAGAATTCCGTCGAAGATGTTTTTCTTTTCCAGTTTCTTCCTTCTGGTTTTATTTGCATAGCCTTTATCAGCAAATATTGCTTCTTCTGAGTAGTCAACCAGTTGGTCAAAAGCATTCGAATCGTGAAGACTGGCTGAAGTAAACTCAAGGGTTTTGATAATCTCGCTGTCTTCATCTATAGCAATATGTCCTTTATAACCATAGTAGATTTTTCCTCGTTTTTTCGTAAAATCTGCATCATTATCTCTATTACTATCTGAAGTAGCCTGTGCTTGTTTAATTGTTGCATCGACAATTGTTCCTTTGCCTACGATCAGATTTAGATTCTTTAGTTGTTTATTGAATTCGTAAAATAATTTCTTATCCAAACCTAAACTGGCAAAGATTTCACGGTATCGGCAGATTGTTGTTTCATCAGGGATTGAATCCTGAGTATTGAGTTCGAGAAATATTTGGAAACTTCTTCTATCAGCTATTTCTTCTTCTAACCTTGGATCGGAAAGATTATATATAGTCTGTAGAATAAAGCATTTAACTATAACCAATAGATCAATTGTTCTTCTACCGGCTGGGGAGTTATTTTCTTTTTGTTTTGATATTACTTTCTCTATTGGTTTCAACAGTTTTTTCCAATCAATCTTTGATTTTATTATTTCTAAGGCTTGTTTGCTTTGTGTTTTAATATGTTTACTGAAATTATCATTTGCTGCTGAAGTGAATAAATCAACATTATTTATTTTATTGCTTCTCATTTTATGCCTTATTTTTTGCAGCAAAGCATATTTAAATTTTTTATTAATGTCAATTAATTTTTCAGAAGTTTCGATTTATAAATAAATTTTTTATTTTCATATTATCATAGTTCTGGGTTTTCTTAGCAACAATTATAATATGATAGGGCAACATGGCTTCAACATTAAGAATTCGCAATTTCATAAAATCAATTAATTGCACCGCTGAAAAAGTATTAAATACGTGATGGTGTAAACATCTATTTTCAATATTTTTGCTTGATCTTGCTTTGAATTTTTCAAATGAACCAGCTTCCGGATCCCTTTTCAAATCATGAGATTCCAGAATTTCATTAAGATGAGTAAGATCATCTTCTCCTGTTTTGTTATTATAATCTTCAATCATATGAGAAAGAGATGTTACTTGTCTTCCATGATCAAATGTACCCTCTTTATGAGGTATTATTATTATCAAAATTCCGTCATCTCTAAGTATACTTTTCCATTTAATTAGTGCTTTTATAGGATTTGCAATATGTTCAATAACATGTGACGAGAGAAGGAAATCATATTTATCTGGTGATATGTTTTTTAATTCGGTTGCATCAGAAATATACTGATAATCATAGAAATGTCTGTGATCATATCTAATATTTTTTCCTTCCTGAATTTTACCTTCCCAAACCGTTTCTGAGGCAAAGTTAACATTGTCCAGATTCTTAATAAATGAATAAATAGGTAATATACCCTTAGAGGAAAAAATTTTACTTGGACCTCCGATCTCAAGACCTGATTTATTGAAAACAGAATTTTTACAGAGTTTAAGGCATCTTGCTCTAGGGATAAATATACGAGCTTTTATTTTTTTTAATAAATTAAACATCTATAATTTTTTATACGGAGAAAGATACTTTTTAATCTTTCATTGTTTAAGAAACTTATTGTTTGTTCGTTTTACATAATATAATCAACGATCATCTCACAAAAATTCAATTATTTTAAGTTATTTAAAGAATTAAATATATCCTCTTCAATAAAGGGACTAAACGCCTGAAACTTAACTCTACACTTTTGTTTTATTTTTGGAAATACATTCATTGTACAAAAATTGATATTGCCCAAAAGATATATTTATATCGAAATTCTCCTTTGCAGCAGTCAAACATCTAAAATATATGTCTTTATCTTTAAGCAAATTCATCATTTCTTTTAAGGCGAGCAGATAATTGTCATTTTTAATTATAGTACCAATCTCATATTTTTTTATAATTTCTTCAGAATCTCCTACTCCTTCTGAAATCATTATAGGTACTCCGGCAGCAAGGTATTCAGCAAATTTCAATGGACTTGCTACATTATTTATTAAATTATTATCTCTAATTAATAAACCGAAATTAGCTTCACTTAATTTGTGATAAACTTCTTTTGGGCTTGCTTCAATAATAGTTAATCTGCATAAATCGATACTATCAATTAAATATTGCTCTAAGAGTTTTTTTTCATATGTATAAATTTTAAATATAATGTTGGAATAAGTTTGTACAGCTATATGAATAAAATTTATTAATTTAGGAATATTTTGCCAGACAGCTGCTGACCCTGAATAAACACAAATTGTTTTTTCGTTTATTTTTTTACTTATTATCTCAGATTCATTGTTGGACTTTATAATAGTTCTATTTGGAATAACGTCAATCTTTGATTCAAGACCATGAATATTATTAAATTTCTTTAATAAAAATCCTTTAAAATAATTGGAGACTACTATTATAGAATCAGCTCTCTTTAAAACCTTTCTTTCCAAATTTCGAAAGATTTTTACTCGGAAACTTTCAGCCTTCCATTGTCCCATTAAGATTAATTCATCAATAACCACACCTCTATTATCATAAATAAAACTTATACGGCTGAAAAGGAATATTTTTACAAGCATACATAACACTGCTGGCGGTAAGCTTCGTGCATGCAATATATCAATTTTATTCTTTTTAATAATTTTTACAATCTCTATAAAACCGTATATATAATAAGAAATCCATTGAGGAATTATTTTATATTTTTTTATTTTAATTTGAAAAAAGTTTATGAAATTATATCCATCGTTTTTTATCTGAGTTAAAAATTCTTGATTTTTTTTATACTCCTTTTCTCTTTCAAAAGTTATAAAATAAAAATTAAAATCATTTAAAAGCCTTTTCATTAAGGGCAAGCCCTGTGATTGTAAAACAGGATTTGTGATACTACTATCTGAAATAAATAAAATTCTATTTTTCATATAATAGCGATTTATATATATTTTCTAAGTTCTTAATTTGATTATCAAGGTTGTAATTTTTTTCTATATGTTTCCTTCCAAATAATCCAAAATTTTTTCTCTGATCTGGATTTTCGATTAGTTCTAAAATTTTATCCGCTATGATTTCATAATTCTTTTCTTGTACTAGGAAGCCTGACTTACCGTCTAAAACTACCTCAGGTATATCCGCATGAAAAGTAGAAATAATTGGAAGGCAAACTGCCGATGCCTCAATAATTGAAACCGGTGCTCCTCCTTCATTATCCCCATCCTTTGCAGTTACACTAGGATGTAGAAAAATATCAGAATTTATCATTTCATTAATTGTTTCTTCATGAGTTTTGGGTCCTAGTAATTCAACGAATTGATTAATATCCAATTTATTTATTAGATCCACTATTTTTATTTTATCCTCATCGGTATCCCAACCACCAATTAATGTAAATTTAAGATTTTTAAAATTTTTAATTAATATTGCAATGGCTTTTAAAGAATATTCTATTCCTTTTTTTTCACGAAATGATGATACTTGTAAAATTTTTATTTCTCTTTTCTCTCTCTTAAACTCTACCTGCGGATATTTATTTAATGGTATTCCTAGTTTTTGTATAATAATTTTTTCTTCCGGGCACCCAATATTTATTAGTTGTTTTTTTAGATATGAACCTTCAGCTAGAAAATAGTTTCCGTATTCAAAAAGATATTTATACCTTTTTAACCAATAATCTATTCTACCTAATTTTGAAACATCCAGACCATAAAAGCTTGTTATTAATGGCAATTTATTTTTTTTAGCAAACTTCAACCATCTGCATGCTTCAAATCCCATGTGAGCATGTACGAGTTCAATTTTATTTTTTTTGATTTGTTGAGTAAAAAATAAACCGTAATTATTTTCAAATTTTAGATATAATCTGTTAATGAAAATTTTAAAAAAGTTGAAATCTTCTATACAAACAATATTTGGAAAAGGAAATTGCTTGACGTTTTCTTTTCTTTGTGTAAAAATATATTGATTAAAAGTTGTTACCCCCATTAACTGGTTATAAACCCAAGAACCGGTATGAAATAAATATGGAGTAACTAAATGAGCAATACTTTTTTTATCGAGCATTAAACCTTACTTTGTTTATATTTATTATATTCAACTGAAATTATAGCAATTAAAACAAATAAAATTAAAGTATATCCATTGTTTGGAGCAATAAAACCACTTAAATGACTTAATTCACCATCAGTAACAAAACCATAAGCAGCAAAACCAATTAATGATATTTTAATAAATTTAAATAAACTACTATACTCGCTATTAGATTTTGATAAATGATTGCAATATATATAACTTAGAATAAGTAAAAAAATAAAAGCCAATAAAGTTAGGACACCATAATCAACCCCAATCGATAAAAATAATTGATGTGGGGTTCCTAAATAATAATCTGGATCGACTCCATATTTTATCCATGCGTACTGGAATCCCCCAGCTCCGACACCGAAAGGATATAGATATAATACCTTTAGACCAACAATCCAAGCTTCGATCCTGTACAATGCACTAACATCTAAATACGCTGTTGATGCTGAAGCTCCAATCCCCGATATAAATCGATCAATATAAAGATATAATACTTTATAAAAAGCTAGTCCTAACAAGATCATAAAAAATGAAAAATAATATATAAGCTTGCGGTTTTGTTTTATAAAAAATAATAGAAAAATTTCTAGTCCCATAACTAGAAAAGTGCCGCGATTAAAACATAATATTGATAATACTGTGAGAATGACAAAGCTTATAAATGTTATTAATTTATATTTCTTATAATCTTTTTCCGTTAAAAAGTAAAAATACAGAGGGAAAACAATTGCAGAAAAAATTCCAAAAAGATTTGTATTGTGATAACCAAACCCTATTATCATTCTATGAAGAAAAATACTTATTATTGAAAATCCGAATTCTTTCATTTCGAGTATTGCAATAAATAATGAACTTATTGAACTAATTAAAATGGCCAGTATAATATTTTTAATAGATAATCCCTTCTTAAAAAGAGCATAAACTATTATAAAATAAAATGAAATTGTCTCAAATATTCCGGTATAAAACAGCAGCCACCTTTTAGTGTGATCAACTGGAAGCGAATATGGATAAATTAAAGAAAGAATTGAAAAAACAAACATTAATAAAATAGATTTATCAGTTTTATTTAATTTATATTTTTCATTTTTATAATTGTTATATAAAAAATCATTAATTATTAATACAAGAAGGATAAATTGAAATAACATGTGCGGATTTATTAAAAACTCTCCCACATAAATACCGTAAAAACTAAAATGTTGAATAATTGGTAGAAATGCGATATAAAGAAGAATTAGAGATGATATATTATAATTAATTAAAAGTATAGCTATAGGTACGCATGAAATAAGAAACATAAATAACATACTGTACTTATTCAAAACTAATAAACTTAACAATAGTACACATAAATATAAAAACATGAAGATACCAACGGTTGGCATAGAAATTATGTATTTATTTTCTCCAAATTTCATGAAATATTAGATCCGATTATATAGTTTTTTAGTGCTGAAATTTGTTCCTTATTAAAAATTATATTGAGAATTAGATAGATACCTATGCCCAATAATACTAATGTCCAGAAAAAGAAAAAATCAGATAATTTATCCGGCAATAGATATTTAGTTATTTCTAAAGCACCCAGCATAAATAAGCTTATAAATAACGGTTTATATAAAACTTTGAATAGCTCTTTGACTTTTAGAGAAATAAGATTAAATGGTATTCTCAATCCAGGATAAAACCAGACAAGGTTTATAATTAGATAGGATGATGCTACACCAATAATTCCCCATTTAAGTCCTATTATAAATGAAATAACAGCCAAAATTCCAGTAAATATCCCCCAATAAAGTAAAATATTGGTTTTTCCTTTTGCCTGATATATTGAACCGGTTGTTGAATCGATTGATTGTAAAAGTCCGACTGGTGCTAAGATTACTAATAATATCGACGTAGTTATCCAATTATTTCCAAAAAAAGATAAAACGAAACTCTTACTAATTGGGATAATTCCCATCATCATTGGGAAAGTAAAAAAAGCAATACCGCTAACTATCTTAAGGTAAGTTGCTTTAAATTTATCATTTTCATCCTGCAGCTCTGAATATACTGGAAACATAACTCTTGCAACCACAGCTGAAATATTTTGTAATGGATACAGCATAATTCTGTATGCCAGATTATAATATCCCAGACTTTCTGCACCAAGATATTTACCAATTAAAAAATTATCCGCATTTCTTACAAAATAATTAAAAATATTAAAACCGGTTAAACTACTGCTATATTTTGATATTTTTTTAATCTCTTTAAAATTGAAACAAAATTTTGGATGCCATCCGGTAATAAACCAAAGAATAATAGATGTTATTAATGATATTGTTATACTTTGAAATACTAAACTCCAAACACCCATGCCTAATATGGCCATGGAAATTCCTACCAAAGAACCGCATATAACTGAAAAAATTTCTACTTTTGCTAGTTTATTAAATTGCAACTTTTTTTCTAAAATAGCTTGATGGGGAATTGTAAAACTAGAAATAAAAAAAGAAATAGAGAGCACTTTAAGAATCATTGTTATTCTAAATTCACTAAATAATATTGAAATTAAGGGTGCTAAAAAAAAAATACAAATTGATACGAATAATCCGAAAAAAATATTTAGCCAAAAAATACTTGATATTAAGATATCCGATGGTTCTTTTTGGAAAATAATAGCAGCCGAAGTGCCCAAATCTTTAAATATATTTAAAAGTCCTATTACAATTATTGCCATTCCCATTAAACCAAAGTCTGAAGGGGATAATATTCTAGCTAATATAACTGTTGTAATAAATTGCAAAAGCTGGCGGCCTATTTGAGAAACCGAAGACCATTTAATCCCAGGAACGATAAGTTTTGAAATTTGAGAAATCAAGATTTTTTTACCAAAACAATATATTCATTGCTAAACTCTTTACTTCTATCAACTTTGTTTAAATAGAACGCAATAAACTGAATAATAACAACAACCGGTGGTACAATCCACCACAATGGATTAATAACTCCCCCCCTTCTAAATCTTAATAAATAATAACATAATTCCTGAGTTGCCATCACAATAAATCCAGATAAAGGTTTTATTTCAATAACTTCAAAATTATTCTTTTCAAACAAATATTTTAATCCATAAATTGTATATCGGTAAAAATCCCTGGGCTCTTCATGAAGATGCCAAAAAAAGGGCACGGTGTATAGAGCATAATTACCTTTTTTCAAAATTCTATAAGCTTCTTTAACTGCTTTCAAAGGTTCTTCAAGGTGTTCTAACACATCTGTACAAAGAATGAAATCAAAACTCTCATCCTCTACGGGAATTTCGTAGACATCTGAAAAGATATCAATATTGTCTTTATCGTGGAAAGTCTCTTTATGATCAATTCCTACATGCTCAGTAACATAGAATTTAGCTAGCTCTTTATATGGTTTTATTCCACAACCTATATCAGCTATTTTTCCATGAGCATATTTTTCAATAATTTTTTTTATTTCAGGATTTACTAAACTAAAGAAAAGCCAATTATAATATTTTGTTAATTTAAATCCGCTATTAAACATTTACTTTCCGCTATTTTCGAAATTCATTATATACAAAACTAATTATATAATGCTGCAATAATTTTTGTCATCAATATAAATAAAATCAGTAAGTTACTGCAGTATAACTTTTAATGAATTTATTACATCTTTTACATCTTCATCAGCAAGTTTTGCAGAGAAAGGGATCGATATTGTTCTTTCAGAAATAAATGAAGAATTTGGAAAATCAGAATCTGAAAAATGAAATTTTTCCTTATAATATGGATGTTTGTGAAGTGCAATATAATGAACACCAGTACCGATATTCATTTTGTGTAGCTCATTAAGCAATTCATCCCTTGTAATTTTTGTCTTTTCAGTATCTATCATAACAGTAAATAAATGGTACGCATGTTTTGAATTTTCACATGCATCTTTTGGTAAAAAAAGAGGTAAATTCTTTAATTCTGTTTGATATGTATTCCAAATTTCTTTTCTGCGCTTGGCGAAACTTTCAATCTTTTGGAATTGACTTAAACCTATTGAGGCTTGAACATCGGTCATATTGTACTTAAAACCTGGATAGATTACTTGATAATGTTTATAGCCATCGTCAGAAAACCGTTTCCAGGCATCTTTTGTCATTCCATGAAGCGCAAAAATTTTTATTTTGCTGGCAATATCATCATCATTGGTTGCGACCATTCCACCTTCAACAGTTGTAATATTCTTGGTTACATAAAAACTAAAACTCGCAAGGTCTTTATATGAGCCAATTTTTCTGCCTCCATATTCTGTTTCCAGTGCGTGTGCAGCATCGTGGATAATAAATAAATTATGTTTTTTTGCAATACTTTCTATCGAATTGATATTGCAAGCCAAACCGGCAAAATGAACAGGAATTATTGCTTTGGTTTTTTTAGTAATTTTCTTTTCCAAATCATTAATGTCGATAGTCATATTCCACTTATCTACATCAACTAGTACAGGGGTCGCTCCTGCATGGATTACTGCATTGGCTGTAGCAGCAAAAGTCATATCAGGTACAATAACCTCATCACCAGGCTCAATTCCAAGTGCAACAACAGACAAATGGAGTCCGGCTGTACAAGAAGAAACCGCCACAGTATGTTTAACACCTAAATAATTTTTTATTTCTTCTTCAAATTCATGAACCTTTGGTCCTGTACCAATCCAACCGGATTTTAGAGTGGACACAACAGCTTCTATTTCTTCCTCTTGGATAATAGGACTTCCAAAAACCAAATATGATGATCTCAAAATTTACTTCCTATTTTTCCTTCCATTTAAATAAATTGTTTTTTATATAAATAACTTTTTCTGATTTTTTCCAATCATCATTTTCTTCAATTAAAACAAAGAAAAATCCCATAATAAAAACGGCAAAAGTTATAGATAGAGTTAAAATAGTTCTAGGCGGGTAACTTTTTTTTGTGGGTGGGATTGCCGGATCTAAAACCTGCAATATGGGAATATCTTTCTGTTCATCAAATTTAGCTTGTTCATATAACGGTACTAAAAATTCCAATACCTTTGAATTAATTTCAACATCTCTGTAATGTCTTAAATAATTTGTTGCTTTTTTTGGCAGAGAATTAAGAGATAATAAATAACTATCTGCCTGCCCTTTATCCTTAATCTGTTTTATCTTATCCTGAAATTCTTCAAGTTGTATCTTTACATTTCTTAATTGTGGCGAGTCTTTATCAAAAATTTTTTGGTAGACTGAATATTCTATTTGTTTTGAAATTAATTGAGTTTCCAGTTCCGAATAAGCGGAAATTATTCCTTTTATTTGTTCTTTTGCATCCAGAATCCCTGATTTTTCCTGATATACCATTAATGAATCTTCCGATTTCTTTAGGTTATTTCTAACTTCGTTCAATCTATCTTCTAAAAAATTTTTATTATTTTTCGATTTGCTGATCTCCAACTCAACAATAGTCGAATTTAATAATTGAACAATATAATTTGTCACATCAGAAGCTAATTTGGGTGAGGGCATTGTTACAGTAATTTCAAAAACCTGATCTTCCTGTGAAACTTTTGTATCTATACTGCTTCGCAACGTTTTTAACGTTTTTTCGAAATATTGTTTGTCATTTCTATTTATTTTAAATACATCTATTAAATTATACTTATCTATAACCTTTTCGAGAACAGTTCTGCTGTTAACTATAGTATTGTATAAATTTAACTCACTATTCATACCGGAAGGAATGCCTATCGGCAAATTACCTCCCACACTTTTTAATAAGCTGGAAATACCCGACACTTTACTCTGATCTGCCGGAAGTACAACTGCAGTAGCATCGAATTGTTTATCAATAAAAAAATATATAAATAAATAACTTATTACTGCAGTAGATAAAATGAGAACTATAAAGAATTTTTTCCATTTCACAAGAAGAACTAAGTAGTCCACAATATGCATGTTTTTATTTTGACTCATTATTTGCCCACAAAAAACTTTATTTAGAATTAGAATATAAACTTAATATTTTTTTTTAAGTTATTACAACTTTAACATAGTCATTTTTTTGTCACCATTCTCTTTTTTGAGTATTGCCATCGATAAAAACTTATAAATAGATAAAAAAGAGAAAACAATACCCTTTCGATGGGGATGTATTTTCAATTAGGAATTGTCTTATTATAATTCAATATTATAAAATTATTTTGCAATAATCTTTAAATCATCAAACCAAAAATTTTCAATACCAGCAAAAATTTCAAAAAATACAGTTACATCTTTTGTCGGGGTGAAAATTTTACTTGCGTAAGTCCATTCAATATTTGCCGGTTCCTGTAAATTGGGATTGCTAGACCAAACATAAATCCATTCTCTATATGATGTTGGATCATTTGTTTCGAAAATCGAAAAACTCATATATTCGTTTGTCCCTGATGTTTTTCCATAAGCTTTAAACCAGCCTGACATTTCGTAAGTCACACCCGCAGATAATTTAATCGGCGTAATTCCTCTCAAATGAACATTTTGATTTGTTAGTTTACCATGAAGGGAATAATTGCCTGATTTTTTTGTTGAATCGGTAAAATTAAAAGTTGCACCACCGGATGATATACTCCAATTAGAATTTATATCAATCCTATCTTCAAAGTCTCCATCCGGAATTAGATTTCCTTTCAATGTTGTTGCTGATACAATGTTGCTGCCTCCCAATTTTCCGTATTCATTCATAACATAGACTCTATAATAATATGTTTTTCCTGAAGGGATATCTTTATCTAAGAAAGATGTGTCGCTACGGGAAGTACCCACATAAATTAGTTCACCTGTGGTTTCATCCAAGCCTGGAGTATCTTTCCTATATAATTTATATTCACGGAAATCTTCGGCATCGGTTAAATTCCAATTTAATTTTAGTGATGTTACGTCTATTTCAGAAATCGTATCTAACCTAGGCGGAATAGGTAATTTCAACGTATTTAAGACAATATTATCATTTACGGATAGATTTGCATTGGATTCCACAAAAGCTCCACTTGCATCATTATAACTGTAGCTTAATGAATGTTCACCTTTCGTAACTCCTGTAATTTCAAAATCTCCATTAATATCTGTCGTCGTTTCCCAATTAATAAAATTATCAATTGCAACTTTAGCTTTTGATACCGGACCATTTGAATCAATTACCTTACCCTTAACTGAATAGGAATTAGTTGGTTCAGTAATCTTTTCTTTGCATCCCGTAACAAAGACTAAAAGAATAATTAAGTATGTAAGATTTTTCATTGTTGCTCCCTATTTAATTAAGCTGAATAAACTAAGCAAGAATATTTCTATTTCATTAAGATCATCTTTTTAGTCTTTAGGTAATGTTTGGACGAAGTTTCAAATGAAACAGTTAAAATATATACACCTGAGGATAATTTTGAACCATCAAAAATAACAGAATATTTTCCTGCATTTTTTATATTATCAACGAGCCCATTTACTTTTTGACCAAGTATATTGAACACAATTATTTTTACATGTCCTAGATCAGGCAATTCATAACTTATTGTTGTTGACGGATTGAACGGGTTAGGGAAAATAGAGACATTAACACTAAACGTGGAGTCTTTTTCCATTTTATCATTTACAGATGTCTGGGTTTCGTCAATACAATCTTGACAGTATCCGTGATTTTCATCCGGATTATAAATTAAAAATCCGCTGTATGGTGTAAGTATTCTTTGTTGAATACTCAGATCAACTATGTCAGCAACTGTAATCGGACTATATGAAAGTTTCAGCATTGATTGTATTTTGTCACCGTACCATGTTGTTGCAATTTGTTCATTGCCCGGAACCAAATCATTCTCTGTAATTGTAGTCGTGTATTTCTCAGTAATGTTTCTGTATCTGCCGAGTACGGTAATATCAACCGGTAATTCACCCGAGAACTGACCGACCTGCATAATTGGAGTATTCATCGGGTAATAACCTTCGTGCTGTGCTATTAAATACTTATTGTATGCATAGCCGTTTTGAAAGCGCATTTGAACCTCAACATTTTCATAGTGGCTTATTTCATCGTACAAAAAAGAATACAACATTTGTTTAAGTGAATTATATCTTAGAAAGAATAGATTACCTGAGGTAGGATAAGTTATTCTTCCGTAAAACGACTGCATCTGTGTTTCATAATAACCATTGTTATATATGAGATATCCTTTATTATCCAAATCCATAAAATGAATTTTTGTACCCGGTTTAAATTTCTGAACTACTTCGTCCGCCAATTGATTTTTAGCATCAACATCAAGATTAATTGTATTTGTATTTGTCAGGAATAAAACTTCAGATGAATCCCCTTTTGTGTTAATAAAATCTGCTGCTCTTGAAATCAACGGCAGTAAATTGTTATAACTTGGGAAAGAACGCATCATAACTTTTTCAAATAAACTGTCGATACCATCCCTACTGCATGCAGTCCACCCGTTTCCACCGGAAACTATTTCATCGTAAGCTGCAATAACATTTATTGAATCACTCTCGTCGAAAGCCTGCAACAATGATTCTTTTAAATAAGACAACAGGAAATCACCGTCAAGATTATCTGTATTATACCTATTAAAATCTATTACAAATAATACATTCCTTGGTTTTGAAATTTTAGGAGCATCCGGGGGATTAACAGCAAGATGGTAAAAACTCAGATCACCCTGAGTATATGTTGATAAAAATGGCTTGTTATTTTGCACAGGTGAGGGAAGTTCCAATTCAACAAATTGATTGTAATTCACAGGGATTTCTGTCTCCCATGCTTGTAGTTCCACATTGTTTTTTGAAGATAATACATTCGTTCCAATAATTTTTGGCTCATAAGGTTCGGAGTCGTATTTATACAGAATTTTCAATTTGTCAATTCCCGGTGTTTTGTCGGAAACTAACTGAGTCATCGGCAGCCATACACGAATTTTATCCCCAGTTGGTCTGCCTGGCAATAAATACTGTATTTTAAATCTTCTTTTTTCATTCCGCATTATCGGGAATAATTTTAATTGATATGCGACCTGTCCTGCGTTGGGAAAGGACTGTGTTAACAATCCCGGGTTTCTAACGGGATTACTAACATCACTGAACAATAATTCTGCAGTCCATTTGTCCATTATATCTGCCTGAATAATCGAATCACCTACCCAATACCATAATTGATGAACAATTGCATCCTCCGGTAAATTGAACTGCCACAGAAATTCAAGTTCATTATAATTTTTGAAAAACCAGCTATTGAAATCATACGAAACAGTCATGTACAAATTCATTTCAACATAAGCACCCTCGGGATGTATAACCAATGTGGCTTCGTCAATATTTACATTATAATCTTTTACGTTGGGATAATTAGCTTCATAAACTGAAAACTCTGTTGCCTTTACAGAGACTATGGCTGTGAAGAATATAATATATATAATTAGTTTTCTCATTTTTGTTACCCTTTTCAAATTTTTAATTAACGGATTAATGATAATTTTAATGACTTTACTTGTGTGCTGGTTTTAAGAACCGCAATGTAAATACCCGAAGATACCGCATCGCCGCTATCATTTAATCCGTTCCAAACAACTTTTATCTCGTTTGAAGAATCATACTCAGATAAATCAAATGTTTTTACTTTTTTTCCGAGTATGTTATATATATCCAGTCTTTTCTTTGTATTAAAAGAACTGCTGCTCAATTTCATAACAATAGTAGTTGTCGGATTGAAAGGATTTGGATATGATTGAAGACTGATTTCGTTTGGAAGTTTTTTCTGTTTTTTGATATCATCATTATTAACTGAAACCATCTGCTGGTCTAAATAAATTCTTTGGAATCCTGTATAACCTGAAGGGCCGGGAATAATAAATCCCGAATAGGGTGTTAATAAATGATTCTTTACTGAAAGATCTTCTATATATTTTATTGTTGAATTACTCTGGGGCTGCAGGAATAGTTCTTGCATTATATAATTACCATACCAATATAGACCGGTATTTTCGAGAATATAGTCGGGAACTTTTGTACTATCTTCATCCACATTAATATAGTTTAAGTATCCGTTGCCTAAATAATACCCGTAATAATTAATATCGAATGGTGTGCTCCCCTCATAAATTCCCAGTTCACCGTATCTTGAAGTAATGTTAAAATTATTGATCCCGTTGTTCATATTAATACTTGAATAAGTAATACCGGTTTGCGGAAGAGGATCTATTTCGACCGTACTTACCTTCGGTGCCCAGCAATCGAGCATTTCATCAATAAAATTCAGATAATATTTATCATATAATATGTTGAAGTTCCCGCCTGATAAGCGTGTCAGATTTTCATATAAATATTCATTCCCTTTATAAGTTTTATTCTGGATATAATAATAACCATAGCTGTTTGTAATATCTGCAATGTTGAAAATGATTTTATTTTTTGCAGCATAATAAGTCTGTTTCAAAAGTTCCATCACTGTTTCAGCTCTTACTCCGGTTTGATAATCATCCGATACAAGCCAGACTTCTGCATCCGTCCCTTTATCATTGAGGAACTGCACAATTTCCTTCAACATATAGGGAAGAGTATTAAGCTTTGGAATTATTTGATTTACGGAATTAATTCCGGAGGTAATTAAATTTTCTGTTCTCGGTTCAAAATTATTTCCCAGCCAGTGAACATTAAAATCGCTTGTAACAAAGATCAGCGAATCTTTTTCAGTAGTTGAAATCATCAAAACATTTTTAATCATATTAAGAAAGTTGACCCTTGAATAGCCATTGAAATATTGCTGCTTTAAATCAAATGCAACAACAATTTTCTTAGGATATCTGAGTTCATCATTGATAAACGGTTTTGTAGTAAGCTGGTAAAAATTATTATATGTGCCCTGATATGTACGCAGAAATTTTCCACTTTCAGTTTCTGCAGGTAAATATAATTCGAAATTACCGTGATAATAATAATTATCATCAGAATTATCTGCGCTGGAAGTCCAATAATCACCTTCCTTTTGCCAGGTACCTGTATAACCAGTGAAATTTGAAGGCTGTACATCGGGGTTATTATAATCTTTTACGTAAAATTTAGCGGGTTCATTTGTATAACAATTATTATATGAATTACGTGTATAAAATTGAGATGAATAATCTTCAATAACTCTTTTATCATAATATATCGTACAAGGAGAAATATATTTGATAATGAATTCAACTGGTTCATCCCAGTTGATGGGAGAAATTTTCATATCATATTGAAGATTATAATTTCCGTTATAATCTCTTCGCATATATTGTTTTAGTATTGCGCGTGTGCTGTCGTCCAGTCCGGGTTGATATTCATTTTCTGCGGTGGTTAAATCAATATCAGTAGCACTTACGAAACTTTGGCAGGCATCATTCCATACAGCTAATTGTTTTATGTAAGTATTTTGCGGAAGCGTAAATGTCCATTCAAATTCATATTTACCATGATAAGGCTCCTGACAATAATAACCGTCACGGTAACCTTTGCCAAGCTGGATTTTTATATCGAGAGTTGTTTCATATAAAAGCCCGTACAATTCCATTTTGCTTTCGCACTTGAGTGTTTGAAAGTCCCACCAGTAATTGGAACCATCCAACATTCTGGCTCTTACCTGAGCATTAATCTCACATGAATAAAACAACAGAATTAAAAAATATATTAGTAAATGTTTTTTCATAGAAGTTCTCCTTTTTTTTATAAAATTTTTTATGTCAAGCTTCGAATTGTTAATCAAAAGTTATAATGAATTTTATTTATAATTATTAATATCATTTGATACTATTTCATCAACAACATCTTCTTTGTTTCTGAAAAATTGTTAGTTGTAATTTTGTAAAAGTAAACTTCGCTCGACATATTAGAACCGTCAAAATCTACGTTGTACTTACCGGGAGTTTTTTCTTCATTTACTAATGTTTCTATTTCTCTGCCGAGAATATCATATATTTTTATTGTTACCAATCAACTTTTAGGAATTTCATAACTAATTGTTGTTGATGGATTAAACGGGTTGGGGTAATTCTGAAGCAAGTAAAAATTATTTTCTAATTCATCCTTCCTTATTCCCCGTACTTCTGTAATATATTTTTGATTATTTATTATGCAATCCTTAAGTTTATATGAACGGCCATAATCATAATAAATAGCCGATACACCTATGTAATAAAAGCCAAATTCTTTTGAAACCTTGTATCTATAATTATAAGAAGAATACTGATGTTGAAATAAATAAATATTTATTTTTTTATTAAATAATGTTTCTTCTGTTACACTTGTTAAAGTAATATCTCCTAAGGACGTAGAAAACGAATCACCTATTTTAACATCGAATCTAAAAAAAGGTTCTTCTTTCCCGTTAAGATGTGAAATAATAAAAACCGTATTTGAATCCGCTCTTAAAATTCTTAAGTGTGATAATAAGTCAATTTCATCTATATTTGTCATCTTAAAAATTTTACCATTAATCAATGTATCATTTATAATTTTTATATTATCTTCATAATATTCAATTTCAGCATCACCGCTTCCATTTCTAACGTTAAAATTCCACATATTCCCATTGTTAATCGGAAATATTCCTTGAGCTTTACTTAAGCCTATTAATAATGATAATAAACAGATAATTTTTTTCATGATTCCCCTTTTAGAAAATCCCCAATTGTTAATTATTATATTTACAATATATCAAATTTTATAATATTTCAAATAATAATTTTCAAAAAATATCATCAATTATCATACCTCGTTTTTTACTTCTATTATCATTTATTTCATTATTTGTTATAAATAATTTACCCTTAAGTCCTTGACATTATCATATTTTACTATATTTTTGAAATAAACTTAAAGGATATTTTTATAGAAGATTTGCTACGGGCATAAAATTTGTTTAATTTTTTATACCAGGGTAGCAAAGTTTTTCCGATCAAAGCTATTTCTGGTCGGATTTTTTGTTTTATATCTCAAAATTGAAACTTTTTCGAAAGGAAATGTGTATACGTAAATAAATTGATACCAATATTTAAGAATACGTTTTCAATAATAAAAAAAGGAAGGCGAAGATGAAAACCGTAAAAGCAAAAATCGATAATCCGTTATCCGACCTTATCAGCGATGATATTTATGATCTTTTAAATTCGCATGGCTTAATTGATGAAAAATCGGTTAGAGATTATCAAATCAGGAAGACATTTAAACAATTAAGATCAAATAAAGTTAGTGCAGGGGATGCAATCGACACGATTAGAGAAGAATATCCCTATTTGCAGTTTGATACTATTAGAAAAATAGTTTATCAAATCAGCAAGTGATTTCTTGATTAATAGACATTTAGAGTTTATATTTAACTGACTCTTTCAAAGGGTTCTCCCCTGCCCTTTGATGGTAACGAGTCGAGCCCAGTGGTACCCCCATCACTGGGCTTTTTTATATTATAATTTTATTTAAATTTAATGCTCTTGAATACATACTCTCTCTTAATAGAGCACTATTTGGCGTGAATATATATTTAAAATGTTGTAAATTTGTTTAGGTTAACTATATTAAATACAGTTAATTCATATTTCCGGAGAAATAATGGCAAAAACAGTAAAGAAAAGAAATATTAGAACAACAAAAAAGGTAGTAACTTCACCTTTTAATATTTATTGGAAGAAAAAAAATTATATACTTTTATTTGCTGGGTTTGTCTTGCTTTTTGCCGGCTATTATTTAATGAGCATAAAACCATGGAATAGTTTTCCAGCATTAAATATTTCACCGGTAATTCTTATAATTGCTTACGTTGTTATCTTTCCTGCTGCTATTTTATTCAGGGAGAAAAAAAATTCGGGAAAGTCAGAAGCAAATGAAATTGCTGCTGATAAAGAAAAAGAGCAAAAATAATTTTTCAAATTTTCATTAACAATCAAAATTTTTTTGGGTTAATTAATTCCATAAAGTTTAATTGACTAAACTTAAACCCGATCAATTAATCGATTTAAACCTGCTGCTTTCCGTAGAAGGAATAGGGCCTGGTAAAATAAGAGTCCTGCTGTCAAAATTTAAATCGGTTGAAAAAATCTTATCTTCAGACTTTAATTCGCTTATATCTATAAATGGTATCAGTATCAACCTCGCAAAGAGAATCCAGAGAATTAATAATTTAAGAGAGAAAAGCAGTACTTTGGTAATTTCCGAACTGGAAAAGTTAGAAAAATTAAAAGCTCAGATTATTACTATTTGGGACAAGGAATATCCTGCTTTATTAAAAAAAATATATGATCCCCCAATAATGCTTTATTGCAAAGGGAATTTTTCTGAAAAAGATAACTATTCAATAGCTGTTGTAGGTACAAGAATACCAACAAACTATGGAAAGATTCAAGCGGAAAGGTTTTCTGCTGAACTCGCCGAACAAAAAATAACAATCACTAGCGGTCTGGCAAGAGGAATTGATTCAATTGCACATAACACTGCACTTCGAAAGGATGCAAGAACAATTGCAGTTATCGGTTCAGGGCTGGATGTTATTTATCCACCTGAAAATAGAAATCTGTTTAATGAAATTGAAGAAAACGGAATAATAATTTCAGAATATAAACTGGGAACTAAACCTGATGCACCTAATTTCCCCAAAAGGAATAGAATTATTTCCGGTTTAAGCCTCGGTTGTTTAGTTGTTGAAACTGGTATAAAAGGAGGTGCAATGCAAACTGCATCCTTTGCGCTTGACCAGAATAGAGAAGTTTTTGCCGTTCCTGGAAATTTAGGAGTTAAGCAGTCAGAAGGAACTAACTTATTGATTCAAAAAGGAGAGGCAAAACTAGTTCGTTTTGCAGAAGATCTTCTTGTTGAACTTGAATTAAAATTGAAACCTATTCTTGGTAAAAATATTCCCCGCGATAATATCGCACTTAATCTATTTGAAGAGAAAATAGTTGCATCTCTAAGTAATGAACCTTTGCAAATTGATAAAATCGCTGCAATTACCAATATTTCAACATCAGATTGTCTTGTACATCTTTTATCTTTGGAATTCAAAGGATTGATTAAGCAGCTTCCGGGCAAGATGTTTGCACTGTTATAACCATAATCTTTATATATTATTTTATAGCATCCATATTTAGTTATAATTTGAAATTAAATTCTAATCCATAAATCTTTGAATTCTTTACTTTGTTTATAATTTCTAACAAAATAATTATAAGCATTTTTGGACAGGACTAAAGAAATTCTTTTCCCGGATCCAATAATATATCTCACATTTCTAGCTTTTAATTTTGTTATCAAACTGTTTCCGTAAACATCGTAACCCGAAATCTCTTTGTAGTAATTTCTGAAATTTTCATTTTCAAACCAGAAGAATTGAAGATCCGAATTAAAGACATAGCCACCCCATTTACACCATATAAATAAGACAGGTTCATTACGATTTGTTTTTTTTAGAATATAATTAACTAACTCTTTTTGTTTAACATTTATAGATGAATTCGATAAATAAGTATTATTAATTTTTGAATTTATTAATTGGACAAAAAGAATCGAAACGACAGAGATAAATGCTATTTTATACATTAAATCTTTTTTTGTTAAATAATTAAATATATTAACGATAAAAATTGAAGTAATGATTGCCAAAAAAGGTAAAAAGATTAGAAAATATTGGGAATACAATCCTGTTAACGCACCTGAAGATGTAACTAAAGTAATGACAAGCAATAAAATATATTTTTTATTTAAAAATATATTGCTTTTATTTTTTACGAAATATATAAGAAAGTAAATGATACCTAAAAGGGAAAACAGATAAAACAGAGTTTCATTTTTCCAGAAGAACTTTACATATTCTTTGACATGTCTTGAATTATACTTCAGAACAGCCATAACATTAAATTCATAATTATAAAAGAAGAATGAGCCAAGAGCATTGTTAAAAATAAAATAAATACTTACAAATATATATGGGATAACAAATCCTGTTAGAAAAACAATAAAATTCTTTATGATTATTTTTTTATTCATCTGCTTTGTAATAGTATATTAAAATAAAATACAAGACCACAGAAGCAGGTTCTATTAAAGCTTTGGGATTTGTTAATACAGAAAGAGATATAAAAACTCCCCCTCCAAACGAGGGCAGCAATTTATTAAAATCAATATTCTTTATAATTAATAAAACACCTATCAGCCAAAATACATTTTGGAGTCCATCCGGACGAATTTGGGTCGTTGTATCCTGATAAAATATTAAACTTGAAAGTAATGCTGTAGATAAGACACTTAAAATTAAATCTCCGGAAATTTCTTTAGCAATTTTATATGTAAGAAAAAGAATTAACAGGGAGTATATTAAATTTGTGTCCCGGAAAATTGAGACAGTATATAAATCGGGTTTTAAATTGAAGATAGAAAATATTGCAGAATTCAGGAATGGATAAAGGCATCCATGATGTTCAATAAAATCTTTATAAATTATCTTTCCGTTAAAAACATCCCAGGCAATATGTAAGTGCTGCCATTCATCAGCATCAAAAGGCGAATTAATAACATTAAAAATATTCGCCGAGAAGTTGAAACAAATAATAAGAAACAAAAGATAATAACAGTGGAATTTTAAATTTATTTAAAGCTCCATTATTTGTTACAACAAATTCTACAGATAAATTTGTTTTCATTGCCAGAGATAATTAGCGAGATAAGATCAAGATTTTTGATTCATTATTTCCTTTTCTTGGAAAGGAGATATCCAGATTTTTCTTACTAAAAAATTTAATATTAGAATAATAATTATTGAATAGATCTTTGAAGAAGATAAATCCGAACCCATACCCAAGAAAAATTTTGTTACTATTAAATCAAAATAGCTTGAAACAATTACCACAATCCAGAATAATCCAAATTCGAAATATGATCTTAAAAGTCTCTTTTTACTGCCGATAAGATTAAAGAAAATAAAAGGGTAATTTAAGGCTGCACTTATTGAAAAAGATATTGGGATAGCAATATTCAAACTTATTCCGAATTTATAGAAATACAAAAATAAAAAATGATCTACTAAAACAGTTACTATTGCAATAAGAAGATATATTAAAAGCTTTGTAGGAGGAGGGGAATAATAAGCATTATATTTAAAAATGCAGTACAAAGCTTTAAATCCATCCTTATATCCTATTTTTTTTCCTTCCTCGTATGTTCTTCCATAATAAGAAACTCCCATTTCAAAGATTCGTAAATTCATACGTGAAATTTTTGCAATAATCTCCGGCTCAACACCAAAGTCATCTTCTTCAATATTAATTTTTTTAACTACTTCTGCTTTAAATATTTTATAGCCTGCCTCCATATCAGTCAGATTAAGATCCGAAAATATATTTGATAGGAAAGTTAGAAATCGGTTGCCCAGAGCGTGCCAAAAAAATAGAACACGGTGAGGTCCGACAGTTAAAAACCTGGAACCGATTACTACGTCGGCCATGTCTTCAATTAAAGGAACAAGAAGTTTTTTTAAGTCATTAGGATCATATTCAAGATCAGCATCCTGTACTGCAATAATATCACCTTTTGCAATTTTGAAACCGCTTCTAAGAGCGGCTCCCTTTCCCATATTATGTTTATGTTGAATAAAAGTGATCTCAGGATAATTCTCTGCTAATTCTTTTCCTATTTCAGGACTGGAATCAGTAGAAAAATCATCAATTATTATTATTTCTAAGATAAGGTTATCATTAGCAATTTTCCTTACTCTATTAACACATTCCCTCAAGGTATTCTCTTCATTATAGCAAGGTATAATGATACTCAATTTTACCGCTTGATTCTGATATGTTTCCATTTTAAAGTAGATTCTTCCTTAATTTACTCTATATATTGAAAATATTTCATATGGGGCTCGGGTTATCGAAAAAGGCAAAAGAGCATTGGTCTGGGAATAAAAACCTGCATGTGTTGCTAAATTCATTGTTCTAATCGGATAAATAGAGTTATAGATAATTTTATCTATACGAGCAGATCTTTTCATTAATAACTTTAAGTGAATTGGCCAGGGCTGCCTTGGTACTACTATAATGTCACCGGACTTAGGTCTCTCATCATTCCTGAGTAAGTATTTATATCCTTCTTTTTTCATGTACCATTTAAAACCGCTTTCACCTGTAAACCAAATTGTTTCATTCTTATATTTCGAATGTAAATCCTTCGCAAACTTTCTGTATACTCCCGCAAATTTAAAATCTGCAACCGAGCAGAGTAACCCCCAAATTACAGTTAAAACTAAACCCGAATAGACAATGGTTTTAAATTGGCCGGAATACAAGAGCATTAAATCATTAATAACAATTATAGTCACCGGAAGAAAAACCGGAAGTAAATATCGTGATATTCCAAGAGGCATCATAAGTGTAACTGTAATAAAAAAAGAAACTATCCAGATTGCAATAAAAAGAGAATTATTGTTTTTTTCAACTATTGAATCTTTTAACAAAAGCACTATCCTTAAAAATAAGAAATAACCTGATGCAGCATAAATAAAAAATAATAATTTCTGAACTATTGAATAATCATATGCAAGAATAAATATACTTATTAAAGATAGTATCGAAGAAACAATTACGAATTTTCTAAATCTTGTTTTGATTGAATAGGCTATAAGAATAAAGATTGGAAAAATTGTTGTTGCACCTAAGGAATTAATATTCCCTATAAACTTAGAAAATATGTCTATGATAGTTCTTTTATTATTGTCTCCTGCCCAAAGAAATGCAATAAATGGATGAGGAAAACCAAATTCCTGCCAGGTATATAAACACCAGAGGATAAAAACAATTAATGGGATAATACTTGATATATATGGAATATAGCCTTTCTCTTTTCTTTGAACATTTAAAAGAATGAACAGAAATACAATAAACAACGCTTGATATGATATTCCAACCGCAACGGTGGCAGCAATACCAGAAAATATAAATAACCATACTGATTTTTTTTCAACGCCTTCAATATGAAGGGCTAAGGCTAAAAGGAAAAAAGCTAAAGTAGGAATATCAGTCATTATTACATGCGACATGAGCATAACAGCAGGTATTAAGAGTAGAAAAACAGTTGTTAATAATGGTACTTTCGAAAATTTCTTTGAAATAATTAGTGATGATACTCCAGTTATTGTCAAACTTAAAATGGAAATTAAATGAAGAAAATGTTCATTTACAGAATGAAAAACCTTTATAAAATATGATAAAAAAAGAGGATATAATAATGGATGTGTAATATAAAAATTGGGAAAAACCATACCATCCTGCGTACTTGTTCCCCTAATAGAATTAAATCCTAAATTATTATACTCAATTGCTGCTTTAAGATAGATCCAGTCATCAATATGATAGGCCTGATTAATAAATGGTATAACTATAAAAACAGAAGTAACAATTATTACAAAAATTTCTTTTTTAGTAATTCCCATCATATAATCAGACTTATATATGCAAATTAAAAATTATTGTAACTGCAATGAAAAAACCCCACAGTAAAAAAATGGTTCTGTATCTCCGTCGAAATTCAATCATTGATTTATAATCAAGTTTACTTTTTAATGTTATTAAGAATGAGAAAATATATAATGGATAGAAGGCAAGTATACCAACTAATAAAAATGATGGGAGTAATTCAAATAAAACGAGAATGAAAATATAAATGAATGATAACGAAAAGAGTATAAAACTGGCTATAAATGATTTTTTCTTTCCAAACACTTTAGTATTCGTAATAATGCCGGATTTCTGATCCGATTCAAAATCAGAAATTTCATGATTTAGATGCCCGGCAGCATATATTATCCCGAAAAATATACCGAACCATACTCCATTTAAATCAATATTACCCTGAAAAGTATATCCGATCAAAAAGCCTAATGTTGCTCCGATACCGTGAATAACTGAAGATACTACGGGTACACTCTTAAGAAAGAACATGTTTCCACTATACATATAATTTAATATTATAACTCCCGCTGCTATTAAAAAAGTTATAAATGATAAATAACTTGCAAGACTTAAGGATAAAATCAACAAAATAATTGATAATATTTTCACTTCGGTTAAGCTTATTTCCCCTTTTATTAATGGGCGTTCTTTTTTATTTATATCCAGTTTATCATAACTGTAGTGTGACCAATCGTTTGATAGGAATGCATGTCCAAGAAGTGAATATGACGATGACATAGCAATTATCCACAACAAAAAGATATGAAGGTTAAAGGAGGTTGTTTTAAATAATAGGCCAATAAATGTAACTCCCCCGATTAAGATTACCTCTTTTACTCGCAAGCATTCATAATATACTATTATCTTTCGAGTAATAATTGAATTTCTAATAGTATTTTTAATTAAATCTGAAGATAATTCCATTATTAAGGATAAATAAATATTAGAAAATACTTAAAAACAAAAATTATGCCTTTGAAGACTGTTCTACTTTTACCCAAGTACAGTCTGTTTTTTATAATAAAATGAGATTATCATATCAATAAATGATTCAAAATCAAACAATTTAGCAGTATAATTAATATTTCTTCCCATTTTTCCAAAGCATTTTTAATCTCTCTTTTAAATTCTTTTCCTGCCCGACATCTGTTGGAAAATAGTACTGTGAACCTGCCAATTCATCAGGGAAATAATTCTCTTCAATAAAATGATTAGTGAAATTATGAGCATATTTATATTCTTTACCATAACCTATTTCTTTCATCAATTTTGTCGGCGCATTTCTCAGATGAATAGGAACCGGATAGAGAGGTTTATTCTTTACAACTGATAATGCTGAATCAATTCCCATATACGAAGCATTACTTTTAGGAGAGGATGCAAGATAAGTAGTACACTGCGCAAGAATTATTCTTGCCTCAGGCATACCTATTTTATCTACAGCTCCGAAAGCAGCTTCAGCTAAAACCAAACCATTCGGAGAAGCATTACCTATATCTTCCGAAGCAAGAATTATAAGTCTCCTTGCAATAAATAAAGGATCTTCCCCACCTTCAAGCATTCTGGCAAGCCAATATAATGAGGCATCAGGATCACTTCCTCTTACACTTTTTATAAATGCAGATATAATATTATAATGCTCTTCTCCTGCCTTATCATAAATTATATTTTTTTTCTGAACTATATTTTCAAGAACTTTTTTTGATATATTGATTGACTCCGAATTTAATTCCTGTATAACAGCGGATTCAAAAATACTTAATAAAGACCTGGCATCACCTCCGGAAAGATAAATTAAAAAATCAATATCGATTGAATTGATATTTAATCCTGATAAAAATTCATCTTTAGATATAGCTAAATGTAATATATTTTTAAGGTCTGCTTTCGACAGTTCTTCAAGTATATAAATCCTCGCCCTGGATCTTAATGCAGGAATTACTTCAAACGAAGGATTTTCAGTGGTAGCGCCAATCAGCGTTATTAATCCTGATTCTACTGAATGGAGAAGAGCATCCTGCTGTGATTTATTAAACCGATGGATTTCATCAATAAACAAGATTGATCTTTTATCTAATGACTTATTCCTTTCTGCAATTTCGATAATATTTCTAATATCCTTCACTCCCGAAGATACAGCACTAAGCTGGTAAAACTCTGAATAAGTTTTTTCTGCAATTATTCTTGCAATAGTAGTTTTTCCTGTCCCAGGAGGTCCCCACAGAATAAATGAACTTAAAGTATCATTATCAATCATCAAACGGATTGGTTTTCCCTTTCCCAAAAGAGCTTTTTGTCCCTGGAATTCTTCGATACTTTTGGGTCTGACTCTTTCCGCTAAAGGAACATTAGGAATATCGGCTTTATTTATCATTTTTCCTTAACCTGAATTGCTTTTTCACCTTGGCGGATCATGTGATATTTTTCTCTTGCAGTTTTTTCAATCTTAGCCGGTATTTTTTTTTGGAGAGAATCTATATCTCCTTCCAATGCCTTATTTTCTTTCCGCGTATTTGTTATTTGTTCATCTAACGATTTAACTTCATTCTTTAGACCTTGATATTTCATAATTCCAAATTCATTAAAAAATAGGAAAGCCAAGCCGATAAGAAATAAAATTAAAAAAATATAAATTTTTATTTTGTTGCTTTCAAACTTAAACATCAAAATTCTTAAATATCTTAAGACAGTAATAAAGTTATAGTTATATAATCTAAAGTTTAAATAAAATTCTAACTGCAATACTAAATTGAATAAATAATTAGTTCAGAAATCATTGTTAATATCTTCAGATGAGTTTCTTTTACAAAAGATGTTATAAAAAATTTCAACTAAATATTTTCTGACCGACATTTATTTTCCAATTCTTCCATTAATTTCAGATTAACATATCCATCATATCCTGTTACAAGCGGTTCTTCATTCATTAAGAAAGATTTTTGTACGGATTTCAATAAATAATAAAGCTTATTGCCTCTTTTTCTGAATGCTCTTTTTACTTCTCCATCAAGCATAATAGTTAATTTTGATGGAGCATGTTTTGCCCCGATAAATGAATCAATGCTGATGGCACCTTTATTTCCCAATATTTCTAAACGGTTGAATGCTTTTTTTGAATTATATGAACAGTTGAAATAACCGTACCCGCTCTTCTTAAATTTTATTAAGGCAGAAGCAAAATCATCAACACCGCTTTTGTAGATTATACTATCTACAGTACCACCTATAATATCAAACTCTCCACCTAGAAACCTCAAGGTATCGATTAAATGAGTTCCTAAATCCCGTAAAGCGCCGCCACCGCTTAATTCTTTATTATGCCTGAAATTATCTCCGGGTGGAAGATCAATATTAAAGCTTAGATTTATGGAGACAATTTTTCCAAGTAATTTATTTTCAATTAATTCTTTTGTTTTAATAATTTGAGGATGAAAGCGATAGAGGTAATTAACAGCAAATAAAACGTTTTTTTCTTTGCATGTCTTTACCATTTCATCGGCTTGAACAGAATTTATAGCTATGGGTTTTTCACATAAGATATTTTTTCCGGCTTTTGCAGCTTTAATAACCTGTTCATAATGATAAGAATTTGCACTCCCAATATAAACCGTATTAATATCTGAATTTAAAAATTCGTCATAATTACTAAACTTGTTATTAATACCGAATTTCTCTGCAATATTTTTCGCACGGTTAATATCATTACTGAATACCGAATTTACCACACTCCTTCTGAATAAAGACACGGTTGGAATAAAGGAATACTCGGCATATCTTCCAAGTCCCGCAACACCCCACTTTAATTTTGATTTCGGCATACTACCTTGTTTCAATACTTATTTATAAGAATATAAAATCTGTTTTTTTTAATTTCTAACAACCGTAGATAAAATTTCCAACGGTATACTTTTTTATATCATTATTATCCTAAATCCTGTTTCCGATCCTATAGCTTCTATCAAAAAGTACTAAGCTATCTGTTTAAATAATTTTAGTCTTTCCATTAATTTTTTTACCGGCAATGAATTTTGCATAATATAAAAATGAATACCGGGTGCATTTTTAACAATTAACTCTTCTACTTGTTTAGCTGCCCATTCCACACCAATATCCATAACATGTTCCGGTTTTGCAGCATATACTTCGTCCGCAAATTCATCAGGAAGACTTATGTAAAAATTCTTCGGAATATTAACAAGATGGCTTTTATTTGTCAGAATCTTTAACCCAGGAATAATCGGAACAGTAATCCCTTCTTTCCTGCATTGTTCTACATAATCAAAATAAAACTTATTTTCATAAAACATCTGTGTAACAATATACTCAGCACCGGCATCTATTTTTTGTTTTACATTTTTTATATCAATTTTAAGGTTTGGTGCTTCAAAATGCTTTTCAGGATATCCCCCAACTCCGATGCAAAAATTTGTAGGTTTTGCATCGAGTAAATTTTCTTCCAGGTATTTACCTTTATTCATATTTACAATTTGTTCAACAAGTTCTTTTGTAAACTGATTTACAGTTCTTCCTAACGGAACAGGTTTATCATACCCATGATCATCTCCGCGAACTGCTAATACATTTTCAATACCCAGGTAATTTATTTCAATTAAAAAATCTTCTGTTTCCTCTCTAGTAAAACCTTTTGCAAGAACATGCGGTACTGCATCAATGTTATATTTATTTTGAATTAAAGCACATATCCCGAGTGTACCTGGTCTCTTCCTCTTTACCTTTTTTCTTATACCACTAGGTGTTTCATCATATACCACTTCTGCAGAATGACTTGTGATATCAATAAACGGAGGATTATATTTTGCTATATCATCCAAAACAGCTAAAATACTTTTTATATCTCCACCCCTTTTAGGCGGTATAAGTTCAAAACTAATAAAAGGTTTCTCGGCATTTTGCAGATGTTCTATTACTTTCATAATCCTAATTCTTTTTAAATTAAATTTACTTATTAAAGTCAAAATTCGAAATTATAAGTTCAAAAATATAACAATAATTAATCTTATCATATTTGATAAAATTAATAGGACAGATCATTTTTTATTTTTGACTTATTTAGAATCTATCTCCAATAAATCTTCATTCTTTTTTATAGAACTTTCATCCGTTCTTATTTTTATATACCTTCCTGTTAACCACATTTTAGCCATATCTCTATAATGACTGCTGAAAACATTCCCGGATTCACCGGTATTCAATATAAGATATATTGTATTCGGTTTGGCAAAATCGTATATGTATCGCATTACAGGCCCGACAGTATTTTCAAACTCTTTATGTCTGAATTGCGGTATACTATTGATACTATTATAAAAGGGATATTCAGTATTAAAAATAGTGGTACCGTCTCCCCCCACTTCAAAAGGTCCAATATCTATAAATTTATCGATCAACGAGGAGTATCCGCTAAACGGATGCTTAAATATGACTTTATGCATTTTACCCCATTGCCACATCTTTAGATCTTTACCATACTTATTTTCCAGTTCGGTTAAAGCATCAACCAAACTTTTTCTGATTATTTCACTTTTTGTTTCTACTTGAGGAGTATTAATATTATCGATCCATGAGTTCGTTGAATCATTCAGAACTTTTAAAACAGAGTTATAAGGTATATTAGCCGCAAAAACGAATTCATTATAGAGATCATATCCCATTTCATCATAGTAAATATTTTTTAGAAGATGATTAAAAAATACTGCATAGATTGCCGGAACCTGGCTGTATTCATTAAACTTATAATTCCAATCCCGAAAAAGCTGTAAAGAAAGCTTAAGATTTTTGTCAGTTATTTCTATTCCACTAAATGCATCTAAAATAAATTTTGTTATTTTTTTTGCATAAGGAGATACAAAATCCATTTGATAATTTTCATAATCACTAACTGAATGTTTTTTCTTTCTGGTTAATAATTCTTCTATTCTTTCGATCCTTGATGAAGGTTCCCAAAGATTAGAGATAAAATATTTAAAATTCTTTTCGGTTTTATTATTTGCAGTAGCAATGTAATTTTGTTTTGGATTTAAAAATGAAGGTAATTCTTTTTGCGGAACAAATCCTTTCCAATCATATTTGCTTGTAGTTCCATCGTAAACAAAAGAGATTCCGTTATTTTCTCTTAATGGAATTCTCCCTCCGAATGCATACCCGATATTTCCACCTTTATCGGCATATACAAAATTTTGGCCAGGTACACTATAGCTGGTTAATGCTTCTTTAAATTCGCCCCAATTTCTTGCATGACTTATCAGATAAAAGGAATACATTTCATTGCTATAATAATTTCCAAGCCAATTCATACTAATTGTGGTTTGCCCCAGTGTATCCTTTGGATAAAGAAAATTATAAGGATGAATACCCGAGATTATTGGTCCATGATTTGTTGAAGCAATTTTAATTACAACATCTGATGAATCTTTAACTTTAATTGTATCAGAATATATTTTTAATTTTTTCCATTCGCCGTTAAACAAATAATTTTTCTTTGTTGAATCTATTCTTTCAATATAAAAATCTGCGTCATCAAGCATAATATTAGTAACTGTCCAGGATATATTTTCATTTTTGCCAATTACAACAGCAGGTACACCCGGTAATGTAACTCCGGCAGCATTCCAGCTATCACTTTTAATTACGGCAGCAAACCACTGGCTCGGTGCAGTATAATGCAAATGAGTATCATTTGCTATGATAGGTTTGCCGCTAGCTGACATTTTTCCTTTAACAACCCAATTATTTGAACCAAGGTGTGTTCCGGACATATTCATAAATTCTCTAAATTCCTGATCGGTTTTAATAAATGAATTATCAATTCTAGTATATTTTTTTATTTCCCGAGGAATGATTGTCGGTGCATTTTCAGGGTAACTTGGCAAAATTTCCTTTACTTTCTCATCACCAAATTTTTGAACAAGCTGCGTAAACGAGACATCGGACCACCAGCTGATATTGAGCTCCCATGCCATCATTCTACCTATAACCAGGCAATCTTCGGGAGTCCACTTATAAGGTTCATATCCCAAAACATCAAATTCTACGGGATACTTTCCTTTAGCATCAGTTATATATTTATTAACTCCGTTTGAATAAGCCTGAAGAAACTGGATCAAATCGGGATTTGACTGTTTTAAGATATTTTCAACAGTTTTCTTAATTCCAACAGTTTTAAACATTTCATCAAATGGTAAAGTACGACTCCCAAATATTTCGCTTAAACATCCTTCCCCTGCACGTCTTATTAGATCCATTGAAAATAAACGTTCTTGTGCATGGACATAACCAAGCGCAAATGCCGCATCATTTTCATTCTTTGAAATAATGTAAGGCACCCCCATACTATCTCGGTATATTTCTACATTATTCTTAATGAAACCAGATGCTAATTTACCATTATAAACCGGTACTGATGATTTAAGCATATGATAGAAAATAGCACCGCCAACCACAATAATAATAATCAAGCTGATAGTGATACTGATTGATACTTTGAGCCATTTGGGCATAAAATTACTTATAATATTGTTTTTCAAATATATTATAAATTAACGATTTTTTTTGAAAAATTTTGGGTAAGATATTAACAGCTTATTAAAAATCTTTAAGATCACTTTAATAAAAGTAAGACATAATAATTATTTCTATTTATTAGTGATTCTCCCCTCTCTTATCCAAAATATTTTCTGCAATAATGATAATATCCGATTTTTTAAAAAAGTGCCATACACCTTATGAGGTGTATGGTTCTACTTGTAAATTATTTATTACTTTTTTAATTCCAATAATACTTGAAAATTCGTCCGGGATTCTGTGTTTAGCATAGAGAATATCAACTGTACCATTTAAATCAACTACTCCGTTGTTGACGGTAAATGAAACATTTTTTTCCACTGGAAATTGATTATTTAATATATCGTGAAGTATTATTTTTAGATTTGCATCACTTACAGCTTTAGCAGGAGAAAGAACTTTAATATTATTGGAAATTCCTTTAACTCCTTTTTCCCATGATGCGACAGTTTCGATCATTAACTTTTCCCGATAAAAACTTACCGTACCGCCAAGTATTACTTCTCCATTATCCACACTTACAGTAATCCGGTTTGGTTCAAGTATAGAAGACACCATATCCAATTCATTGACAATATTTCCTTGAATTATTTTATCAGGTAAAATAGGAGTATTAACTGTCACATTATCAGCAATATCTCTAACACCCCTTATTTTAGATACTATTTGAAACAATTTAAGTTTGTCATAATATGTATTCACTTGTCCTGTAATAGTAACGAAATGATTATTGTTAACAGTTACATCAAAATTTTCATTGTAGTGATTGTTAATTACATTTTCAACTTTATCAGCTAAATTTTCATTAGAGGTCAGTGCAAGACTTAATCCTGTAAAAAGTAAGCTAAATAAAAAGACAGAAAATATCTTCAGAAAATTATTTTTATAATTCATTTTTTTCTCCTTAGCATTATTATTAATCATAGTCAATCTGAGCACATTCAGATAAATAGTTTAGCATCATATCCTTAATTGGAATGATTACAGACAATTTTTGTACACAATTTTTCAAAATAAATTAAGACTTATTTCGAAACAACCTATCTTATAAAAATTAAGGCAGATTTTCAGTTAAATTGATCAAAAAAAATAATTCTATCTATTTGATCACCAAGGTTTGTTTTTACAATATATAATTACAGAAATCAAATACTTTATAACTAAATCATCTCTTCAAATTATTAAAGATTGTTTAATATAAAATTGAACGATTGGAGTGTTTAAACAAAGAATATACAAATATTCGACACCAGATTTACCTAAACAAATTATTTGAATTCCTTTGACGGATTTACTTTATAGTTATTTTAATGTATCAAAATTTTAATATTGTTTTAATTTGGAAGCATTTCCTTTCGATTTTTCTATTTTTTTCAAGGGGCACAATTATTGTAGAATTTTCCTAGTTTTTACAATACTTAAGAATTTTATAATGTGTGGATTTGTCGGTTTAATAAATAAAAAAAATACTAGAGTTGATCCACAACTTCTCAAAATAATGGCTGATACTCTTAGTCACCGGGGACCCGACGACGAGGGGAATTTTATTGATAATAATATTGGATTTTATCATAAACGTCTATCAATAATTGACTTAAGTTCCGGACATCAGCCAATGTCTTTTGGAAATTATACTTTGGTTTTTAACGGAGAGATATATAATTACATAGAATTAAGAGAAGAATTAAAAAACAAAGGGCATAAATTTGTAACTCAATCAGATACCGAAGTCATAATAAGGATGTATGATGAATATGGAGTTGATTCTATAAATTTATTAAACGGTATGTTTGCATTTTTATTGTATGATAAAAAGGAACAGAAAATTATCGCCGCAAGAGATCACTTCGGAATAAAACCTTTATATTATTATAGTGATGATAATCGTTTAGTTTATGCATCAGAAATAAAGGCTATCCTCAAACACAATAAAATTATAGCTGAACCTGATTATGAATCTATTCATGAATATTTAACATTTCAATATGTTTTGAATGACAAAACATTGTTTAAAAGATCTTTAAAATTCTTCCCGGGCATTATGGAATTTACGATCTAAATTCAAAAAATTTCAATCAGACAAAGTATTGGCATCCTTCATTTAAAATTGACACCTATCATACCGAAGAATATTTTATTCATACATTAAGAAGCCTACTTGAGAATACGATTGATATACAGCTTCGAAGCGATGTATCTATTGGTACTTATTTAAGCGGGGGTTTTGACTCAAGTATTGTTACAATGTTTGCATCAAAAAAATATAATGGTAAATTAAAGACATTTACAGGAGCTTTTAACGGAGAAGGTGAACAATTTAATGAAACAAGATATTCACGAGAAGTAGCCGGGGTATGTAGTGCAGAGACTTTTGAAATTTTTCCTACTGAAAATGATTTTATTGATCTGCTTCCTAAATTAATATATTATCTCGATGAACCGGCAGCAGGACCAGGAATGTTTCCTCAATATATGGTTTCCAAACTTGCATCAGAAAATGTTAAAGTTGTTTTAGGTGGACAGGGAGGAGATGAAATCTTTGGAGGTTATGCAAGATATGTTATAGCTTACTTAGAGCAGGCAATAAAAGGTACAATTTATGAAACCAACGAAGAAGGAGAACACATAGTTTCCCTTACTTCAATACTTCCTAATCTGTCTTATTTAAAAAATTATATCCCGATGATAAAAGAATTTAATAAAACCGGGATGTTTGACAATATGGCCAAACGGTACTTTAGATTGATAGATAGGAAAAACGGGGATGAAGAACTTTTTTCAGGTACATTCAATCATAATTATTGCAAAAATTATATTTACGAAAAATTTGAGAAAATATTTAATAATCCTGATACTGTTTCTTATTATAACAAAATGACCCATTTCGATATGACAACAAGCCTGCCAGCTCTTTTACATGTTGAAGATAGAATGAGCATGGCTGCATCAATAGAATCCCGAGTCCCTTTTCTGGATAAAAGAATCGTGGATTTAATTATATCAATGCCGGCAGGTATGAAATTTAAGGGTGCTGAAATGAAATATATTCTAAAAAAATCCATTGCAGATATTTTACCCGAAACAATATTCTATCGAAAAGATAAAATGGGATTCCCCGTTCCGTTACATTTATGGGCAAAAAATAATACTTCAAATTTTATTAAAGATATTTTATTGTCCAAGGCTTGTGTGGAAAGAGGAATTTACAATACAAGTAAAGTAGAAAAATTAATCACTTCAGAAAGAGCTTTCGGAAGAAAGCTATGGGGTATTCTTTGCTTGGAACTTTGGTTTCAAACATTTATTGACAAAAACTAATTACAAATTAATTATGAAAATTGAAAAAATCGGTGTAATCGGGCCTGGTATTGTTGGAATGCCAATGGCCGCTTTAATAGCTAATTCCAGGATAAAATATGACAATTATAAATATGCTGAAGTTGTAGTTATCCAAAGAAACTCGACTTTTTCCGGTTGGAAGGTTGATGCAATAAATTCCGGGCATTCAACAATAGGCGGAATTGAACCCGGCCTTGATATTATTGTTTCCCAACTTGTTTCCGAAGGACTTCTAAGAGCAAGCTACAGCTATTCGGAATTAAAGGATGCGGATATAATTCTGGTATGTGTTCAAACCGATAAAAAGGATTTTAAACCAGATTACGGTCCTTTATTTGAATCTCTAAATGAACTTGCAAATGTCTTAAAAGATAAACCCACTTTTAAAAAACCTGTTATTATTTTTGAATCCACTTTAGCACCCTCAACAATGGAAACATTAATTAAATCCCATTTCGAAAAATTCGGGTTAATAGAAGGAAAAGATATTCTGCTCGGGAATAGTCCAAATCGTGTTATGCCGGGACGTTTAGTTCATAGAGTAATAAATTCTGATAAAATTGTAGCGGGATTGAATCCTGAAACACCCAGAATAATTGAAGAATTATATTCAAAGTTTGTTACAGGTGGTAATTTATTTAAAACTAATAGCCTAACTGCAGAAATTGTAAAGACTCTCGAAAATGCTTATAGAGATGTAAGAATAGCTTATTCCGCTGAAGTAGGTAGATATTGCGATAGAAAAGATATTAATTTTTATCAACTTCGCGATGAAGTAAATATATTATCTTCTCAAACAGATTCTGCATCCGGAGATCCAAATGCGGTTCCGAGTGGAGGTTTACTTATTCCAACTATTGGAGTCGGAGGACATTGTCTTCCGAAAGACGGCATTCTGCTTTGGTGGAGAATGCTTGAAGCCGGAAAGGACCATACTAATAGTTTAATTCTTAATGCAAGAACTATAAATGACAATTCTCCTTTAGAATCAATTAAACTGGCTGAAAATAAATTCGGATCTCTCAATGGGAAAAACATTACATTGTTTGGAGCCGCTTACAGGTTTAATTCAGAAGATACAAGAAATTCTCCTACATTTGCACTTGCAAATCTTTTGTTAGAAAAAAATTGTAATATTATGATTCATGATCCGTTTGTAAAGATTGGAGATCAAAATCTGATAAAGTATAAATTAAATTCATTTTTTACTAATGATTTAGTTAAAGCTTTAGAAAATACAGACTTTGTTTTCTTCTGTACTGCGCATCATTTTTACCTGAAGAGATTTAGTCAGATTATAAAAGTGTCACAAAAATTAAAAGGTATTTTCGATGGATGCAACCTTATACCTCCTCTCAAAATAAATGATATTACTATACCCTATGCAGGAATTGGAAGAGGTAAAAATGAGCCTTCAGAAGAATTAATTAATTTGGTGTATAATGGATTTCAGGCTGTCGAAACAGGTTTTGCAAATGAATTAAATAAATTGATAGAATTTTTTAACGATAATTTTGTTAAGAATGAATTCAATAAAGTTAAATTTACAGATGTACAACAATTAGCTTCCACGTGCAGTACGGGCTGCAAAATTGTATCTCCTGGCTTAATAGAAGATATTGAATTTTACGATAATTTTTCATCTGAACTTGTCGCATGTTCTCAAGAGGCAAAAAGAACCGAGAATGTCATTAGTTCTATTTAGAATTTAAGTGTAATTCCCATTTTATATTGATAATTAAATATTAAGTTTAATAATTCCATTAAAAGAACATCTAAATATATGCCTTTAAAAATCTTAGGTTATTTTTCCCTAATAATTATTGTTTCTATTCCAACATTTTCCCAGAACAGAAAAAAAATTTACATCGCTAATGATGATCATACCGACTATATGTGGACAGCCGATGAAAAGACTTATCAAGATGTGTTTTTAGAGACAATCGATTACTATTTAGATTTAGCGGATCAAACTCAAAATGAAGTCACGGAACATCAAAGCAGATGGAATTGCGATGGCAGTTTCTGGATGTGGACATATGAGAAAAATAAATCCAAAACGGAATTCGATAGATTTATCAACAGCATAAAAAGCGGACATATAAGTGTTCCATTAAATCCGCTTGCAATACTATATGGGGGAACTCCGGCAGAAGCTGTTATCCGTGGTATGTACTACTCCGGTTATATTGAAAGAAAATATAATATTCGTTTTAAATTAGCTTACTCCATGGAAAACCAGACTTTTCCCTACGGAATTAGCTCTTTATGGGCAGGAGCAGGTGCTAAATATAGTTGGAAGGGTATTTGCGATTGTCGCTCCAAACTGCTTTCTCCGGGTAATAGGGAATACGAAATGTACTGGGACGAAGGTCCTGACAGTAGCAAAATTCTTTTTAAGTGGTATTCAATTTTCCCGGGATACAACCTCGGTACTTATTTTGAGGCTGATGATCCTGAAGGTGTAATTGATTTCATGGCAGATGATCCTTCTTTTTATTCGAAAAATAAGTACAATATTGTTGGTGCATTTGGTAACGGAGGTGATTCATTAAAAACTCTTACAGATAAGTTTGTGCAAGTAGCAAAGTCAAAAACTGATTCATCAAAATTAGTTGTTGTTTCTAATGAAGAAGATTTTTTTGATGAATTTGAAAAGCAATATGGTTCAACTTTGCCAACTGTTTCCGCAGCCTATGGAAATGAATGGGATCTTTATTGTGCCTCAATGGCGGAAGTATCTGCAGATGTTAAAAGATCTGTTGAAAAAATACGTCCGGCAGAAGCTTTAGCTACACTTGTTTCATTAAAGAATAAAACATTTATGGATTCCAAAAAAGATGAAAGGGCTTTAGCTTGGATGGATTTGGGACTATATTGGGAACATGACTGGACAGCAGACGGAATCGTTTCTGTTGATGCGCGTGCAAATTGGCAAAGGAAAATAGCTAATGAAATTGCAAATTATGTGGATAATCTTTTTGAAGATTCAAAGAGTTCACTTGGAAGCATGATTGAAAAATCTGGTAATAACGAACGGTTTTATGTTTTCAATCCCTTAAACTGGGAAAGAAATGACTATGCAGACTATGAATATTCCGGAACAGATTCTATTCGTGTTATTGATTTAAATACAAATAATGAAGTACCCTTTCAAATTGTTAATATTAATGCAAAAGATTACTTAAAAATTCTCGCAAAAAATGTTCCGCCGGTTGGCTACAAAGTTTTTGAAATAAGACTAGGCAGAGGAGAAAATTTTGAGGATGCAGTGACCATTTCTGATAATATTTTAGAAAATGATAAATACAAAGTTACTATTTCCAATAGCGGTGCAATTTTAAGTTTAATAGATAAAACACAAAATAATAAAGAATTTGTACAGGAAATAAACGGAAGATCATTGAATGATCTAGGTACAGGTTCAGGTAATATAAGTGTTGAAAACCCAGGTCCGGTTTCATTTACATTAAAAGTAAACTCTACTGCACCTTTAAATCATATTTCAAGAATTACACTATTTAAAGATATTGACAGAATAGAAATTAAAAATGAAATTACTCAAAATTTCTCGGATGTTTATACCTGGGGATTTGGCTTTAATATCAGCAGTCCTGAAATATGGCATGAAGAAGTCGGAGCAGTAATAAAAGCAAAACTTCTAGAGCAAGGAGGACAATATTCTCCGGTAAATGCAAGATATGATTGGTTAACTCTAAATCATTTTGCCGATATAAACAATGGCAATTTAGGAATTACATTATCTAATGCAGATTGTTATTTTATGAAAATCGGAAATAGTGATGAAAATAATCTTGATATCAATACCCCTCTGATTTCAGTATTAGTTGGCGGGCAGGTCGATGGAGATGGTTTAGGTATCCCAAACCAAGGTGGGGATAATTATTTTCTACAAAGATTCGCTTTACAAACTCATGCGGAATATAGCACTATTTCAGCAATGAAATTCGCCATGGAACATCAAAACCCGATGATAACTTCACAAGTCTTGGGTGGAAATGATTATCCCGAGAACACTTATTCATTAACTACAATTAATAATCCGGATGTTTTACTGTGGGCACTAAAACCTTCTGAAGAGGGTATTGAAAATGGAATAATAGTAAGATTGTGGAATCTCTCAGATAATAATCAAAGTTTTAATTTATCATTAAATTCTAAAATAATTAAAAGTGCAAAAATAACAAGTAGTATTGAAACGCCGATTGAAGATGCAAATTTTAACGGGAATTCTCTTAATGGCAACATCCATTCGAGGCAAATAAAAACATATCTAATTAATCCAATAGAATCAACTGTTGGATTAAAAAACAACAACATTGATACAAAGAGATCTTCCAAAGACTATATCCTATATCAAAATTATCCTAATCCCTTTAATTCTATAGCAAAAATTCAATTTGTCATACCTGAAAAAAATAAAGTAGTTATAAAAATTTATAATGTGCTTGGTCAAGAAATTAAACAAATTTTTAATCAAGTTGCTGATAAAGGTTTTCATGAAATACAATTCAATGCAGGAGAACTGCCATCAGGAATATATTTCTATAAAATGGAAACGGGTAAGTTTTCAGATGTAAAAAAACTTATTCTACTTAAATAACTGTTTGAATAATCTAATAATGAGCAAAAATAAAAAATGGTGCGTTATTGGCGGTGGAATTCTGGGAATGACTGTAGCTCACAGGCTGGCAGAAAGAGGAGAAGATATTTCACTGTTTGAAAGTGCTGATAGTTTAGGCGGCTTAGCAAGTCCATGGGAAATAGGAAATTTTGAATGGGATCGCTTTTATCATGTAATATTGCTGTCGGATAAATGCCTTAGAAAATTGCTTTCGGAATTAAACCTTGAAGATGAAATTGAGTGGGTTGAAACTAAAACAGGATTTTATACCGACGGACAATTATTTTCTCTATCTAGCAGCCTAGAATTTTTAAGATTCCCTCCTTTATCGATCATTGATAAAATAAGATTAGGTATAACCATTTATTATGCTTCTAAAATTAAAAATTGGAAAAAACTGGAAAATATTTCTGTAGAAGATTGGTTAAGAAATTTGTCAGGTGAAAAAACTTTTAATAAAATTTGGCTTCCTTTACTTAGAGCTAAATTAGGTGAGAATTATAAAAATACTTCTGCCGCATTTATTTGGGCTACAATACAAAGGATGTACTCTGCTAGAGAATCCGGTTTAAAAAAAGAAATGTTTGGTTACCTTCGAGGAGGATATTCTAGAATTATTAATGTTTTTGCTGAAAAGCTAAAGAATGAAAAAGTAACAATAAAAACCAATTATGCTGCAAAAAGTATTAAAAAGATAAATGATTGTATCCAGGTCCAGTTTACTAACGGTAAAATAGAATGTTTTGATAATGTTATTTTAACTTTACCTTCTTCTATTGCCGCGAAAATTTGCAGTAATATTACAGAAGAAGAAAAAGAAAAATTAAATAAAATTAAGTATATCGGGGTAGTTTGTGCTTCTTTATTAATAAAAAAACCACTCTCCGGTTTTTATGTAACAAATATTACAGATACGGAAGTTAAATTTACCGGTATAATAGAAATGACTGCGCTTGTAGATAAACAAAAATTTGGCGGGAATACACTTGTTTATTTACCAAAATATGTAACGCATGATGATGATTTTTTTAACTTAAATGACGACCAGATAGAAGAACAATTTCTTACTTCTTTTCAAAGAATTTATCCTGAGATTACCAAAGATGATATTTGTGAATTTAAAATAGCCCGTGCACGAAATGTATTTGCGTTATCTACAATAAATTATTCCGAAAATTTAATTCCAGTTAATACATCTGTCCCAGGGTTATTTATCTTGAATTCCACTCATATTGTTAATGGGACTTTAAATATTAATGAAACAATACAATTAGTTGAACGAAAATTAAAAAATATTTATAAAATTAATTCAAATAATTAAATAGAGACTTATAAGAAAAGAATGCAAAATCATTCCAGTAAGAAATTATTATGCGGTTTATCTCTTGATCTAGATAATCAATGGTCATATATGAAGATACATGGTGATGAAGGATGGAAAAATTACCCGTCATACTTAAGTTCGTTTGTTCCTCATGTATTGAAAACACTAGATGAATTAAATCTGAAAATTACTTTTTTTATTGTTGGTAAAGATGCAACTTTAGACAAGAACAAAGATGCATTGCAAATGATCGTAGATTCTGGTCATGAAGTCGGGAACCATTCTTTTCATCATGAATCTTGGCTTCATCTTTATTCTAAAGAAAAAATTAATAATGAACTTAAGATGGCTGAAGAATTTATTGAAAAAGTAACAGGACAAAAACCAAATGGATTTCGCGGTCCGGGTTTTAGCTGGAGTTATAATTTACTTGATTCTTTATCTGAATGCGGTTATTCATACGATGCTTCAACACTTCCAACTTTTATTGGACCTTTAGCCAGGATTTATTATTTCAGGACAGCTAATCTATCAAAAGAAGAAAAAGAAGATCGAAAAAAATTATTTGGAAAATTCAAAGATGGTTTGCTTCCACTAAAACCATACTTATGGAATTTAGATTCAGGTAGAAAAATTTTAGAATTACCGGTTAGCACTATACCAATTGTTAAGATACCGTTTCATTTAAGCTATCTAATTTATTTAAATAATATATCTCCAATTTTAATGAATACTTATTTAGAAACGGCTATTAAATTATGTAAATTTACAAAGACCGAACCAAGTTTTTTACTTCATCCTCTTGATTTGATCGGTGGTGACCAGGTAAAAGAATTGGAATTTTTTCCGGGGATGAAAGTTAAAAGTAAAGATAAAGTTCTTCTATTTATTAAAATAATTAATAAACTCCGAAATAATTTTCATCTGGTAAATATGGGTTTTTACGCAAGTAAATTTTTAACTGATGAAAAGATTAAACAAAAAAGTCTTTTTAAAGATTAACTTAATCTGATTGTTTTTCGATAATATGATCAATTTTATTTTACAGTTTAAAATTATATACAATAAGAATTCGATTCACAATCAATAATAATTTAAAAAAAACAAAAATGTCCTTAAAAGAATATAGGAAAAAGCCCTTTATTTCTATTGTAATTCCGGGCTATAATGAAGCCGGAATTTTGAAAAAAAATTTACAAATATTCTATGATTATATGTCGAGCCTTGAAAGCGATTATAATTGGGAGATTATCTTTGTTAATGATGGAAGTTCCGATTACACAGGTAAATTAGCAGATGAATTTGCATCATGTCATGACAAAGTTAGGGTATTTCACCATAAAGTAAATCAATTTTTAGGAAGTGCTTTAAGAACAGGGTTTAAAAATAGTTCCGGGGATTATATTGTAACAATGGATCTGGATTTAAGCTATTCCCCTGATCATATAGAGAGGCTAATAAAAACAATTCAGGAAACCGAAGCTGATGTAGTTATTGCTTCCTGTTATATGAAAGGAGGTAAGCTTACAAACGTCCCATTTAACCGAAGAATAATGAGCCGGTTTGTAAATTTATTTTTACTTCTTATTGCCAGAGAAAAAATACATACTTTTACAGGTATGGTTAGAGCTTATAGAAAAGATTTTATAAAGCATTTGGTCTTAAAAGCAAGGGATAATGAAATAAACCCGGAGATCATATATAAAACTATTCTACTAAGAGGAAGATTAGTTGAGATCCCCGCTCACTTAGACTGGAGTGCTCAGAAAAAAGAAGCTAATAAAAGGAAATCAAAAATAAAAGTTGTAAGGGGAATTTTATCGGGATTTATGTCCGGTTTCATTTTCAGACCATACATATTTTTTATTGGTATCGGAATCATTCTTTTAATCGTAGCCTTATATATTTTTCTTTGGATATTTATAAATGTTTTTTCAATGTACCCGTTTATTCATACAAGTATAAACAGTTTTATAGACGATAAATTTTCTTTAGCAGTAGCGGAATTATTTAGGATAAAACCACATGCATTTTTAATAGGTGGCTTTGTTTTAATAATTGCAGTTCAGTTTTTAAGCCTTGGTTTTCTGTCATTGCAAAGCAAAAGATACTTTGAAGAATTATTCAATTTGAATACCAATATTTACAAACAAAATGATATTGACAAAGATAAAAGTGGATAGTTTTAAGGATTTAAGATCATGGCTATCTAGCAATAAACTTTTGTTAATAATACTGGGTATATTTTTAGCTATTACATTATACCTATCATATAGACTAAATATTTGGGAAGATGAATATTACTCACTTACTACTACTTCAAAGGGAATAGGATATGCAATTTCACAGGCTTTATCATTTGAAAATCAACCACCTCTATATTTTGCTCTTCTAAATATCTGGAGACTTTTCGGTTCTTCCCCCTTTATCGCCCGACTATTTTCAATCTTGTGCATTTTATTAACCATCTTAGTAACATTAAAAATTACTGAAAAAGTTAAACCTGAAATAAATTCAAAATGGATATTACCTTTTTTTGCATTTAATCCATTTATGATATGGGCATCTGTTGAAATCCGGGTTTATGCTTTAGCGATCTTACTTTCATCGCTACTACTTTTTAATTTTTACTGTGGATATTTATCCGATAATCCGTCCCGGAGAAACAGAATCTTTTATATAATTCTTTCAATCGTCTCCTTGTACACACAATATTATTTAGGATTCTTATTGGTTACCAATGCAGTAGTATTAATAACTTTTAGAAAATGGAAGTATTCCAAACAATATATCATTGATATGATTTTCCCACTGCTTTCCATATTATTTTTGCTCCCTTATATCTTAAACCAATTTAATTCTCAAATTATATGGATGACTTCTACAATCAACAAAGTAACTTATTTATCTTTTTTTCAGAGAATGACTTTTATTATAAACCGTTTGGAATATTATATAATTCCTGAAAATTTATCATTTATGACCAATAATAAATTGCTGCTATTATTGTTTATTCTATTTATTGCTCTCACCTGGAAATATATACCAAAAATGTTTTCTTTTTTCCTGTCAAAAAAATCTTTTATGTTCATAATTGTAATTCTTCTAAGTGCCACTTTTTTTTTCTTAGTAAACTTTGTGGACGGACCAGAAAATTTACGACCCAGACATACTGCCTGTTTATTCGTCCCTTTGATTTTTTCACTTTTTCTGCTCATTTCCTTTAAGAACAATAAAAAGATTTTAATTGTTTGGACATCCATTTTCATTATCATTTATTCCTTGGATTTACATAAAGTTTACTCACCAATGAAAAAAAATAATGATCCGAAAGGAATAGCAGAATATTTGATGAAATATGAGACAAAAAATCAGCCGATTTATGTTGAATACAAATATTTGTCTTCTTTAATTAAATATTATTATAAAGATTCTAATAATATATTTTTTCTCTTTGAATACAACAGTATAACAAATCCTGATTCACTTCACATATTCTATGATTCATTATTAAATAAATGGAGTACAAATAATTCTATCTGGTATGTTTCAGATTTTAATGATAATGATAATTACCTGAGAAAAGAGATAGATGAAAAATTTATTAAATTAAAAGAAGAAATGTTTTTTGACCATAAGATTGTATATCTTTTAAGGCAAAAAACAAAGTAGAATAAATTAATTTGGATTTAAAGCTCTCACCGTAACTTCTTTGATGCACAAATAATTTCACACAAATTTAGGACATCCTGAACAGAAACGTCATCAATAAGTTCCGATTTTCGAATAAAGTATTTGTTATTACCTATCGGTGCCCAGTTAAATGGATTAGTGGGACCAAAAATAGAAATTTGCGGGGTATCTGTTGAACCTGCCACATGCATTATACCAGTATCATTTGAAATAAATAGATCCGATTTTGATATTAGTGCAGCAACCTGGGGAATTTCTTTATTCAGGAATAAAGCCACTTCTAATGTGCAATTATTTTTTATATAATTTAATTCCTCTTTATCCGATGTACTTCCGGTTAAATAGAACTTTACTTTGTATTTTTGATTAAGATTATTTATTAACGAAATATATTTTTGAAGCGACCACCTGTTATTTGGTTTCCCTGCACCAACATGAAGACCAATTAATAATTCTTCCTTCTTTAATTCCATTTCATCAATAAATTCCTCGGCTATTTTAATATCATCTTTATCAAAAGAAACTTCCGAATGATAATTTTTAGTATTAATTCCAAAGGGCCTTACAATGTCAAGACTCCTTTCAGAGACATTTGAGTCGGGGTGCTTGCTCCAATCAAGCTTTACTCGCCTGTCAAATAAATATCTGCTTTCATTAATTTCACCATTTAAGGATTCCGGACCAATTCGAACTTTAGATTTTGAAAAACGTGCAATTAAATTGCTTGTAAACGATATTGATACAACAACCGGAACTATTGTTACATCATATTCTTCTCTGAGTAATCTATAAAATTCGGCAATATAACCCGGTTTAAATATTCTCTTTTTGTCGAAAATAAACATCCTGTCAATAAATTTATTTTTAATAAGTCCCGGATAATTAAAAGGACTTACTATTAAAGTGATGTGAGATTTTGGATAGGTTTCCTTAATAGCTCTGAAAAGAGAAACTCCGGCAAGCAAATCACCAAGCTGATTATGCTGCCTTACAATAAGAAATTTTTGGGGAGAGCCAAGATCAAAACTATTTACAACTTTTTTCGATAAAAATATTTGCAGAATTAAATTAATGAATTTTGAAGCAGCATTTTTTTTGGCCATTACTTATTCTTATTATTCTTCCTTCTTATTGTTGTTTTCATCTGATTTAATTTCTTTGAATTCAGCCTCTTCCACATTCTCATATTTGCTTTTGGGAGTAGAACTTCTTTTAAAGCTGTCCTTATTATTTTTGGAAGGTGAAATTAAATTTCTTAAAAAATACTGGAGTACCTTATAAATAATATAAAATAGGATTAAAAATAAAATAAATCTTAACATTACTAAATTATCCTTTTTGATTCAGGTTTGAAGTATTCAATAATTCCTCTATCCTCCCTGAAAATCTGTTTAAATAATTCTTCAAAATCACTGCTGCTTTTCACAAAATCTATATCGGTTGAATTCACAATTAATAGCGGAGTTGCGGTATACCTGAAAAAGAAATGGTTATATGCTTCACTTAATTCTTCAATATAGCTTCTGGTTAAATTTTTTTCAATTCTTCTGCTGCGTTTTTTAATATTAAACATTAACCTTTCCACACTTGACTGCAGGTATACTACCAGGTCGGGTTTTCTTAAGTTTCTGGCCAGGAGAGGAAATATTGATTCATAAAGCTTTAATTCTTCGCCATTCAGATTTAAATAAGCAAAGATTCTATCCTTTTCAAATGTATAATCACATACATAATAGTCAGTAAATAAATTTTCCTGGATTAAAGATTCCTGCTGCTTATATCTGTTTATTAAAAAAAACATCTGTGTCTGAAATGCATATCTGCGTCTGTCGGAGTAAAAACTTTCAAGAAACGGGTTTGCATCAAACTGCTCTAATATTAGATCCGCATTAAGTTTTTCCTTGATTTTTTTCGCAAGAGTAGTTTTTCCTGCGCCAATAACACCTTCAATTGCGATATATTTAACTTCCGCTCTTCCGGATGTTAATTCAGAATTTCCGTTCACTACTTTCCTTTTAGAAAATTTTTTGGTTTAGTTTTTTAATAATATTCTTTTCAGCATTACAAATATCACAAATTTTTTGATTTAATTCAGGGTGAATAAAATTTGGGGCTATTTCACTCAAGGGAACAAGGACAAAATCTCTATATGCAATACCTTCATGCGGTACTTTTAATTCATCATCAGAATAAATTTCATTATTGAAAAAGAGCAAATCCAGGTCTATTTCCCGCGGGCCCCATCTTTCTGTCTTTGTTCTGCCAAGCTGCTTTTCAATGTCTTTTAATAAATGAAAGAATTCAACAATCGAAATTGATGTTTTTATTTCTGCTGTACAATTATAAAAATTTGCCTGGTTAACGTTTCCCAATGGTTTTGTCTCATAAACTGAAGAAACTGAAATAATACTGCAATCATTCCTTTTATTGATTTCTTTGATAGCCTTTGTTAGATAATCTAGTTTATTTCCTTTATTCGAACCAAATGCAATGTAAGCAGTATTTTGTAAATTTTTATTATTTCTATTCAATTAATTTATTTTTTAATACCTATTCTAATTTATTTAAGTTCGTTTCTTTCTTTTATAACTTCCACCTCAACACAATCGACTAGACCACCAAGAGGTGGATTGTTTTTTCTTACTCTCACTGCAATTTTTTCTATGGCAGAAAACTTCTTTAAAAGTTCATCGGCTACTTTAGCAGCAAGAGCTTCTATTAAAAAGTATTTCTGTCCAAGTGCAAGCTGATACATAAATTTATAAACTTTTTCATAATCAACAGTTTGGTTGAGACTATCTTTTTCCGCGGCTTTAGAAAAATCAGTATATATATCTACATCAGCCTCAAATTTTCCACCTACACTCTGTTCTTCAGACAGAACACCATGATATCCGTAAAATGTAGCTTTTTTTATTCTGATTATATTTAACATAACTTATCCGTTAAAATAACATGAAATTTATTAAACCGTAACCTTGCTTCTCATTTTATTAAGTTTTATAAAATTACCGAAGTTAGCCCAAAGCAATCCGAAAAGAACTAACAAGCTCCCCATTAATTCATTAAAAGAGAGCTGTTCCGAAAAGAAGATCCATCCTAAAAACAGTGCAATAACCGGGGTAACAAAAGCAATTAATGATAATATGACTACACTTATTCTTTTCAACAACCAGTAAAATGAAGTAAATGTAACTATACTGCCGAATATTGCAAGATATAAAACTGCTAACAGTGCTGTTGAATCGAATTTCACTTTACCCATATCCTCCAGAAACAAACCTGAAACAGATAGTATAATTCCTCCTAATAACATGGGAATAAAATTCATGCTGATAGGATGAAGATGCCCGCCATATTTTTTAATAAATACCGAATTTAATGCCTGAAAAGATGCACTTAATATTATTGCAATCATTCCAAGGGTATAAGCGGAAAAGTCTAAATTAAAAGTATCTGAAAAAATAATAATGATTCCTGCAAAACCGAGAATAATACCTGTAAATTTAAAAAATCCAATTTTCTCCGAGGAAATTAAAAAATATGAAAATAAGACGACGAAAAAAGGATTTATACCAAAAAGGACTGAAGATAAACCTGTTGGTACAAATTGTTCTGCCCAATAGACCAAACCGAATGGAAAAACAAATGAAAAAAATGTCATTACAAAATATAATCGTATTGAGAGTTTATCCTTCTGGATTTCATTTTTTGTGATCTTTAAAATCAATAAAATAAAAGTTGATGCAGTCACAAATCTTAATCCGGCAGATAAAAAAGGAGTTAGAGATTCCAGGCTCGTTTTAATAGCAATCCATGTTGAACCCCAAATCAAACAAGCTAAAGTATATACCAAAATTATTTTTAAAAAATTAGAAAACATTTTTATTTCATCGCGATAATTCCAAAAGCTCTGCCGGAATGTAAACCATCTCTTCTGTATGAATGGAGAAGGTATTTCATTTCATAAGTACAAAAAGATGAATGCTGAACATTCTCTCCTGGTATTTCAAAATTCAACAGAATATCATAATTAATTCCAGACACATCAAGTAAAAACTTGTTTCCTTTGGGAATAAGATATTTATCGTTAAACTTTTCAGCAACTTCTTTTCCGACTTCATAATTCTTTTGACAGATTGAAGGGCCAATATAAACAATCAGATCTTGCGGCAATGAGTTATAGTCTGCAACTAATTTTTCTAAAACTTTTAAAAGAATTTTCTTTTCTGTCCCCCGCCATCCGGAATGAACAGCCGCAATTGCTTTGTTCTTTTTGTCAAAAATAAAAATTGGAGTACAATCAGCTGTACTAATTGCAAGACCCACGTTCTTTTCAATGGTTATAAAGGCATCGCTCTCACCGTAAAAGCCGCCTTTTGTTACATGATTTATTTTATCTCCATGAACCTGCTGCTGCATTGCAACATTTTCCGATTTTAAACCAAGCTCCTGAAAAAATAAGTCCCTGTTTTCTTTCACGATATTTTCATCATCACCGACAGAATTGGAAACATTAAAATAGTAAGGAGAATTTCGATCGATACATATTTTAGTGCTTAAACCAAATATTAATTCTTCATATTTATTGAACAACAAAGATTTTATATAGACCATCTTTAAAAAGCTTAAATAAAAATGAATTGCAAGTTAAGAAAAAATGTTTATTTAAAATATTAGATAAATGACATGTAGAATTATTTTGTCCTCTTAAGTGCAAAATATAGTAAACACTCCTCAAATCAATTGAGACTATATCCCCTTTCCATTATATTAGTAGCTCTATTTATAAATAAGGAATATCTTGAAAATCTTAGTATGCAATGATGACGGTATAGATTCCCAGGGAATCTGGGTTTTAACCGAGGCTCTTAAAGAAATAGCAGAAGTAACAGTAGTCGCACCCCGCAAAGAACAAAGCGCAGTAGGACATGGAATAACCATGCAGATTCCATTACGCGTAATAGATTATAACCGGAATGGAAAATTTTTTGGATATGCTGTGGAAGGAACTCCTGCCGATTGTGTGAAAATGGGTGTTAGAAACATTATGAAAGAACCGCCTGATCTTGTTATATCGGGTATTAATCATGGTTCCAATACTGCAATAAACATTATTTATTCAGGAACTGTTTCTGCTGCCAGGGAAGCGGCAATTATGGATATTCCGTCGATTGCTATATCAGTTACAAATCATACTGCAAAAGAGTTTACCCTTGCTGCAAAGGTTGCTAAAAAACTTGCACTTGAAATTGCCGATAAGGATTTACCTCCGGGCACATTGTTAAATGTAAATGTTCCCGACGTTCCTGAAGAGCAAATTACAGGAATTCATTTAACTAAACAGGGGAAATCCAAATGGGATGATATTTATGAACAGCGAACAGATCCTTACGGAAGACACTACTACTGGCTGACTGGTAATCTACTTGAAGTTGATACAGAAATTGAAACAGATCAGGCTGCAATAAAAAATAATTATATTTCAGTTACACCAATTCATTTTGATTTAACAGATTATGATACTTTTGAAAAAATGAAAAAATGGAAAATTGAAGGACTTTTGAATGGGAAAACAAATTGAAATTTATCAAATAGATGCTTTTACTAATAAATCATTTGAAGGAAATCCTGCCGGAGTAACTTTCGGGGATAATTTAACCGAAAGTGAGATGCAGAAAATTGCCAAAGAGATGAATCTGGCAGAAACTGCTTTTCTATCAAAATCACCTAATGCTGATTATAATTTGAGGTGGTTTACTCCTGCAATGGAAGTCGAACTTTGCGGCCACGCTACAATCGCTTCTCTTCATTTTCTAACAGAAAAAAAATTGCTGAAAAATAATTCAAACATAAAGTTTGAAACTCGTTCGGGGATATTAAACTGTAAAGCAAAAGATGGATTTTATTTCATGCAAATTCCTGAATTCTCGATGAAAGAATTTGAGGGAAACAAAGAAGAAATTATTGATGCATTAAATATCAATAGAAACACACTTGATAAAAATGTTCCGTTTATAGTGCTTGAAAACGGATATTTATATATTTATATAAAAAACTTATCGACATTGCACAGTCTTCAACCAGATTTCAGAGCTTTAAAAAATATTACAAAATCAAAGAATGGGTTTAGTGCCGTCGTAGTATTTACTCTTGAAACTGTTGATGAAGAAAGCTTTGCACATAGCCGTTTTTTTGCTCCCCATTATGGAATAGATGAAGATCCGGTGACTGGTTCCGCAAATGGTCCTTTTATTCTTGTGTTAAAGAGATTAAATTTTATTAAAAATCACATGAATGAAACTACTTTAATCTTTGAACAAGGTGATGTTATTGGCAGACGAGGCAGAGTAAAAGTCAGGTATAGTCAAACAAGCAACGAATTATATATATCAGGTCAGGCTGTTACTGTTTTGAAGGGAGCGTTAAGCTTTTAATTTATGAGCCGAATCTTCATTATGCAGAAAAGATTTTATGAGAATTCTTACTTTATTTTTGTATCAATATTTAAAGATATTCTTTGCAAATATCGCATACTAGAGCAGGCTCATGTTTAATTTTGAAAAGATTCATCTTAACTTTTCCTACAGCCCTCTCTTCTTTTTTGCTGCACTTCTAATTCTTGGTGCTTATACCGTTTATGTCTACAGGTATACTATACCGATTGTAAGTACATCGAAAAAGATTTTACTCATTGCATTGAGAACACTGGCTTTACTTTTACTTTTGTTCGTGATATTTGAACCTATTCTTACTTTAACAAAAAAATTTGTACTTGAACCTGTAAATTTAATATTTATTGATAATTCAAGATCAATGCAAATAAAGGATGGAACTCATAGAGTGAAATTAATTGATAATTTTTTAAATGATGCTAATTCAAATGCTCTATTCACTAATTCTACACTTTATTCATTTGGAAACGGAGTAAAGAAAGTCAGCACTGATAGTTTATCTAAATTTAATTTTTCAGAGGGCAGTACAAATTTTTCTAAAATATTTAATGATGTTAAAAAAGATAAGAGCAATATTTCATCTGTAATTATTGTCAGTGATGGAGTTATTACAGACGGAACTAATCCGCTTTATACCGCCGAGAAATTGAATGTACCGGTATTTGCTGTTGGAGTTGGAGATACATCCAAGCATAAAGATATCGAACTTAAAAATGTTTTATATAATGAATATATCTATGCCCAATCACCAACAACAATCCAGGGAACAATTTTAAATAATGGTTTTGGAAATCAGAGTGCTAATGTTTCTTTTTATGAAAATGATCTTCTAATTGAACAGAAAACAATAAAGTTGAGTGCAGATGGCGTGCAGAATATTAATTTTATTTATACTCCTAATACCAGCGGTGAAAAAAAATTAACAATGGAAATTTCAAATTTAAAAGGAGAATTTACCGCTGCAAATAATAAAAGAATTTTCTATGTAAATGTATTAAGTAATAAAATTAAAGTGCTTTTGATCAGCGGTGCTCCTTCCCCCGATCTCTCTTTCATCAAAAATACGTTAGCAGAAGACAAAAATCTTTCTATAAATTCAATTACACAGATAGCGCAAAATAATTTTTTAGAAAAGAATAACAGGAAAGAATTAATCGATAGTTCTCAAATAATTTTTCTAATCGGCTTTCCAACCAGCGAAACTCCGAATGATTTACTAAATGAAGTTTATGATGCAATTAATAATAAGAGCAAACCTTTCTTTATTACATTATCAGGCAGAATAGATTTTTCAAGACTAAAACAACTTCAGAGTGAATTGCCTTTTATTGCAAGCAACCCCTCATCCAGTTCCATTGAAGTCCAACCGAATATTTCTGCTTCTGAATCAGATAATCCTTTAATACAGAATAATGCTCAAAATCCAATTGAAGTGTGGAATAATCTACCTCCTGTTTTTCAACCTCAGGCAAATTATAGAGCTAAACCTGAAGATGAAATAATTTCAACTGTGAAAATTAATAATGTTCCAATCAATTCTCCTTTAATTGTCTCCAGAATATTAGGAAGTAAAAGGTCTATTGCTGTTCTCGCAAAAAATATCTGGAAATGGAAGCTCCAGACTGCAGATGATAATTTGAATTTATTCGATAATTTTATTTTAAATAGTATTAAATGGTTAAATACATCTTCAAAACAAAAACAGGTAACAATAAAGACTTCTAAAAAGAATTATTCATCAGGAGAAAACATTGATTTTACCGGTCAGGTTTATGATGAAACTTTTAACCCGGTTTCCGATGCAGAAGTGAAAGTACAGGTAAAAGGTAAAAAAGGAAATTATAATTTAACTTTAAGTGCTGTTGGAAACGGTTTATATGAAGGTAGCCTCCAGATAAATAAAGCCGGTAATTATAGCTATTCTGGAGAAGCAACACAAAACGGGAAAAATTTTGGAATCGATGCCGGAAAATTTAATATCGGTGAAGTAGATATTGAAATGATAAATCCGCAAATGAATTATTCCTTTTTAAGTTCATTGGCAAACGAAACAGGAGGAAAATTTTTCAACGCGTCAGACGATAATCAGTTATTCAGCATAATTAAAAATCTAAATAAGAGAGCTTTTAAAGAGAAAACTATTGTAAGCGAAATTAAGCTTTGGTCTAATGAATGGCTGATGGCAATTGCAATTCTGCTATTTGCTTTAGAATGGTTTTTCAGGAAAAGGGCAGGAATGCTGTAGGATAATTAAAATATTTAAAGATTGAAAGATTACATAATAAAATTCTTTGAAAATAATATCAAAGTTAGAATTTTTATTATATTGTCTTATAGATTTTAATTCATATCGTAGCCTGATCCGGGGAGCATTTTAATTTTTAATCTTAATTTTTAATTTTTCTTGGAATTCATTACAGAAATATTGGATTTCTTTCTTCCCCGTTTCTGCCCGTCATGTAAAATAAAATTATTATCCCGCGAAAAATTTATTTGCCTTTCCTGCTTAAACAAGATTAAAAAAATAGATGGAAAAAGACTTGAATTTGAATTCAATAAAAAATTTTAAATCAAAAGATTATTTCAGGATTTACTTCACTTTACCTTTTTGAAAAGGATAAAGAACTCCAGCACTTAATTCATTCATTAAAATATAACGGGAAATTCTTAATCGGTTCTTTTCTTGGTGGACTTTTGGGTAAGAAAATCAACAAAGAATTACTTGTCTGGAATATTAATTTAATATTACCTATTCCTTTACATCAATTAAAAAAGGCAGAAAGAGGTTATAACCAATCATTTTATATTTCAAAAGGTTTAGGAAAAGAGACTAATATTCCAATTGGTCCAGAAATTATAAAGAGAAGAAAATATACACAATCGCAGACTAAAATGAACTTTCTTGAAAGACAAAAAAATATAGAAGAGGCTTTCAAAGTGAAAAATATAAAAAAGGTAATTGGTAAGAATATTCTGCTAATTGATGACGTTATAACTACCGGTGCAACAATATCCGAATGCGGAAAAGTATTATTGAATTCCGGAGCAAAAAAAGTTTATGCTGCTTCAGTTGCAATTGCGGATTGAAATTCGATGCTTTTAATTTAGTATAAGTAATTGACTCCCTATATGTGAACATTTAGAATGTTTTAAAAGAAGTATTTAATATTAAATGTGCGGATAATTAATACTTCTCAGGCACAAATGTTTGATCAGAGATAGGTGGTCTTATATACCCTTCATTTTTTTGCCTCGGAGGGAGTTTAATTGGCTCCGGTGTTAAATCCTCATATTCAATCATACTAAGTAGATGAGCAATGCAATTTAGCCTTGCCTTCTTTTTATCATCAGCATTAACAACATACCAGGGAGCTTGTTTAATATCAGTGTAGTTAAACATTTCGTCTTTTGCTTTTGAATATTCTACCCACTTTGAACGTGATTGTAAATCCATCGGGCTTAATTTCCAGCGTTTAGAGCTGTCTTGTATTCTTGCTTGAAATCTTTTTTCCTGTTCCTCATCACTAACCGAAAAATAATATTTTATTAATACTATCCCTGAACGAACGAGCATTCTTTCAAACTCCGGGCAAGATCTTAAAAATTCCTTATACTCTTCATCCGTACAAAAACCCATAACTTTTTCAACTCCTGCTCTGTTATACCAGCTTCTATCAAAAAGAACCATTTCACCTGCAGCAGGTAAATATGGAACATATCTTTGAAAATACCATTGAGTTTTTTCCCGTTCTGTTGGTGTTCCCAGTGCAACTACCCTGCAAATTCTGGGATTTAATCTTTGAGTAATTCTTTTAATTACCCCGCCTTTTCCGGCAGCATCACGTCCTTCAAAAATTACAACAACTTTCAGCTTTTTTTCTTTAATCCACTCTTGCAGCTTAACTAATTCCAATTGCATCTGAACTAATTCCTTCTCATAAAACTTTCTATTTAATTTTTCCTTTACATTTATAACCTCTCCTGAAATTTTTAGACTTGCTTTAGTCTTTTTATCCCTGTTTTTTGTCTTTGACATTTCATTCTCCGTTAATTAGTTAGAACAAAATTTCAAATAATATTATAGAAATATTTAACACTGTAATTAACGAATAGATATCATTAAAATCTAAATTAGAATAAAAAAGAAATATTTGTAATAATTTACTGGAGTACCAATCAAAAAACAATCCCCACATTTTAATTAAAAAAAGGATTCCTTTTATAGCTTAAAAGAAATAATGGACACAACAATTTCAAAATTTTGGGAAATATTTTTTGAAGTAATTAGTGCTTACATACATTCGGCTGCAATTGCAGATTAAACTCTCCTAAACCTTACATTCTTTCTGGAGCATTTACTCCTAAAACTGTCAATCCATTTTTAATCACAATTTTCACGGTCTGGACAAGAGCTACCCGCGCTTCTGCCAATTCCTTCTCAGAACCTATTACCCTATGAAATGTATAAAACTTATGAAACAGTGTAGCTAATTCTTCCAGGTAGCTGCAGATTCGGTTGGTTTCAAAATTTTCAGCACTATACAAAATTTCTTCCTTAAACTCATAAAGTTTCTTTAACAGTTTCTGCTCTTCAGCAGTCGTTAATAAATTTAAATTTTCTGTTGAAGATGTAAGATCTTCTTTTTCAATCATTTTTAATATTGAACAGATCCTTGCATGTGCATATTGCAAATAGAAAACAGGATTTTCATCCGATTGTTTTTTCGCCAGTGTTAAATCAAAATTCATATGAGTTGTAATATTTCTCATATTGAAAAAGTATCTTACAACATCACTGCCTACATCATCAATAAGCTGATCGAGAGTAATATAATTAGCTTTCCTGGTTGACATTTTAACCGCTTCACCGTTTTCCATAATAGTCACAAACTGATAAATAAGAACTTTTACTTTCTCTACATCATAACCGAGCACCTTAACTCCGGCCATAACATCAGGGTAGGTAGCATTATGATCTGAACCGAATAAATCAACAATTAAATCATATCCCCTGTCAAATTTTGTTGAATGGTAAGCAATATCGGGGAGTCTGTAAGTAGGTTCACCTGTTGATTTAACGATTACTTTGTCCTGTTTATCTGCCAAGGGGGCAGAATCATTTCCGATTTCAGAAAGCTTTAACCAGACTGCACCATCCTTTTTATAAGATAAATTCTTTTCTTCATATGTATTTAGTAAAGTTTTTATTTTCCCGTCTTCATAAAGAGAATTTTCATTAAAGAACATATCATGCTTAATATTTAACCTTTGCAGAGTTTTTTTGATTTCATTAAATATTTCTTTCTCTGCTGTCTCTTTAAAAATACCTTCCGGTAAATCATTTTTTAATTCGTTTCCATGTTTATCAAATAAGCTTTCGGCTATCTCTTTTATGTATTCACCCTGATAATATTCTTCCGGATAATTAATAGCTTCTCCACACAATTCCAGGTACCGCAAACGGACTGAGTCGCCAAGTACTCTCATCTGCCTTCCGGCATTATTAAAATAATATTCTCTGTCTACCTTGTATCCAATCCATTCAAGTAGATTTGCAACCGTATCACCAACTACAGCATTCCTGCCATGTCCTACAGTTAGCGGACCAGTTGGATTTGCAGAAACAAATTCCACATTAGCAGTTTTACCAGCGTACTTTCGCGATCTACCATAATTATTTGAATCTTTAAGAATATCTTTAATTATATCTGTAATAAATTCAGAAGTAAAAAAGAAATTAATGAATCCGGGTCCGGCAATTTCCGTTTTTGAAATCACTTTTGAATCGAGTTCGAGGTTTGCAATAATCTCTTCGGCAATTTGCCTGGGATTCCTCCTTAATTGTTTTGTCAAAAGCATTGCAGCATTTGTAGAAAGATCCCCATGTGATTCAATTTTGGGAACATCAAAAATAATAGGGATATCTTTTAAATATGACAGCTTTCCAAAAGCTTTTTCAAAAACAGACTGTAAATATTCTTTCAATTTTATATCCGGAGATTACTATTTTAAGAAATGTTTATTTTTGCGATTTAGATACTTTAGCTTTTTTCTTTTCCAATGATTTTAATGCAGGATCTTCTACATCAATTGAAGGAGCATCCCCCCATAATCTTTCAAGGTTATAATAAGCTCTCACATCTTTTTTAAATATATGTACAACAACATCAACATAATCTAGCAGAACCCAATTCAATCCTTTATAACCTTCTTTATGCCAGGATCTTATACCTTCATCTTTTAAATTCCTATCAATTTCATCAGCAATTGCTCTAACCTGTGTATCTGAATCGGCACTGCAAATAACAAAATAATCAGCCATCGCAGTAAGTTCCTGCAAATCCAAAATTTTAACATCAAAGCCTTTTTTGTTAAAAATGAGACCCGTTATATTTTCAGCTAACTGTTTTGAATCCAAATTTTATCCTTTTATTGATTGTTTGGTTTTAGTTGTTTAAAATCTTTACCAATTATTAATGAAACATCTAATATATAATCATTGTTTATCTGCTGAATAATATTTTTATGATCAATGCCCAGAGCATCTGCAACTTTAATTGCATTTGCTTTATTTCCGGTTCTATCGACAACCATTGACTTATCAACATCAAACGAAATATAATTCCCTGTTTGAACAACATCAAAATGTTTGCTTCTTAAATAATCCGTAAACTTTTCTGCAACACCGGAAATTCCGCAACCATTTAACACTTCAACTTGTACGATCGGTTCCGCCAGCTTTTTTTTGGCTAATTCCCTTTCTGCATCTTCCCTGTTCTTTACTTTTAAATAAAGTGAATATGCCAAAAAAACTATAACAGCTCCAAGAATAACAATAATTAAATTATAAAAAAAATTTGATGCGGAGGTTTTAAAATTTATATCTTTTGGCGGTCTTTGAGGACGGTTTTGTACCTTCACTTATTAATACTCATTTAACTGCTTTTATAACCTCTGATTTTTTATCGGATAAAAATAGAACTCTCATCACTATTATTAAAGGTATTATAGCCCATACCGTATGAATTATAAGGATTAAATGGATTATAATAAGAATATGGAGCATTTCTGTATTGGATAGAAATTAAAGTATTTTTCCACGGACTATAATTTATTGCTGCTTTGCTTATATAAATTCCATTAATTCTATTTTGAAAATCCTTGCCTAGTGAACTATAAGGGGACTGTACCAGACTAATATCAACTTGTCCACTTAAGTTGTTAGAAAATTTATAAAACATACTGTTTGTAAATACTCCAAGGGCTAATCCCTGTCCATTTCCAAAAGAAGAGTATGAAAGGTCATAGCTCTGATACATCTGGAAGTTACTTGATTTCAAAAATCCGAAAAAGGAAGATGGAGAATTATCAATAATTGCATTTTTAATATCAGATTCATGGAAACCGGAATCTTTATACTGAGCATTTGCAACTGAAATGCCAATCAAAATAAAAAATAAAATTCCTACTTTTTTCATATCTATGCCTTTTATTTAGCTAAATATTAACTAAATCCTGACTTAAAATCAATGAAACTTATAATCCAAATATGCTAAAATCACAAAATTTTAGATACTTTGTTCTCTTTGTCTACAAGAACTATTTTTGGTTTATGATTATGAGCCTCTTCATCACTCATTTGCGAATACGCTATAATTATCACTTCATCACCAATTGCACCAAGCCGGGCAGCCGGTCCGTTCAAGCAAATCATACCGCTGCCGGCAGGACCTAACAAGGTATAAGTATCAAGCCTGTTGCCATTATTTAAATTAACTACCTGAACTTTTTCATGAGGTAAAATATCGGCTGCTTCTAATAAATCTTCATCGATTGTAATACTTCCCTCATAGTATAATTCAGCCATTGTAACAGTAGCACGATGAATTTTGGAACGAAACATTTCTCTGGTCATATCAAAGAATAATTAACTGTTTTTAATTATTAAATATACTCATAATCCCTTTTTATTTTCAAGGTAAAGAACTTTTTGGTAAAGACACTAATTGTGATTCTTTATGATCATAATAGATCATAGAGGATCATAAAAATCTTTGTTCTATTACAAATTATTTTATTGAGGTTATAATCATTTTTTAACTAATTACAGAATATTTTCATTTAAGTATTGACAAATCCTAAAAGAAGTGTATATTTGTAACTCAATTATGAAATGTATTAGCGGGACATATTATAAAAATTCTAATCACTCATGGTGGTGGTGGAGCAGTTTGTATAATAGCATGTCCCGGTAATATGAGATAAATAATAATATAATTTTATATAAAAACCCTTCTCAGAAACACTGGGAAGGGTTTTTTTTTGATTTTTCAGTTTTGAAAAAGGATCTGTTCTTAATCTTACACTTAATCATAATCTTAATCTTAGAATTGGAAAAGAGATTAAGATTAAGAAATTATAAATTTGATAAAGGTACTAAAAGCATATGAACTTTGCTCAATTTAAACAGCTTTCAAAAGAATATAATCTCATACCGGTTTATGAGATTATAACAGCCGATTTGCTGACGCCTGTACTTGCATATCTAAAAATCCGCAAGCAAGGAGAACAAAATTTTCTCCTTGAATCTGTAGAGCGTTCAGCAAATATGGCGAGATATTCTTTCATCGGAAGAGAACCCGAAATGATATTCTCCAATAAAGGAATGGAAGTTACTGAGTCTTCAAACGGGTCATTAAAAAAAGTAAAGGCATCAATTTTTGAACATATAAGAAATGAACTTAAAAAATATAAACAACCTAAAATTGAAGAATTGCCCGATTTTACAGGGGGAATTGTCGGATATTTGGGATTTGAAAATATTGCTCTTGTTGAAAAAGTAATTCGCTTTACTACAGATAGTTTTAATAATCCCGATTCAATTTTAGGAATTTACAATACTATTCTTGCTTTTGATCATTTTAAACATCAAATAATTTTAATATCCAATGTTAAGATAGAAGAAGATACAAATCTTGAAAATGCATTCTCAGATGCGAAAGAAAAATTAAATGAGCTTAAGAGTGATTTAAAAAAACCTTTCGAATACAATTCAAACTTTAAACTGGAAAACCATATATCCGGAGAATTTGATTCGACAGATTTTTGCCGGCAGGTTGAATTAAGCAAAAATAATATTGTTGAAGGAGATATTTTCCAAATCGTTCTTTCTAAAAGATTTTCTTCAATATATAAAGGTGATTTGCTTAATGTTTATCGTGCTCTTAGAATTATTAATCCCTCTCCATATATGTATTATTTAGAATTTAATAATGATTTCAAAATCATCGGAACATCACCGGAAGATCTTCTGAAAGTTAAAAACAGAAGAGCACAGGTTTTACCAATTGCCGGAACAAGAAGAAGAGGCAGAAATACTGAAGAAGAAAAATCACTTGAACAAAACCTGATAAATGATCCTAAAGAACTTGCAGAACATACAATGCTTGTTGACCTTGGTCGAAATGACCTTGGACACGTCTGCGAATATGGCACTGTTGAAGTTAGTGAAAGTATGAAAATTCAAAAATATTCTCATGTAATGCACATAGTCTCAAAAGTTGAAGGAACACTTGCTGATGATAAAGATTCAATTGATGCCTTAATGTCATGTTTTCCCGCAGGGACTGTTTCCGGAGCTCCTAAAATTAGAGCAATTCAACTAATTAATGATTACGAAAAAGAAGAAAGAAATGTTTATGCAGGTGCAGTAGGTTATTTTGATTTTTCAGGAAACCTTGATATGTGCATTGCTATAAGAACATTATTTGCAAAAGGTGAAACAATATACTGGCAGGCAGGAGCCGGGATAGTAGCAGACAGTATCCCCAGGCTTGAAGCTAAAGAAGTTAAAAATAAATCTGCAGCAATGATAAATGCTTTAAAATATGCGGAGGTGATAGATGAAAATTCTGGTAATTGATAATTATGATTCATTTACATACAACCTTGTACAGCTTTTAGGCAATCATAAAATTCAGCTTGTCATAAAAAGAAATGATGAAATTAATGCCGAACAGATAAATGAATTGCACCCTGACAAAATTTTAGTCTCCCCTGGTCCGGGAATACCCGAGGATTCAAATGTGTCGTTAACAGCATATAAGGAATTCGGGAAAACAACACCAATACTTGGCGTATGCCTGGGGCATCAGGCAATGGGAGTGGTTTATGGGGGAAAAGTCGTAAAAGCTCCCGTACTTATGCATGGCAAAACTTCTTTCATTAATCATGATAATAAAACTTTGTTTAATAAAATCCCACAGCGATTTGAAGCTACAAGATATCATTCATTAGTTGTTGATAGAAGAAGTCTGCCAGATTGTTTGGAAATTTCTGCAGAAACTGACGATGGAATAATTATGGGAATACGTCATAAAGAATATCCTGTTGAAGGAATTCAGTTTCATCCGGAATCAATTTTAACTAAAGAAGGAAAAAATATTATTAATAACTGGTTATCTCAGTAAGAATTGTAAAGCAAAATTTATTTCGCTACCAACTAGAACTAAAATAAGTTTGTTAATAGCGAGATAAATTTCGCTTTATCATCAGCATTTGGAAATTTTGTAAAATATTTAGAAGGAGGTATTTAATGAAACAATACCTGGAAAAAATAATCGAAAAAGAAAACCTTTCATTCGATGAAGCTTTTATGGTAATGAATGAAGTTATGACAGGAAATGTAAACAATTCACTCCTTGCAGGATTTTTAGTAGCCCTAAAAGTTAAAGGCGAAACACCTGCTGAGGTTGCCGGATTTGCAAAAGCAATGCGAGATAATTGTATAAAAATTGAATGTGATGATGAAAATGCCATTGATGTTTGCGGAACCGGTGGAGATAATTCAGGAAGTTTTAATATATCAACAGCAGTTGCATTTACTGCAGCAGGTGCCGGAGTGAAAGTCGCAAAGCACGGTAACCGTTCTATTTCAAGTAAGAGCGGGAGCGCTGATGTTTTACAAAATCTTGGTGTTAACATAAACTTAAGCAGAGAGCAATCAGAAAGAGCATTGAAAGAAATTGGAATTGCATTTTTATTTGCACCGCTTTATCATCCGGCAATGAAACATGCGGCACCTGTGAGAAAAGAACTTGCAATGAAAACAGTATTTAATATGCTTGGACCTTTAACAAATCCTGCCGGAGTTAAAAAACAATTGATAGGAACATTTAACAGGAAAGCCGCTAGAACAATGGCTGAAGCCGCAGAATATCTTGATTTTGTAAAAGCATGCTTTGTGTGTTCAAATGACAGTTATGATGAAGTTTATCTGGGAGACATAACTGAAATTCACGAGTACAATAAATCCAAGGAAGTAAAAACATATACAATTACTAACGATTCGTTTAATTATCCCAAGATCTCGGAAGAAGATATAAAAGGAGATACCGCTGAAATAAATGCAAAAATTATTTTAGATGTACTCGATAATAAAAACCGGAACGGGGCATTTAATACAATTGCAGCAAATTCGGCATTGGCATTATATTGTTCGGGTTATTCAAATAATTTGAATGAATGCCAAAAAGTCGCCGAAGATTCAATATTAAGCGGTGCTGCATTTGCGAAGCTTAATGAGTTGAAAAAATTCAGTAATCAACGTGATTGATTGATTAAATAAATGTATTGTTTTATTTTAATACATTATGCCAAATATACTAACACAAGAAGAAACCGAAACAACAGAAGAAGAAATTGTTAAGCTTATTCCACGTTATCATGTTATTTTACTTGATGATGATGAGCATACTTATGATTATGTAATTGAAATGTTGATGGATTTATTTAAACATAGTATGGAAACCGCATTCCGGATGGCATGTGAAGTTGACTCAAGAAAGCGGGTAATTGTAGATACTACTCATAAAGAACGTGCTGAGCTGAAGAAGCAGCAAATCGAATCATATGGAGCAGACTGGCGTATGCCGGACTGTAAAGGTTCAATGTCGGCTGTAATTGACAAAGCCGAGTAAATTTATATAAAATTCCTGTAGCGTTTGGGAAATGAGAAAATTAGTTCTTGACAAAAATGAAAAGAGTTCTATATTAGTAGTTCAAATTATGAAAAATTTTACCGGTACATATTATTTTAACTATTTTTGGTATTGGTTTAGCAATCCAAATATTATGTCCCGGTGATTAGAGACTAAATAGAAATTTATAAAAACCCTTCTCGTTCACCGGGAAGGGTTTTTTTTTGAATTCCATAGAATAGAACGAGAGGTTCTTAATCTTAATAATAATCTTACTCGTAATCAAAAAGGTTTGCATTGAACATACTCGAACAAATAGTTGAAGTAAAAAAAGAAGAAGTAAAAAAATTAAAGCAGAAGTATTCTCTTAATTCTTTTAATGAGATGGAGCCTTTTGAATCAAAGTCCATTAAATTTTCTAAGAAAGTAAAAAGCAACCAAAACATTTCCATTATTTCGGAAATAAAAAAAGCAAGCCCATCCAAAGGGATTATACGTGAGGATTTTAATCATTTAAAAATAGCAGAAACATATTTTAAATGTGGTACTGATGCAGTATCAATTTTGACAGATGAAAAATTCTTTAAAGGAAATATAAATTTTCTAAAAGATATTGCTTCAATCAAAAAAACACCATTATTAAGAAAAGATTTTATAATTGACGAATTCCAGGTTTTTCAGTCAAAAGGAAATGGTGCCGATATAATTCTTTTAATTAGCGAGATACTATCAAAATCCCAGATAAATGAATTAACCAATGCAGCAAAAGAAGCCGGGCTTGAAGTCTTGCTTGAACTTCATTCAGAAAAACAGCTTAGTAAAATTGATTTTAATGTAAACAAAATTTTAGGTGTTAATAACCGGAACCTGGAAGATTTTTCAATTGATCTGGATACAACATTAAATCTTTCTAAGCTTTTACCAGATGATTTAATCTTAGTTGCAGAAAGCGGGATAAAGAAAGAAGAAGATATTGATTACCTGGTTCGAGCTAAAATAAGTGCAATATTAGTAGGTGAACATTTAATGGCTGCAAAAAATATTGAAGAAAAATTTAAAGAACTAAAAGAATGGTGTTTAATTTCGGAAAAAACCAAATGAAAGTTAAAATCTGCGGAATTACAAATTTAGAAGATGCGCTTTTATGCGAATCAAACGGTGCTGATGCGCTTGGTTTTATCTTCTATAAAAAAAGTAAAAGATATATCGAACCTGAATTTGCAAAGAAAATTATTATGCACCTCTCCCCTTTCACAATGAAAGTTGGTGTGTTTGTAAACGAACCTTTCGATTTCATTAATGAAACTGCAGCTTTTTTAAATTTAAATTCTATTCAGTTACATGGTGAAGAATCATCTGAAATTGTGAGCAAAGTAAATCTACCGATAATAAAAAGTTTCAGAATAAATAATGGATTTGATTTTTCTATATTGAAAAAATATCCAGATATTTCCTTTCTATTTGACACATATTCAGATTTTGAATACGGAGGAACAGGAAAGACATTTAACTGGGAATTAATTCCAGATGAACTTAAAAGGAAGATTATTCTGGCAGGAGGAATTTCCATCAATAATATTGAAGCTATTTATAACAACATCAAACCTGCCGCAGTTGATTTATCATCTGCTCTCGAGTCTGAACCTGGGAAAAAGGATGAAAAAATAGTAAAAGAATTCTTTAAAAAAATAAATTATCTAAGGAGATAAAAAATGGTAATAATGATGAAGCTTAATGCACCTAAAGAAGACATTGAGCAGGTAATAAACAAAATTCACTCAAAGGGATGCAAACATCATGAAATATGGGGTTCTGAAAAACTCGCTATCGGTGTTACAGGTCAAACAACCGCATTATCCGAAGAGGAATTTTTAATTATGAACTCCGTAGATGAAGTATACCGTGTTTCAAAGCCTTATAAACTTGTAAGCCGGGAGGTAAAGTCTGAGGATACCGTTATAAATATAAACGGTAAATCAATTGGAAGCAATGAATTAACAATTATTGCAGGACCCTGTTCTATTGAAAGCCGTGACCAGATTTTTGAAGTTGCCGGCCAGTTAAAGGAGATGGGAATTAAATTTTTACGGGCAGGTGCTTATAAACCCAGATCAAGCCCATATGCCTTCCAGGGACTAAAAGAGAAAGGATTGGAATTACTTGCCGAAGTAAAAAAAGAATTGGGAATGATGATTGTAACCGAAGCTAAAGACACAGACACTCTACCCCAGGTTGCTGCTGTCGCAGACATAATTCAAATTGGCGCAAGGAATATGCAGAATTTTTCCCTGCTGGAAGCAGTTGGTGAATTATCTAATATAGTTTTGTTAAAAAGAGGGCTTGCAGCAACAATAGAAGATCTTTTAATGAGCGCAGAATATATTCTTTCGCAGGGTAATTACAATGTTATCCTTTGTGAAAGAGGAATAAGAACATTTGAAACCCAAACAAGAAATACACTTGATTTGAATGCTATTCCGGTAATTAAAAAACATTCTCACTTACCTATCATAGTTGATCCGTCTCATGGAATAGGGATGTGGGATAAAGTAACACCGATGGCAATGGCTGCAATAGCATGCGGTGCAGATGGTCTGATGATTGAAGTTCATTCTCATCCTGAAGAGGCTTTATCTGATGGTTTTCAATCATTAAAACCGAATACATTTAAACAGCTTTTAGAAAAAATTGAGCAATTGGCTCCGGTAGTAAATAAGAAAGTAAATTTATATGCAGAACTTACTTGAATATAATCAACCCGATATAGATGGAAGGTTTGGAAAGTATGGGGGGAAATATGTCCCTGAAACTTTAATTACTCCTTTGCAAGAGCTTGAAGAGACATATATAGAATTAAAAAATTCTCCTTCATTCATTAATGAATTAAACCAGCTAAACCGGGATTATAACGGTCGTCCTACTCCTTTAACTTTTGCAAAGAATCTAACCGAATATTACGGCAAGGCAAAGATATATCTTAAACGTGAAGATTTATGCCACACAGGTGCACATAAAATAAATAATGCTCTTGGGCAGATTTTGCTTGCCAAGAAATTAGGAAAAACAAGAATAATTGCCGAAACAGGGGCAGGTCAGCATGGTGTTGCAACAGCAACTGTCTGTGCAAAGTTCGGGTTAGATTGTTTCGTTTATATGGGTGAAGTTGACATGGAAAGACAAAGCCCGAATGTTTTTAGGATGAAACTTCTTGGAGCCGAAGTAATACCGGTAAAATCGGGCAGCAGAACTTTAAAGGATGCAACAAATGAAGCCATACGCGATTGGGTCACAAATGTAAAGAATACTCACTATATAATCGGTTCAGTTGTTGGACCTCATCCATATCCAATGTTAGTGAGAGATTTTCAATCGGTTATTGGAAAAGAAACAAAAAAACAGATATTGTCTTTTGAAAATAAATTACCGGATTATATCGTAGCATGCGTTGGAGGTGGCAGCAATTCTATCGGGATATTTTATCCTTTTATTAATGATAAAGTGAAACTGATTGGAGTTGAAGCGGCAGGTTTTGGAATCAATACAAATAAACATTGTGCAACTTTAACATTGGGAAGAGAAGGTATTTTCCAGGGAATGAAAACTTATCTCCTCCAGAGTGAAGAGGGTCAAATTACTGAGGTACATTCAATTTCTGCAGGCCTTGATTATCCGGGAGTTGGACCTGAACATAGTTATCTAAAAGATCAGGTTCTGGCAGAATATCATTCAATTACAGATGATGAAGCTTTGGAGGCAACAAAGCTTTTATCAAGAAAAGAAGGTATTATCCCTGCTCTGGAAACAGCTCATGCAATTGCTTATTTAAATTATTTGATGCCCGAAACTCAAAAAGATGATGTTGTTATAGTAAATATCAGCGGCCGGGGAGATAAAGATTTAAATACAATAATTAAAAGTTTTGGGGAGCAGCTTTAATGAAAAAAATATCGGAATACATTTCAAACAAAAATAATAACGAAGAAAAAGTTCTTTCAATTTTTTTGACAAGCGGTTTCCCCGATAAAGGTAATTTTGCTGAATTAGCAGTAGATGTATTAAATGCCGGCGCAGATATGCTTGAAATTGGATTTCCATTTAGTGATCCTTTAGCAGATGGACCTACAATACAAAATTCTTCTCAAATAGCACTTAATAATGGTATCAATATAAAATCAACCCTTACTTATGTGAAAGAAATCAGAGAAAAATCTGATAAACCTTTAATATTAATGGGATATGCAAACCCGGTTTTATCTTATGGACTAGATAACTTTGCAAATGATGCTAAATCCATCGGTGTAAACGGTGTAATTATTCCTGATGTACCAATAAATGAATATCAGAATTTTTTTGGTGGTGCTTTTAATGGTATAGAAAAAATTCTCTTAACTACACCTACAACTTCAGAAGAAAGGATAAAAAAAATTGATAAATTAAGTGAAGGTTTTGTTTACTATGTAAGTATGACAGGAACAACCGGAAAGCAGGTCAAACATAGTGATGAAATTCTTAACCCATTATTAAAGACTTATTCTTTAATTAAAAAAAATAAAATGCTGATCGGGTTCGGTATTTCAAATCCCGATGATGTAAAAACTTTTGCTCCATACTGTTCGGGTGTAATAGTAGGAAGTGCAGTTATCAAATCTTTATTGAATGGAAATAAGAATTCCACTCTAAAATTAATAAGTGATCTAAAGGACGCTTTAAAATCATAATCAATCATAAAAGATCATATAGATCCATGTTCTATTAAAAATGCAAATTTGAAAATTAATTAAGATTTAACTTCGCAGATTATTTCAATTTCAACTGCGGCATTTAAAGGAAGTTCGTTTACTCCTACAGCACTACGAACATGTTTTCCTTTTTCATTAAAAATTTTTATCAATAATTCTGATGCTCCATTTGCGACTTTAGGTTGCTCAATAAATCCATCGGCGCTATTAATAAAAGCAGTAACTTTAACGATTCTCTCAATTTTGTTTAAATCTCCTGTAATTCCTTTTATTGCAGCAAGAGCATTAAGAATACAAATTTCTGCTGCCAGCTGTCCTTGTTCAACATTTAAATCTTTACCGATTTTACCTTTATACTTTAATTCCCCGGCTACCGATGGAATTTGACCGGCAGTAAAAACAAGGTCATTAATTTTAACAGCAGAAATGTAAGCAGCAACAGGTTTTGGTATTTCGGGCAAATCAAATCCTAATTTTTTTATTTTCTCTTCTATCATTTTACCTCCTTTTTTAACATAGTTCATTTTTATTATCTTTGCTAATGATTTAAAATAAAGGATAAACCACATGATTGAAAGTAAATTTAAAGAATTAGTTGATATTGTAAGAAAGCTCCGTATTGAATGTCCATGGGATAGAGAACAGACTAATGATTCGATTAAAGCAGCAACAATTGAAGAAGCATATGAAGTTGTCGAATCGATAGATAACAAAGATTATGATGAACTCAAAAAAGAATTGGGAGATTTGTTACTTCACGTTATTTTTCATTCAGTTATAGCTGAAGAAGATAATAATTTTAAACTAGAAGATGTCATTACTTCAATTAAAGAGAAATTAATCAGACGTCATCCTCATGTATTTGGCGATGTAGTTGTTGAAAATTCGGAACATGTTAAAAAGAACTGGGAATCAATAAAATTAAAAGAAGGCAGAAAATCTGTCCTTGATGGTGTACCGGAAATAATGCCTTCCCTGCAACGGGCTTACAGATTGCAGGAGAAAGCGTCAAAAGTGGGGTTTGATTGGAACAATAAGGACGATATATGGAAAAAGGTTGTTGAAGAAATTGAAGAAATGCACCTGGAGGAAGTCAAAGAACAAAAATCAAAAGTCAAAAATGAACTAAATGAAGAATTAGAAAATGAAATTGGAGATGTATTTTTTGCATTAGTTAATTATGCAAGGTTCTTAAAAATAAATCCCGAAAATGCATTAAGAAAAACTAACAAAAAATTTATCACAAGATTTAATTACATTGAAAAGAAATTAAGAGAAAACGGAAAAAAAATTAATGAATCAAATCTCGAAGAGATGGATGTTTACTGGAATGAAAGTAAAAGATTTCATAATTGATTTTATACAATTCCGGAAATAATAGAATGCAAGAATTTAAAAACAAATGAAAATCAAATGAATACTATAAGGGGCTGTTCCGGAATTTTTCATAGGCATCAATAATATCTTTAACAAGCCTATGCCTCACAACATCTGATTTATCGAAATAAATAAAACCAACTCCATCAATATTTTGTAAAATTTCCTTTGCTTGTACTAAACCGCTGACATTTTTGGAAGGAAGATCAATTTGTGTTATATCCCCCGTAATTATTGCCTTGGAATTTGCACCAAGCCTTGTTAAAAACATTTTCATCTGCATATCTGTGGCATTTTGAGCTTCATCTAAGATAACAAATGCGTTATTTAAAGTTCTGCCGCGCATATATGCCAGAGGAACAATTTCAATAACTCTTTTTTCTAAATAATTTCTAAGTTTATCGGAAGGGATCATATCATCCAATGAATCATAGAGAGGACGAAGGTATGGATCAATCTTTTCTCTGAAATCTCCAGGCAAAAATCCGAGACTTTCACCTGCCTCAACAGCAGGTCTCGCCAAAACAATTCTACTAACAATACCTTTTTTTAATGATGAAACTGCCAGTGCCACAGCAAGGTATGTTTTACCCGTTCCGGCAGGTCCTATTGCAAAACATATATCATTTTTTTTAGCAGTTTCAAGGTATCTGTTTTGACCGGGGGTTCTTGCTTTTATTACATCATTTTTTGTATAAAGAACTATTGATTCAAATTCATTATCATTAATAATCTCTTTACCCTGAACAGCAAGCTCCAAAATAGTATCAACATCAGAGGCTTTCAGGGTGCCGTTTGTATTAAGGACATAAACCATCTCCTTAATAACTTTTTCAACGATTTCAATTTCTTCCAGAACCCCTTTTAAAATGACATTCTGGCCTCTAACAGTTATTGATGTATTAAATCTATCTTCAACAATTTTAATATTAGTGTCATTCATCCCCAGAAAGCTCATCATATCGACATTTTCAAGGGTCATTCGTTTCTCAATTGCAGTCATTTTTCTCCGTTTAAATGGAAAAACCCTTCTCCCTTTTTCAAGGGACAAGGGTTTTTAGATCTATCTGAAAAACTAAACATTAAAAGAATTTTTATTGAACTGGAGCCGGCTTATAGTTTGACCTTATTTTGTCATATTTAGCTTTTTCTTCTTCAGTTAACTGAGGAATTGTAAATTGCTGTTTCGGGAAAATCAAATCAGGATTTTTAATTTTATCACGATTAGCTTTATAAATATTTGGCCAAGCAAAACCGTTTCCATAAATATTGGATTTTTTAGCAATATTCCAGAGACAATCGCCTCTAACAACTTCATATTGAATTGATGTGGGTGCTTCAACCCATGCATCTAATTCATTTTGCATTTGAGTATGAACTTTATCAAAAAATTCAGGTAATGCAGAAATTTTGTTCATTTTTAAAGCATCTAGATCTTTTTGTCTATCAGCTTTTGGACCTTCTTTTCTTTGAATTTTTCCATTTAATTCTGCAACAGCTCTTCTAAAATTATCTACATCAGCTTTGGTAGCACCGACCATAGAATAGAGCTCATCCATACAGTCTTCATAGCTTTTAATATGTGTAGATTTTAGATTTGCAATATCGGCACGTAAAGTTGAATCTTCCTGTTGAAGACTTGCTTTTTCCGAGGTCAGGCGTGCCATTTCAGCCTGCCATTCATCTGATGTCATTTCTTCTTCCTGTGCAAGCAGATTTACAGAAAAGATAAGAAGAAAAGAAAGAACACCAATAAAATATCTAGTTAACTTCATAAAATTTTCCTCCAATTTCTATTATTAAAAATTTCTTAAAAAGAATTATTGAGGCAATTTTTCTAAGTTTGCCTTTGTTTCTTCTTTATCTTTTGCACATTCCTGGAGTTTTGCATTTTTTGCTGCAATATCTTTCTCCAAGCTTGCTCTCTCTTCTTTCAAGGAATCTGCTTGTGACTGCAAAGATTTAACTTCACTTCTTAAATCGTTTAGTTGAGCCATCTCTGCATCACTAACACCGCCACAACCACTCATAATTAGTGCAGTTATTGCAAATGCACCCACGGCGATTGCGCTTCTGACATATTTTGATATACTCATACTTGAACCTCCACTTAATGATTATTTTGTGTTATTAAATATAATAGAATAATAACAATATTTCCACAGAACTTATTTTTATAAATATTTTTTATTCAAGCAGTTAGGACAATAAGGTCACTATTAAATGCCCTGATATATAACAAATTCAAGGAATAAATTCAAGTTGAAGCAAGCTTTAAAAGCTTAATATTTGCGTTAAATTACACACCCTAAATTATTCTCTTGTCAACAAAACTGGTAAATAAATTACTTGCTATTATCAAATGATCAAACACCGGAATATCTAAAAGTTTACCCGCTTCAACTATCTTTTTCGTTATTGTAATATCTTCGTTGCTTGGTTCGGGATTTCCACTCGGGTGATTATGAATTAAAATTACACTAGCCGAATTATTTTCTATAGCTGCTTTGAATATTTCCCTAGGATGAACAACACTTGAGTTTAAATTACCAACCGATATAACTTCATATTTTATTACTTTATTGGCAGAATTTAAACAAACTAGAATAAATTTTTCCTTTACTTCATCTCTCAGCAAAGGGATGAAAATATCTGCCACATCTTTAGGAGAAGTAATTTTTTTATTGGAAGCCCATTTTGATTGAGATTCAATTCTCCTGTTTATTTCAAATGCAGCAATAAGAGTAGCGGCTTTATCTTTACCAATCCCATTTGTCTTCAACAAATTTGATAATGATAGTGCAGCCACAACCGCTAAATTTTTATTTTTATTAATTAATTCTTGTGCTACACTTAACACCGATTTCCCTTTGGTTCCTGTTCTTAATAGAATTGCGATAAGTTCAGCATCAGTTAAATTTTGGACACCCCTTAAAATTAATTTCTCCCTTGGCCGATCATCTAAAGGTAAATCTTTTACTTTTAAAATTTCTGCACCTCCCTTTTAATTGGATGCTTGGAATTTCTCAATTAATTGAAATTTGTCGTTCTTATATCTCACTATATTTAGATATTTGTTAATATGATCTTTATTAAATGAAATATTATTATGAAAACCTTTAATGGTAATTCCCGATTCCATTTTTCTTTTTACTGCATACCTGCTATTGTTGCTATTTTCAATTATATCAAGAAGATATTTTCCAGTATCGTACCCATATAAAACATTTCTGTTGGGATCAATATTGGTCGTATTAAAAAAATTCCTGCTGAAATGAATGAAATTGCTGTCACTGTAATTAATAAAATAATCGGATGTAAAAGTTAAGTTTTCGCTAAATGCAGGTGCGGATTCAAATCCCTTTGCATAAAACCAATCCTGATTTCCGAAAATAGGCGTCACAATAGTATCTTGCTGAACCAATTGAGAGAAAATAGCAGGTACGTCTATTTTATCTGCTAAAGGAATATATATTCCCTGGAGTGTGTCCTGGTACGCTGCAATTTGCGAAACAGGTTCATTTAGTGAAAAAGAATTGCTTTTATATGATCCGCTGGCAAAAATCTCTCCGCCGATTTTCTTAAACTCATTAATAAAAGTAGATGCCAGTAGAGGTGAATATCCATCGATTGAATATAAAACTGCCAGCCTGTCCTTATTTTCTACTCTATAAATATAATCAGCCATCACCTTTCCTCTTAGAGAAAAAGGTGGATTAGCTTGAAAGAAATTATCATTTTTTGAAGTTAATCCGCTGTCTGTTGCAGTAGGTGAAATAATCGGAATATCAGTATCCTTAAATTCATTTATGGCTGTTCTTACTTCATTACTAAAGATAGGACCTATAACTGCTCTTAAGCCCGGAATATTTTGAAATTCTATTTTAATACTATCAATCTTATCTTTATCCATTTTAGTATTTTCAATTACCAGTCCGATCTTTTCATTCTCGTGAGAAGAATTATATTCTGAAACAGCATACTTGATTCCCTCTAAAATCTCAGAAGCAGCTGAAGCAGCACCTGAGCTGACTTTGTCACCGCTTAATGGAAGCATAACCCCGATTAAAGGAGTTGATATTATAGTATTCGGTTGAACAGACAATAGATCACTATCTATTTTCTGTTTGAGAAGAAAAGCTTCACCCTGTTCATCGGAATTCGGATATTTATTTACAAGTAATTGCAGATATTGACTAGCAGCTTTTAAATTACCTTCGGTAACACTAAGTTTGGATAGAATCAGCAATAAATATGGTTTTGATTTGCTTTCACTAATGGAATTATAAATTTTCTTAATGTCCGGAGAGATTAAAAAATTTTCTGCGATTTTTTCCCCGGATGCTTTAGCATAGTTTATATAAAACTCAGAGTTACTAGCAGTTATTAAATTTACCATTTCTTTAAACGAATCGAAATAATCCTTTTCTTCATAATAAGATTTTGATAAAGTTAATCTTGCTTCATCCACATAATTGCTTGCAGGATATGATTCAATAAATTTTAATAAAGTAGAATCGGCTTCATCAAAATTATTTATGCGTAAAAAACACTTCCCCTTAAACAACAAAGAAATTTCTTTTTCCGGATTAGCATTTTGATCAGCAATTAAACTAAATATTTTTAATGCACCGTTATAATTCCCTGAATCAAATAATTTTACAGCACGGTTAAAATTATTATCAGGGCTTTCATTGTTTTGAGGATATACGAGGAAAATATCGGAAATGACGAAAAAAAATACAAATAGAAAAATATGTTTTTTATCCATCTGAAGCTTGACTTTTATTTAGAATATGAGTTGCGTTTTCTTTCCCTTTCTTTGCAAAAATATTTTCAGGATCCAGTTTTAAGGCCACATCAAAATAATTAAGCGCATCTTTTGCTTTACTTGCATTAAGGCATGCTTCACCTAATTTTGTATATACATCCGAAGAAACATTATCCATCTTTTCAATATATTTCAGAAATAATTTTTCAGCTTTAAGATAATCTCCTAATTTTAAATAAATTTTACCTCCCCATTCATAAGAAACAGCTTCTTTTGGATTCAGCCTTTTAGCTTTTTCAATGGGTACTATTGCATGAGCATACATTCCTAAGTTATAATAAATAATACTGTAAATTAAATTTAATTCCCAAAAATTTGAATAGATAGTATCGGTTTTTTTTGCATAATTTAATGCACTTTCGAAGTTACCTAGCTCAATTTCTATTTTAGCAAGATATAAATATGCTTCATAAAGTAATTCCGTCTGTTCATTATTGGAATCCATGCCTTTGGCAAAAGAAACATAATTCTGAAAGTTTACTTTGGACATTTCATATTCTTTCAAAACAAAATGAGAATATCCTAAAAAGAAAGATACAATATGATTTTCCTCTGGAAGAATTAAACTCAGAGTTTCAATTGCCTCTTCCCATTTGGAATTTCTAAGAAGGAATTGCCCAAAAAAAAGTCTCACTTCATTATTTTCAGGTTCCTTATCAAGAAGAGAATAAAGCAAATTAAAAGCGGGTTCTAAATTTCCCATTTTCTCATATAATTCTGCAAGATAGAAATAGACTTCCTCAAACTCAGGATATTCATCCATAATTGAATTATATAACTGGATTGCATGAAGATGTTTCCCCTGTGCTTCATAATCTGCAGCAACTTTTAATTTATGATCGACCTGGTATTTTTCATTCATATGCTATTCCCATTCAATTGTGGACGGAGGTTTCGAACTAATATCATAAACAACCCTGTTTATTCCATGAACCTTATTTATGATTTTATTTGAAACCAGTTCTAAAAATTCGTGTTCAAATCTAAACCAGTCTGCAGTCATACCATCTACTGACGTAACTGCACGTAAAGCTAATACATTTTCATATGTTCGTGAATCCCCCATAACACCCACCGATTGTACGGGAAGAAGTACAGAAAATGCCTGCCAAATCTTATTATATATACCAGCTTTTTTGATTTCATTTATAAAAATATCGTCAGCTTCCGTTAAAATATCAAGTTTGCTTTTTGTTATATCTCCTAAAATCCTTACAGCCAAACCTGGTCCTGGGAATGGATGCCTTTCAATAAATTCCTCAGGAATATTCAATTCTCTTCCAACATTTCTCACTTCGTCCTTGAATAATTCTCTGAATGGTTCGATCAATTTTAAATTCATCTTTTCAGGTAAACCGCCGACATTATGATGTGTTTTTATAGTAGCCGAAGCACCTTTAACCTGTACCGATTCAATGACATCAGGATACAAAGTTCCCTGCACTAAAAATCCGGTATTTTTATACTTTTTTGCTTCTTCTTCAAATACTTCAATAAATGTATTCCCAATAATTCTTCTTTTCTTTTCCGGATCGGAAACCTCGCTAAGGTTATTCAAAAATCTATCCGAAGCATCAATGTTTACAATATTCAGGCGCAACTTATCTTCAAACATTTTTGCTATTAATTGACTTTCATTTTTCCGCATTAAACCGGTATCTATATGAATACAAAGAAGTTTATCTCCAATAGCTTTTTGTACTAAAACTGCTGCAACAGTAGAATCGACTCCACCGCTTAAAGCACAAATAGCATTTTCTTCCCCGACGGAATTCTTAATCTTTTTAATATTTTCTTCAATAAAATTTTTAGGAGTCCAGTCTCTTTTGCATTTACAAATTTTAATTAAAAAATTACTGATTATTTTTCTTCCTTCTTCAGTATGATTTACTTCAGGATGGAATTGAACTCCATAAATATTTTTTTCACTATTTGAAATAGCACATATAGGTGAATGATCAGATTTACCTGTAACTTCGAAACCCTGTGGAATTTTTGTCAAGTAGTCGCCGTGACTCATCCACACAGTTGATTCTTTCTTAACACCTTCAAATAAACATGATTCATTGGAAACTCGTAGTAAAGCTTTTCCATATTCTCTATCTGATGCTGGTTCGACAATACCTTTAAACTCTTTGCATATAACCTGGAGGCCATAGCAAATTCCGAGGACAGGAATATTTAGCTTTAAAATTGATGGTTCAAGTTGTGGGGCATTTTTATCATACACACTCATTGGACCACCGGATAAAATTATTCCCGATGGATTTATTTCCTTTACTTTTTCCAATGAGATTGTATGTGGGAAAATTTCGGAGTAAACATTTGCTTCCCTAACCCGCCTGGTTATCAGCTGGGTATATTGAGAACCAAAATCAATTATTAAGATATTTTCTTTGCTAAACATTTAAATAATGAAATATTTCCTGCAGAATAATTGCAACAACTAATTTTCCCCTGAAAGACTTATGCGCAGACAATAATAATAAACTCAATATTAAAAACAAATATCAGGTTTCAAAATTTATAATCTATATATCAGTATTATTTTCAATATTAAATTGCTATAAAGATTTTAATGATCAACTAATTCCTTGTATTGTTCGGCATTTAAGAGATCACTTAATTCATTTTGATCTTTAACTTCGATTTTTACCATCCATCCTAAGCCATAAGGATCTGAATTGACAACTTCAGGTGTATTAGTTAATTCTTTATTTACTTCAACAACTTTTCCGCTGACCGGTGCAAAGATATCACTAACTGTTTTTACAGCTTCAATTGTACCAATAGATTCACCTTTTTTTACTTCCCCGATATTTGGATCAATATCAACAAAAACTACATCACCAAGTTCACCTTGTGCATAATCCGTAACACCTATTGTCCCAATATTATTTGATATAGAAATCCACTCATGTTCTTTTGTATATTTAATATTAGTTGGTAGATTCATTTAAACCTCAAAGAAATAATTTATTATCTGAAATTTAATGTAATTATTTTACATAATCTAAATTATTAAATTACTTTTGATTTGGATAATATGGAAAACGAGCAAATGAAAGGAATGATTTTGAGAACAATCGTAACCATTTTTATTTTTTATCCATATCTTATCCAATGCGGTAATTAAAATTCAAAGGTATCCAAAAAACTCGTATCAAAATTTCCACTAAGAAATTTTCTATCTTCAAGAACTTTAATATGAAATGGAATAGTTGTTTTTATTCCTTCAACCGTAAATTCTTCAAGTGCTCTTTTCCCTCTTAAAATTGCATGTTCTCTATCGGTACCCCAAACGATCAATTTGGCCAACAAAGAATCATAGTAAGGCGGAATAACATATCCCTGATATATATGAGAATCAATACGGACTCCAAATCCACCGGGGTAATGAAGAGATTCAATTTGGCCGGGAGAAGGTCTGAAACCTTTTGCAGGATCTTCTGCATTTATTCTAAATTCTATACTGTGTCCTTGCGGTGTACCGGGCAGTGTTTCAATTTTCTCACCTGCAGCTACAAGAATTTGCTGCCTGATTAAATCAACATTATAAACAAATTCAGTAACAGGATGTTCAACCTGAATACGTGTATTCATTTCCATAAAATAGAAATTCTTGTGCCTGTCTAAAAGGAATTCAATGGTTCCGGCACCTTCATAGTTAACAGCTTTAGCTCCAATTATTGCAGTTTCACCCATTCTTTTCCTGATTTCAGAATCAATGGCGGGTGAAGGAGATTCTTCAATTAATTTTTGATGCCTTCTCTGAACGGAACAGTCTCTCTCGCCATAATGATATGCATTTCCAAAACTATCACCCATAACCTGAATTTCAACATGACGGGGATTTTCTACAAATTTTTCAAGGTATACATCAGGATTTCCAAATGAAGATTCTGCTTCAGAGCGAGCAGTTTGAAAAGCTTTTTCAAATTCTTTTTCTTCCCATACAATTCTCATCCCTTTGCCACCACCGCCTGCAGAAGCTTTAATGATAACCGGATACCCTATTTCTGATGAAATTTTTTTCCCTTCTCCAATATCATGAACAATTCCATCGCTTCCAGGAATAACAGGGACACCATTCTTCTTCATAGTTTCTTTTGCAAAAGCCTTATCGCCCATAGCTCTAATCATCTCAGGGGAAGGACCAATAAATTTTATATTTGATTCGGCACAAATCTCAGAGAAGTTTGCATTCTCAGCTAAAAATCCGTAGCCAGGATGTATTGCATCTGCACCTGTAATTTGGGCAGCAGAAATTATTATAGGAATTTTCAAATAACTGTCACGACCCGGAGGTGGTCCGATGCAGACAGCTTCATCTGCAAAGGTAACATGGAGAGAATTTTTATCTGCTTCAGAATATACAGCAACCGTTTTAATACCTAATTCTTTACAGGTTCGTAATATTCGTAAAGCTATTTCGCCGCGGTTAGCAATTAAAATTTTATTAAACAATTTTTTCTCAATATTTTAGAAATGGGTCAATCCGGTTGAATTAAAAAGAGAGGCTGGTTATACTCAACAGGTTTTCCATTCTCTGCTAAAATTTTAACAATTTTACCCTCAATATCAGATTCAATTTCATTCATTAATTTCATAGCTTCAACAATACATAAAACAGATCCAACGGAAATAGTATCACCAATCTGAACATATGGATCAGCATCGGGAGCCGGTGCTCTGTAAAAGGTACCAACAATGGGAGATTTTACTTCATGGAAATTGTTTTTAGGTTCTTCTTTAGTAATTATTTTTTCTTGAACAATAGTTTGATCATTATTATTGTTAACAGAAGGAGTGTTTGCTAATATTTGAGGTTGTGTTACAGGAATTCCCATCCTAATTTTCTTTGCAATTTTGACCCGTAAGCCATTCTCTTCAACTTCAAGATCAGTAATTTCACTGGAATCAACAACCTTAACCAGCTTCTTTATTAAATTCAAATCCATTTTATCGCCCTCTTTTTTAAGATTTTACTCTCTCGACGTAGCCCCCTACTCTTGTATCAATCTTTAGAACATCTCCTTCATTAATAAATAAGGGGACATTAACAGTTGCTCCTGTTTCAAGTTTAGCCTGTTTGGTAGCTCCAGTAGCTGTATCACCTTTAAAACCTGGTTCAGTTTCTACAACTTTTAAAGTTACAAAGATTGGTATTTCTACATTAATTATCTCTTCACCATTAAATAAGATATCAACTTCTTCACTTTCCTTTAAATAATCAACACCATCGCCAAAAAATTCAATTGGAATATTTATTTGTTCAAAAGTATCATTATCCATACAGACTAAAAAGTTTCCTTCCCTGTAAAGATACTGGTATTTTCTTCTTTCAACCCTTACAATGTCAATACCTTCACCAGCTCTGAAAGTATTATCTAAAACCTTACCTGTTTTTAAATTTTTTAAGGTGCTTCTAACGAAAGCTCCCCCTTTTCCCGGTTTTACATGCTGAAATTCTACTATTGTATATAAATCATTTTTAAACTTTATAATTAAACCGGTGCGGAAATCTGAAGTATCTGGCATATGTACTACATTTAACTTATATTAAATTATTTTAAGAAGAAAAAAATAGATATATAAGGTCTGAAAGTCAAGAATTTAAAATTACAAAAAACTGAAAATTTTTATAAGAAATGTTAAATTTTGAGGTATTTTTTGTTAATTTTTTACAAAAAACGTCAATTTTTGCAAAATTAGATTTTCGTATAAACCTATTATTAAACAAGCATTTCAGAAAGAAAAGTGTATCCTTAACTTATAGAAAAATTTTAATCTACCATGGCCAAATATTCATCTGCCTTTGAAGTGGCCTGTGATGTAGGATAATCTTTTTTTATGCTTTCGAGTAATTCTTTTGCTTCTTCTTCTTTATCAGCATTTATATAATTTATGCTTGCATCTAACATATAATCAGGATTTAATACATTCGTTTTAGAAATACGGGATGCTTTTTTAAATAAATCGGCTGCTTTTTCATATTCTTTTCTTCCGGCATAAATTCCTGCCTGGCCCGCAAGTGCAGCAGCGTTATAAATGGAAATGCTTCCATCATAGTCACTGTAATATTTTAATGCTTCATCCGGTTTTCCAAGCATATCATAAGAATTAGCAAGGTAAATTTTAGCCGTTTCACCATTTTCAGTGCTTCCATAATCTTCCACTATTTTTTTAAGTCCGATAATATTCTGAGATGGTCTTCCCTCAATTGCTTCAAGGTATGAGCCCTGATCATAAAGATTCATTACCTGGGATAGTAAAACCTCGGCTTTTTCATTATTTTCTTTTTTATGATTGATATAATAGATTGCTGCAAACACGATAACTACTAAAACCACAGCGTAAGATAACATTCTGGACTTATTTTCTTCGAAATATCCATAAGCTTTGTAATAGGTCTCAACTAATTTATCCTGTTTTATTTCTTTTTTAGATAATTTTTTCTTCTTAGTAAGCATGTTAATCCTTCAATAAAAATAGAAAACTAAAATAATGAAAAACATGGAAGGTCAAAAGTCAAAAGTTAAAATTCAAAAAAATTAAAATTTAATATTATTTTTACTTTTAGCTGTTCTACTCCATGTTAAGATTTTTGACTTTTGACTTTTTATTTTTGACTTCTTTTAAGTACGCCCAGAAGGACTCGAACCTTCAACCTCCGGAACCGGAATCCGACGTTCTATCCAGTTGAACTATGGGCGCTTTTTTAATGAATAATTAACAATGAACAATTCTACGAACTAAAATAAATTAATTAATCATAATTGTTAATTTTTAATTAGACAACTCTAATATGATTTGAATAAATCCACGCTTTTTCATTCAAAAAAACTTCTACCCGATAAACCCCTTTCCTGGTAATTTTAAATTCGGCTTTTTCGCTTTCAATTGCTTCAATCTTTTTTCCGTTTCTAAAAAATTTTATTTCAGCTTTTTGTGGAACCAATACTTTAAACTTTATATTATTACTTCTCTTTATTTCATCCCCCATTTGATAAGTAATTTTGGCAGCCTCTGCAAAGAATTTAAATCCTGTGGAATCCCCGTGATAATCATTTGCAACAAAACATTTTCCTTCTCGTAAGGCACCGTATATTAAATCTTTTGCTCTTTTTAGATGACTTTCATTTTTCCCTTTTTCAATTTTTTCATTTAATAATATATGAGTTCTAATCGATTTAAATAAAACTTTATAAGGAAATATTTCAACTTCCAAAAATCCCAGCAAATTATATTTATGAGCGTGGGCATCGATTCCGCCAATTCCAATAACTTTACGTTTTAAGTTCAATTGATCCCAGATCTTTAATGTTTCCGGTGGAGGTGCTTCAATCGTTTTTAACGGGTGAACAAAAGACTGATATTTATTTTGCTCAGTTAAGTTTTCCATCCACTCAGACATGTGGTTCCATATTTCAATTCCAGTAAAATCTTCCGTATCCCATTCAACCCATGGATAGGGCGGATGTTCTTTCATGTGAGTTCGTTTTTCATGCGGATGAGCCAGAAAACCAATTCCTCCGGCTTCTTTAACCTTTTTCACATAGTTTTTTGCAGACATTCTAGTTGAATATGTTTCATTTATTCCAAAAGCCAGGTAATGATTTTTATTTTCTTTATCATTTATTTCACAACCGACTAAAAGTAAAGTATTTCCATACCATCCTTCATAACCTTCTTTTAATGCCCGGAGTGTATTATGATCTGTCAGAATAATATAATCCAATCCGATTTCACCGGCGAATTTACCAATTTCCTTTACTTCTCCTGAGCCATCAGAAAAAGTTGAATGCATATGTAATGCACCTACATATTCAAACATTTTATTCAGTTCTGTTTCTCTTTTTTATTACCTAAATCTCAGGGGAATTACATTTAATATTATATAAAATTTTTAATTATTAAAAATTATACAAAAATAAATTATAATCAATTATTTACTCAAGGTATATATATTTTGCTATACACCTAATTAAAATAAAAGGTGCCGTTTGTTCAGCACCTAAATTCATTTCTACTTAATTAGAACTTTCAGAATGCATAACTTGTAGATATATATCCAAAAGTTCTGCCTCCACCAATATTCCCCAAACCTTCTCTCAAAACATCGCTATTTATTGTAGCATCCAGAGAAAAATCTCCGAATCTCAAACCTAAACCTAAAGTGAATATACCGGGGGAATATTGTGTTATTATATTTTCCATTACTGCCGTACTACCTAATCCGGTTTGGGTAGTATTATTACTGGTCGAAGCAGTATACCCCATTCTGGCAACCAGCCAGTTCAAAACCGTCCATTCCGCACCTAAATTCCATATTGGAAAGGTAAAAGATGAATTATACAATTCCGGTTGATTTCCCGGTATTGAAGGAATTTTCCATGAATTACTATAAAATCCAGGTCCGCCGACCAAAAGAAAATCTCCTATTGTATACTCAAAACCGAAGCCAAAACCAATTGAGGTTAAAGAGTTCAGGTCACCTGTTTGTCCATTTATTTCCTGGCTGCCGTTTGCATTTGTAAAATTCAATACTGGAATAAATCTCAGTTTGCTTGAATAACGCCAGAATAGTCTTGCATTAATGCTGATTATTGTTTGCGATGCACTTATTTTTGCAGCAGGGGCTGGAGGTTCATTAGACGCACTTGGAAAAATAAAACTCACTCCTGCATCAAGATATACTTCCCTTGATAGTGTTGCAATAATGCCTCCGTTTATCCCAAGCTGCCGGGCAGTAATATCGGTTTCACCTGTATTTGGTGGCTTGGAATTATTTTTAGAAGCAGCATATGCAATTCCCAAACCCAGAATAATCTTTCTGAATTTCAAGGAAGAAAAAATTTCAAGGTTATTATTCAATGGAACTACACCCGGGACTTCCTGCAATACCCCAAAACCTGTTCCCAAATATGATAGAGGATCAAGCTTTCCGATTGAAAATGTATTAAAGTCATTCCTGGTTAACATTAATCCTAATGTGAATTTTTTATTAAGTGCAAAATTAACACCTGCAAACTGACCATTACTGGAATTTCCAAAATTATCTCCGGTGTTTGAACCGATATCACCCCACAGAAAATCATAGTAGTAAGTACTCCAGGCAGGATTTATTTTTATAGCTTCAGGATCTATTATATAAGGATTATTGCCTAAACTTAAAAACCTTGCATAACCTCCCGTTCTTTTTACTTCTTTTTCCTGCGAGTGCAGATAAAAAGGAATAATTAAAAAAGTAAAAAGAAAAAGGAATATTTTTCTATTCATAAAACCTCCCAATATATTTCTTTTTGAGTTATAATATTAAAATAAGTTAAAACCTTTGAATCAAGCCAATAAGAATTATGACAATAACTTTTTTATTTTGAAATGTCCCCTATTCAGATAATATTTATTGTATGATATTGAATTGGAAAAGTATTCTTTTATATCTTCAGTTAAAACCTGTAATTAATTCCTGCCATCAGTCTACCGAAAGTAGTCTTTCCCTGGAAATCACCTTCATAATAAATATTGAAATATAAATGATTTATAAGTTTTGTAGAAATTTGTAACGTCAAAACTTTTTGGTCAATGTTTCCAGTAAAACCTCCAAAGTTGTATTGTAATTTAGAAATCCCGGCTGTTATAGTTGTAGAATTAAACGGAATATATTTAGTTAGAGTAACACCGTAAACTGATCCTGACTGATAGTTGCTGAATATCCTGTTAAGAGTAAGAGAAGCAGACATATCAAGAAGAGGAATATCTGACTTAGTGATAGAAATATTAAAATTCCTGGAAGGTTTTATGTCTCCCTTTTGAAAACTATAACCGCCCCCTATATTTAGAAACATCCCTCTAAAAGGTCTGATAAAAAAACTTAATCTGAGTCCCTGCCTTAACTGATTTTCGAAAAGACTATCATAAAGACTTTTGAAAGTCTCATAATATATAACGCTTCTCCTTGCATCATAAGACAAATTAATTGTTAATAATCTTATAGGTGTGTATTGCGTAGATAAGTATAAGCTTGTCAAAGAAAAATCACTTTTTGCTTTATTGTTCTGTAATTTAAAAAGATCAATTTCGGATGAAAAGAACAGATACAAATTATTTACTATGTTGTTATTATGTTGAAAATACAAAAACCGTCTATCTGTTTTACCATGATTTGATTGCTGGAAAATTGCAATGGAACTTTGCATCATTCTGTTATTGATTGTATCTATTCTATTAAATATAAGCCCCGAATTCAAATAAATTGGAGTTAAGTCCCAGGTGTAAAAAATCAGGCCTCGAACCGATAACACCTCCGAAGGCAAACTTTCCAAATCCCTTTTCAATCTGCAATCCATCAATTGGCCCTACACTGGAGATATTATTGTTCATGTGTCTTCCCAGCCAAATACTGAAATTATTCACCTTATAACCTAACGACAGATCATATATTTTCAGATTATTAAATACATTAGTTTTTATATTGCTCCAATTTGATGTTAAATAAGAGAAATTCATATAATTTGTAAATGAGAAAGGAGAATCGTTTATATTTTCTGCATGGAGATTAAGTGTATACCGCCATCTCTGTGTTCCTACACTATTTGCATAGTTCGCAAAACCTGAAAGAGAATTTGCAGTGAAGCTGCCATAAAAATTTGAACGGTGCACCGGAATTTTAAACTTATCTTTCCTGATCTCTTGTTGTTGGATATCATTAACCAAATTTGAATCTTTTTCATTTCCTGCTTTTTTATTTGTTACAACCTCAGGTTCATCATTTAAAGACCAGACAGTAACATTATCACCTATTTTTAGATTTATACCACTGATTTTTTTCCCTGAACAGGAAGTTGAAGACAAAAATTGAACTACCATTACAGGAATAAATTTTCCTTTATGATTATAATAGGCAGTATCCCCGGTTGAAATGCCTTCTGTATTTTCAAATTTTATATAAATATTTTGTGAGGTAATAAAAGAAATTTTTCCATCCTTTTTACTTCTAATTTCCTTTGCCATTAATGTAGCAGATGAAAAAATCAGAACAATGATTAAAAATAATATTTCTAAATATTTCTTATTCATAAACATTCATTTCATAATTCATTATTAATCTCCACTACCAGTTTTATGGCAATTATAACAATCCTCATTTTGATGATGATCATTTTGATGACAGCTGGTATTACATGAATGAATTGCAAAATTCGATATAGTTTGATGACAGCTTTCACATGATACATTATGGCGTCCGGTAAGCGGGAAATATTGCGTATGATTAAATGTTGACGGCGACCATGCAGTAGTAGTGTGGCATTGGGTACAATTCGTCGGATAACCTGCTGACTGATGGGGCGGATTCGTAGTACTGTTATAGTCAGCAGTATGGCAATCATAGCAATTAGCAGGTGGTGCTGTAGCATAACCTGATGTATGACACGATTGACATGATACACTTGAGTGTGCACCTGTTAAAGGAAATCCGGTAGTATTATGATCGAATGTTGCTCCGCTCCAGTTTGTTGTTGAATGGCATTGAGTACAATCATGCGGAAATCCTTGAGAACTGTGCGGCGGATTTGTTGTATTTGAATAATCCTGACTATGACACGAATAACAGTCAGTTGTTAGTCCAGTTACCGTTCCTTTATGACATGACGAACAATCCAAAGAAACATGAGCACCTGTTAAACTAAAGCCTGTGTTAGTATGGTTAAATGTTGACGGCGACCATGCTGTTGTGTTATGACAATCCTGACAGGTTTGGGGCAATCCGGCAGTCGTATGATTCGGATTAGCTGCTGCCTGATATTTTGCCTGATGACAACTGTAACAATTAATAGATGGGGGAGTTGTATAACCAGAATTATGACATGACTGACAAGTTGCAGTTGAATGTGCACCTAATAATGGGAAACCGGTTTTATTATGATCAAAGTTTGCATTTCCCCAATTTGTTGTTGAGTGACATTGCGAACAATCATGTGAAAAACCCTGAGCTACATGATTCGGATCTGTAGTACCGGCAAAATCATTACTATGACATGAATAGCAATCGTTTGGTGTATTTGTATATCCGGCGGAATGACATGACTGACAAGTAACCGTTGCATGAGCGCCTGTTAATGCAAAACCGGTTGTACTATGGTCAAATGTAGCTCCACTCCAATTTGTTGTTGAATGACATTGTGAACAATCATGCGGAAATCCCTGGGAGACATGATTAGGATTTGTAGTAGCTGTAAAATCGTTACTATGGCATGAATAACAATCGCTTGGTGTATTGGTATATCCGGCTGAATGACATGACTGACAAGTGACTGTTGCATGCGCACCTGTTAATGCAAAACCCGTGATACTATGATTAAAGTTCGCATCACCCCAGTTTGTTGTGGAATGACATTGTGAACAATCGTGTGAGAATCCTTGAGTTGCGTGATTTGGATCTGTTGTTTTTGCAAAATCATTACTATGGCATGAATAACAATCGCTTGGTGTATTGGTATATCCGGCTGAATGACATGACTGACAAGTGACTGTTGCATGCGCACCTGTTAATGCAAAACCCGTGATACTATGATTAAAGTTCGCATCACCCCAGTTTGTTGTGGAATGACATTGTGAACAATCGTGTGAGAATCCTTGAGTTGCGTGATTTGGATCTGTTGTTTTTGCAAAATCATTACTATGACATGAATAGCAATCGCTTGATGTATTGGTATATCCGGCTGAATGACATGACTGACAAGTGACTGTTGCATGTGCACCTGTTAATGTAAAACCGGTTGTAGTATGATCAAATGCAGCTCCGCTCCAGTTAGTAGTTGAATGACATTGTGAACAATCGTGCGGGAACCCCTGAGTTACATGATTGGGAACAGTTGTTGCAGCAAAATCTTTACTATGACATGAATAACAATCACTAGACGTATTTACATAACCAACTGTATGGCATGATTGACATGAAATGCCAGCATGAGCTCCTGTTAAAGTAAATCCTGTTGAATTGTGAACAAAAGTTGCTTGAGTAAAACTATTAATATTATGACAATCCTGACATGCAGTTGAAAACTTAGCTTGAACATGATCAGGATTTTTTGTTAGTAAATACTGCTGATTATGACATGAATAACAATCAGTACTTAAACCTTTAAAATTAGAACTCTGAACATGACAACTAAAACAATTGGCAATATTGTGTCCTCCCACCAGCGGAAAGAAACTATGATCAAAATTAGTATTGCCCCAGGTAAAACTCGTTAAGCTATGGCAATCCTCACAATTAGTGGAAAAATTTGATTGGACATGATTTGGGGAAATAGTTGCATAATATTGCTTAGCATGACAACTAAAACATGAAATACTTTGGGGAGGGAAACGCAAATTATCATATCCCGAATGACAGCTTAAGCAATCAATATTTTGATGTACACCGACAAGCGGAAAACGGCTATTCTGATGTATCTGAATAATGTTGGATACTATCCATGTATTGGTTGTATGACATCTTTCGCAATCAGGTCCCAATGTATTTTGATGAACATCTTTATGGCAGGAAATGCATTCTGATTTAACTTCTGAAAAAATCAGACTTTTATGACAGGATTGACAATTAACTTCCTTATGCTGTCCGGTTAATTCAAAAGATGTCTCTTTATTATGATCAAATTTAATCTGCTTAGGTATTATTTTCCAATTAGTCGATTCATGGCAGAATGCGCAATCTACTTTTAAATTTTTCCCGTGAGGAGATTGCGGAAACACATAGATAGTTCCGATTATAATAAATACTATGAATGACAAGATGCGCATTTGAAAACTTTTAATTTATATTTGATAAATACATTTCCGTTTTCCTGAACTTTCTCGTGACATGATGAACAGAATAATTTTTCATGAGCTCCTTTTAAAGAAAATACCGTCTTTTCGTGATCAAATCTAACAGGTTTCCAGTTATCAAATCCGTGGCAGTTTGTACAGACGTTTTCACTTCTATTTGCTTCTGAATTAAATTGCCCAAAATGAATATCTCGATGACATGTCTGACAATTAGATTTCAGAGAGGCAAATTTAAATTCAACTTTACTATCCTCATTTTTATTTTCATGACAGTCTTTACATTTAACAGTCTGATGCTTTCCTTCAAGTTTAAACCCTGTAAGATCATGACCAAAAGAAATTGTTTCCCAGCCGGCTGTTGAATGACATGAGCTGCAATTATTTTGGGGCATGAACTTTTCTTTTATTTCATTTCCATGAACATTATTATGACAATCAATACAATTCAAACCAAAATTTTTAAAATGCCATTGTTTTATTTCTTCTTTAAAATGACATGATCTGCATGGAACTGCCAAATGTGCACCTGTCAATTCAAATTTAATAAGATTATGATCTGCTATAGTAAAACTGGTAATTCGAAAACTTTCTACTGAATGACAATCTTTGCAATCTCTCACTACTCTATTAACCGTAAACTCGCCGAAGTGAGCATCTTTATGACAATCCGTACACTTAGTAAATTTTGGTTTTGAACTTAAATCTCTTCCATGGCAATCTGAACACTTAACATTTTTATGAGCACCCCTGAGAGGAAATTTTGTTTTATCATGATTAAATTCTTTTCTGTTTATATCTTTAAATGATATAGTTGAATGACAGCTTACACAATTTTTTCCGAATTTCCCTTTGTGAACATCTTTATGGCATGATTCGCAGCTTTCGAATAAAACACCTTTAAATACCTGGAAATCCTTGCCGTTTCTTTTTTCTTTAATATGACACTTAGTACAATCAACTTTTATATGCGCTCCGGTTAATTTAAATGCAGCTGTTGAATGATCGAATTTAGCAGCAGGCTTAAAGCTTACTGTATTATGGCATGAACCGCAATTATTTCCAAGAGTATTCTGATGATAATCTTCATGACATGTATAACAATTTTCTGTCAAACCAAGGTAAGTATTATTGATTCTTTTAAAATATTTGCCGGAAATAAATTTGGGCTGATGACAATCATTACAATCAATTTCTGAATGCTTTCCTGTTAAAGTATAGCTCGTTTTGTTATGATCAAATTTTTTAGGATCAAAATTGATAATTCTGAAATCCCTCCCATTATGTTCGCTATGGCATTTTACGCAGTCTTGCCCTTTTACATCGGAACTCGAATGATATCCTTTTCCTTCTTTCATTAAATTTTTTATTTCCGAATGGCAATCAAGACATTTTGAATTTAGAACTTTCTCACCAAGTTCGTGACACTTTGTACAATTACTCATTCCTTCCAGTTTTGCATGAGCAGTTGTCAAATCGCCTGGAGAAATCTGGCCAAATACTTGAAATGCAAGTCCAGAGCATGTAAAAATTATTGCTAATAAAAGAGCTTTATATTCTTTTCTCGGTTTACCGGACAAATACTGCAAACTCCCTATATATATAAAAATTCTTAACTTTAGTTCTTATGAGATAAGACTGCTTCACCAAATTTTTTAGTGATCTTAATACCTATCTTTTCAAGGAATTCTGTTGGGAGAATTCCGCCTGCAAAAATATAAACCAGATCATTTTCTATTTCCTTTACTTCTTCCATATCATTGATTGATAATACCACAGATCTGTCTTTTATTTCCTTAACATTCGAGTTGAAAATAATTTTTACGTGGCCCTGAGATTCGGCTTCATTTATTTTATCAAGATTCTTGGGTTTAATTCTTGAAAAAGTATTACCGCGGTATGAGATAGTAACTTCGTTGTTTTCCCCTTTTAAAAGCAATGCCGATTCGATTGCTGAATCTCCGCCTCCAACAATTAAAACCTTAGTATTTTTAACCAACTCAGGTTCTAATAATCTATAATAAACTTTTTCCTTCTGTTCACCGGGAACTACTAATTTTCTTGGCGAACCTCTTCTGCCTATTGAAAGCAAAACGAATTTCGATTTGTAAATACCTTTGTTGGTTTTCACTTCAAAATGATTATTCAGCTTTTGTATCTCCTCTACTTTTTCCTGTTCTTTAATTACAATTTTATTCTTGCTTAATATATCATCCCACATACCCAACAATTCAGATTTTGAAGTTTCAGATAATTTCACCTTTCCATAAAGAGGAAGATCCATTGGTGATGTCATAATAACTTTAGCCCGTGGAAAATTAAATACAGTACCGCCAAGATTATCCTGTTCAACAGTTAAATATTTAAGATTATTTTTTTTAGCAGCCAGTGATGCTGATATTCCTGCCGGTCCTGCACCAACAATAATTAAATCATAATCCGCTGGAGACGAATGTTTTATTTTCCTTGAAATATTTTCGACTGCCTGCTTACCCTGCTCAACAGCATTCTTGATCAATCCCATTCCACCCAATTCTCCGGCAATAAACAAACCAGGAATATTTGTCTCAAAATCAGGAGAAACCTGTGGAAGTTCTACACCTCTTTTTTCAGTTCCAATAAATAAAGTAATTGCCTGAACAGGGCATGCATGGAAACAAGCACCATGACCAACACACCTTGATGCGTTTATAACTCTTACATGACCGTCTACTAATCCAAAAATATCTCTTTCAGGGCAGGCAGCAATGCAGGCGCCGCTTCCGATACAGGTTTCTGTATCAACTACCGGGTGAAGTGAAACAGGTTCAAAAAGACCTAGCTCTTTTGCTTTTTCAATTTTTTCATATGTAGATATAGCTCTTTTCTTTTTTTTCCGCAGGTAATAAAAAAGAATGGAGCCCGCCATCAACAAGATTATAAAATAGCTTATGGTATTTTCGAGTAATACTTCCAATAGGGATATATAAATTTTTTAATGAAAAATAAATAAACGCAAGAATTATGCTAATTAATTAAACCAGCTTTTTAACGCAGTATCAAAATTTAGAAATGAAAAATACCCTTTAATTATTGATAATTTGGTAATTACCCTGCAAATTTTACGTAAATAATATAAAAAATATTTTTTTATTTATCCAAATTGGATAAGGATTCTTCTGCAGTTTTAGCTGCTTCAGAATTAGGGAATTTAGTAATTATTTCATTCCAGATTTCCTTTGCTTTATTCTTATCCCCTTTTGTTGCCCAAATAGCACCAAGATTATATAAAGCTAAAGGATTTTTTTTGTCATAAGATAATATTTTATTAGTATACTTCTCTGATTTATCATAATCGTGTTTATTGTAATAAATAAAAGATAGTGCGAAGTATACATCAGTTCTTTTAGGATCCACCTTTAATATTTTCTGATAGTACTGAATAGCCTCGTCCGGTTTATGAGCTTCAGTAAGAAAGTCGGCATATTCTTTAAGCTTTAAAGTATCATTAGGATTTTCTTCGGCTTCTTTTTTTAATTCTTCCATTTTATGTATTATATCTGCAGATACATTACTCCTACTTGGAGCTTCACCATTCTGTAATCCTTTATGAATATCATCATTAGGGATTTCCTTATTAGCAATATCCTGAGGTGTTTCAATACTATTGTTTTTTTGTGTAAAGACTACTAGAAAAACAATTAAAATTACTACTAGACTTAAATAAGCGTAAAGCGGCTTAAACTTCATACTATTCTCCTGTTAGAAAATCCATTTATAACCAAAAGCAATTGTTACACCGACATGTATAAGCATAATAATAAACATAGTAATTGCGAAAGGCAAATGTACAATATGCCAGTATTTAAAAAATTTCTGCATAGTACGAAGCATTCCAATCCTTTTGGAAATAACCAATTTGTTTTTAGCAGTTTTGATAATATCTGAATATTGTTTCGAACTTAAAGATAATTTTTTTAATTCTGATTTGAGTTCGTTTAAAAGTCTTTTAATACCAAAATAATCTTTAATTAAAAAAAGAAAACTCGTACTGAATTTTATACGTTTATATTTGTCGAGTGAAGAAAATTCGTTTAACTTCAGGATTAATTTCTCATTAATCATTAAATCATTTTTTAAATGCAAGGTTAGATCTTCATTTATCTGATTCAGCTCTTTTAAACTTACTTCCTGGCCTTGTATAGTATGAGGAATCTGGACATATAAAAATCTCCCGACTACCCCGCTTAAAACAACGGCCACCATACTCCAGAAACTTACAGCAACAATTCCCCCGAATTTAAAAGCAGTATGATATAACACCAATACCGGGCCAACACTGCATAAAAAAATATGTAATTCGAGCCAGTTTTTTAGATAGCCTATCTTAAAAAAAGTCCTGAACCTTTTTCTAATCATATAAACTGCAACACCCACTATCATCATGAGCGAGCCTAAAATTCCAACTCCATGCCCGATTAAACCACTCGGTTTCAGCAAAGCATGCTGCGTAAGGAAAACCCTGTTTTCAATTGGTGCTGAATAATATTGATAACCGTTTATTCCCAGCAATAGAGTAACAAAAATTCCAATTATAAAAAAAGACCATATATAAATTGTATGAAGTTTTTTATTCATTAATTAGTAAGATGTGAAAAATGAAATTTAGTTCCCAATATAATTAATAAAGCGGCATAATGCCGCTTAAATTAATTTTCAACTATTTCATATAATGTAGTATACTTTGTAGAATTATCTTTTGTGAGGTCATTCAGTTTATTAATAAGAATGTTTGTTCTTTCATCTTGATCATCTTCAAACTGTTCATATGCCTCAGGAGAAGAGAATGTATAAATTTCCTGAAAATGGTTTTGCTTTCCCTTTACTTCATAAACGGCATAGCTCTCCAGTCCTTCTGACTTAAGAAGATTTTTAAGTTCTCTCACAACTCCTAAATATTCATCTCTCTTTGCTGGATTTACTTCATATTGAATATTGAATATAACTTTAGACATTTGATCTCCAATGTTTAAGAAAATGCATTTAATAAAAAATTACCTGAATATGTTATTTTAGCCGGACCTGAAAGAGATAAGTTCGATATATTATTTCTTTCGACTTTGAAATTAACTACTAATTCATCTCCTCCTCTTGTTAATAATGTTATAGGAGGTTCTATATTAAAAAACAATGATGCAATTATAGCAGACGCAACTGAACCGGTTCCGCAAGCAAGTGTTTCGTCTTCTACTCCTCGTTCATAAGTACGGATCAAAATTTTTTTATCAAGTATTTTAATGAAATTAATGTTACTTCCGCCGGGTAAAAAATTTTTATGATATCTTATTTCTTTGCCGATATTAAAAACCGGGACATCATTAATATCTGTGTAAAATGAATCTTTATTTTTCGGTTCTCTTAATATTTCTTCAATTTTGATAACTACATGTGGAGAACCGGTATTTGCATAAAAATAATTAATATCCTGCCCTGATGCATCTATTTTCAGGTTACCTGAAATATCTTTTGGCGTATTCAAATTAAATTTTACTTCTTCTTCATCCAGGATTTCACCTGAGTAAATATCCTGGTTGGCAACAAAAGACGCTTTTCCATTTTTCAATCTATTGCTCGATTGAGCAAATTTAATTGCACATCTTGCACCGTTTCCGCATAAAGTTTTTGTAGTACCATCTGAATTATAATAATCCATTTTGAAGTCATAATTCTCTAAATCAGAAATAGTAATAACACCATCAGCACCAATACCATTTCTTCTATCACATAATTTAGTAATAACACCTGGATCTAATAAAAGATCCGGGTTTTTATTACTGTCAATAACGATAAAATCGTTTCCCGCACCGCTCATTTTTGTAAAAAAAATTTTTTCCATTGCGTATACAATTTAGTTTAATGTAAACACCTTTTCAATAATATTATTGTGATTTTCATTAGAAATAAGCAAAAATCTGTATTTTATTATTTTTTTATAAGAATTTATCGACAATTAAAAAATATATAAAGGGAATTAATAATAAATATATAATGAACATTTGAAAAAGTATTTCTTTGTTTGTTAATAAATTTTCATTTTGTTATAAAATTTTATGTTTTTGGGGGAGCAATGTCTGATTAAGCTTTATAATAACAGCTAAGAGTCAAATTCATAAATTGTTGATTTTTTATACGATTAGGTACTTGCTTTTTGTTCTGGGATTATATAGCCCTCTCTAAATTAAGAGAATAGCTTTTGAAACATTTCTTATTTATGACAATCCTTTTATAATTCCAATTATAATAAGCGATTTTAAGACGAAAAAATTGATAGTCATAAATGGCATATATCTTGCCACCACAGATTTAATAAAAATATAATCATAAACAAAAAAAAGAGTTTAACCATGATTAGGGGGACCGTAATAATAGATCGGGATATATGCAAAGGATGTGAATTGTGCATTACTGCATGTCCTCAGAATAGTCTTGGATTATCTTCTCAAATCAATATTAAGGGATATAGGTTCGCAGAATTAATTCAGGATAATTGTACCGGTTGCATTAACTGTGCATTAGTATGCCCTGATGTCGCAATTACTGTTTATCGGCAACCAAAATCGGTTCTAAAAAAAGCCGTATAATTTCTGCTCAAAAAAGTGGGATAAAAACATGGAAAAAGTTTTAAACAAAAACGAAGATATTCGTTTAATGAAAGGGAATGAGGCTCTAGCTGAAGCGGCAATAAGAGCCGGAATTCATGCTTACTTTGGTTACCCGATTACACCTCAATCGGAAGTACTGGAATATTTTACAAAAGAAATACCAAAAAGAAAAGGAACGGTTGTTCAAGCTGAAAGCGAACTAGCTGCAATTAATATGATATTTGGTGCAGCCGGAGCTGGTGCAAGAGTAATGACCTCATCATCATCACCCGGGATAAGTTTAATGCAGGAAGGAATATCTTATATTGCATCTGCACAACTTCCCTGTTTAATTGTAAATGTAAATCGGGGCGGCCCAGGCCTTGGTACAATTCAGCCTTCACAAGGTGATTACTGGCAGGCTGTAAAAGGAGGGGGACATGGAGACTATCATTTAATTGTTTTAGCTCCTTCTTCTGTTCAGGAAATGGCCGATTTTGTTTTCGATGCCTTTAAGCTTGCAGAGAAATACAGAAACCCTGCAATGATTTTAGCTGATGGGGCCTTAGGTCAAATGATGGAAAAAGTTGCTTTACCTGCAGAAGGTTCATTACCCTATAGTGAAACTCCTTGGGCAACTACAGGAAAAACAAAAGAAAGAGATAGAAATATCATTACTTCTTTATTTATTGAACCTGAAAGAATGGAACAGATTAATATACAGCTGCAGGAAAAATATAATAAAATTCAGGATGAAGTCAGATATGAAGAATTCTACACTTCCGATGCTGAAGTACTTTTAGTAGCATTCGGACTTTCATCCAGAATATGCCAGAAGGCTGTTGATCTTGCCAGGGAAAAGGGTTTACGTGTTGGATTACTCAGACCAATCACTTTATATCCTTTCCCTAAAAAGATAATTTCCGAACTGTCTTTAAAAGTTGAATTTATACTTACAGTTGAAATGAATGCCGGACAGATGGTTGAAGATGTAGCTTTAGCAGCTAACGGTAGATGCCCGGTTCATTATAAAGGAAGAATGGGTGGAATGATTCCTTCTCCCGAAGAAGTTCTGGAGAAAATTGAAGTTCTTCTGGAAAAACATTTAAGCGAAGTTTAGAGGTGAACTTATGGAAAGCGAATTAAAATTAGATGAACTTGAAATAGTTTATAAAAGACCTTCAACTTTAACAGACACAGCTTTTCATTATTGTCCTGGCTGCGGTCATAGTGTTGTTCACAGGGTTATAATGGAAGTCGTTGAAGAGATGGGAATACAGAATAATACCATTGGTGTTGCGCCAGTCGGCTGTTCTGTTTTTGCTTATAACTATATGGATATTGATATGCAGGAAGCTGCTCACGGCAGAGCAAGTGCCGTTGCAACAGGTATTAAACGGGTATTACCTGATAGATATGTTTTCTCATATCAAGGTGATGGAGATCTTGCAGCTATTGGAACTGCAGAAACAATACATACAGTTAATCGCGGTGAAAATATTTTAATTATTTTTATTAATAATGCAATTTATGGAATGACCGGTGGACAAATGGCTCCAACTACATTACTTGGCCAGGTAACATCAACTTCACCTTATGGAAGAGAATCTTCAGCAATTGGCTATCCTTTGAAAATCACTGAATTAATTGCTCAATTACCCGGGGCCTATTATGTAACCCGTCAGGCTGTGCATAATGCTAACTCTGTACGAAAGTTAAAAAAAGCTGTTAAAAAAGGATTTGAGAATCAGGTTCTAAAGAAAGGGACTTCATTTATAGAAGTTGTTTCTAATTGCCCATCGGGATGGAAAATGACTCCATTTGAAGCTAATAAGTGGCTCGAAGAAAATATGTTTCCTCTTTACCCGCTTGGCGATATAAAAGTCCCTAAAAATAATTAAAGGAATTCATAATAGTCAAAGGCCTATTAAAATGGAACATGAAATTATTTTTGCAGGATTCGGCGGACAAGGAGTTCTTTCAATGGGACAAATCATTGCCTATGCTGCAATGATTGAAAATAAAGAAGTAAGCTGGATGCCATCATATGGACCTGAAATGAGAGGCGGAACTGCAAACTGTATTACAATAGTCTCAACTAGCAGGATTAGTTCACCGATAATTTCAAAATTTGATTCGGCAATAATCCTAAATCAGCCATCACTGGAAAAATTTGAAAATAGTGTAAAAGAAGGTGGACTATTAATGTATGAAGAATCTACAATAATAAATCCGCCAAAACGTCCCGATATAGAAATCATTGGTATTCCTTCAAATAAGGAAGCACAAAAACTGGGGAAGAAACAAGTTGCAAATATGATAATGGTCGGTGCATTTTTAGAAAAGAGACCGATTGTAAAAATTGAAAACATAATTCAAGCTTTAAAAAAAGTATTACCGGAAAGACATCATCATCTTATTCCTTTGAATGAACAAGCATTGGAAACAGGGAAGAAATTAATTACGGAATCAGTTCAAATAAGTTAGTTAAGTTATAAATTATAAGCTATAAATTAAAACAACCTTGCAGTAGAGGTTAATATGAACGAAGATGAAGTTAAATGCATGCATACATGCAGGAATACATGTGCAATGCTGAGCGATGCTTTAAGAAAAGAAGCAGCAATGGTGCACTTTTATGAAGGAGTTGTAACCGAATGTAATTTACCTGAAGTATCCTCATTTATTTCAGAATTGATTGAAGAGAAAAGGAAAGCAATTCTGCTTATTATTCATAAGCTGAACGAATTGCATGCACATTCCCAGGCTATGGATGGAATCGAATCCAGTTTCGATACTTTTTCCCCCTGGTAAAATCTTTCTTTTCACTTAGGGGATCCGATTCGAAATATTCATTATACCTTATCCTGATAAAATTTTTAACGAAAAACAAAAACATTGAAATAGGATTCAACTGTAAAAACAGTTATTCTATTTTTGCGGGAAAAAATTCTTTAGATCATATCCTTTTTGTATCAAAAAATTTTCATTCTTCCTGATAAAATTTTCAATAACATTTACAGGTATCACTTTAGTAATACCGTATTTATAAAGTCTTAGCTGATCAACATATTCACTTCCATTATAAGGGATTAATTTATTATAATTAATTAAAGACTTGGGCGGAGTTAATACAGAAAAAGTTTCTTCGGGCATCCATTGTATAATACCGATCAGTTCAAAATTAGGAACACCATCCCGTACAGCTAGAACAATTCCACCGCTGAAGCCTCTGTTTACAACCCCGTCAATTAAAAAGCCGCCGTCTTTATCATATGAAGGACTGCTTACTATTCCTTTTGAAATCATTTTGTAATTCAAAGGATAACCAAAGAAATATACAAAGTTGCCCCAATCCAATTCTTTCGCATTTCCGTTTGGATAGTTAAATACATGTAATGAAATAGAAAAAGAAGGTTTATATTTGTTTCCAAGTATTGCAACATCTATATCATCATTACTTAATAAAATATTAACCTCACTACCATTTGGAAAACCGGCAATATAATTTTTTTGACTCTGTTTAATTGAAATGCTTTCTACATAATCAGTATAAATTCCGTTAGCATTAGAAAAGTAAGTAATTACTGTATCGGGAAAACTAACAATATGGGCTGCGGTTAATAAAGCTACATAGCCATTTTCGTTTGATAATATTGTCGCCGTCCCCGAACTGGTTCTTTCATAAAAAATATTACCCTTTAAATTTTTATCTATTGTTTCTTCATTTAAATCTGATTTTTTGATTTTACTACCGTCTTTTAATTGATATGAATTATAGAATGCAATACAATTTATTCTCTCTATAGTATTGCTGATTTCTTCCAGTTGTTTGGAAGCTGCCATATATGGGAATTCACTATCATACTTCCCATCATTTAATGTTGGGAAAACGTTTTTGTAGGAAGTTGAACACGAAAATAATAATAATAATAATGGGGCAAGTAAAATTAAGAATTTAATGAATTTCATTCCTATCTCTCTTTCAACACTTGGAAATATTATTAATTAAATAGTATTACCTTAAGGTTATGAAAGCTAGTAATGCTAATTTTTAAAATCATCACAGAATTCACTCTATTAAAATAGGAAGTTTATTTTGATAAGGCTATATATTTATTACTAATCCTTCAACTTTTATCGATTGAATGAGTGAATTATTGATTGAATGTTATGTTACTCGTTTAACCAATCATTCAATCGTAGCAAAATTGCTTTTGTTG